>CAWHNN010000019.1:0-145427 GCA_963830815.1 uncultured Acidobacteriota bacterium | reverse complement strand
GTTCGGCGCCTCGGCCACGCCGGACATGGACGCGTTCAACGTCGCATTCCGAATCCCCAACCTCGTCCGTGACCTCTTTGCCGAGGGCGCGATGACGGCCGCGTTCGTTCCGACCTTCACCCGCACTCTAAACGGCAAAGGCAAGGAGGCGGCCTGGCGCCTTGGCAACCTGGTCATCAACGCGCTGCTTCTGGTGACTGGCGTGATCGTCGTGCTCGGGATTGTTTTCGCCGCGCCGATCACGCGAACGATCACGTCCGCTGACATGGTCGGCGACTTCCTGAGGATGTTCGGCTTTGCGACTCAGGCGCCTGCTGCTGCCGGATTCGCCTCTGTTCCGGGCAAGCTCGAGCTGACGACCGAGCTGACGAGAATCATGATGCCCTTCCTTACCACGGTGGCCGTTGCCGTGGCGATGATGGGGATGCTGAATTCGCTCCACCGATTCTTCCTGCCCGCCCTGTCGCCGGCAATGTTCAACGTCGTCACGATCCTGTGCGCAGTCGGGCTGGCGCCGTTGATGCCTGCATTCGGCTTGTCGCCGATTTTCGGCATCGCCATCGGCACGCTCCTCGGCGGACTCGGGCAGATTGCGATCCAGTGGCCAACGCTGCGGCGCGAGGGATTTCGTTATCGGCCGACGCTGAACTTTCGCGATCCGGACGTTCGAGAGATTCTTCGCCTGATGGGTCCGGGCACGCTCGGCCTCGCAGCCGTCCAGATCAACGTCCTCGTCAACACCTCGCTCGCGACGACGCAGCCGCAGGGCGCGGTGTCGTGGCTGCAGTATGCCTTTCGGTTGATGTATCTGCCGATCGGGCTCTTCGGCGTCTCGATCGCAACGGCGTCGCTGCCCGATCTGTCGAAGCACGCAGGGGACTCGGATCGCTCGGCGATGCGCCGCACCATCTCGAACGGCCTGCGCCTGATGCTGATGCTGAACGTACCAGCCACGATTGGACTGATCGTGCTGGCGCAACCGATCATAGAGTTGCTGTTCGAATACCGTCGGTTCAACGCCCACGACACGGTCGCGACGGCGGCGGCGCTGATGTGCTACTCGCCGGGCCTCCTTGGTTACTCAGCTGTGAAGATCGCCTCGCCAAGTTTTTATTCGCTTCGTGACAGCCGCACACCGGCGATCGTCAGCGTCCTCAGCATCCTGCTGAACCTGACCCTCAACATCGTGCTCGTGCGCGTGATGGGCTATCGCGGCCTGGCGCTCGGCACGGCCATCGCTGCGCTCTTCAATGCCGGGACGCTGCTCTTTCTCCTCAGCCGCCGTCTCGACGGTATCGAGGGGCGGGCGGTGTTGATCTCGTTCCTGAAGATCCTCGTTGCGTCGGTGCTCATGGGCGCCGCGTCGTACTTCGTCTCGATGTGGCTGACGAGTCAGCTGCCGTCGCAGGAATGGTACTGGCGTGCAGTGCGGGTCTTTGGCGCCATTGCCGCCGGGATCATCGTGCTCGCTGGCGCCGCGCACGCGCTGTCGATCGAAGAATTCAACGACGCTGTCGACCGGGTGCGTCGCCGGCTCGGACGCCGCTGACGTGCCGCGATTCCGCATTCATCCGACCATCCTGCTGATGGCGAGCGCCCACGTGATGGTGGACGGCTACGGCAACATCTACGCGCCGCTGCTGCCACTGCTCATCCCGAAGCTCGGCTTGTCCCTCGCGGCTGCCGGCACGCTGACGGCGTGCTTCCAGCTCGCGGCATCGGTCGCGCAGATCGGTTTCGGACGTCTTGCCGATCGCTGGCGTCCGCGCCTGCTGGTGATGGCGGGTCCGGTGCTGTCGGTCTCGGTCCTCAGCTTCATCGGCGTTGCGACGACACCGGTGATGCTGGCATTCGTGCTGATCGTCGGCGGTCTCGGAGCCGCGGCGTTTCATCCTCCGGCGGCGGCGCTGGCGCATCGTCTCGGCGGCGCACGCCCTGGCTTCTCGATGTCCGTCTACATCACCGGCGGCACATTGGGCTTTTCTCTCGGACCGTTGATGTTCGCGCCATTCGCGCAGCACTTCGGCCTGGCATGGACACCACTCCTCGCGCTTCCGGGGCTGGTGGTCGTCGCGTTCTTCCTCACGCGAGTGCCGCCGATGCCGCTTCACCCTTCGGCCAGCGGCGGCTTCCGAACGTTGCGGCCTTACGCCCGGCCTCTCGGACTGCTCTACGTGATCGTCGTGCTCAGGACACTGACCGCGATCTCGTTTGCGACGTTCCTGCCGGCAATGCTCGTGCGGCGCGGCCTGAGCGTCAGCCAGGCCGGAACAGATGTCGCCATCTATCTTTTCGCCAGCGGACTCGGCGGATTCATCGGCGGACCAGCCGCCGACAAGTTTGGCGCCAAGCGCGTGATTGCGCTGTCACTGGTGATGGCGACCCCATTCCTCTTCGTCGCGCCACTACTGAGCGGCTGGCTCTTCGTCGTCGTCCTCGCGTGCGGCGGATTCTTTCTGCAGTCGACGCTGCCGGTGAACGTCACGTTCGCCCAGGCGCTGGCGCCGGTCAGCGCCGCCACCGTGTCGTCGATCATGATGGGATTCGGCTGGGGCACAGGCGGACTCAGCGTGCCGTTTGTGGGCGCGATTGCCGACCGCGTCGGAATCGAGGCGACGTTATCGTGGCTGGCGCTCGTGCCAATCGCCGCCGCCGCCTGCGCTCTGGCGCTCCCCTCGCACGCCAAAGTGGAGGCGCCTGTTCGCGCCGCCGAGCTCGCGGTCGTCGAAGCAGACCACTGAAACCGCTGTGGTACGATAGGCCCGAAGCCTGCCGATGTCCCGCTACGCCCCTTCCTCTTCGATGAGCTACTCCTTCGGGCCGGGACCGATTACGTTCGCCGTCAAGTGGATCATCATCCTGAACGTCGGTGCGTTCCTCGTCACGACGTTCATGCCGGAGCTGATCGGGTACTTCGGGCTGACGCCCAGGCTGGTCGTCACCCGCGGCTGGATCTGGCAGCTTGCGACGTACATGTTCCTGCATGCCGGCGCGCTGCACATCTGCTCTTCAACATGCTCGGCATCTGGATGTTCGGCGTCGAGCTCGAGCGGCGCTGGGGCACCCAGTTCTTCATCCGCTACTACGCAGTCAGCGGCATCGGCGGGGGGCTCACGTTCCTCCTCATCTCGCTCCTGCCGTTCGCCGCGGTGGCTCCGACGTATGTCACGCCGGCCGTGGGCGCGTCAGGCGCCTTGTTCGGCCTGCTCCTGGCGTTTGCGATCTACTACCCGGAACGGCCGATTCTGCTGCTGCTCGTGTGGGTACCGGCCAAGATCTTCGTCATGATTTACGGCGGGCTGGCGCTGCTGAACACATTTCAGCCGAGTCGAGGTGTCGCTGACGCCGCGCACCTCGGTCGGCATGATTTTCGGCTACTTGTATCTGAAGGGCGGCAGCGGCCTGCAGGCTGAAATCAAGTACCGCTACCTGAAGTGGAAGATGAATCGCCTGCGGCGCAAGTTCGACGTCTACTCTGGTGGGCGTTCCAACCCGAACGACCGTCTCCACTGACCGGCGGTCATCGCGCCGCCTCAGACGGCCTACTTGTGAAAGTACGCGTCGGTGTGATCGAGCCAATCCTGCCTGATGGGACTGAACACGTCGAGCTCGAACGTGTCGTCGAGCGCCTCCGCCTGATGTTCAATCCACGAGGGAATGTGGAGGACCTCGCCTTCACGTAGCGTGATTTCCTCGCCGCCGACGAGAAACTTCATTGCGCCCTGCAGCACGTAAGTCATCTGCTCGCTCTCGTGTGAATGCATGGGCACGAGAGCGCCCTTCTTCAAGTAAATCTGCGCCACCATTTCCCGATCGCCGGTCACGATCTTCCGCGAGATCATCTCGGTCACCTTCTCGAGGGCAATCTCGTCCCAGCGGTGCAATCGAACCGTCGGCGTGCTCATCAGGAATCCTTTTGGGTGGGAAATCGTGGTGAAAGAACCGGGATTATAGTACCGCAATCGATCGCACCGGCCGGCGAAAACCCCCGTCAGGCCGTCACTTCTCCGGCATCGACGGGAGCGCCAGGGCACCCGCCTCGAGTGTTATAATTTGGCGTTTGTCGACGACGCCGGGCGCGGCAGCCCGAAGGGACGATCCAGTCGAACTGGATGCTCCAGGCGAAAGGGGACGCTCGCGGAATGAAGGGTTCGGCCGTCTCGAACGGCAGGAGCACTGAATTACAACACGACGCGGCGGGCCCGCTCGATACCCATGGGCTCAGCCGTGAGGATCTTCTCCGAGCGTATCGGACGATGGTCCTGTCGCGGCGTATCGACGACAAGGAAATTCAGCTCAAGAACCAGAGCCTGATCTACTTCCAGATCAGCGGTGCCGGCCACGAGGCCATTCTCGTCGCCGCCGGCATGCAGCTCAAAGCCGGCCACGACTGGTTCTACCCCTATTATCGCGACCGCGCGCTGTGCCTCGCCGTCGGCATGACGCCCTACGAGATGCTGCTCGCCGCTGTCGGATCGAAAGACGATCCGGCGTCGGGCGGACGTCAGATGCCGTCGCACTGGGGCCACAAGGACCTGAACATCGTTTCTCAGTCGAGCCCTACGGGCACTCAGTGCCTGCAGGCGATCGGCTGCGCCGAAGCGGCGCTGCTCTACGACCGCATCACCGCCATCGAAGACCGCGACGCGCGTTATCGCCGCGATGAAGTTACCTACCTGTCGCTCGGTGACGGCACGACCAGCGAGGGTGAGTTCTGGGAGTCGCTCAACTCCGCTTGCCTCGGCCATCTGCCCATCGTTTTCGTCGTCGAGGACAACGGCTACGCGATCTCGGTTCCGGTGGAAGTGCAAACCGCCGGCGGCGATATCTCGCGGCTGGTTTCTTCGTTTCCCGACCTGCTCGTCCAGAGCATCGACGGCACCGACTTTCTCGCCAGCTACGAGGCCATGGGCAATGCCATCGCCTACGCGCGTGCGCGTAAGGGCCCGGCTCTCGTGCACGCCAAGGTCATCCGGCCGTATTCGCATTCTCTGTCGGACGACGAAAAGCTCTACAAGACACCGGTTGAGCGCGCCGAGGAATCGACCCGCGATCCGACTCGTCAAGCTCGCGGAACTGCTGAAAGCCGAACGGCTCGCCACCGACGAAGACCTCGCCGCGATCCGCCACGACGTCGACCGCGAAGTGAACGACGCCGCGGATCGCGCGGTTCAGGCACCCAAGCCGAACGTCGATACGGTCAGCCTCTACGTCTTCTCGCCCGACGTCGACCCGACGTCAGAGAGCTTCTCGACGCCGGCGGCACCGGAAGGCCGCCCGGACACGATGGTCGCGGCCATCAACCGCACGCTCAAAGACGAAATGGCGCGCGACCCGCGCATGGTCATGTTCGGCGAAGACGTGGCGGACTGCAGCCGCGAGGACGCGCTGGCATCATGCTCGGGCAAGGGTGGCGTCTTCAAGGTCACGCACGGCCTGCAGCGCAGGTTCGGCTCGACCCGTGTCTTCAACTCGCCGCTCGCCGAGGCCAACATCATCGGGCGCGCGACGGGGATGGCGACGCGCGGCCTCAAGCCGGTGGTCGAGATTCAGTTCTTCGACTACATCTGGCCGGCGATGATGCAGATTCGCGACGAGTTGACGATGCTGCGGTATCGATCGAACAACGCGTTCTCGTGCCCGATCGTCATTCGCGTCCCCATCGGCGGCTATCTGCGTGGCGGCGCCCCGTATCACAGCCAGTCCGGCGAGAGCATCTTCGCCCACTGCCCTGGCATTCGCATCGTCTTTCCGTCAAACGCGCAGGATGCTGCCGGCCTGCTGCGCACGTCGATCCGGTGTGACGATCCGGTGCTCTTCCTCGAGCACAAACACCTCTACCGCCAGACCTACAACAAGGGCGAGTATCCGGGGCCGAACTACATGGTCCCGTTCGGCAATGCCGCGGTCCGCCGGGAGGGCGAGGATCTCGTCGTGCTGACATGGGGCGCGCTCGTGCAGCGCTCGCTCCTGGCGGCGCAGCAGGCCGAGAAGGACGGCATCAGCGTCAAAGTGATCGACCTGCGGACGATCATGCCGTTTGACTGGCGCACGATTTCTGCGGCCGTCGCCGCGACCAACCGCGTCGTCATCGCCCACGAAGATCAGCTGACGTGCGGGTTCGGCGCCGAGCTCGCCGCTCGCATCGCCGGCGAGCTCTTTCAGCACCTCGACGCGCCCGTTCGTCGTGTCGCCGCACTCGACACTCCGGTCGCCTACTATCCCGAGCTCGAAGAAGCCATCCTCCCGCAATCCGCCGATATCCTGAAGGCGATCAGGGAAACTGCGGCCTACTGACCGTCCAGAACCCGCTGTGAAATCGGTATCGACGTGGTGCGCGATCGCCGTGTCCGCGGCGACGCTGTCGGTGTCCGCGCAAACCGAAACGCTGCGCGCCGTTTCGGCGCTCCCCGCGCATATCGCCGGCCGCTTCACCGAGCTCAGCTCGTGCCGGCAGATGGCGGACGGTTCGTTCCTGGTTTTCGACCGGCGCTCGCATACCGTCTTCAGCGTTGCGGCGGAGGCGGATGCGCCGCGCGAGATCATCCAGGTTGGCGCCGAGCCGGGCCGAATTCTCCGGCCCTATGCTTTCGACGCCACGCCAGAAGGGACGTTCGTTGTCGCCGATGCGCCCGCAGGGCGCGGACGCGTCCAGGTCTTTACGGCGAGCGGGTCGCGACTGGCTGGGTTTTCGGTTCCCGGCCAGGATCTGCCGTTCGTGACCTTCGACGGGCTGGTGCTGAGCGGTCTGGGATCGCTTGTCTTCAACGGCCGCTCGGTCTTCATGAGCCGCCCGGAGTCGGGCTCACTCGTGACAGAGCTCGGCATCGACGGCGTCTCGGCCCGCACGTTCGGCGACCTTCGCCCCACAGGCTACGAACAGGACCGCGACCTGCACATCGCGCTCAACAGCGGGCTCGTCGTCATCAATCCACAGGGCGGCTTCTATTTCGTCTTCGTGGCTGGCGTGCCGGTGTTTCGCAAGTACGACGCGGCGGGTGCGCTCGTCTTCGAGCGGCACGTCGAGGGGCCAGAGCTCGACGACTACATGCGCAACCGGCCAACGGCGTGGCCGCGGCGCAAGACGGCGGACCGTGAGATGCCGGTGGTCCGGCCGATCGTCAAGGCCGCTGCGGCGGATGCGGCGGGCAACCTGTGGCTGTCCCTGGACGTGCCCTTCACCTATGTCTACGACAGACGCGGCGACAAACGTCGCGTGGTCCAACTGCGCGCTGCCGGGCCAGTATCGCCGAACAACTTGTCGTTCACGGCAAAAGGCCGGCTGCTCGTGACCCCTGGGTGCTCGCTCTTCGACGTCCGGTAGCTCACACCAGCTTGCCGATCGGCCCGAGATCGAGATTGAGGTCTTCCGGATTGAGGTCGAACTGCGCTGCAAGGTCGCGCACGGTCGCCTCGAGCTGCATGAGGGCGATGCCGATGGCTTCTGTCTCGGCCGGCGTGAGCGTGTTCGCCTCGACGCGGCGCAGTGCCTGCCGTTCGAGGAGCTGACGCACGAAGTCGACGAGCGTCAGCACGAGCTTCACGACCGAACGCCGCACCTCGTCTGGATTCGCATTCCAGCGCGGAGTGCCGGATGTCCGCGCCACGCGTTCGATCTCGCCGCGCAACGATTCAATCTCGCGTAGCTCTAGCGGTCCGGGCGAGTGCCTGGCGGACCGGGCCGGCTTCGTCGGTTTCAACGCCTTCCGGCGAGTCGACTTGCGCTTCCTGACTGCGGCCTTGCGAACCATTAGCTGTTCTTGCCCCCTGCCGCGGGTGTCCAGATGTCAGGGGCGAACGCGAACGGCGGCCATGGGCCGGAGACGGCGACGTCGAGACGGGGCTGGAGCTCCTCGACACAGCTGGAGAGCAGGCGCCGATATCGTGCGACGTTCGACCGGCGGACGAGGTGATCGATCGTGAGCTGCACGCCGCCGCGGGAACCGCTGACGTGCTGAGCGTCAACGACCGAGGACACGGCCTTGACGAGCGCGCGAGCGCCTGGCGTCAGCGCGGGACGCATCGCCGCAGCGCGAGCGCGCAGATAGTCGGACCCGCTGCTCGGCCTGCTCGCGGGCAATACTTCCAGCGCCGGGCCAAAGATGCGGACGGTCATCTGATCGCGCCCGCGTACGTGTTTCAAAGCCCGCAGCAGTACGGCTCGCCGAGCGCGTACGATTTGCGGCAATTCGTCATCGGTCATGTAGGCGCCAAACCGCACGGGCAACACGGCCGGCGACAGCGCGTGACAAGTGCCACGACGATGCGGTGCTGACGGCGGAGGGCAGCTTCTGTCAGCGCGGGTCGCGTGCGAAGCCGCTCGGCTGCGGCGAAGAGGCCGCCGACAGGTATGACTTCCATCTTCCGCCCCGGCAGACGCGGCTGCGCGATCCTGGTGCCGAGGAGCGCGTAGACGTACAGGCCGTGACGCGCCACTCACGCCTTCCGCGCTGCACGCTTGCCGCGCGTCGCGTTGCGCGTCCGCCCTGGGACGGTCGCGCGGTTCGCAGTGCCTCGTCGGTCATCCGGTCCGCGGCGCAAAGCAGCGCCGACAAGCGCAGAGTACACCAGATCGACATCGGCGAGCGCCAGAATGACATCGGCATTCAGCACGACACCTTTGTTCAGCAGGCTGTCGACCACGTCGAGCAGGGACGCATCGTGCGCGCTGATCGTGCTGACGAATGTCCGCGCCGGCGGTGGCCCCGTGCGCGGTCCCGTTGCCGGCACCGTCGAATATCGCCGTGTCGGCTTCACGCTCCGTCTCCAGCGGCGACGAAGTTATACGGCGGCCACGGGCCGGTGAGGACGAAGTCAGTGTGAGCGCGATGGCATTCAGCCGCGGCGCGGCGGGCGGCCGCACGGAACCGCGCGCGCGACGTCGAGGTCACGAGAAAGGCGGCATCGAGGAGAGGCGGGACCATCGCGTCGTCAGGCGCCTGGCGTCGAACTGCCGCGCGCGACAGCCCCGAGAGGGCGGCAAACGCGTCGTCAGCAGCCATGAGCGCTTCCGAGGTCCTCGCCTGCGCCTCGTCACGCACGCGCTTTTTGGCAGCTAGAAAGGCGGTGCCGCTCGTCACGCGCTCCGCCCTCGGCTTCTGCGGTCCCGCCTTCACGCCGGCGATCCGCACTCCCCACTCCTGACAGCCGCGGACACGCTTGACCACTCGCGCGATCTCGCGACGACGGCTCGTCAGGTCGGCGAGCGCACGGCCCTCCGTCGAGTACATCGTGAAGAGCTTCATCGGTACGACCGTGGCGCCGCGCAGGCTGGCGAAGTAGCCGACAACTGATTCGTGCTGGAGCGCGACGTCGGCGACCCAGTTGATGTCGCGCAACCGCTCGTCGAGCTCTGGTGCCGCGTACCGCGACAGCGGCACGTCGGCAGCAATCACCCACAGCGACGAGCCTATGGCCAGCGGGCGCGGAGCGGTCGCGCCGGGCAAGCCACGCGGGACGTCACGCGTCGGCGGCATACGTGTCCGTTCGACAACGCAGTAGATGTACGCTGCCGTACCTGCCGGAGCGGGGCCGCGCGGCCGGCTAATGTTCCTCTCCCTCGATGGAGGCTTCGACACCGGTGACCGTGTAGTCGGCGGACGGATCGACCGCCGGATCCTCCTGGCGACGGCGGCGAATATCGTTCAGCCGCGCGAGCAGATCGGCCTCGAGGCTGGCAAACTCGTCCTCGCCGATCTCTCCGACTTCGAGGCGGGCGTGGGCGGCAAGAAGCTGCTCGTGCAGAGCCGATTCGTCGTTCATCTCGCGTGTCGACGACAGTCGCCACCTTGTCGAGAACGAACCGCAAACCGCCGACCAGGAGAGAGTCGAGCAGGAACATGGCTACTGGGCCCTCTCCAGCTTCAACCGGATATTCACGAAGTTGTACGGCGGCCACGGCCCGGTGTACTTGAACGTGAGCTTGTCGTAGCGCTGACCGATGTCGCGCACGCGCGCGTCGAACGCCTGTCTCGGTGTCGCGCGACACGAGGAAGGCCGCGTTCATGATCATGCGATCGCCGATCGGCTTGTTCGACCTCGAGGCAACGGACACGTCGCGCAGCGTCTGGAAGATCTCGGAGACGTAGCGCTCGGAGCGTGCCTGCAGCGCCGCATCGATGAGCCGGCCGTATTGCATGCGCGCGAAGTAGGTCGAACCCTTCTGCGACGAGATCTCGCCTTTCAAGCGCCGGATGTCTTCCTCGTCCTCTTCGATCTCGCGGATGATCTGGTCGCGATCCCAGAGCACCTTGAGGCCGAACTCTACCTTGCCGTGCATCTTGCTGAGGACGTCGGAGAAGGCGTCGTAGGCCGACCGCAGCAGTTCCTTGATGTCGTGGTCGGTCTTGAAGACCGTGCCGAACGACATCGGAATCACGGTGTGATGCTGCATCACCGTCTCGTTCACGCGCTGGTGCGCCAGGACGTTGTCGCGCGTCGGGTCCCGAACGCCGATTGGCGTGTTCGAGACGACCGCGGCGATGTCCTTGAAGTGCACGGTGTGCACGTCCGCCGGTTCGAGTCCCCATGCCGAGCGCGCCAAATGGATCGCCTTGCTCGACTTGATGATGCAGTAAACGTACTTGCCCTCGTTGCGGTCGACGACCACCGGCGGCCTGGCCCCAGTAACGGGCCGGCGCAATGGCGGCATGCGCACGCGCTCGAGCCTGCTGCGGGCGGGTGCGGCAGCGGGCGACGGGAGCTTGGCGCTCGCGGCTCGCGGCGCGAACGCTCAGTCCGCGATCGAGGCGGAGCGCCGCTCTTCGCCTTGCGTTTTGTCTGCTGCGCTGCGTCTTGGCCATGGCGCTAAGACGATTTGGGGCGGCGCGTGCCGCGCGGTGGGCGCGCTCGTCGTCGTGTGGTTCGGCCGGGCCGCCAGCATCTTCTGAATCTCCGCTACCAGCGCATCCGGCAGGCACGGCTTGGTCACGAAGGCGTCGCAGCCCGCGCGCAGCGCGCGCTCCGCGTGATCGGGCAGCGCGTGTCCTGTCAGCGCGACTATCGGAATGTGGCTGGTGCGTTTGTCGGCCTTCAGCTGCTCCGTTGCCTGCCAGCCGTCGAGTTTCGGCAGGGCGAGGTCCATGAGGATGATGTCAGGCATCAGCTCACGGGTCTTGTCCAGGGCCTCGAGGCCGTTCACGGCCTCTGCGACTCGGAAGCCGGAGAACTGCAGGTACGCGGCGTACATCTCGCGCGCATCCTGATAATCCTCGACCACGAGCACCAGCGGATTCAGTGGGTCCCCCATAATTTCTGTCACCGTCTTCGTGCCCGAACCGGCAGGCGCAGGTAAACGTCGATCCCTGCCCGACCTCGCTCTCCAGGTCGATCGAGCCGTCGAGCATCTGTGCCAGCCGCCGGCATATCGACAGCCCGAGACCGGTGCCGCCGTAGCCGCGCGTCGGCGAGTCATCGAGCTGGCGGAAGTCTTCAAAGATTCTACCGCGCGCCTCGTCGGGGATACCGACACCCGTGTCGCGGACGGCAATCGTCATCGTCCGGTTGCGGCCATCGAAGCCCACGGCAATCGTGACCGAGCCCGTCGGCGTGAACTTCAGGGCGTTACTCAGCAGGTTGAGCACAATCTGCTTCACCTTCTGGCGATCTGTCTTGACGAGCGGCAGGGTGCGGTTGACGCGCGCGTTCACGGTCAGATTCGAAATCCGGATGATCGGCTCGAGCTCCGACATCACCTCGCTGACGAGCTCGGAGACACGGAAGCTCGTCAGGTTGAGCGGCATCCTCCCGGCCTCGATGCGCGTGATGTCGAGGATATCGTTGATGAGCGCCAGGAGGTGCCGGGAGTTCGAGTCGATGCGTGACAGGCTCTTGCGCTGCGGCTGGGTCACGGCTCCCGTCACGCCCTGCAGCAGCATGTGCGTATAGCCGAGGATGGCGTTGAGCGGTGTGCGGAACTCGTGCGAGATGTTGGCAAGGAACTGCGACTTCAGCGCCGACGCCTGCTCGAGCTCGATATGCTGCCGCCGCAGCAGTTCGTTCTGCTGCGCCAGCTCCGCCGTCGCTTCCTGGACCTTGCGCTCGAGTTCCGCCGATCCTGTTTCAGGCGTTCGAAGAGGACGCGCCTTGTCGAGGGCTTCGGTGAGGTCGTGCAGGATCGTCACCACCCAGACGAGCTCGCCCTGCTCGGAAGAATGGTGCCCGCCAGGGCCTCGACCGGAAGCGCCTGTCCACGTCGCCGCGTCGGTCAGCTGAATTTCACCGCGGTAGCGCTGCTCACCCGTCCGCGTGAGGACGTTCGAGACAAACGACGTCAGATTCGCGCCGTTGGCGCGAACCGAGCGCTGCGCCGACTCGCCCGCCGACGCCGGCACGTTGAACAGCCGCTCGGCCGGCTCGTTCATGAGGACGATGTCGCCCTCGGGATCGGTGACGAGGATCGGATCGGCGACCGAATCGATGATGAGATCGAGCCGGTGGCGCTCGTCACGCGACTTCCGCCTGCGCCATCCGCAGCGTGCGATAGCTCTCTTCAATCTGTGCGCGCGCGTGCGCCAGGTCGGTGATGTTGCGGAGGATCGACACGACGAAGGTGCCCTGGCTTTCGTCGCGAGCGCGCGAGCTCAGGAGCTCGAACAGGAGGTCCGAGCCCTCGAGCGGATCGACAAGCAGCAGCTCGCGGCGCGCGAGATCGGTCTTGGTCACCGCACCGGTCGAGAGCGCCGCCGAAAACAGCATGTTGTTCAGGGCGACAGCGCGGCGCCAGCCCTCGCTCGCGTCCTCCGGCGCGGCAAACAATTTCTCGGCGTGCGCGTTGGCGATGATCAGCTTGCCTTCGGTGTCGGTGAGGAGAATCGGATCGGTGACCGCGTTGATGATGCTGTAGAGCAGCATCCGCTCCTGCACCGAACCGCTCGCCGTCGTCTCGCGCTTCGACGCACAGCCTTGCCAGCTGCCTTGAAAACTGCCGCGCCGCCCACGCGACGTCCGGATCCAGCCGCGACTTCGATGCCGCGACGAGAAGCACCCCGTCCGCCGGCGGCGCATCTGTCAGCGCCGAGCGGAATCGCGTGGAAGCCGGTGCGTTCGAAGGGCGCCGCGACGCCGGCGGCGCGAGGAAAATACGTCGGCTCGCCCCGGCGCATCGCTGCAACCAGCGGTGCGAGGCATCGTTCGGGCCGATCACGAAATCGGAGATCGCCGTCCCGGAGAGACCACGTTCGACGGCGAGCAGAAGAGTGCGGGCTGCCTGGATCGACCAGAGCCACCAGAGACTGGGCGACGCCGGCATGATCCGCAAGCCAGTCCACGACCTCGCGCGCGGACGCCTGCAGGTCGTCGCTGGCCAGGAGAAACTCGGCGAGTGCCAGCCGGGCCCGAGTCCGGGACCCACTGTCGACGCGTGCCGGCAGCTGCGCAATCGAACCGGCGGACCTGTGCACGCGTTAACCTTCAGTCCCCGACGCTGCGGCGGCGCCCGGCGGCGCTGGGCTTTGCCGCCACCGCGCGGACACGCTTGGTGGCCACACGCTTGCCGGGCACCCGCTCGGCGCGCACGTCCTTCTTCGCGGCCGCCAGCTCCGCGCGAAGGGCGGCGTTCTCGGCCATCACGTTCTGCGTGAGCTCGGTCTGAGGACGCGATGCCGGCAGCACCTGGCCGACGGCTTCCGAATACTTGAGATAGGTATCGATTGACGCGACGACGACCCGTGCCTCGACGGTGATGAGGTCGATGCCGACCAGCGAAACGCGCACCCAGGCGTCGATGACAATGCCCTTGTCGAGCACGCGATCGAGGACGTCTATGAGACTGGTTCCACCCGGTGTGCGTTCTACTGCCATGCTGCGCTCCTGGCCCCTCTCGCTTAGACTCTCCGCCGCCGTCTCTTCGGTGTCGCAGAGAGGGCCTGGACTTGCCGCTCGAGCTCCTTGACCTGCGCCTTGCAGCGCTTCCCGCTCGCGCAACCTCGGCCCGAGCCTCACGGCCGGGCGACAGGTCTCTGTCGTATTTCCACCAATCGAGGCCGATTTCTTGAGCCTTGTCGAGCGAGCAGATCGAGCAGCCGTATGCGGATGGTCAGAAGCTCGACTTCCGCCAGGGACACTTTGATGTCGCCGGCGACCACCAACCCTTTGTCGAGGACTCGATCCAGCACATCGACAAGGCCGGTGGCGCGGTGATGCGTTGGAGCTCGAAGGCCATGCGGGAGCGAATATAACTCAGTCTTCCGGTGTCAAATCAACGCCGGGCACAAATTTGCCCCGGTACGGTGAGCGGCCCGGCGGCGCAGTCGTTCATCGTCAGTGCGTCGCTGAGTTCTGATTCCCCATGGGTCCGGAGCGGCGAATGCAAGGTATTGGCCAGACTGAACCTCAGGAATTCGCCGTCAACCGTCTTTGAGTGAATGATCGCAATGCACTCAGTGTCAGCCGGCTGGACAGTTCAGCGGCAGGCTATGACACACCGGTCAACCGCTTGAGCGCCCGTTCGAAGGCGTCGTCGCGCGCCCGGATCTTGAGTTCGCCAGTCAGCAGCGAGCCGAGGCTCTGATCCGACTAGTTGAACAAGGCGCGAGGCGCTCCGATGTCCCGTAACCGATACCTCGGTTTCCAGACAGGTCCGGTGAGCCGCGCAGCGAATCACAAGCTCCTGGGCGTGGTCGCCGAGCCGTACTTCCTCGAGCGGTGTGTCGTGTGCGCCGCCCTTCAACTCCACGGCGAATCCCTCGCGAAACTGCGATGGACGATTCGAGCCACGCCGCGAAAAGACGCGCAGTCATCTGGTCCGAGGCGGCGATGGTCAGGCGCGAAAAATCCTCCGCCGCGGCGAGCACCTCCGGGATGTCGAAGAAATGCGCCATCAGGGCGCGCCATTCGGTCAGCCGGGCCCAGCGAAGGTCGCTGAACGCCGAGTCTTCGAAAAGTGTCACGGCTCGTGCCCAGGTTGCCTCGGGCTGATCGTCGTCGAGGACCACGCGGTCGGCCAGCTCCGCGACGCCTTCGAGCGCATCAACAGACCCGCCCCGCCACCACACGAGTGTCGGGAGGCTCGACAGCCGCAGGGCGGCTACGGCGTTATTCAGGAACTGCGGCTTCAGCCCGTGGAGGGCAACGGTGTTACCGGCGACACGAGGCGGGGGCGCCGCCGATTCGCCCTCGGAAATGAGGATGCCGCGCACGGTGCCGGCATCGCCGAGCGCCTCGAGAGCCTCCGCGGCTCGGCGCAAGGCGATCGGCCGGGCCGACCGCTACGACCGTCGCGACGAGAGCGCGCATGGGTGTCGCGCTGCTCGATTGGCACGTGCCGAGCGCCATCGCCTCGCCGATCTTGCTGAACGTCACGTCGACGCCGGTCGGCAAAAGTTCCTCGGCGTTGTGCTCATATCGGCAATGCTGAATGCTGAGTGTTGAATGCTGAAGTAACTTACAGGCTCCGCCAACGGTGCCCGTCATGCGCCATGAGCTCGTCAGCTTCCTTTGGTCCCCATTCACCGGCTTCGTACTTTCGGAATCTCCCCGCCCTGGGCTCGCCAGGCCTGGAGCACGGGCGTAATGAGCGCCCACGACGCCTCGACGAAGTCGTGCCTGGCGAAGAGCGTCGGATCGCCGAGCATCGCGTCGAGCAGCAGCGTCTCGTACGCTTCCGGGACCTCGCCCCCGAACGTCGTGCCATACCGGAAGTTCATCATCACCGGCGCAACCTGCATTCGCGTCCCCGGCAGCTTGGTTTCGAAGCGCAGCGAGATACCTTCATCAGGCTGGACGTTCACGATGAGGAGATTCGGCGCCAGTGACGCCTGGCTCTCGCGGCGGAAAATCTCGAGCGGTGGCCGGCGGAACTGGATCGCGATCTCGGTCGTACGTTTCGGCAGCCGTTTGCCAGTGCGG
The DNA here is from genome assembly GCA_963830815.1 of uncultured Acidobacteriota bacterium. Taxonomy (GTDB): domain Bacteria; phylum Acidobacteriota; class Vicinamibacteria; order Vicinamibacterales; family 2-12-FULL-66-21; genus DATBJJ01. Next base: position 129,581 of record CAWHNN010000019.1, on the reverse strand, counting down.
ACGTAAAAAGGCACGCCAGCCCAGCGCCAGTTGTCGAGGTTGAAGCGCACGGCCGCGTAGGTTTCGGTCGTGGAGCCCGGTGCGACGTCTTTTTCTGATCGGTAGCCAGGCGCTTCCGCGCCGTTCACCCACCCGCTCTCGTATTGCGCGCGAACCACGTTCGCGACCGGCGCCGTTTTGCCGTTCGTCGAAGCCACGAGTGGCTGAACCGCCAGGAGCGCATCCATCTTGCGATCGCGAACGCTCTCAGCCGTGAAGGCGGTCGGCGGTTCCATCGCGATGAGCGACAGCACCTGCATCAGATGGTTCTGCACCATGTCGCGCACCGCGCCCGCGCCCTCGTAGTACGACGCACGATGCTCGACGCCCACGGTTTCCGCTGCAGTGATCTGCACGTGATCGATGTAGCGGCGATTCCACACCGGCTCGAACATGCCGTTGCCGAACCTGAACACCAGCAGGTTCTGGACCGTTTCCTTGCCGAGATAGTGATCGATGCGATAGACCTGATCCTCGTCGAAGTGCTCGTGCGCGAGACGGTTGAGCGCCCTGGCGCTCTCGAGGTCCGTGCCGAATGGCTTCTCGATGACGATCCGGCGCCATCCCCGCGCCGGCGCCTCGGACAGTTTCGACTTGCCAAGCTGGTCGATGACCGTGCCGTAGATGGTCGGCGGGATCGCGAGGTAGAAGAGCACGCCTTCCGCGCCGTTGATTTCGGTCAGGCGCGCCTGCAGACGCTGATAGAGCCCCGGATCGTCGGTCTCGCCGGCGACGTAGTACATGCGGCTGGCCAGCGATTGCGCGACCTCGCTCGCACCGGCATCCACTCCGGCGAATTCCTTGAGGCTGTCGCGAAACTGCGTGCGAAACGCCTCGTCGTCCATCTGGCTGCGCGCGACACCGATCACGGCGAACTGTGCGGGCAGACGCGCGCGCCGCGAGAGGTTGTAGATTGCGGGCAACAGCTTGCGGCGCGTCAGGTCGCCGGACGCGCCGAAGATAACGAGGGTCGTAGGACCTGGGGTCGGTTCGAGCCTCAGCCCGTCATGCAGGGGATTGGCTGGCATCTCGCGGCGATCATACGACGGTTGCACCTGATGACTCGGGTCACCGCTTGACCTGACGGTGCAGCTACTTTCGCTGACGCCAGGTACCCGCGATGGCGTCGAGCTGTTCCGGAGACAGCCGCTTGCCAAACGACGGCATGTCGGCGTCGGGTTTGATCGCCTCGGGATCCACGATCCACGTCCGCAGCGTCGGCGCATCGTGCTTCTCGCCGGCGTGCGTGAGCTCCGGGCCGTCCTTGCCACCGTCGCCGTCGATCTGATGGCAGCCGACGCAGTAGCGCGCCCACACCGTGGCTGCGACTTCGGTGTTCGCAGGGTAGCCCGGGTACGGCTGTCGCGACACGCGACGGACGTACAGCCAGAATCGCGGCGACCTCGCGCTCGCTCCGCGAAGCCGGGGGCTCGCGCAGGCCCGGCGCAATCATCTCCGGATCGGTGACGTGCCCGGCCACCCACTCGGCGCCGCGCGACAGTGCCACCGACTCGAGCGGGTCGGCAAGCCCCGTTTCAGAGTGGCACTTCGCGCAACCGCTGTATCCGGCAATAGAGCGTCCGCCAATCTCACGCATTGACCACTGGTCGGCGGCTGCGGTCACCGGACGATCCCGCCACCCCAGCGTCGTCAGGGCGACGACAGCGGCGAGCCCGACAAAAATCGCTCCCATGATGAGCGGGCGGCGGCGCGGGTCGCGCTCCGGACCGCGGTCGAGCCACGGAAGCAACGCCAGGAAGCCGGCCACTACTCCCGGGAATGACCATCGCCCCGACGACTTCCCATTTGCCGGGGAAGTACTTCAAGAGCTGAAACAGGCCGAGGAAGTACCATTCGGGCCGCGGAATGTAGTTGGCGTCGGTCGGATCAGCCGGACCCTCGAGCGCCGGCATGCCGCGCCACGCCAGCGCGAAGACCGCAAGCAGCACGAGCGAGACGACAACCGTGTCGCGAAACGCCTGGTAGGGATAGAAGGGAAACGCCCGGCCACTCTTCGGACGCACCGGGCCCGAACTGCCCTGCAGCCGCATCAGCACGAGGTGCGCGACGATGAGGCCGACGAGAAGCGCCGGCAGGAAGATGACGTGCGCCGAGTACCAGCGCGTCAGCGTCAATGCGCCAATCGTCGACCCGCCCTGAAGCACCGCGGCGAGCGCCTCTCCCGCGACCGGCGTCAGACGCGAGATGTTGATCGTCACGACCGTGGCCCAGTACGCGCGCTGATCCCAGGGAAGGAGATAACCGGTGAGCGCGAAGGCGAGCACGAGGCCCATCAGCGCCAGTCCCGACAACCACGTCACTTCCCGCGGCGGCTTGTACGATCCGAGCACGACGACGCGCAGCAGGTGAAGCACGAGAAAGACGACGAGAAAGCTGGCGCCGAAATGATGCAGTCCGCGCACGAGCCGGCCCGGCGTCGTGCTGCTGATGAAGCGCACGCTCTCGTACGCATGATCGGGAGTCGGCGCGTAATAGAGCGTGAGAAACGCGCCGGTGAGGAGCTGTATTGAGATCAGCGCAAGGAGTACGCTGCCCAGGGTAAAGACCCACCCCGTCCCCGCCGGGATCTCTTCGTCGAGCAGGACGTGCCGCGCCGCGCGGAATCCCGTCCGCGCGTCGAGCCACTGCAGGAGTCGTGAAGTCACACCTCCGCCGCTGGTCACACGCGCACCAGGACAGATTCTTCAGCGCCTTCGACGCGGGCGTCGATCGTCGAGAGCGGCCGGGGCGGCGGCCCTTCGAGCACCTGCCCCGAAACGTCGTACACGCCGCCGTGACAGGGGCAACGGAACTTCTTCGCGTCGCCGTCCCACAGCACCTGGCACCCGAGGTGGGTGCACGTCGCGGAGAAGACCTTGACCTCTTTGGCGCCATCCCAGACGAGGAACACCGTCTCCCGCGCCCTCTCTCGATACCAGCCGTCAGCGCGCGGCACCGACAACACGCGAGGGACGGGGACGTTCGGCGTCAGGTCGCCCAGGGTTCCGGCGCGCACCCAGCGCTCTGCGGCCGCGCCCTTGGCCGGACGCACGGCAAAGACGCCGACGAGCGCGGAAAACGCGCCGCCGATGACAGCGACGGCGGAATTGACGATGAGGGCGAGTGTCTTGCGCCTGCCCGGTTCGTGGGTGGAGTCGACAGGTGTCGGCATGGTCTCCGAAAGGAGTCTGCGAACCCGAGGCCATCAGCGCAATTGCGCTAACCGCAGCCATCGCTTGAGGTTACGCCTCTCCGCGCGAGCGCGGCGGTTCCGGGTTTCGTAAAACGCTTTCGGATGTTACCGCTTTTCGCTGACCTTCTGAAGATAGTCCTTCGCTTTTGGCGTCGCGAGGAGCCTCAGCCGCTCGCGCGCTTCCTTCTTCAGCTCGGCATCGTTCTCGGTATCGGCGATGCGGATCAATTCCACGTCGGCGCGCGCCGCGAAGAGGGCGACGATGATGGGCCGCTTGATCTGTACCGTTGCCGACTTGTACAGCATGGCCAGCTGCGGCGCGCCACCCGCCTGGCCGAGACCGTTGATCGCGGTGAAACGCAGCGTGCCGTCTTTCTCCGATTCGGCGATGCGCAGAAGCGGCGCTTTCTCGGAGCGCTCGGCGAGGGACTTCACAATCTGCATCTTGACGGGTTCGATCGCCGTCGCGTAGAGGTCTACGAGATCCCTCGAGGCCTCGGGCCCGCCGAACCGGCCAAGGTCCCTGACCGCGGCAACGCGCACGGGTTCTGGCCCTTGCCTGGCGACCCGGACGACCGTCTCGCGCGCTTTTGGCAAAGACGACTGCGCCAGCATGAAGACGGCGCGGCTTGCGGGCCCCGGATTCTCGCTCTCGAACGCAATCTGTCCGAGCATCGGCACGACGCGTTCGGCGTCATCCTTCATCAGCCCGGCGAGCGCCTGGATACGCAGGTCCGCATCCGGGTCGTACTTGTCGGCAAACCAGAACGCAAGCGCCGGCGGTGCCGGCGCGGGTGGTGTCTGTGGTGCGCGCAGGGCCTGGTCCGGACTGGGAGGGGCGATCGGAGCCTGGGGCCACGGCTGCGGGCGCGACATCGCCGTCCACCACAACACATCGCTCCGGTTCAGCCGTACGGCGATCTCGATCCTGAGCGACCGCGCCGGCCTCAGCCACATGCTCTTGGGGAAATCGCGCTCCAGCCGGCTGATGGTTTCGACTGCTGACGCCTGATCGCCGGATTGATTGAGGCTGTTCGCCAGCCAGTACAACGCTTCGTCGCGCCGCGGCTCTTTCGCGTCGGCGGCAGCCGCGCGCAGCTCGACGATCGCGAGCGTCCATTGCTCGTCGGCGATCAAATCCTTGGCCCGCGCCAGCCGCTTCGATTCTGGCGCCCCCGCCCAGGCGCCCGCGGCGCATGCGAGAACTATCGCCACGATCGCCGACACACGAGTCATTCGCGCCATTCGCATGATGAGGTCATCTTAGAACCCCGAAGTCTGAACCCAGAAGCCCGACCCGTTCTCGATCTTCGTCACCAGATTCCGCTTCCGGATCAGGCGCTGAATCTGCGACAGCGCCGCCCGGTCGGGCACATCCGCAAGTGAGGTCTGGAGCAGTACGAGCTCGAGATCGCCCATGACGCCGGCAATCTGCTTCATGCCGCGCTGCTCGGCCGCCAGCCGATAGAGCCGCGTGTCGTTCAGGAGGTCGGACGCCAAACCGCGCTCGTACGCCCAGTCTTCGCCTCCACCCTTCCGCGCGTCCTTGTTGGCCAGTCCAAAGACGACGAGCTTCGATCGCTCGAAGTGCTGCTCGCTGAGGGCCGCAAACGCATCCCGATCGGCATCTGCCGTATTGGCTGGCGCGGCCCTCAACCGGCATAGCCGACTGTTCCTGGCGTTGACTCGGATCGGGAGTCGCGACGCTCGTCGCAGCGGTGGCCTGGCTCGCTGGCCGCGCGCGCGGCGTCGAATGCGCCACATAAGCCACGCTCGCTGTCACCAGCGTCAGGAGCGCCGCCAGCGCAAGATAGGACGCCATCGAAACCTTGCGACCATCGCGAAGAATCTCCCGCGGACGCCAGACTACTTGCGCCTGACGATCAAAACCAGGACCGTCCGGCGAACGCACTGCAGCGGCGCGCTCCTCGAGCCGGACCGCATCGTCCAGGCGCCGCGTGAAGTCCGTCCAGTCGCCGCGTGGTGGCGCCTCGATCAGCGGCCGCGCTGGACAGCGCAGAGGCAATGATCTCGAGATCGTCAACAGCTTGCCGGCACTCGGCGCACACGAGAAGGTGAGCCTCGATGCTGACGCGTTCTGACGCATCGACGTCGCCGTAGAAATACAACTCGATATCGCCCGATCTCCCGCGCTCGCACCTGGTCATACCCGCTCCCCCACCGTCACCTTGGCATGCACCAACGCTCCCCGCAGTCGGTGCACCGCTGCATGCAGCTGCCGCTTCACCGTTCCCTCCGCGAGTCCCAGCGCTTCGGCAATCTCCCCCAGCTTCAGGCCCTGATGATGCCGCATCACGAAGACGATTCGCTGACCGTGCGGCAGCCGTGCTATCTCGCACTCCAATACTTCGCCGAGCTCGCCCGCATACGCGCGATCCTCGGGCCCCGGACACTCCTCGGGCGTGTTGAGCAGGCGACGTTCGGCCTCCTCACCAAAGGGCGCGCCGGTGACCGGCGACTGGCGGCGGCGATGATCGATGCACGCGTTCATGACGATGCGGTAGAGCCAGGAGGTCAGCTGGGCATCCTGGCGGAAGCGATCGAGGGAGCGATAAACCTTGAGGAAGACTTCCTGGGCGATGTCTTCGGCGTCGTAGTGGTTCCCGGCGAACTGGTAGGCGACGCGATACACCATGGACCTGTGCCGCTCGACGAGCGTCTGAAAGGCGGTCGGGTCGCCGCCCGCCGCGCGGGTCACCAGGTCCGGGTCTGCCATTCAGCGCCGTGTCATCCATATGACGGACCATGCCACTCGAAAGTTGATCGGGTGGTAAACTGTTGGGATGCCTTCGTCTCAAAAAACCGGCCCTACGTTCGCCAATCCGCTCCGCCGAAACGTCGCCATCATCGCCCACGTCGACCATGGCAAGACGACACTCGTCGACGCCATGCTCAATCAGAGCGGCCTCTTCCGCGCCAACGAGCGCGTGGCCGAGCGGATGATGGACAACACCGACCTGGAGCGTGAACGCGGGATCACGATTCTGGCCAAGAACACGGCCGTCCATTACCACGACATCCTCATCAACATCGTCGATACACCGGGCCACGCCGACTTCGGCGGCGAGGTGGAACGCACTCTGGCCATGGTCGATGGCGTGCTGTTGCTCGTCGACGCCTCTGAGGGGCCGCTGCCACAGACCCGGTTCGTGCTGCGCAAGGCCCTGGAACGGCGGCTGACACCGCTGGTGGTGATCAACAAGATCGATCGGCCCGACGCCAGGCCGCAGGAGGTCCTCAACGAGGTCTACGACCTCTTCATCGACCTCGACGCGGACGAGGAGCAGGTCGAGTTCCCGGTCATCTATGCGAGCGCCAGGGCCGGTACCGTCGTCGATGGCGATGGGCGAGACGGGCGAGGACCTTCGCCCGCTGTTCGATGCCATCGTCGACAGCGTGCCGCCGCCACGCGGTGATCCCAACGCGCCGCTGCAGATGCTGGTCGCCAACCTCGACGCCAGCGACTACCTCGGCCGGATTGCCATCGGCCGCATCTTCAACGGCACGGTCAAGGTCGGTGATCCGATTGCAGTGTGCAAGCTGGATGGCCGGATTCATGAAACGAAGGTCACCAAGCTCTTTGCGTTCGAGGGGCTGCGTCGCGTCGACATCACCGAAGCGGCCGCCGGCGACGTCGTCTGCCTGGCGGGCATCGAGGACATCACCATCGGCGAGACGATTGCCGACGTCGTGCACCGGTCGGCGCTGATGCCGATCGCCGTCGACGAGCCGACGGTATCGATGATTTTCGGCGTCAACACGTCGCCGATGGCCGGGCGCGAGGGCCAGTACGTCACGTCACGCCAGATCAAGGATCGGCTCGAGCGCGAGCTCCTGGGCAACGTTTCGATCCGCGTCGAGCCGACGGACACGCCAGAGCAGATGAAAGTGCTCGGCCGCGGCGAGCTGCAGCTGTCGATCCTCATCGAGATGATGCGGCGTGAAGGCTACGAGATCCAGGTCTCACGGCCCGACATCGTGACCAAGGAAGTCAACGGCAAGATCATGGAGCCCGTCGAGGATCTGGTCATCGACGTCGCCGAGGAGTTCCAGGGCGTGGTCATCGCGCAGGCAGGCATGCGCCGCGGCACGATGACGAAGATGGTCAATCACGGGAGCGGGCGCGTGCGCATGGAGTTCCGCATCCCGGCACGCGGCCTCATCGGCTTCCGGTCGCAGTTCCTGACCGAGACCAAGGGCACCGGCATCATGAATCACCTGTTTGCCGCCTGGGAACCGTGGCACGGCGCGATTGGCGCACGGGCGACCGGCGCCCTGGTAGCGGATCGGACCGGTCCGGCGACGGCCTACGCCATCTTCAACCTCCAGGAGCGCGGCGAGATCTTCATCGACCCGACGGTCATCGTCTACGAAGGCATGATCATCGGCGAGAACGCGCGCAACGCCGACATGGACGTCAACGTCACCAAGGAAAAGAAGATGTCGAACATGCGCTCGTCGGGGGCTGACGAGGCGATCCGCCTGATCCCGCCGCGCAAGCTCGGGCTCGAGCAGGCGATCGAGTTCATCAACGACGACGAGCTGGTGGAAGTGACGCCGACGAGCATCCGGCTGCGGAAGCGGGTGCTGGCGGCGAACCAGCGGCCGAAACAGAAAAGCGCGGACGATTAGTCCGCGCTTGCTCCTTGCTTGGCGACGATCGACGGCGTCCATGACGCCGCCGGCTAGTTGGGGCGTGACGTCTGGATTTCCTGCAGCGTCTCGGCAATCAGCCGTTCGTTGTCTTCCCGTGACAGATTGCGCTGGAGGATCTTCGACGCGATGTCGATGGAGATGTCCACGGCCTCCTGCCGGACCTTCTGCACCGCCCGCGACGTCTCCAGTTGAATCTCGCGCTCGGCGTGCTTGACGATGTTCTCTGCGTCGGCACGCGCCTTCTGCTTCAGCTCTTCGCCGGCGCGAACGGCGTCCGCCCGCGTGCGCGAGATGATGGCATCCGCCTCGGCCCGCGCCTGGGCGAGGATCCGCGCCGACTCTTCGTGCAGACGGCCAAGCTCCTGCTTGGCCTGGCGCGCTTCATCGAGCGACTTTCGGATCGCTTCCTGCCGACGCTCGAGCGCCTCGAGCAGCGGTCGCCACGCGAACTTGGCGAGCAGCAGCAGCAGCACGACGAACGTGACGATGGTCCAGATATAGAGTCCCGGATCGACTTGGACCAGCGGATTATTCATTGCTCAGCATCCTTGAAAAAAGGCTTTCGTGCCGCCGTCGAAGAGACGAACGTTCGCTTCGCGACGGCCGACCGCAACGTCCTACGCCTTGAGCAGAACGATGAGGAGCGCGAAAACCTCGGCGAGGATCGCGACGCCTTCGAGCAGGAACAGCGGCAGGTTGACCGCGCCGGTGATCTGCGCTGCCGCGCTCGGCTGACGGCCGATGGCCTCTGCCGCGCCCGCTGCGAGCTTGCCGATGCCAAGACCGGCGCCGATTACGATGAAGCCCAGGCCGAGCCCGGCGCCCATGAACGCAATTGCATTACCTTCCATTCGTCTAATCCTCCGTCAGAGTGGCTTTAGTGATGCGCGTGGATCGCCATGCCCACGAACACGGCGGTCAGTAGGGTGAACACGTACGCCTGGACGAGAATCACGATGATCTCGAGCCCGGAAATTCCGATGGCCAGGGGCAGCGACAGGAAAATGCCGACGCCGACACCGGCAGCCGCATGGCCGAAGAGCTCGGTGAAGATGAACACGAACGACAGGATCGCGAGAATCGCGATGTGGCCGCCGGTCATGTTGGCCGCGAGTCGCATCGTCAATGCGAAAGGCCGAACGAACATGCCCATGATCTCGATGGGGATGAGGATGAAATAGACGGGGATCGGCAGCCCGTGCGGCACCAGGTTCTTCCAGTGCTGCACGAAGCCGTGGGCGCGCGACCCGGCGACGATAATCGCGACGAACGTGATCGTGGCCAGAGCCGCGGTCACGTTGAAGTTACCGGTTGCCGTCGTGCCGCCGTGCGTGACCTGGCTGAGGAACGAATCCGGAGGCAGGTGCAGAACCGAGTGGTTCAGCAGCGCCAGCACGTCGAAGATCGGAATCAGGCCGATCAGGTTGGCCGCGAGGATGAAGAAGAAGAACGTCAGAAAGAGCGGCGTCCACGTGAGGACCCACTTCGATCCGACATTGGGCTGCGAGATCGAATCGCGCACGAATTCGACGACCGCCTCGAGCGCGTTCATGGATCCCGTCGGGACCGGCCGCTCCTGCTCGTGCTTCAGGTAACGCCTGACGATCCACGTCACCACCACGAAGAGCACCGCGGCAACCAGCCAGATCATGAAGACGTGCTTCGTCACCGAAAAGTCGATGCCGTAAATTTTCGGGAGATGGATCAGCGGATGGTCGGCGCTGCTGTTGGCAACGTGGCCAATGATGGTCTCGCCGGCGTTGAATCCTTCGCGGGCGGTCTCGGTCGCGGCGTGCTGCACTTCGTGCGGTTGCATCATGTAACTCGGCTGCGGTGGACACGCACTCGTGCCCGGGCGATCTCTTAGCGCTCCTGACGAACCCCGTCCCCGGCGATCGCCGCGGAAACGAGGGCCGGCGACGTGCCAGCCAACTGCCGCTTCAAGAGCAGCGCTTCCACCAAATGGAGCGCAACATAATAGCAGGTGAAGCTCACAATGAACGCCCGTGGCTCGAGATTGAGCACGCCGAGCATCGCGACGACGTAGGCGCCAAAGAACAGCATCTTGACGGCAAAGGCCGTCATCATCACCGCGCCCAGCCGATCTGGAGCCGTCGCCATCGTCCGCTCACGGAGCACGCAGGTCACGACGGCGCTCACCAGCGGGCCGCACATCCCGAGGACGATCTCGGGAACTGTGTCAAAGCCGGTGGCGACGAGCGCCGCCAGACACGCTGCCAGGCTGCCGCCGACGATCCAGGGCACGGGTCTCGCTGCGACCGTGCTCGATGTCATTTGTGCCAGATGGTCTTCACCAGCTCGTAAAATCCCGTTACCAGCCCGAGCAAGAGGCCGATCAGCAGGCCCCAGGGCGCCGTTCCCTACCACATGTCGACCGCGTACCCGATGCCGCCGAGCAGGATGATGGCGCCGATCAGGGTATAGCTGGCAGACGCGGCAGGCCCCGACTGCGCTACGGTTTCTTGCAGGGATTTTGCCGACTTGGCGAACGAAAAAGGCCGGTCTCGTTTTGCCATAAATACCGACCGGGTAGCGTATGCCAGATTATACCCGCCTTTGTGAAAAACTTCACGAAGTTCGGAATATCGAGCCAATTCGCCGTTTTACTCGTCTGGCGCCACCCGAATCCACGACACCGGGTTGCCGCGCGTCGTCAGAAACCGCTCGAGATCGGCGCCGCTGATGGTCACGCTGGCGGTATTGATGTTCGGATGAAAAATCAGGCGCGGCGCGCCGCGGAGGTCGGCATCGACGAGCACTCTCACCGCGTGCCGCGAGTCGTGAATGAGCCCGAACGGCGATACCGACCCCGGCGTGATGCCAAGGTTGGCCATGAGGCGCTCCGGAGAACCAAAGCTCAGACGATCGTCGCCGACGATCTTGACGAGCGCGCGCAGGTCGGCGCGCTTGGCCACCTCGAGGATCACGAGATAGTGGCGATCGCCTTTCTTGTTGCGCAGGAACAGGTTCTTGACCTTCGTTGCGTCGATGCCCGACCAGTGCGCAGCGACGTCCTCCGCATTGAAAACCGGCGGATGGGCGAACTTCTGGTACGGGATGCCGAGTGCATCGAGAGTGGCATACACTGGCACGGCGGGATCGGGATTCGGGGTTCCTTCTTCGGGGTTCACGGGATGCAAGGTTCTCAAGCTTCCGGCCGATTCTGCAAGTCCGCGCCACCGATCAGGCCATGATCAAGCTCACCAGCCGATTCGACGACGCCTTTCGCTACGCCCACGAGGCCCACGCCACCCAGACACGAAAGGGGACGGGCGCACCATACGTCGGCCACCTCATGGGTGTCGCCTCGATCGTACTCGACGATGGCGGCGGCGAGGATGAAGCCATCGCTGCCCTTCTCCACGATGCCGCAGAAGACCACGGCGGGCGAGAACGCCTGGACGATATCCGTACGCGCTTCGGCGATCTCGTCGCCCGCATCGTCGAGGATTGCACCGATTCGTTCTCACAGCCCAAGGAGCCGTGGCTCGAGCGCAAGCAGGCATACATCCAGCACGCGCGAAAGCTGTCCGGGCCCAGCCTCCGAGTGTCGGCAGCGGACAAGGTCCACAACTCCTACGCCATCCTCCGCGACCTGCGCAACAGCGGCGAGCGCGTCTGGGCGCGCTTCCAGGCAACGCCGGACGACGTGCTGGCGTATTACGAATCACTCGTGCGGGCGTACCGCGAAGCCGGCGGCGGGTTGCTGGTCGACGAGCTCGACCGCATCGTTCGCGGCATCCAGCGTGAGATGGGGTACTGAGGTATAACGTAAGTCGCTCTGCGAGAGACGACGGAGGAGTCAAATGCACATGCGAGTTCGATCAGTGGCGCGCGCAATGATGGTGGCCGTGGCCATCACGGCGGTCGCCAGCCCGGCCCTGGCGCAGCAGACCGCGCCGTTGCGAGATCCTGATGTCATCTTCGTGCCGACGCCGCCAGCCACGGTCGAGGCGATGCTGAAGCTGGCAGGGGTGACGGCAAAGGACGTCGTGTACGATCTCGGCTGTGGCGACGGGCAGATCGTCACCGCCGCCGCCAAGAACTTCGGCGCCCGCGCCGTCGGCATCGACATCAATCCCGTCCGCGTCAAGGAAGCCAACGACCGCGTGGCCAAGGAAGGCGTCGGCAGCAAGGTCACGATCAAGAACGAGGATCTCTTCACCACGAACATCAGCGAAGCAACCGTCGTCACGCTCTATCTGTTGCAGACGCTGAACGAGAAGCTGATTCCAAAGCTCAACAAGGAATTGAAGCCGGGCACGCGCATCGTGTCGCAGACCTTCACGATGGGCGACAAGTATCCGCCAGAGAAGACGGCCGAGGCCTCAGGCCAGTCGGTCTACCTCTGGACGATTCCGATGAAAGAGAAGAAGTAGCGCGCAACTTTAGTTGCGCGTAAGAGCTGCCGATGCCCGTGGCGCGCAACTCAAGTTGCGCGCTACGGGTATTCCGCCGCCAGCCGCGTCAGCGCGCGATCGATCATCGCGAAGCCTTCTTTCAGCTCACCTTCGGTCACGCAGAGCGGCGGATTCGTGAAGAACGTATGCCAGCGAACGAAGGTATACAGCCCCTCTTCCCGGAACAGCGCCCCGAGCCGTCGCGTCGCCGCCGACGTCTGCCCGAACGCAGCGAGAGGTTCCTTCGTCTTCGGGTCCTTGACGAGCTCGACGATGCCAAAGAGGCCGAGCGAGCGATGAACTCCGACGCATGAGTGCTTTGCGGCGAGATCCTCGAGCAGGGCCGTCATGACCGGGCCCAACCGCCGGGCATTGCCAATCATGTCGTCCTCTTCGTAGACGCGAAGCGTAGCCAGCGCTGCCGCGCACCCGAGCGGATGACTGTTGTAAGTCAGGCCACCCTGGAATGCCTTGTCGCGGAAGTGCTCGGCAATCGGGCGCCGCATCCCGACCGCGCCCATCGCGACGTAGGCACTCGTCAGGCCTTTTGCCATCGTGATGATGTCCGGCACGACGTTCCAGTGGTTGACGGCGAACCACTCTCCTGTGCGCCCGAAGCCGGCCATGACTTCGTCGCAGACCATCAGGATGCCGTGGCGTGAGCACAACTCGCGCACGCCCTGCAGATAGCCATCGGGCGGAATCAGGACTCCATTCGTGCCGCTCACCGTCTCGAGAAAGAACGCCGCGATGGTCTGCGGCCCTTCGAGCTGGATGATTTCCTCGAGCGTGGCCAGCGCTTCCGCCGCAGTGTCCCAGCCGCGCGCCATCCCGTGATACGGGTCGAGGACGTGGACGACGCCCGGCATGCCGGGCTCTGAGCTCCAGCGCCGGGGATCGCCAGTCAACGCCATGGCACCGTGCGTTCCGCCGTGATACGAGCGGTAGCGCGCGAGGATCTTGTGGCGGCCGGTATAGGCGCGGGCGATCTTGATCGCGTTTTCGTTGGCGTCGGCGCCGCCGTTGGTGAAGAAAAAGACGTCGATGTCGCCAGGAGCGAGCTCCGCGAGCTTGGCACCGAGCCGCCCGCGCACTTCCGTTGCCATGAACGGGTTGGCATAAGCCATCGTCGCCGCCTGCTCCTGGATGGCGGCGATGATGCGGCTGTCGCCGTGCCCGGCGTTGACGCACATCAACTGACTGTTGAAGTCGAGATAGCGCTTGCCGTCAGGCGTCCAGAAGTAGACGCCCTTGGCGCGGGCCATGGGGATCGGATCAACGGCGCCCTGGGCCGACCACTCGAAGAGCGTGTGCTTGCGGCAAAGGGCAACGACTTCGGCGTCCGACAGGGTGGTCGTGATCGCGGTGCTCACAGGTCGCTCTCTCTTCTTTTCTCACTCAGGTGTTCACGCTCGCTCAGGTGTTCAGGCGGATTCGAGCTCGAGGCGCACGTCCAACGTCCCGTGCCCGGACGGCAGGCCTCAATGCGAGTGCGTTGTTGGCGCGGACACCGGTCTCGCCTCTCCCCCACTCGACGCCGGACGGCTCCAGTCGGTGTGCGGAGCGTGATTCTCGATGATCCAGCCGTAGACCAGGCGGCCGTAGGTCATCCACCGCATCTGCTTGCGCTCGAAAAACGGCGTCAGCGCGCGCTGCAGCGCCGGCAGGCGATAGAAGGGCACACCCGGAAAATAGTGATGCTCGAGATGGTAGTTGGAGTTGAGGTACGCGAAGTCCCAGAACCAGTGGCCCTTCATCAGCGTGCCCCACTTCGCGGGATCGGTGGGGTCGATGTCGTAGTGCTGGCCGAGCCGGTTGAGCGTGAACGCGATCGGAAAGATGAAGAAGACCGGGATGATGCTCGTGCGCAGCGCCGCAGCGAAGCCGAAGAAGTACCAGAGGGCGGCGATGGCCAGCAGGTGCGCGGCGATTGAGACCTTGCGCTCGACCCCGATCGTCTGCTGCAGCTCGGCCGGATAGGTCACCGTCTCCTTGCGCGCCGCCCGGAAATAAATCGGGAAGAGCGCCGGCGTGGCATAGAGCAGCTTGAACCAGCGCGCATTGACCTTCGGCGACAGGTGGTGACGCTTCGGATCGTCCTCGTCGGAACCGAGCTCGGCGTGGTGATCGAGGTGCCAGCGGGTGAACTGGCTGGCAGAGATCCCGCTCGGCGTGGCGTAGAGAAGGCCAAGGATCCGCGTCGCCAGGGGCCGCGGCCGCTCGAACACGTTGTGGTGCAGGACCTCGTGCAGCAGGATCGTGAAGTTGAAAATCGTAAAGCCCTGGACGAAGGCCAGCGGGATCCAGATGAGCGGGTTGTCGAAGTGATGAGCCCCCACGTCGCAGCCGCAAGAATCGCAAACTGCCGTCCCGCGATCAGGAAGTGACGCGTCGCGGACTTGCGATGCAGCGCGCGCAGTGTATCGCGCGGAACCGCCTGGCTGAGCTCAGCCTTCAGTTCCACCGCGTGTTGCGCGTAGTGGTGGGACATCGTCCTCAGTTTAGCCGGAGTTCGGTAGTTCGGTAGCTCGGTCAGCTCGGTGGCTCGGGGCTCGGGGCTCGGGGCTCGGGGCTCGGGGCTCGGGGCTCGGGGCTCGGGATGATTGTGTAGCGTCCGGCTTCAGCCGGACCCGCTAACCGTCCGAGCCCGATCCGAACTACCGAACTACCGATACCGAACTACCGAACTACCGAACTACCGAACTACCGAGCTACGGCTCACACGGCTCGACCGGCTGAGCCCGGGCGGTTGTCCGCGTCAGGGCCACCCCGCCCAGCACTGCGGCGGCGCCGAGGACGTTCCGCCAGAGAATCGGCTCGCCCAGGAAGACCACGGCGGTCGCCATCGCGACGATGGGGATGAGGTTCGAATAGACCGACGTCCGGGCGCTGCCGATTTGACGGACGCCGGCGTACCAGATGGTGTACGCCACGCCCAGCGCGAAGATCGACGAATAGAGGATCGACAGCCACGTCGGCCACGAGACGTCGGCCCATCGCGCGGCGCGCACGTGGCCCCACATCACGGGCACGTAGACAACGGTCCCGATCGCCATCGACAGCCCGGTTACGCCAACTGGCGAATGACGCGAGACGAGGCGGCGCGAGCCAAGCGTGTACGCGGCCCAGCAGATCACGGCCGCGACCATCATCAAGTCGCCGGTGAACCCTCTTCCCCCGAACGCCACGCCGCGGCCGACAACGATATAGATCCCCGCAAGTGAGAGCGCGGCGCCGAGCCAGTGCCGGGCACTGACGCGTTCCTGCCCGAAGATCGCGCTGATGACGGCAATGACCACGGGCGTCGAGGCGAGCATCAGCGAACTGTTGGCGACGGTCGTCAGCGCAAGGCCGCCGATGAAGAAGTACCTGGTAGAGGAAGTGGCCAACGAAACCGAGGACAGCGAGCTCCGCAGCGTCGCGCGCACTCAATCGCGTCGGCGTGCGGAAAATGCTGACGAAGCTGTCCGGCGTTGTTCGTTCGATTGACGCCAGCCGGCCGAAGCGCAGGCTGCCGATGATCACCAGGAACAGAACCGAGACGATCGTCATTCGGGCCGCGTTGAATGCCTGGGGATCGAGCTCGTGAAAGGCAAACTTGACGATCGAGTAGTTGGTACCCCAGATCACCGCCATAACGACCAGGAGCAGATCGATCATCGCGATCGACTCACTTCTTGTCTGGCTGCGGTGACGTGCTGCTACCCTCTACGCACGGCGATGCCATTACCATCCCGGCGGGCAATCCCGTCTGCTCCGGCGGTGGCGGTGCGGAGAGGCAGCCCGATACTTCTGGCGCATATTGCGGACTGACCCGCAATACCACGCGGGCGACCGACGTCTCCACGGTGGCGAGGATAGTCGAGGGCTTGTATCCCACCCAGATGACGAACGCCGCCAGCGGGACGATCACGATCGCCTCTCGGAGCCGCAAGTCCCTGAGGGCATTTCCCGACGGACTCCGCAGTTCGCCGAGCATCGTCCGCGCGAACAGCCACAGTAGCGCGATCGCGCTAACGCCAAGGCCGACGATGGCAACGATCGACCACACGGGATGCGCGGACCACGAGCCCTCGATGATGAGGCGCGTGCCGACGAATCCGCTCAGCTTCGGCACGGCCACCAGCGACAACGTCGACAGCAGCCATAACGCCGCGACGACGGGCATCGTCGTCAGGAGCCCGCCATAATCCGCGAGTGAAGTGCCTCTACCGCGCGCGGCGACGACGCCGGCGAGAAACAGAAGCGCCGCAATCGAGACGCCGTGACTGACTTGATGCACGATGCCGCCGGTGACGCCATCAGGTGTGAGCGCGAACGTCCCGAGCAGCACGAGACAGATATGGCTCAACGTGGCGTAGGCGAGGACGCGAGTCCAGTTCGGTTGCGCGAGCGCGGCAACGGCGCCGAACAGAATGCCAAGGGCGGCGACGGCAACCAGCAGCGGCGCAAACGTGCGTGTCGCATCCGGCAGCAGCGGCAGCGTCAGCCTGACAAAGCCGTACGTGCCCATCTTCAGGAACACGGCCGCGAGTACCACGGAGACCGGGAGCACGCTCCTGCTGGCGGCAACCGATAGCCACCACCGGAATACGCCGGCCAGCGTCGCCGCGAATGCAACGAGAAACATCGCGAACAGCCAGTGCTGGACGTCGACCGACGGCGTCACTTGTTGAAAGTTTCTCAAGTCGAAGGTCGGGATGCCGATGAGCCTCCGCCCCTGCAGGTGCAGCGTCACCATCGCCGCCATCAAGACGAGGGAAGGGATGACCGCGATGTCGACGAAGCGACGGCGCGCGGCGTGAACGTTCCGACGATGTCGCGACGGAACCGCACAAGTAGCAGATCGCCAGCGCGGCCACGAACCAGCAGATGACGAAGCCGACGAGGTCGAGCGACATGTAGACGCCGAGCATCGCGGCTTCGAGAACGAGTAGCGCAACGTAGTGCGCCGTCACCCCGGGAGAAACAATTGCCGGACCTCTGGGCCTCGCGCGTCACGGCATGGCCAGCAGGGCGCGGTCATCTCGAAACCCGCCGATTCACGATTCACGGCCTGGCCCCGTATCGGGTCCCGTGGCGGGTCCTCGACCGCATCCCCGAAGGTGACAGTCCAGGACGCAAGCGCGGCGGCGGCGCTGAGAACGGTCGTCAGCAGGACGAGCACCAGCGCGAGCCCATCAACACCCACGGCATAGTTGAGGCCGAGAGACGGCAGCAGCGACAACTGCTCCGTGAACTGCCACTGCTCGCCGCGCACCTGAAAGCGCAACCAGAGTGGTACTGACGCGAGCACGGTGAGCGCCGTCGTAAGACAGCCGACGATGTGGACGAAGGGACGCCGGTTGCGCCCGCCGGCCCACCCACTGACCCATAGGACGAGGGCGCCAACGAGCGGCGTGAAGAGGACGAGAGAAAGAAGGTGGCGATCCACGGGCGCAGCCCATATTCTGCCGCGACATGGCTTCAGCACAACAGGGGCCAGAAATCCCTTATTTCCCAATAGTTTTCGGCCGTCCGTTTCTTGACGCTCCGTCAAACCGCGGCCTATACTGCGGTATGGCGCACGCTTTTGCGGCCTTCCTCCTGCCAGCCCTTCTGGTTTTTCCGGCCTTCCTGCCGGAGGCGCAGACCAACCAGAAGCCGAGCGAGCGCCGGAACCGCGAAGTCTACGTGAGTGTGCTCGACTCCAAGGGAAAAGCGTCACCGGACTCACGGCGGCCGACTTCGGCGTGCGCGAGGACAACGTCCAGCGCGAAGTATTGAGCGCCGTGCCCGGCAACCGAACCGCTGACGATAGCGGTGACGATCGACGACAGCCAGCCGGCGAGGACTGCCATCCAGTTCATGCGCGACGCGCTGACCAAGTTCGTCAAGAAGCTGGACGGAAAGGCGCAGATCGCACTCTCGACCTATGGCGACCGTCCGACGCCGCTGGTCGAGTACACGAGCGATGTGGCCCTGCTCCAGAAGGGAATCGGCCGCCTCTTCGCGCGCCCTGGCGGCGGGGCCTATCTCCTCGAGGCCCTGCTCGAACTGTCGAAAGGGATCGAGAAGCGCGAGGCGGCGCGCCGCGCGATCGTCGTCGTCGCGGTCGAGAGCGAGGCCGAGTTCAGCAACCTGCATTACACCAATGTCCTGGACGCCATCAAAAAGAGCGGGGCGATCCTCGAGGTGCTCGCGATCGGCACGCCGGCCGGGTCGCTCAGCGACGAGATGCGCAATCGCAATCAGGTCCTCGCCGAAGGAACGGATTTGACTGGCGGCCGCCGCGATCAGGTCCTGGCCGAAAGCGGCCTGAGCGATCGCATGGAGCAGCTCGCCGACGAGCTCTTGAATCAGTACGTTGTGACGTACTCGCGCCCCGAACAGCTGATTCCACCTGAGAAGCTCGACGTCAGCGTCAAAAAGACCGGCCTGACGGTGCGGGCCCCCAAGCGCCTGCCCAGCCGTTGACCATGTCGCCCTTCCGCCACGCTCGCGCCATCCTGACCTCCACGTTGCTCGCCGGCGTCTGCCTGGCGGCAAGTGCTCAGCAGGACGCCAAGCCACAGGACGTCAAGCCGCCGGCGCAAGAAGCAAAGCCGGCAGCACAGGAAGCCAAACCGGCGGCGCAGGATCCAAAGGCGCCAGCGGCGGACAGCAAGCAGCCGCAGACGCGCCTGCGCAGCGGTGTCGACCTCGTCTCGCTCAGCGTGACGGTCATGGACGGCACACGCTATGTCGCCGACCTCGACGAAGAGGCCTTCGAGGTCTACGAAGACGGCGCGCGCCAGGCGATCACGTTTTTCTCGCGCGTGCAGCAGCCCATCGCGCTTGCCATCCTCCTCGACACCAGCGCCAGCATGAACGAACGGCTCGGCACGGCGCAGGAGGCCGCGGTCGGCTTCGCGAAGCGGATGCGCCGCGAAGACGTCATGGAGGTCATCGACTTCGACAGCCAGGCTCGCATCCTCCAGACGTTCACCAACGACGTCGCGGCGCTGGAGAAAGCCATCCGGAGCACGGACGTCAACGGATCGACGTCGCTCTACAACGCCATCTACGTCTCGCTCAAGGAACTGAAGCGCGCGAAGGCGAACTCGGCCGAGGAAATCCGGCGCCAGGCCATCGTCGTCCTGTCAGATGGCGACGACACGTCGAGCCTTGTTCCGTACGAAGAAGTCCTCGATCTCGCCAAGCGTTCGGAGACCGCGATCTACGCCATCGGGCTCCGCCCGAGCGGCAGCTATCGCACGGAGTTCAAGGAAGCAGAGTTCGTCCTCAAGCAGCTGTCGCAGGAAACCGGCGGCCGCGCCTACTTCGTCCTCACCGCCGCCGAGCTGCCGAAGATCTATGAACAGATTTCCGAAGAGCTCGCCAATCAGTACACCGTCGCGTACTCGTCACGCAATCCGATGCGCAACGGCGCGTGGCGCCGGGTTGTCGTGCGCGTGAACAAACCGGGGCTGACGGCGCGCACGCGCCAGGGCTACTACGGACCAGACCCGAGCCGGTAGGCGTCATGCACCTCGTTCCGCTCGTCTTCTACGCTGCGGCCGCGGCCGCGTATCTGACGCATTTCGCGTGGCGGGATCCCCGTGTCGGCCGGCTGGCGACCGCGATCCTCGCCGGCGGAATTCTCGCGCACACGTTCCTCATCGGCATGCAGACGATGCATGTCGGGCACGCGCCGCTCGTGGGCACAACGGCGGCTTTGTCCGCCTTCGTGTGGCTGCTGGGCCTGTCCTATCTCTACATCGAGCTGACCACCGACGAGCGTTCGATGGGTGTGTTCGTTGCGCCTCTCATCGTCGCGCTCGACCTCATTCCGGCGCTCGACCCGGCGGCAAGCCCGCGGCCGCCGCTGCTGCAAAGCCCGCTGTTCACGCTGCACGTCGTCTCGATGCTCTTCGCCTACGCCAGCTTCGCGCTGGCGTGCGTCGTTGGAATTACCTACGTCCTGCTCTTCAACGAGATCAAGGCCAAGCACCTTGGATTCTTCTACGAACGCCTGCCGTCGCTGCAGGTGCTCGACGTGATGAACGGGCGCGTCGTATCGATCGGGTGGCTGTTCCTGACTCTCGGCATTGCCGTCGGCGGGCTGTGGGCGACGCAGATCCAGACGTCTCCGGATCCGCGCGCGCAGGCCATGTCGATCGGAGATCCGAAGATCCTCGTCGCGATCATCTGCTGGGCGGTCTACTCGTTCGCGCTCTTCGCGCGGCGGGCGATCGGCTGGAGCGGACGCCGGGCGGCGTGGTTGTCGGCCCTGGCGTTCGTCATCGTCTTGTTGAACCTGGTGCCGATCGGCTATTTCCTGACGAAGAGCCACAACTTCTAGACGACATGCGGCTTCTTGCTGTTGGCCTCAGCCATCGTACGGCGCCCGTAGAGTTGCGCGAATCCGTTGATTTCGGACGGAGCGGACTCGATACGGCGCTGCACGCCCTCGGCGCGCACGGCGGGAGCCAGGAAGCCGTCGTTCTCTCGACCTGCAACCGCGCCGAGATCTACGCCGTCGGCGAATCCGATGCCGCCGGCGACGCCCTCCGGCGCTTCTTTTGCGACTACCACAAGGTCGACTCGTCGCGTCTCGCCGAGCACCTGTACTGCTCACCGCGGCATCGACGCGGCGAGGCATCTCTTCCGCGTCGCGGCCGGCCTCGACTCGCTCGTCGTCGGCGAGCCGCAGATTCTTGGTCAGGTCAAGGCTGCCTACGCGACCGCGAGCGAGCTGCAGTTCACCGGCACGGTGACGCACCGCCTGTTCCATACCGCCTTCGCTGTCGGCAAGCGAGTGCGGAGTGAAACCGGCCTCGGTGAGGGCGCCGTTTCGGTCAGCTATGCGGCAATCGAATTGGCGCGGAAGATCTTCGGCAATCTCGCCGGGCGGAACGTGCTCATTCTCGGTGCCGGCGAGATGGCCGAGCTCACTGGCGTCCACTTGCGCGCGCAGGGCGTCAACCAGATCACGATCGCGAGCCGCACGCTCGCTACCGCCGAAGCTCTGGCGCGGCAGCTCGAAGGCCGCGCGGTCCCGTGGTCCGAGCTTCGCCCGGCGCTCGCGCCAGCCGACATCGTCGTCACTGCCACGGGCGCAACCGAACCTGTCCTCACGCGCGCACTCGTCGAGGACGCGATGCGATCGCGCCGCAGCCGGCCGCTCTTTGTCATCGACATCGCGGTCCCGAGAGATGTCGAGGCGGCGGTCGGGAACCTGGACCAGGTCTTTCTCTACCACATGGACGACCTGCAGACGATCGTCAAGGAAAACCTGGCGCGTCGCAGCAGCGAGCTGACGAGCGCCGAGTCGATCGTCGACGAGGAGGTCGCGCGCTTCGCGTCATGGCTGCAATCGCGCGAAGTCGTCCCGACGATCGTGGCGCTGCGGCAGCGCTTCGAGCAGGTTCGTCAGGGAGAATTACGCCGCCTCGAGCCGAAGCTGACGGGACTTTCCCCCGAGGCGCGGGCCAAAGTCGAAGAGGTGACCCGCCTGCTCGTCGAGAAGCTGCTGCTGACGCCAACCGAGCAGCTGAAGTCGGTGGGCGATGAAACGGTGGCTGCGTATGCCGAGGCGCTGCACCGGCTCTTCGCGCTCAGTCCTGTCGGAGAGGACGAAAAGACCGAGCGCGACGAGCGGCTCACCCCGGGAGCCCGCAGCCGTTGAAGAGCGGGCGCGCCATCAGGATTGCGACGCGTGGCAGCCGGCTGGCGCTGTGGCAGGCCCATGCCGTGTCCGATCGCCTCCAGCAGGCTGGCATCGCCACCGAGATTATCGCGATGACGACGACCGGCGACCGATCGCAGCACGGACCGGTGGCCGGAGACGACAGCAAGCGCCAGTTCGTCAAGGAGCTCGAAGACGCGCTGCTGCGCGGTGATGCCGACATCGCGGTGCACAGCGCGAAGGACCTGCCCGTCATCCTCCCGGAAGGTCTCGGAGTAGCCGCGTGTCTCGAGCGAGAGGACCCGCGCGATGCGGTCGTGCTGCGCCAATCAGTGGCCGGCCGGCACGAGGACGTCGACGTCGCCGCGTTATGCGCGCGCCTGGGTGACTCGGCGAACATCGGCACGGGAAGCGTCCGCCGCATTGCTCAGCTGGCACCGCTCTTTGCGCAGGCCGCATTCTCTCCGATTCGAGGCAACGTCGACACTCGGCTGGCACGGCTGGATGGCGGCAAAGTGGACGCCCTGGTTCTCGCGTGCGCCGGATTACGCCGGCTCGGCCTGGGGGGCCGGATCTCGACCCCGCTGCCCGTGGATTTGTGCGTACCGGCGCCCGGTCAGGGTATTGTTGCCGTTGAGATCCGCACCGACGACGAGGCGGCACGGAGCGTGGTCGCGAAAATACACGACGTGAAAGCCGGGAGAGCGCTCGCCGCCGAACGCCTCGTCGTTGTGGCGCTGGGCGGCGGCTGTCAATTACCGCTTGGCGCCATTGCCGTCGAGGCTGACGGCGTCATCGAGATGATCGGCGTTGTCGCGTCGCTGGATGGTTCCCGTTCGATCAGACAGTCAGCGAGCGGACCGGCGTCGGATCCCGAAGGCGTTGCCAGGCGCCTCGCCGACGCGCTCGAGTCCGACGGAGCCGGCGCGCTCCTCGACGGGGCCAGGCCGTGAATCGTCAACTGCGCGCCACAGCGCGAGCATACGAGCCATGAATACTCCATGTGTGTACATTGTCGGTGCCGGCCCCGGTGACCCCTCGCTCGTGAGCGTGCGCGGCCAGCGTTGCCTGCAAGCGGCCGACGTCGTCGTCTTCGACCATCGGGTGCACCGCCGGCTCCTGCGCCTGGCCCAGCCTGGCGCCGAGCGCATCGATGTTGGCGCGGCGGCGCCCAAGGCCCTCGACCAGGACGCCATCTGCTACCTGCTCGCGGAAAAGGCGCGCGAGGGCAAGACCGTCGTGCGTTTGAAGTGGGGCGACCCATTCGTGTTCGACAGCGGCGGCAAGGAAGCGCTGTTCCTGCACGAGCAGCGCATCCCGTTCGAAGTCGTGCCCGGGATTCCCGCAGCCATCGGCTCCCTTGCGTACGCGGGAGTGCCCGTGACGTACCCGGGCGCTGGCGACACGCTGACGTTCATCCGTGGTCACGAGAGCGAAGTCGATGCGCCGCCGGACGTGGATTGGTCTCGACTGGCGGGACTGACCGGAACACTCGTCTGCTTCGCCGGCTCGCGTCAGATTGGCGCGATCACCGAAGCGTTGCTGTCCCACGGACGGCCGGCGGAGGAAACGGCTGCCCTGATCTACAACGGCACGCTTCCCGGACAGGAGACGATCTCGGGGACGCTTGCCGACATCGCGTCCAAGGCCCACGATGGAGCTGCGGCGTTGCTTGTTGTCGGTGCCGTCGCCGGACTACGACAGCACTTGCGCTGGTTCGACGAGCGTCCGCTCTTCGGCCGCCGTATCGTCGTGACGCGTTCGCTCGAGCAGGCGGGCGAGCTCATCGAGATGCTCGAGGAACGCGGCGCGGAGGCCATCCCGGCGCCGAGCATCCAGATCGCGCCTCCTGAAGACGCCGATGCGCTGGGCCGCGCCTGTGACGAAGCCTCCACGTTCGACTGGATTGTCTTCACGAGCGGCAACGGCGTCGAGTACTTCATGGAACGGCTGCTCGCGACGAGCGACGTGCGCGAGCTCAAGGGCGTGCGCATCTGCAGCATCGGCCCGTCGACTGCGTCGCGGGTGGCTCGTTACGGTATCCGTGTCGACCTGACGCCAGCCGAGTTCCGCGCCGAAGCCGTCGTCGACGCGTTGAAGGCGACCGGCAGCTTGAAGGGGAAACGCTTTCTCCTGCCGCGGGCCGACATCGCCCGCGACCTGCTCGCCGACGCTCTGCGCGAAGCCGGCGCTTTCGTGCTCGATGTCGCCGCCTATCGCACCATCCCGGCGCGCGCCGAGCGCGACGGCGGCCCCGACATCTACCGCATGCTCCTCGACCGTCAGATCGACGCCGTGACGTTCACGAGCGCGTCCACGGTCAAGAACTTCGTCGCCATGCTCGGACTCGATCAGGCTGTCGATCTTCTCAGCTCGACTGTTGTCGCGTCGATTGGCCCGGTGACGGCGGAGGCGGCGCAGCAACTCGACATCTCGACCAACGTCATGCCGCGGCGCTACACGATTCCCGACCTCGTCGACGCGCTGGTCGAACACTTTGCGCGGCGCGATTCCAGCGTCAACCGGCCCGTCGCGGTGAAGTAGGCTCCTGCCATGGCCATGCGAACGACTACCGGCGCTTCTGCATCGACTGCCCCAGGCCGCGCTCAGCTCGATCTGCCCCGTCGCTTACGGCGGCTGCGGCGCTCGCCAGCGTTGCGTTCAATGGTGCGCGAGACGCGGCTCAGCGCCGACATGTTCCTCTATCCGCTGTTCGTCTGCACGGGGAGCGGTCAGCGGCGCGAAGTCTCGTCGATGCCGGGCGTGTATCAGCTCTCGGTCGACGAAATCGTGAAGGAAGCGGCAGCGGCCAAGGCTGACGGCGTGCCTGGCGTGCTTCTTTTCGGGCTGCCCGACGCCAAGGACGAGACGGGATCGGCGGCCTGGGATGCCGATGCCCCGGTGCAAGCCGCCGTGCGCGCGCTGAAGCGCGAGCTGCCAGAGCTCCTCGTCGTGACCGACGTGTGCTTGTGCGAGTACACGTCGCATGGACACTGCGGCCTTCTCGAGGACGGCGAGATTGCCAACGATGCGACGGTGGAGCTGCTCGCGCGCTCGGCGTTGTCGCACGCCGCGGCAGGCGCGGACATCGTTGCCCCGTCCGACATGATGGATGGCCGCGTCGGCCGCATCCGGCACGCGCTCGACGAAGCCGGCTTCCCCGACGTCGCGATCATGTCCTACGCCGCGAAGTACTGCTCGGCGTTCTACGGTCCGTTCCGCGAAGCCGCGGACTCAGCGCCAGCCTTCGGAGATCGGCGATCGCACCAGATGGATCCCGCCAATGTCGAAGAGGCATTGCGCGAGGTTGCGCTCGACATCGAGGAAGGCGCCGATATCGTCATGGTGAAACCGGCCATGACGTATCTCGACGTCATCGCGCGCGTGAAGGCTGAATTCGGGATGCCGACGGCCGCGTACCACGTCAGCGGCGAGTACGCGATGCTCAAGGCCGCGGCGCGCAATGGCTGGATTGACGAACCCCGGGCGATGATGGAAGCGCTGACGGCCATCCGCCGCGCCGGGGCCGACATCATCATCACCTACTACGCCCGCGAGGCTGCCCGGCTGCTCAAGAGCGCCTGATTCGATTTTCACCGGCCTGCCAGAAAGCTCGTGACGGCAGCGACCACCTCGGGCCCTGCCGCCACCGACTCGTCGTTGTGATCGGCGCCCTCGACGATCACCAGCCGCTTCGGCTCACGCGCCGCGTCGAACAGGCGCCGGCTTTGCCCGACGGGAATGATCGTGTCGTTCGAACCGGCGATGACGAGGAGCGGGCTGTTGATCTGCCGAATACGATCGATCGAGGCATACCGGTCTCGCAGCAACATGCCGACGGGAAGCCACCCATAGTGGACCCGACCCACGTCGACAAACGATGTGAAAGGCGAACGCAGGACGACTGCCGCTGCAGGATGCTCGACGGCCAGACGGACGGCGACGCCGGAGCCGAGAGATTCGCCGAAATACACGATGCGGGATGGAGTCACGTCGGCACGGCTCACCACGTAGTCCCGCGCGGCGCGAGCATCGAGCGCCAGGCCCTCTTCCGTCGGCGACCCGTCGTTGCCGCCATAGCCACGGTAGTCGAACAACAGCACGGCAAGACCTTGCGCAGCGAGCCTTCCCGCAAGGTCGGCTCGATACGAGCGATTGCCGGCGTTGCCGTTGAAGACAATCACCGTCGCCGCTCCGCCCACTGATGACGGCACGAACCAGCCGTGGAGGATCAGTCCGTCTGCGGTCTTAAACGTGACTGTCTCGGCGCGAGGCAGGCCGACCTGCGCCGGCGGCGGCACGTCGTGCGACGGAAAGTACATGATCCGGCGCTGGGCCAGCCAGAACAAGCGCGAGGACGGCCGCGCCGGCCGCGATCGCGACGGCCGTCACGCGAATGGCAGTACTCACGCTTCGATTCTCCTCGACACCTTCGCTCCCCTTCAGCGATTTCCGACCTGCGTATGCTATCGTCGGACCACTATGTTCCGGCGGAAACGATCCAGGTACGCTCGCTCGTCCAAATTGTTCGCCAACGCGTCGCGGCTGCTGCCCGGCGGCGTCGATAGCCCGGTGCGAGCCTTCAAAGGCGTGGGCGGCACGCCGGTCTTCATCAAGCGCGGTTCGTGGTTCGCACATCGAAGACGTCGACGGCAACACCTACGTCGACTATGTCATGTCCTGGGGGCCGCTCATTCACGGTCACGCGCCGAAAGGCCTGCGCAAGGCGCTCGCGGCTGCAGCAGTCCACGGCACCAGCTTTGGCGCGCCCACCGAGCTCGAGACCCAGCTCGCCGCGCGCGTCGTGAAACTCGTGCCGTCGATGGAGCGGATTCGTTTCGTGAGCTCCGGAACAGAAGCGGCGATGAGCGCGCTGCGGGTAGCGCGCGCCGCAGCCGGCTGCGACTTGATCATCAAGTTCGAAGGCTGCTATCACGGCCACGCCGACGCATTTCTCGTCCAGGCGGGATCGGGCGCGATGACACTCGGCGTGCCAACCAGCCCAGGCGTCTCGTCAGGGGCAGCGCGTGACACCCTGCTCGCGCGCTACAACGATCTGGCCTCGGTCGAAGCGCTCTTCGCCGCAAACCGCAAGCAGATTGCTGCCGTCTTCGTCGAGCCGATCGCGGGAAACATGGGCGTCGTGCTGCCGAAGCCGGGATTCCTCGAGGGCCTGCGCGCCGCTGTGCGATCGCGAGCACGCCCTGCTCGTCTTCGACGAAGTGATCTCCGGATTTCGTGCGGCGCCAGGTGGCGCGCAGCAGCTGTACGGCATCCGTCCCGATCTGACGTGCCTGGGCAAGATCATCGGCGGCGGCCTCCCGGTCGGAGCGTATGGCGGCCGCGCCGACGTCATGGAGCTCGTCGCTCCTGCGGGCCCGGTCTATCAGGCGGGAACACTGTCGGGGAATCCTCTGGCCATGACCGCCGGCTTGTGGTCGCTCCAGCAACTGTCGCCGAAGATCTACCGCCACATGGCTGCCTTGACGAAGAAGCTTGCGGCAGGCTTTGCCGATGCGGCTC
The DNA here is from genome assembly GCA_963830815.1 of uncultured Acidobacteriota bacterium. Lineage (GTDB taxonomy): Bacteria > Acidobacteriota > Vicinamibacteria > Vicinamibacterales > 2-12-FULL-66-21 > DATBJJ01. Next base: position 102,079 of record CAWHNN010000019.1, on the reverse strand, counting down.
GTGACGCCGGTGTCGCGCTGCAGGTCAATGCTTTTGGCTCGACCTTCACGCCGTTCTTCACGACCACGGCAATCACCGACTATCAGTCAGCAGCTCAAAGCGGACACACAGGCGTACGGGCGCTTCTTCCATGCGATGCTCGACCGCGGCATCTATCCCCCGCCGTCGCAGTTCGAGGCGTGGTTCCTCTCGGCCGCGCACACCGAGAAAGACGTCGCTCGCCACGCTGGCAGCGGCACGCGAGGCGATGCGAGCCGCCGCCAGCCAGGATTTATCGAACGCTCGTCAGTAGATCTCCGGCGGCGTGTCCATCCTCACACGGAGGAGGGTGCCCGCCGGCAGCGTGACATCCTTGCCTTCTGTTGCGACCATCGTGCCGCCGCCGCCGATCAGGACGCCGATCAACGCGCCCTTCACGCCGCCGACGATACCGCCGATGATTGCGCCGACAGCCGATCCGGCGCCGATGCGTCCGGCTTCGCCCTTGATCCGGAGCTCTCGATCGCTTCGGTCACCGTGCCACGCATCGCGTAGTTACGGCCGTCCACCATGATCTGATTGAAGTTGACGGTGAGGCTGCCCTTTCGATCCGTTCGCGACGCACGATTGACCGACGTCACGAGACCGCGCATGACCGAACCGGCAGGTATCAGCACGCGACCCCCGTCGTAGAGATCGACTACTGTCGTCGCCTCGAATCGATCCTCGACCTGCGCAGTGTCAGACGTCAGCTCGCTCTGGATCCGGACGTCCATCTCCTGCCCTGCCGGGATCCCGCGACGCGCAGTTGTGCTGCCGCGCGGACGATCGTCATAGATCGGGGCCGGCGAAGAGCCGGTAGAGCCGCTAGCCGGCGGCGCCGTTCCGGTCAACCGACCGCGAATCGCGTTCCGCGGCGCCGCGCGAGTCGCCGCGAGCGCGAGCGCGCAGTTCCTGCAGCTGGTCGCGCACCTGCGTGTACTCGGATCGGCTGACGTTGTTCTCTTTGCGCAGCTTCACCTTCAGGTAGATGACGTCCTCGCGCAGGTTGTCGAGCTCGTCCTGGAGCCGTCCTGCCTGGAGTGCATCCGATGTCCTCAACCGCGACACATCGGTGCTCGCCTGATAGACCTCGTCCTGCAACCGCTGAATGTCCGCAGCTCGTCACGCCTGCCTGCACCGCCGCCAGCATCGGGGCCGACAACGTCGGAACCATCAGCATTGCCACAATGGCAGCTACAAAACCGGCGCTCAATCGCTTTGCGTTCATCGATTCCTCACTGTCACTCGAGCTACTACTTTTTAGACGCGGAAACCCGTCCGCAGCCGGGTCCTGGACCGCGCAAAACTGCCGCCGCAAGGACTTATTGGCTGGATTGCAAAAGCGAAGCCGCGCCGCGAGCGCGGCCGAACCGCGAACGCGCGGAACTTGCTATGATCAACAGGTTATCGACATGGCAGTGCTCAAACTTCACAGGACAGTCGGAGTTCGCGTCGGACCGGTCCAGGTTGGCGGCGGTGCGCCCGTCGTCGTTCAGTCAATGACGATGACCGACACGGCCGACGCCGCCGGCACCGCGCGCCAGTGCATCGAGCTCGCCGAGGCCGGCTCGGAGATGGTCCGCGTGACCGTCAACCTGCCGGAAGCGGCGGCCGCCGTGCCCGAGATCAAGCAGCGCATGCTCGATGCCGGCGTCCGCGCCCCGCTCATCGGCGACTTCCATTACAACGGGCATCTGCTGCTGACGCGTTTTCCAGACTGCGCCCGCGCTCTCGACAAGTACCGTATCAATCCTGGCAACGTCGGCACCGGGCGGCGGCGCGACGAGCAGTTCGCGACGATCTGCAAGGTCGCGCGCGACAACGGCAAGCCCGTGCGCATCGGCGTCAACGGCGGCTCGCTCAACCAGGAGCTTGTCCTGGCGAAGATGCAGGAGAACACCGACCGCGACCTCGGACAGATCGTCGGAAGACATCATCAACGAGTGCATGGTGCTGTCGGCCGTGCAGTCGACCGAGCTGGCGCTGGAGTCGGGCCTGCGCAAGGATCAGATCATCATCTCGTGCAAGACGTCGCGGCCGCGCGACCTCATCGCCGTCTACCGCGACCTCGCGCGCAAGACCGATCAGCCGCTGCATCTCGGGCTGACCGAGGCCGGCATGGGGATCAAGGGCCTGATCTGGTCGGCATCTGCCATGGGCGTGCTGCTCAACGAGGGCATCGGCGACACCATCCGCGTCTCGCTGACGCCGCGGCCGGGCGGCGATCGCCGCGAGGAAGTCTACGCCGCGTGCGAGCTGCTGCAGTCGCTGGGCTTGCGCATTGTTCGCGCCGAGCGTCACCGCGTGCCCGGGATGCGGCCGTACGACCAGCACGACGTTCCAGGAACTTGCCGAGCGGACCCAGGACTACATCCGCGAGCGGATGCCGGACGTGGAAGACGCAGTACGAGGGCGTCGAAGCCATGACCCTCGCCGTCATGGGCTGCGTCGTCAACGGACCCGGCGAGTCAAAGGCCGCGAGCATCGGCATCAGCCTGCCAGGGACGGGCGAAGCGCCCAACTGCCCGGTCTACATCGACGGCCAGCACTACACGACGCTGCGCGGCACCTACGAGGAGCTCGCGACAGCCTTTCGCGGGCTCGTCGACAACTACGTCGAGACCACGCTACCAGAAGAAGACGCAGCCGGCTTCGTAGCCTGCGGCGCCGGCTAGCCGGACCACGTCGTCTTCAGCTCGAACGCGTGGATCCGCCGCGACCACACCACGAGCAGCGCCACGCCGCAGATGGTCAGGCCGATCGTCAGACCCCACCACAAGCCGACCACGCCGTAGCCAGCGACGAAGCACAACGCATAGCCACGCGGAAGCCCGACGAGCCAGTGGCCGCACGAGATTCCACAGCCATCGGCGTCCGCGTGTCGCCCAGTCCGCGCAGGATCGCCGGTCGCCACGCCCTGGATGCCGTCGAACAGCTGAAACATCGCGGCAACCGCGAGCAGCGTGACGCCAAGCGCGATCACGCGCTCGTCGCGGGTGAACGCGCCGATCAGCGATGCGCGGGACGAGGACGAACGCGAGCGCCGTGCACGCCATGAACCCGCGCCGAGCAGCGAGCGCGGTCCAGCCAGCACGCGCCGCGCCATCGACATCGCTCCGACCGACCGCATGGCCGACGCGAACGGCGCCGGCTGACGACACGCCGAGCGGCACCATGAAGGAAAGCGCGGCGATGTTGACCGCGATCTGATGCGCGGCGAGCGCTGTTGGCACGAGCCGGCCGGCAAGCGCCGTCGACGCGGCGAACACGCCGACCTCGAGCGTGATCTGGCTGGCGGCCGGAAAGCCGAGCGCGATGAGCCGCCGCATCCATCCCGGATCAATCACGCAGCGAGGTCTCGAACAGTCCCGGACGTCGCCCGCGCTCACGCAGCACGATCACGACCAGGAGATACGCGCCATCGCCACGCGCGACATCACCGTCGCCCACGCTGACCCGCGTACGCCCATGGCCGGCGCGCCGAGCTTTCCATAGATGAGAATCCAGTTGACGATCGCGTTGGTGACGTTGGCCGTCACCAGAGCGATCATCACTGGCCGCACGACGCCCATGCCCTGCAGATAGCGGCGGAACGTCGCGTACAGGAGGAGCGGCGCCACGCTCCACGTGAGCGCATCGAGATAGGGCCGAGTCAATCGGTAGACCGCGGGATCGAGGCCCCAGCGCTGCCAGCAGAGTCGACGTCGAGCAGCACCAGCGTGATCGGCAGCGATACGACCAGGCTGAGCAGCGATCCCGTGCACCAGCCACCGGTGACAATCGTCGAGGCGGCCGGCGCCGATACGCGTGCGACACCAGCGTGTCGAGGCCCAGCATCAGGCCCATCGCGAATATCGACGACGCCCATGAATACGGGCTGCCGATGCCGACCGCGCCGATCGCCTCGGGTCCGAGCGGTCCGACCATCAGCGTGTCGACGATGCCCATCGCGATCCAGCCAAGCTCGGCAATGACGACCGGCATCGCCAGGGTGACCATCGGCCGCAGTTCCTGTCTGATGGTGGAAGGACGGGATCATCGGACGAGATCGATGATGTCACAGAGACCGCGACGCGATCCGCGCGCGAATCGGAAATTCGGCGTTCGAACAGAGACGCGTGTGCGGCGACCGTAGCCGAATCAGGCGAGGGACTTTGACGAGGACGCTGGGAAGACGAAGTAATCCGGCGACTACTGCGGACGGAAACGCTTGGCGTGCATCTCGACCAGGCGGCGAAGCTCCTTCAGCGGCTCCGGGTTGTCGTCGACCTGCAGCCGCAGCACGACGTCGTTGTGCAGCCACACGCCGCCGTTCTTCTTGACGATGAGCATCGCAGCCGACTGCATGCCGCGCGTGTCGCCGCCGGCGGCCTGACCGCCATCGAGCGCCGCCATCAGCCGCAGCGAGAGGTGGCCGGTCGTCTTCTCGAACGCTTCGACCATGTTCGTCGACGACGGCCTCGCCGGCGAGGATGTTGCCCTGGGCGGTGCAGAACTTGCCGCCCTTGTTGCCGGCCCACGGTGAAGCCTTCGGGTCCCGTGAACGCCGCGTAGTTGCCCTTCGCGTCCATCACCGCGAACTGGCGCCCGGCCTTCGGCCACGGATTCTTGCCGAGCCCCGGATCCGGATCGCTCTCCCAGATCGCCTTGACGATCGTCGGCCGGCGCCATTCCCTTCTTCAGCAGCTGCAGCGCCTTCGGACCGTAGCTGACGTCGACGATCGCCTGCGTCGCGACGATGCCGACTTCCGCCTCGGCCCAGAGCACGCCGTTGCCGACCGAGAACACGCGCGACTGGACCGCGCCGCCGACCTCGCCGGTGGCAGGGTCGTAGCCGAGGATGGAAAAGGTCGCGATTGGGTCCGGCGGCGCGCTCTTGCGCCTGCGCGAGCGGCGCCGACGCGACGAGAACGATAGCTACGGCAATCGCCGCGAGAAATGCACGAACGGCCGGCATGCGATCGACCGCTTCTTCATCGCCAGGGAACGAGCCGCTCGATCCACTGGATGCGCATCAGGTCGTTGTAGATGACCGTGACCATCAGCATCAGCAGCAGCACGAAGCCGGCGAGCAGCATCTTCTCCTTGACCTTCATGCTGAAATCGCGGCGCGACACGCCTTCGAGCGCGAGGATCGCGATGTGGCCGCCGTCGAGGACCGGAATCGGCATGAGGTTGAGCAGCCCGAGGTTGAGGCTGATCATCGCCATCAGCGTGAAGAGCGGGATCCAGCTGTCCTGCTGCGCCGCGTCACCAGAAAGGCTGGCGATCGCCGACCGGCCCCATCAGCTGCTTGACCGAGGTCTCGCGCGTGAAAAGACCACCCAGCGTCTCGAAGATCAGCGTCGTCCATTCCCAGTTCTGCTTGAGGCTGAGCTCGAACGCTTCGATCGATGCCGGGCTCGACGACTTGCAGCTCGAGGCTCGTGATCGTCGCGCCGATCATGCACGCCGCCGTCGATACTTGCGCGGCACGACGGTGATCGTCTGCGGCGCGCCGCCGCGCACGACGTTGAGCGCGAGCGGCTTGCCGTCGTGCGCCTTGATCAGCTCGATGAGGCGCTCGCGCGAGACATTGGCCTCGCCCCCGGCCGCCATGATGACGTCGCCGGGGTGCAGTCCGCCTTCGGCCCCGGGCTGCCCGACGCGCGTCTCGGCGATCTGCGGATGCATGACCGGCAGCACGCCGATGGCGCCCGTCTCGTACCTGTCGACCGCGGCAGGCACGACCTCCCGCTCGATGCGTTTGCCGTCGCGCTCGATACCCGAGCGCACCGGCCGGTTCGCGCGTGGCGACGACCAGAGTAGAACTGCCTCCAGTTCGACACGGCCTTGCCATCGACGCTGACGATGCGGTCGCCGACCTGGATGCCGCGGCCTGCGCGACCGAATTCGGGACGAAGCCACCGACCAGGGCCGGCTGATCCTCGAACGCGGGAACCTGGCGCCCTGAAGCAGCACGATCGCCATCACGATGACGGCGAGGCGAGGTTCATCACCGGGCCCATCACGAGCACCTGGAACCGCTGCCACTTCGATTTCGACAGGAACTCGTCCGAGCGATCCGGTCCGGGCGTCCTCGGGGGTCTCGCCGGCCATCTTGACGTAGCCGCCGAGCGGTATGGCGCTGATGCAGTACTCGGTGTCGCCGCGCCGGAACGACAGCATCTTCGGGCCAAAGCCGAGCGAGAACGTGAGGACGCGGACGCCAATCCGCCGGGCCATCATGAAATGACCGAGCTCGTGGACGAAAATCAGCACGCCGAGGACGAAAACGAAAGCCAGAATACTCGTCACACTTCTGATTTTACCTTACCGGCGCAATCCGGCCGTCGACCTTTGACTGACGCTCAGATCGCCTCGAGTTCGGCGAACGGCGAACTCCCGCGCCCACCGATCGACCGCCCGGACGTCGTCCAGCGCCGCGAATCGGGCTGGTGCCGTTGCGTTCGTAGGCCGTCCATCGCCTGCGCGATGACCTCGGGAATCGCTGTAAACCCGAGGCGATGCTGCAGAAACTCTGCCACCGCGACCTCGTTGGCGGCGTTGAGGACGATGGGCAGCCCGGCGTCGCCCTCGAGCGCCTGAAACGCCAGGCGCAAGGCAGGGAAACCGCGTCGGTATCCGGGGGCTCGAACTCGAGGCGGCCGGCACGGGTCAGATCCAGCGGCGGAAGCGGCGCCGACCAGCGCTCGGGGTAGGAGAACGCGTACTGAATCGGCAGCCGCATGTCGGTCACGCCGAGCTGCGCGATGATCGAGCCATCGACGAGCTCGACCATCGAGTGCACGATCGACTGCGGATGGACGACGACGTCGATCTGCTCCGGCTCGGTCGCCAACAGCCAGTGCGCCTCGATGACCTCGAGGCCCTTGTTCATCAGCGTCGCCGAATCGATGGTGATCTTCGGTCCCATGCGCCACGTCGGGTGGCGCAGCGCATCCTCGGGCGTGACGTCGTGCAGGCGCGCGGCAGGCAGCTCCCGGAATGGCCCGCCGGACGCCGTCAGGATGCAGCCGGCGAATCTCGTCGGGCTCGCGCGGCCGTGCACGCACTGATGGATGGCGTTGTGCTCGCTGTCGACGGGCAGCACGGCGACGCCGCGGCGCGCGCGCGGCCTCCATGACGATCGCGCCGGCCATGACCAGGATTTCCTTGTTGGCGAGCGCGATCGTCTTGCCCGCGTCGATAGCGGCGAGCACGGCATCGAGCGCCGCAGTGCCCGACGACGCGAACAGCACGACGTCGGCCTCAGGATGCGTCGCGACGGCGATCAGGCCTTCGGCCCGCATGCCGCAGCCGCGATCGGCGCATGCCGCGCGTGCGCGCGCAGCTCCGGCCTGCACGTCGGCCAGCGCCGCGTGCGATGGCCATCGCGATCGTGTCCGGCGCGTAACGCAGCGACCTGCTCGACGAAGCGCGACACGTTCTCGCCAGCGGCCAGCGCGACGACGCGCAGACGATCCGGGTGCGCGGCGACCACCGCGAGAGCGCTCTGGCCGATCGATCCCGTCGAGCCGAGGATGGCGACGCGCTTCATGATGCCTGCAGGTATCGGGTGAACAGGTAATACACCGGCCCGGCGAACAGCCAGCTGTCGATGCGATCGAGGACGCCGCCGTGACCTGGGATGAGCGTCGACGAATCCTTCACGCCGGCGCTGCGCTTCAGCAGCGACTCGAAGAGATCGCCGACCATGCCGAGGGCGACGACAGCGACCGACGTCGGCACCAGGATCAGCCGGAGATTGACGCCGCGGAAGCACCCAGCAGCCGCCGACCGTCATGGCGGCGGTGCCGAAGATCAAGCCGCCGAGCGCGCCTTCGACTGTCTTGCTCGGGCTGATTGCCGGCGCCAGACGCCGGCGGCCGAATGCCCGGCCCGTGTAGTACTGCGCCGAGTCGCTGACGACGATCGTCGCGATCAGCAGCAGCGTGGCGTCACGTCCGCCGATGACCCGGACGCCGCCAAGCGATCCGAGCGGCACGCCGATGTAGATCAGCGGCAAGATCGCCGCCGCCGCGTCGCGCAGCACTTCCGGGCCCGGCTGGCCGCGCACGACTGCCAGGACGCCGACCCACACGAGCGCGGCAAGCAGCACGATCTCGAGCGGCAGCTCGTCGCCGGCGACGGCGACGCATGCCGCCGCAACGGCAGCGCCGGTCGCCACGATCGGAATCTCGCGCCGAGCGGCGGCGGCGAGGTCGGCGTATTCGGCGAACGCGAGCGCCGCGGCGAGCACGGCGAGCACGAGCGTCGCGATCGGCGGCAGAAAACAGATTACGACTATGACCAGCGCCGCGAGGACCGGGCGCTCAGGACGCGCGTCATCAGCGGCCGGCGACCACTGGCTGGGTGATGCCGCCGTAGCGGCGGTCGCGCTTCTGGTAGGCGAGGATCGCTTCGAGCAGATCGCGCTTGCGGAAATCGGGCCACAGCGTGTCGGTGACCCAGATCTCGGCGTAGGCGATCTGCCACAGCAGAAAGTTGCTGACGCGCATCTCGCCGCTCGTGCGGATCAGCAGATCGGGATCGGGCTGCCCGGCCGTGTAGAGAAATCCGGCGAAGCGCTGCTCGTCGAGCTCGTCGGGCGACGCCTGCGCCGCCAGCAGCCGCTTCGCCGCTTCGACGATCTCGGCGCGGCCGCCGTAGTTGAGCGCGATGTTGAAGAGCATGCCGGTGTTGCCGGCGGTCTTTGCCTCGGCCGCCTGCAGTTCGCTCGCGGACGTCGCCGGCCAGCTCTCCCGCGCGGCCGATGACGCTGAAACCGGATGTTGTTGCGCAGCAGCGTGTTCAGCTCGAGGCGGAGATATCGCTTGAGCAGCGACATCAGCGTCGACACTTCCATCGCGCGGGCGCTTCCAGTTCTCGACCGAGAACGCATACAGCGTCAGGACCTGGATGCCGAGACGCGCCGACCCCTCGACGACATCGCGGACCGAGTCGATGCCGGCGCGATGGCCCTCGACGCGGGGCAGGTGCCGCTGCGCCGCCCAGCGGCCGTTGCCGTCCATGATCACGGCGACATGCCGTGGCAGCCGGTCGAAGTCGACCTGGCGAGCCAGCGCCTCTTCGGGCGAGCCGGCGGCAGGGCGGAGAGGAATTCATCGAGCGCCATTGTCTAGTCGATCAAGTAAACCCCGATGATACAGAGCTCTTACGGGGGCGTTCAAGGCGACGCCGCCTATACTTTGCATTATAAAGCATAGGCGTTCCAAGTCGTCAATAATTCACGTCGACGAGAAACAGGCCCTGCGGCCGGCGCGGCGCGACCGGCCCGCGCGCGATCGCCGTGACGCGAGAATCTCCGTCGACTGTCTCCGGCGGCCATCGGCCGAGTCCCACGTCGACGAGCGTCCCGGCGATCGTCCGCACCATGTGGCGCAGGAACCCATCCCCTGTCACGCGAATCACCAGTGGCCGACGAATTTCTGCTCGTAGCCGAGTCCGGCCGGCGGCTTCGAGCGACGTCGATCAGTCGAACGGATCGTCCGCTCAGACGTGTGAACGTCGCCGCCGACGGACTGAAACGCCGCGAAGTCGTGTCGGCCGAGCAGCGCCTGGCGGCGCGCGCGCATCGCCTCGACGTCCAGCGGCCGGGGACATGCCAGACGTAGCGATGATCGAACGGCGACACGAACGGCGCCGTTGCACGATTCGATATTCGTAGGTTTTGGAAACGGCGCTGAACCGGGCGTGGAAGTCTGGCGCCGCGTCCTCGACGGCGACCACCCGCACGTCGACAGGGCAGAACCGCATTGAGCGCTCGCTGCATCGTCGGCCAGCGTGTGCTGCCGTCCGCGTGCGCACGCTCGCGACCTGCCCGAGCGCGTGCACGCCGGCATCGGTGCGCCCGGCGCCATGGACGCGTGACCGGCCCGCCCTCGAACGGCGCGAGCGCCTCTTCGAGCAGTCCCTGGATCGACACGCCCTCCGCCTGACGCTGCCAGCCGACGTAGTCCGTGCCGTCGTACTCGATGGTCAGCTTGAGTGTGCGGTGCGGCAATGAGTCACCGGCGCGGACACTCCAAGGTGAACCGCCGATCTCTACGACGCTCTCGAGCCCGGCTTCACGACGGGCACGCCCTTGGCGCAGAGCGGGCACGCTTCGGGCTGATACGTCGGCACGTCGAGGCGGACCAGCGTCTGCATCGGCAGGTTGAATCGCGCGGGATCCGAACCGCGATCGACGATCGCCGCCGCGCCGGTGACGAGAGCGCCGGACGCTTCGGCGACTGCGACCGTTTCGCGCGTCGATCCGCCGGTCGTGATGACGTCCTCGACGATCAGCACGCGATCGTCGGCATCGAGCGTGAAGCCGCGACGCAGCGACCAGCTCCCCCTCCTGACGCTCCGCGAAGATCGCGCGGACGCCGAGCGCCCGCCCCACCTCCTGGCCGATGACGATGCCGCCGAGCGCCGGCGACAGCACGACCGTCGGCTGCATGTGCCGGGTCCGCTCCGCCAGCGCGGAGCCCAGCGCATCGGCAAACTCCGGGTATTGCAGGACGAGCGCGCTCTGCAGATAGCGCTCGCTGTGCAGCCCGGACGAGAGCCTGAAATGCCCTTCGAGGAGCGCACCCGACTGCCGGAAAAGATCGAGAACGGCCTCCTGATCCATTAGTTGGTCGCCTTCGCGCCGCGGCTTCGCAGGTTCTCCTCGAACAGCTTCAGGATGCGCTTGTACTCGTCGGCCCAGCTCGTCTCTTCGGTGAAGCCGTGGTTCTCGACAGGGTACGGGGCGAGCTCCCAGTTCTCCTTGCGCAGTTCGATCAGCCGCTGCGCCAGCCGCACCGAATCCTGGAAGTGCACGTTGGTATCGACCATCCCGTGGCAGATGAGCAGCGCGCCCTTCAGCCCTTCGGCGAAATAGATCGGCGAGCTCTTGCGATAGGCCTCGGCGTCCTTCTGCGGATTGTTGAGGATGTTCGACGTGTAGCCGTGATTGTAGTGGGCCCAGTCGGTCACCGGCCGCAGCGCTGCGCCCGCCGCGAAGACGTCCGGCGTCGTGAACATCGCCATCAGCGTGATGAACCCGCCGTAGCTCCCGCCGTAAACGCCGATACGCCGCGGATCGACCTTCTCGGCCGTCGTCAGGTATTTCGCGCCGTCGACGATGTCCTCGAGATCCTTGCCGCCCATGAGGCGATAGATGGCCGTGCGCCAGTCGCGACCGTAGCCGGAGCTCGCGCGATAGTCGACGTCGAGGACGACGTAGCCGCGCGACGCGAGCAGGTTGTGGAACATGTACTCGCGGAAGTAGGTCGACCAGTACTTGTGGGCGTTCTGCAGGTAGCCGGCGCCATGAACGAAGACCACCGCCGGACGCGTCGGCGTCGCGCCGCGCGCCGATCATCTCAGGCGTGAACAGCCGGGCGTAGACATCGACGCCGTCCCGCGCCTTGAACGTGATGACCTTCGGATCGATCCACTTGAACGACCGCCACTCCTCGGTGGGGCGTGGTCGTGACCTGCACCGCCTGGCGCGCCGGGCGTGTTCGGCATCACGAACACTTCCGGCGGCTTGTTGCTGTACGAAAATACGAGGCCCAGCGTCGAGTCGTCCGGAGAGACCTCCGCCTCGTTCGACCCTGTCATGGAGGTAATCTTCGTGCGCGCGCCGCCATCGAGCGACATCGTATACAGGTGGCGCTCTCCCGGATGTACTTCGCTCGTCGTCACGTAAAACTTCTTGCCGTCCCGCGAAAGTTCGGCCGCCGATACTTCCCACTTGCCGGACGTCAACTGCACGGGCCTGGCGCCGTCAGCGGCGACATCCAGGGTGTAGAGGTGCATCCATCCGTCACGCTCCGACAGGAACCAGATGCGCTTGTTGTCGGGTAGAAACGCAACAGACGGGCCGCCGAATCCGCCGCCACCGCCACCCCCGCCGCCCGCCTCCCGCACCCACGCGTCGTCATGCAGCAGGTCGATGACTCGCGATCTTGCCGGTCTCCGGGTCGAGGACGACGTGCCACCGATCCTTGTTGTCCGCCGAGCGGGCGGTCGCCACGACCAGCTTGCCGTCATCGGAGACCGCGGGCATCGACCATCGGATGTCGCGTTCAGCTGGCCGTGATGGACGGGCTTGCGGACCTCCGCCGGCTGCGGTCGCTGATGGCTTGTCTTCCTTGTCGGTCTTGTCAGCCGGAACGAGGCGGCGCGAAGCTCCCGTCCGCCCACACGGACTTGCCGGTCTGCAGATTGAGGACGGCCAGCAGGCGGCGGTCCTGCGTGTCACCGACGTTCGTGCGGCCCGGAATGTCCTCGGTGTAGCCCGTCTCGGTGACGTAGTTCGGAACGATCGTCGGTCTTCATGCCAACGGCGCGTTCGGCGACGACGATGAACACGTGCGTGCCGTCGGGCGACAGCATCAGATCGGCGGCCGTCTGCCGATCCTGGAGCTCGAAGTTCGGCAGCCGCCCTTCTTCTGGTCGTCTTCCGCCTTCTTCTTGTCCGCTTTTTGCTTCTCGATGAAGTCGATCAGCTTTTCCTCTTCGTCGCGAATGAAGCGCTGGCTGTCGGTCAGCCGCGGCTCGGGGCGGCGCGGCGCTACATCCGTGAGCTGCGTCAGCAGCTCGGGACCTCCGCCGTCGACCGGCAGCGATGAACAAATTGCCTTCGCGCATCCAGGTGACGTGGGTGTCGTTCCGCGCCCAGCGCGGGTTCGACTCGCCGCCGGTCGTCCGCGTGATCTGCCGGCGCGTGCCAGCGACCGCGTCAACCATGACGATGTCGCCACCGTCTACAAACAGGACGCGGCGACGCGCCTTGTCCCACCGGCCGCCGGTGGCTGGCGGGAACTTCTTCGCCTCGTCATCGCCCAGCTTGCGGGGCGCGCCGCCGTCGCGGCCGACCACGTAGGTCGAGGCCTTGTCCTCGCCAGGCTTGCGCCACTCGAAATAGAGATTCTGGGAATCGCCGGACCAGCGCAGCCCGGTCGGCGGATAACCGACGAGATCGGGACCGCGCATGATGCTGTCGACGGTCAACTCGAAACGGGCGGCTGGAGCGGCACTTCGCTGGGCCTGGAGGGTGGGGCTGACGGCCAGAAGGAGAACGGCCGCAAGACCAACACTATTTGCACGCATCAACGTCTAATCCTTGGAATCAAGCGCCAGCGGGAGGGTGGGCCGCTCGAACGAGCAGTATACACTCGGAAAATCGCCTGTTTCGCGGGGTGCCCGGTTCTTGCAGCTTCCGTCCGTGGATCCCTCTAGCTGTCAACAATTTTGGAGAGTGTAATGCGTTTGAAAGCCCAGATTTCCGCCTGTATGCGTCCCTTCGCCGCCGGCGCAGTCGCCGGTCGTGATGTTCGCTTCCGGACCGAACTGTCCGCTTCCGGACAGGATCAGACGACCCCGACAGACGGCTCAAGCCGTTGTCGGCGGCCGCAGCGCCAACGGTGCTGAAAGTCACGCCGGACGAAGCCGTGAAGATGGCCCTCGAGAACAACCTCGGCCTGCAGGCCGATCGGCTCGGGCCACAGATCGAGACTTTCGGCGTCGCCCAGGCGAAGGCGCGTATGCCGTCAACCTGGAATCGCTGACGACGACTCGCGAGCGCGACGTCGCCGCCCGACCGACTTCCTCACCGGCGGCGACGCGGTGCTGTCCGCCGACAGCTTCCGCACCAACGCCGGCATCGGCCAGCTCGTGCCGTGGGGCGGCGGACGCTACACGCTCGGGACTGGACGCGGCGCGCGCGACGACGAGCAATCCGACCGGCCGCTTCAACCCGCAGCTCGACTCGAGCCTCGCCGCCAGCTACACGCAGCCGCTGCTCCGCAACTTCAAGATCGACGCGTTCCGGCAGAACGTCGCCGTCAGCTTGAAGAAGCGCAGGAGATTGCAGACCTGCAGCTTCGGCAGTCGGTGACGCAGACGTCGCGCCGCGGTGCGGAACGCGTACCTCAACCTGGTGAATGCCATCGGGCAGCTCCAAGTCGCGCAGAAGTCGTACGAGCTGGCCCAGACCTCGCTCAAGAACAACCAGAGGAGAGTCGATGTCGGCACGATGGCGCCGATCGACATCGTCCAGGCCCAGGCCGAAGTCGCGAGAACCGAAGAACAGGTGATCGTCGCCGAGGGTCAGATCAGTTCGGCCGAGGACGCGCTGCGCGTGCTCATCATGAATCCGTCGCAGCCTGACTTCTGGACCACGAAGCTCGAGCCGGCCGAGCAGCCGACGCTGGCGCCTCAGCCCCTCGACCTCGACGCGGCCATCGCGAACGCGCTGACGAACCGCACCGACATCGCGCAGGCGCGTAAGCAGGTCGAGAAGACCGACGTCAACATGAAGTTCCTGCGCAACCAGAAGCTGCCGGCGCTCGACGTCGTCGGCAACTACGACCTCGTCGGCACCGCCGGCACGCAGCGCGAGTTCGACTACACGCAGGGCATCATCCCACCGCCGATCCTCCGGCAGTCGCAGCGCAGCTTCGGCGACTCGTTGCACGACGTCTTCGGCAACGACTTCAAGACGTGGAGCCTGCAGTTCGACCTCAGCTATCCGATTGGCACGAGCGCCGCCGACGCCGGCCTGGCGCAGGCGCGCCTGCAGCGCGAGCAGCAGACGACGAACCTCCGCGACCTCGAAACCGTGATCGTGGCCCAGGTGCGCGACGCCGCGCGTCAGGTCACACACGGCGCTCAAGCGGGTGGCAACGACGCAGAAAGCGCGCGAGCTTGCGGAGCAGAACCTGCAGGCGGAAGAAAAGCGGCTGGCAGTCGGACTGTCGGATACGTTCCTGCTGTCATCCAGGCGCAGCGGGATCTCACGCGGCAGCTGAACAACGAGCTGACGGCGATCATCGCCTACAACCGCGCGCTCATCAATTTCGAGGCCGTGCAGATGGTGCCGCTCGGCGGAGGCGGAGGCGGTAGCTTCGGTAGTCGGTCAGTTCGGTAGTTCGGTAGTTCGGTGGTTCGGTAGTGCTCGGAAGCTCGGTACGGTTACGGAGTACGAGGATCGACGTCGGATCCTTCCGACACTACCGAGCTACCGAGCCTACCGAGCCTTACCGAACTTCCGGCCTGCCGAGCGGCCAGCCGCTCCTCCCAGTGCTACACTCCCCCATGTGAAGCTGACCGTCACGGTCATCACCCGCAACGAAGCCGCCAATATCGAGGGCGCGCTCGAGTCCGTCAAGTGGGCCGACGAAATCGTCGTCGTCGACTCCCACAGCGCGGACGAGACGGTCGACGATCGCGCGGCGCTACGCCGCGCGCATCGCGATCCACGACTGGGAAGGGCTACAGCGCGCAGCGGAACTACGCCGCCGACATCGCCGCCAACGACTGGATCCTCGCCATCGACGCCGACGAGCGCGTGCCGCCGGCGCTGGCCGCCGAAATCCAGGAGATCATGCGCACCGGAACCAGCGTCGGCGGCTATCGCATGCCGCGCGTGTCGCACTATCTCGGACGCTGGATCCGCGGCACGGACTGGTACCCCGACTACCAGCTGCGGCTCTACGATCGCCGCGTCGGCCGGTTCAACGGCAAGCGCGTGCACGAGTCGGTGGAGCTGTCGACTGGACGGCCGTCGACGCTGCGGAACGACCTTCAGCACTACCCCTACCGCGACATCTCCGATCACGTCATCAGCATCGACCACTACACGACGCTCGCGGCCGAGGAGTGGTTCAGCGGACGGCCGGCGCACGAACCCGCTCGAGGTCGTGCGTGCATCCGCCGGCGGCGTTCCTGCGCAACTACATCGCTGCGCGCGCGGGTTCCGCGACGGCACCGCCGGCTTCCTGATTTCGGTCCTCAACTCGTACTACGTCTTTCTGAAGATCCTCAAGCTCTGGGAACTGCAGAACGGCTGACCGCCGCCGACAACGGCGCGTCCGCGGCGCCGGCGAACTTCGAGCGAGCACCGAGCCAAAATTCGCACGCGTGCACCAACGTGGAGGATCCGCGCGACCATCCCGGGCGACGCACGAGAGCCCGCGCGCCAATCCATCGCGCGCACCCGCCACTAGATGTTCTCGCTGCACATCGACACGGCGCGGACCTGGCGCGGCGGCCAGAATCAAGTGCTGGTCACGGTGCTGGGCCTGCGCGCGCTCGGCCACCGCACGATGCTCGTCGCCCACCCGCACGGCGAGCTGCGGCAACGCGCCAGGGAAGGGCTCGACCTCATCCCGCTTGCGCCGCGACGGAGATGGATCTCGCGCGCCGCCTGGCGGCTGTCGCGGCTGCTGAAGCAGCTCAAGCCCGACATCGTCCATGCCCACGATCCGCACGGCGTCGCGATGGCCGGCCTGGCGCTGTCGATGAGCACGCAGCTCGCCAAGCCGCCGCTGGTCGCGTCGCGCCGCGTCGACTTCCATCTGCGCGGCAGCCGGATGTCGCGCTGGAAGTATCGTCAGGTGGACTGCTTCATCTGCGCCTCGGAAGCGATCCGGCAGATGCTCGTCGCCGACGGCGTTCCCGAGGCGCGGACGGTGACGGTGCACGAGGGCATCGACCTCGGACGCGTCGAGGCGGCGCCGCCGGCGAACGCTGCACGAGGAGCTGTTCCTGCCGCACGAGGCGCCAATCGTCGGCAACGTCGCGGCGCTCGTCCCGCACAAGGGGCAACGGCATCTCGATCGAAGCGGCGGCGCTCGTCGTCCGTCAAGTGCCCGACGCGCGATTCGTGATCGCCGGCGAGGGAGAGCTGCGGCCCACGCTGGAGCGGCAGATCAAGGAGCATCACCTCGAGAAACACGTCTTTCTCGCCGGCTTCCGGCCCGACGTCCTGTCGCTGCACAAGGCGTTCGACATCTTCGTGATGAGCTCGGTCACCGAGGGGCTGGGCACGTCGCTGCTCGACGCGATGGCGGCCGGCAAGCCCATCGTCGCTACGACGACCGGCGGCATCCCCGAGGTCGTCGTCGACGGCGAGACCGGGACTGCCTCGTCCCGCCGCGCGACCATCGCGCGATGGCCGACGGCGATCGTCGACGCTGTTGAAGGATCCGGTCGCGGGCCGCAGCATGGGCGCCGCCGGCCTCGCCCGCGTCGCAGTCGACAATTCAGCGCCGAGCGGATGCTGAAGGAGACGTTGCGAGTCTACGAGCGCGTCGCGATCAAGCGGACCACGAAGAGCAGACGTCGCAAGATAGCCGAAGCTCGCGATGCTCGCAGCATTCTTAGACTTGCGGCTTCGCAGCATTCGGGCTTCAGTTGCCGTGCTCACGCGATTCGCTCTACTGCGGCACGCCCACCACCCCTGCGCGGCAGCCTGAATGCGCACCGCGGGCAGTCGTCGAATGTCACGGCCCGGCCGTTCTCCGAGAAGGTCATGCCGCGGGCGAGGCGGGTCTGCGCGGCTTCGCTGCGTCAGCAGGCGGACGGTGCCGGCGAGCTTCCGGATCTGCGCGTCGTAGATCGACATCTCTGAGCCATCGATCACGAAGCGCGACGCGCTTGCCGTCTGGCGTCCACACGATCTCGTCGCACGTGCTGCTGCCGAGCGACGCGATGGTGCGCGCTGGCCGCGTTCTGCACCGCTCCGAGCCGCAACTCTCGCAGACGACCCGTCGAACAGGGCCGCTCCGAACGACGCGCAACGCGCGACTCGTCCGGAGACGACGCATGCGCGTCGCCGACGCCGGTGGCGGCGGCCCGCGGCCGTGACGCAGAAGCGCCACCGCTGGCGCCGGCGGCGACGCCGAGCAGGAGCACGGCAACTACGCGGACGGTCGAGCGCCGGCGCGGCCGCGGATGGCACAGCCCTTTGAGCGGACATTGCGAGTCTCCCTGCTTCCGGCCGAAGCCGCAGGCGTTCATCATGCCGACGTGGCAGATCGAAAAATCGAACCGCACGGGATCGTCCGCATCGAGCCGGCGCAGCGACGCGGTGATGTCTGACGCCATCTTCCAGCCCGGACTGACATAGCGCGTCAGTCGCAGGCAGCGGCCGAGCCGAATCACATGCGTATCCAGCGGCACGATCAGCCGCGACGGCGGACACGTGCGTCCAGACGCCGAGATCGACCTCGTCGCGCCGCACCATCCAGCGCAGGAACAGGTTCAGCCGCTTGCACGCGCTGCCGGCCGACGGCCGCGGAAAGAAGTAGCAGACGCCGGGCCGCTTCGGAACACGGCCGTAGACGCGTCGGATGTCGAGCGCCAGCGCGCGGCGCGAGAAGCTGTCGAGCGCCGGCCGACGTCCGGCGCACCGGGCTCGTCGCCTTCCAGGAAGAACGCCTCGATCGAGCCCGCGCGCTCCAGCATCTGCCGCAGGATCCAGAGCAGCGCCGCGATGTCCTCGCCGCGCGTCCAGCGGTGCACCATCGCCCGCAGCCGCGGGATGCGGCGCCTTGCGGATCGAACGCGCGCACGAACTCGGCCGGACGCGGGCCCATGATCGCGAACAGCGTGTCGATCGATGTTGAGGACGCTTGCCACGCGGCCGAACGCCAGCGCCGCGGCGCAGAACCCGGCGATCTCGCGATCGGCGCGGATCGTCGAATGGCCGCACGCGGTGCACCGGGTCGCTCGCCGAGTCCTCGCGGTTGTAGTCGCGATAGAGACTGTCGAGGGCAGGTTGCAGCGACGGCTTCGCGCTCGAGCCCACGTCGGCGCCTAGAAAGTCGTGATCGGCTCGCCCGCGGCACACATCGGGCAGTCCGCCACCGGATAGTTCTCGGGCGCGCGATACTCGACGAGCGCGATGTCGGGCACGTCCAAGTCGACCATCGCCTCCATGCGATCGCAGATCTCGACGGTCGCGATGCACGGTCGCCGCCGGCGTCATTGACGAGCGTCGGCGCAGCGCTCGAATGTCTTCCCGGTGTTGCGCACGTCGTCGGCGAGGAGCACTCGCTTGCCCTGCATCAACCTGGCGTAGAAGCTGCGCAGCGTGAACTTGCCGTCGCCCGGCGTGAACGGGGCGAAGCTGCACGCCGGATGCGTCAGCGCGCGGCGCCCATCCATGCAGCCCGGCGATCGTGTGCGCGAGCAGCGCGCCACCGGTCGCGGGGCCGGCGACGATGTCGGTCTGCTCGAGAATCTTCGCCGGGATGACGTCGAGGAGGTCCTGCGCCAGGCGCCAGATCGTCGCCGGGTGACGAAACAGCTGATGCGGATTCAGATAGACGCGGCCGTGAAATCCGTTGTGGTAGTCGAAGTGCCCGTCGCGCATGAGCACTTCGAAGTTCTGCAGTTTCTTCAGCGCCTGCTCGCGCGCGTCCGTCGAGACGATTCACCGGGCGGCTGACCTCTTTCTCCGCGTTCCTGTAGACCATGCGGCCACCGACGATGGTGGCGGCGACGCCGCCGCGCAGCTGCCAGCCGTCGAACGGCGTGTTCTTCGACTTGGACCGCAGCGCCGCCGCCTGAGATGGTCACGCCTGGTCCGGAGCGAGGATGGTCACGTCGGCCGCGGCTGCCCGCCGCCAGCGACGCCGCCGGCAACGTGGAACACGCGCGCCGGATTCACCGACAGCAGCTCGATCATGCGCGGCCACGTGATCCTGCCGGCATGCACCAGGCGGTCGAACACGATCGGCACCGCGGTCTCCAGCCCGACGATCCCGAACGGCGCGCGATCGAACTCGAGCATCTTCTCGTCGGCGTGGTGCGGCGCGTGGTCGGTGGCGATGACGTCCACGCGTGCCGTCCGCGATGCCCTCGAGCATGGCGTCGCGGTCCGCCGCCTCGCGCAGCGGCGGATTCATCTTCAGGTTCGTGTCGTACTTCGGCGCGCCTTCGAGCGCCTCGTCGGTCAGCGTGAAATGGTGCGGCGCGACCTCGCAGGTCACGCGCACGCCGCGCTCCTTGCCGGCGCGGACGGCGCGCAGCGATTGCCGCGCGCTCATGTGCGCGATATGCACGTGGCCGCCGGTGAGCTCGGCGAGCGACACGTCGCGCTCGACCATCAGCGATTCCGCGACGCCGGGAATCCCGCGCAGCCCGAGCGCCGACGCGTGGTAGCCCTCGTGCGCCACGCCGTCGCCCTTGAGCGACG
Organism: uncultured Acidobacteriota bacterium; assembly: GCA_963830815.1. Taxonomy (GTDB): domain Bacteria; phylum Acidobacteriota; class Vicinamibacteria; order Vicinamibacterales; family 2-12-FULL-66-21; genus DATBJJ01. The sequence goes on along the minus strand of CAWHNN010000019.1, from coordinate 82,092 downwards.
GATCCTCGCAGTGATTGACGATCGGCACGCCGAGCATGCCGGCGTATTCGAGCGCGCGGCGCATCAGCAACGCCGTCGCCACCGGCCGGCCGTCGTCGGAGAACGCGACGCAGCCGGCGGTCTTCTGCTCGCCGAGCTCGGCGAGCTGCTCGCCCTTCGAGCCGAGCGACACCGCGCCGATCGGATAGACGCGCGCCAGGCTGCGCTTCCGCGGCCTTCTTCAGGATGAACTGGGTGATGCCGGCGTGATCGTTGATCGGGCTCGGTGTTCGGCATGCACGCCACGGCCGTGAAGCCGCCGGCGACCGCCGACGCCGCGCCGGTAGCGACGGTCTCCTTGTGCTCGTGCCCCGGCTCGCGCAGGTGGACGTGGATGTCGATCAGGCCGGGCGTCGACGACCCAGCCTGGCTGCGATCTCCATACACCTCGGCGCCTTCGGCGGCGAGATTCTTGCTCGACGCGCGCGATCACGCCCGTCCTCGATCAGGACGTCGAACCGGCCGTCGCGCCCGTTGGCGGGATCGACGACTCGCCCGTTCTTCAGCAGCAGCTTCATCAGCAGCTACCGACCTCTACAACGGCTCATCCTCGCGGCTCCCGCCCGAGAGCAGATACAGCACCGCCATGCGCACCGCCACGCCATTCGACGACCTGCTCGAGAATCACGGAATACGGACCGTCGGCGACCTCCGAGTCGATCTCGACGCCGCGGTTCATCGGCCCGGGTGCATGACGATGACGTCCTCGACTGGCCCGCCGGACCCGCTCCGGCGTCATGCCGAACAGCGTGAAGTACTCGCGCACCGACGGAATGAAATGCGCGCTGCATGCGCTCGTGCTGGATGCGCAGCAGCATCACGACGTCCGCGCCCTCGACCGCTTCATCCACCGACGTCGTCGGCCGCGCGCCGAGACGCTCGATGCCCGGGGGAATCAGCGTCGCCGGACCGCACGCCCAGACGTCGGCGCCCATGGTCTTGAGCAGCAGCACGTTCGAGCGCAGCACGCGGCTGTGCAGCAGGTCGCCGACGATCGCGACCTTGAGGCCTGGCAAGCGGCCCTTGTGCTCGCGGATGGTGAACGCGTCGAGCAGCGCCTGCGTCGGGTGCTCGTGCATGCCGTCGCCGGCGTTGATGATCGCCGACCGGCAGATGCGCGCCAGCAGTTCCGGCGCCCCCGACGAGGCGTGGCGCATGCACGATCATGTCTGGCGACATCGCTTCGAGGTTGCGGACCGTGTCGACGAGCGTCTCTCCCTTGGTCACGCTCGACGTCGCGGTGGCGATGCTCAAGGTGTCGGCGCTGAGGCGCTTCTCGGCGATCTCGAACGACGTCCGCGTCCGCGTGCTCGGCTCGAAGAACAGGTTGACGACGGTGCGGCCGCGCAGCGTCGGCACCTTCTTGATCGCGCGGCCGCCGATCTCCTTCATCGCCTCGGCGGTATCGAGGATCAGCGTGATCTCGTCGGCGTCGAGGCCGGCGATCCCGAGCAGGTGCCGGCGAGCTTCAGCGCCGGCTGCCGCCGGCGGCGCCGGCCAGACCGATTCGGCGCACGGTCAGCGCTGTCCGATGCGATCGACGATTCGCGTGGTCATGGCTCACCTTCGATGACGATCTCGTCGGTGCCGTCGATCTCCTGGAGACGAACCTGCACGCTCTGCTTGAGCGACGTCGGCAGGTTCTTGCCGACGTAGTCGGCCTTGATCGGCAGCTCGCGATGGCCGCGATCGACGAGCGCGATCAGCTGGATGACGCGCGGCCGCCCGAAGTCGATCAGCGCGTCGAGCGCGGCGCGAATCGTGCGCCCGGTGTAGAGCACGTCGTCGACGAGCATGATCTTGCGGTCGTCGATGGAGAACGGAATCTCGGTGCGGCGGACGAGCGGCTGCGGCCCGACCGGGTGGCGCATCAGGTCGTCGCGATAGAGCGTGATGTCGAGGGCGCCGGTCGGCACGTCGTCGCCGTTGATCTCCTTGAGCGCGCGGGCGATGCGGCGCGCCAGCGGCACGCCGCGGGTACGAATGCCGATGAGCGCGAGCTCGTCGAGGCCGCGGTTGCGCTCGAGGATCTCGTGGGCGATGCGCGTCAGCGCCCGCGACATCCGATCGGCGTCCATTACCTGGGGCATGCAAGCTCCAGCGCGAAACACGATCGAAAAGCGAGGAAAGCGAGCGTGTGCGGTGAACGGCTGGAGACGAGTCGGAAGGAATGGTTCACGTCATCACCTCTTGGCGACCTCTCAGGGCCGCGTTAAAGAGTGAGATAGAGTATAGCACTGCTGAATTTCGAATGCCGAATGCTGAATGAGTCGGAGCCTTCCGGCCTTCCGCCTTCGGCCCTCCGGCCTACCGGCCTATCGGCCTACCGGCCTACCGGCCTACCTATTGTGCGACGGCACGAACGCAATCGGGCGGTTCGGCGTGAACGTGCTGCGAAACAGATCGGCACGCGCGAAGCCGTCCATGTCGCGCGCGACGGGCAGGCCGAGGAAGTAAAGCACCGTCGGCGTCGACGTCGACGATCGATCCGCGCTGGCGGCGGCCAGGCTCGACCGGCGTGCCGTAGGCGAGCAGAAAGCCATCCGGGGCGCGCTCGTGGGTGCCGCTCATCGGATCGCCAAGCACTCGCGCGAGCAGCCGCTTGAGCGCCGATTCGGCGACTGCATGCCGAAGCCGGATACGACCAGCAGCAGATCGCCGGGGACGAGCGCGCCGATCGCCTGCCGATCTCGTCGTCGATGTCGCCGTAATAGCGATCGACAACCTGCAGGCGACGGCGGCGATCCTCCTCGTCCCCCGCGACGTCGCGCGGCTGGGTATAACGCAGGTTGTAGTGCCCGACGGTGTCGAGCGCCTGAAAGCGGAGCGCGGAGAACCGCACCGGCCACGTGGCCTCGAGCTCGCGCATCGCGAGGCTGTAGAAGCGGTCGCGCTGGCCCGCCGATGCCTCGGGCGTGGCCGTTGCGTTCCGAGCCGCAACGGGCACTGCCGCGCCGTCCGGCAGCGTCGCTTCCGCATAGGCGCGCCGCGCGATGGGCAGAACATCCTCCGGATAGCCGGCGCTGTCGTCGAGCTCGCGCAGCGGATCCGACGAGCTCGTGAAAGCGATCGGTCAGCACGAAGCCGACGAGCGGCGGCGCCGGTGACGTCAGCGGCCAGCGGACGATGCCGCTCGAGATGCCGGCGTCGCCGAGAATGCTCCACAGCGGCCGCGCGCGCAGCGTCGCCGAGGAGTTCGGCTCCGCCTGCACGAGACCGAGATGGACGAGGACGTGCGAGAAGCAATGGTCGGGCAAGAGGGCGAACGTCCGGTTGTCGCCGCGAACGGAATATTCAGCGGGCGATTGAACGCCGTTCTTCGCAGGGAACATCCCGGTCGCGACCGTGGTCCATACCGGGTCCGGGCTCGTCGGCCGGACCGTCGCCAGGTCCATGGAGGCGCCGTTTTCGAGGAGGCGCGCGAAGTTCGGCAGCCGTCCCGCCCGCTGCGCGCGGCCAGATGTACTCGAGCGAGGCACCGTCGAGGAGGATCAGCGTCACACGCGGCCCGGTCACGGCGTGTGGCGGCGACGGCCTGTCGTCACGCGCGGCGGAGGCGGCGCGACGCCGGGCCCGCGCGCGGCGATCGGCAGCGCCAGCGATCCGAAGACCGCGATTGTGAGAAGCCCCGCGCCGACGCGGCTGCCGCGCCGGCCAAACGAATAATGCGCGGCCGCCAGGCCGAGCAGCACGATCGCCATTGCGGTCGTCGCCGCCGCGCCCGCCGTCATCCGCCGCGCTGCGATCTCGCCGAGAGTCGCCGACAGCCCGTTGACATTGAGCCACATCAGCGTCGAGGCCACCGCCGATGACGCCGCCGCAAGCCACGCCAGGATCCGGACGCTGACCCAGCCGGGCGACATCGGCGCGAAGCCGACGAACTCGCGCGCGACCATCAGAAGATAGAACACGACCGAGAGATGCACGCCGTAGAACAGACCGAGCGTGAGGAACAACCGCCACGTCGTGCCCGACGCCAGCGGCACGCCCGGATTGAGCTGCAGCACGATGATCGTCAGGAACGCCGCGCCAAGCGCGCCCGCGAGGAGCGAGTTGGTCAGCATCCGGAGAAAGCGCATCAGGTCGAAGTGTATACTTCGGATGTGCCTTGCGACATCGACGCAGTGGTCTTGTCGAACTTGCGTCTCTCCGACGATTACAGTGTGCTTGCACTCGCCGCGCCTGAGATTGCAGGCCTGGCGCAGCCGGGGCAGTTCGTGATGGTGAAGCCCTCGCGCAGCAACGACCCGCTCCTCCGCCGTCCCTTCTCCGTCTTCGAAATCCTGCGCGACGCTGACGGCGCGTTGACCGGCATCTCGATTCTCAACAAGCGCATCGGCGTCGGCACGAGCCTCATCTATGACGCGGAGCCGGGCAGTCGCATCGCCTGCCTCGGCCCTCTTGGACGGCCCTTCCAGCCGGTCGAGGCGCCGCAGCAGGCATGGATGGTTGCCGGCGGCGTCGGCCTGGCGCCATTCCTCACGCTCGCGGAAGCGCTGGTCGCGGCAGAAAACGCCAGCGACGCTCTTCTACGGCGCGCGCACGGCGCGCGATCTCTACTACATCAACCTGTTCGAACGGCTTGGCGTGCGGATCATCGCTCTCGACCGAAGATGGCACGATGGGCGCCAAGGGACTCATCACCGCGCCGCTCGAACGACGCCCTCGCGGCGCTGCGGCCGGGCGAGGACGTCAAGCTCTACGTCTGCGGGCCGACGCCGATGATGCGCGCCGTCGCGACACTCGCCGACTTCCACAGCCGGCCGTGCGACGTTTCGCTCGAACAGGTGATGGGCTGCGGCCTCGGCGGCTGCTACAGCTGCGTCGTGCTCACGCGGCAGGTCGGCGCGCCGCCGCACTTCGTCCGCTCGTGCCTCGATGGTCCGGTCTTCGACGCCGGGCGCGTCGTCTGGGAGGCGTTGGCGCATTGACCCCGGGAACTCCGCCCGCCTCCGGCGACACCATGGACCTCTCGGTCGCAATCGGATCGCTTCGCCTGCCGAACCCGCTCATCGCCGCCAGCGGCTGCTTCGGCTACGGCGTCGAATACAGCGACGTTGTCGACCTTTCGACACTGGGTGGCGTCGCGGTCAAAGGACTGTTCCTCGCCGAACGCCAGGGACATCCGCCGCCGCGCATCGTCGAGACACCGGCCGGCATGCTCAACGCCATCGGCCTGCAGGGCATCGGCGTGCACCGCTTCGTGCGTGAGAAGCTGCCCGAGCTGCGCGATCGGCGCGCCATCGTCTTCGTCAACATCTGCGGCACGACGATTGACGAGTATGTCGAGCTCGCACGAATCCTCAGCGACGCCGAGGGCGTGGCGGCACTCGAGCTCAACATCTCCTGCCCGAACATCAAGGAAGGCGGCATCACATTCGGCTGCAGCCTCACGGGCACGCACGCCGTCGTGAGCGCGGTGCGCAAGGTCACGAGCCTGCCCGTCATCCCGAAGCTGACGCCGAACGTCACCGACGTCGCGTCCTTCGCCCGCGCGGCGGAAGAGGCCGGCGCCGACGCCGTCTCCCTCGTCAACACGTTCCTGGCAATGGCGATCGACGTTGAAACGCGGCGGCCGAAACTGTCCAACATCGTCGGCGGCCTCAGCGGTCCGGCAATTCGCCCGATCGCCGTGCGCATGGTCTACGAGTGCCGGCGCGCGGTAAAGCTGCCGATCATCGGCATGGGCGGCATCAGCACTGCCGCTGACGTCCTGGAGTTCATGATTGCCGGGGCGACTGCGGTCCAGGTCGGCACGGCCAATTTCGTCGATCCGTTCCTGTGGCGCACGTTGACCGACGGATTGCGCAGCTATATGCAGCGGCACAACATCGCGCGGCTTGCGGACGTCACGGGCAGCCTCGACACCACTCGACGAGAGCAGGCGTGGATCAGCTCCTAGTCGCGCTCGACGTCGAGGACGGGCCAGGCCGCGATCGCCATGGCCGACACGCTGCGCGGCGTTGTCGGCGGGCTGAAGATCGGCAGCCGGCTCTTCACGACCGAGGGTCCGGACATCGTCCGCACGCTGTCGCGCAGCGGGACGCGAATCTTCCTCGACTTGAAATTTCACGACATCCCGAACACCGTCGCCACGGCGGTATCGGCGGCGACATCGCTCGGCGTGTGGATGGTCAACGTGCACGCCGCCGGCGGCACGCGCATGATGAAAGCCGCTCGGGATGCCGCGCACGAGACCGCGCAGCGCGAACGCCGTGAACCGCCGCTGGTCATCGCGGTCACGGTGCTCACGAGCATGAACGAACAGATGCTTGGCGAGACGGGAGTGCAGGGCGCGGTTCTCGATCAGGTGCTGCGCCTCGCCGATCTGACGCAGGCCGCGGGGCTCGACGGCGTCGTCGCCTCGCCGCAGGAAACCGCCCTCATCAGAAAGCGCTGCGGTCCGGATTTCAAGATCGTGACGCCGGGCATTCGCGGAGGCGCCGCGGCCGGCGCGGGCGCGCCGAAAGACGATCAGGAGCGCACGCTCGGTCCCGCCGAAGCGATCGCCGCGGGCTCGAGCTATCTCGTTGTCGGCCGCCCGATCATTGCCGCAGCAAACGCGCGCAAGGCGGCCGAAGATATTGCCCGGGCCCTGCAGCCCGGGCAATAGTCACTGCCTCCTACTTCGCGGTGAAGACGAAGTAGCCGACGCGATTCTGCGCCCAGCACGCTTCCGTTTCTTCCCTGCAGAACGGCTGTTCCTCACCTTTCGCTACGGCAACGACACGATCCGCGGTGATGCCGAGGCTGACGAGGTAGTCGCGCACGACTGACGCGCGGCGATCGGTCAGCGCCAGGTTGTATTCGTTCGTACCGCGTGAATCGGCGTGGCCTTCGACGACCACCTTGGCCGTTGGCCGGCCCTTCAGGTATTCGACGTTCTTCGACAGGATGCCCCGGGCTTCCTCCGTGAGCGTCGTTGAGTCGAGGCCGAAGTACACCGGCTTGAGGACGCCGCTCTTCGTCAGCGACTCGAGCGTCTCCTCGGTGACGGTCGGCGGCGCTGGCGGCGTCGCAGCAGGCGGCGGCGCCGGCGGCGGTGGTGTCGGCGGCGTCGTTGGCTGGGTCGGCACCGGCGGCGCCGGCGGTTGCGGTGTCGCAGGCGGCTGCTTCTTACCGCACGCGCCCGTCGCAAGAGCGCAGACCATGAGCGCTACAGCACCAATTCGCAGACTCGAAATCATCACCGTCATCTCCTCGGGGTAAGATGGCTCGTGCCGCCTTCGGCACGCGCCGACTGAAATTTACACACGCACTACATGGACCGACTGCTCGAAGCCACCGCGCGCGCCGAGCGTGCTCACTTCTGGTTCCAGGGTTTTCGCCGCTTCGTCGCGCCGCTGCTCGTCCGGGCCACCGCCGGCGTCGCCGATCCGCTGATCCTCGATTGCGGATGCGGCACTGGCAACAACCTGGCGATGCTTCGCGGTTACGGCCGCGCCTGCGGCATCGACATCACGTGGAGCGGACTGGCCTACGCCCGTCACCGCGGCGAGACCCTCGTCGCCCGCGCCTCGGCGACGCAACTGCCCTTCCCGGCGGGTCAGTTCGATCTGATCACCTCGTTCGACGTCCTCTACGCCTTCGACGACGAAATGGAGCGCGCTGCGCTCAATGAGATGTATCGGGTGTTGCGGCCAGGAGGACAGATCATCATCAACGTCGCGGCGCTGAATTTTCTCAAAGGCAATCATTCCGTGCTCGGCGGCGAGGTCCGGCGCTACGACCGCGCCGAGCTCCGCGACCATCTCGTACGAACGGGCTTCACAGTTCTGCGCATCACTTACACGAATTTTACGATTCTGCCCATGGTCGCCGGAATCCGGCTTCGCGCAGCGCCTGGTCGGCCACCGCGAGTCGACGAGCGAGATGAGCGTCCCCTCCAAGCCGGTCAACGCCGCGCTCTCGGCGCTGCTCGCGGTGGAATCCGCGGCACTCAAGGTCATGAACATGCCGCTCGGCAGCTCGCTGCTCGTCCTCGCGCAAAAACCCCTTACCCCTCACTCCACGGTCAACTGATAGATACGGAAGGCCAGTCGCCGCCGATCGGCAGTGCCTTCCTTCTCGCCGGCGACGAAAGCACGATCGGAGGTCAGAACGACGCGGCCGCCGGCGGCGGACAGAGCGTCATTCGGGATCGCGACCTCCGTCAGGAAATCGCTCGTCGGAGCGACCTCCGCGAGCACGCGATCGCCGACCCTGACGCTGAGCCGCGGCGGAGTACGTGAAATACCGCAACGGTGATTCGCCGCGGACCCTCAGCGTCAAGTTGCCGCTGCCGGCGTTCTGCACCCTGATGACCGCACGCTCGCTCATCCAGCGCCACGACTGGGCTGTCTGCGGGTTGTACTCCGGCTCGAACCACCCATCGTCGAACCCGAACTGCATCCGACCGGCAGCCTGCAGGTTGAACTGTTCGATTGCCACGGGTGGAGCGCCGCCTTCGCCCGGCCCCTCCGCCCTTACTGTCAATCGCGCGTAGTCCCCCTCCCCTGCCAACGCGCCAGCCGGGACATTGACGAACTGCAGGAAGAAGCCGGGCGCCACACCGAGTGTCGCCAAGGGGCGATTGTCGACGCTGACGATGACGCGGGCTGCCGGACCGGCGCCGAGGTTGCGGCCGCCAATCATCATCAACGTTTCGCCGGGCCGGCGCCGCACCCAGCCGACGCTCGGCTTGCGATGCGGTCCCCAACCGTCACGCTGGGCGACGCCGGCGGTCTCGGGCGTCAGCGCCCAGCCCTCTTCGAGAAACCATCCCGGCTCGTTGATGATGTGCCAGTCCATCTCGTCGGGCCTGGCGCCGCCAACGTAGACGCGGCCGTTGAACGGCCAGCGGTAGGAGCGGCGTTCGCGAGTGGACGCCATCGACGAGCGCAAGGTCGGTTCGGCGGGGATCGGCGACGAACCACGCTTCGCCCTGGTAGCCGTCGCGCCAGCGACGCGTCAGTTCCAGCCACTCGTAGTCCCTCGGCGCAGGAAGAACTGTCCCCGGCGGATCACCGGCGTAGACGCGGGCGCGGCGCGATTCGGTGAACACGCGACGATGCATGGCGACCTGCGGCTGCGCACCACGATCCTGCAGCAGACGCATCTCCGAGAGCATCGAGAAAAACGGACTGGGTGTGTGGGCGTACGCCACCGAGGCGGGCAGCGCCAGCACCAGCCCAGCTCCGGCGATGACGACAGCAATGGCGGCGGCCGCCGGGAGAGCCACGCTCGCGATAACTTCGGCGGCAAGGAGTGCAACCAGCGGCACGAGCGGCAAGGCGTAGCGAATCGTGTGCGTTTCCTGGAACACGAGATGAAAGATCGCGTACGGGAGGAACGCGCAGGCCAGGGCGAGCAGGGCCGGACGGGAGCGCCACACGATCATCAGCGCGCCGGCGGCCGCCAGTGACAACACAACGCCGGCGAGGATCGGCGAGTCCCAGGGCAGAACGAACGTCTGCATGGCGGCAGCAAACGCCGCGCGCGGCGTCGGGTGCGTCCACAACATGACGACACCCGAGAAGTCCTCGCCGGCCTGGCTGCCGAGGGCCTGGAGATAGTGTCGAGGTCCGCCAGAAAACCAGATGAGAGGGATACCCCAGGCCGCGACACCAGCTGCGGTCGCAACAAGGGCTGCGATCCGCTGGCGAGGCGTGCGGATGAACGCCCACAGAAGAAAGGGCATGGTCAGCATCGCCATCTGCGACCTGAACCCCACGGAGAAGCCGGCCATGAAGGCGCCGGCGACGAACCATGCCCGCGTGCGCGACTCATCCTCCCGGCTGTCGAGCGCTATCGCCAGCGCCGCGAGCGCCAGCCAGGCTGCGGTCAGTCCCGCCAGGTCGGACAAGGGCCGTGCGCCACTGAACCAGAAGAGCGGATTGCACACGATGAGGAGCGTCGCGATGGCGGCCCGCCGATCGGCCACGGCGCGATCGTCGCCAGTCTGCAACCGGCGGAGGAACGCGAAGAACAACAGTGGCAAAAGCCCGGAAGCGGCGGCGCTCCACACGGCGAGACCGCGGACGTCCGGGGCCGCGATTCCGGCGGCTGAAAACGCACCAGCCGCGAGCTTGCCGAGGGCGATGAAGACGGGATACCCGGGCGGATGCGGCTGATGCTGCGCGACGTCGAAGTGGCGAACGCCGAGGGCGAAATTGACGGAGTCGAGATCCTCGAGAGTAGGCGGCAACAGCGCGAGGTGCGCCGCGAGCGAAACGACGGCGAGAATGCCGACGAGAGTGCGCACAGAGTCAGATCTGGCGGAGGCGAAGCGCGTCGTTCAAGCTGCCGAGGCGATAACCGCGCAAGTCGAGCGTCACGTGCCGGTAGCCGAGCGCACGCAGCTCACGATCGATGGTCTCGGCGACGTCCGGCTCGACGGCACGGGCCATTTCGTCGCGGGCAATCTCGAGCCTGGCTGTCGGCTCGGTCTCACCATGGTGGCGCACGCGGCAGATGCGAAAGCCGAGCGAGCGCAGCACAGACTCCGCCTGCTCGATCATCCGCAGCTTCGCGTCGGTCACCTCGCTGAAGTAGGGAATGCGCGATGACAGGCACGCCGAAGCTGGCTCGTCCCAGGTCGGCAGGCCGATGCGATGCGAGAGGGCCCGGATCTCGGCCTTGGTCAAGCCAACGGCGTCGAGCGGGCTGATGACGCCGTACTCGCGCGCCGCCTGGCGGCCGGGGCGGTAGTCGCCACGATCGTCGGCATTGCTGCCGTCAGCGATGGCCGCAATCCCTCGTTCCCGCGCCAGCGCAGACAAATGCGTATAGAGCTCGGTCTTGCAGTGGTAGCACCGGTTGGCGGGATTGGCGCGGTATTCCGGGCGCGCCATCTCGTTGGTATGCACGACTTCGTGCGCGAGGCCGAAGTCCTTTGCAATCTGGATGGCGAGCGCGCGATGACGCTCGGGATAGCTGGGGCTGTCGGCGGTGACGCAGATGGCGCGGGGCCCGAGCACGTGCGTCGCTGCCCAGGCGAGATAGGCGCTGTCGACACCGCCGCTGTACGCGACGATGAGCGACGGAACGTCCGCCAGCGTCGCGAACAGGGCCTGTTCTTTGATGTCTCGAACGTCCTGGCTGCCGGCCGGGTCGGTGGTCCGACCGTTATGACCGACGGCCGCGTGGCTCACTCTTCCCAGTCCTCGCCGTTGGTGTCCTCGTCTGCGTCGTCATCGTCGTCGAGTTCGTCGGCGTCGTCTTCTTCCTCGACTTCGTCGTCGTCATCGTCGTCGTCGTCATCATCGTCGTCATCGTCGACGGCTTCGAGCTCGACTGGCGAGGTGGTGGTCACTTCGAGATTGGAGCCGCACTCGGGGCAACTGAGCAAGTCGCCTTTGTCGACGTCGAACTCGTCGACCTCGATTTCAGCATCACACTCTGGGCAGGTGGCCATACAGACTCCTCGACTACGCTCGCGATTCTTTCGACGCTTTGACTATACAGTCCGGCGTGGTCCGACCGGCTGATATTAACGCTGTACGGCTCGACGCCGCACAGCAGCAAGGCTTCGAATTATAGCGAGAACCTGATAGATTCTGCAACGAGCCTAACGTCCGGAAACGCTGCGACCGATACGTCCATCCGTGACGGCTACCGCTGTGACAACCAACAAGACCGTCATCGTAGCTGACGACACCGCGTTCGTCCGCGATCGTTTCGCGACGGCGCTGCTTGGCGCCGGGCACACGGCCCTCACCGTCAAGAGTGCCGTGGAGCTATTGGCTCGCGTGCGCGCCGACCTGGCGCGCATCGACTTAATTGTCCTCGATCTCCGGCTGCCGCATGCCGGCGGCGTCGACCTCGTGCGATCGATACGCAAGCTCGACGGCGGCAAGCTGCCGATTCTGGTGTTCAGCGGGACGATCGCTACCGCGGACGAGGTCCGGGATCTGGCGGCGCTGGGCGTCTCGGGCTACGTCAACGAGTACAGCGCCGTGCAGCACATCCTGCCGTCGCTCGCCCCGCATCTCTTCCCCGACAACTTCAACCGTCGCGGCAGCCCGCGCGTCGTGCTCGGCATCCCGATCAACTATCGCTTCGGGAACACCATTGCCGCGGCTCTCACCCTCAACATCAGCAAGGGTGGACTCGCCATCAGGACGATGAGCCCGCTCCAGCAGGACGCAAAGCTGCGCGTGCGATTTCGCCTGCCGGGATCCAAGCGGGATATCGAGGCCGCGTCGCGCGTGGCGTGGAGCGACCGCCGCGTCGGCATGGGTCTGCAGTTCGAAGAAGTCAATCCGGAGGATCAGGCCAAGGTCGACGAGTTCGTCGATCAGCACTTCTTCTCGAATCGGAAGGCGTGAGCAGCTGACAGCTGCCGGCTATTCTCGCAACAGCCTCAGTGCGTTGCCGATTACCACGAGCGATGCGCCCATGTCGGCGACGACGGCCATCCACAGCGTAGCGTGGCCGGTGAGGGCGAGCAGCAGAAATGCCCCTTTCAAGACGAGCGAAAAGCCAACGTTGACGCGGATGTTTCCGACTGTCGCGCGGCTGAGGCGCAGCGCGTAGGGAATCTTCGCGAGATCGTCGGCCATCAGCGCCACGTCCGCGGTCTCGAGCGCGGCATCGCTTCCGGCGGTGCCCATGGCAATGCCGACATCCGCAGCGGCCAGTGCCGGCGCGTCGTTGATGCCGTCCCCGACCATCGCGAGAACCCCGTACTCCGCTTTCAGCGACTCGACTGCCGCCAGTTTCTGATCGGGCAGCAGCGACGAACGATAGTCGGTTATCCCCACTCTCTCGGCGAGTGCCCGTGCCGCGAGCTCGTGGTCACCCGTCAACAGCGCAACGTGCGAGATGCCGTGCTGGGCCAGCATCTCCACCGTGTCGCGCGCGCCCTCGCGAACTTCGTCGGACACACCGATGAGACCAATGGTTTGCCCGCCGGTGGCGACGACCACGGTGGTGCGGCCCGCAGCGGCCAGGGTTTCGGCGGATTGGCGAACGTCACTGCCGCCGAGCTCGAGCTGGTCGATGAGGCGCGGACTTCCGACGACAACCTGCTGCGCCCCAACACGTCCCTGCGCGCCGAGACCCGGCAGCGCGACAACGGACTCAGGAGTGGCGATCGTCAGGTGATCTGCGGTTGCGCGCTCGACAATCGCGCGGCCGATCGGATGCTCGGATCGACTCTCGAGCGCCGCCGCCAGCGCCAGAATCTCCTGGGTCGAGCGCCATTGAGTGGCACCACGTCAGTCACGCGCAAACGGCCCCGCGTCAGCGTCCCGGTCTTGTCAAACGCGATGCACCTCACCGCTGCGAGCCGCTCGAGCCGCGCGCCGCCCTTGATGAGCACGCCCTTGCGTGCCGCGGCGGCCAGCGCCGACACGATTGAGACGGGCGTCGAGATCACGAGCGCGCACGGACATGAAATGACGAGGAGGACGAGCGATCGATAGATCCACGAGCTCCAGGATGCGCCGAAGACGAGCGGCGGCACGATCGCGATCACCACGGCAAGAATCAGGACAATCGGCGTGTAGACGCGAGCAAACCGATCGACGAAGGTCTGGCTCGGCGCGCGCTGCGCCTGTGCGCGCTCGACCATGTGGATGATGCGCGCCAGCGTCGAGTCGCCGCGCAGACGCGTGACACGGACGTCCAGCACGCCTCGACCGTTGATGGCGCCGGCGAAGACCTCATCGCCGGGACCCTTGAAGACCGGGACTGATTCGCCGGTGATTGGCGCCTGGTTGACGTGGCTCTCTCCGACGGCAACGCGACCGTCGAGCGGGATCTTCTCCCCGGGTCGAACGATGACGACGTCGTCGATCCGAACAGCGTCGATGGCCACCGTGCGATCGATGCCGTCGGATCTCACGAGCGCCTCGGCTGGCGCGAGATCCATCAGCGAACGAATGGCGCCGCGCGCCCGTTCCATGGCGCGCGATTCGAGCACTTGCGCGAGGGCAAACAGGAAGACGACAGACGCGCCCTCGGCCCAGTCGCCGAGCACGATGGCGCCGGCGACGGCGACCATCATCAACACGTGAATGTCGAGGTGGCCAGCGCGCAGCGAGGCCCACGCGCGCCTCGCTGTCTGCGTTCCGGCGAGAAAAATGGCAACGAGATCAAAGGGCAGCCAAACCGCGGTCGTGGTGCCGGAAAATTGCAGGACGAGCCCGGCCGCAAGGAACACGCCGGAAGCGATCACCAGTCGTTCGCGCCACACAGCCGACTGCGCCGGTCGAGGCTCTTCGTGCTCGAGCCAGGCGCGCATGCCTGTCTGAGCGACAGCTTCCGCAATTCTCGAGGTCGTCAACTTCGCGGCGTCGTACTGGACGCGCAGGCGCTGGCCGACGACGTCGGCATCGAGGGCCTCGAGCCCGGTCAGCCCCTTGAGGCGATGCTCGAGGATCGCCACCTCTTCGTGGCAGTCCATGCCCTCGATCTTGAAGACTGATTCGGCGTGAAGTTCGCAGACGGAGCACTCGGCCATCTCAGGTCACTCCTCGACGTGGGTGAGCGCCTGCCGCAGCAACTCGATGATGTGCTGATCGTCAACCGTGTAGTACACGAGGCGTCCCGCACGGCGCGGCCGGACGAGGCGCATGCCCCGCAAGAGGCGCAACTGGTGCGATACCGCCGACTCGCTGATGCCCACGAGTGACGCGATATCGCAGACGCACAACTCGCCGCCAGCCAGCGCGTCAAGAATGCGCACGCGCGTCGGGTCACCGAGGACGCGAAACGTTTCGGCCAGCGCCGCGACTGTCTCAGGCGACATCAGGCGCTGACGCCGGGCCTCATCCGCAGCGACGTGCGGCGCAGAACAAGCTGCGTCGACCGTCACAACTCCTGTAGAGTCTGAAGGAGTGAGTGCTGGTGGTTTTTTCAGTCCTGGGAACATATGAATATATGAGCAAGTGCTCAGATGTCAGTATAGCGCAATCCTTGACACGTTTTTCCAGCTCTCGATAGGATTTCGAAGATCGGTCTGTAATCGGTTTTCTAACTGCATGTTACGCAAGAGGGCTCGGATTCTCCGAGGACGCATCCCCCATATCGGATTCGCGGCGCAGCGGCCCGCCTTCCCCTACAGCTGGAGTGGTTTGTGATCGAGGTTCAACACGTCTCGAAACGGTACGGTCGCGTGACCGCCGTCGACGATGTCAGTTTCAGGGTGGAACGAGGCGAGATTCTCGGGTTCCTGGGACCAAACGGCGCCGGAAAGACAACGACGATGCGCATCCTGACGGGCTACATGCCCGCTTCGGAAGGCAAGGCGCTCGTCGCCGGGTTCGACGTCTTCGCCAACCCGCTCGAGGCCAAGCGCCGCACCGGCTATCTGCCGGAAACACCGCCGCTCTACCCCGATATGACGGTGCGCGAGTACCTCGACTTCGTCGGGCGCATCAAGGGCGTCGCTCCGAAGGAGCGCAAGGCGCGGGTGGACGAGGTCATGCGCAAAACCCACGTCCACGACATGGCGGATCGCCATTGCTCGAAGCTCTCGAAGGGCTACAAGCAGCGCGTCGGACTCGCCCAGGCGCTGATTCACAATCCTGAGGTTCTGATTCTCGACGAGCCCACGGCGGGGCTCGACCCGAAGCAGATCATCGAGACGCGGCAGCTGATTCGCGGCCTCGCCGGCAGCCACACGATCGTCCTCAGCACGCACATCCTTCCCGAGGTCGCGCAGACGTGCCAGCGCGTCGTCATCATCAACAAGGGACGCGTCGTTGCCGTGGACACGCCCGAGAACCTGACGAACAGGCTCACGGGCGCAGAGACGATGTTCATCCAGGTTGACGCACCAGCCGGCGAGGCAGGGCCTGCGCTCGCGTCAATCCCCGGGGTGACACGCGTCGTAGCGTCCGACAGCGGCGGCACGTTCGAAGTCGAGAGCGAGAACGGCACCGATATCCGCCGCGAGCTGGCCAGGACGGTCGTGACCCGCGGCTGGGGCCTGCTCGAGCTGCGGCCGATGCGCATGAGCCTCGAGGAAATCTTCCTGCAGGTGACAACCGACGAAACCGCTCCCGAAGCGGCGGCACCGGCAGCCACAGAGTCGACCGAGGAGGCCGCTCATGACTAGCGTTCGCAACACGCTCGCCATCGCAGGCAAGGAACTGCGTGGCTACTTCGCCTCGCCGATGGGCTATATCCTGATCGGCCTTTTCGCGCTGCTCTTCGGCGCGTTCTTCCGCGTCTACCTCACTGGTTTCGCCGAGCAGAGCCAGCGCATGGCCATGGGCGGCGGCGCCGGCAACATCAACGTCAACGAGTATCTGATCCGCGGCGTCATGCACAACGTCGCCATCATCATCCTCTTCGTCATGCCGCTCGTGACGATGCGGACCTACGCGGAAGAGAAACGCTCGGGCACGATGGAGCTTCTCCTCACGTCGCCGATCACCGACCTCGAGATCATCGTCGGCAAGTTCCTCGGCGCGATGGGACTCTTCGCGGCCATGCTGCTCGTCACCGCGATCGACATCGCGATTCTCTTTCGCCTCGGCAATCCCGAGCTCAAGCCCGTGTTGACCGGCTATCTCGGGCTGCTGCTGCTCGGCGGGTGCTTCCTGTCGGTGGGCCTGTTCCTGTCGAGCCTGACCAAGAATCAGATCGTCGCCGGCGTGCTCACGTTCGCGGTGTTCCTGATGCTCTGGATCATCAACTGGTTCGCCGACTCGGTGGGCCCCACGGGGCGTGTCGTCGTCGGTTTCCTCTCGATCACCGAGCACCTGGACGATTTCACCAAGGGCATCATCGACACGAAACATCTCGTCTACTACTTGAGCTTCATCACGTTCGGGCTGTTCCTGACCGCCAAGTCCGTCGATTCGGAACGCTGGCGCGGCTAACCGAACTGCATCTTCATACTGACGATTCCCTATGTTGAAACGACTTCTCGGACTTCTGGGCTGGCTTGGCGTCGCCCTCGTGTTTGCGTCGGTCGCAATTCGCAACCTGCGGCCGGAATGGGGCTGGTGGTATGGCCTGGCGATTGGCGGCCTCGTCTGCGTGCTGCTGTACGTCCTCAGCCAGTGGCGCGAAATCGCGCGCGACTTCTCCGGACGGCAAGCCCGCTATGGCACGCTCGCCGGGGCGAGCGTCCTCGTTGTGCTCGCGATCCTCGGCGCCATCAACTACCTGGCCGAACGCCACAACAAGCGCTGGGATCTGACGGCGGCGAGCCAGTACTCGTTGTCGGATCAGACGAAGAAGGTCCTGCAGGGGCTGACCAAGCCCGTGCACGCGACGGTCTTCGCGAAGACCGAGGACTTCGACCGTTTCCGCACCAGACTCGACGAATACCAGTACGTGACCAAACAGCTGCAGGTCGAGTACATCGATCCGGAGAAGCGTCCGTCGATGGCCGACAAGCTGAAAGAGAACGCGATGGGAACCATCGTTCTCGAGTACGAAGGGCGCGTGCAGCGCGTGACGTCGGACGCCGAGCAGGACGTGACCAACGGGCTCATCAAGGTCGTCCAGGGCAAGCAGCCGAAGGTCTACTTCGTGACCGGGCATGGAGAACGCGACCTCAGCGGATCGGATGGCGCCGGGTACGGCGGCATCGCGGAGGAGCTGAAGGCAGATAACTTCGTCACCGAACCGCTGGTTCTCCTGCAACAGGAGATTCCCGCCGACGCAGCGGTCGTCGTGGTGGCTGGACCGAAGTCCGATCTCCTGCCGCCGGAGATTGCCAAACTCCAGGCGCTTCTCGCCAAGGGTGGCAAGCTGCTGATCCTGATCGATCCGCCGCAGAAGCCCGACGCTCCCCCGCTGACCAACCTCATCGCCCTGCTCAAGGACTGGTCGGTTGAAGTCGGAACGAACGCCGTCCTCGATCCGATGAGCCAGTTGCGCGGCACGCAGGCTGACGTTCCTGTCGCGGCGCAGTATCCGTTCCACGCCATCACAGGCACCTTCCGTCTCCTGACGGCCTATCCCTACAGCCGATCGGTCAAGCCGATTGAGGGCGCGCCGAACGGACGCACGGCGACGTCGTTCGTCATGAGCGGGCGCAACAGCTGGGCCGAGACGGATCTGGCCACGTTGACGACCAAGGGTGAGGCAAGTCCGGAGCCGGACAAGGGAGACACTCCGGGCCCGATTTCGCTGGCCGTCGCGGTCAACGCACCGGTTGCCGGGGCCAGCGCCACCACCGCCGGCCGATGGCCAGGAGCCGGACCCCAACAAGCCTGAGACGCGCCTTGTCGTCGTCGGCGACTCCGACTTCGCGGCCAATTCCGTCGCCGGCATGGGCGGCAACCGCGACATGTTCCTGAACATCGTGAACTGGCTCGCGCAGCAGGACAACCTGATCTCCGTCCGGCCGAGGAACCCCGAGGATCGCCGCATCACGCTGACCGCCGGTCAGGACACGATGATCTTCTGGTTCACGCTGGCGATCCTGCCAGGGCTGATCTTCCTGGCGGGCATCCAGACCTGGTGGCGGAGGCGATAGGATGCGCGGCATTCGCTTTCTGATCCTCCTCGTCATCTGCGCCGGTCTCGGCGGGTGGATCTACTTCGTCGAATCGAAGCGCGATCCGCGCGGACGCAAACGCGAAGGACAAGGTCTTCACGGTCGAGTCCGACAAGATCGACGAGCTGATCGTCAAATCGGAATCGGGCGACAAGACGACGCTGAAGAAGACCGGCAAAGACTGGCAGGTTGTAGAGCCGATCGCGACGCAACCCGACGGCGCCGCAGTCTCCGGCCTGACGAGCAACCTGTCCACGCTCGAGATGCAGCGCGTCATCGACGACAATCCCGCGGACCTCGCCGAATACGGCCTGTCGCAGCCGCGCATCGAAGTCACCTTCAAGGCGGGCGGCAAGGAACAGCATCTGCAGATTGGCCGCAAGACGCCGGCGGGTACCGACCTCTATGCCAAGCTCGCGGATCAGAAGCGTGTGTTTCTGATCCCGTCCTTCGTCGAAGCGAACCTCAACAAGACGACGTTCGATCTTCGCGACAAGACGGTGCTCAAGATCGAGCGCGACAAGGTCGAAGCGCTCACGCTGACTTCGCCGAAAGGCGTGCTGCAATTCGCCAAGGCTGACGGTGAGTGGAAGCTGACGTCGCCAATCAAGGCGCGCGCCGACTTCACGACCGTCGACGGAATCGTGAGCAAGCTGCACACCCTCCAGGCGAAATCGATCGTCGCTCCCGAGGCGCCGGCGCTCGCCGAGTACGGCCTCGACAAGCCCACGACCACGATCACGCTGGGGCAAGGGTCATCCCAAGCGATGCTGCTTCTCGGGAAAGCTGCCGGCGAAGGCGCCGTCTATGCGAAGGACCAGTCGCGGCCCATGATTGTCACCGTCGAGTCGTCACTCGATGCCGACGTCACCAAGGACATCGGCGAATTCCGGCAGAAAGACCTCCTCGACGGCCGGCCGTTCAACTCGACGCGGCTCGAAGTCACCCGCAACGGCCAGACGACGGTGTTCGAGAAGACGAAGACGAAAAACAAGGAAGGCCAGGACGAGGAGAAGTGGAAGCAGACGGCGCCAACGGCCGCGGATGTCGATCAGACCACCGTCGACAACCTGCTCGCCGCCGTCACCGCTGCCCGCGCCACGAGCTTCGTCGACAGCGCTGCCAAGACCAACCTCGACAAACCCGAGGTGGCGATCTCCCTGACGTCAGACGAAGGCAAGCGCATCGAAAAGCTCACGCTCGCGCGCAGCGGCAGCGACGGGTTCGCGGCCCGCGACGGCGAATCTGGCGTGGCCAAGGTCGACGCGGCAACGATCGACAACATCGTCAAGTCGCTCGAGGGCATCAAGCCACCGCAGCCAGCAACGCCACCGACGCCGCCGAGTGGTAAATAGAGCCACGGACGACACGGACAGCACGAGCCACGGATCACACGGACAACACGGAAAGGGCTGATGCGCTGGATCGCGATTCTGTCCGTGTTGCTCCTGACGTCGGCATGCTCGGCCAGGCAGCCACCCGGGCTGCCATCCGGCACCACGGCTACAAAGTCCTCAACGCGCCTCCGCGGCAGTCCGCCAGCTGCAAACCGACCTGACAAATGTGTTCGGCGCCGCGATCATGTCTCGCGGCGTCTGGGCAGTGGACGTCAGATCTCTCGACACTGGCGAAAAGCTGTATCAACTGAACCAGGACCGGCTCATGATGCCGGCGTCCAACCTGAAGATCGTCACCCTTGCTGCTGCCGCCGACACGCTCGGGTGGGACTATCGCTTCCCGACGTCCCTCGAAACGTCGGCAACGATTGAAGCAGGTACGCTCAAAGGCGATCTCATCATCCGCGGCGGTGGCGATCCGACGATCAACAGCTCGTGACAAACGAGCCGCGGCCGTTCTCGACGAGTGGGCGTCGGCGCTGCGCGCTGCCGGCATCCAGCAAATCGACGGCCGGATCATCGGCAACGATCAGGTTTTTGACGATGAGGGCATCGGCCCGGGATGGGCGTGGGACTACTTGCAGTTCGGCTACGCCGCGCCCGTCGGGGCGCTGCAGTTCAACGAGGATGTCGCGACTCTTGTTCGTCCGCCCGGCAGCGCAAGCGGGTGACCCGGCGCAAGTGATACTGTAGGCCGGCGCGGGACTGACGCTCGTCAATCGCGTCACGACGGGCGCGAGCGGATCCGCTGCGACCATCGACTATCGCCGCCGCCTCGATCAGCCCATCCTCGAAGTCAGCGGCAGCATCCCCGCCGACTCGGCACCGCTCGAACGCACAGTCGCCGTCGTCAATCCCACGCTCTTCTTCGCGCAATCCGTGAAGGATGGGTTGATCGCGCGCGGGATCACCGTCTCCGGCGCGGCGGCTGACTTCGACGATGTCGCCGCCGAGATGGCGGGACAACGGGGCGAGGCGCGGACGATCGTGACGACGCAATCGCCGCCGTTGCGCGATGTGGCGACGGTGCTGATGAAGGTCAGCCAGAATCTCTACGCCGAGACGCTGCTCAAGGCGCTCGGCGCCGCCCGCGGCGGCCTGGGGACTTTCGAGGGCGGACTGACGGCGGTACGGGGCGCCCTGGCGTCATGGGGAATTCGCGACGACGCGTACGTCAACGCCGATGGGTCGGGACTCTCGCGCTATAACTACGTGACTGCGGCAACTGTCACGTCGGTCCTCGAACGCGAGTACAAATCGGCGAACCGCGAACCGTTCATGGCGACCTTCCCTATTGCCGGCAAAGACGGCTCGATGGCGTCACGGCTCCAGCGAACGCGGGCCGCCGGCAACGCACTGGTCAAGACGGGATCGATCTCAAACGTGCGCGCCGTCTCCGGCTACGTCAAGAGCCGCGACGGGGAGATGCTCGTCTTCTCCATCATCGCCAACGACTTCGTCATCCCCGCGGCAACGGTCAACTGGATTGCCGATCTCGGCATCGAGCATCTCGCCAACTTCACGCGGGGACGCTGATCCCGCGGATCGACGCGTGTCACGGTTCAACACGAAGTCACGACGAGTCCGGAGAACGGCACGAAGAGCAGCGTGGCGTCAACAAGCGGGGCCCTGACCAATTCGGTACCTGCTGAGCCGACGTCCCACGAGGATCAAGCTGGCGGTCCTCTGCGGGCCTCCGTGTGACCTCAGCGGTGCCAAGCCTTGGACCAAGCAGTGCCAGGATCAGAGCTCTTCGATCGTTCAGGCCGTTAGAAGCGCCCGCGCGGCGCGCAGCATCTCTTCGACGTCGCCCTGGAGTCCACCGCCCTGGGCGAGCTCCGGACGGCCGCCGCCCTTGCCGCCGAACTGCGCCGTCAATTTCTTCAGCGTTGCGGAAGCGTCGATCGTCACGTCTGGAGCGCGAGCCACCACGACGGCGGCGGGAGTCGGTGTGCTGATGAGGATCGCCACGTGTCCGGGACGAGCGGCAATCGTCGACGCAATGCCCTTCAGGCCGTTGGCGTCCCATCCGGCCAGCGCGGCGACGACGGCGCGCGACGACCCGGCGGGCTCGGCGCGAGCGATGAGCGCTGCGGCCTCGTGTTCTGCGAGCGCGGCCGTGCAGATCCTTGATCTGGCCCCTCAGCTCACGAGCCTCGGCCTGCAGCGCGCTCAATCGCGGACGGCAGTTCAGCCGGCAACACGGACAAGAGTCGAACGCTGCCGGCAACGCTGTCGCGCAGCGCGTGATATCCGGCCAGCGCCCGGCCACCGCAGAGGAACTCGAGCCGCGTCGCGCCTTTGAATCTCTCCGCGCCGGCAACCGCAATCACTCCGATCGCGCCCGTGCGCGCGACATGCGTGCCGCCGCACGCGGAAACGTCGAAGTTCTCCACGTCGACCAAACGTAGCACGCCCTCGCGCTTCGACTCTTTGCGCAAGCCGAGCGTCGCGGCTTCGGCCGCGTCGGCGAAGCGGATTGCCACCGGACGATCTTCCCAGACGATCCGGTTTGCCTCGCGCTCGGCGCGTGCAATCTCGGCGGCGCTGACCTCGCGCGCAAGATCGATCGTGGACGAGGCGGTGCCGAGGTGAAAGCTGACGGTCGGCACTTTCAGCACTCGATCGAATGCCGCCGACAGGACGTGCTGGCCCGTGTGCTGCTGCATGTGCTCGAAGCGGCGCTCCCAGTCGATGCGGCCATGCACCACGCCGGTGCCGACGTCGCCTTCGACGATGTGCACGACCTCACCGTCGTCAGCGTCTTCGACCTCGAGGACGCGGACGTCGCCGAGCGTGCCGGTATCGAACGGCTGCCCGCCCGACGTCGGGTAGAAGGCCGTGCGATCGAGCACGACGCGGCGATGCGCGGGATTGTCCGCGACCGGGTCTATGCGGACGATCGTGGCATCGAACTCTGTCGCGTAGGGATCGGTGTAGTAGATGCGTTCTGTCACTTCTGTCAGTTCTCGAGACGTTCTTGACGTTCAACACGAAGATACGAAGTTTCGAAGACGCACGAAGGCGTGCTTGTGGCTCGATGATCAGCGGATCCGGGGTAACGCACCGGGCGGGCTACACCGACCGTACAGGCGTGCTTTCGCAGAACCCGTCCTCGTCCGCGCTCCGCGCGTGCCCGCTGTTGGCGACGGCGTCTCCATCATCCCCGCACTGGATCCGACGACGCCGGCCTCCGCGAAGCCCTTGGCCCGCAGCCGACAACTGTCGCAGCGGCCGCACGGCCCTCCTGACGGCGTCGGATCGTAGCAGCTGTGCGTCAGGCCGTAGTCGAGGCCAAGCGCCACGCCGCGCGTGATGATCTCGGCTTTCGACAGGTGCAGGAGCGGCGCAAGGATCGTCAGCGGACGCCCTTCGACGCCAGCCTTCGTTGCGAGCCGGGCCATCTCTTCGAAGGCCCGGAGATACTCGGGACGGCAGTCCGGATAGCCGGAGTAGTCGAGGGCGTTCACGCCGATGACGATTGCGGTCGCGCCCACCACCTCCGCCCATGCCAAAGCCAGCGACAGGAACACCGTGTTGCGCGCGGGAACATACGTCGAAGGAATGCTGTGATCGCTCTCGAGCGCGCGATCCTTTGGAATCGCGCCGTCTCCGACGAGCGCCGAACCACCGAATGCGGCGAGGTCGACTGCAAGCTCGAGGTGCCGGGCAACGCCAAGCGCGCGTGCCACCGCGCGCGCCGCCTCGATCTCGCGCGCGTGGATTTGACCGTAGCGAATGCTGAGAGCATGGAGCTCATAGCCCTCGGCTTTGGCCATCGCCGCCGCGGTGAAAGAGTCGAGCCCGCCGCTGAGCAGCACAATCGCGCGCCGACCGCCAGGGTTGCCAGTGTTATTCACGATTGTCCGTGTTGTCCGTGTTGTCCGTGGCCGCGGTGCTGTCCGTGGCCTTAGACGCCGCGGGTCTCCGGGCTCCAGATGTACTTGTGCGCCTGCAGCTGCAGCCGCACTGGCAGGCGATCGGCCAGGATCCACGTCGGCGAGGTCCTTGCCGGCGAGGACGCCATGCACCGGCGACATCAGGATTGCCGCGCAGCGTCCAGCCAGAGCGTGACGCGTGATGACGTCCTTCGCATATTCGTAGTCGCCGCGATCCTGGATCACGAACTTGACCTCGTCGATCGGCGTCAGCGCGTCGAGATTCGGCCAGTGGTTCTTGTCGGATTCGCCGCTCGCCGGGCACTTGACGTCGATGATGCGGATAACGCCGGGCGGGACGCGATCGACGCTGCGATGCCCACCAGTCTCCAGCATCACGGTGTGCCCGCGCCCGAGGAGCTCGTCCATCAGCGGATACACGTCCGGCTGCAGCAACGGCTCGCCGCCCGTAATCTCGACCACCGGACACTCGAACGCGGCGACGTTTGCCACCACTTCGGCAACGCTCATCTTCCGGCCCTCGTGAAAGGCGTATGGCGTGTCGCACCACGAGCAGCGCAGGTCGCAGGCGGTGAGACGCACGAACACGCACGGCAGGCCCGTGTGGGTCGACTCGCCCTGGATCGAATGGAAGATTTCGTTGATAGTCAACATCCGCGCTGCCTGCAATTGTACCGCGTCGGGGATTTACAATAGGCCATGGCCAAGCCAGTCTTCTATACCAAGCCCACGTGCACGACGTGCCGCAACGCCAAAGCCTTTCTCGAGCAGCAGAAAATCGAGGTCGAAGAGCGCGATATCAACAGGAATCCTCCCGATCGCGCGTTCCTCGAGAAGCACATAGACGCCGACCACCTGTTGTCGTTCGTGAGCACGCGCAGCCCCGTGTTCAAGCAGCGGCCGCTGCCGCGCACCAAGAAAGAAGCCATCGACCTGATGATGGAACAGCCCAACCTCATCAAACGGCCGATCCTCATCCGCGGCTCGAAGGTCACGTTCGGTTTCGACAAGGACGAGTACAAGAAGTAACCAATGCCCGTTCGCATCGGCACGTCTGGCTGGAGCTACCCGTCAGGCAAGGGAACGTGGAACGGCATCTTCTACCCGCCGAAGGCAAAAGGGCGCGGCGCGCCGAAGTTCGACGATCTCGCCTTCTACGCCGACCACTTCGACACGGTCGAGATCAACTCGACTTTCTACGGTGTGCCGACACCAGCAGACGGCGGCCGGCTGGGCGAACCGCACGCCGCCGGACTTCGAGTTCTCGCTCAAACTCTTCCAGAAGTTCACGCATCCCGAGATGTATCAAGAAGGCGGGCGGCGATCCGTTCAGCCTCGATACTCGTGACGTCGACGAGTTCCGCCGCGCGATCGATCCGCTGGCGGCCGCCGCCAAGCTCGGCCCGCTGCTTGCCCAGTTTCCCGCCAGCTTCACCAACGAGCCTGATACGCGCGGCTACCTGGAATGGCTGCTCGGACAGTTCAAGGACTACAGCATCGCCGTCGAGTTGCGGCATCGCAGCTGGAGCGACAATCCGGAAGAGCCCCTCGCGCTGCTCGAGAGCTTCGGCGCGGCATGGGCGCAGATCGACGAGCCAAAGTTCAAGACGTCCATCAGGCAGGACTTCAGGCCGAACGTGCGGTCGTTCTACTACCTGCGGCTGCACGGCCGCAACAGCGCGCAGTGGTGGACGCACGAGAAGTCCGAGGACCGCTACAACTACCTGTATTCGGCCTCCGAGCTCGAGCCGTTCGCAGCAGCCGCTGACCGGGCGTCACGCGCGGTAAAGAAGGCGTACATGTACGCCAATAACCATTTTTCGGCGAAGGCCGTGGCGAATGCAGCAATCCTCAAGCACCAGTTCGGCCAACCACTGCCGGGCGAATATCCGGAGGAGTTCGTCGAACACTACCCCGACCTCAAGGGCCTGGTGAAGATTCTGCCGCCGACCTCGCTCATTCCCTCACGGAAGCCCTCTTGAGGACGTCCGACTTCTGAATCTTGGCAGCGACGTCGAGGCCTTTGATCACCCTGCCGAAGACGGCGAAGCGTCCGTCGAGCGAAGGCGCGGCGCGCAGCGTGATGTAGAACTGGCTCGACGCATCTTTCGCCGAACCGCTGTGCGCGAGGCCGACCGCGCCCGGTCCGTTCTTGCGCTTCTTGGTGATCTCGGCGACGCCGACCGTCGTGCCGCTGTTACCCGTGCCCCACGTCGCCTGTTTGGTCATGTCGCGCGTCGCGGATCACCGATCTGAATCACGAACCCGCCTCCGCGCGGTGAAAACGCTGGCCGTTGTAGAACCCTTTCTTGATGAGCGCCAGCACGTACTCGACCGTCTTTGGCGCCTCCTCCGGATAGGTCTCGATCTCGATCGTGCCCTTGGCGGTCTCGAGCACGATGGTCGGTCCCGCACCGGCCGACGGCTGCTGCGCCCGCCCCGCCAGTGGCGCCAGCAGGAGGAACACCATCGCATACGCTACAAGCCTGCAACGACTTGCGCAACGACCTTCGTCTCGCTTCATGCTTCGCTTCTCCCCATTTTAGTGACGCCGATTTTCGGACAAAGTGCGGCAACCGCGCAACCGGGACACAGCGGATACACCGGACGGCAGACATTCTGCCCCCATGTCACCAGGTACAGGTTGACGACAGGCCACCACCGCCGCGCCATGACCGCATACAAGGCGTGTTCGGTCTCTTCCGGTGTTCTGGTCACCACCCAGCCAAGGCGATTCGAGATGCGGTGCACGTGCGTGTCGACGCAGATGTTGCGGCTGCTGCGATGCGCCAGGATCAGCACGAGGTTCGCCGTCTTCCTGCCGACGCCAGGCAGCGTCAGCAGTTCCTCCATCGTCCGGCGGCACGACACCGCCGAACCGCTCGAGAATCTGCTGGCAGGCCTCCCTGACGTGCACCGCCTTGTTGCGATAGAAGCTCACCGGGTAGATCAACCGTTCGATCTCTGGTGCCGGCAGCCTGGCCAGGGTCTTTGGCGTCCGCGCAACGCGAAAAAGGCGTCGCGAGGCCGCCGCCGTCACCTCGTCGCGCGTCTGTGCCGAGAGCATCGTGGCAATCAGGATCTGGAACGGATCGTCCTGCTGCTCCTCGGCAATCTTCTCGACCGCGGGTTCTTCGAGCCCCTGGATGGCGCGTGCCGAGCCGCCGCATGACGGCGCCGATGCGTCCTCGTGGAATCGTTGGTTGTGGCGGAAGCGGCACGATCTTTTGCAGAGCGAGCTGGAACCTGGCGCAGCGCCGATCAGCCCGCAGCGGTGGCGGCGCAACTGGTGTCAACGGCGGGCGGCCGTGGAGCACGGCGAGGTTGTTCGCCACTGCCAGATCGGCCATCGCCGTCCGTGTTTCCCGCGTCGCGCTGCCGAGATGCGGCGCGAGGACAACGTTCTCGAGGTCGAGGAGCCCGGCGAAGACCTCCGGCTCACGCTCGTAGACATCGAGCGCCGCGCCGGCAATCAAGCGTTCCTTGAGCGCCCACGCCAGGCCTTCTTCGTCGACGATCGGCCCGCGCGCGGTGTTGACGAGAAACGCCGACCGCTTCATGCGCGCGAGCGCGCGCCGATCGATCATGTGACGCGTCGACGCCGTCAGCGGCGTGTGAATCGAGATGACGTCCGACGTGACCAGCAGTTCGTCGAGCGACATCTCCGGCAAATCGCCGGACGATCGCGCCCCGCGGGCGGCAAACACGGCCGTCATCCCGAAAGCCGGTGCGCGCGCGGCCACGGCGCGGCCGATGCGGCCGCGGCCGATGATCCCGAGCTGTTTGCCGCGCAGCTCCATCCCGAGCATGAAGTCGAGCGCCCAGCCTTTCCAGCCGCCGCGCCTCACCAGCCGTTCACCCTCGCCAATCCGCCGCGTGACCGCGAGAATCAATGCCCACGTCAGCTCGGCGGTCGCCTCGGTCAGCACATCCGGCGTATTCGTGACGACGATGCCGCGCGCGGACGCCGCGGCGACATCGATGTTGTCGTAGCCGACGGCGATGTTCGACACGACTTTCAGGTCGTTCGCCGCTTCGAGGACGGCGGCGTTGACTGGATCGGTGAGGACACAGACGAGCCCGTGCTTTCCCTGCAGCCGCTGCGACAGTTGTTCCGGGTCAGCGGCACCGGGCCGTCGTAGACCTCGAGCTCGTACCGCCGCTTCGAGCTTTGACTGAACCGACGATGGAATGCGTCGCGTCAGGAGGACGCGGGGCCTTTGATCAGTGTCCGTGTGATTGGCAGTAGCCACAGTGGTTGCACTGAACAGTCGGTTCGATGAGGCACGGCCCGTCGGATTCGGGCAGGAGATAGCGAACGTGACTGGCGTGGGAGACGACGGTCAGCGGCCGGCTCGGACGGCCGGCGCCGGATTCTGCAGATGCTGCGCGACCGCCTGCCGTACCAGCGCGCGCAGTGTTTCTTCGTCCATCAGCGCACCGTTCTCAGGCCAGCAGGTCCGGCTGGCACGTCACCGCGTCGATGATCCCGATGATCGCGGCATCGACCGCCGCGGCTTTCCTCCCGAGCGCGTCGCCGGCCGCCTTGCCTTCGATCACGACCAGCACTTTCTCGCCGATTCCGGCGCCGACCGAATCGATCGCGAGCAGCGCCACGCCGCGCGGCTGGTCGTCAATCGTCAGCGGCTGCACCAGCAGCAGCTTCGCGCCTTCGAGCTTGCGATTCTTCTGCGTCGAAACGACGGTGCCGACAACTCTCGCGATTTGCATCAGGCCGGACCTGACACCGATTCTCCGTGTGCCAGTAATCCACGATGCCGACGATCGTGGCGTCGGTCGGCGGCTCGGCGGGATAGAAGGGGAAGGCCGCTTCGCGGCCGCGGACGAAGAAGACGTTCTCGCCAACGCCGGCGCCGACCGAATCGAGAGCGACGAGCGATGCGGCCTGCACGGCTCGCCCGAGGCCGCGAGTGGCTGGAGCACGAGCAGCTTCATCGCCGATCAGGTTGGCGTCCTTCGATCGTCGCCACGACCTCGCCGATGACGCGCGCGAGCTGCATCTCGCGTCAGCTCCTCCGGAGTCCCTGACTTCGATGGTCGTCGACGATGCCGACGATGGCGGCGTCGACCGGGCAATCCTTCAGTCCCGCGGCCATGCGCGCCGAGCTGCCGCTGACGATCAGCACTGTCTCGCCGATGCCGGCATCGACGGTGTCGACGGCGACGAGGTAGCTGCCCTCGGGCTTGCCGCGTGGATCCATCGGCCGAGCCACGAGCAGCTTGCTGCTGACGCAGCCGATCGTCCTTACGCGTCGCGACGACGGTGCCCACGATCTTCGCGAGGATCATTTCGCGTTCGCGGTCGCCTTTCCAATCGGCAGCGCCTCTTCGAGGTTCGCGTGCGGCCGCGGAATCACGTGCACCGACACGAGCTCGCCGACCCGGCGGGCCGCCGCCGCGCCGGCATCGGTCGCCGCCTTGACCGCCGCGACGTCGCCGCGCACGATCGCGGTCACGTAGCCGGCGCCGATCTTCTCCCAGCCGACCAGCGTGACCTTGGCGGCCTTGACCATCGCGTCCGCGGCTTCGATCATCGCGACGAGCCCCTTGGTCTCGACCATGCCGAGCGCCTCACCCATCTTGCTGCCTCCAGAGCCGTCTCGGACTACTTGAGAGCTTCTGACCGCGTCCTCGATCAGTGCCGTGAGTTCGCTGTATGTTAGCCGAATTTCCTGATCCGGGCCTACGCCGCCACCGGGCCGCGGCGGCGGCCACGCCGCCGCTCACCCGGTCGGACACCAGCCGCTCGCCCGGCGTCGACGAGCGGCGACTGCACGACCTGACAGTCAATCGACGCCGTTCGGGCGCTCGGATCCGGCGCAAATCGGCGCCGGCGAGGCGATGCCGTACGAGCCGCGCAGCTTCTCGAGCCGCGCCACTTCCTCGCGCGACAGCAGGCGTTCGCCGCCGAGCATGCGCGCCACGAGACTGATCTTCGCGAAGTGCTCGATCGTCTCCATCTTGTAGTAGGCGCGCGAAGACATCCGGACCCATCGTCAGCGCGCCGTGGTTGGCGAGCAGCATCCCGTCGTGCGCCTTGACGTACTTGCGCACCGATTCCGGCAGCTCGCGCGTCGACGGCGTCGCGTATTCCGCAATCGGCACGCTGCCGAGCGTCGTCACGACCTCGGCGAGCACGGCGCGATCGAGCGGAATGCCGGCGACGGCGAACCCGGTCGCAATCGGCGGGTGCGCGTGGACCACGGCCTGCACCTCGGGGCGCTGGCGGTAGACCTCGAGGTGCATCTTCATCTCCGACGACGGATTGCGGTCGCCGGCGATCTTCTTGCCGTCGAGATCGGTGATGCACATCATGTCCGTGCGACATGAATCCCTTGCAGACGCTCGTCGGCGTCATCAGCAGCCGCGCCGCGTCGAGGCGGAGGCTGATGTTGCCGTCGTTCGAGGCGGTATAGCCGCGGGCGTAGAGGCGGCGGCCGACCTCGACGATGTCCGCGCGGAGCTGCTGCTCTGATCGTTGCGGCATCTAGCGAGCCTGGAGGGCGCGTCACCGCCGCTCCCATTCGCGCCGGCACTTGTCGGAACAGAAATAAACCGTCTGCGCCGCCGATGCGCAAGGCGGGCGCCCTCGTCGGCGAGACGAAGGTGCCGCAGTCCGGATCGCGTTCGAGCTTGACGCCCGACGCTTGCGCGGTGCCATCGACGCGGGCATAGCCGGCGCCTTCGAGCACGCCTTTCGCCAGCCGCCAGACGGCGCGAACGACGGCGAGAATCAGCAGGAGCTGCAGCAGCCGCAGGACCATGGCGCGACTCCTGCTCAGGACCCGGACGGCTTGCTGCCAGTGCCCTGGGCGCCGACATTGGGATGGGCGCTTCGCACGCTCTCGAGCGCCTGCTGCGCGACGCTTTCCTTCCGGCGAGTCCGGCGCGTATTTCGACAACGCGCTGCCAGGCCTGCGCGGCGCCTTCGAGATCTTCCTTGGCATATGCGCGAACGATGCCGACGTTCAGAAGCGTCTTCGTGTGCCGCGGATCGATGGCGAGCGAGCGATCGAACTGCGCCAGCGCCCGGTCCGGCTGGTTCATGTAGTAGTAGCCGATGCCGAGGTCGGTGCTGGCGTTCACGTTGCGCGGCTCGATGGCGAGCGCCTGCTCGTACCAGCTGCGCGGCGTCGGCGAAGCGTTCGGAGTCGAAGTAGAGGTTGCCGAGCTCGAGCCGCGCCTGGACGTCGCGCGGATTGCTCGCCGGCCTCCTGCGAGAGCGACGCGGCGCGCGCCTCGTCGAGCGGCTTCGCCGTCGGCCTGCCGCGGGCGTCGGCGCGGCGGCCTGCGCCGCTGCCGGCGCCGCAGCGGGTCGCGCGCCGGCGCCCTGCTGGCTGCCGATGATCCAGCCGACGAGCATGCCGAAGAACACGCCGGCGATGCCGAAAATGATTGAGTCTCTGGACACTTGGACAGGCCCTGGGACAACAGCGTTCGATCATAGCAGCGTTCGTCGGAACCATTCCACCAGCCGCCGGCGAGATCGGGATCGCTCGGCAACATCGCCGTGCCGTGCCCGGCGCGGCTGAGGATGGCGGCTTCGCGGACGCCGCCGCCGGCCTTCTGCAGCTCCCGCACCGACCGGACGGCATAGCCGTCGTCGTCGCTGGCAACGAGCAGCAACGGGCCGGGCGCCGAACTTGCGGACCGCCGGCATCGAGGCGCAGGCCGCGGTAGTCGAGCGACGGCGACAAGAGCGCGAGGCTGGCGACCGACGCGATCCTCGGCCGCCGCCTGAGCCGCCGAGCGTCGCGCCAATCGACGCGCCGGAATCGCGATCCGGCCGGGCGTGACGTCGCCGCGAGCGGCGAGATACTGCCGCGCCGCGCGGAGGTCCTGCACCATGCCGGCGAAGTCCTGCGGCGCTGCCGGGCGTGTCGCCGTGGCCGCGCAGGTCGACGGCGAGCCCGCCGATGCCTTCGGCGGCGCAGCCTGGGCGGCGAGCCCTCCCAGTCGCGCCTGCGATCTCTGCAGCATGTGCACAAGATGACGGCAGGCGCCGGCCGCGCTGGAGGCTCGTGCCACGTCGCCGCGACGGTCGACGCCGTCATCGGTCTGGAAGCTGACGCGCTGCGCCGGCGCTCCGGCGCTGGCGCCCTCGAACCCGAGCCCAGGACGGCGAGCAGAGCGAACAGGACCACGGCCCGCGGCCGTGACGCGGCGGTAGCGAAGCCAGGAGCGAGAGGCGGGCGCGACTGACCGGCATCACATCCGAGGCGGCTCAGGGTATTCGAGGCGGTCAAGGACGTCAGTATACAGGGCAGTATCTTTGATATAGTCCGTTGCCGGATGCTCGACGACATCACCCAGGCAGTGCTGGCGCGCCAAGACGTAGGGCGCTACCTGCGGGGCGGGCACGGGCAGTCAGAGCTGCAGGCGCGCGAGCGGATCCATGCCTACCTCGATGAGCTGCGGACGACGCAGCGCTACCCTATCTATCGCGCGCTCAAACACCCGCTCTATCCCATTCTCCGCAAGATCGAGCGCATCGAAGAGCACGTCGGCATCGCGCAGGAAGCGACGCGGCGCGGGCGGGACATCTACATCTCGAATCACAAGAGCCACCTCGACTATCTCGTCGAGCCGCTCGTCATCGACGACAACGGCATCCGCCCGCCGGTCATTGCCGCCGGCATCAATCTCTTCGGCGGCCCGCTCGGGCTGATCCATCGCCACGTCACCGGCGCGATCCCGATTCGGCGCAACGCCAAGGATCCCGCCTATCTCGTGACGCTCAAGGCCTACGTCGCCGAGCTCCTGCAGCGCCACGATCTGCTGTTCTACATCGAGGGCGGGCGCAGCTACACCGGCGAGCTGAAGTCGCCGAAGACGGGGCTGCTGCACGCCGCGCTGCAAGCCGAACGCACCGACTCGTCGATCGTCCCGATGGCCGTGGCCTACGACCTCGTGCTCGAGGATCACATCCTCGCGCACCAGGGAGCGAAGCGCGCGGCAGCGGCCGTTCGCGCGCGAAGTCGCCGAGATGGTGCGGTACGCGGTCGGTATCAGTCGCGGGCGTTCGTCACCTTCGGTGCGCCGATCCCGCTCGACGGCTACGACCCCGAGTCGCGCCGCGACGTGATGACCCTCGCGCATCAGATCCGCGACGCCATCGGCCGGCTCTACAAGGTGCTGCCGACCGCGGTCGTCGCCGCGGCGATGCGTCCGTCGATCACGCGCCGCGAGCTCGAATCGCGCGCCGATGAGCTAATCGAAACCCTGGGCGCCGCCGGCGCCAACCTGGGTGTCGACGACGGCCGCCAGGCCGTCGAGGAGGCGGCCGGCCGCCCTGGCGGCCGCGCAACATCATCTTCGTCGAGCGCGGCGGCCGCTTCCGCGTGCGCGAACGGACGGTCCTCCGCTACTACGCCCGAACCCTCCAGCACCTTCTCACCGGAAGCCGCCGGATCCCCCGCACCCACTAGCCGTTCTCCAGCTCCAACTAGCCGGCTCAAGAGCCCGGCAGATCGGCCCGGAGCCGCCTGTCCAGGCGCCAAAAGGCGCCCAGCTGGGGCGACTTTGTCTACCTTCCGCGGCCCATGCCTCAGCCGCCGAACCTGTGTATTCCCGCTCACTAGGGGTTCCGGCGTTCGCAGGGTCTCCAGCCGCGACATCGTCAGTCCTGTAATCGCACGGTTGCAGCCACTCTAAATCGTTGATCATCAATGCAAATTCAGCAAAAATCGCAGCCGTGGCACAGCTATTGAAGCGTGGAGGCGACGCGGCAACAACGGTGAAACGGCCGACTGGAGTCGGAGTCATAACGGAGAGGGCAACGGGAGACTACAGGGAGACGCCCATGGTCACGAACTATCCCCAGCAACTCTCGGCGACTACGGAAGTTACGCCGCAAGGAAACGGCGGAAGCCAGCCTCGATGGCCCGGCTGGCATCGCGTTCGGCCAGGTGATCTGCGGCCTGCACGGCCATGATTCGGTGCTGCACTTCGAAGGCAATCGCGTCATGATGCGGTGCACGTCGTGCGGGCACGACACCCCGGGCTGGGAAATCTCCGGCCAGGGCCCGCGGCTGCGTTACGCGGGAGACGCTCAGCCGCCACACGCTGAACAAGCCGCGCCTGGTGCTCCGCAAGTGCGCCTGAGCCGGCGGCGTCGATCGGCTAGCACGCACGCCGCGGCCAGGCGATCGCCGTCAGCGCGTCCCGGCACAGCACGACGTCGGCGACGGTGACGTACTCCTCGCGGCTGTGCAGGCCGGCGCCGCCCGGTCCGAAGAGGACCGACGGAATGCCGGCGCCCGCCAGGACGGCAGCGTCGGTCCAGAAGCTCATTCCGACCGTTCGAGTCGCAGCCACGATGCTTCGACTGCGCCGCCAGCGATCGGCGACAGCGGATGATCGGGCGGCAACTTCGTAGGGCGGTCGCGAAAATCTCAGCGCGGCCGCGGCCGCGAACTCCGGATCCTCTCGCGCCAGGCCATCCAGGATCGCGTCGCACTTCGCCTCAAAGCCCCTTCGCCGGTCTCTTCACCGACCACGTTCGCCGCTCCATCTGCAGCCGACAGCGGTCGGGATAGGAGCTCAGCTCCCGGCCGCCGTCGATGATCGACGCGTGCAGCGAGCCGGTGCCCATCAGCGGATGCGGCGGCCCCGACTGCAGCTCGCGGTCGAGCGTCTCGAGGCGATGCAGCACGCGCCCCATCCGGATGATCGCGTCGCGGCCGTCGCGCGGCCGGCTGCCGTGCGCGGCCCGGCCCATCGTTTCGACGTCGATCCAGGCGAAGCCCTTGTGACCGATGGCGACCTGCAGGTCGGTCGGCTCGGTGACGACGGCGGCGTCGGCTGTCCACTCCCGCACGAGCGCGTCGGCGCCGATGCTCGCGTACTCCTCGTCGACGACGGCCGCGACGATCAGCCTGCCCTCGCTCGAGGCCGCGTTCGGCGACGTGACGCGCGCCGCGTCGATCATCGCCGCCACGCCGCCCTTCATATCCTGCGCGCCGCGGCCGTAGAGCCGGCCGTCGCGGATGCGCGGCTCGAACGGCGCGTCCATGCCTTCGACGCCGACGGTGTCGATGTGCCCGCAGAACATCAGCGACCGCCCGGCCGCGCGCCCTTCGAGCACGCCGACGACATTCGGCCGTCCCGGCGCGACGTCCTGGACGTGCACGTCGAAGCCGATGCGCCGCAGGTGCTGCGGCGATCGCCGTCGGCAATCGCGCCTTCGCCCGCGGCGCCGGGCACCAGCGACGGGTTGACGGAGTCGATCGCGACGAGATCGCGCAGGAGATCGATGACAGGATCCATGAGGCGATGCTGAATGTCGAATGCCGAATGCTGAATGGATTCAGAATCGCAGGACTCGACTATCGAACCGGTACGCCGAACCGTACTGTATCATGCAGCTGATGACCCTCAACGGCGCGGTCGCCGTCATCACCGGGCGCATCGTCGGGCATCGGTCTCGCCGTGGCGGAGCGGCTCGCCGCGGAGGGTGTCGCCGTCGTGCTCGGCGCGCGGCGGACTGAGCGACTCGACGAAGCCGTCGACGGCATTCGCCGCTGGCGGCGGACGCGCCGAAGCGATGACGATGGACGTGACGCGCGAGCCGACGTCGTTGCGCTGGTCGCGCGTGCACGTCGGCGCTTCGGCCGGCTCGACATCATGATCTGCAACGCCGGCTTCGGCTACTACGGCGACGATCGACGAGATGGACCCGGAGATCATGCGGCGGATGATGGACGTCAACTTCATCGGCTCGTTCTACGGCGCCCGCGCGGCGCTGCCGATCTTCCGCGCGCAGGGTCGCGGCCACCTGATCTTCGTGTCGTCGATCGTCGGCCGGCGCGGCATCCCGTTCATGAGCGGCTACAGCGCCACGAAAGCGGCGCAGGCGTCCTTCGCCGAGTCGCTGCGCTCGGAGTTCGCCGGCACCGACATCCACATC
The DNA here is from genome assembly GCA_963830815.1 of uncultured Acidobacteriota bacterium. GTDB lineage: Bacteria > Acidobacteriota > Vicinamibacteria > Vicinamibacterales > 2-12-FULL-66-21 > DATBJJ01. Next base: position 46,383 of record CAWHNN010000019.1, on the reverse strand, counting down.
AGCGCGGTCTTTCCGGTCTCGACCGACACCGAGTTCCGCGACGCGATGGAGCGGGACTTCGGCCACGACGTCTCCGGCCTCGGCCCGAAGCAGTCCGTCGACCAGGTGGCGCACGCGATCGTCGAGTGCTTCCGCCGGCCGCGGCCGGAAGTCTATCCGCACGGCGCGTCGCGTGGCTCGGCCATCCTCAACGCCCTCGCGCCCGGCCTTCACCGATCGCCTGGTCCGCCGGTACGGCCGGCGGCGCGTCGTCTCCGCCACGCGCCTGACGCTTCGAGCCGCCGCTGCGAACGCGCCGGCCATCCGTGTCATGAGCCTCGACACGGCGACCACGATCGCGCGCCTGGTGCGCGCCGCCGGCGGCCGCGCGCTCATCGTCGGCGGCTGGGTGCGCGATCGCCTGCTGTCGCGCCGAGCAAGGACGTCGACGTCGAGGTCTACGGCATCGCGGCGGATCGGCTGAAGCCGCTGCTCAGACGCTCGGCGCCGGTCAACACCGTCGGCGAGAGCTTCACCGTCTACAAGGTCGCTCGACGTCGACGTCGCGCTGCCGCGCCGCGAGTCGAAGATCGGCCGCGGGCATCGCGCGTTCGAGGTCGTCGGCGACCCGGACATGTCGCCGGAAGAGGCCGCGCGGCGCCGCGATTTCACCGTCAACGCGATCTCCTGGGATCCGCTGACCGGACGAATACCTCGATCCGTTCGACGGCCGCGGCGATCTGCTCGAGCGCCGGGTTCTGCGCGCCGTCGATCCGCGCACCTTCGGCGACGACAGCCTGCGCGTGCTGCGCGGCATCCAGTTCGCGGCCCGATTCGGCCTCGAGATGGATGGCCCGACCAGGGACCTGTGCCGCGACATCCCGCTCGACGATCTGCCGGCCGAACGGATCTGGGGCGAAATCGAGAAGCTGCTGCTCCTCGCCGACCGGCCGTCGATCGGGTCTGGCGCTGGCGCTCGAGCTCGGCGTCGATCGATCGCTTGTTCCCCGAGCTGAAGGCGCTCGGTCGGCTGCCCGCAGGAACCGGAGTGGCATCCCGAAGGCGACGTCTGGGTGCACACGCTGCTCGTCGTCGACCAGGCGCGCGGCCGGCTCGACGGTCTCGACCGGCCGCAGCAGCTGGCGGTCATGCTCGGCGCGGTCTGCCACGATCTCGGCAAGCCGCCGACGACGGCATTCCTCGACGGCCGGATCCGCTCGATCGATCACGAACAGGCGGGCGTCGCGCCGACGTCGGCGCTTTCTCGACCGCCTCAACGTCCACACCATCGACGGCTACGACGTCGCGGCAGCAGGTCCTCGGCATCGTCGCGCATCACCTCAAGCCGCACGCGTTCTGCAAGTCGCCGACGCCGGTCGGCGACGGCGCGTTCCGGCGGCTGGCGCAGAAGGTCGATCTCGAGCTGCTGGCGCGGGTCGCGATGTCGGATTGCCACGGGCGCACCGGCGCATTCGACTGCTCCGCGATCGATCGATTCCTCGAGCGGGCGCGCGCCCTCGGCGTCGAGCATGCGGCCGCCGGAGCCGCTCGTCAAGGGCCGGCACCTGCTCGAGCTCGGCGTGACGCCGGGGCCGCGCATCGGCGAGCATCCTGCGCCAGCTCTACGAAGCAGCAGCTCGATGGCCAGCTGACGACGCTCGAAGACGGCATCGTGCGCGCGACGGCGCTCGTCCGGGCAGCCGGGCAGGAATCGCCGGCACGCCGAATTGAATGCATCGCGATCAGGAAAGGTCCGACTCGACATGAATGGTGTGCGTGGTGGAATGTGGCTCGGCGTCGCGGCATTCGCGCTCGTGCTGCTCGGAAGCGGCAGCGCCGCGGCGCAGCAGGAGCGCGAGCCGATCGGCCGGTTTCGCGGCCGACGTGCGCGTCGCGATGCCGAAATTTCCCGACGATGGCGACACGGCGACCGCGCTGGGCGTCACGGCCGACAACCTGCCCGGCCGCGGCCTCGGCGTCGCGTTCGGCGTCCACTTCTATCCGCTGCGCACGTCGGCGCGGATCGCTCTGGGCGTCGGCGGCGAGTGCTGCTTTTCAGCAACGGCAGCACAGTCGCTCGACCCCGAAACAGAAGGCGGCGCGCGCAGCCCGACGGTGAAACGTCGACTTCTCGGCGCTGTCGCCGCAGGTCTCGCTGAACTTCGGCGGCGCGCGACGGCTGGAGCTACGTCAGCGGCGGCATCGGCTGGGCGCAGTTCACGACCGAGCGCGAGAGCTCACCGGTAGCCGACGCCGACGGCAGCGTCGCACGTTGAACTACGGCGGCGGCGCCCGCTGGTTCGCGAAGGAGCATCTCGCCTTCACGTTCGATCTGCGTTTCTACCAGATCGCGCGCAGGAGGCGACCACGGGGCGCCCGGCCTATCCGACGGCAGGCGATGATGGTCTTCAGCGCGGGAGTCAGTGTGAAGTGAGAGCTGGAGCTCGGACGCTAGGAGCTGGAGCAGCTAGGCCGCTTCCGGCCCGCGCCGCCACTCCTCGAACAGCCGCGCCGCGTTGCGCGAGACGGCGTGCAGCGACGGCGACCAGCCCAGCGCGCGCGCCCGCGGCGAGCGGACGATCTGATCGAGCGCCAGCGCTTCGGCGTAGGCGCCCATCTTCTTGTGCGCCTCGGTCAGCGGCACCTTGCGCACGCTCGGCTGAATCGGCACGTGGCCGGCGATCGCGGTCACGAGATCGTTGACGCGCTCGTCGCATTCGTCGTTGGCGTGGTAGATGCCCGACGCCGTCGGGCTCGCCGCGAGCATCAGATACAGGTCGCCGAGGTCGCGGTCGTAGACGAGCGGCCAGTGATTCTCGCCGCTGCCGATGACGCGCACCAGACCGTTCGCCGCGTCCTTGAACAGGTCGCCGACGATCCCGCGCGAGCCGCCGTAGACGATCCCGGGCCGGACGACGACGGTGCGGGTGCCCCAGGCTGGCCGGCCTCGAGCACCCGCCGCTCGTGCGGCGCGCGCCAGGCCGACAGCTCGATCGGATTGACCGGCGACGCCTCGTCGACCGGCGCCGGCGCCGGGCCGAGCACCCAGACGCCGGAGGTGTAGATGAAGAACCGGCCGGGCCGCGGCCGACGGCGGCGAGCACGTGTCGATGGCGAGGGCGTCGAGCGCGTGGCCGCGCGGAGAATCGTCGATCGCGGTGTGAATCGCGTCCGTCCGCGGCTGCAGCGACCGCGGCGTAGGCTCGCGGCCTGCGACAGATCGCCGAGGACCGGGTGCGCGCCGCGCGCCTGGACCGCGCCGCCTTCTCGCGGTTGCGCACCAGGGCGTCGACCTGATGCCCGGCGCGCAGGAGCGCGTCGAGAACCGCCGATCCGATGTAGCCGGTGCCGCCGGTGAGAAGAATCGCATAGGATCGCCGCCCGCTGTCAGATATTGAGCGAACTGGTGAGTCAAACGAATGCTGATCCTGCCGACTCGCCGCCTCAGATGTCCCAGATCTTCTCCTGCCGGTCGTAGAACGTGATCAGTCCGTCCTCGCTGACCTTGAGCACCGACGCGTAACGGCCCGCCGCCATCGCCGCCGTCGTCCGCGCGCCTTCGACGGCGAGGGTCGAGTGCGGCTCGAGCGGCTCGGTGTGCATCAGGATGGCGCCGACCGCGAGCAGGCGGCCCGTCGCGTCCATGACCGTCGCGCCGTCGGTGCGCGCCAGCCCGGCGAGCACGGCCGGGTCGAGGCTGACGGCGCTGCGGCCGCGCAGCATGTGCAGCAGCTGCACGCGGTCGGGCACGTCGCCGGGCTTGCCGCGATGCGCGTCGAGGCGATCGCCCGGGGCGACGAGCAGCGGCAGCGACGCCTCGCCGTCGCGCAGCACGACGAACAGCGCCCCCTGGCGCGCGTCGGCCAGGTCGAGCGCGGTCTGGAACAGGCGGTTGGCGAGCGCCGGGTTCTCGACCGCGCGCTCCCACATCTCGTACTTGGCCTGGACGTCGAGCAGGTGCCAGCGCGCGTTGCGGAAGCTGAACATCTCGACGCCTTCCGCGAAGATCTTGATCTCGTGCGACGGGCTGAGCACGACGCAGATGTTGCGGTTGCCGGCGGTGGCCAGCGCGTGCGGCCGGTAGGCCGGTGGGGCACGGGACGTCGAGCAGCGCCGGGCCGGCGCCGTCCGCAGCGCTTCGCGTAGCGCTCGACCTCGACGATGTCGAGCACCATGCCGTCGCGGTTGACGAGGAACAGCGTCTCGAGCGCCGTCGCTGAGGCGGTAGAAGCTCTTGATGCCGGTCAGCGCCGCCGAATACTTGTAGGCCTGCCCGATCGCCGTGCCCGGCAATCGGCGCGCGCGCGGTCGCCGTCGATCGAGCAGCGACGCCGGACGAAATCGCCTGGTTCTCGTAACTCGACAGCGCCGCGACCCGCAGCACCTCGAGCGCCGTCGCGACGAGATCGGCGCGCGCGAGTGTCGCGTCGGTCCGCTGCTCCTGCGCAGTTCGAGGAACGCGCCGACGTAGCGATCCTCGATCGCGCCGCGGAACAGCTCGCCGCGCTCGAGCATCTGCCGCGGATCGAAGATGGCGCGGTAGCGCAGCGCGAGCACGCTGCCGATCGCTTTCGCCAGCCGCACTTCGTGGCGCGTGAACGGCCGCCGCGCCGGCACGTGCAGCACGTGGCGCGAACCGAACCAGCGGATCGACAGCACCGACGGATCGTTGGTCGGCTCGATCGCCAGGCGGCCATCCGACGACAGCGACGGGATCGGTTCGGTCTCGAACGTGGCGCGCCCGAAGAACTGCCGCAGCGCGGACTGCAGGAGATTGTCGTAGAGCGCGCTGGCCGCGAAGACGGGCGGAAGCGCCATGAGGTTTTAGATCATAATTCATCCGGATGCCGCGGCGCACGCTCATCGACTTCTTCGACGATCTCGCGGTCTCGACGGCGAGTTTCTCGTCTACGACGACGGCTACCGCACGTGGTCGCTGAGCTATCGCGACGCCGCCGCCGCGGCGCGCGGATTCGCCGGGCGCCTGCGCGCCGCCGGCATCGTCAAGGGACAAGCGGTTGCCATCTGGAGCGAGAACCGTCCGGAGTGGATCGTGGCGCTCTGGGGCTGCCTGCTCGAAGGCGTCGTCCTCGTCCCGATCGACTACCGCGCGTCGGCCGCCTTCCTCGTGCGCGTCGCCGACATCGTCTCGGCGCGCGCGATCCTCGTCGGCGACGTCGTCGACGCCGCCGACGTGCAGAGCCCGGACGCGCGGTGTGGCCGCTGACGGATCTCGAATCGCAGGCTCCGCGGCAAGACGCCTCGGCGTCGCCGGCACGCGCGCCATCCCGAGCTGACGCCTGACGACACCGCCGAAATCATCTTCACGTCCGGCGCGACCGCCGAGCCGAAGGGCGTCGTCATCACCCATCGGAACATCCTCGCCAACATCGTTCCGATCGAGCAAGAGATCGCGAAGTACCGGCAGTACGCGAAGCCGTTCCTGCCGATCCGCTTTCTCAATCTGCTGCCGCTCAGCCACATGTTCGGCCAGGCGATGGCGACGTTCGTGCCGCCGATGCTGCCCGGGCTCGTGGTCTTCACGCGCAGCTACTCCGCCGGCCGACATCGTCGAGCAGATTCGCGACCGCCGCGTCTCGGTGCTCGTGTGCGTGCCGAAGATGCTCGAGGTGCTCGCGATCACGTCGTGCGCGTCGCGCCCGGAGACAGCGACGCCGCCGCGAGAAGATGCACTGGATGGCGCGGTGGTGGCACTACCGCTCCATCACCGCTGTTCGGCTTCAAGTTCTGGGCGATCGTCGTCGGCGCGGCGCCGCTCGATCCCGAGCTCGAGGCGTTCTGGGGACGGCTCGGATTCGTGGTCGTCCAGGGCTACGGGCTGACCGAAACGGCGCCGATCGTCACGCTGAATCATCCGTTCCACGCCGCAAGCGGCGCGGTCGGCAAGCCGATCGCCGGCGTCGAGGTGAGGATTGCCGACGACGGCGAGATCCTCGTGCGCGGCGAGAACGTGACGCGCGGCTACTTCAACGCGCCCGAAGAGACGCGCACGGCGTTCCAGGACGGCTGGTTCCACACCGGCGACGTCGGCGAGATCGACGACAGCGGACAGCTGCGCATCCGCGGCCGCAAGAAGGAGATGATCGTCACGCCCGAAGGGCTGAACGTCTTCCCCGAGGACGTCGAGCAGGCGCTGAACGCGCAGCCCGGCGTTCGCGAATCGGCGGTCGTCGGCGCGATCCGCCGCCGGATCGACGGCCGAGCGCGTTCACGCGGTCGCTCGTCCTCGAGCCGAGCGCCGATCTCGACGACATCGTGCGCGGCGCCAACCAACAGCTCGGCGATCATCAGAAGATCCGCGCCGCCGCGGTCTGGCCGGGGCGAGAGCTGCCGCGCACCGAAGGCACGCGCAAGCTGAAGCGCCGCGAGCTGAAGGCATGGCTCGAGCGGCGAGCAGGGACGGCAGACGCCGGCAGGCGGCACAGAGTCGCGAAGCGTCGCGTCAGGTGCTGCAACGGTTCGCGCCCGGCCGCGCGGTGACCCCCGACACGACGATCGACGAGCTGGGCCTGAGCTCGCTCGAACGCGTCGAGCTGATGATGGCGCTCGAAGAGGCGTTCCAGGTCACGGTCGACGAGGCGCGCTTCAGCGCCGCGAGAACCGTCGCCGACCTCGAAGCCCTGACACGACCGATCGACGCCGCCGGCCCAGCAGCGGTCGCCGCGACCGACACGATCGACTTCCCGTCGTGGAACCGGTCGCTGCCCGCGCGCGCCCTGCGCCGCGCCAGTCTTGCCGACCTGGATCCTTCCCCTCGGCCGGCTCTTCGCGCAGCGTCGAGGTGCGCGGGCTCGAGCATCTCGACGCCATCGAGGGGCCGGTGATCTTCGCCGCCAATCACCAGAGCCACCTCGACACGCCGGTCATCCTCGACGCGCTGCCGCCGCGCTGGCGCTACCGCGTCGCGCCGGCGATGGCCAAGGAGTTCTTCAAGGCGCACTTCTATCCGGAGCAGTTCGGCACGAAGCGCGTACATCAAGAACAGCGCGAACTACTATCTGGCCTCGCTCTTCTTCAACGCGTTCCCGCTGCCGCAGCGCGAGGCCGGGACGCGCCAGACGCTGCGTATATCGGCGAGCTGGTCGGCGACGGCTTCTCGGTCCTGATCTTCCCCGAGGGCCGGCGGACGGAGCAGGGCGAAATCGGCCGGTTCCAGCCGGGCGTCGCCATGATCGCCGCCCGGCTCGACGTCCCCGTCGTCCCGGTCCGGCTCGAGGGGCTCGACCGCATCCTCCACCAGTCCTGGAAGTTCCCCAGCCGAGGGCGCGCAACAGTGACGTTCGGCGCAGCCTATCTCGTTGAAGGGAAACGATTACGGGGCACTGGCGCGCCGCATCGAAGCGGCCGTCATCGCAGCTCGGCGGCACGGGCGGCTGAGCAGGAAGAGGCCTTGCGTGCGTGGTTGCTGGTATGGCACAATCTTTGATTGAAAGGATTCAAAAATAGTTGAGCAAGGACGATCTGATCGATGTGCAAGGCACCGTCGTGGCGGTCCACAGTGGCGGCCTGTACCGCGTGCAGTGTGACCAGGGTCACGAGGTACTGGCGCAGTTGAGCGGCCGGATGCGCCGGTTCCGAATCAAAGTCGTTCCGGGCGATCGCGTAACCGTCGGCGTTTCGCCCTACGATCCCGTCCGGGGCATCATCACCTTCCGCGCTCGCTAAAACACTGATTTGAGCTCCAATACAAGCCAAACGAACAGTTCGCGTGGACGGCGCAGACGGCGGCCAGGCAGCCGCGGCGGCGCGCCACGGCCGGGCCAGCGGGCCCATCAGTCGGCGGAAGCGCCGGCCCCCTCAGCCGTGCGCCACGCGGCCGCAGGCCGAGTACGACCCCAAGCCGGTGGCGTTCGAAACGCTCGGCCTCGAGTCGTCGCTGATCGAAGGCATCCGCGTCCGCGGGTTCTCCAGCACGACGCCGATTCAGAGCGCCGTCATCCCGATCGTGATGGACGGCAACGACCTGATCGGCTGCGCCGATACGGGCACCGGCAAGACCGCCGCGTTCCTGCTGCCGATCCTCAACCGCATGCTGAAGGCGCGCGCGACGGCGCCGGACGAACGCGGCTTCACACGCGTCCTGATCCTCGCGCCGACGCGCGAGCTGTGCGGCCAGATCGAAGACGACGTGCAGGGCTTCACCTATCACACCGACCTGACGAGCATCGCCGTCTACGGCGGCGTGCCGATGGATCCGCAGGAGCGGGCGCTCAAGTCCGGCGTCGACATCGTCGTCGCGACGCCGGGCCGGCTGATGGATCACATGCGCAACGGCGCGGTGGAGTTCGACAAGCTCGACACGCTCGTGCTCGACGAAGCGGACCGGATGATGGACATGGGCTTCTGGCCCGACGTCCGCCGCATCGTCGCGGCGCTGCCCGATACCGCCGCGCGCCAGACGCTGCTCTTCTCGGCGACGATGCCGGAAGACGTGATGAAGCTCGCCGACGAAGTCGTGTGTGACGCGAAGTTCGTGCAGGTCGGCTCGGCCGGCCCGGCAAAGAGCATCACCCACACGATCGAGAACGTGCCGGCGGGCCAGAAAACCGAATGGCTGGCGAAGTTCCTGCGCCACGCGGACGGACCGGTGCTCGTGTTCGTCCGGACGAAGTCGGGCGCCGAGCGGCTGGCGCGGCGGCTCGCCGCAGGCGGGCTCAAGGCCGCAGCGCTGCACGCCGATCGCACGCAGGCGCAGCGGACGCAGGCGGTCGAAGGCTTCCGCAGCGGCCGTTACCGCGTGCTGGTCGCGACCGACGTCGCCGCGCGCGGGCTCGACATCGACGGCATCACGCACGTCGTCAACTACGAAGTGCCGTCGAACCGTGAGACCTACGTGCACCGCGTCGGCCGCACCGGCCGCGCCGAAGCCACCGGCACGGCGCTGACGCTCGTCGCGCCCGAAGAGCTGCGGGCGCTCCAAGCGCTGCAGCGCTCCTTTGGACTCGAGCTTCAAGGTTGATCTTCGCGTTATCGCTCAGGAAATGATGGACGACAGCAAATACGGATCGGGGTCAGGCTTTGGGTACTCGTCGGGATACACACCGGCGTCGGGCCCGGCAGCTTCTCTTCCCGAGCCGCCCGCCGACGACGCGCCTGCGGCCCCGGCACAGGACGTGACCGACGAGACCGCACCGACGGAACCGGCGCTCGACCCTTCGGTGGAGAAGTTTCAGTCGTGCCGCTGGCGTGCGACGCCGGACGCCGGCGAGTTCTGCACGCACCGCGACGTCCTGCCGTTTGCCGGCAAGGAAGGCTTCAAGCCCGAGTCCTGGTGCCCGGAGTGCGCGTTCTACAAGCTCCGCCGCACACCCAAGAAGCGCGAACGAAACGAGTAACGGGTATCTAGCTCGGTAGCTCGGTAGTTCGGTAGCTCGGTAGTTCGGTAGCTCGGTAGTTCGGTTGTCGGTAGCTCGGATCCGACTCGCACGAACTCAGCTCCGAATCCGAGCCATCGAGCCGACCGAACTACCGAACTACCGAACTACCGAGCTACCGAACTACCGAGCTACCGACTACCGATCCCCTACTCGCTGAACTCCCTCGCCAGATCCGCCCATTCGCCGTCGGGCGCCAAGTCCTGATAGGCCCGCCAGTGCGGCTTGGCTTCCGGGGAGTGCCCGGTCTTCTCGAGCGTCACCGCGAGGTAGAAGTGTGCGTCGGGATAGGCAGCGTTGAGCCGCACGGCACCGCGGTAGCACCGTAGCGCGTCTTCGTAGCGGCCGAGATCGTGGTGGATGTTGCCGAGGTTGAAGTAGGCCTCGAAGCAATCGGGATCGAGGCCGATGGCGCGCTCGTACAGCGCCTGCGCTTCGATCATCTCGTCGCGCGCGTAGTGGATGTTGGCGAGGTTCACGATCGCCGGCACGAGGTCCGGATCGATGCACGAGCGCCTTCCGGTAGGCGGCGGCCGCCCCCTCCATGTTGCGCTCTTCGCCGTTATCGAGCCGTGATCCTTCGATGAAGTACTTGGCGGACAGCGCCGTCTGCGGATCGGAGAACGGGAACGAGTTGTAGCCGCCGTCGCGCATCATCGATGCGTCTGCCTGGAGCGGCGCGGCAGTCGTCACGCCCTGCGGAACCGCGCGGCGGCCCTGCAGCGCCACGACCTTTGCGCGCGGCGTATCCGGTGCGGCGTGAAAGTCGAACTCGAGTTGCCCCTGCCGCTCGGCGAGCAGGCCGCGCAGGATCACTCTCAAGGGCGTGCCGCGGTCGAGCTCGTTGGCGACGTGCTTGATCGTGAGCAGGTCCGAGAACGAGTACTCGCGCTCGGCGCGCGGCCGCGCGCTCTGACGGAGCAGTCCCCACTTCTCCAGATAGCGCAGATGGTTCTCGCTGACGGTGGGATAGAGACTGCGAAGGTCCCGGAGACCGTACGAACCGACAGGCCCGTTGAGGGATGACGGCGACAACGCCATTGTCTTCGCGAAGATGCGCGAGATGGCGGCGAATGTCAAGCGAGAACGGTTTGCGGTTCCGGGTTCCAGATGGCCGGTTCCAGGTTCTTCGGTTCGTTCGCGGTTCGTGTTCGTACTAGAATATGGCGCCATGCTACTGGCCAGTGATGTCGGCGGCACCAAGACGCTCCTCGGTCTCTTCTCGCCCAGCGAGGATCGGCCGTCGCCGATCGAAGTCGGCGAGTTCGTCACGCTCGACTACGACGGCCTCGAGCCGATGGTGCGTGAGTTTCTCGGCGCGTGGAAGGTCGACCCGCGAACGATTACCGCGGCGTGCATCGGCGTCGCGGGCGCGGTCACCGATCAGGTGGCGCGCCTCACGAACGTACCGTGGCTGGTGGATGCGGAAGCGGTTGCAACCGGCCTCAACCTCGCGCGTGTCGAGGTCATCAACGATCTCGAAGCGCTCGCCTATGCCGTACCGGTGCTCGAGCCGAACGAGCTGGCCGTCCTGCAGCAGGGCATCGCGATACCGGGCGGCAATGCCGCGGTCATCGCCGCCGGGACCGGGATGGGCATCGGCATGCTCCACAATCTCCACGGCCGCTTCGTTCCGTTCGCGTCCGAGGGCGGCCACGCCGACTTCGCGGCGCGGACGCCGCGCGAGCTCGAGCTGGTGGCCGAATTGACGCGGGTGTTCGGCCGTGTCGGCGTCGAGGTCGTCATCTCTGGCCCAGGACTCGTCAACATCTATCAGTTCACGCACCAGGCGTTCGGCACGGGCCCGACGATCACGCCGAACAGCATCGCGCCCTCACGCCTGTGCACGGCGTCGGACCGGACCGCCGCGACGTCGGTCTCGCCGGCCGCATCTATGAGTCGGCACGCGAACGCCGCTGCCCGATGTGTGTCGAGGCCTTCGACCTTTTCCTCTCCGCCTACGGATCGGAAACAGGCAACCTGGCGCTTCGCGCCATGGCGACTGCGGGAGTCTACGTTGGCGGCGGCATCGCGCCGAGGATCCTGCCGGCGCTCGAAAACGGTCTCTTCATGGAGGCGTTCCGAGCCAAGGAGCCGATGGCGGACCTCGTCGCGACGATCCCGGTGTCGGTCATCCTCAATCCCGACTCGGGGCTCCTCGGCGCTGCCGTGCACGCGCTCGAGATGACGACCACGCCGTAAAGTCCGGGCGACGGCGCCGGGGCGACGTGTCAGCGCGCGTCGGCGAGGAGCGCCTGCCCGAACTCCTGCGCCGTCGGGAAGCGATCGTCTGGCGTCGGCTTCAAGGCCTTCAGTAACGCGACGCTCGCCGACTCGGGCAGTCCGTTCTGCAGAAGATGCGGCGCGACTGGCGACCCGCGCAGCATATTCCCCAGCAGCTCCTGCATCGACGCACCGTCATACGGCAGCTTTGCCGTGGCCATCTCGTAGCCCAGGACGCCCATCGTGAAGACGTCCGACCGCACGTCGGCGTTTCGGCCCGTCAGCAGCTCCGGTGCGGTGTAGCGCAACTCGCCATCCGCGAGGGCGACGCCACGGAGCGTGTCGTCCTGCAACGTCGCCAGCAGATCCTGCGCCTGCCAGACGCCCGCGCTCGAGATCAGCAGGCGCTCGCCATCGTCATCGACAGTGACGCGCATGATGTCGGGGCTCACGCCACAAAGGAGGCCCTTGCGCCGATGCAGCATCCGTGTCGCCTCGACGAGCTGCGCCAGCAGGCGTGACAGCCGCGGCCAGGGCATGGCCCCGGCTGCAGTCATGACCTCGCGCAGGCTCTGCCCTTCGATGTAGTCGGTGACGAGATAGACGAAATCGGATTCTTCGCCGTAGTCTCGCACCTGGATGATCGACGGATGCGCAACCTGAAGGGCTTGCGCCTCGCGCATGAAGCGCGCCCGCGCGCCTTCCCAGCTGCGCTGCTTGTCGCGCCGCAGCAAGCGAATGGCAACGGGATGGCCGAGCGCGCGGTGAGTACCTCGATAGACGACGCTGTCGAGGCGGCCGCGGCCGATGCGCTCGCCGACGTCGTATGTCGATACCAGGCCGCCATGGACCGGAGCCGTCCGCACGACCGTGGTCGAGTCGCCCTCGCCGGCGAGCAGGGCATGTCCGAAGTCGGCAATCGTCGCCCAGCGGTCGGCAGGATCACTCGCGATCGCACGCGTCACGGCGATCTCCAGCCACGCCGGGATGTCGGCGACGATCTCCGACACGCGCGGTACCGGCGCGTGCAGCCGCGCCGACAGCATCGACATGGCATCGGGCCCGCCAAACGGGATGCGTCTGGTCAACATCTCGAACACGACGGCGCCGAGGCTGTAGACGTCCGAACGCGAGTCGACGTCACCACCGGTCAGCTGCTCCGGCGATGCATAGGCGATGGTGCCGAGGAACTCGTGCGGCCCGGTCAGCCGTGTTTCGTCGGAATCGCGCAGGTTGGCAAGGCCGAAGTCGACGATCTTGTAGACCCGCTGCCCGGGAGAGAACTCGTGCGCGACGATGTTCGCCGGCTTCAGATCGCGGTGCACGATTCCCGAGATCGTGGGCGAACTGCAGCGCCGTGCAGAGCGGCGGCACGATCTGCTGGACCTTCGTGACCGACATCCGGCCGTGTGCCGCGAGTTCTTCCTTCAGGGACTGCCCGTTGAGCAGTTCCATGACCAGGAACGGGTGATCCTCGTCGTCCACGTTGAAGTCGAGAATCGAGACGATGTAGGGATGGCGGAGGCGGGCGCTGGCTCGGCTTTCGCGGAAGAATCGATCGCGCGATCCGGCGCCGCCGGGCTCCGCTCGCACGACCTTGATCGCGACTTCGTCCCCGAGCAGCGTGCGCCGCGCGCGATACACGGCGCCCATCCCTCCTTCGGCCAGCAGCGCGAGGATTTCGTAACGGTCGTCGAGGACCTGGCCGGGAGAGAGCACAGTGGGATTATATGTTTTCGGGGTTGGCGGCTGGCGCTGCTCGGCGGCTCGCGACTCGGCGGCTGCGCGAGCGTGCGCGCGATCGCGCGGTTCAGCGACATCCGTAGCGCGGATCTCGATGCAGCCGCGACGCAGCTACAGCAGTTGCGCGCTACCGGCGTCGTGTCGCCAAAGTAACTGCTGTGCTAGTGTATCGGCCATGGTCGCTCCGCTACTCCTTGCGCTCCTCCTCTTCCTGCCATCAGCGCAGGCCGCGAAAAGCATCTGCGCCAACATCTGGCAGCAGCACGCCGCTGACTTCGAGGCGTATCTCCTCACCGCCAAAGTCGAAAAGATTGCGGACATTCCGATCGGCGTCACCAAGCCGCAGCGCGCGTATCTCGAACCGGAGGGCTCATAGGCTCCTTTGCCTGGAAACCGATCCGGCCCGGCATGCGCGACGGCTACTTCGAAAGCTACAAGTCGGAGGTCGCCGCCTACGAACTCGACAAGCTCCTCGCCCTGAACATGGTGCCGCCCGTGGTCGAGCGGCGCGTGAACAACGACCTCGGCGCCGCCATCATGTGGCTTGACGGTGTCCGATCCTGGGAATCGGTACAGCCGCTGCCAAAGCCGGCGACGTGGGGGTTCCAGCTGGCGCGGATGAAGATGTTCGACGACCTGATCAGCAACAGTGATCGCAACAAAGGCAACCTGCTCGTCGACAACGACTGGCACATCTATCTGATCGATCACTCGAGGGCCTTCGTGACCGACGTGAAGCTGCCTCAGGAACTGCAGAACGTCGACCGTAAGCTCTGGGATCGAATGCTTGCCCTCAACCAGGCAGGGCTCGAGGCGAGCATGGGCAAGTGGCTGGATACACGGCAGATCGGTTCCCTCCTCAAGCGCCGGGACGCGATGAAGAAAAAGATCGACGCGCTCGTCAAGCAGCGCGGCGACACCGTGTTCTTTTAGCCTGCCTGCTGCAAACCTAACACCCCTTCTTTCGTCTAAGCAAGGGTTCATGAAGAAGGCGATTTTGCTGTTCCTGCTCGCCGTCTGCCCGTGCGCAGCGAGGCCGGCGCTTGCCGGTCAGGCACGGGTTGGCGATGCGCGCTCTACGGCCGTGGGTTCGAGATCCGCGGCCGCGTCGCGAGTGGTCGAGGCGGCTGCCGTGCGTGAGGCAACCGCGTTGAAGCTCGATGGCGAGCTGACCGACGAAGTCTGGTCGCGGGCGCCGAAGATCGACGCCTTCGTGCAGCGCGATCCCAAGGAGGGCGCGCCGGCGAGCTTCGAGACCGAGGCACGCGTCGCCTACGACGCCCAGCATCTCTACGTCGCCATCCTCGCGCACGACCCCGACCCATCGAAAATAACCGGCTTCCTGACGCGGCGCGACACCAACTCGCCCTCCGACTGGGTCGCTGTCCTCATCGACTCGTATCACGACCGCCGCACCGCCTACGAGTTCTCCGTCAATCCAGCCGGCGTCAAGCAGGACAAGTACTACTTCAACGACGGCGACGAGGATCAGGGCTGGGACGCGGTGTGGGATGTCGTCGTGGCGAAGCGGCCCGACGGCTGGCGCGCCGAGTTCCGCATCCCGCTGTCGCAGCTGCGGTTTCCAGTCTCGGAGAAACCCACTTTCGGCTTCGCGCTGTCACGACAGATCGCGCGCCTCAACGAAACATCGACCTGGCCGCTCATCGCCAAGAGCACGACTGGCATCGTCTCGCAGTTTGGCGAGCTGCGCGGTCTCGAGCTTGCCGCCTCGCCCAAGCGGCTCGAGCTCGTGCCCTACACCGTCGCCGATGTCAGCACCGAGCCCGACAGCGAGAACCCGCTGGTCAAGGGCGTCGACCCGGGCGCCTCGCTCGGCCTCGACATGAAGTATGCGATCACGCCGGGGCTCACGCTCACGGCAACGGTCAACCCGGACTTCGGACAGGTCGAGGCCGATCCCGCGGTCGTCAATCTCAGCGCCTTCGAGACGTTCTTTCCGGAGCGGCGGCCGTTCTTCGTCGAGGGCTCGGGCGTCTTCCGCTTCGACATGGACTGCAACGACGGCAGCTGCACCGGCCTCTTCTACACGCGCCGCATCGGCCGCTCGCCGCAACTCGATCCCGAGGCACCGGGAGACGGCTTCGTCTCCGCGCCAGCCAACACGACGATCATCGGCGCGACGAAAGTCACGGGCAGAATCGGCGGCTTCTCTGTCGGCATCCTCAACGCGATGACAGCGGAAGAAGAAGCCCACCTTGCGGTCGGGGCGGCGCGATCCGGGACGCCCATCGAGCCGTTCACGAGCTACACGGTCGGCCGCGCCCGGCGCGAGTTCTCGAATCAGTCGGCGGTCGGCGTGATGATGACCGCGACGAACCGCAACGTCGGCGACGAAGCCAACCCGATGCGGCTCCTCGGCAACTCCGCGTATTCCGGCGGCGTCGACTGGGATCTGCGGCTGCCGAGCAACCGCTACGCGATCGCCGGCTACTTCGCGGCTTCACGCATCAACGGCACCGAAGCCGCCATCGCCAGGCTGCAGGAGAACAACGTCCACAGCTTCCAGCGCCCGGACGCGACGCACGTCGAGTTCGATCCGACGCGCACCGATCTCACCGGCGACTCCGGGTTCCTCGCCGTGCGCAAGATCTCGGGCGAGCGCGTGCGCTTCGAATCGAACGTCGGGTTCAAGTCGCCGGGCTTCGACACCAACGACCTCGGATTCATCCGCCGCGCCGACCAGATCAGCCAGAGCAACTGGCTGCAGTGGCGCCACGACGAGCCCGGAAAATACATTCGCAGCTTCCGCTTCAACCTCAATCAGTGGAGCTCACAGAACTTCGACGGCGATCGCCTGGATTTCGGCGGCAACGTCAACGCGCACTGGAGCTTCAAGAACAACTGGTCTACCGGCATGGGCGTCACGCGCCAGGTCGGCAGCTTCGACGACCGCGCCACTCGCGGCGGGCCCGGCGCCAACTTCGACAGCAGCTGGAACTTCTGGAACTACGTCAACACCGACGATCGCAAGCCAGTGGCATTCGACGTCTTCTGGAGCGCCGGCACATCCGAGTTCGGTCCGCACTACGTCGAGGCCAATCCCGGCGTGACCTTCCGTCCGGCATCGTCGATTGCCATCAGCGGCGGCTTCCGCTTCAGCCGCTTCGATCACGATGCGCAGTGGGTGACCAACGAAGAGTCCGCCAACAACCCGACGCACTACGTGTTCGCGCGCCTCGATCAGCGCACCGTGGCGTTGACGACGCGCGTGAACTACACGATGTCGCCAACACTCTCTCTGCAGATCTACGCCGAGCCATTCGTCTCGGCCGGCGCCTACAGCGGCTACAAGGAGCTCGTCAACGGCCGCGCCGACGACTGGCAGTCGCGCTACGCGCCGTACGCCTACGGCGGCAACGCCGACTTCAACTACCGGTCGTTCAGGACCACGAACGTGCTGCGCTGGGAGTATCGCCCCGGCTCGAGCCTCTTCGTCGTCTGGCAGCAGGGCCGTGAAGAGAACGCGCCCTACGGCACGTTCCGCTTCGGCCGCGACTTCAGCGGCGTTTTCAGCGTCCCGTCGAGCAACGTCTTCCTGGTGAAGATGTCGTACTGGCTGAATTACTAACGAGCTCACCGAGCCGACCAGGCTCGGAGGCTAATTCAGCCAGAGAACGGAGTAGGCCTCGCTACTGAACACGGTGGCTGGCACCTCTTCGGACAAGGCTGTCCGGCTCGACCTCTTGATTCGGGACCGCAGCCGCTAGCGAAAGATCCCGCGGATCCGCTTGCCGAGGCCCGAGAACAGGCCTTCGATCGCGCGGCGCACCTGCTGCTTGATCGTGCCCTGATGGATGTCGCACGAAGCGCTCGGCGCCTTGTCGTCCGGCTTCAGATATTCGGTGTAGGTCGGGCAGCCCTCGACCGGCCGCTGGTAGGAAATCCGGCACAGCGCCACCTCTTGCAGCCGCCGGGCGCTCGAACGTGCCCGGCGGCGCAGGCGCGCGGCGCGGCGCATGAAGTCGCCCCAGATCGGCGCGGCGTAGCGCGAGCCGTAGCCTTCGCGGCCGATCGTCTTCGGCTGATCGAAGCCGACCCACACGCCGACGACGAGGTTCGACGAGAAGCCGACGAACCACGCGTCCTTGAAGTCGTTGGTCGTGCCGGTCTTGCCGGCGACCGGAAAGGTGACGCCGGCGCTGCGGACGGCCGTCCCGGTGCCGCGATCGACGACGTCGCTCGAGCATCGACACCATCTGATACGCGGTCTGCACCGACACGACGCGCTCGCTGGCCACCGGGTTGTCGAACGCGACGCCGCCGTCGGCGTCGAGGACGCGCATGATCGCGCGCGGCGCGACCGCCAGGCCGCCGTTCGGAAACGCCGCGAACGCCGCCGTCAGATCCAGCGGCGTGACGAGCCCGGTGCCGAGCGACAGCGACGGCACGTCCGGCATGTCGCGCAGGCCGACGTCCGACGCCAGCCGCAGCACCGGCCGCGAGCCGACGCGCTGCTGCAGCGCCGTCGCGGCGCGGTTGTTCGACTCGATCAGCGCCGCGCGCAGCGTCAGCGCGTCCGGCGTCTCGCCGTCGGCGTTGCGCGGCGCCCACTCGTCGGGCCCCTGCGGCGCGATGTTCGTCAGCCCGTCGAGCACCGACACCGGCGAGTAGCCATGTTCGAGCGCCGCGGCGAAGAGGAACGGCTTGAACGCCGAGCCGGGCTGCCGCCGGCTGCGGCTCGCGCGGTTGAACTGCGACTGCGCGAAGTCGCGGCCGCCGACGAGCGCCAGCATGTCGCCGGTGCGCGGATCGATCGCGACGAGCGCCGCCTGCAGATCGGGCTCGTTGAACCGCCGCAGCCCGCCGCGACCGCCTGCTCCGCCACCTCCTGCAGCTCCGGCACGAACGTCGTCCGCACCTCCCAGTCGGGCGGATGGTCGCCGCCGAACCGATCGCGGAACTGCTGGCGCAGGAACTCCTTCGCGTAGCCGCCGCGCGGATCGCGCGGCGCCCGGATACGGCCGGATGCGGATGCTCGTGCGTGCGCGCCTCGCGCTCCTGCGCCTCGGTGATGAAGCCTTCCTCGCGCATCCGTGCCAGCACGACGTGGCTGCGCTCGATGCGCGCCGTCGAGATTCGACCACGGCGACAGCGCTCGACGGCGCGCGCGCCAGGCCGGCGATCAGCGCGCACTCGGCCAGGTTCAACTGCTTCGCCGGCCGGCCGAACAGATGCCGCGACATCGTCTCGACGCCGTAGACGCCGGCGCTCAGATAGATGCGATTCAGGTACAGCTCGAGGACCTGCTCCTTCGTCAGCTGCCCGTCGATCATCAGCGCGAGCACCGCTTCCCGCGCCTTCCGGCCGTAGGTCTTCTTGTTCGAGAGAAACAGCGTGCGCGCCAGCTGCTGCGTCAGCGTGCTGCCGCCCTCGACGGTGCCCGGCGAGCGCACGTTGCTGACGACGGCGCGGCCGAGCGCGATCGGATCGACGCCGGGATGCGTGTAGAAGCGATGGTCCTCGACCGCGATGAACGCGTGGCTGCAGATGTTCGGGAATCTCGTCGAGCGGCACGTCGCGCCGGTGCTCGTCCATCCGGAACCAGCGGCGTGCCGTCGGCGGCGAGGAACCAGGTGTCGCCGACGCCGCGCGTCAGCTTGTGGACGGCATAGCCCTGGCGCAGCAGCCAGGTGACGGTGATCGCGGCGACGACGACGAGGAAGCCGAAGACGACCGCGGCGATCCGATCGCGCAGCCGAGCGCGGCGGACGCTCACGAGCGCAGCCGCACTGCGGCGGCGGGCGTGCAGCATGGACGAGAGCACGATGTAGTAGAGCGGGAAAGACGAGCGACGCCGCAAAGAGCGCGGCCGGGACCGCGGCAGCATCAGGATGATCGCGACGACCATGACGCGCCCAGACGGCGCCGAGCGCCGAGCGTCGACGCCGCGCAGCGTCGGCGTCCGCGTCGGATAGACGTAGCCGATCGCGCCAGAACACCAGCGCGCTCAAGCACGAGCAGGATCACCGCGTTCACGCGCCGGCGACAGGCCGGCGACGTAGAGGTAGAGCGCGACGATGTTCCAGTAGGACGGAAAGCCGGTGAAGAAGTGATCATCCGTCTTCGCGTCAGCGGCGGCGAAGCCATAGGCGCTGCTCAGCAGCATCGCTGCGCCACCCCGCCAGCCCATCCGTATGGCAGCGCGCCCGACGCGTAGAGCAAGCAGCACCGGCAGGAACACGAACGTCAGGTAGTCGACGATGTCGTCGAGCCGCGCGCCGTCGATGCCGGGCAGTACGTCCTTGACCCGGGCGCGCCGCGCCAGCACGCCGTCGGTCGCGTCGACGAAGGTCGCGGCGACCATCCACAGAAGCGCCTCCCGATAATCACCCGCGAAGACCGCGAGCGTGCTGAAGAACGCCGGCCAGCGCGCCGGTGGCCGTGTAGAGGTGGACGAGCCACGCCGAGAAAAGGTTCATGCGGCTTGCTGACGCCGCTGAGCTCGTGTAAGATTGAGATGAGCATTCCAATCCCCAGCGGAGTGTCCTTTCTTCAATTTAATGTAGCCGTGCAGCCCGAGGGGCGAGGTGTGCCCTGCTTGGGTCGTGCTGCTTTTGCGAAACGGACGCTGCTGTGGAGTTCTCGCGTTTTCGCCGGCCTCGACCTCTGTACTCATTGTCGCTGCTCTGCTTCTGAGCGCTTGCCGGCGGCATCTACTTCGCGACGCGCACCGCTCCGCCGCCGCCGCTCGCGTTCTCCGAGTTCCTCAAGGCCGTCGACGCCGGCCAGGTCACGCAGGTCACCGTCGCCGACGGCTCGATCGACGTCGTGCTGCGCGACGGCACCGCCGCGCGCACGGTCGCGCGCCCGGTTCCTCCCGCCAACTCGGCGTTCGTCACCGATCTCGCCCGCCGCGACGTCCGCGTCGACGTGACCCGGCACGCGAGCCGGGATCGCTCAGCTGGAGCGCGATCGCCACGGTCGCCGCCTTCCTCGCGCTGCTCGCCTTCACCGTCTATCGCACCACGGCCGGCCGCATCCCGTCCATCTCCGGCCGCGCACGCGTCGCCGAGCACGGCGACACGTCATCACGTTCCAGGACGTCGCCGGCGTCGACGAGGCCAAGGACGAGGTCAAGGAAATCGTCGATTTCCTGCGCGAGCCCGAGCGCTTCTCGGCGCTCGGCGGCCGCATCCCGAAGGGCGTGCTGCTCGTCGGCCCTCCGGGAACCGGCAAGACGCTGCTCGCGCGCTCGATCGCGGGCGAAGCCGGCGTGCCGTTCCTCTTCGCGAGCGGCTCCGACTTCGTCGAGATGTACGCCGGCGTCGGCGCCTCGCGCGTGCGCCGGCTGTTCCGCGACGCCCGCCGCCACGAGTCCTGCATCATCTTCATCGACGAGCTCGACGCCGTCGGCCGCAGCCGCGGCGGCAGCTCGCTCAGCCACGAAGAGCGCGAGCAGACGCTCAACCAGCTGCTCGTCGAGATGGACGGCTTCGAGACGCATCGCGGCATCGTCGTCATCGCCGCGACCAACCGGCAGGACATCCTCGATCCGGCGCTGCTGCGCCCGGGCCGGTTCGATCGCCAGGTGACGGTCGGCAATCCCGATCTGAAGGGCCGCGAAGCGATCCTCCGCGTGCACACGCGCGCAAGTCGCGGTCGATCCGGCAGCGGACCTTCGCGTCGATCGCGCGCGGCACGCCGGGCTTCTCCGGCGCCGACCTCGCCAACCTGGTCAACGAAGCGGCGCTGCTCGCCGGCCGCGCCGGCCGCACGATGGTCACCGACGACGACCTGCACGACGGCGCGCGACAAGGTGCTGATGGGCGTCGAGCGCCGTTCGGTCGCGCTGAGCGAGCTCGATCGCGTCAACTGCGCGTACCACGAGGCCGGCCACGCCGTCGTCGCCGCGCTGCTGCCGGAGCCGATCCGCTGCACAAGGTCACGATCATCCCGCGCGGCCGCGCGATGGGCGTGACGATGCAGCTGCCGGAGGCGGATCGGCACACCTACACGAAGGGCTACCTCGAGACGCAGGTCGCGGTGCTGATGGGCGGCCGCGTCGCCGAGGAGCTGTTCATGAACCACATGACGAGCGGCGCCTCGAACGACATCGAGCGCGCCACCGACATCGCGCAGCACATGGTCTGCGAGTGGGGCATGTCGGAGCTCGGCCCGCTCGCCTTCCGCAAGCCGGGCAACGCGTTCGAGGCCGATCGCGCGCACGCCATCAGCGAAGCGACGGCGCAGCGCGTCGACGAGGAGATCCGCCGCGTGATCATGAACGGCTACGACCGCGCGCGGACGCTCATCGAGCACAACCGCGAAGCCGGTCCGCCTGATCGCCGAGGAGCTGCTGCAGGTCGAATCGCTCGAGGCCGACGAGATTCGCGCGCTCCTCGACAGGGCCGCCGCCGACCAAATCCTGAAAGCGCCATAATACGGGGGCGCATGGCCGCCCCCGAACCAGTCAGGCTCGAACGACTGCCGCCTTTCGCCTGGCTGGTCATCGCCGTCGTCGCGCTCTCGGTCCTCTCCACGCATTCTCCAGATTGGCGTCGTCCGGCCTTACCTCTGGCCGGCCGGAGCCGGCGCACTCCTGCCGGCGATCCAACCGCGCAGCTGCCGATCAAGGCGCGCCCGCCAGACGTTCGACAGCGACTTCGCGAGTCCACTGCTCGTGGTCCACGTCGCACCCGGCAGTCCCGGCAGCGGATCCAGCCGGGTGACGCGGCCGCGCGCCAGCGTGATCGAGGGCGATCGCGTGACCGCGATTCATCGCGTGCGGCGCGAGCGCGCGATTCGCGACGCGGTTCGAGCCGGCCCGGCGACGCCGCGCAGCGGCTCGAGCGCGTGGCGAGAGCTGCTACCGGATCGGCGTCAGCGGCGCCGGTCGAGTGGACGATCCTCCCGCGAACGGCGCCGCCGCCGGCTGATCGACGCTGCGAACGGCCCGCCGATCTGGCGCATCGGCAGCCGACGGCTGGGCGCGGCGGCACCTCGGCATGATCGTGCAGATGTCGTCTTCACCGGCGCGGCGCTCGTGCTGTTGCTGCTGCGCAGCTACGACCTGACGGCGGGCCTGTGCGTGCTGGCGCTGGCGTTCAGCGGCGTCGGCGGCGGCGGGCCGCTGCTCGGCGCGGAGACGCGATCCTGCCGCTCGGCTCCGGGATGCTGACGGTCTTCGCCTGGCTCGCCAGCCCGCTCGCCTTTCCGACCATCGCGCTCGCGATCCTCTACTTCCCGTCGCGCTCGCCGCTGCTCGATCGCCATCCGTGGCTGCACGCGGTTCCGCTCGTTGCGGCGCTGCCGCTGGTCGTTCCGGCACTGATGCACCGCGCTCTACCTGGCCGGCGTCGACGCGGCGCGGCGCCTGGCGCTCTGGGACGCGACGCATCCGGGCGTCTACTACGGCTCGTTCGCGCCGCGCTCGGCATCAACGTGCTCGCGGTCGCTCGAAGGCGTCTACCGCTACCGCTTCAACCACGACGCCAACGAGCGCCGGCGCATCCGGATGGCGGTCTACACCGCCGTGCCCGGCGTCCTCGCCTACGCGCGTCAGCGACGGCGTGCCGATCGTCGCCTCGCTGCTCCGGCGCCGAGCCGCCCGTGCTATCCGTCGCGGCTGATCGTCCTTCTCGACGCGCTGGTGCTGCTGCCGGCGTTCGGCCTGGTCTACGCCGTCGGCGTCGCGCGCGTGCTCGGCCCGCGCGTCGTGCTGCGGCGCAGCCTGCAGTACGCGCTGGCCAACCGTCGCTGACGGTCCTCGATCTTCCTGCCGGCGTCGCGCTGGTCTTCTCGCTGGTCCGCGAGCGCGATCGACGCTCGCGCAGATCGTCAGCGAGCAGCTCGGGGCTCTACGTCGTGCTCATCGTCGCGTCGGCGATCACGTTCGCGTACCGCGAGCGCGCGCGGCAGTGGCTCGATCAGCGCTTCTTCCGCGAAGAGTACGACGCGCGCAAGATCCTGCTGTCGCTGGCCAGCCGCGTGCGCTTCGAGACCGATCCCGCCGACCTCGCGACGATGGTCGTCAAGCAGCTCGACGAGGCGCTGCACCCGCAGATGACGGCGATCCTGGTCAGCGGCATCGACGACGGCACGGCTGACGCCGGTGACCGTGCTGCACGGCAGCGCCGAGCCGCTGCCGCTCGACGGCGGCCTGGTGTCGATGCTGCGCTGGTCGGACGAGCCGCTCGAGATCTTCCTCGACGATCCGCGCTCGCCGGCGCGCCGGCTGCCGGCCGAGGAGCGGGAGTGGCTGCGAGTGCACCGGCGCCGTGCTGCTGGTGCCGGTCGTCGGGGCAGGACCGCGCGCTGATCGCCGTGATCGCGCTCGGCGAGCGGCGGTCGGAGGAGGCGTACACGGCCGAGGATCGCCAGCTGCTCGCCAGCATCGCGGCGCAGATGGGGCTCGGCTTCGACGTCGCGCGGCTGCGCCGCCGGGTCGGCCGCGGACACCGCGGTCGACGGCGATCGCGACGCGCATCACGACAGCGCCGCCGGCGATCCGTCGACGCCGATGATGGAGTGCCCGCGCTGCGGCCGCTGCGAGGAAGCGGCGACCGTCGCCTGCCCGGCCGACGGCATCGCCGATGCGGCCGGTGCCGGCGGTGCCGCGCACCGTCGACAACAAGTACCGCATCGAGCAGCTGCTCGGGCGCGGCGGCATGGGCGCGGTCTATCGCGCGCGCGACATGCGGCTCGATCGGCTGGTGGCGGTGAAGGTCGTGCGCGCCGAGCTGCTCGGCGATCCCGAGGCGCGGCGGCGCTTCCGGCGCGAGGCGCAGATCGTCGCGCGGCTGCAGCATCCGGCCATCGTCGCGGTCTATCGACTACGGCACGTTCGCCTGACGGCGGCGCCTACCTGGTGATGGAGCTGGTGCGCGGCGAGGACCTGCGGCGCGTGCTGCAGCGCGAAGGCCGGCTCGACACCGCCGAGCGCTGCGGATCCTGACCGCGGTCTGCGCGGCGATCGGCGGCGCACCGCGAAGGCGTGCTGCACCGCGACCTGAAGCCGGAGAACATCCTGCTGCCCGGCGGCGGCGGGGCGGCCAAGGTGCTCGACTTCGGCGTCGCGAAGCTGGTGGGCGACGGACAGGCAGCGGAACAGGACGAGGCGGGACCGAAGCGCACACGGTCGCTGACGGCGGCCGGGATGATCGTCGGCACGCCGGCCTACATGGCGCCGGAGCAGTTCCACGCCGTCGACGGCCGACGCGCGCACCGACGTCTTCAGCCTGGGCGTGCTCGCCTACGAGATGCTGTCCGGGGAGCTGCCGTTCGGCCGCGGCTCGCTGGCCGACGTCGTGCTCGCGCAGGCGCGCGGCGTGCCGCCGATGCCGGCCGGACCTCGTGCCGCCGGCCGCGGAGCGCGCGATCCGCTCTGCGCTCGACGCCGATCCGGATCGACGGCCGCCGTCGCCGCAGGCGTTCGCGACGCTGCTCGTCAGCCGCGCTCGACAGCTGACGAATCGAGCGACCTGCTAGCTTGCTCGCCGCGAGCCGCTTGTCGATTTCGGCGATCGCCGCCTGGATCTGCTGCTTGCGCACGGGTGCGTCGTCGCCGTCGACTGCCGCTCGAGCTCCGCGCGCGCGAGCCGCAGCGATTCGATTGCCCGGCCTTCTCGGGATCCGGCGCCGGCTGAGAGTTGGCGCGGCGGCGCCGTTCGGCTTCCCGCTCTTCCATCCGTTCCTGGATTCGCGCCTCCGCGTCGACCAGGCCTTCTCCGGAATCACCC
The DNA here is from genome assembly GCA_963830815.1 of uncultured Acidobacteriota bacterium. GTDB lineage: Bacteria > Acidobacteriota > Vicinamibacteria > Vicinamibacterales > 2-12-FULL-66-21 > DATBJJ01. Next base: position 21,344 of record CAWHNN010000019.1, on the reverse strand, counting down.
ATAATCAATGCTGAATGCTGAATGTTGAATGCTGAAGTGAACGTTCGAGTGCTGCAACGACCGTCGATGTCTGCTACGAACTTGCCGCTAACGACAAGTGAGCTTCGCGTACCGAAGTGCTCAGCGCTCGGGCTCAAGTTCGGTCTCAGCTGGAAGGTTCGGATGACCGGATACGGCTGCGGTGCTACCACTAAGTCCTGAGCACTGGCACATAAAATGTAACGTGGCCGCGTCGCCGACGTGCTCGAGCTTGTTTCATCCCGCGGTCGCCGACTGGTTCCGCACAGTCGTTCGACGGCGCCGACGCCGCCGCAGACGCAGGGCTGGCCGGCGATCGCGCGCGGCGAATCGACGCTGATCCTCGCGCCCACCGGCAGCGGCAAGACGCTGACGCGCGTTCCTCTGGTGCATCAACCGGCTGATGTTCGAGCGACGCCGCCGAACGCGACCGCAGCGCTGCCGCGTGCTCTACATCTCGCCGCTCAAGGCGCTCGCGGTGGACATCGAGCGCAACCTGCGCGCGCCGCTCGCCGGCATCGCCAACCGCGCCGCCGCGCGCGGCGACGCCTTTCACGCGCCGGCGATCGCCGTCCGCACCGGCGACACGCCCGCGACGAGCGCGCGCGCTTCCAGCGCGACCCGGCCGACATCCTGATCACGACGCCGGAGTCGCTCTACCTGCTGCTGACGTCCAACGCGCGCGAGGCGCTGCGCTCGGTCGACACGGTCATCATCGACGAGATCCACGCGCTGGTGCCGACCAAGCGCGGCGCGCACCTGGCGCTGTCGCTCGAGCGGCTCGAAGCGATTCGACCTGCGCGGCGCGGCGCCGCTGCAGCGCATCGGACTCTCGGCGACGCAGCGTCCGCTCGACGAAGTCGCGCGCTTTCTCGGCGGCGCGACGGCGCCGGCGAAGCGATCGACGACTGAACCGACCGAGGCGCCGGACGCGGCGATTCACGACGAGTTCGGAGTCGCGGGAGGCCGGCGATCGCCTACCGCCCGGTCACCATCGTCGATACCTCGGAGAAGAAGCAGCTCGAGCTGAGGATCGAAGTGCCGGTCGAGGACATGGCGAGGATCGGCCAGCCGGAAGAGATCCCGAGCGGCCCCGCGTCGCAGGGCCGGTGCGCACGTCGATCTGGACGGCGATCCATCCGCGGCTGCTCGAGCTGATCCAGCGCCCACCGCTCGACGCTGATCTTCGTCAACAGCCGGCGCATCGCCGAGCGGCTGGCCGCCGCGCTCAACGAGCTGGCCGGCGAAGTCGCTGGTCCGCTCGCACCACGGCTCGCTGGCGCGGCCGCAGCGGATCGAGGTCGAGGATCGCCTGAAGGCCGGCCAGATCCGCGGCCTCGTCGCGACCTCGTCGCTCGAGCTCGGGCATCGACATGGGCGCGATCGACCTCGTGATCCAGATCGAGGCGCCGCCGTCGGTCGCGAGCGGCATGCAGCGCATCGGCCGCGCCGGCCACACCATCGGCGCCGCCAGCCGCGGCGTCATCGTCCCGAAGTTCCGCGGCGACCTGGTCGCGTGCGCCGCGGTCACGCGCGCGATGCACGAGGCGCACATCGAAGTCGACCCGCTACCCGCGCAACCCGCTCGACGTGCTCGCGCAGCAGATCGTCGCGATGGTGGCGATGGAGCCCTGGGACGTCGACGACCTCTCGACGCCGTGCGCCAGCGCGGCGCCGTTCGCCGATCTGAGCCGCGCGATCTTCGAAGGCGTGCTCGACATGCTGTCGGGCCGCTACCCGTCGGACGACTTCGCCGATCTGCGGCCGCGCCTGACCTGGGATCGGCTGAAGCAGACGCTCACGCGCGCGCGAAGGCGCCAAGCGCGTCGCCGTCATCAACGGCGGCACGATTCCCGATCGCGGCCTCTACGGCGTGTTCCTCACCGGCGAGCGCGGGCCCGGCGCGCGCGTCGGCGAGCTCGACGAAGAGATGGTGTTCGAGAGCCGCGTCGGCGAGACGTTCCTGCTCGGCGCCTCGACCTGGCGCATCGAGGAGATCACGCACGACCGCGTGCTCGTCTCGCCGGCGCCGGGCGAACCGGGCAAGATGCCGTTCTGGAAGGCGGACGCCGCCGGCCGGCCGCTGGAGCTCGGACGCGCCATCGGCGAGCTGGTGCGCACGCTCGTCGGCGCTGCCGCCGGCGGCGGCGATCGAGCGGCTGGTCACCAGCATCACGATCTCGACGCAGCAGGCGGCCGAGAACCTGCTGCGCTACCTCGCGCGACCAGGTCCGCAGGCGGCCGGCGTCGTGCCCGACGACCGGACGATCCTCGATCGAGCGCTGCCGCGACGAGCTCGGCGACTGGCGCATCTGCGTGCTGTCGCCCGTTCGGCGGCCGCATCCACGCGCCGTGGGCGATGGCCGTCGTCGAGCGCGCCCGCGCGGAAACCGGCCTCGACGTCGAGACGATGTGGACCGACGACGGGTTCGTCGTGCGGTTTCCCGGAGACCGAGGAGCCGCCGGATCCCGAAGCTGATGCTGCCCGGCGTCCGAAGAAGTCGAGGCGCTGGTGCTGCGGCAGCTCGGCGGCACGGCGCTGTTCGCCGCGAAGTTCCGCGAAGCGGCGGCGCGCGCGCTGCTGCTGCCGAAGCGCCGGCCCGGCGGCCGCAGCCCGCTGTGGCAGCAGCGCAAGCGCGCCGCGGACCTGCTCGGCGTGGCGTCGCCGTTCGGCATCGTTCCCGATGTGCTCGAGGCCTATCGCGAGTGCCTGCGCGACGTCTTCGACATGCCGGCGCTCGTCGACACGCTGCGCCGCATCGAGCGCCGCGAGATCCGGGTCGCGACCGTCGACTCGACGACGCCGTCGCCGTTCGCGTCGGCGCTGCTCTTCGGCTACGTCGCCAACTACCTCTACGACGGCGACGCGCCGCTCGCCGAACGGCGCGCGCAGGCGCTGGCGATCGATCAGGCGCAGCTGCGCGAGCTGCTCGGCGAAGCCGAGCTGCGCGAGCTGCTCGACGCCGACGCGCTGGCCGACGTCGAGGCGGAGCTGCAGCAGCTGGCGACGACGACCGCCGCGCGCGCAGCAGTCGACGGCGTCCACGACCTGCTGCTGCGGCTCGGCGACCTCACGGTCGAGGAGATCGCCGCGCGCGCAAATCGACGGCAGGGCGGCGGCCGAGGAGCTCGTCCGAGCGCGGCGCGCGATATCCGTCTCGATCGCCGGCCAGCCGCGGCTCGTCCCGGTCGAGTACGCGGGCCGCTATCGCGACGCGCTCGGCGTTCCGCTGCCGACCGGGCTGCCCGGAGTCGCTTCTCGAGCCGGCGCCACATGCCGCGGTGGATCTCGCCCGCCGCTACGCGCGAACGCACGGGCCGTTCACGACGCCGGAGTTCGCCGCCCGCTACGGCCTCGGCCGCTCGACCGCCGACACGATCCTGAGCGAGCTGGCCGCGGCCGGACGCCTCCTCGAAGGAGATTCCGCCCGGTGGCACGGGCCGCGAATGGTGCGATCCCGACGTCCTGCAGACGATCCGCCGGCGCTCGCTGGCCAAGCTGCGGCACCAGGTCGAACCGGTCGAACCGCGGTGCTCGGGCGGCTGATCACGCAGTGGCAGGGCCTCGTGCGCCGGCGCCCCGGGCTCGACGCGCTGCTCGACGCGATCGAAACCCTGCAGGGCGCGCCGCTCGCCGCCTCGATCCTCGAGACCGAGATCCTGCCCGCGCGCGTCGAGGGCTACAAGCCGGCCGATCTCGACGCGCTGACGGCCGCCGGCGAGGTCGTGTGGGGCGGCGTCGAGCCGCTCGGCGAGCGCGACGGCCGGCTCGCGCTCTATCTCACCGATCACCTCGCGCGGCTGCGGCGTCCGCCGGCGCTCGCCGAGCTCCCCGCCGCGAGCGCGCGATCCTCGATCACCTCGAGCAGAACGGCGCGTCGTTCTTCGCGGCGCTCCACGAGGCCGCCGGCGGCGGCTATCCCGGCGAGACCGTCGATGCGCTGTGGACGCTGGTCTGGAAGGGGCGCTGACAAACGACACCTTCACGCCGTTGCGCGCGTTCACCCGCCCGCGCGAGCGCAGAAGTCATCGCGCGGCGCGGCGACGGCAGGACCAGGCCGCGATGCCGGCGACGCGCAGTTTCCGCAGCCGGCGCGTCGCGCCGCCCACCGCCGAAGGCCGCTGGTCGCTCATCGCCTCCGGCGCCGGGCGGGTGTCGCCGACCGAATCGGCCACGGCCCTCGCGCAGCAGCTGCTCGCGCGCTACGGCGTGCTCACCCGCGAGGTCGCCGCCGCCGAGGGCATCACCGGTGGATTCAGCGCCGTCTACGACGTGCTCAAGGCGCTCGAGGACGCCGGACGCATCCGCCGCGGCTATTTCGCGAGCGGCGTCGGCGCGACGCAGTTCGCGCTTGCCGGCGGCGCTCGAGCTGCTGCGCTCGCTCAAGGACACGCCGGAAGAACCGGAAGTCGTTCTTCTTGCGGCCACCGACCCTGCCAACCCGTACGGCACGATTCTGCCCTGGCCGGAGCAGCCGCCCGCGAAGGCCGCGGCCGCGGGCCGACGCGCACCGTCGGCTCGGTCGTCGTGATCGTCAACGGCGCGCTTGCCGCCTACATCAGCCGCGGCGCGCGGCAGCTGCTGGCGTTCCTCCCCGAGGACGAGCCGGCGCGATCGATGACAGGGCGCGCGGTGCGCCAAGACACTGGCGCGCATCGGCGCTGCTGGTGCACGAGATCAACGGCGTTCCAGCCGCCGATCACCCGCTGGCCGTCTATCTCGTCGAGGCCGGATTCAACCCGTCGGCGATGGGATTCCAGATCCGTCAGAGCGGATTTGGCCGCGGCGCATGACGGACTTCGCGCCGTCAGTGAAACGCTGATGCCTGAGGGCGACACGATCTTCCGCGCCGCGCGACGCTGCACCGCGCGCTCGCCGGACACCGCGTCGTCCGGTTCGAATCGGTGTTTCCGGCACTGACGCGAGTCCACGACGATCACCCGTTGACGGCGATGACGATCGACAAGGTCGCGTCGGTCGGCAAGCACCTGCTGATGCATTTCTCCGGCGCGCTCGTCCTGCGCACGCACATGCGGATGAACGGCAGCTGGCACATCTATCGCCCGGGGGAACGGTGGCAGCGCGCTCGCGCGACATGCGCATCGTGCTGGCGACGGCGGACTTCGAAGCCGTCGGCTTCAACATCCCGGTCGCCGAGTTCATCGCCGACAGGGATCTCGCTCGGCACGAAGCACTGTCGCGGCTTGGACCCGACCTTCTCGGCAGCAACTTCGATCGTGCCGAGGCCATCAGGCGACTGCGCGAACGGCCGCCATTCCGATCGCCGACGCGCTGCTGAACCAGCGCGTGCTCGCCGGTCTCGGCAACGTCTACAAATCCGAGGTGCTTTTCGCCTGCGGCGTCAGCCCGTTCGTCGCGGTGGCCGATCTCAGCGATCAGCAACTCACCGCCTCGTAGACGCCGGCCGCCACTTGCTGCAAGCCAACGTCGTCGTCTCCGCATCCGGGCTCGTGCCGGATGGCGGAAGCCGCCGCACGACAGGACGGGACGACCCGTCGGAACGCCTGTGGGTCTACGGCCGCGCGCGGATGCCGTGCCGCAAGTGCGGTACGACGATCGAAGTACGAAACAGGGACTCGATGCGAGGCTGACCTATTGGTGTCCGAACTGTCAGAGATTGTGATCTGGCTGGCGCTCGCCGGTGGCACCGCCGCCGCGGTGGCGGCGCTCTACGGCCACTACCGCGTGCTCCCAGGCTGGCTGACCGGACCTGAGATTTGCCGGCTCGAAGATGGCGGATGCGCCGTGCTCTTTCGCAGCCCCCGCTCGGCGCTGCTCGGCGTCCCGAACGCGTCGCTCGGTCTCGCGCTCTACGCCCTGCTGGCCGCAGGCTTCGCGGTGCAGGTCCCGTCGTGGTTCTGCTCGCCATGACGTCCCCGCGGTCGTGATGAGCGCGTTCCTCGGCTGCAGCCTGATCGTCAACGGCCATCAGTGCCGCATCTGCTGGCTCGGCCACTTCTCGAACATCACGTTGTTTTCGCTGTTGCTTGCCCGGACCGCTCTGCTCGGGCGCTTGACGGGCCACGGGTCTACTGACCGCCGCCCCGTCAGAGAAATCGCCGTGCTGCCATCGCTCCGGATGGTGCGCTCGACGACTATCGGTCTTTGCCGTACGAGGTCCGGACTGACGGCGGGCACCTCGCGGGGAACGCTCGTCAACGTATCGGCCGGCGAATTGTGCAGCGGGCACAACTCCGACGAGATTGCTCCGAGCGGAAAGAAGTCTTCGTAGACGTTCGAGTCGCTGCCGTCCGCGCGCGCCGTTCGCGCAACTGGCAATGGTGGGACCGCGAGCGGCCACATCCCGTCCGCGCCCTGAGTCCGGGGCCGAAGACTCCAGCTCGACGGATGTGCATGCCGGCAGGCATCGGTGGCGCGCGCCCCGCTCAACCGGCAGATGGCCACCTTCTCGACGTCGGCTGGCACCGCGTACCAGTCCGGCTTGTCGTTGGTCGTTGCCGCCTTCATGAAGCGCGCCCACGCCGGCACCGCGACGACTCCGGCAAAGCCGCGATTCATGATCGGCGCGGGCGTGTCGAGGCCGAACCAGACGCCGGCGACGAGGTGCGGCGTATAGCCGATGAACCAGGCGTCGGCGTAGTCGTCGGTCGTGCCGGTCTTGCCGCCGGCGGGACGAGTGAACCCGGCGCCGCGGGCACTGCTGGCCGTCCCGCCCGAGACGACGTCCGCGAGCATGCTCGACATGAGGAACGCCGTCGTCGGACTGATGGCGCGGCGCGAATCGACGGGCGACGACCAGACGGTCAGCCCATTCGCATCCTCGATGCGCGAGATGAAGCGCGGCGTCGCCAGCATGCCTTGGTTGGCGAAGACGCCATAGGCCGCTGTCAGTTCGAGCAGCGTGACCTCGCCGGTGCCCAGGGCCAGCGACGGCACCGACGGCAGCTGCGAGTTGATCCCGAGCCGGTGCGCATAGTCAACCGCCGCGCCGATGCCAACGTGCTGCAGCAACTGCGCGGCGGCGCGGTTGCTCGACACCTTCAAGGCGCTCCGCAGCGTGTACTCGCTGTTTTCGTGCTCACCGCCCGGCAGCCATCCGCTCCATAGCCTCCGATGGGCGTGTCGAGATCGCGAAGCATCGAGCCTGGTGCGTAACCCCGCTCGAGCGCCGCGGCATAGATGATCGGCTTGAATGCCGATCCCGGCTGGCGCCGCGCCTGCGTCGCGCGGTTGAACGGGCTCTCGGAGAAGTTCCTGCCGCCGACGAGCGCGAGCACATCGCCGCTTGCCGGATCGATCGCGACCAGGCTGCCCTGCAGATCCTGCGCACGGCGGCGGCTCTTGGCGATCTCGGCGACACGGTTGCGGATTGCCTGCTCGGCTGCGCGTTGCAGTACCGGATCGTAGGTCGAGTAGACGCGGAAGCCGCCCTGGCGCATGCGCTCGTGGCCGAGCACTGCGAGGAGCTGTCGCCGCACTTCCTCCTGGAAGTACTCGCCGCCACCACCTGAGGCGCGCAAAGTCGCGCCTTCCCCTTTCGTACGGTTCGCAAGGGGCTCGGCGAGCCCGGCGGAGAGCTCGGCTTCGCTGATGCGGCTCTGCGAGCGCATCAGGCGCAGGACGAGATTGCGGCGGCGGAGCGCCCGTTCGGGAGAGACCGACGGCACATCACGCGACGGCGCACGTACGACGGCCGCAAGCAGCGCCGCCTCCGGTGGCGTCAGCGCCGACGCGTTCTTGCCGAAATAGCCGCGGGCAGCGGCCTCGACGCCGTAGTAGCCGTCGCCGAAATAGACGGTGTTGAGATACTCCTGAAGGATGCGCTCCTTGGAGTAGCGCTGCTCCAGGCGGAGCGCGAGCATCGCTTCGCGCACCTTCCTCTCGAACGTTCGCGCCGGCGAGAGTCGCACCGCGCGCGCCAGCTGCTGCGTAATCGTGCTGCCGCCTTCGCGAATGCCGCCGGCGCGCACGTTGCGCACGGCCGCGCCGACGATGCGGACCGGATCGAGGCCGCAGTGAGAGTAGAAGCGGCGATCCTCGACGGCGACGATGGCATCGACCATGTGCCGCGAGACCTGATCGAGTGTCACGTCGATGCGCTGTTCGGCGTAGAAGGAAAATGCCGGATGGCCCTGACGGTCGAGCACGATCGTCGTCTGCGCGCGTGGCCCGATGCCCGTGAGGTCGTTCGCTCGAGCCAGCTCGTTGGCGACGGTCAGCGAGAAGCGGACGACCTGATACGCCGCGTACCAGCCGCCCAGTGTCATCACCGCAATCGCGCCTATGAGCAATCGTTTTCGCATGCCGCGTCGTCAGGAGGAACAGAGCAACGGCAATGCCAGCGACAGAAGGACTCTTTTGAGGCGTGATGAGCAGCGATCTGCCGTACCTGCGGCGGGAACGGTAACGTGACGGCTAGCTGGAACTGCCGGCGGATGACCTTGACTTCGCGACCGCCACCACGACCATTAGCATTTCAGGGCGCTGTGTTGCGCAACATCAGATCGCGTGGATAAGGGTCGAGGTAGATCTGCCCGGCGAGGTAGTCGATTCGATGCAGGCGGACGTAATGCCGCAGGAGCGTGAGCGGAACGACCAGCGGCACGACGCCGGTCCGGTACTCTTCAATCGAGTCGAGGAGCTCGCGCTTCGCATCGGCGTCGAGGAGCTTCTTCAGGTGCCCCATCATGTGCGTGAGGACGTTGGTGTGCCGCCGCGTCGTGGCTAGAACCGCCAGGGTCGTCATGAACGCCTTCTCATAGGCGTCGCGCAACTCGCTCGCGGCGAGGTCCTTTCCGCGCGCAACGAGCCGTCCCATCTCGTTGTAGCGTGTCGTCGAATGCGCGAGCAGCGCCATCTTGTGCGCCGTGTGGAACTTGATGAGGTCCCCAGCGACCACCCGGGCACGAAGAGATCCTTGAGGCGACGGTAGGAGTAGACGCGCTCGATGAAGTTCTCACGCAGCCGCGGATCGTTCAGCCGGCCCTCTTCTTCGACCGGCAGCAGGGGAAACCGGCGCAGCAGGGCTGACGCGTAGAGTCCCACGCCATTGCGCTCGGGCATGGCGTCGCCGCTGTAGGTCTTGACGCGAAGCATGCCGCAGCTCGGTGAGTCCTTCTTGAGGACGTAGCCGCAGAGGTCCGGTTCGTCACGCGCGAGCTGCTCGAGCCGCCCCCGCGCCCAGTTGTTCATGCCGTCGGTGTGATCGATCGCGGACCTCGTGGTGACCATCCGCAGAGGCTCGTCCGGCGCCAGTCGTATCAGCCGGAGCGTCTCACGTGGGGTGCCGAGGCCCATCTCCACTTCGGGGCACACCGGCACCCATTCGACATGTGCCGCGAGCGTGTCGGTCAGGAATGGCTCGCGCTTGTGGCCGCCGTCGAACCGCACTTTCTCGCCGAGGAGGCACGACGAGATGCCGACGCGGATCCGAGGGGAGTGATTGGACTTGGGCACGTTCGTTTATCGACTTACGGAGGATGACGGAGCGTCGAAGGTTCGAAATTAACCACAGAGCCCGCAGAGCACGCAGAGAAAATTCTCTGTTAGTTCAGCGGGCACCGCGCGGAGCGCGGCGGGATGGGGTGAGGGTAGGCAAAGGAAAACACCAGAACTTGCAGACGGTGCTTTCCTTTGCCTACCCTCACCCCATCCCGACGCCGGCTTCCAGCCGGCGTGCCCGCTGCTCATGCTGCCGAATGACCCAGAACCTCTGCGTCCTCTGCGCTCTCTGTGGTTCCAAATCAAACCGCGTGAACTCCCGGCGAAGCCCTAGTTCCAGCGCATCCCGCGGATCTGATCGAGGTTGACGTTGCCGCCGCTCAGCACGCACACGACGTTGGCGCCAGGCGCTTTGACCAGGCCGTTGAGCAGCGCGGCGACCGGCGCGGCGGCGGCGCCTTCGACGACCAGCTTCGCGTGCGACATGATCCACATCATCGCTTCGAAGATCTGCTCGTCCGGCAACGTCACGATGTCGTCGACCATCCGGCGCACGACTTCGAAAGTGGTCTCCCCCACGCGCTTTACGCGCAGGCCATCGATGATGCAATCGACGCGGTCGAGCGTCACCAGGCGTCCGGCGCGGACGCTGTCGTGCATCCCGGGCGCCCCGGAGGATTCGACGCCGACGATGCGGATCGCCGGATTGAGCGCCTTGGCGGCCATCGCGACGCCAGAAATCAATCCGCCGCCGCCAATCGGAACCACGATGACGTCCACCTCCGGCCAGTCGCGCACGACTTCGAGGCCGAGGGTGCCCTGTCCGGCGATGAGTTGCAGGTCATCGAACGGATGGATGTAGGTGAGGCCGCGATCGCGGACGAGCTCTTTCGCTTTCTCGTTGGCCTCATCCCAGATGGCGCCGTGCAGGACGACCTCCGCACCATAGCCACGTGTCGCCGCAATCTTCGACGGCGTCGCGTTCTCGGCCATGACGACAACCGCGTGGATGCCGTGGATCTGGGCCGCCAGCGCAACACCCTGCGCGTGGTTGCCTGCCGAGGAGCAGACGACGCCTCGCCGCCGCTCCTCGTCGGAGAGCGACATGAACTTGTTCAGCGGACCGCGAATCTTGTACGAACCCGTCCGCTGGAACATCTCCGCCTTGAGGCGGACGTTACAGCCGGTCGCGGCGCTGAGCATCCGCGACGACAGCAGCGGCGTCCGGTGCGTGTGCGGCGCCACGTGTTCGAACGCGCGTTCGAACACGCCGAGCTCGAGCGGCAGCGTTGCCACGCTCACTTGGCGGCGCACCCCGCCGTCACCATGATCTCGACCAGCCCTTCGGCCGCCACGAGGCCAGTCTGAATCGTCGCGCGCGCGGGAAAGTCGCGCTCGAAGAACGGCCGATAGGCCTCGTTCATCGCCGCAAAGTTCTTGACGTCGGTCAGATAGACGACCGAATCGTAGACATCCGCAGGCGTACAGCCGGCAGCCGTGAGCGCTGTCTTGATGCGCGACAGCGTCTCGCGCGTCTGCGCGCCGACGTCGCCCTTCGTCTCCGGCGTGTTACCCGAGCATCCCTGACACGTAGACCTGGTTGCCGGCCCGGATCGCGGCGCTGAGGTTCGGATTGGCGGCCCGGCCGTCGCTGACAACGCTCTTCGCGGCGGTCGAAGCGACGAGCGTGATTTCGACAACGTACTGGCTGCCGGCCAGACCGGCGATGACTGTCGCGCGCGCCGGCGGCGCCGACGTGAAGTACTTCCGGTAGACGGCGTTCATCTGCTGAAACGCGGCGCCATCGGGAAGATAGATTCGGGAGCTGACGACGTTGTCGAGCGTCAGCCCGGCTGCTTTCAGGAGCTCGCTGGCATTGTCGAGGACCACGGCGGTCTGCGCGTTGATGTCACCCGTCACGACCGAATTGTCACGGCCGTTTCTCGAGACGAGACCAGACAGGAACACCGTGTCGCCCGTGCGAATCGCGTAGCTGTATGGGTTGGGCGACTTGATCCAGTTGGCGGGGTGAATGACGGTACGGTCGGCGCCCTGCGGCGCAGCCACCATCGCGATCTCGACCAGTGCCTCGGGCAGCACGAGGTCCGTCACGACCGTCGTTCGGGTTGGCGGGTCCTTGGGCCAGAAGGGACCGTAGACTTCGTTCATCGCCGCGAAATCGCTCGCCGATTTCAAATACACGGTGACGGCGACGACCTGCTCCAGCGATGATCCCGACTTTGTCAGCAGCTCACGCATCCGCTCGATGATGCGCGTCGTCTGGCCTTTGACGTCGCCCTTGTTGGTGATCGCCCCGGACGCGTCCTGGGCCAGCGTTCCCGAAATGTAAATGAGCCCCCCGGCCTTGACGGCCTGGCTATAAGGAGAGACGGGGGGAGTGCCCACCGTGACGATCGTCTTGGTCGGTAGTTGTGTGGACATGACAAGGCTCGCGAGCAGCAGGAAACAGGTGCGCATTTCTGCAATTCTATCGTCTCCGAGCAAATCGCGCGTTGTGGCGGCGCGAACGCAGTCGAGCGCGGCCGTGACGGCGTCCCGGTTGTGCGCCCGTGTAGAATTGGTGCGCACCCCATACGGAGGTCCCAATGAGATCGTCGACGCGCTGGCTGCCGCTGTTCTCCGCCCTTGTTTTTGTCTCCTCACTTCTGACCCTTTCGGTCGCGCCGGCGGCCGCCGACGTCAAGACTCGAGACAAGGGCCAGGTCAAGTTCGAAGGCATGCTCGGCACGATGATGCGAATGTTCGGCGGCAAAGCCCTTGCCGAGGGCATCGTCTCCACCAATGCCGTCAAGGGCAACCGCAAGGCGACGCTGAATGACACGACGGGCCGTATCGTGGACCTCGACGAACAGAAGGTCTACGACCTCGACATGAAGAAGAAGAGCTACACGGTCACGACCTTCGAGCAGCTCCGCCAGAAGCTGCGCGAGGCGCAGGAGCGCGCCGCGAAGGATGCACCGAAGGAGACCGGCGAACCGGCCAAGCCATCAGGTGACCAGAAGGAGGTCGAGTTCGACTTCGACGTCAAGGAAACGGGCCAGACACGGTCGATTGCCGGCTACGACACCAAACAGGTCATCATGACCGTGACCGTTCGCGAGAAAGGCAAGACCCTCGAGGAGAGCGGCGGTCTCGTCCTCACCGCCGACACATGGCTCGGACCGGAGATTCCCGCCATGCGCGAGCTTGCCGAGTTCGAGATGAAGTACTGGAAGGCCGTCGCTCCGGAAACGGCCACTGGTGTCAGCCGAGCAGATGGCGGCCGCGGCTGCGCTGTATCCCATGATCAAGCCGGCGATGGATCGCCTCAGCAAGGAAAAGAGCAGCCTCAAAGGCACGCCGCTCGCGACGACGATGACGTTCGACGCCGTGAAGAGCAAGGCGCAGATCGAGGAGCAGAGCAAGAGCAGCGCCAGCGGCGGCCTGAGCGGCATGCTCGCGCGCAAGATCGCGAAGAAGGACGACCGTCCGCGAGCGACGATCTTCACCCTCAATTCCGAGACGCTCGAGGTCGCGACCACGGCGGAAGCCACGGACGTGGCGATTCCGGCGGGTTTCAAGCTGAATAACTAAAGCCACGGACAACACGGCGCCACGGACACACGGACACACGGAAGCACGGATCAATCTGGGAGGAGCGATCGTGACGGACCTGCGCAAGGACGGGTGTACGCCGGCGGCGGTTTCTTCAGTCAGTGCCGGCGGCGGTTGCCGCCGGTCTAGCCGCCCCGGCGCTTGCGCAGGCGCCTCCGGAGCAGGCGCGCCGAGTCAACAAGGAGATGCTGGAGTGCGGCGAGAAGATCTTCGGCGTCGACTTCTCTGACGCCGAGGAAGAGCAGGCACTCACGGCCGTCAATCGCAATCTCGACGCCTTCGATCAGCTTCGCGCCATCGACGTTCCGCTCGACACCGAGCCGGCGGTGACGTTCCGGCCGTATCTCCCGGGGAAGCGGCCAAAGCCGGGGGCCACTCCTGGAGCAAAGATCAAGGTCGCGCTGCAGGCCCCGGCTGCGCGGCCACTCCTCGCTCGACGATCTCGCCTTCCTTCCGGTCACCGCGCTGGCGCCACTCGTTCAGCGCCGCGAGGTCTCGTCGACAGACCTGACCCGGATGTACCTGGACCGCCTGAAGAAGTTCGGGCCGAAGCTCAATTGCGTGGTGACGATCACCGAAGAGCTGGCCCTCGCGCAGGCGGCACAGGCCGACAAGGAAATCAAAGCCGGCAAATACAGGGGGCCGCTGCACGGGATTCCGTGGGGCGGCAAGGACCTCTTCGCGACCAGGGGCATCCTCACCACCTGGGGCGCGGGGCCATTTCAGAATCAGGTGTTCGACTACGACGCCACGATAGTCGAACGCTTGCGCGACGCCGGAGCGGTGCTCGTCGCCAAGCTCTCGATGGGCGCGCTCGCCCAGGGCGACCGCTGGTTTCGTGGACAGACGAAGACGCCGTGGAACCTCGAAAACGGGTCGAGCGGCTCGTCAGCAGGTCCGGGGTCGGCAACTGCCGCCGGCCTCGTCGGCTTCTCGATCGGCACCGAGACGCGCGGCTCGATCATCTCGCCGTCGGCGGTCAATGGCGTCACGGGCCTGCGGCCGACCTACGGGCGCGTCAGCCGGCACGGCGCGATGGCCCTGAGCTGGACGATGGACAAGATTGGCCCGATGTGCCGATCGATTGAAGACTGCGCGCTCGTCTTCAACGCCATCTACGGCCCCGACGGCAAAGACGACACCGTCGTCGACGCGCCGTTCGCGTGGACTCCCGATGTTCCGTTGACCAGGCTCAAGATTGGATATCTGAAGACCGAGTTCGAACCCCAGGCTGAGGATGGCCGGGGCCGTGGAGAGGGCGGCGGCCGCGGCGATGCCGGCGGGCGTGGCGACGGCCGCGGGCGGGGGCGAGTGTGTCGCCGGAAGAGCAGCGGCGGCGGACCGAGGAACGCCTGAAGCTGCTCAACGGCGCGCTCGACGTCTATCGCAAGGCCGGCGCGACGCTCCATCCGGTCGGACTATCCGAGACGCTGACGAAGTACTCGTCGGCGATAAGCTTCGTGCTGAGCACGGAAGCAGCGGCAGCGTTCGATGACCTCACGCGCAGCGCGGGGATCAAGGATGAAAGCCTTGGTTCGTGGCCGAACACCTTCCGCGCGCATCGCTTCGTGCCGGCTGTCGAATACATTCGCGCGCAGCGGATCCGGACGCTGCTGATGCGCGAGATGGACAAGCTGATGTCGGACTACGACGTTCTGCTTTCCTCGACGAACAGCCCGAGCCTCGGTCTCACCAACCTGACGGGGCATCCGGCGGTCGCCATTCGTGCCGGCTTCGTGGCGAACGCGCCGCTGATGCTGATGGTGACGGGCCGGTTGTACGACGAGGCGACGACGTTGCGCGTCGCGCTGGCGCACGAGCGCGCAACCAGGTGGAACGAGACCAACCCGTCGCTGACCTGACTACTTGCGGGTCTCGTTCCTGACGAGCGCCGTCAGCGCCCTGCCCTGCTCGAAATCGCCGAGGCGCCCGGCGGTCGCGACGTAAATCTCGCGCGCCTCGCCTGACAGCGTGTTCGTCGCGACTACGGCCTGCAGGACCTGCGACGTCTCGAATCCGCTGTCCATGCCCTGGGCAGAGCGCAACACCGCGACCAGGGTTTCCGCGGGCAAACTGCCTCGCTTCACGACCGCCTTCAGCACCCGCCCCCGCTCGAAGTTGGAATCGATGGTGTCGACGCCCTTGAAGAACGGCACGCGCAGCGCGCCGTCGATCGACTGCGAATTCGCCACATCGATGAGGAACGACGCCTGCTCGAAGTCCGAGTTGATGGCTACCGCCGGATCGAGCATCGTCGCGAGCGTGTCCGGGCTCGGATCGGCGCGCACGACGGCGCTGAGGACCTTGCGGCGCTCGAAGTCGCTGCCGACGGTCGCAACGGCCTTGAGAAACGCGCTGCGGGTTTTTGCGTCGAGAGGCTGCAGCTTGGCAATCTGCACGAGGAGCTCGGCCTCTTCGAA
Organism: uncultured Acidobacteriota bacterium; assembly: GCA_963830815.1. GTDB lineage: Bacteria > Acidobacteriota > Vicinamibacteria > Vicinamibacterales > 2-12-FULL-66-21 > DATBJJ01. The sequence goes on along the minus strand of CAWHNN010000019.1, from coordinate 5,867 downwards.
GTCAGAGTCGATCGCCGTGCTCGTGTCGAGCACACCGACGAGCACGTCAGGCGAGAGCTTCCCTTGCTTGAGGGCGCGCTGACAGGGCGCGGCGCATTTCGAAGTCCGACTGAATGCTCCTGGCCGCATCGAAATACGCCCGCCGCGTGGCGTCGTCTGTGAGCAGCCGGTCGGACGAGATGAGCAAACTCGCGAGCTCGAAGTCCGAATCGATCTGGCGGCCCGCCTGGTCGAGCACCTGCCGCACGGTCGCGGCATCGAGGCCGGGCGACTTCAAGAGCTCGGTGAAATAGACGCGTTTCCCCCAGCTGCCCTCGATGAGGCCAATCTCGGCGAGCACGCCCGATGCTCCCTTGGCCTTGAAAATCCGCTCTACCCGCGCAGCAGCCCCGATCCCCGTCTGGCGGATGAAGCGCGGGAGCATCTGGGACATCCATGCCCTGCCTTCCGGCTCGAAGGGCTTCTCGGTATTGCCGACCCAGAACTTGCGCTGGATATTGCCTGAACCATCGGCCTGGAACTCAACGCTCTTGCTGCCTGTCCAGCCACCCTCGCGAATCCTGAGATACCCGCCCGGCGAGAGGCTCTTGACGTCGGTGTCGTCGTCAGAGAACTCGATCTGGCCGTCGTAGCGGATCTCCAGCTTCTGACTGCCATCCGACCACTGATAGTTGCCGCGGTGCTGCCCGATGCCGGCGAAAAATCCTGGCGCCGGAGGTGTTGGCGGAGTCGGTGGCGTCGGCGGTGTTGGTAGCGTCGGTGGCGTCGGTGGCGTCGGCGGCGTCGGTGGCGTCGGCGGCGTCGGCGGCGTCGGCGGCGTCGGTGGCGTCGGCGGCGTTGGTGGCGTCGGCGGCGTTGGTGGCGTCGGCGGCGTCGGCGGCGTCGGCGGCGTCGGCGGCGTCGGCGGAACGGGCGGCGGCATCCACGAGAACTGATCGAGGATGTTCGCCACGAACGACGCCACGGCTTCGCCCATGGCTGAAGTTGCAATAACCGGCGTGGTCGCAGACGCGCAGCCGGCCGTGGCGGGCGCGCTCGCGACGACGACTGGCTTGACTCGACGCTCCACTGCGGACGACGGTGCGGCGGCACTGACAGGCTTCGTCTCGGCGACGACAGGCGTCACGGGCTGAGACGACTCCGCCTCCGCGACTGGAATCACGGCGTCGGCTTCCGCACTCGCCGCGTTGTTGCCAAGCGAACCCGCAGCGATCGCAGAAATCAGGACGACCGCCGTGCTCGCCGCCAGCCATCCAGGGCCGCGGCCTGCGTGCGACGGCGTGGCAATCAGGCGGCGGACCCGATGGATCAGCGAGCCGCCGGTGGCCGCAAGGGCGAGGTGCCCGGCGTCGGCGCGCAGTTCTTCGAGGTCGGCAAGCGCCTTCGCGTAAGCATACGGATCGCCGCACAGGCTGACCGCGAGATCGTCGCAGCAGTTCTCGCGCTCGATCCTGATGCGGTGCGACAGCCACCAGACAGCAGGATGGTAGAAGAGCAGAGTCTCGACGAGCGTCTGCAGCAGGTTGACCACGTAGTCGTGGCGGCGGATGTGCGCGAGCTCGTGCGCGAGGATTGCTTCGAGCTGATACGGTGCCATCCCGGCCAGGGCGCTGCCCGGAACGAGCACGACCGGACGCAGCCATCCAATCACCGTCGGCACTTCCACCATCGCGGACTGCAGCAGACGAATCGGCCGTGAAATGTGGAGTCGACGCGCCAGCCGGGCCACAGTCTGGTCCCACACCTCCGGCGCTGGTGACGTGCCCCGCGAGCGCAGCTTCTGCACCCACATCCAGCCCGCCATCAATCGCACCGTCAAGCAGCGCGACGCCCAACAGCCACGCGAGCACGGCGATCCTCACCCACGGCGTGGTCAGGACGGCGGTGTCTCCCGCGGCCTGATAGCCACTGCCATCGAGTGTGCGGGCGGGCTGAACTATCGCCAGGGCGGCTGGCGGCACATCAGCGGAATGGGACTGGCGGCAACCGACTGCTGTGCCGCAACGACGGCTGCTCCGGCGTCGGCCGTCATCGTCGCGCCACGATTGCACCGCGGTCACAACCGGCATCGTCAGCATCAGCGTCAGTCCGATTGCCGCGACGACGTAGCGGACGTCCGCGGCGCTCCGGCGCAGAGCGAAGAGCGCCATCGCGGAAAGCGCTCCGACGAGCGCGCCCTGCCAGACAAATTGCAGCAGCGCCCAGCCGATGGCCTGGGCCGCCGGTTCCTGAAGCAGCCGGATTTGATCAATCGCGCTCATCACGAACCTCCCGATCGCTGTCCTTGTCTCCGTCACCGCTGCTCCGCCTTCGATCATGCGGCGAATCTCGGCGAGCTCGTCCGACGATGCACGCTTGCTGGCGAGGGCCTGAAGCACGAGCTTCGAGGACGAGCCGCCGAACGCGCGATCCATCAGGTCGCGGATGAGCTGACGCTGGGTCTGCTCCTGGCTGAGACGCGGATGATAGATGTGCGTACGGTCGCTCTCGTCGCGGCGGACGAGCCCCTTCTCCGTCATGATCTGCATCAGCTTGAGTGCTGTGGTGTAGGCAGTGGGCCGGTCCCGCATCAACACTTCATGCACCTGCCGCACGGTGCTGGGGCCGAGCTGCCAGAGCACGCGCAGGATCGAAAGCTCGGCGTCAGTTGGTCGAGGTGTCTTCAACATTGGCGTTGCGATCAAGTCTACGAACATCTTCGTAAATGTCAACGAAGATCTTCGTAGTGTAGGAAAACGACCGGGCCTGCTGCGCGAACGGGACGAAGGACGGGCGAAAACTGCGCACCGGAAACAGGGAGAAGGGATATTTCCGGCCCGAGCGTTCACCCGTCCACCCGCGGCGGCCGCGAGCAGCAGGCCCTGCACGTTAGACGACAGGTCGATACTTTTTGTTGGCTATAATCCTTGGGCGCCCAGCCAGGGAAGAGCGCCGAAGGAGTTTATGGAACCAGGAACTTACGCCAAATTCGATACGACCGAGGGGTCGTTCACGATTCGCCTGTTCGACAAGGAAGCGCCGAACACCGTCGCCAACTTCGTGGGCCTCGTCGAGGGGACCAAGGAATGGAAACACCCTGGCACCGGCGAAAAGAAGAGCGCGCCCTATTACGACGGCATCGTCTTTCACCGCGTCATCGAGGGCTTCATGATCCAGGGCGGCGATCCGCTCGGTATCGGGACCGGCGGTCCGGGCTACACGTTTGGCGATGAATTTCACCCGTCGCGGCGCCACGACAAGGCCGGAATCCTGTCCATGGCGAATGCCGGGCCCGGCACCAACGGCAGCCAGTTCTTCATCACTCTCGGGCCGACACCGCACCTCGACAACCGGCATTCCGTGTTTGGCGAGGTCGTCTCGGGACTCGACGTGGTCAAGAAGATCGGTTCGGTGCCGACCGGACGTCAGGATCGCCCGGTCACGCCGGTCGTCATGAACAAGGTGACGATCGAGCGGGTCGCGTAGCAGTAATGGACGACCGGCAGTCGCTCGATTCGCTGCTGCCGGTCGTGTACCAGGAGCTGCGGCGGCTTGCGGCCAGCTATCTCCGCCGCGAGCGCCCCGGCCAGACGCTGCAACCTACCGGCCTCGTGCACGAGGCTTACCTCCGCCTCATGAAGGATCGCCCGATCGCTGGCAGAATCGCGCGCACTTCTGCGCGATTGCGGCGCACTCGATGCGGCAGATCCTGATCGAGCGGGCGCGCGCCCGCGGCGCCCAGAAGCGCGGCGGCGCGCAGCCGCGCGTGACGCTCGACGAAGGGCTCGTCGCCGGCGGCGAACAGTCGTTCGACATCCTCGATCTCGATGCCGCCCTCGAAAAACTGGCCGCGCTCGACGCCGAGCAGGCACGCCTCGTCGAGCTGCGCTTCTTCGGCGGCCTCACCGTCGAGGAAACCGCGGAAGCGATGTCAATCTCGCCGGCAACCGTCAAGCGCCACTGGGCGATTGCACGCGCCTGGCTTGCCCGCGAGCTGGAGGGCAACTCGCCGGCGTGAACGCCGATCGCTGGCGCGAAGTCAACGCGCTCTTCCACGCGGCGCTCGAGCGCGATGAACCGGATCGCGACGCGTTGCTGCGCGAAGCCGCGGATCGCGATCCCGAACTGGCGGCAGAAGTGCGCTCGCTTCTCTCGCGGCACGACCCCGGTGAGAAGTTCCTCGAGGCGCCGGCATGGACCGTCGGCGCCGAACTGATGCTCGATGACGAGCCGTCGCGCATCGGGCAGGAGATCGGCTCGTATCGCGTCGTCGAGGAGATCGGCCGCGGCGGTATGGGCGTCGTCTATGCCGCCCGCGACGAACGTCTCGGCCGCATGGTCGCGCTCAAGGCGCTGCCGCCGGAGTACACGCGCGACCGCCGGCACCGTGACCGCCTCGCCCGTGAGGCCCGCGCCGCGGCCTCGTTCACCCATGAATCGATCGCCACGGTCTACGCGCTCGAAGAGATCGACGGCGAGCTGTTCATCGTCTCCGAGCTGGTGCCTGGAGAGACCTTGCGCGCTGAGCTCGCGCGCGGACCGCTCGCACCGGATCGTCTGGTGTCGACGCTCGTCGACATTGCTTCGGGACTCTCGGCGGCGCACGCGCGCGGCATCATCCACCGCGATCTGAAGCCGGAGAACGTCATCCGCCGGACGGACGGCCGCATCAAGATCCTCGACTTTGGCCTCGCCCGCATCACCGATCCGCAAGTGGCGACGGTGACGCGGTTGACCGAGCCAGGAACAGCGCCGGGGACGCCGGGCTACATGGCGCCGGAACAGGTGACCGGTGGCGCGGTCGACGGGCGAACGGATCTTTTCGCCTTCGGCGTGGTCGCGTGGGAGCTCGCCACCGGCGAGCACCCGTTTGGTTCGAACCCGGCGCTGATGCTCGCGCGTTTGATGGAAGGGCGCCCGCCATCGCTGTCGCGGCAGCTGTCGCAGCCGCGGCTCGATCCGATCATCCGCCGCTGCCTGCGCGTCTCACCAGACGAGCGCTATCCCTCGGCCGACGAGCTCCTCACCGACTTGCGCGCGCTGTCGTCGTCCGGAATTGCCGATTGTGCCACGCCAATCCACGGAGAGCGCGGCCTGTGGTGGTGGCAGTTCCATCAGACGATCATGACCGTCGTTGACGTCGTGACACCGGTCCTCGCATGGATGGCGCGGCCGCAACCCGGGCAGCCCTTGCGCACCCAGCTCTTTCTCGCGGTGCTCGCGCTCGCGACCGGTGCCGTGACGCTGCGTTTGAATCTCCTCTTTACCGCCCGCGTGCACCCCGCGATGCTGGCCGCGCATCGCGCCCGCCTCTTCCGCTGGATCGCGAGCGCGGAAACGGGAATCGCGGCGCTGCTCCTCGGCTCGGCCACGATCATCGCGGAGACGCGGCCGCTGACGGCGGCCATTCTCGTCAGCCTCGCCATCGTGATGCTGGCGTCTCTCGCGGTAATCGAACCGGCGACGGCAGGGGGCGCCGACCTCGAGCGAAAGGACTGAACCTTTTTATGAACGACGGCAAACCCCGATCCGACGCGCTGGTGTTCTTTGGCGCCGCCGGCGATCTCGCGCACAAAAAAATCTTTCCCGCGCTGCAGGCGATCGCGGGTCGGGGGCGCCTCGACTTCCCGGTCATCGGCGTCGCACGCGCCGGATGGACGCGCGAGCAGCTGATCGAACGCGCCAGGGCAAGCGTCACCGACAACGGCGGACTCGACGACAAGGCCTTCGCCATCCTCGCGGAACGCCTGCACTACGTCGACGGTCAATATGCCGATCCCGAGACCTACAATCGGCTGCACGCCGCGCTCAACGGCGCGAAACGCCCGGCGCACTACCTGGCCATTCCGCCAAGCATGTTCCCCACCGTCATCAAGCTGCTGACGCAG
>CAWHNN010000018.1:0-208102 GCA_963830815.1 uncultured Acidobacteriota bacterium | reverse complement strand
GCGGACAAGCATGTTGCGCCCCGAGATCTGAAAGTCCCCCATGGTGAATGCGACGGTCCCGTCGATTCGCAATTGGTGCTCCGTGTAGCTGTCCGTGAATCCTGCCGGCCGCGGCGGAACCTTATTGAGCCCGCGTGCAGGAACCGAGTAGCCCATATAGCTGGGAGTGATCGTCAGAAACCTTGTCGTCCGAATCGGAACGTCCACCTGTGCGACTGGGGTGGCTAATTCGCCGATGTAAAACCCGTAGAGTTTCAGGTCGATCTGCTTGTGCACATGGGTGTTCAGCACCAGCCAGGCCGAGGGCGCGAAGAGCGAGCCACGTCCCTCGACGACATCAGGTCCGGCAGGAAGAGTGGGTGCGTCCACGCTTTCCTGGGCAGCACACGGTGTGCTCAGCGACATCAGACAGACGGCCAGAACACCTGGCACGAGACACCGCGCAACACGTGTGAGCCCTCGCATACCTTCTCCAAAACATCGCCCTTGAGGCGAACTTGATTGGGGTCCGAACCTCTTTGTAAGGTCCGTACCGTCACGCGTCGTCAGAAGGCAACGGCGATGCCGCCGCGCGATCCCTCGCGAACAGGCCAGATTGCGCGTGTTTCTTTGCGATCGCCGGGCGAACGACTGTGTGGTTTCGTGCGGTGCGTGCGGTTACACGCGGTGGGTGCCACACGGCCCAAACAAATCAGTGGAGAGATTTGGAGCTGAGCGACGGCATCACCTTTGCCATTGGTCCTATGGGCACATAGTCGTGCCGACATCGGTGATGCGAACCAGGATGGAGCGTCGCCGATGGTCCTGGCCGAACCCCTCGGCCGCGACCACTGAATGGACATGAACGGGAGAAGTTGACATGAAACGGCAGAAGGTCATAGTGATTGGGAGCATCGTTCTCGCATTCGCGTGCGCGGCCAGGCCAGCGCTGGCGCAAACGCAGGCGACAGCGACAAACGCCACACAGCCGTCAGGCGGTCAGGACCAGTCGGCCGCGGCACAGGCCCAGGAGGCGATTAATCCCTTCGCCACGAGTTGGCTGATGCAGCTGCAGCAGAACAACAATTGGACGGAGATGCCACGCGGCGACGATCACACTCGGGTGCAGAGCAATCTGGTGTTCCAGCCGTTGATGAGTCTCAGGCTGACCGAGAAGCAGGGACTGGTTATCCGCCCCATGGTGACCATCGTTAATTCCATCCCCCATTTCGATCAGAGCGGGCAGAATGAACGGACCGCCGGGTTCGGCGACACCGTGCTCGCATTTGCGCTGCCGCGTTCGCTCTTCGGCGGCCGGCTCACGGTCGGCGCAGGCCCGACGTTCATCTTCCCTACGGCATCGAGGGATCTGCTCAGCCAGGACACATGGCAGGTGGGGCCTGATGCGGGAGCCGCGTTCCTCGGCAAGAACTTCATCACCTACGCCTTCGTGCAGCAATGGTTCAAGGTCGGGGGCGACGGCGAGGACACGAACCACATGAACGGAACGTTCAACTTCACGTACATGCTCGCACACGGGTTCACGATAGGCACCCAGCCGAACCTCTCGGTCGATTGGGAGGCGCCCGAAGACAACCGAGTTGCATTTTCGATCGGACCACAGATAGGAAAGCTCTGCAAATGCGGGGGCCTGCCGACGTTGTTCCAGTTGCAGGTTCAGTACTACGCTGTTCGTCCGGACGTCGCCGACCCGAAGTGGAACATTCAGCTGCAAGCGACGCCCACGATTCCGGCCCTCATCAAGAGGGCCCTCTTCTGACTGTGGGGCAGAGTCTGCACCGTTACTGGTTCAAATTAGCAACGGCGCGAGGCGCGACAGGTCGTAGAGGCTGGTGGGTGCACCCCAGCAGGTCGGCGCGCACGTGCGGATGCTCTCTCGAAAATCGCGTCGAAGACTCGCGTCCGCGGGGTTGGCGAATCCGCCGAATGGCGCGACGTGTTGTAGAAGGCGCCCCAGGTCGCGGAGACGGACACGACCGTGCTCGTGACCAGTGAGTCGGGAACTGCAGAAGTACGGGCTCGAGAAGCCGCCCGAGGCGTAGCTTACAGGAAATCGCGTAGGTTACAGGACATCGCGGATGCACGGACTGCGCGAACGAATCGGCTGCGCCGTTACGGTTTCGGCGGGTAGTTCCTGAACATCTTCTCCGCCGCCTTCGCGATCTTCTTGTCGCGACTCTCGGGCTTGTCGGTTGGCCTGATGTCACCTGCTGGCCAAGCTCCGCCACACGATCCGCCTGTCCGTGCGTCGGCGATGTCGACGACAAGCGTTCCGACCAAGACCGGCTGAACCCTCCGACCCCCACCGGTCTCCGACGAGGCCAAACGGCCCCAACCCGTGGGTCGACCCCACCCGCGCGAGCCCCTTCGCAACAAGGGCGGCATCGATGGCTCGAACGACACGCGCGTGGTTCAGCTCGTCGGTCAGCTCGGTCCCGGGATCGGCAAATGGCGCCGAAAGATGAAATTCCGGCGTATTCGACCTGATTCAACGAGTACTCGCGACGGAGGTGGACCGCGGCGCGGTCCTCCCGTGAGAACTTCGGCCCGAGGACACGCGTCCAGTAGTCGAGGCGTTTCCGAATGACATCGGCGGTCAGGCGATCCGCCGCCGCCTGCAAGGCCGCCGCGTCGGCGGTCGAGAGGAACGCATTGTCATCGCGCCGGAAACGAATCCCTTGGCGTTCCAGCTCGCCCGCCATGAAGTGGTGCCCATTGAGATAGTAGGTGGTCTGGAACGGGAGAAAGGACCCGACGCACATCACGAATGGGCCCAGGACGTCATCGCGAATGTAGAAGTAAAAATGCGTGTACCGTCCGCGCATCCGCCGGATCAACCGGTACAGGGGATCGGCCGCTTTCGGCGGCAGGACGTGAAACTTGCGGCCTTGCTCCATGCTGCGAAAGATGAATACACGCCGACGCGGCGACGGCGAGCAAACCGCTCGAGGTGCGGCCGGACATGGTCTTCCTTCTTCACGCCGACCTCTGCCCCGCGATCGGCACGCCGTGATCGTGCGCGAAGGCTTCGATCCACGCCTTGCACTCGGTCGTCCGCTGGATCAGCACCTCTTTCGTGATGGGCGCGATGCTGTGCACGTCGCGGAAGAAGTGCACGATGTGCTCGGGCCGGGTGAGCAGCGGGAGATACCCTTGAATGACGATCCGGTCGAAACAGTGGTATACCAACACCAGCAGGCTGCCAAACAGCTTGTGGAAGGTTTCCATCGGTCGTCTCCGGCGATGTGTGCGTCAACAACACCATCATGCGCGAGACAACTGGTGGAGACCAGATCACGTGAAGGTCGCTCTTCGACGGGGATCGGACCGGTCGAAGCACCCGCCGTTTCTATAACCAAGGGCTCTGCCCCTGAAAATTCAGAGCGGCCGTCTCTTCTCGTTGCCGGCGTTCCGGGGGATTTCAAGGGCAGAGCCCTTGGTGATGATTAGCAACGTCTTCGCTGACAAAAGGAGGGAAGCGTGATGGTCAGCAACACTGTCATGCCGTCCGGCACTGTTTCGCGATGCGTGGTCACGCATCGCGCCGCGACCATCAAGGCGCCCTCGCGCTACGCCCGAGGCGCCAGTACGATGCGCGAGAGCTGCGGGTACGTCGCGCGATAGCCGCGCCAGCGCGCGACCAGTGCGAGGGCGCCAAAGAGCGCCGCTGCACCGCCAGGGGCGGCGAACGGAACACGATCACGTCGCTGAACTCCCGCGCAGTCAGGGCAAGCTGCAGCGGATACGGCGTGCCCTTACCGTCTGTGTGCCCGAGCCGCGCGAGGCCGAAGAAGGTCTCGATCATATACAGAAACCGTTCGCCGGGTGTGACCTCCACCCGTACGCGGGCGTCGCGGTCGCCCGCATTCCACCAGTCGTGCCATACGCCGGGCTCGATGACGGCCGTCTCGCCCCGACGAAGAATGCTGGTCTGCCCGTCGCGTTTCACGGTCAGCTCACCCTCGAGCACGGTGAATTGCTCGACAAGAGCGGGATGGCGGTGTTCCCCCATCACACGCGCCCCAACGAGTGCCGTGAGTTCGGCGGTCCCGCGGCCTGCCGGGTTGTCCCAGGGACGCTCCAGGATCGTGGCGCGTTCCCTGGTGACGGGGTTTCCCAGACTTCGCCGACTTTTATCGGTGTGCGATCCGGCGGGCCGTACGGGTCGGGGTGCGACGTGGGACTAATCCCCAAAGAATCCTTATTTGTCGACATACGCTTCTCTTTCCTCCTTGTGCCGGTCATCCATTCAACGGGCGCGCAACTGCCCCTCTGATTAAATCGTCAATCAGTTACGGGACGTTTGTTCACTCTGCTTGCGGACGAGCACGAACCGGCCGTTCACGTCCAGTTCGAAGACCTGCCGCTCGCTCACGGACGAGTCCGTTCCGTTCTTGCGCACCGTCGTCACGCTTCGCCGAACGACTCGCAGCGGATCGCCAGGTGAAACGCGGCTGGTTTCCTCGGTTTCTTCGACCGTCTGACTCCCGTCGCTCGTCATGGTCGTCACTCGGTTAACTCGTTGGCTGAGCGCCAGGCGCCCCGCCTCGATCGACGGCAAGTAGGTTTCAACGACGACCCGTTCCTCGTCGTTGGTTCGAGCGCGGTGCGTCACCACCTTCTCGCTCACGGCGTCCCTTCCATTCAGATCGCGGCGCGTGGTGACAGTTTCTACTGTTCCGCCGCTTTGCTGCGCCATCGCGGTCGTAGCCGCCGGCACGATCCAGAACAACAGGGTGATCACACCATATCGACGGATCACTCGCTTGGTACGGCGCATTGTCGATGTCTCACTCTGCTCGATCACTGCAACCTCCATCTGCTGACCATGACGGATTGTTGAACCTGGCCGACGCCGGATCGCGGCCTCCATTGTGTCGATGGCAAAACCGAAGCCACCCTCGCTCTGTCGCGCGAGTCGTCTAGCAGGGCTGGCATCGGCTCTACCGGAGTGCGGCGATGCGTGTAATCGCGCATGGCGTGCGCTAACGCGCAGCACGGAATCACGTTGTTCTCGTCCCGCGGCTGAAAACTGGCAGGTTCGCGGGCAGCACATGGCCCTGTGACGAACCGACGCAACGCGCCAACGGCCGTCTAATGAGCGCTTCGGTGATAACGCGGGTGCAGCGCGGCATCGGCCTCGGTGCTGCTTGCGCCGAGTGGCGCGGATGTTGCCACGGCTCGGTGCAGCGTTGAAGGAGGCGACGGTCATGTCACAAGCGGGTGTTGGAACGGTCATCGAGAAGCTGCTCACCGATGAGACCATGCGCATCCGGTTTGCGCTCGATCGGATCGAGACGGTCGCCGAGCTGTGTTTACGAGGTGTCGAGCTCACGCCGCGACGAGATCGACCTCTTTTGCCGAACGGATGCTCGTCTGTGGTTCCTGGGCGACGAAGTGAGAGGCGAATGGCAGCACTGAGGACCGCCGCGCGTCGTGCGGTTTGCCTTGGGTGGCCGAGGCCACATCACAATCGGATGGGGTATACACATGTCGATTCACATTGATTCATGTGCGGCGCGGGACACGATTGTCGTAACTACTCGCTCGAGCGTTTACGAACTGGTCGTTCTTCGCGGCGCCCAAGGACTTATAGTGGTGCGCGGCGGCAGGCATTTCCCGAAGTTCCGGCGTGCCCTGTTCCTCGGTTCGACGGCAGACGACGGTTCGGTCGCACCACGCACAATCGACGTCGGTCTCCGCATGAAGTTTGTTTCTGGTAATCGGTCGTTCCTCACCTCGCCGGTCCAGTCCATTTGCCGACGTCCCGCCAGTGCCGCCTCAACGGAGTGTGCGCAGCAGCCCAATGAGCCCGGAGTTCCTCGAGACTCGCATGGCTCGCCGACCGTTCTGACAGGCGCGTCGTAAGAACCGCGCGCATCGCCGTGACGCGCTCCGTGCGCGTTGAGTCGCCCCCTTGGCCGCCTTCCACAAATCGTTCTCCAGGATGCAGAGCTCCTGGAACTCTACGTTCACGCGGACTCGCTTCTAACCACGAGTCACGGCCGCACGACGTCGGCGCACTTCACCAGGGTAGACATTCCGATCGTGGGCGGCTGGAGTTCCAATCGTGCGAAAACGCACGCACTGTCTGCCACCGGGCAGCGGTTCTCGACTCTCGATAACCGTCGATGGACCCACACACACGACCGAACCTGGCCGATCTGGCCCACATTCCTCGAAATAGTGCTGATCACGCGATTGGGCGAGTTCGCCGGCGCGCACAGGCATCACCTTTGCCCTTTGCGTGTAGCGAGCGCAGCGCGGTGATGCGCTATCGGTAACACAAGGAGAAGGACATGTCACGCAGGATTGCAGCTCTCGTCGTCATGGGGATCGCGTTGGTGTTGGAAGCGCGCACGCACAGGACTCGACTGGCGCCCGCTCTGGTCGAAGCGACGTACATGCCGGCTGGTGCCGCCTATTTCGCGTCGAAGGACGACGCTCCAAGTTTCGGGAACTACGGATTTGGAACGGCGCGTCACGTTCAATCTCAACCGCTTCGTCGGCATCGAAGGCGAGATCGGCGCGATGCTCGCGACCACCTCAGACCTTCAGTTCGGCGATCTGCCGAGCGACATCAAGGCGCCGAACATGCTCAATTACACCGGCGAACGTCGTCGTCTCGCCGTGGACGGGACACTCAGTCGTTCCATACGCCACCGGCGGCGTCGGCGGCCTCACCATGTTCGAGCGCCCAGCCCTCGGGATCACCAGCGACGAGACCTTTCTGAGCGGCAACGTCGGTGGCGGCGTGAAGTGGTATGCCCCGAACAACCGCTGGGGGCTGCGAGGCGACTATCGCTTCGGCGCCACGAAATCCAAGGACGATGCGCCCGAGTTCTTCGGACGTGAGACCAGATACGTGCACCGCGTGTACGCCGCCATCGTCATCAACACAGTGCGCTAGGGCTGCCGCGAAGGAACAGCAATCGTGGCCGACTGGCCGAATTGAGAACGATATGCACGACTTTCAGACACATGTCTTCAGGCCTGCCGTGACGGCGATGATTCTGTCGCTCGCTTCGCCGCTGATGGCGCAGGCGCCCTCTGGACAACCGTCGACGCGCGCAAGCGTGCTCGACCAGGCTCGGGAGGCGCTGACCAACCAGTCAGTCCCCCCCGAGCGTTCGACAATCGAGCGCGGACTGTATTGGTACGACAACCAGTACGTGCTCAACAAAATATTTGGTGGATGGAAGGGACTCCGTCTCGGGGGAGGTGATTTCCCCGCCGGGGCCGGCATGAAGTTCGGCGTCGCTTTCGATAAACCGCTGACGAAGGCTGATCCCGATCCGACTACGCCAAACAAGGTCGCTTTCGTCGCCCGTGGCGCATACAGCACACGAGGGTACGCGCGCGTGAGCGCCGGCATCGACACGCTCAACCTGGGAGGCCGAGCGATCGACGTCAATGCGTTCGGCCAGTACTACGAGTTCCCCCAGGAAGACTACTTCGGCGTCGGGATGGACAGCCTCGAGTCCAACCGCACCAACTACCTCATTGATGTCGTTGAAACCGGTGGCGCCGTGCACTGGCGACCTTACAAGCTGGATTTCGGAGGCGGCGCCTCCTATTTGAGTCCGCGTGTAGGGAGCGGCACCGATAGCCGATTCGCCTCTACCGAGGAAGTCTTCAGCCCGGAAACCACCCCGGGTCTCGGAACAGCGACAGACTTCATCAAGGTCCAGGCATCCGCCGCCTTCGACTGGCGTGACAACCCCTCGTATCCGCACAGCGGCGGCAGATACGAAGTGGCCGCGGCGAAGTTCGACGACCACGACCTCGGCCAGTTCGATTTCTACCGGGTCGACGTGCACCTGCAGCACTACATCCCGCTGGCCAGCCGCTATCGCGTGCTCGCCTTCCGCGCCATCGGCGCGTTCACGGATGCTGACGGCGGCCAGTCCGTGCCCTTCTATCTTCAGCCGACGCTCGGAGGGCACCGGGATCTGCGCGGGTTCCGCGAGTCGCGCTTTCGAGACGACAAACACGCTGCTGCTCGGCGCGGAGTACCGCTGGCAGGCGTGGTGGGCGCTCGATGGCGCATTGTTCGTCGACGCCGGGCACGGTCGCGCCGTCTCGACAGGACCTGTCACTCGGCAACATGGACGTCTCCTACGGCGTCGGCTTCCGCTTTCACAGCAACAGCGCTCTGGTCGGTCGCCTCGACCTGGCGTTCAGTCGCGAAGGCTTCGTGCCGCTTCTGAGGTTTGAACATGTCTTCTAAGTCCCTCGCCGTCATTCTGCTTGCGGCCCTCGCTGCGTCCGTCATGTCGAACCCATCGGCACAAACGCTGCCGAGTCGCGGATCGGTGCGGTTCTATCCTGACGATCCATTGTGGCGCGACGACGACATGCGTTCGATTGCCGAGCCAGCGGAACACGATCTCTCCAAGAGCTACGAGTTCATTGCCAACACCTTTGGCGAAACTGCACGGTCCTTCGGGCCCGCGCTCAACGTGAACACGCTCGGCGAGGTGCCGGATTCCAGCTGGTTTACCAACCGTATCGGCCAGTACGACATGACAGTGGACGACGTGCTCCGTGGCCCGAATCAGGTTGACGGTCCGGCGCCAGGCCAATGGCTCGTCACCGGCCGCCCAGAGTCCGGCATCACGCCCAAGTTCACGATTCGCGATGCGCGCGGCGACACCTACCTGATCAAGCTCGATCCTGCCTCGAATCCTGAGCTGCCGTCCTCGGTCGAGCTGATCTCGACCAAGTTGTTCCACGCGATCGGCTACCACGTTCCTCAGGACTTCGTCGTCCACTTCAGTCCCGATCAACTCGTCGTCGCGCCAGGCGCACGGATCCGCAACGCGGTTGGTGAGCGTGTTCCCATCCAACAGACCGACATTCATCGGTGGCTGAGAAATGTTCCCAAGCGGGCAGACGGGTCGATACGAGCACTCGCCAGTCTCTGGGTGCCCGGGAAGGTTGTCGGTCAGTTCATGTTCAACGGTCGTCGCTCGGATGATCCCAACGACGTCTTTCCGCATGAGCGCCGGCGAGAACTGCGCGGGCTGCGCGTGTTTGCCGCATGGCTGAATCACGACGACGCCCGTGCGATCAACAGCATCGACACCTACGTCGAAGAGAACGGGCGTCGCTACATCCGTCACTACCTGCAGGACTTTGGATCGAATCTGGGCAGCGGCAGCACCTCGGCACAGCAGCCGCGCGGCGGCTATGAGTACCTCGTCGAGCCCGGCAAGATCGGAAAGGGCTTGATTGGGTTCGGCTTTACCGACGGGACTGGATGTCCATCAAGTGGCCTGACGACCCCTCGATCGGAAACATCGAAGCGGATGTCTTCGATCCAGCCACGTGGAAGACCGAGTACCCGAACCCTGCGTTCAAGCAGATGGATGCGGCGGACGCTTTCTGGGCGGCAAGCATCATGTCGCGGTTCACCGACGCCATGATCCGCGGCGTCGTCGAAGAAGCACGACTGACGAATCCAGACGCGGCGCGCTACCTCGCTGACGTCATCATCAAGCGGCGCGACAAGACCGTGCGCTGGGGCATCACCGGAACGAACCCCCTCGATCGATTCGAAATTCGGAACGGCGGGGCGCCCGAGCTGGCGTTTGACAACGCGGCGGTGCGTCTCCATATCGTGCAACAGACGCCGGAATACGAGGTCCAGTGGGCGCCTTTCGACAACAACGCAGGGACCGCCGGCGCGGTTCGGGCAACTCTCGACACGGTTGAATCACGAGCCGCTATTCCGCCTGACGTCTGGGGGCCGTCCGATGCGTTCGGGTTCCGTTACGCCGTTGCCACGATTGCGACGCATCAGCCGGCGTTTCCGCACTGGAGCAAGCCGGTGCGTGGTCACGATTCGCAACCGCAATGGTCTGCTCGATGTTGTCGGTATCGATCGTCCGACCGACCTCCCGGATCTGGCGGACGGCGAACGTCGAGCTCGGAGGTAATGCGATGAGCGCTTCGGCAACAAGCCGCCGGCATCACGTCGTGATCGTCGGCTGCGGATTCGGCGGACCCGCGCGCGCACTGAAAGCGCCTGCGCCCGAGCGAGGCGCGAAGTCGTCAACTGAGAGCGCGTGGGGGTGGGCCCCACGCGCACCAAAAGGAGGCAAGATGCCACGAAAGATTGCGTACTGGGGAGCCACAGGTCTAGTGGGGATCGTGACGCTGTTCGCCGCCTTCAGCTATCTGACCACCGCCCCCGAGGCGGTCGAGAACTTTCGGCACGTGGGATATCCCCAGCAGTTGCGTGTCCTGCTCGGCATCGGGAAGCTGGCCGGAGCCATCGTGCTGCTCCTGCCACGGCTGCCGACCTTGAAGGAATGGGCCTACGCAGGCTTTACCTTCATGTGGATCGCGGCAGTCGTGGCGCACTATCTGGCGGGCGACGGGGCCTTGTCCTTGCTGCCCGTCGCGTTGCTCGGGTCGCTGGCGGTTTCGTACGTCACGCGCCCGGCGAATCGCGGCGGTTCCGCGAAGGCGATGCTGGCGTAGCGCGGCGGCTCGACCCGGTACCGGTGTCCGGCGCGTACGGCGGCTTCGAGCGTGGCCGATTGATCCAGTGCCCGATGAACGAGTAGCCGTGGACACTCGGCGACAATTCACACAGCCCTTGCGAGAGGCCCAGAGCGGGAACGACTTTTCGTCGGCAATCGCCACACCAGGCTGCCTGGTGTGAGCCAAAGCCGGCGCGAACGATCGGCGCGCGTTCGGCGACGAGGGTAGACCGTACCGGCGCCGGCAGGTAGCGTAATGATGACAGCCACGGCCGTTCCAATCCAGGAGTGCAACGCGACATCTCGCCTGACCGTCACCTCTCCCTATCGCTCCCGCCGGACACGATCGCTGAAGGAGTGCGGCGTCTCGGCTGGCTTGCGCTCATCTACAGCATGGACGGTCGACGCCGCCCGTGCCTGGTGGGAGCGCCACCCGCCGCTCAGCCGATTCCGGGCCGCGGGGGTGGCCGTGAAGGAAGATGCACGGTCGCCATGTCGTCCGCCTACGCCGCCGGCGAGCCTGAAGGACGCCGCGCTCACATCGGCGAGGCCTGTCCCGCACGTGGGTCGACGAACCGCGAACCCTAAAGAACTCGCAACCTCGTGGCGCTATCGAATTGCGTCGAACATCTGTGATTTGGCTCCTCAGGCTGGACTCGTGCCGAGCGCGATGAGCGAAGCGAATTGCACGACGCCTGAGGATGCCTGGGAGCCGCGACCGACGAAGGAGGGAGTGGCTCGCCGCACTGGACGATTTCCGCAACTGGTTGATCCGAGAAGCAGCATAAATGGCCTGTTATTGACAGGTTCGCCAAGGTTTCGCGAGGTGTGAGACCTGAAGAGCGACGCAACCTCGGCCCAAGCAGTCTGCGGCCCGCTACACCGCCTGCGATTCCTTCCGGAGCTTGCCCTTTTTCTCCGCGCGGTTAGCCATGACGGCCATCGTCTTGAGGAGATCGGAGCAAGCTGAATTTCGCATGCTTCTGACAGTAGCAACAGGCGATGATACGGGCGCTGCTGAGCTGCGGCCTTCCATCAATTCTCCCGCGGGCGTCCGCCGCCGGGGCCGGGCGGAAGATCCAGCACGCGCGCCGTGTAGCCGTTGCGCAGGACGCCCGCCGGATCGACGGTACGGCACAGGGCGCGGAACTCCGCAAGCCGCGGATAGAGGCGCGCGATATCCTGGTGCTCGAGCGGGAAATGCTTGCCCCAGTGCAGGCGCGCATCGACGAGCCGAAGCAGAGTGCGGGCGAGCCAGCCGCAGAGCTCGTAGTAGGACTGGCGTCGCTTCGGCCGGTCATAGGTGAAGATCGAGACGGAGTAATAGGGCTGGTCCGCCGAAGCCGCCATCGAGACCAGCGTGTCCTCGGGCATCACGCGCCGGCAGAACACCAGGTAGTGGTGGACGTAACTGCCGCGCAACGCGAGGAGGGCGTCGTAGGCGCCAACCTCGCGCAACCGCTTCTCGACGTCCGGCGGTACCGGGGTCGCGGTTCCGGCGCAGATCTCGATCGCGGCGCGCACGACCTCCATGGCGCGCGCGAGGTCGGCCTCGCGCACGAAGAGCTCCATCTCCTCGTGGCGAAACAAATCGTGCTTCATCGTGAGGACACGCTCGGCGTCATCGATCCGCTCGCGGTTCTTCAGCATGAGATGCGGCACGATCCTGAAGAAACTCCTGACGCCGGCCAGGCCCGCCTTTCGGCTCGCGATGACGAAGAAGTGAAAGACGACGTCCACGGCGACCAGATTGATGACGCGGAAGACACGCGCCTTGACGCGATCCCACGAAGACAGGCGCGGCTCGCTGAGCGGCCGCCGCTCGAACGTCAACCAGACCCAGCTGTAGGGCGCCCAGAAAAACTGGGTGAGCGGCTGGTCCGCATAGAGGCCGAGGATCTCGTCCAGGTTTTGCCGGATGCGGACCGTCTCGGCGATCTTGAATTTCCGAACCGTGGGCAGTTCCGCGGCGAGGATCACGCCCATGCAGCCGAGACCGCAGCGCGCGGCCTTGAGCTCGGTCCCTCCGAGAACTCGCGGATCGCCGGCTGGCCGGACGCGGCATCGAACACTGCCGCGCGGATCCGCGCGACATAGTGCGAAAGGCTCTGCCGGCCCGATCCGTGGGTTCCGGTTGAGATGGCGCCCGAAATGGTCTGCTTCTTAATCGCACCGAGCGTCGGGAGGGTCCGATCTGTTCGTTCGTGGAGCCAGTCGAGCAGATCCTGCAGGCGGCAGCCGGCACCAACGCGGACCACCGGCTCGCCGTTCCGCTCGATCAGCTCCACGCCGTCCAGCCGGCTCATGTCGATCGATACCGCGGCGTCGGCAGCGATATTGCTCCAGGAGTGTTTCGAGCCGAGCACGCGGATGGTCTGCCCGGAGTGGCGCGCCAGGATGTCGAGGACCTCGGCTTCGGAGGACGGCTGGTATCGTCGGGTGTACCAGCGCTGATTGCCCCCGAAATTGACCTCGGTGTTCATGATGTCCGTCCTTCAGGCCTCGAACTGCCGCAGGTGATAATCCAAGTGCATCTGCAAGAGCTTGCCCCACTCGCGTGGCGTCATCCTCCCGAATAGTGGATGCGGTTTCCAGGCCGCGTCACTTCTCGCGTGCCACGCCGTCTCTACGATCTTCAGCAGTTGTGTCTTTTCGTAGGCGAACTCAAATCTCTTCGAATGCGGGATTTTGAAGCCCTTAGGAATGCGGAGACCCACGGGCTGCTCCGGCAACCAATCCACAATGACCCACTTGCCGACTGTCCGGGTGGCCAGGTTGCTCTCGTCCGGGAGATCGTAAAAGCCAAGCGAGCCACCGCACGCCAGATTGAGATGGTGGAGCATCTGGTCCACGTTCATCGTCCCCCACTGACGCGCAGATTGAAGCGTCACGCTCTCTATGCGCTGGCGATACTCGTGCAGCTTCTCCTCCGTGAAGAAGCGATTCCCATCCACCGGTTTCAACTGCAGCGCCCGGGGAATGTCCCGAACCATGGCGACTCCCGACATCAGGACGTCGGGATCAAAGAGCGAGCGCAGCAGGCTCATGCGACTCCTTCTCCAAGACTTCGGGACGAACGGCGCTTCCTTAAGACTCCAAGAACTCGAGCGCTTTCTTCACGAATGCTTCGTGATACTGAAATATGCCCCCATGCCCGGCGTCGTCTTACAGTACCAGTTCGGCGTTCGAGAGGCGGCACGCGGAATCGACTGAGTTGCTGCTCGGCACCATCTTCGTCCTGATCCCCGTTCGCCACCAGCACTGGGTGGCGAATGCGCGCCAGATCGTCAGGCGTCTGATGCGCCCACGCGCGTATCGCCTTCAACTGAGTGATGAAGGTGGTGCCGACGCCGCCCGAGCCTGCTTGGATAAAAACCTTCTGCCCCTTCTTCAGACCAGCCTTCTCGATCAGCGCTTGCCAGGCGGTCAAGTCCAACCAAAGGGACGGACGCTGCCTCCTCCATCGTGAGGTTCTTGGGTTTCTTCGCAACCGAATCTTCTTTGATCGAGATCAACTCGGCGAACGTACCGATGCGATCCTGGTCTGGCCGCGCATAGACTTCGTCACCGGGTTTGAATCGCCGCACTCGCTCTCCGACTCTAAGCGCGACGCCAGCCACGTCGTTGCCCAAAATGAGAGGGAGGCGATATGGCAGAAGGCGCTTGAACTCTCCTGACCTGGTTTTGGAATCCAGCTGGTTCACGCCGGCGGCGTGGATCTGGACCAATACGTCATCTTCCTGCATCACCGGGTCCGGCATTTCGCCGGGCCGCAGGCGCGCCCCGCTTCCATAACGGTCGATGATGAATGCCTTCATGGTTTGACCAGGACCGCGGAGCGCGGGCGCGAAGCCCTCGGCGCGTCGAGCTGCAGGTTCTTTCGAATGCCGGCGTCCACCAGGCCGGCGGGCGCAAACCTGCGAAGCCAGCGCAGGCGGGTCGCGCGACCACCGGCAGTGTATCGGAGCTTCGGGTCAGCCGCCATGGCGGCCGTGACCACTGTCTGGGCGACGACGGCCGGCTCGTCTGCCTCCTCGATCAACGCCGTCATCCTCTTGCCGAGGGCCGCGCGAATGTCGCGATACTCATCAAGCTTGGAGTCGGGCTGCAGGAGGTTCGCGTCGAACTGGGTCTTGGTGTTCGCGGGTTCGATGACCGAGACCCGAATGCCCCTCGTGCGCAGCTCATGGTCGAGCGATTCCGAATAACCTTCGACCGCGTGCTTGGTGGCGACATAGAGCGCCATATACGGCATCGGCAGGAACCCGAATACGGAGCTGATGTTGATAATGCGACCGCTGCCCTGACGTCGCATGTGGGGGACGACGGCGCGTGTCATTCGGACGATGCCGAAGAAGTTGGTGTCGAAGATCGAACGCGCCTGCTCGATTGAGCTCTCTTCCGCTCCCGCCGGGGCGGTGCTGAAACCGGCGTTGTTCACGAGCAGGTCGATGCGGCCCTCCAGCCGTAGCACGTCGCTGACGACGGCCTCGACTGACGCATCGCTCGTCACATCGAGGGTCAGCATCTCGAACGATCGCTGGCCTGCCTTGGCTGGCCGTCTGCTGGTGCCGTAGACCGTGTAGCCACCGCGCGCGAGCCGCTCCGCCGCCGCTTGGCCGATGCCTGACGAGGCGCCCGTCACGAGTGCGATCTTTCTTCGAGCTTAGTCATGTGTTCCTCCTGAAGACGCGGGACGGCAGCGCACGATCAGATGGCCCAACGACACCTGCACGGGTTCGTTGATCTGATTCAGCGTTGTGGCTCTGACTTTGATGATTCCCTGGTCGGGACGAGACTTCGAGGCTCGTATCTCGAGCACTTCGCTTTCGACGCGAAGTTCATCCCCTGGACGAACGGGTCGTGGCCAGCGCAGCTCGTCGAACCCGGCGCCGACGATGCCGCCAGCGGGTTTGAGATCGCTGTCGACGAGGAGCCGCATCGTGATCGCGGCGGTGTGCCAGCCGCTGGCGGCGAGACCTCGAAATATCGAGTCGGCCGCGGCTCGCTCGTCGAGATGAAATGGTTGCGGATCGAACTCGGCGGCAAAGCTCTTGATGCGCTCCGCATCGATATGGATGCGCCCGGACTCGAAGGTTTGCCCCGTTTCGAAATCCTCGAGGTATCGCTCGGTCATGTCGGCTGTCTCTCTCGGGCCGGCCGTCACCGCCGTCAGCGGTACTCGGCGTCGGCCTTATATATGATGACCGTCATCATTTGGTAGATTATATGACGATCATCATGTATACTGTCAAGCAGCGAAAGACCCAAGGAGATCTGGATGAAAGTGAGCAGGGAACAAGCCGCCCGGAACCGGGAACGTATCCTCGACGGCGCAGCCCAGCTATTCCGTGAGCGCGGCTTCGACGGGATCGGAGTTGCCGATCTCATGAAGGAGGCGGGGCTCACCCACGGCGGTTTCTACGGACACTTTTCCTCGAAGGACGACCTGATCGCGCAGGCGTCTGCCCACGAGCTCACACGCTCGCTTGCGCACTGGAGCCAGGTCGGCGAACGTGCGTCAGGTGATCGGGTGTACGCGATCGCCTCAGCCTATTTGACCAGCACACACCGCGACAATCCGGGCGCGGGTTGCGTGCTGGCCGCGCTGGGCCCGGACGTGTCGCGACAGGGTCCGGCCGTGCGGCGCGCCGTCACCGACTATGTGCGTTCCGTTGTCGATCTTCTGGTGAAGTTGGTTCCGGGCAAATCGAAAGCCGCAAGAAGACGGAAGGCCATCAGCACGTACGCCACCATGGTCGGCGCAATGGTTCTTGCGCGCGCGGTCGATGATCGTGCGCTTTCGCAGGAAATCCTGGACGCCGGCCTGGCGTCTGTTAAAGCGTGATGCGGGCAAGCGCTGCGCACTCGGAGTGAACACAACGATTGGAACGGACTGGCCATGCACATGCGCAGACTCGATCGGCTCGAAGCGGCGGGCAGATCTTCAACTTCAGCTCGCTACGGAACGCAACGGTTCAGGAGACCGTTGCACAAGGGACGTAGTTAGAGCGGTTCGATCTGCGGAGTGGGTTTGCAATTCTAGTCGTCTAAAATCAACGACTTGGAGGTTGGTGGCCCAGATTTGTCCCAGATGGAACCAACTGACCAGCTGGATGCGCCAAATCGAAGACTTCCAGAGAGCCGCATAAGGCGGTTTGCTCTAGAGGCTCGTCAACATCACAAGTCGCCGGCAGTTGCCTGACATTAAGACGTCAACCTAAACGCCGAGTTTCACATACCGCGCTTTCAGGCCGGTGGGTCTCCGAGAGTCGAGCGTCGATCGCCAGACCCTTCAGAAGTGACCAGGGTTCAAGGGGTTGAGCGGTGAGGCGGTACGACTACCGGCCCACATTCACTGACGGCGGTGAAGATCATAGCCGCAGGCAGTGCGACATAATTCCTACTCCGCGATGACCGTCACCAGTAGAAGTCCGCCCAGCAAACCAAGGTTTTTGAAGAAGTGGGCCATCTGAGCTTGTCGGGCCGCGCCTCGCTCGAGCCAAAACGCGTGACCGAAGATCGTGGTCGGGACGAGCAAGGCCGCCAGTGACGCGCTGGCGATGGAGGCGTGAAAGTTCAGTGCGAGGGCGACACCTGCGATGACCATGAAGACCGCATTCACACGCACCGACAGGTCCGCAAACGGGAAGCGGAAGCGTGCGATCTGCTCTGCTCGCAACCCGGGGTTACGCAGCGTGGACAATCCGCCGGCCACGAAGATGAATGCAAGTAGTACTTCTGCGATGCGGAGTCTCATATGCCTGAAACCTTCTTGCCCGCCCCCCGCCAACAGGAAAGGGTGGCGCCTGCGAAACGTCCGTCGTCAGTCTAGATTTCGACCGGCGATAGCTCGCTCGATGTCGGCCTACTCAATGCTGCCTCGCGCACAGCAACGCTCAAACACCGACCGTAACTCAGCCTCAGACAAGCGGTCGGGACCGGCGGCGCGATCGTCCGAGTAAGAGCTTGTCACTGTCGCGTTCACGAACCAGATGCCGAAACAGCGGGCGCCATTCGCGGTCCGCGACGTGTCCGTCGACCCCGCGTACCAAGTGCTTCCGTCGGTACTCAGATCGCTTAGCCATTGTCCAGTTGAGCCGTCTCTTCCATCCTCGATGGCGGGCCTCGTGATCACGATCACCAGCGACACTGCTGCGAAAAGCTTCCGCATATACCTCTCTTCGAGTTCGCCTGTCGGTTAAATCGTCACACGGACCGTCACGCGCCGGGAAAGGCAACGGCGATGCCAGCGGGCGATCTTGGCAGACACGCCCGAAACACGCGTCGTTCTTGCGGCCTCCGCGCGTACGCCTGTGTGTTTTCGTGCGGTGCGTGCGCTCACACGCGGCGCGGTGCTCACGAGGGCACAGTCCATTTCGCGGAATTACCGCATTTGCGCCCGTTTCCCGCGCGTCGGCCAACGGCATCCGCCTTGCCCTGGAGCATCAGTGTCGGATCGACGGGACCGTTTCATTCGCCATCCGCAAGTTATGGCGCAGGCCACACCGTGCATAAGGAGGAAGACATGAGTGACTACAACGAACAGACCCTGATGGAAGCAGTTATCGAACGCGTTGCCGGAACGCCCGACCCGCGTCTGCGGCAGATCATGATCAGTCTGATCAAGCATCTGCACGGCTTTGTGCACGAAGTACGGCCAACCACGGAGGAATGGCTGGCCGGTATCCAGTTCCTCACGGCGGTTGGTCAGAAGTGTGATGACAAGCGGCAGGAGTTCATTCTGCTCTCGGACTCGCTTGGGGTGTCGATGCTGGTCGACCTTATCAGTTATGGCAAGGTTGGCAATGCCACCGAGTCGGACCTGCTCGGGCCAGCCTGGGTTGAGGCCGCACCGGAACTCCCGCTGGGGAGTAATGTTGCCAAGCACCCAAGCGAGGGCGAGCCTTGCGTGATCACCGGCAGTGTCGCAAACCTCGACGGCACCCCGCTGGCGGGCGCAGTGGTGGATTTCTGGGAAGCCGACGGTGACGGGTTGTACGATTTGCAAAAACCCGACGGTCTCGACCTGCGGGCGCGGCTGCGGACGGATGCCTCAGGCCAGTTCTGGTTCCGGGCGGTGCGGCCGGTGAGCTATGGGATACCAACCGACGGGCCAGTGGGCGCCATGCTGCAGGCCACCAAGCGGCATAACATGCGCGCCGCGCATTTGCATTTCATGATCAGCGCCCCAGGGCACGCGCGTCTGGTGACGCAGTTGTTCCTCACAGGCGACCAATACCTCGATTCGGATGCGGTGTTTGGGGTGAAAGAATCGTTGGTGGTCGACTGTGAGCGCGTTGAAACGCGTGAAGAAGCGGCGAAATACCAGGTCGAAGCGCCGTTTTATCGTATGCACTACGACTTTGTGCTCAAGCCTGCCCAGGCAGAGATCGGCCTCGACCGCGAGGTCGCATGAAGACGACGTTGGCAGAGGCACGGTCTCCGGTCGACCCGACGGTGCAGGCTTTCCTCGAGCAAATTAACGAGCCATCGGCGGTCCGCCCCACAACTCCGGCGGAAGCGCGCGCAACCGAGTCTCGGATGCAGGACATCGACGTGGCGAAGCTGCCCGCGGACATCGAGGACGGCAGCATCCCAGGGCCTTCCGGTCAGATCGGTATCCGGATCACCCGTCCGCTCGGCGCAATGGGAGAGCTGCCGGCAGTCCTGTACTTCCACGGCGGCGGGTGGGTCGTTGGTGATCGCGACACCCACGACCGCCTCGTGCGCGATCTGGCGCATGCCGCCCATGCGGCCATCGTATTCGTCGACTACTCGCGCGCGCCGGAAGCACAGTATCCCGTTGCGATCGAGGAGGCGTACGCGGCGACCGCGTGGGTCAAGGCGCACGGTCGATCGGTCGGTCTGGATCCATCGCGCCTGGCCGTGGCTGGCGACAGCGCTGGCGGAAACATGGCAGCGGTGGTGACGCTGCTGGCGAAAATGCGCGGCGGCCCGGCGATCGACTACCAGGTGCTGTTTTCCCCCGCCGTTGATGCCTCCGGGGACATGCCGTCCTACGCCGAGTTCGCGGACGGGTAC
The DNA here is from genome assembly GCA_963830815.1 of uncultured Acidobacteriota bacterium. Taxonomy (GTDB): domain Bacteria; phylum Acidobacteriota; class Vicinamibacteria; order Vicinamibacterales; family 2-12-FULL-66-21; genus DATBJJ01. The sequence continues at coordinate 188,567 of CAWHNN010000018.1, read as the reverse complement.
TTCCTGACACGCGCAGGACTCGCGTTGGCCTGGGATCAGTACGCACCAGACCGCGAGGCCCGTCGCCATCCAACGGCATCGCCGCTGCTGGCGACGGCCGACCAATTGGCCGGGTTGCCTGCCGCCCTCGTGGTCACCGCCGAACTGGACATCGTGCGTGACGAAGGCGAGGCCTACGCACGGAAACTGATGACCGCCGGCGTGCCGGTGACAGCGCCCCGTTACCTCGGCACGATTCACGACTTTGTGCTGCTGAATGCTTTGGCTCGAACGCCGGCGACTCGCGCCGCTATCGCGCAGGCGGGGGCAGTGCTCCGCGAAGCATTGGTGTGAGGGTCAGCAATCTGGTACGCGTCATCATCACGAAGGAGATGGCATGGCAACGGCAAGACAACTTCCCGCCGATGTGTGTCCCGAAACCCTCTCGCGCTTGCCGCCGCTGAAACGCGAGACCTTGAACGAGGCACAGCAAAAGGCGTACGACGCGGTGACGGCGCCACGTTCGGGACGCTTGAATCTCGCGGGCATCAAGGGGCCTGGCGGAGTGATCCTGCGCATGCCCAAGCTCGCCAAGCCCCTGGACGACGTCAACCGCGTGCTGCGTTCCGAGCTGGGGCTTGATGCGCGCCTGGTCGAGTTAGCCATTCTCGCCACCGCGCGGGAGATGCAAAGCCAGTTCGAGTGGGCCCAGCATGAACCGGTGGCGCTGGAGGTGGGTGTTCCCGCTGCGACCATCGACATGATCCGCCACGGCAAGCCGCTTACAGATGTACCAGAAAAAGAAGCTGCGCTTATTCATCTCGCGCGCGAGGCGGTGGGGGCGAAGCAGGTTACGCCAGCGACGTACGCGACAGCCCTGGCGCTTTTTGGCGAAGAAGAGTTACTTCACTACAGCCTGTTGATCGCCAGCTACGCGCAGGGCGCGATCCTGCTTTGCATCGTGGGGCAGGAATTGCACGATCACCAGTCGCCGGGATTGCCGGAGCAGAAAAGCACGATGGTTCCGTCGTAGGTGCGCAATGGTAACGGGCGGTGCGCTCGTTACCGTCGAACGCGTACGAGCTGAGTACGCAGCAGGAGAGAACCGTCCAAAGGCATCCGCGACGTAAGGAATGCTTGCCGGCCACTTCGGCATGAAGCCAAACGCGAAGCTAGGTAAAGGCAGCGGTTCAGGAGACCGCTGCACACGGGACCTTCAACAACCGCCGGTTCGATAAATGATGTGGGTTGGTGATTTCATCCGTTTAGAATCGACGACTTGGAGTTGGTGGCCCAGATTTTCCCCAGATGGAACCCACTGACCAGCTGGATGCGGCAAATCGAAGACTTCCACCCGGGCCGCGTAAGGCGATCGCTAAACCGACCAGGCCGATCAAGCCCCTCGCGAACCGCGCCGAGTCTTGCTGTTTCCGCCCGAAAACCTCCCGAGCGCGATTCTGTCCTGGCGTGTCCCGATCTGCCGTTCGCTCGACGCGATCACCGCACAATTTGCAGCCCGGCGAATGGCTGCGATCGAAAACGGTGAACCGGACGCCGTCGAAGCGAGCCAGCCCATCGAGGGTTGCCAGCCAGATATACCGGTCGAGGGTCTGAATGATGGACTGAACGACGTTCTGCGGCAGGCCGTCTTCGGTCGGTCCAGGACTGCACCGGATACTGGGCAGCGGCCGCGCGTGCGCAGAGCAGCACAGCGGCGAAGAGGGCGCCGACCAGGGCCGATTCGGACTGGGCGGATGGACACGGTGGTTGCCGCGGACTGGCGTCTGGTTCGCAGTCGTCAGCAACTCTAGCCGGTCGAGTGCTGCTCCAAGGGCCTATGACATGATGTAACGCGCGCGGGGCGCCTGCAGTTCGAGGAAGGGCTGTGTCATCTGATATTCGGATCGTCTTAGCCGACGACCATCCGGTCTTTCGCCATGGTCTGCAGCAGGTCGTCGACGCGCAGACCGACATGGAAGTCGTCGAAGCGATCGGCGACGGTGCCGCCGCGCTGGATGCGATTCGCCGCCTGTCGCCCGACGTCGCGGTGCTCGACGTCCGGATGCCAGGCCTCGGTGGATTCGAAGTGGCACAGCGGCTGTGGGACGAGCAGTGCCCAACCCGTCTGATGTTCCTCACGATGCACGCCGAGCCGGTCCTGTTCGAGCGGGCGATGAAACTCGGGGTCAAAGGATACGTGCTGAAGGATGCGGCCTTGTCGGAGATCGTCCAGGCGGTGCGGACGCTTGCGATGGGCCGCACCTATCTGAGTCCGGCGATGTCGGAGTATCTGCTCGAACGCTCGTTTCCGTCCCGTCGCACTCCGCCCGCGGACTCGTCCGCGCTCGCCAGGCTCAACGAGCGTGAGCGTCACGTGCTTCGCCTGATTTCCGACTCGAAGACCAGTAAGGAGATTGCCGAGACCCTCGGCCTCAATTACCGCACCATCGAGAACCTGCGCGCCGCCATGTCGCAGAAGCTCGGCCTGCAGGGCAGCCACGCGCTGGTGAAGTTCGCGTTCGACAACAAGACCGAACTTTGATTGACCGCGGCGTCGAAGGACGGCGGCCGCGCCTTCGGCGCGCTAAACCCGTACAGTTGTGCGTATACGCACGTCGCGTATGCGTGTCCGGCGTCCGCGCCGTGCGTTCGCGGGGTCGGCTTCGACCCGCTCCGTGCGCCACACTGGCCGGTCAACGTGCGCAAGATCCGCATCGTCATCGCCGACGACCATCCGGCGTTTCGTCACGTCCTGCAGCACATCATCGAAGGCGAACCCGACATGTCCGTCGTCGCGGCGGTCGGAGATGGCGTCGCTGCATTGGACGTCGTCCGTCGATTGGCGCCTGACGTCGCCGTGCTCGACGTGCGGATGCCTGGTCTCGACGGGATCGAAGTGGTCCGTCGCCTGGCCGACGACCGGCTGCCCACGCGTACCGTAATCGTGACGATGCAGGCCGAGCGCGTCGTGTTCGACCGCGCGATCGCGGCCGGCGCAAGCGGGTACGTGCTGAAGGACACGGCGATGTCGGAAGTGGTTGAAGCCGTAAGGACCGTCGCTCGCGGGCAGACGTACGTCACGGCCGCCATGTCCGCCCGCTTCGGCCACGGAACGTAGCGCCTTCTCGTTTTCTCGTTCCTCCAGCAAGTGCGGACCCTCACAACCCCGTGCGTTTGCCGGACGCGACTCGTGCGTTTGCGGTAGCGCCGAGTTGGCGGTCGTCGATTCACACTCTTCCAACAACGAATGACAACACACGGCCACGGTCCGGTCACGAAGCGCCGGTCACGGCGTGGGTGGAGATGGGAGACTGAAATGAAACGTCTGGTATTCACGGCGTTCGCCGCATTGATCGCCGGGAGCGGGTGGACGCTCGCGCAGAGTCAATCGCCGCAAACACCACTGGGGCCGCCGACGCAGATGTTCGAGGCCACGGACCTCCACGGCAACCCCGTTCCCGCGCGTTTCTATCTGACGGGCGGCGGTGAGCTCGGGAATATTTTTGGACCCGTAGATCAGGAAACCCTTGATTGGGGCGGCATCGACTCGCACAACCCGGGGGTCGAGAGGAACTGGGCCGGTGACCGGATCGACTTCAATGGGTACAACTTCGCTTGGATCGGGTCGGGCGATCCTTCGTGTCACGAGTCGATGGAATACGCTTATCCGTGGCCGGTCAACGTCCCTGACTCCGAGGTCCATTGCTGGAATCCTGTCGTGCATCGAGCCTTCGTCAATATCGTTGGTGCGGTGGCGCCACTGACCGTGACGACTGCGAGCGGCCCCCTCGTGTTCCATGACTGGGAAGTGGTCGATCCCGAGCCGGGGCGCTGCCGGACCGGGAACATGGGTGTACGCGCCATTCCTGACGACGAAGTATATCGAGGCACGATGTCAACCTTCGCCGAAGGAGTGGAACAGCGCCTGCGCGGGTGGAGCGCCGACGTGACGGTCCCCGCCCGCTTCCGCGCGGTCTACGCACCGGCGTCGCCGGACGTCAGCGCGCCGCTCATCACCGTCGACACGCCACGCGACTGCTGGGACATCCCACAGGGCGCGACGGCGACGGTGTCGTTCTCGTGTCGTGATTTGGGGAGCGGCGTCGCGAGCTGCACCGCGCCGCCGGGTTACGACAACGGCGCGACGATTGATACGTCTCAGCCCGGCGACTTCAGCTTCGACGTGATCGCCACCGACGTCAATGGGAACACGCGGACTCGCACCGTGCGCTACAGCGTGGTCGACATAACAGCTCCGACCGCCTCGCCGACAGTGCCTCCACTCCCACCGTCCGGATGGTATGCCAGCGATGTCACGGTCACGTGGAACTGGGACGACGGTGATGGTCTCGGCCTCGATACCAGCGCCTGTCCCGCGACGAGCGTGGCGTCCGGAGAGGGCACCGTCGTCGTCAACGGGACGTGCCGTGACGAGGCCGGCAACGTGGCGTCCGGCTCGGTGACGATGACGAACGTCGACACACAGCCACCTAGAGCGTCTCCTCAGGACCATTTTTTCTGGGTGGAGCCCGATCCGGTGGTTCAGGGGCAGCCGGCATACGCTCGTTACCATGACTATAATGATGCGGTTCAATCCTGGTTTGACGGTGGATCGGGACTCGCGTCGACCTCGTGCGCAAACGTCGTGACGACCACGGTCGGCTCCTTCACCGTCGTCTGCACTGCGGTCGACAACGCCGGCAACATCGCCACCCGCCTGGTTCCATACACGGTCATCGCCTCGCCAGATACGACGAAGCCGACGATCTCGATCGCGACGCCGGCAGCCGGCGCGATCTACCAGCGCGCCCAGAGCGTCTCCGCGAGCTTCACCTGCAGTGACGAGGCCGGCGGCTCTGGCCTTGCGTCGTGCGTGGGGACGATCCCGTCGGGATCGGTAATCGACACGGCAACGCCCGGCATGCACGCGTTCACCGTGACCGCCAAAGACAACAAGGGAAACACCACCACCGAGAGTCGGAGCTACAGCGTGATCGTCAGCTACACGTTCGGTGGGTTCGCCCAGCCGATCGATCCGGTACCCACGGTGAACGTCGGCAAGGCGGGCAAGACCTACCCGGTCAAATTCCAGCTCTTCGAGCTCGGTGTGCCGGTGAGCGATCTGGCCGCGGTATCGGGATTCACTTACAAGAGCACCAGCTGCGATGCATTCAACGGCGATGCGGCGGATGCCCTCGAAACATCGGTGAGCGGCAACACCTCGCTGCGATACGACGCGACGACGAGCTCGTTCATCTACAACTGGAAGACGCCGACCGCACCGGGCTGCTACGCTTTGTGGCTGACCCTGCGCACGACGCAGCAGTTCCCCGCGTATTTCCAGTTGAAGTAAATCAGCTGGTCCCCTCGGGCTCACCCGGGCCCGAGGGGAACCTCAGTGCTGCCGCAGTTTCTGCGGCGCGCCGTCCAGCACGACCTCCACTGTCGTGCCCTGGCCGGGCGAGGAGCGAACCGTCAACGTGCCGCGCATCAGGCGGACGCGCTCGGCGATGCTCGCTGAGCCCGAAGCCCGGTCCGTCGCCCTGTCGTGTGTGCGCTGGCCGCATCGGGAGCGAAACCGACACCGTTATCGGCAATGGTCAGACGGACCTTCGCTCCCTCCTGTTTCAGCGCCACGTGCAGCGTCGTCGCCTGCGCATGCTTCATGACGTTGTTGAGCGCTTCCTGGGCGATGCGGTAGAGGTTGATCTCCGTGTCGCCCGAGAGCGTGCCGTCGTACTGTTCCAGATCGGTCGTCACGCTGATCGACGAGGCCTCGGCGACGCGGCGGATCATGTCGGTGAGCGGTGCCGGCGAGACCGAGCCGCTCGAGATGATACGGCCCGAGGTTGTGGGCAATCTGGCGCACTTCGGCGATCGCCTGCGAGGCGGTCGTCGTGATCAAGTCGAGCTTCGCTTGCGCTGGCGCCCCTGGATCCAGCTGCTGGGCGCCGAGCACCGACCAGTTGCGGATGATCACCAGATGCTGGCCGAGGCTGTCGTGCAGCTCGCCGGCGATGCGCGCCCGCTCGGCCTCCTGCGAGGTGATCAACTGGCGCGCGAACGCCTCCTGCAGCTTGCCGGTGCGCCGCAGCTGCGCGACCCGATACGTCCACACACCCCAGACGATTCCGCCGGCACTGATCGTGACGCTCAGCCCGACCAGCGCCGGTGAACCACCAGGTCCGCCAGAACGGCGGGACGACGGTGATCGCCATGCTGGCGCCGGTCGGATTCCAGATGCCGTCGCTGTTCGCGCCCATCACCGTGAAGGTGTAATGCCCCGGCGGCAGATGCGAGTAGTACGCCGTGCGCCGGTCGCCGGCCTCGACCCACTCACGATCGAGGCCCTGAATCTTGTAGCGGAATCGCATCTGCGCGGGACTGATGAAGCTCAGCCCGGTGTAGGCGATCTCGACCACCTCCTGATGCGGCTCGATCCGTAACCCGTCCCGGCACTCGACCGACTCGCGATCGAGCAGGCATGACTCGATGACCATCGGCGGCGGCGTTTCGTTGACCGGGACCAGTGTCGGATTGACCACCGCGACGCCATCCGAGGTCGGGAACCACAGCATGCCGTCGCGAGCACGGAAGCCGGCGGGCTGGAAGCCGCCGGTGGACTCGAATGGGCCGCCGAGGATCGGTCGGTCCGAACGGCGTGGAGGTGATCGACGCGCTCCGGCCCTCGGCAAATGCATCGAGCTCGGCCCGCCTCACCCGGAAGATGCCACGCCCGCCGCCGATCCAGAAGAAGCCGCGCGAATCGGGCAGGATCTGGGTGACGATGTCGTCGTAGAGGCCGTCCTTGCGCGAATAGCGCGTCAACCGGCCGCCCTCCAGGCGGTTGAGACCGCCATCGTAGGTGCCGATCCAGAGCACGCCACGCTCATCCCCCTGGAGCGTGATGACACGTTCGGACGACAGGCCGTCGGCGCGGGTGAGCGAGTGGAACGCGCCGTCCTGCCACCGCGAGACGCCGCCGTAGCCGCCGAACCAGAGGGTGCCGGCCGCATCCTCGTAGATCGCCTTGACGTGATCGAAGGCGAGCCCCTGCTTCGACGTGAACCGGGTCAGCCGGCCATCGCGCCACTGGTGCAGGCCGGTGTTGCCGCCAAACCACAGCGTGCCGCCGCGATCCCGATGGATCACGTCCACCCGGCCATCGATCTGCGCGGAGAGCTCGGGCTCCGTCCGCAAGCGTCCCTCGACGACCCGCGCCACGCCTTTGCGAAAGAGGCCGACCCACAGGGTGCCATCGGTGTCTTCGAAGAGCGACGAGATCTCAGAGGTCTGCGGGCGGCCGTCGATCGTGAGCGTCTCGAAGCGGCCGTCGCGCAGCCGGGTCAGACCGCGGAAGCCGCTGCTGACCCAGACGTCACCGGCGCGATCCTGCAGGACGGGATAGATGAAATTCGACTTCGACGCCCCCCGGATGCCGCTGCATCTCGATCACCTGCAACCGGCCGCGCACGAGGCCATTGCTGTTCGTGCCGATCCACAGCGTGCCCTCACGATCCTCGATGACGGTCGGAGAGAACGTGAGACGCAGTCCGGGCAGGATCGTCGAGACGCCGTCCTTCCACAGAAAGGCCTGTCCGGCGCTGTTGTTGGTCCAGAGCGCTCCGCGCTGGTCCTGGTAGAAGACGCGCTGATCAGGGCCCAGACCGCGGACCACCGTCAGCGGCCGTTGATGATGCAAGTAGGACTCGCCGGGACGATCGAGCAGGTTGAACCAGATCCGGCGCTGTGAGTCTTCCCGTATCCAGCCGACCTTGAGGGCGCGGGGATTGGTGATCCCCGGTGGCAACGGCAACTCCGACCAGCGGCCGTAACGCGAATCGCGCCCAGCCGGTGTCGTTCCAGCACCAGTACCCCATGACATCCCCGATGACCGACGGGAACGACGGTCGCCGTTGTGCAGCCCGGGATTGGCGGCGCCGGCAGCGCGTCCGACTGCCATCGTCCATCGCGCCACGTCGACACGCCGGTATCGTGATAGGCCCAGATCGCGCCTGCCGCATCCTCGTCGATGCGCCTGACGACGGTGCGCATCAGTCCGTCTGTGGTGGAGAAGGCCGTGAAGCGCCCGTCGCGATACCGCGAGACGCCGCCGTCGATGGTCCCCGCCCACAGATCGCCCGCGCTCGACTCCCACAGCGCAAGAAACCGGCTGCCGGCAATGCCCGGGGTTTCGCTCTTGCTGAAGACCGTGAAGCGAATGCCGTCGAAACGGGCGAGGCCGTTGTCGGTCGCCAGCCACAGATAGCCGTCGCTGCGTCTGACGCAACGCACTGATCGTGTTCGACGGCAGTCCATTCGCGGTCGTCCACGTGTCGAGCTGAAAGGAGGGCAACCGGTCAGCCTGCCTGGAGACGGCAACGGAGAGCGTCAGCAGCACGCCGAGAGCCCGCGATCCAACAGCGCACGCCGAATTCTACCGGGCGCGTGTCATGTTTTCGGTCACGGATACCTCCTTGCTGAGGGTGCGGCGTTCGCGATCGTACGCTCTGACTAGTTCACCGCTGGTGGCGATTCACAGGCACGAAGAAAACGGTTCGGGAGACCGCTTCACAAAGGCGTACCCTAAGCCGCGACGCAACAAGGTCACAGCGGTTCGATCTACAGAGTGGGTGGGCGATTTCAGCCGTCTAGAATCAACGACTTGGAGATGGTGGACCTGACCGGGATCGAACCGGTGACCTCATGAATGCCATTCATGCGCGCTCCCAGCTGCGCCACAGGCCCACTTTGGGGGACGAACAACCTATTGATTTTAGCCGTCCTCAGGGCGAGGGTCAAAGCGTTTCGCAAAAGCCCGAATTTGCACCGCAGCAGCCTCTCGCTCTTTAACGAACCATGAACGAGATATCTGCCAGTGCGGAGGGCGGGCGCGGTGTGGCCGGACTCGGAGACAGAGCTAAGGCAGGATGTTCCAGATGAGGGTCGCGAGGGCCGTGAACAGCAGCAAGCCTCCCAACATCACAACGTCACGCTTGGTGCGCGCCAGCAGAACCGCGACAGCTACAGGACCGACCATATCAGCCTCCTAACAACTCTTCTGGAGTGCGTTCAGTAGTACATACGCCCGTCATCCACCCATTGTTGCGAGCTACGCGTCTCTGCCTGGATTCGCCAACGCCGCGAATGCGGCGAAGAACACTTCGTCTGGGCAGAGCTCCGGCGTCAGGATCCGTTGAAGGACGAGACCTTCTGTGAGGGCGTGTATCACTCGGACCATGTGCTCCGCCGGCATCGGCAGCTCGTCCTCGTTGGCGACCGACCGAAGCCACTCTGCGCCGAAGTCGTAACTAGTCAGCGGTAATCTCCTGGACCTGCGCCCGGAGCTCCGCGTTCGTCAGCGCGTAGGCCAGTCCCGTCAATCGGCCCACGGCCGCCGTGGTCCGCTCCGGGATCGCGGCGAGCGTGGCCTCGGCAAAAGCACGCATCATCGTCGGCCACGGACGCTCCAGGCTGCGATACGCGGTGCGATGGGCGGCCCAGTACGCCTGGCCGAGCGCGATGAACAGATCAGCGCGGTTCTTGAAATTGCCGTAGATCGCGCCCGTGGTCATCCCAGCGCGCTCTGCCACGTCCTCGAGCGTCGTCCGCTCGTAGCCTTTCTCGCGAATCAACGCTCGCGCCGCCTCGAGCAGCGCTGCGCGGGTTCGGTCCCTCTTGTCTCCTTTCGGCCTCCGGCGTGGCTGATTCCTCATTCGCCATGGTCATCGATAATAAAATATGATATCTATTTTATAAATTCAATATAAAACAGGAGACTCTATGACCGTCGTAGACCCCATCGGCACCGCTATTCAAGGCTACGTGGACGCGGGAGCGATCGCCGGCGCGGCGACCCTGGTCTGGCGCCGCGGGCGCGTCGTCCGGACCGCGAGCTTCGGTCGTCGAGACCTGACCACGGGACTTCCCGTTGAACGGGACACGATCTTCCGGATCGCGTCGATGACCAAACCCGTGACGACTGTCGCCGCGCTGATGCTGCTCGAGGAAGGCCGCTTTGCGCTCGACGACCCGATCGTTGATTACGCGCCGGAGCTGGCCGGGATGCGAGTCCTGCTGAGATCCCGAGGGAGCTCTCGACGAGACCGTCGAGGCGATTCGGCACATCACCTTCGACGATCTCCTGACGCACCGTTCGGGCTTGACGTACGGCGAGTTCCATCGCGGTCCCGATCGCTGCCGCGTACCGCGAGGCGCTCGGGGGCACTGTCGACAATCCTTTGAGTCCTGACGAGTGGATCGCGAGGCTCGCCACCTTGCCCTTGATCGATCAGCCGGGAGCCGGGTTCCACTACGGCCACTCGACGGATCTGCTCGGCTTTCTCATTGCGCGAATCGAGGGCGCTCCGCTCGGAGGAGGTCCTCGCGCGCCGCGTCTTCGCGCCTTTGGGAATGAGCGACACGGGGTTTGTCGTCCCTTCAGACAAGCGACGCCCGTCGCGCGGGCCTTTGCGGCTTCGACGACGAGGGCCACCTGATCGCGCTGGCCGAAACACCCGGTGGCCATGCGCGCGCGGAGCGGCCGGACGACATGACGTTCGAGTCGGGAGGGCAGGGGCTCTGGTCGACGCTCGATGACTACCTGGCCTTCGCGCGACTGTTCGTCGGCGGGGGAGCCGTGGACGGCGTGCGTCTGTTACGTCCGGAGACGCTGACGCGAATGGCCTCCAATCAGCTGACCCGGCAACAGCGGGACGCGTCCCGGATGTTTGGCATGCCGCTGTTCAAGGTCGGTCACGGATACGGGATGGGCGTGGCCGTGGTGACGGAACCCGAGCAGGCCGATCCTCTCAGGTGTGGCGGCGGCGTGGGCGCCGTTGGATGGCCGGGCGCCTGGGGCGGCTGGTGGCAGGCCGACCCTGGCGACGAGTCCGTCCTGATCTTTCTGGCGCACAACATGGTCGAGTTGCACCAGATGGCCAGCGGCATCGGCCTGGGTGTGTGGAGCGCGATTGCGACTTTCCAGCAGCTGGCGTCCGTTGACGACGGCGCTCGCTGATCGGAGTCAGATAGACGATCCTTCGCTGGCGAGAGTTGAAACGGTGAGCGCAGCGCCTCACGCTACCGATACCGGCAGGTTCATCATCCGCGCCAGCCTGGCCCAATGGGGGCTGCGCCGCAGTTCGGCTGTATACGGAGAATTGGCATAAACCGGGGCGAACATCTCGCGGGCGGCGATCATCTTCTCGTACCACCAGGCGGCGGCGTCCAGGTCGCCCGCATAGCAAGTGGTACCACGTCCGTCCCCAGATTGGAGTTGGCGAGTCGCCGATCTCCCGCAGGAGCGCCTCTGCTCGATCCTTTTCGCCGGCCCGGAACAGAACTGCCGCAAACAGCCCGCCCCCATGGATTGCTGCGGGAGATTGCGGTACGCCCTCTCCGCGGCGGCGACAGCTTCGCCGATTTTGCCCAGCGCCAGATAGGCTTCGCCCAAGGCCAGATGCGGGTGCATCTCGGCGTCTGAAATCTCCAGGGCCTTCTGTCCCTTCTGGAGCGCCTCTTCGAATCTCCCTGCGCACACCATGTGGCCCATCAGAATGCCGCGCCACAGGACGCTCAGCGGGTCGCGTTCCACGGCGCTCCGCATCTGTGCCGTGGACTCCTCAAAGCGGCCAAAGGCGCTCAGGTAGAAGGAGCGCATAGGCCCAATGAGCCTCAGCTGGCACAGACGGACTGGCCATCGCCAATCTGGAATTGGCGCGCGGCTTCAGTCCAATCGTAGTCGTGCACTGCCGCAACGGCACCGAGCAGGAAATGGGGTTCGGTTTCAAAGGGATCCAACTCCAGCGCTCTCAGAGCTTCCTGGCGAATCAACGGCGCGACGTCCGGCATCGTTCTGCCACTGTGCGTCGTCGCCAGGAGATAGTTGAAGCCTAACAGCGCGTGCGGTGCCCCATACGCTGGATCGAGGGCAATAGCCTGCTCGCAGTATTCCTTGGCGCGAGCGTGCGCCTCTGGCAGATACGTACGCCAGTGATGCCGGGCTTTGAGCAGCGCCTCGTAAGCCGGAACGCTGGGGATGTGCCTGTCGGCTTTGCGAGCGAGCTTCAGTTGCAGGGCAGAGGCGATGGCCTGGGCGATATCGTCCTGGATTGCGAATACGTCCGTGAGTTCCCGATCGTAGCGCTCGGACCAGAGGTGATAGCCGTCCTCTGCGTTGATCAGCTGCGCGGTTACGCGTATACGGCTTCCCGCGCGGCGGACGCTCCCTTCGAGAATCGTTCCGACACCCAGCGACTCCGCAATCCTTCGGATGTCCTGCTCCCTGCCGCGAAACGCAAAGGATGACGTGCGCGCGGTGACCTTGAGATCGGGAACGTGCGCCAGCAGGTTGATCAACTCCTCGGCCAGACCGTCGCTGAAGTACTCGTCGTCCGGGTCGCGGCTCATGTTGGCGAACGGCAGGACGGCGACGGATGGGTGCTGACGGCCAGCCTTGACTGCCGTCTGTTCCAGGGCGGCTGTAACGTCGGCCATCGACTGAAAACGATCGCGCGGCTCCTTGGCCAGGCACCGGCTGACGATTTGTTCGAGCGTTCGAGAGGCCTCCAGCGCGCGGCGGCGCATCGTTGACGACCGCCGCGAGCGTGGCAAGGGCTGTGTCGCCCCCGAACGCGCGGCGGCCGGTCAACAACTCGTACAGGAGTGACCCGAATGCGAATACGTCCGAACGTGCGTCGACGGCCCGCCCCTGGGCCTGCTCGGGCGACATATAGGAGAAGTGCCGACAATCTCCCCGCGCTCGCTGAGCGCCACGGCTACGGTCGCATCACCGGACAGCGCCGGTGCGTCCTGTTGCGCCAGGCCGAAGTCGAGCAGCTTCGCTCCGCTCTCGTTCACCAGAACGTTGGCGGGCTTCAGATCGCGATGCACGATCCCTTTGCGGTGCGCCGCGGTCAATGCCTCCGCGATCTGCAGCGCCAGGCGCAGGGCATCGGTCACGGGCACCGGCCCCTTCAGGATCTCGCCCTCGACGTACTCCATCACCAGGTAGTCGGGCCCAAGGTCGTAGAGTTGACAGACCCGCGGATGATTGAGCGCCGCGATCGCGCGTGCCTCGCGCTTGAAGCGCTCCGTGTGCTCGGACTTGAGGCGCTTGATGGCGACGACTCGATCGACCCGCGTGTCGCAGGCTTTCCAGACCTCACCCATGCCTCCCGCGCCGAGATGGCCGATCAATTCATAGGGACCAAGTCGAGTGCCGGGAGACCAGACGTTCATGGGTTTACCCGATTCTACAGTTAAAGGATTTGATCGACGTGGTTGGCCGGCTTGTCCTGAGTGGCGCGAACTTGTCCAGAGACCGAGTAGACTGTCCCGAACCTTCAATTTCCCTCGGGGTTGCCAGTGCGACCGCTAACAATGACGGCCTCCTGTTCGTAAGGTCTGGGCCTCTAACGGCGGATAGGAGAAGCAGCGTGGATTGGCTCAGAACTCTTCTCGAGACGTCGCCGATGACCACGCTCTTCTTGGTTATTGCGCTCGGCTATCTGGTTGGCGAAATCAACTTCAAGGGGTTCGCGCTCGGCTCCGGCGCGGTTCTGTTTGTCGGCCTCGCCTGCGGCGCCTTTGCGCCGAAAGCCGCGCCGCCCGGGATGCTGGGCACACTCGGCCTGCTGCTCTTTCTCTACTGCGTGGGCATCCAGTACGGCAGCGAATGGTACCGTGGGCTCACGAGCCCCTCGGGGCTGAGAGCCAACGCCGCGGCACTCTGTGGTCTACTTGCGGCGGCAGCGGTCACGCTGGTGATTCACCGCATCGGCGCCGCGGACCTGCCAGAATCGCTCGGGATGTTTGCTGGCGCCAGCACGAGCACCCCGGCGCTGCAGGCCGTTCTCGATGCGCTTGGGAACCAGGAGGCAGCGGTCGGCTACAGCCTCGTCGTACCCGCTTGGCGTCGCCGGGCCGATCCTCTTGATGTACCTCTATCTCGCGATCTTCAAACCGAAGATTGCGCCTGCGGTGGACCGGCTGATGAAGCCGGTCGAGGTCCGGGTGAGCAATCCGACGCTCGTCGGACGGCGATTCGTGGATCTTCAGCAGACCCTGCCGAAAGGCATCCAGGTGGTGGCGATTCGCAGCGGCGGTCAGAACCGCGTCCCGGATCCGGCGGCCGTTCTCCAGGCGGACGATGCGCTCCTGCTCGTCGGGACCGATCCCGCGGCAATTGCCGCGGCGCTCGAGTTAGTGGGCGAAGGGGCCTCGTCCATCGCGACGGATCGAACGGCACTCGACTACATTCGCGTCTTCGCATCGAAGACCAGCATCGTGGGAATGCCCCTCGGCAGCCTGAAGCTTCCCGGCGGCTTCGCCTACAGTTACATCCACGTGCGACGGGGTGACGTCGACCTGCTGCCAGACGACGGCCTGGTGCTGGAATTTGGCGATCGCGTCGGCGTGCTCTGCCATCGCGCGGATTTCGATGCCGTACGACGCTTCTTCGGCGATTCGATCAGGGGTGTTGCCGACTTCAGCTACATTTCTCTCGGCGTCGGCGCGGCAATGGGCCTCCTCGTCGGATTGATCCCGATTCCCGATTCCCGGCGTCGGCCGGATCACGCTGGGGCTCGCCGGCGTCCTGCTGGTCTCGCTCGTTCTGGGTCACGTCCGTCGCACGGGCATCGTGTGGACGCTGCCGCTCTCGGCGAACATGGTGCTGCGAAACTTCGGGCTCACGGTGTTCCTGGCGCAGGTCGGCATCGCTTCGGGCCCGCAATTTGCCGCGACAGTGGGCGGGAGCGGGTTCACGCTGCTGCTGCTCGGCGCCGTCATCATGGTCGCGATGATCCTGGCGACGATGATCGCCGGACGGCTGCTCGGAATTCCTGCCGACGACCTGTTCGGTATCGTTTCCGGTGTGACGGGAAATCCCGCCATCCTGGTGTACGCCAACCGCGCCATCCCGACGGAGCGGCCCGACCTCGGCTACGCGATGGTGTTTCCGACGGTGACCGTCGCGAAGATCCTGTTCGTTCAGATTGCCGCCGCGTCCTCGGTCGGCTGACGGAGTTACTCCACGCGCAGCGCCTCGAGTGGATCGATGCGGGCCGCGCGGCGCGCGGGAATCCAGCTCGCGAGGAGCGCGACACCAATCACGAACACCGCCACGAGCGCGGCCAGGCCGAGCGTCCCGGCTGGCGGCTCGTTGCCTTCCACCGCCGAGATCACGCGCACGCCACCGATCCCGAGCGCGAGGCCGATGACCAGGCCGACAGACACAGGCGCAGACCGCGCCGCACGAACAGCGCGACGACCTGACGGCTCTCGGCACCGAGCGCCGTGCGAATGCCGATCTCGCGGACCCGCTGCCCGACCGCGAACGCCACCACGGCGTAGAGGCCGATGGCCGAGAGCAGGAGCGCGAGCGCGCCGGTCCCGCCGGCGGCAGAGATGGCGGTGACGACGGAACGCCGTTCCGACGCTTCGGCGGCCGCGAGCGTTCGCGCGGCAACGATCGGCAGCGCCGGTGCTTCGGCGGCCGCCGCGGCGCGAATCGTCGGCAGCAGCGGCTCGGCCGGACCGTGCGTGCGGACGAGGAGGTGACTGGTGGTCGTGTGCACGCGCGGCTTGTAGGTTCGCACGACGTCATCGGTGCCCGGGAGAGGGGGTACGCGCCGCTCCTGGTCTCGCGCGCCGGTGGTCGCATCGTCCACGACGCCGACGATGGTGAACGTCGGGACGCCGCGCAGGTTGCGGCCAACCGAGACCAGGCGCCGGCCGATCGGATCGGCGCCGCCCCACAGCCGGCGTGCCAGGCCGCTGCCGATGATGATGGCGCCCTCGTCGATTCCGGCGCCCTGGCCGCGCGTGGCGCTGCGTTCGGCTGCGTCGAAGTCGCGGCCGCGCACGATCGAGATGCCCATGAGGGGGAAGTAGCCGGCCGGCGCCGCGATCCCGCGAACCTGCTGCGGCTACGCCAGCTCCAGACCGGCCACGGCTGTCGGCAGGATGGACCTCGACGTCGAAGGAATCGACGTTCTCCTGCCGCACGACGCCTTCGACGCCCGGCACGGCGGCGAGCCGCTCCTCCAGGCGGACGAGCGTCTGCTCGCGATGGTCGTCGAGCGGTCCGTAGCGCGGGTTGACGTTGAAGCGCACCTCGAGGATGCGATCGGCGTAGGGCTGCGCCGGCAGTTGACGCAGGTCCGAGCGCATCTCCAGCAGCAACGCGCCCATCGCCAGGAGCGCGGGCTGCGTGAACGCGATCTGGGCGACCACCAGCCAGGACTGGAGTCGCAGGCGTCGTGTGACCACGACGCCGGCCGAGTCCTTCAGCGCCTCCTGCAACGCCAGACGAGTGGCGTGCAGCGCCGGCGAGAATCCGAACAGCAGACCCGGCGACGAGCGCCAGGCTGAACGTGAACGCGATACTGCGCCAGTCGATCTCGATCGCGAGGTCCGGAATGCTGGCATCGAACAGACGGAGGAGCAGCCAGATCACGAACAGCCCCAGCGCGCCGGCGGCCATCGCCAGCATTACGGTCTCGGTCACGAGTTGTCGAACGACGCGGCGTCGGCCGGCGCCGAGCGCGAGCCGCACGGCGATCTCGCGCCGGCGCGCGACGCCGAGACCGGCGAGCAGCGCGCTGACGTTCGTGCACGTGATCAGCAGGACGAGCACCGGAAAGATCAGGGCGATCACGGGGCCGGCCGAGGGCCCCTCATCGCTGCCCGATGGCGGAAAGTAGTTGTTGCCGAGCAGCGGGACGACGTCGGCGGACGCGACCCTGGCCGTCGTCATCGTCGTCTGTTGCTCCGCCCGTGCGGCGATCGTCCAGACGATCGGTCCCGTCTGATCGGCGCGCACACCAGGCTGCAGGCGCGCCGCGAGGCCAAAGCGGGCGTCGTCGTAACTGGTGAGCGTCGGGGCTGTGCGCTGCACCTGCGGACGCGTGCTGAGCGGCAGCCAGACGCGCATCTGCGATCCGCCCGTCCGCGCGCCGGCGAATCGGCGCGGTGCGACGCCGACGATCGTGACCGTGACGCCGTTGACTTTCATCGCCCGGCCGATCACGTCCGGCGAGCGCTCGAAGTGTCTCTCCCACAGCACGTGGCTGATCACGGCGACGAGCGGCGGCGCGGGGTCGGCGTCGTTCGCGTCGATCGGGAGGCCCGCGCCGAGTGCCGGGCGAAGCCCCAGCACCTGGAAATAGTTGCCGGTGACGTAGGTCGCGGCGCCGCTCTGCGGGTTCGCCTCGCGCGTGCCGACGTCGAAGACGACATCGGACGACGTCCACGCGGCGACGGCGCTGAACAGCGTCCGCTGCGCCGCGTACTCCCGATACTCGGGATACGAGAATTCGCGGCCGATGGCACGACCCGGCCGGGCGCGATCGATGCCGCGGATCCGGACGAGCGACTCCTGCCGCGGGATGCCCGGCACCGGACCGTTGACGAACGACTGGACGAACAGCAGCAGCGCCGTGCTGAAGCCGATGCCGAGCGCGAAGATTCCGATCATCGTCGCCGTGGCAACCGGCGCGCGCGCGAAGTGGCGGGCCGCGAAGCGAAGGTCCTGAACCGTGTGTTCGATCACGTTCACGCGTCGCACGTCCCGGCACGCTTCCTTCGCCTGCTCGATGCCGCCGAAGGCGCGCAACGCCGCCTGGCGCGCCTGCTCGCGCGCCACGCCGCGGGCGACATCCGCCGCCACCCGCCGGTCGATGTGGTCGCGGATCTCGTCGTCGAGCTCCTGCTCGACGCGAGCGCGGCGGAAAACCGATCGCAGTCGAAGCCGCAGAGTGGACAGCAGGCGCCGCAGCCGCATCGCTACAACTCCTTCAACTTGACGACGCGCGAGATGGCTCCCGAGAGTCGTTCCCAGTCGGCCGTTTCCCGATCGAGCGCGCGCCGGCCGGCACGCGAGAGCGTGTAGAACTTGGCGCGGCGACCGGTGTCGGAGACCTGCCACGTCGCCGTGAGCCAGCCCTCGTGCTCGAGCTTGTGGAGGGCGGGATAGAGCGAGCCTTCGCTGACCTGCAGCACGTCGCCGGACACCTGCTTCAGACGTTGGGCGATCGCCCACCCGTGAAGCGGCCCGAGCGCGACGATCTTGAGAAGCAGCAGGTCGAGCGTGCCCTGCACCAGATCAGACGGTCTGCTCATACACCTCGGTTACCGAGGTTATAACACGAATGAACGCGGCGCGGTAGCCGCGCGCCGGCGGTAATCACCGAGATGGTGCGTGCGACTCTCGTTCAAGCCGACGCCGCACCTGTTCGATCACGTCCGGCAGCGCGCTGACCGCGCCGCGGCGTACGAGCCAGCCTGGCAGCCGCCCGCCGGGATTGACCGCCACCTGATACACGACGCGCGAGCGCGCCGCGTCCAGCGGCTCGACTGTCCAGCTGCCGCGGAGGAGCGGCATTCGCACGACGCCTTTGCGCTCAGGCTCTCGATCCTTCAGTTCCGTCCACTGGCACGCGCTGGATCCATCCGGCGTCGACTGACTCTGGACGTGCACGACGACGTCGCGGGCCGAGACGACGACGAAGCGCGGCGCGTAGCGCATGTAGATTGAGTAGTCGGAGGGCGCGGTGCCCGACATCATCTTCGTTTCCTGGACGCCGGACACGAGCGACCCGTAGTGGGTGAAATCACACACCAGCGGGAAGATGCGGGCAGCGGGAAAGGGCAGCTCGGTCGTGGCACGGACCTCGCGGACTTCGAGCTGCGGATCGTCGCGAAACTCCAGCGTTACATCGCGCGTCGTTCCGGCCGCGGTCCATCCGCCGGCGGCGGCCTGCGCCGAGCGAAACCAGCAGGAGCAGTGCACCCAGCGGCATCTCGAGATGTTAGATCGGCTCGGCCGGCATCGACGCGCGATCATGCCAGCCGTGGCTTCGTCGGATTCGTAATCCGCGATTGTCAGCTGGCGGCGTGCTTGAGGGGAGTGGAGGGTGGTGCCGAACGAAATGATCCGACTACGCCTCGGTGCGCAGGGCGACGACGGGATCGACGCGCGAGGCGCGGTAGGCGGGAAGATACGTGGCCACGAGCGTCAGTCCAGCGAGCACGGCGGACACCGCCGCATAGGTGACCGGATCCATCGGGCCGACGCCGAAGAGAAACGCCGACATGACGCGCGTGAGCATGAGCGCGATGGCGATACCTGTTGCGATGCCGATGGCCGTCAACCACAGCCCGTGCCGGAGAAACAGATTCCGCACATCCCCGCTCTGCGCGCCGAGCGCCATGCGGACGCCGATCTCGCGCGTTCGCTGCGCCGCCATGTAGGCGATCACGCCGTAGATGCCAACCATGCCGAGCAGCAGCGCGACGCTCGCGGCGATGCCCAGCATCACCATCGCAAACGACGTCTGCGCCATCGAGCTCGCCTGAATCTCGTCGAGCGTCTGCACGCGCGCCAGCGGCAGATTGGGATTGACCGACCAGACGGCCTGCTGCAGCTCGCGCATGAATCCCGCCGTGCCGACGCGCGTCGACCGCACCGCGTAGGCCATTGTGCGCCACTTATAGCTCTCGTTCAGCATCGGCCAGTACACGATCGGCCGTCGGCGGCGCGTTCAGTCCATCGTCGCGCTCGTTGCCCGACACGCCGACGATTTCGCGCCACGGATTCTTCGGCGAGCTGCCGCGGAGGCGCTTGCCGATCGCCTCTGCGCGGCTCGCGCCAGTACTCGCGCGCGAGTGTCTCGGAAATGATGACCACGGGCCGCTGATCGGGATGTCGTTCCACGTGATCGAGCGCCCTGCGACCAGCCGGATTACCCATCGTCTCGAAGTAACCGGGGGCCGATGCTCTTGAATCTGCGAAGTCTGCCATCGCCCCGTCCGGGTCCGGGACCTCCTCGACGCGAACGGATTGCCGTTGTCTTCTCCGTCCATCGTGATGTGCGACGAGAGGCCGACCGAGACGACGCCCGGGACTTGCGCCAGCTGTTCCGCTACGCTCTGTACGTGCGCGCCGCACTGCCGTGGATCATCGATGAAGCTCGTCGGGGATCGCGACGCGGAACGTCTGCACTTCCTCGGGCCGCACGAAGCCGGGCTCGACCTGCCGCATCGCGACGAACGTTCGAATCATCAGCCCGGAAACGATCAGCAGCACGAGCGCCATCGCGATCTGAGCCACGGCCAGCGTGTTGCGCGTGCGGCTGCCGCGCCGGGTCCGTCGCTGCCCGCGGCCGCCTTCTTTGAGCGCCGTGCGTTCGGTTTCCCGAACCGCGACGACGGCGACGAGGCCGACAGCCACCGCCAGCGATAGCGAGATCGCCGAGGTGAAGAGCAACACCAGCCAGTCGATGCCTATCTCGTCGACGCGCGGCAGCTCCGCGGTGCGATCCGGCGCAGCAGGCCGAGGCCGCCTGCGCGAGCAACAGCGCCGACTGCCCCGCCAGCGAGCGCCAGCAGCACGCTCTCCGACAGCAACGCGCGGGCGATTCGGCCACGGCTGGCGCCGAGGGCGGCCCGCACGGCGAGCTCCTGCTGGCGTCCTTCCGCGCGAACGAGGAAGAGGTTCGCGACGTTGCGCGCAGGCGATGAACAGGACGACGCCGACGGCCGCGAGAGAATCCAGAGGACTCGCCCGACGTCGCCTGATCACATCCGTCGCGAGCGGGCGAACGTGCGGCCGCAGCTCCAGATCGCGCGAACACGGGCGGGAGGAGCGGGATCACGCGCGCGACGTCGGCGTTGGCCTCCGCGAGCGTGATGCTCGGCTTCATCCGGGCCAGCGCCTGAAAGCCGAAGCTGATGAACCGCGTTCATGTCCGCGCGATCGAGCTGCATAGGCAGCACGATCGCTGGATCGCGTGCGCAGGAACGCTGAACGACGCGGGGAGCACGCCGATGACTGTCGGCCGGCTGCCGTCGATCATCAGTTGGCTGACCGACGACGTTTCGGCGCCCGCGAAACGCCGCTGCCAGTAGCCGTGGGTCAGTACCACGCGCAGCGGAGCGCCCGGCGTATCGTCTTCGGCGCTGAAACAGCGGCCGAGAATGGGGTGCACGCGGAGCAGAGGCAATGTGTGCGGCTGACGGCAGTCGCTTCGACGCGTTCCGGCTCGCCGCGTCCGGTGATCGACACCTCGGTCCGATCCCATGCGCCGATCGCCTCGAATACGCTGCTGGTTCTCGCGGTACGTGAAGTAGGTGGCCGGGCCCGTGATTCGTGCCGGGGCCGTGCGGCGCGATTGTGTTGCACGGCTCACCAGCCGCTCGGGCTCGTCGAAAGGCAGAGGCTTCAACAGCACGCCATAGACGACGCTGAAGATGGCGGTGGTGGCGCCAATGCCGAGCGCAAGCGTCAGAACCGCGGCTGCGGCAAAGGCAGGCTGCTTCGAAAAGACGCGCGCCCCGTAACGGACGTCTTGCCAGAGATCGTGGCACACCGATCCGATCGCGAGGCCGAGACGGGACCGGTGGCGGCACATGCTCCAGCGATTGCATGACGGTTCTTAGACAGCCGTACCGGGGTAAAGGTTGGAACCCGTCGCCCGTTCAGAAGGCGCCGCTCAGCGGCTGACCTTCGTGTCGCGAGCCTGCTGGGCGTGCGCGAGCTGCTCGAGCACCTCTTCGGTCTGCGCCAGCGAGATGCACGCATCGGTGATGCTTTGGCCGTACACCGCCGGGCGCCCGGGCACGTAGTCCTGGCGGCCTTCGACGAGGTGGCTCTCCAGCATCACGCCGAAGATCCGGTCGGACCCTTCGCGAACCTGTTCGCAAATCGACGCCGCGACCAGTGGCTGGCGGCGATGATCCTTTTCGCTGTTGCCGTGCGAGCAATCGACCATCACACGCTGCGGCAGTCCCAGCTTGCCCAGCCGGGCCGACACATCGCCGACATGCGTCGCGTCGAAGTTCGGACCCGAGTGCTTTCCGCCGCGGAGGATGATGTGGCAGGCGTCGTTGCCCGACGTCTGGAAGATCGCCGACACGCCTTCCTTCGTCACTGACGGGAACCAGTGGGCGGAACGCGCCGACAGCACTGCGTCGACAGCAGCGTTCACGCTGCCGTCCATGCTGTTCTTGAATCCGACCGGCATCGACAGCCCCGAGGCGAGCTCGCGATGGACCTGGCTCTCGGTCGTGCGCGCGCCGATCGCCACCCATGAGGTCAGGTCAGCGATGTGCTGCGGAATCTGCAGGTCGAGAAATTCGGATGCCGTTGGTAGCCCGAGATCGTTGACGTCGACCAGCAGTTTGCGCGCCAGGCGGAGGCCCTTGTTGATGTGGAAGCTCTCGTCGAGATCGGGGTCGTTGATGAGCCCCTTCCAGCCGACGGACGTGCGCGGCTTCTCGAAGTAGGCACGCATGACCACGATCAGCTGATCGGCATAGCGCGAAGCCAGCCGTGCCAGCCGTTCGCCATACTCGAGCGCTGCCGCGGCGTCGTGTATGGAGCACGGCCCGGCAATCACGACCAACCTCTGGTCTTGCCCCTTCAGCGCGCTGGTTATCGCCGCACGCGCTGCCGCGACGACGTTGGAGGCCCGTTCGCTGATCGGGATCTCCTCGTGAAGGATCGCCGGCGGAATGAGTGGCCGCACCTGCCGGATGCGGAGATCGTCGGTCTTCTGGAACATAGCCTTCAACGATATGGTGATCCAGGGCTGCGAGCAACCCGGAGGCGTCAGGTCTGTTGACGTGCCTTGCCGCCGGGCGAATAATCACCCCGTCCGCATCCCGCTCGCGTCAACTTCGGCCGTCCGTTCAAGAAGGCTCAATTTGCGCCCAAGTCGTTTCTCTGCACATGTCCGCGCGCACGACTGGTTCGCCGTCGCGGTCGATTTCTTCATCGTCGTGCTCGGCGTGTACGTCGCCGTCTGGGTGAGCAACCAGCAGGCGGCGCGCGACCGTCAGGAGCAAACCACGAAAGTCGTCGCCGCGCTGCGACAGGACCTTCGCGATTCGAGCGCCGTCGAGCAGAAATTCGACCAGGCGATCGATCCAGCGCTCGCAGCGTTCAAGGCAGCGCGGGAGCGCGGCGAAACGCCGCCGCCGGTCTTCCTGCGCATTTCAGGATCCGACACGCCGCCGCGCAGTCCTTGCCTGGGCGTGTTCCAGGCCCGAATCGCCGAGCTGATCGATCCGGCGCTCCTGTGGGAATTGTGCTTCTACTACGACGAACGCGACGGCACGGGGCAGAAGTTCGTGCGCTATGCAGTATTCACGGAGAACGAGATCCTGCCGCGTCTGAAGGAGGACCCGCGCGTCTTCTACACGGAAGACCGCAAGCGCCTGGCCCCGGCGTTTGCCGCTCACATGGACCGGTTGCAGGAATGGCGCAGGGACATAGCGAGGCTGCACCAATGGGCGCAGTGCCTGGATGACCGGCTGCGCGAGCCATCGACATCGGGACCATCCTGCCGGCCCTCGGCGGACGATCGACGTCGGTGGCGCGAAGTAGCAGTGGTCTCGACAGCCGCCGCGTGCTCCCGCGAGGCGGCAGCGGGCTGCGCAGCAGAGACGATGGCCTGCCTCTTATCCTGCTCGGCCATAGCCGCGGATGTGATACGTTCGCCGCCTCCGAATACTTACCGGCGCCGTTCATCGGTTGACAAGCCTGCTTGCCAGGCAAGGAGTAGCGATGTTTTCGAAAGTTTCGCGGATCACGACTGGGCTCGCGGTCGGAGTGTTCCTGGTTGCGGCGCTGGCCGGCGCGCAGTCGAAGGATCCTTTCGTCGGCAGCTGGAAACTGAACGTCGAGAAGAGCACGTACAGCCCTGGTCCCCCGCCGAAGAGCACGACGTCTGTCTACGAAGTAGCGGGGAAGGGTTACAAAGTCTCCGTCAAGACCGAACCGGCCTCCGGTCCCGTACAGGAGTGGTCCTATACCTCGGACTTCGATGGCAAAGACGCGCCGGTCTCCGGCGCGCACCCGAATGCGGACACGATCTCCGCCAAGCGCATCGATGCGCACACCCTGGAGCTGGTGAACAAGAAGGGCGGCAAGATCACCACGACGCAGAAGAACGTGGTCGCGGCCGACGGCAAGACGCGCACTGTTACGACGATGGGCAATGACGCGACAGGGCGGACGGTTAGTAGCGTCGCGGTCTTCGAGAAGCAATAGCGCGAGTCGATCGACTGGAAACCTGGCTGGGTCGCGGAACACGTGCCGCGACCCGCTTCCCCCCACCTCACCGCTGTTCATCACATCAGGATTGCAACGAGCCGCAGCGCACTGAAGAATCTGCGCATGAAGATTCTCTGCCTCGGAGCTGGCCGCGGTCCTCGTCGCTCGGGTGCCTTCGGCGTCGCTGCACAAGCAGACGAGGAACCGTCAACCGATCACGCGGTCGGATTCTACGACGCACGGTTGCAGCGAGTGGTGCTCGTGAGTGGCGCTGGCGATCCGAAGGACGGCGATCGGGACAAAGTGTGGAGTTGGAGCGGCACGCGTGGGAGCCGGCGGCGGAGCAGGGCCCGCCGGGACGAGTCAATGCTGGTGCTGCTTACGAGGCTGGTCGCGGGAAGGCCGTCATCGCAGGCGGGTCAAGGAAGGCCGGCGCCTCGTGGCAGGTGGTCGAGGATAGTTGGGAGGGCGATCGGAGCGGCTGGCAGCGCATCGCCGACATCCCGGCCCGCGACCACCACGCGCTGGTGGAAGACGGCGGGGAGGGATTCTCATGTACGGCGGGATCCCGCCAGACCGATCCGGTCCGTGGCCGACCGACACGTGGAGGCTGCAGGACCAGAAATGGACGCGCATCGCCACCGACGGCCCGCCCGGGCGAGGGCGGACGGCCTTGGCGTACGACAGCAAGCGCCGCCAGGTTGTTCTCTTCGGCGGCGTGAGCGCGCCACCCGGACCGGATCGACCGCAGACGTTCTTCAACGACACATGGATCTGGGAGGCGCAACGTTGGCGTCGCGTCGCAGAAGGCGGCCCGCGGGGACGATACGCCCATGGCATGGTCTACGACGAACGTGCCGGTGTCGTGCTGCTCTATGGCGGCGCCGCGGCGCATCGCGACGCGCCGCTGAGCGACATGTGGCAGTGGGATGGCGCGCGCTGGACTGAGATTCCGCTGACAGGTGCGACACCAGGCCATCGCTACCAACCGGTCATGGTCTACGACCGGGCCCGCGACCGAACCGTGCTCGTTGGCGGTCTCGCGAGGTCCGAGCGACACCTGGGAGTGGGACGGCCGGGCCTGGCGGCAGATCAGGCCTCGCCCCTAGCCGTCCGCCGGTGTTCCGACAGTTCGCCGTTCAACACGAAGGCACGAAGTCTCGAAGACGACACGAAGAAGCTGGGCACCATTCACGTTTGCGTGTTGGCACGCCGGCCAAGGCGTAGGTTCAGGCGAGCGGCCGCGCGTTTCAACGCTGACGAGCGGCGCTTTTAGGCCGGCGTGCCAACACGCGCGAAGCGTTGAATCGTGCCCTGGATTTCTTCGTGTCGTCTTCGAGACTTCGTGGCTTCGTGTTGAATCCGTGACCTTCGTCAGACTCCGTTTCGATTCCAACACCTTTTCGACGACACCCTCGCCCGCGATTCGGCCACAATTCTGGTGGCGAGGAGGAACTGCCATGGCGAGAGGTCGGCCGCTCGACGTCGAGCGCGAACTGCTGGAGGAATTCGAACGCAACGGGCGCGTGACCGAGTATCTGGTGAGCGTCCTGCCCGATGCTATCTGGCGCCTGCCGCCGCCAGCCGGCCGCGGCCGCACCATTGCTGCGATCGTGGCGCACATCCAGGGCGTGCGCCGTACAGTTCGGAAAACTGGGCGGCGCACCTGTTCAGCCGCCGCTCGATCGTCTGACGGTGACGAAGTCGCAGGCGCAGCGGGCGCTGCGGCAATCGACGGCCGACCTTGTTGCGGTCTTCGAGGCCGCTCTCTCGGCACGTCAGGCGCGCGTCAAAGGGATGCCGCGGCGCGTCGTCAACATGCTGCTGTACCTGATCCAGCATGACGCCCACCATCGCGGCCAGATTTTCATGCTCGCCAAGAGCCTCGGTCACGAGTTCCGCGGCGAAGACGTGATGCGCGTGTGGGGTTGGAAAGCGCTGCCGGCCGGCGACGAGCGTCGAGAGCTAAAGCCCCGGCGCCTTAGAGGCCGGTGCCTGGCGTAGTGGGCTTTACGGCGGGAAGTCAGGGACCGTCCGGTTCCGGCCCACGATTCCCTCTTCTCACGGACGGACTGAGAACTCTTTGGAGATGAGTGAGAACTGGACGGCCGCACAGCCTTTCGGCGGCACGAGCACGCGCGCTGGAGAACCCCTGACGAGAAGGTTGTCCGGGACGACGGGTGCAACGGTGTAGTCGCCGGGTGGCACTTGCGCAGCGCGATGTAGTCGAGATCTGCCCTGCCGTTCGATTGCTGGTGCCAGCGCACCAGTCTGTTGTCCAGCGGCCGTCTGGAGCTCCGACGTAATCAGATTGCCGACCAGGCTTGACCTGTAGTCGCAGTAGATCTGCGAGCCAGCAGGAGTCAGCGACTCGACTCGTTCTTGCTCTGTCAGCCCCAGGAGGGTGCCAGGGTGATAAATGAATCGACGCTGCCTTGGAGGCGCTGGTTGACGCTGATGCTGTGCACGGCCCAACTCAGGTTGCCGGCGATCTGTTCGACTGCTTCTTCCACTACCGTTCCGATGAAGACGGCGTCGGCGCGCCAGACAGCCGCGCATGGCGGGGTGGCATTGATGTCACAGGTGCAGGCCGCCGCAGTGCGTCCGAGCGTGGGGGCCAGCAGGAACACCGCCGTTAACACACAGCGAAGAGCGGTGCATCTGACTGCGACAGTCACTCACTTCTCGTGTCTCCCGGAATCGAGCATGTTTGTCTCCGAGGAAATGAGGGACGCAATTGAGATGCCCTACTCTAAGGATGGGTATTGCCGGGATTTACCGCAGGTTCGGCGCCTGATTCGTCCCGGAGTCCAAGAAGTTGGACCTGGCTGGCGCGGATTTCGATCACGAATCTGTGGCGAGCTCTTCAGAAGTGGCGAACGTGGCCTGCGATCGAGAAACCTTGCCGGCGCGGTGTCGATCTGCTGCCAGGTCACTCGTCGCCCATATAGAAGCCGCTCCGGAGTGACGCAGCGGCATAGCGAAAGGACACAACGATGAGGGTCATGGTGATCGTCAAGGCTTCGAAGAACAGCGAAGCGGGCATTATGCCGAGCGAAAAGCTGCTCGCAGATATGGGCAAGTACAACGAAGAGCTCGTCAAGGCCGGCATCATGCTCGGCGGCGATGGCCTGCAGCCGAGCTCGAAGGCGAAGCGCATCCGGATGGCCGGCAGCAAGCGCACGGTCGTCGACGGACCATTCGCCGAGACAAAAGAGCTGGTCGCCGGCTACTGGATCTGGCAGGTGCGATCGATCGACGAAGCGGTCGAATGGGCGCGGCGCTGTCCGGATCCGATGCCGGGCGAGGACGCCGAGCTCGAAATTCGTCCCTTGTTCGAAGCCGAGGACTTTGGGAAGGAGTACACGCCTGAGCTTCGTGCGCGGGATGAGCGCCTCCGGGAGGAAATCGAGCGTCAGCAGAGCAAGGCGTAACGC
This sequence comes from uncultured Acidobacteriota bacterium, assembly GCA_963830815.1. Lineage (GTDB taxonomy): Bacteria > Acidobacteriota > Vicinamibacteria > Vicinamibacterales > 2-12-FULL-66-21 > DATBJJ01. Next base: position 161,090 of record CAWHNN010000018.1, on the reverse strand, counting down.
TCCGGTCGCGCGGCGCCGTCAGCTGGCGGCGCTGCGCGATACGGTGATCTCGGGAGAACGGCGAAGCGTCTGAAAGACGACGCAGTAGCGTTCGGTGAGGCGAATCAATGTCGCCAGCTGTTCTTCAGAGGCGTCGGTCTCGAGGTCGAACGCGAGCCGTATGCGTTGAAATCCAACCGGTACTTCCTTCGAAACGCCGAGCGTGCCACGGAAGTCGAGATCGCCCTCGGCGGTGAGGGTCGCGCCGCGCAGCTCGATGCCGATCGACGTGGCCACAGCGCGCAGCGTGACACCCGCGCAGGCGACGAGGGCCTCGAGCAGCATGTCGCCCGAGCAGACGGACGTACCGTCGCCGCCGGTAGCGGGATGCAGCCCTGCTTCGACGAGCGCCCGCCCCGTCTCGACTTTGCACGCGATACCATCGGTCGCCCGTCCCTTCGCGCGCAGTGTGATCAGCGCTGCCTCGGGACTGGTCTTGTACCTGATCCTTCAAGGGCGCCTGCAGCGCCTTCAACTCTTCGGCATTCATCGTTCGATCGGCCTCGTCATTGTGAAATCCGACAGCTATGAGAACACGTTTGGCCGCTCGCCGCTAGAATGTCCAGGGATGATCGACCGACGGCAGTTTCTCGCGGCGGGTGCGGCAGCGGTGACCCTCGGAGTCAGCCCGATAGTCCGCGCGCAAGGGGAGGCACGTATGTACGGACTGATTGGAAAGCTCCTGGCGGCGCCGGGCAAGCGTGACGAGCTCATCGCGGTGTTGGTGGACGGCGTCGGCGGGATGCCGGGGTGCCTCAGCTACATCGTCGCCCGCGACCCCGGTGATGCCAATGCGATCTGGATCACCGAGGCGTGGGACAGCGAGGCCAGCCACAAGGCCTCTCTCGGACTGCCGCAGGTGCAGGCAGCCATAGCCAAGGGTAAGCCGCTCATCGCCGGGTTCGGCGAGCGTTTCGTCACGATGCCGGTTGGCGGCCATGGCCTCGTGTCAGCGAAGGGCTGAAGGCGTCCTGAAAATCAGCGAGGCGTTGGTACCGCCAAAACCGAACGAGTTCGTCATGGCGTGCTCCATCGTCAGCGACCTCGCATGGTGCGGGATCGGATCGAATCCGAGGATTGAATCCGGCTCGTCGAGATTGATCGTTGGCGGCGCGGTTTGATCTCGCAGCGCGAAGATCGTGATGCCGGCTTCGAGCGCGCCGGCGGCCCCGAGCAGGTGCCCGGTCATCGACTTGGTCGAGCTGACCGCGAGCCTGCCAACGTTCGCTCCGAATAGCTGGCCGATCGCCGTGGCCTCGGCCTTGTCGCCAAGGGGCGTCGACGTGGCGTGCGCGTTCAGGTACTGGATATCAGCGGGCGCCAGGCCCGCATCGTCCAGCGCGGCCGACATGGCGCGAACGACGCCGTTGCCGTCTTCCGGCGGCGCCGTGAGGTGATGCGCGTCGGCACTCATGCCGTAGCCGACGAGCTCGGCCAGGATTGGAGCGCCGCGGCCGACGGCGTGCTCGAGATCTTCGAGGACGAGAATGCCAGCGCCTTCTCCGACGACGAAGCCGTCGCGTGAGGCGTCCCACGGCCGGCTGGCGCGTGACGGATCGTCATTGCGGGTCGAGAGCGCGCGCATCGCCGCGAACCCGGCGACGCCGAGCGGTGTGATGCTGGCCTCGGTGCCGCCGCAGATCATCGCGTCGGCGTAGCCGCCCTGGATGATGCGAAAGGCGTCACCAATCGCGTGCGCGCCAGTCGTGCAGGCGGTCGCCACCGCGGAATTCGGCCCCTTGGCGCCCAGGCGAACCGACACCTGCCCGGCAGCAAGATTCACAATCGACGAGAGGATGAAGAATGGCGATACCCGGTCGGGTCCGCGTTCCATCAGGATTCGATGCTCGCGCTCGATGACTTCGAATCCGCCGATGCCGCTCCCGATGGCGACGCCGACACGGGCGGCGTTGTCGTCGTTGATGTGCAGGCCGCTGGCGTCCATAGCCATCCGCGTCGCCGCAATCGCGAACTGGATGAAGCGCGCGCACTTCTTGATGTCCTTCTTCTCGATCCAGTCGTGCGGATCGAAACCGGTCACCTCGCCCGCGATCCGCGTCGAGTAGCCAGTCGCGTCGAACTGCGTAATCGGGCCGATGCCGCTTCGTCCTGCCAGGGCCGCCTGCCACGTCGCTTCGCTCCCGCACGCAAGCGGGGAGACGAGGCCGATGCCGGTGACGACGACCCGACGGCGAATGGGAGGGCGAGGCTGGAATGGAATGCTCATGCGGTTGCCAGATTGTCAGTGGATCGTGCCGCCGCGAACGAGCGGCGTCCGATCGTCAGAAACGAAAGACCGGCGATGACGCAGAGGACACCGGCGATCCAGAAGGCGACGCGATAGTCGCCGGCGAACGTCCTGATAGCGCCAGCGCCGAAGGCCGCGAGCGAGGCGCCGAGCTGGTGGCTCGCACCGATCCAGCCATAAATGACGCCTGTATTCTCACGTCCAAACGCCTCGCCGGTGAGCCGCACCGTCGGCGGGACCGTAGCGATCCAGTCGAGGCCATAGAACACGGCGAAGATCCCGAGGCCCGATCCGCCGGCCAGCGTGAACGGCAGGAAGAGCAGCGACAAGCCGCGGAGCGTGTAGTAGCCGAACAAGAGGTGCCGGCTCGAGTAGCGGTCGGTGAGCCATCCCGACGCGGTGGTGCCGACAATGTCGAAGATACCCATGAGGGCAAGGAGCTGGGCCGAGCGTACTTGCGGGATGCCGTAATCGTGGCACGCGGCGATGAGATGCGTGCCGATGAGCCCGTTGGTGCTGGCGCCGCAAACGAAGAACGTGCCTGCGAGGACCCAGAAGGCTTTCGAGCGGACGGCGACGCGCAGCGCGGCGAATGGAGCCATCGCCGGGCGGCGGCTGCTCGAGTCGGCGTCGGTCTGGCCGTAGCGGCGCAAGCCGAGATCCTCGGGGCGATCGCGCAGGAATACGAGCACGACCGTAAAGACGACTGCCGCGGCGCCCGCCACGATCAGCGCGGCGGCGCGCCAGCCGTGCCGTCTCGACCATCTGCGCCAGGAGCGGCAGGAAGACGAGCTGCCCCGTGGCATTCGCCGCCGACAGCGCGCCGAGCACCACACCGCGCCGGGCATCGAACCAGCGTGTGGCCACGACTGCGGCGAGGACCATTGCGGTAACGCCGGTGCCCGCCCCGACGCATACGCCCCAGAGAAGCATCATCTGCCACTGGTTGCGCATCTGCGTCGTGAGCGCGACGGAAACGGTGAGGAGTGCCAGCGCGATCAGAACCAGCCGCCGCACGCCCCAGCGATCCATCGCCGAAGCCGCGAATGGGCCGATGAGGCCGAAGAGCGCGATGTTGATGGCGACGGCGAGCGAGATGATCGCACGGCTCCAGCCGAACTCTTCCTCGAGCGGGACCATGAGCAGGCCGGGCGTCGCGCGGATGCCGGCGGTGATGAGAAGCACGAAGAATGTGACTGCGGCGACGATCCAGGCGTAATGCAGACGCTGCGCGCGCGTTCCCGTTTCAACGGGCACGATGGCCTCCTTGCGCGGCTGCCCGCCTCGGCGCGGCGGCGAGAAACACTTTTCCGCCTTCGGACGGAAAGTACTGGTTCCCCCACTTGAGAAGGGCGACGAGCACCGGCCGGAAGTCGCGGCCGGCGGTGGTGAGGGCGTATTCGTAGCGCGGCGGATGGTCGCAGTAGAGGCGGCGTTCGAGGAGGCCCGACTCCACCAGCGTCGCCAGGCGGCGCGTCAGGATATTGGGCGCGATGTTCAGGCTCTTCTGGAACTGATCGAAGCGTGTCAGGCCCTTGATCGCGTCCCTCAGGATGAGGATGCTCCACCACTCGCCGACGTGTTCGAGGCTGCGCGCGATGGGACATCGCATGTGCTTGAACGTGGCGCGCTGCATGCCAACACGGAGCCTATCAGAGTGACTATCATCATGCAAGTAACTAGCGGCGGAAACTCGGCGTGCTCACCGCGCCTCTGGCGGATCGAGGTCAGACGTGGTACTGGTGTCAGGATGACGCCCGATTCACCCGTGCCCGTTGTGTTCCTGATTGACGTCGACAACACCTTGCTCGACAACGATCGCGTTACCGCGGATCTGAAGGCCTACCTGACCCAGGAGGTCGGCGTTGAGCGTCAGGAGCATTACTGGGCGATCTTCGAAGCGCTCAGATCCGAGCTCGGTTACGCCGACTATCTCGGTGCGCTGCAGCGATACCGCGTGGAGCATCCGCGCGACCCTCGCGTGCTGCGGCTGTCGGCGTTCCTGGTCAACTATCCGTTTGCCGACCGGCTGTTTCCCGGAGCGCTCGATGTCCTGCGCCGACTAGGGCAATGGGGACCGACGGTGATCCTCTCGGATGGGGACGTGGTCTTTCAGCCGCTGAAGGCGGACCGCTCGGGTATCTTCGCCGCCGTCGATGGCCGCGTGCTCATATACATCCACAAGGAACTGGAACTCGACGACGTGGAGAACCGGTATCCGGCGAAGCACTATGTCTTCATCGACGACAAGGTGCGGCTGCTGACGGCCATCAAGGCCGTGTGGAAAGATCGCGTGACGACCATCTTCCCGCGCCAAGGCCACTACGCGCTCGATCCCGGCGTCGCTGACCTATCCCAACCCCGACGTCACCATCGAGCGCATCGCCGATCTGCTGGACTGGAAATTCGACCGCTGAACGCTGAAGTGAGATCGCTTTTCACTTGAGCATTCAGCAGTCATTCAACCTTCAGACTTCAGCAATTCATTCAGCATTCAACAATCAGCATTCAGCATTGCTAGAACCGCACTCCAAGCGCGAACTGGAACGTCCGCGGCAGCGTGTAGGCCGCGGCGCCCGACGGCTTGCCGAACTCTTCGCCGTAGTCCCAGTGCACGCCCTGCACCGGGCGTCTCGCGTGAACGGATTGAACGTCTGGAACCGATCCGGATCGTCGACGGCGGTCAGCACGGTCGTATTGATGGCGTTGCTGTCGATGTTGAACAGCTGGAACTGATTGAACAGGTTCAGCACCTGGATCTGCCCGAAGAGCTCGCGTCTGCCCGCCGAGCCGGTAGCCGTAGTTCAGCGAGAAGTCGGTGCGGTACATCGTCTCGGTGCGGAACGCGTCGCGGTCGGTGAACCAGTAGTTCACCGTGTCCGGCGGCTCGACTGTAGCCCGGGTTGGCGACGAAGTCGCTCGGTCGCACGCTGCCGAGCGCGCCGTACGGCGTGCCGGAGTTGATCTGCTCGAGCAGCGCCGACGGTGAAGGTTGCCCAACCGCTCGGTGATCGGCAGCGCGCACGTGCCCCACATGCGCACGCGGTGCCGCTGATCGGCGTGCGAGGTCGCCTTCGGGCGCGTCCACGCGAGGTCGATGTACTCCGGGTAGCTCGTGAGGCTGCTGGACACCGGGCCGGTGTTCGATCGTTTCGCCGTTGACGTTGCCCCACAGCCGCGACAGCGTGTAGTTGCCGCCGAGGTCGACGCGCGATGCCGAAGCGGTAGTTGACCTGGACGCTGACGCGCAGGTACCTCCGCGTCAGCAGGTTCGGTGTTCTCGACGAGCGCGAGATCGAACACCTGTGCCGACCTCGTCGGTGACCTGTCCGGTCGACAGTGTCGATGCGATCGCGCGTAGAAATCGGCGAAGTCGCGGTAGACGAAGTCGGCGCGCAACGCGCCGCGGCCGCCGAGCTGACGGCTGAGCGCCGCTCGCGAATTCGTTGGCGTGCGGCGAGATCAGCGACTCGCGGATCTGCGTCTGCGACGCCGGGGATGCTCGTGAAGAACGGAGTCGCGGTTGGTGCCGCCGTTGGCGTTGAACCAGTCGAAGACCTGGCGCAGCGCCGCGTCGGACGCGACCAGCGGCGCGCCGCTGGCGGTGTTGATGCCCGGGCCCTGGTAGAACTAGGCGAGGATCGACGGCGTGCCGGCCGGCGATGCCGAGTCGGCGATCGTGTTGGCGATGGCCGCGACGTACTTGCCGTAGCTCGCGTGCACGCTCCACCGGCCGTCGCCCTGCGGATCCCACACCACGCCGAGCCGCGGGCTGAACGCGCTGTCGTTGGCGACGAGGTTGCCGCTCGCATCCTCGCCGTGGTTCTTGTCCCACCGCAGGCCGAGCGTTGAAGGTGAAGTGCTTGTTGAGCGGCCCACGAGTCGTTGAAGAACAGCGAGTGGGTGCGGAAGTTCGTGCCGCGGCTGGCCTCGCTGATCGGCTACCAGATGATGTAGGTGCTGCCGTTGCCGGCGATCACCGGGATAGACCGTGTCGTCCTGGATGACGCGTAGTCGGTCGTCCACACCTGGATAGTCGCTGCCCGACTGGTGGTTGTCGCCCTGGCGCTTGTCGTTGAACGTGTCGTAGCCGAAGGCCAGGTTGTGCGAGCCGCGCGCCGGTCGACAGGAAGTAGTTGCCCTTGAGCAGGATGTTCTCGTTGTCGCGCTCTTCCGGCCCGCAGACGCCGCAGAAGTTCGGCGACCACCAGTAGGCGCCGGTCTGTTGCGTCGCGCAGCACCGTGCCGTCGATCAGATCGGTCGTCGTCGCCGCCGGAGTTCTCGAACGAGAACTGGCGCGACGAGTACTGCGCCCTCGACGAAGAAGTTCGGCCTTGAGCGCGCCCGGAGTAGTGCACCGACAGCAGATCCTGCGGCAGCTGCCGCGTGTGCAGGCTGCCGAGGTCCATGACTTCCTGCGGGCTCGGCCAGACGTTGTTCGTCTCCGTCTCGCGGATCGTCGGTGTAGGCGACGCGCACGCTGTGGCCGGCGCCGAGGGCCTGCGTGACCTTGCCCTCGAAGCGCTTCTCGTCGTCGTCGAAGGTGTAGGGGATGCGCGTGAAGCCGGTCTCGTTCGCCTGCGTGCTGGTCGAAGAAGCGGCCGGCGCCGAAGAACCAGGTGCTGGTTCCGGACGATCGGGCCGCCCAGCGTGAACTCGTAGGTCGGCACACCGTGTCGTTGACCTTCGGCTCGTCGAACGGGCTCACCGTCCGCCAGTCGTCGTTCGTGAACGTCGTGCGCAGCGATCCGCTGAAGGTGTTGCCGCCCGACTTGCGTGATCGGCGTTGACGACGCCGCCGGTGAAGCGGCCGTACTCGGCGGAGATGCCGGACGTCGTCACCGTCGTTTCCTGGATGGCGTCCTCGATGAAGAGCGTGAACGGCGTGCCGCGGATGTTGTCCTGGATCTGCACGCCATTCGAGCATGAACAGGTTCTCGAACGACATCGCGCCGCCGATGGTGATGGCGTTGTTCGGGCCGGTCGCGTGCGCCGCCGGGGCGAGGTTGACCGCCGACAGCAGCGTGCGCGCCGTCGGCAGCGTCGACAGCAGCTCCTGCTGGATGTTGGTCGACGGCCTGGACGGTGTTGGCGAAGGCGTCGGCTGCGCGCCGTGACGGTCACGACTTCGCTCAGCGCGGCCGGCTGCAGCGTGACGTTGACCTCTACCGGCTGCGTCGCCGCCGACGTCGCGCGTCTGCTTCGTCGTCGCGAAGCCGCTCAGCTCGAACGTGATCGTGTAGGACCCGGCGGCAGGCAGGGCAGGATGTAGTCGCCGTTGGCCGACGTGACCGTGGTGCGGGTGCCCTGCAGGTTCGGCGACTCGATGGTGACGGTCGCGCCCGGAACCGCGAGGTTGCCGGCGTCGGTGACGCGGCCGGAAATGCTGCCGGTTGGTGTCTGCGCGTGCAGGCCTGAAGCCGTCGCAAGAAGCAGGGCCGCGGCGATGAGAGTCTTGAGCATGCGACCCTCTCCTTTCTTATAAGCGGATGGAACGGTGAGCATCCACTGTGAAATGGCAAAGGCGGGGCCGTCCGACTCTGGCGCCGCGAAGGCTTGCGAGGCTTGCGTTTCGTCCCTCGCTATCGACCAGCGGTCACGCTGCAGCCGCAGACTGCACATGACGTCTGTCGAACGGTGGTTTGGCCGCGACTGCCATTCGTCCCAGCGCGTTCAATGATTTGGTCGATCGATACGAGAGGATGAAGGTCGGCCGACTCAGCCGAAATCAAACGCGCTGAAGCCGGCTCACATCCTCGCAAGAAGTTTTGCGAGCGCAGGCGCGGCGTTTATACTCGGCTGATGAGCTCACGTGCTGCTGCGGTTTCTACGATCGTTCTGTGCACTCTGGCACTGACCGCGGGTCTTTCCGCGCGTGCGGAACCAGACTGGTCGCGGTTTCGCGGCCCCAACGGCTCCGGCATCTCGACTGCGACGAGGGTTCCGACCGAATTTGGTCCCGAGAAGAACCTGCTCTGGCGGCTGGCATTGCCGCACGGGCCATTCGTCGCCGATCCTGCACGACGATCGCATCTACCTCACGGCGTATCGCGGCGACACGCTCGTCACCCTCGCCATCGATCGCATCACGCGGCAAGATCCTGTGGGAGCGCGCGGCGCCGCAGGTCAAGACCAAGGTCGTCGACAAGCGGAACAACCCGGCCTCGCCGAGTCCCGCGGTCGAAGACAACGGCATCTACGTGTTCTTTCCCGACTATGGCCTGATCGCCTACGACCGCAGCGGCAAAGAGCGATGGACGATGCCGCTCGGGCCGTTCAACAACATCTACGGCATGGGCGCGTCGCCGGTGATCGTCGGCGACCTCGCTCATCCTCGCCTGCGATCAGAGCCTTGGCTCGTACGTGATGGCGGTCAACAAGCGAACCGGACGCGTGCAGTGGAAAGTCGATCGACCGGAGGCGAAGAGCGGGCACTCGACGCCGATCGTCTGGCGCGGGCCCGACGGCAAGGACCAGATCATCGCTCCCCGGATCGTTCCTGCTGACGTCGTACGACGCCGCGACCGGCAAGAAGCTGTGGTGGGTCGGCGGACTGTCGTTCGAGATGAAGTCGACGCCGGTGATTGGCGGCGACACCATCTACGTCAACGGCTACGGCGCGCCGGTCAACGATCCTGGCAACAAGGTCACCGTGCCGGCGGCGGACGAGGTGTGGAAGACGGCCGACGCCGACGGCAACGGCGTCCTGTCGAAGACCGAGTTCCCGAAGTTCACCGCCGGCGTTTTGGTTCGACGTGGCCGATCTCGACGCCAGCGGGTCGCTGACGCGCGACGAGTGGGCGTACTACCGCGCCGCGCTCGACTCCGAGAACGGCATGCTCGCGATTCGCCTCGGTGGCTCGGGCGACATGAGTGACAAGGCGATCCGCTGGAAGTATCAGCGCAGCGTGCCGCAGTTGCCGTCGCCGCTCCTCTTCGGCGGCGTGCTCTACATGGTCAACGACAACGGCATCGTCACGACGCTCAATCCAGAGACCGGCGCGCTGATCAAGCAGGGACGGCTGACCGGCGCGCCTGGACCGGTGTTCGCGTCGCCGATCGCCGCCGACGGCCACATTTTCTTCACGACCGAAGCCGGGCGCGGTCGTCGTGGTCGACCCGGGCGGCGACCTCGCGGTCAAGGCGGTCAACGATCTCGCCGAGGACACGTATGCGACGCCGGCGTTTGCCGACGGCCGCATCTACGTGCGGACGACGGCGGCGCTCTACGCGTTCGGCAAACAGTAGCGCTACCTATTCACCGCAGAGGACGCAGAGAGACGCAGCAGCGCAGACACGATAGACTGGACCTCGGCTGGAGTATCCTCTAGCACCATTTGCTGTGAGGTCCTGCATGCGTAGACTGAGCGTCCTCGTCCTGGTGCTCGCAATCGGTGTGGCCGCACGACCGATCGAACCGCCATCCTTCTCCTTCCCGCGCAGTACGCCGGAAGCGCAGGGCATCTCCTCGGCAGCGATCCTGCCGTTCGTCGAAGAGGCCGAGCAGAAGCTCGACGCGCTGCACAGCATCATGATCGTGCGGCACGGGCAGGTGGTCGCGGAAGGCTGGTGGGCGCCTTATGCGGCGAACGAGCCGCACATGCTCTACTCGCTGAGCAAGAGCTTCACGTCGACCGCCGTCGGCCTCGCCGTGGCCGAGGGCAAGCTCAGCGTCGACGATCCGGTGCTGAACTTCTTCCCCGACGAAGCGCCGGCGCGAGCCGAGCGCCAACCTCAAGGCGATGCGCGTGCGCGATCTGCTGACGATGTCCACCGGACATCACGACGAGGCGATCGCGACTTCCCGTACAGCGACCGAGACAGCGTCGTGAAGAAAGTTCCTCGCGCTTCCGGTCGCGCACAAGCCGGGCACGTTCTTCGTCTACAACACGCCGGCGACCTACATGCTGTCGGCGATCGTGCAGAAGGTGACCGGCCAGACCGTGCTCGATTACCTCGGTCCGCGACTCTTCGAGCCGCTCGGCATCGACCAACCCGACATGGGAACGCAAGCAAGCAGGGCATCTCGCTGGGCGGCTTCGGCCTGAGCGTCCGCACGGAAGACATCGCGCGCTTCGGGCAGCTCTATCTGCAGAAGGGCAAGTGGCACGGAAAGCAGCTCGTGCCCGCGGCGTGGGTCGAGACGGCGACGTCGCGACATGCGTCGAACGGCAGCTCGCCGACGAGCGATTGGGAGCAGGGGTATGGCTATCAGTTCTGGCGGAGCCGTCACGGCTTATCGCGGCGACGGCGCGCACGGGCAGTTCTGCCTCGTGCTGCCGCAGCACGACGCGGTGATCGCGATCACCAGCGGCACGCGCGACATGGCGTCGGTCATGAACCTCGTCTGGGACCGCTCCTGCCCGCGCCCTCCAGCCTGCGGCGCTGCCGGCAGACGCCAGCGCCAGCCGCAAGCTCGCTGACAAGCTCGCGACTCTGAAACTGCGGACACCCGCTGGCACCGCGGCCGCGACTACGGCTCGAAGCTGGCTCGGCAAGCGCTACGCGTTCGACTCCAACAAGCTGTCATCGAAGCCATCGCGCTCGACGCGGCATCGGCAGGCGGTGAGCCGTCCTTCGTGGTCCGGATCGGCGGCGTCGATCAGCGGATCGAGATCGGTCGAGGCTCGTGGCGGAAAGGGACGCTGCGCCTGGCCGCGGATGGCGCAACCGATCCGATTGCCGCCAGTGGCGCATGGACCGCCGACGATACCTACACCCTTAGCGTCGTGAGGTACCGCACGCCATTCGCGACGACGTATCAATTGCGGTTTGCCGGCGATCAGCTGTTTCTCAAGGCCGAGCAGAACGTCGGTGCCGCCGACGCCCGCATAACCGAGCTCGTGGGGCGGGTGGCTGGCACCTCGTCCCGCTGAGGTGAATTTTCTGGAAACAAATCCTGGAGCGGGACAGTCTCATCCTCCATGCTCCAGGATCTTCGCTTCACCCTTCGCCTCATCCTCAAGGAACGCTGGTTCTCGGCGGCGGCCATAGCGGCCCTGGCGCTCGGGATCGGCATCAACGCCGTCGGCTTCAGCATCGTGAATGCCGCATTCTTGCGCGGCCTGCCCTACGACAACGCCGATCGCATGTTCATGCTGACCTGGCAGGGTAACAGGCAAGGCCGGATCGCGGTGTCGTACCCAGGAGCTGCGGGATTGGCGCGAGGCGAGCAAGACTTTCGAGGGATTCGGCGGTTCCCGCAACGGCGTCATGAACGTCAGCGACGCCAAGGGATTGCCTGAGCAGGCGCGAGGTTCGTGGATCACCGCCAATGTGTTCAGCCTGATCGGTCAGCCCGCGTTCCTCGGACGCGATTTCTCGCCTGCTGACGAGCAGAAGGGCGCCGACCCCGTCGCCATCATCAGCTACTCCTTCTGGAAGAACCGGTACGGCGGCGATGCGAATGTCATCGGCACGCCTATTCGCGTCAACGGCGAGCCAGCCACCATCATCGGCGTCATGGCCGACAGATGCTCTTTCCGGATAACACAGAGGTCTGGCTGCCGGAGATTCCCAACGACGTGCGTGAAAAGCGAGACACTCGAGTTCTCAACGTCTTCGGCGTGCTGCGGCGCGGGTTGTCGCGCGAGGAAGCGCGCACCGAGATGAACGGCATCGCACAGCGGCTCATCGCCGCCTATCCCCAGGATACAAGAACATGTCCGCCGTGCGGGTCGAGACGTTCACCGAACGCCACGTCGGCGGCGCGGCCAAGACGATGTTCTGGGCCATGATGGGCGCCGTCGGCTTCATCCTGCTCATCGCCTGCGCCAACGTCGCCAATCTCCTGCTGTCGCGCTCGGCAGCACGCGCACGCGAGATCGGCATCCGCACCGCCCTCGGCGCGACGCGCTGGCGCATCGTCCGGCAGCTGCTGCTCGAAAGCGTGGTGCTCGCCGTCATCGGCGGCGGCCTGGGACTCTTCCTCACGTATGCGGGAATCAACGCCTTCGACCGGGCGATCACCGATCCGTCAAAGCCGTTCTGGATCGAATTTCGCGTCGACACGGTCGTCCTCGGATACGTGGCAGTGATCTGCCTCGTGACGGCAATCCTCTTCGGCCTGGCACCTGCGCTGCACGTTTCGAAGGGCGGGGCAATGAAGCCCTCAAGGAAGGTGGACGCGGCACGGTCGGCAACCGGCGCGCCCGGTGGATGAGCGGCACGATGGTCGTCACCGAGCTCGCGCTGACGGTGGTCCTTCTTGTTGGCGCCGGCCTCATGGTCCGCAGCTTCATGAAGCTTCAGCAATTCGACCTCGGGTTTCCCACCGATCACATCGTGACGATGCGGCTGGAGCTTCCCCAGGCAAAATACAAAACGGCGGAGGAGAGGCTGGGTTTCTACGATCGACTGACGCCGAGGCTGGCTTCGGTCGCTGGCGTCGAGGGAGTGGCGGTGACGACGACCGTGCCGCCGTTCCGTGCCTTCGATCGGGGCTTCGAACTCGACGGTCGGCCGGCCGCGCAAAGCGAAGACGACCAGCTGCGGTCGCCGGTCGTCACGATCAGCCCGCAGTTCTTCGACGTCTTGAGCGCGCCGGTTCGCCGCGGCCGTGCCTTTCAGGTGACCGACGGACTGCCGGGCTCGGAAAACGTCATCGTCAACGAGCGTTTCGTCGCGCGCTATTTTCCCGGTGAGGATCCGATTGGGCGGCGCGTGCGGTTCATCGAGCGCAATCCGCTGCCAACATCGCCTCCTCCCGTGTGGAGGACAATTGTCGGCGTCAGCCCGTCGATTCGTCACGCGGAAACGCGGCAGGTCGAAGCAGACCCCGTCATCTATATCCCACATCGCCAGGACGCCCCGCCGGCGGCGGCGTTGATCGTCCGCAGCCCGCTTCCGGCTAGCGCGCTGGCGGACGCCCTGCGCCGGGCGGTACAGGAAGTCGACGCCGATCAGCCGGTCTTCACCATCCAGGCGCTCGAGCAGATGATGGACGAGGAACGCTGGCCATTCCGGCTCTTTAGTGTGACGTTCGGTATCTTCGGGGTGATTGCCCTGGTCCTGTCTTCGGTCGGGCTCTACGCGGTGATGGCCTATGCCGTCACGCAGCGGACACCGGAAATCGGCGTGCGCATGGCGCTCGGCGCGCAGGCGGGGCAAGTGCGATGGATGGTGCTGCGGCTTGGCCTCGTCCAGCTCGGCATCGGACTGACGCTCGGAATAGGCGGCGCATTTCTGCTCAGCCAGGCCATCGAGCGCTCACTGGTCGGCGTGACGCCAAGCGATCCCGCGACGTTCGTTGGCATCACGGCGCTGCTGACAGTCGTCGCGATCGCTGCCTGCATGATTCCAGCACGCCGCGCGACACGCATCGATCCGTTGGTCGCTCTGCGCGCTGAGTAGAGCGAACGATTCACGGTGGACACGGCTGCGCCACGAGATCGCGAAGCCGCGAAGATCGCGAAGTCAGAGTTTTCACGGCGTCTGCGGCTTTCGCGAGCTCACGATGACACGATGGGCACGATGAAGCACTGCGTAGGGTTCGCGACCTGCAGCCCGCTGCGGCCTGAGTCTGCTGGCACGTCGGCCGTACGGCCGGCGTAGGGTTGGCGGGCACACGGCGCGGTGAAAGCACCGCTGGCTGCCCTCGTTGTTTTCACCGCGCGGCGTGTCCGCCAACCCATCGCGGAACGCGGTGCCAGCAGGTCCCGCCGGTCGAAGCCCCGCTGCTCTTCGTGCCGTCTCCGGAACTTCGTGACTTCGTGTTGAACCTTGACAGCTTATGACCAATCATCATGCCTCTTCGCGGCTTCGCGGTCGTCGCGAAGGGCTTACCGTGATGTCCTCTGCGGCCTCTGCGCTCTCCGCGGTGAATTACTTCAGGCTCTTGATATAGAGGATCACCGACTCGATCTGCTGTTCGGTGAGGACTCCGGCGAAGCTCGGCATGCCCATGCCCGTGCGGCCAAATCCGGTCACGACCTTGGCGGTCGGCTCGAGGATTGATTCGCGGATGTAGGCGTCGTCTGCGGTGGCCGCCGGGAGTCTTGCGGTCGGCTTCGATATACGACCCCGGCGCGAGGGCTCGAGGCGTCACGCCCGTGCCGCGCCACATCGCCGCGACGCGTACGAGATCGGTGTCGAAGCCGACCCAGTATCCGCGGCCGAGATTGAGAACGAGTCCGCGCGGCGTCAGGTTCTTCGCGGGAAATCCGGCGCCGGCGCGGCCGCCGTCGATCACCGACGAGAAGAACGGGAAGTCTGGCTCGACCCATGCCGCCCAGGCGCTCCTGGCAGGCCCAGCGGCCGGCGGTTGCTGTGTGACAGGGCGCCGTCGACACGACCGCGCAGCTCAGCGCAAGCGCTCCCGCAACGCCGGCCATGCGAAAGGGGTTCATGCCGGTCATTCTATAATCGTCGACCGTGTCCAGTTCCCATGATGACTCCCGTGATGCCGCCGCGCCGGCCGCGATGACGCGCCGCGCGCTGCTGCGAGCCGCCGGAGCGGTGTGCGCCGCGCCGGTGCTGCTTCCCGTTACGGCATGGCGCCAGAATTCGGCACCGGCCGTCGCTGCGAGCCGGCCCACCGACATCCGGATCGTCTCGGTCGATCATTCGTTCGAGGAGTTCCGTTACCGCGCGCCTTACCAGTTTGGCGGCCGCACGGTCGATCGGGTGACCATCCTCAACGTCAACTGTCGCGTGCGAACGCACGGCGGCAGCGAGGGCGGCAGGGACTCGTGGGGCTTCGGGTCGATGACGCTCGGGAATGCGTGGGCGTTTCCCGCCGTCGCGCACGACGTCAGCCTCGGCGCGATGCGGGCGTTGGCCGACGCGCTGCAACCGATAACCGCGGCGTGCGTCGAGCGCGGGCATCCTGTCGACCTGTTCCGGGCGCTCGAGCCCGAGTATCTCAAAGCGGCGGCGAAGTGTTTCGAGCTCGCTGCGCCTGCCGACGCCGATTCCGAAGCTCTGCACGCTTGTTGTCGCCAGCGCCTTTGACGCCGCCGTGCACGACGCCTACGGCAAGGCGTTCGGCGTGAGCGTCTACGAAACCTACGGCTCGTCGTTCATGTCGCGCGACCTCTCGCACGATCTCGGTCCGCAGTTCAAGGGCGAGTATCTCGATCGCTATGTCCCTGCCGCGCCGCGGGCGGTCACGCCGGTGTTCCATTCGGTCGGCGCCAGCGATCCGCTCGAGGCCGCGGATGTCCGGACGCGGGTGGACGATGGCCTGCCGAACACGCTCGAAGAGTGGATTGCGCGCGATGGCGTGACGCGCTTCAAGATCAAGTTGAACGGCGGCAACCTGAGCGCCGACGTCGAGCGCATCGTGCGCACGGACCGCGTCGTCAATCGCGCGCTTCCTGCGGCGCGCGCACGGGAGTGTAAATACCTCCTCGACTTCAACGAGGGCTGTCCCAACGTCGCCTATCTGCTGGAGTGCCTGGAGAAGGTGCGGGCGGCGACCCCGACGGGATTCGACCGCATCCTCTATATAGAGCAGCCGACGGCGCGCGACCTCGAGGCCAACCGCGGCAACGTCATGCATGCGGCGGCGAAGCTGCATCCAATCGTGATCGACGAATCGCTGACCGACCTTCACAGTCTGCTGCTGGCCCGCGATATGGGCTACACCGGCGTTGCGCTCAAGGCGTGCAAGGGCCAGACGCACGCGATGCTGATGGCGGCCGCGGCCCAGAAGTTCGGAATGTTCCTGTGCGTGCAGGACCTGACATGTCCGGGCGCGTCATTGATTCACTCCGCTGGCATCGCGGCGCGCGTGCCGGGAAATGCCGGAATCGAAGCCAACGCCCGTCAGTTCGTGCCGAGCGCGAGCGCCGCCTGGGAAGCGCGCTTCCCGGGTTGTTTACGATCCGCGACGGCGTGATGAGGACGGGCCAGCTCACGGGGCCTGGGCTTGGTGCTGTGCCTCCGCGCCGCGGGTGAGCCACGGGTCTCGGCCACGGATAACACGGATAACACGGACGGCTTTGGGGAGTAATTGAACACTGAGGCGACCGGCAGCCTGGCGGAGCCAGGCTGTGAGCTGGGACCAAGACCGGTGGATCAACACGCCGTATTGTTTGGCGGCCGCGTGCTGATCCACCGGTCTTGATCCCAGCCTCCCGCGCCAATAGGCGCGGCCGGTCGCCCGGACTACCAGCGACGCGTTCCGTGAAATCCGTGTTGTCCGTGGCCCGGGTCTGCGTCCTCTGCGCTCTCTGTGGTTTGCAATGCATTTACGTCAGGACGATCCATGCTCACGCGACGCGAACTCTTGACGCGCACGGCGACGATGGCGCTGCTGGCCCGTTCCACGCCAGCGGCCGCACAAACATCAACCCAACTATGTTTATTCTCGAAGCACCTACCCGAGCTCGCGTGGGGTGACCTCGGACGCGCGGTCAAGGACTGCGGCTTCGACGGCGTCGATCTGACAGTGCGGGGCGGCGGCCATGTGCTGCCGGAGAAAGTGGTCGACGATCTGCCTCGCGCACTCGATGCGATCAGGGCGCAGGGCGTCAGCGTGCCGATGATCACGACCGAACTGACGTCGGCGGCCTCGCCCACGGCGAAACCAATCCTGCAGACCGCGGCCAGGCACGGCGTGCGCTATTTCAAAGCCGGTTACTGGCGCTACGCACCGTCCGGTGACGTCCGCGCTCAGGTGAATGACGCCGGCAAGGCAATCGAAGGACTCGCGGCTCTTGCGCGTGACTGCGGCATCGAGATGGGATTCCACAATCACGCCGGATACATCGGCGGCGCGTTGTGGGAGATCGCTCCGTTCATGGATGGACTCGATCCGAAGTGGGCCGGTTACTACTTCGATCCGCGGCACGCGGTGGCCGAGGGCGGTGGGGGAGCGTGGAAAGCGGCGGCGAGGCTCGTGGCGCCGCGGCTGAAGATGGTCGCGCTCAAGGATTTTCATTGGACCAGGTCGGGCGCCGGATGGCAGATCGACGATTGTCCACTCGGTGAGGGCCAGGTGGATTGGCAGTTTGTCAGCGCGTCCCTGCGCGAGGCGAGGTTCAGCGGACCTGTTTCCCTTCATCTTGAATACAAGATGCCGGCGGGAACGCAGCACACGCTTGCGGCAGCGATGCGCGATCTGAAGGTCGCGCGGCGTATCCTTGCATCCGCCTGACTGTGCGCTCCCGGCGCGTGAGCCGCTCGTTGTAATCTGTGGCGGATGCCGACGCCGCGTCCACTGCCACGAATCGTCCGCAAGCGCTCCAGGCTGCATGGCTTCGGCGTGTTTGCGGCGCAAGCTATCACCAAGAACACTCGCATCATCGACTACGCCGGTGAGCTCATACACAACAGCCGGAGCGGCGCGCGCGAAGCGCGCTATCTGAAGCAGGGCTGCATCTGGGTCTTCCGCGTCAACCGCGCCTGGAGTCGCGATGCCGGCAGTCGATGGCAACATCGCCCGCTTCATCAACCACTCGTGCCAGCCGAACTGCTGGTTTCAGGTGGTCGACAAGACGATCTGGATTCGCGCCTCGCGATCGATTCGGGCGGGGGAGGAACTCACCTACGACTACCGGACGATCGGCGACAAGACGATCCCTTGCCGCTGTCGTCCGGGATGCAAGAACATGCTGTAGTCAGCGCGCCGACCGTGACCGCCTAGGTCGACGTGGGCGGCGGCGGTGACGGTTCCGGGACGACACGGCGAGCATCTGCGCCATCAGGTCGCTGCCGCGCGGCACCAGCGTGATGCGTGCCTCGCCGTCGATCAGTTTCTGGTTCTCGAGCACTTCGAAGAGCGCGGCTTCGATCTCCGGATCGGCGCTGATGCGATTGAGCGCCGCGCCGACGATCTGCGGCCGCATCGCCGCGGCCTTTGCGAACTCCACTGCGGCAGTCCGCTCCGCGGTGTTGGTGATGATGCTCACCTGGTTCGCGCCGTCCTGGCGGATCGCCGACGTCACCTGCCGCAGCCGGTTGACGACCTTCTCCTCGATTTGCCGGATCATGTCGCCGTCGCGGAAGTGCACCTTGCGGATGTAGACCGATCCCAGCCGATAGCCCCAGTCGTGCGACTTGTCGGAGACTTCGCCGCGCACGGCCTGGCTCATGGTGTGGCGGGTTTCCAGCATGTCGGCGAGCCGCATGTTGCTCAGGCAGCGGACCGTGGCGTTGCTGACGTTGGCCCGCAGCGAGCCTCGCGGATCGGTGTTCTTGAACAGGAACGCCACCGGATCGCTGATGTACATCTCGTACCAGATCCCGATGCCCATCGGCGCGCCTTCTTCCGAGTTCACCGGCTGGCTGCGGAGATACTCCTGGTCGAGGCGCATGTCGAGGATGTGGCGCTGTCCCATCCAGTTGACGAGGAACGCCGACACCCCGAGCTTGAACGGCAGGATGTGGAGCCCGGGCTCCTCGATGATGCCGACGACCTTGCCGAAGAGCACGTAGACGTGGCACGTTCGCTCGAACACGATGGTGTAGAGGCCGAGCACGCGCACAAGGAACATGGCGACCGGCATCAGCAGGAACATGACGCCGAACGTGATGAGCGCCGCCGGCAGGAACTCGATGAACGCTTCGATCATCGCTCGACCTCCAGAATCACGTCGTGCGCCTGGTTGTAGAGGCCGAGGCGTACGTTGCGCAGGTATGCCGACAGGGCGCGAGGACCGTTGCCCTTGAGATCGCCGAGCTGCTCCGCGAGCCGCAGCAGCGGTTCGACTTCGCCCTGAGCCTTCAGCGTCTCGATTTCGACGGCGCGCTTGGACTGGACGATCTTCTGATCCGCGCCGGCGTGCGCCAGGCTGATCTCGGACGAGACGTGATTGTGCGCGGTGTTGATCGCGGCCAGCGCCGACTCGACGTCTGGCGGTGGGTCGATCTCGGTGATGAGGGACGCATCGAGCGTGACGCCGTAGCGTGCCGCCGACGACCGGCATTCCTGGTCCATGTGGTCGTTGAGGTCGCGCAGGTTCTTGCGCAGGTCGTTGATCGAGATGCCGCTGACGAGCGTGGCGTCCATCGGCTGGCTCTCGCGAGGATCGTTGACCGCGGGCGCCTCGAAGTTGGCGATGCGCTCGCGCAGGATGGACACGAAGTAGCCCATGACATGGGCGATCGGATTCTTGACGCCGAAGAGATAGGCGTAAAGGTTGCGCTCGGATACCTGGTAGCGAATCTGGCCGGTGAGGCCGGTGTTCAGCTGGTCCTTGGTCACCGCGTCGAGGATCGTCCCGCCATTGTTGGCCTGCGGCGACTCCGGGTCATAGGCCATGTTGAGCGTGCGTGTCGCGATCGAGACCTTGTGCACACGCTCCCACGGCCACTTGAAATACGGGCCGCCCGGAGGAATGACGCGCAGCTGCGGATAGCGATAGCGATCCCGCTCGTCAGGCCGCAGGCTCTGCGCGATCGGATCGTCGAGGGTCGTCTCGTCGCCCAGCCGCTGCGCGCGACCGAGGACGGTCTTCACCGCGCGCTCGTTCTGATCCACGGTATAGAGCCCCGCCAGCAGATAGCGGACGACGAACCAGGCGATGAACCCGACGACAATTCCGAAGCTCACGGACATGCGCGGTCCCTCCAGACGAGCTAAGTATAGAGCGCCTGCGGCCCGAGCGACCTTCGACAGGCTCAGGGTCGCCCTGAGCAGTGTCGAAGGGCGAGCCGCGGTCGTCGCGCAGAGCGGCGAGAGCGCGCCGCAGCATTGAGTCTGCACAGCAGGCAGCCAGCGCCACTGCCGACCGCCGACGGCCGACTGACAACGTTCCACGCTGTGCACATTTACTGCACGCCGCTGCCAGCATTCGCATGGTCATCGCGCGACTTCGTTCGCTGCGGCAGCTCACCGACGAGTCCATCTTCGACTGCCACGACCACGACAACGACCACCGGCACGAACGCCGTCTGTGCCGTCACGCCGACAGAGACCATCGGGCCATATCCGTCGCTGACCGATCTGTTCCGCAGCGACATCCGTGAGGGCAAGACCGGGACGCTTCTGACGCTGACCGTCAAGGTCGTGAACGCGAGCAACGGCTGCGCTGCGGTACCCAACGCCAACGTGGAGATCTGGCACGTGGACGCGTCCGGCAACTACTCGCAGTATGGGTCGCAGACGACGCAGACGTACTTGCGCGGGATTCAGACGAGCGACGCGAACGGGGAAGTCAAGTTCACGACGATCTACCCGGGCTGGTATCAGGGGCGCGCCACGCACATCCACCTGGAAGTGACGATGAATGGGCGGTCGGTGAAAGCGACCCAGATCGCGTTCCCCGAGGCCATCAACAACACCGTGCACGCCAGCGGCGCTTACGCCTCTCGCGGCTCGAATCCGATGTCGAACGCCTCGGACGGAATCTTTGCCGACAGCCTGTCGTCAGAGCTGATCACGCCCACGGGAGACCCGGCCAACGGGTTCGCGGCGACTTTCCAGGTAGGTATTTCCGCCTAACGCCACGGTTGCGGCGCGTGGCCACGAGACACAGACAACACGATCACGGTTCGTGCTCAGGCACGACACGATCAGTCTTATCCGTGTTATCCGTGTTGTCCGTGGCTCGTGTTGTCCGTGGCTCGTGTTGTCCGTGGCTTAGGGCTGCGGCTTGCGGCGCTTGTCGTCGAGGTTCTGCGCCAGGTCGGCCTCGGTGATCTTGTCCTCGACACCCTTCGCAGGGACGTCGATCTTTGCCAGCCACAGCAGTCCGTTCAGCATGACCTTGCGCTGGTTCGGATCGCCCCAGTTGGTGTGCGTATGACCACCGGTGAAGCCCATGCCGCGGCTGCCGTTCGCGCGCTCGAACACCCACATCATCGTTTCGGCCTGGCCGCTGGCGGCGATGATGTGGTCGTATGGCCCGCGCGGACTGACGTAGGGACCCTTGCGTACTTCGTCGCTTGGCGTCGCAACGAGCATCGGCGTGACCTTCGCCTTGGCCGCCGCATCCGCTGTCCACCGCATGTTGAAGTACCACTCGTCGTGCGTCGCGAACGGGCCGACGCCGCGCGTCACCGGATGGTTCGGAAACTTGTCGAAGCTCGGCTTCCACATCGGGTTCACCGACCAGTTCGTCTCGTAGTAGCCGCCGATCCACTTCTGCATGGCATCGCCGGGAACTCCGGCGGGCACTTCGACCGCGTAGTGCGCGAACCCGAGGCCGGCGCCGCGCGCCACGAGCGCGTCGAGGACCTTGGCGCGCTCACCCTGGATCGCCGGGTTGCCCTTGCCGCCGTCGGAAAAGATCAGGACCGCATCGGCGTTGTCGAGCGCCGAGTTGTCGTCGACGCGCTGGCCGTCCACTTCTTTCGCGGGCCAGCCCCCGTCGTAGACCTGCACCGTGACTCCCGGGAACCCGGACAGCGCCTTCTGCAGCAGGAGGCAGCCGGCGCGGAATTCGTGCATCCCTGGCGGGTGGCTCGGCCGGCCGGCGATGAGGACGATGCGCTTGTCGGCGCTGCGAATGGGATAAGTTGCGGCAAGAACCGCCGCCACGACTGCAAAGACACCGACAATTCGACGCAACATGCTGGAGGAAGTGGACATCGCGGATCATCCTATCGCTCTTCCGCGCCAATTTGACCCGCCTTTTCGAGCCGGGTAACGAGCTGAACTTTTAATTCTTTAGTTGACATGCCGTGGGGCGTGGGTTAGAGTGCCCTCGCAACTCTTAATTTTTTAGTTTTTTCACCAATGGCCCGACGCAGATCGGCGACGCTGACAGACGGAGAGGCACGACTCATGCGCGTGTTGTGGGACGACGGTCCTGCCACGGTCGCAGATGTCGCCAGCCGTCTCGACGGTCACTACAGCACGGTGCAGACGATGCTGCGGATCCTCGAATCGAAGGGCTACGTGACCCACGAGAAGACCGGCCGCGCCTTCACGTACCGCGCCCTCATCGATCAGAAACAAGCGCGCCGCAAGGCGCTCAGCCATCTCGTTTCCGGCTTGTTCAACAACTCGCCGAGCCTGCTCGTCCTCAACGTACTCGAGGACGAAGGCATCGATCCGCACGAATTGACCCGCCTGAAACAGATGATCCGGGACAGCCAGTGAAGAAGATGACAGGAGCAGGCGGAGTGCGCATTTAGTGGAGGTCGCCATGGAGATCCTCATGAACTGGCTGTGGCAGGGAGTCGCTGTAGCGCTGGCTGCCGCAGTCCTGCTGCGGATCACCAGGCGGCGCGTCAGCGCGACGACTCGTCATCACATCCTCTGGGCTGCGCTGGCGGTCGTGCTTCTCCTTCCACTGCTTCCGCTCCTCGAGGGCGCGCAGGAGCTCGAGCGAACGGCAGCGTCCGCCGGCGTCCCGGTCGTCGCCAGTTCGGCGCCCGCGGTCATTTCTGATCAGGTGATCCCGGTTCCCACAATCGTCCTGCCGTCGCTCCCTGCGTGGAGCACGCTGTTGTTCCTGCTCGTCTGCAGCAGTTACACGACGGTGTCCGGGCTCCGAATCGTCGCTGCGCTGCGATCGCTCGGCCGCATCAAGGGCATGGCGCGGCCGTTTCCCGCGTCCCGGGAGGCGGACTTGAAAGCGTGGCTCACGGTGCGCGCGCGGGGACGCGCGGCGCGTCTCGTGATCTCTGATGATGTCCGGGCCGCCGCGGTGCTCGGGCTCGGCTCGCCGATGATTGCCGTCGCGCCGAGCGCTCTCGCCGCGCTCAGCGCGGATGAACTCGACCACATCGTCGTGCACGAGTGGGCGCACGTCCAGCGCCGCGACGACATCTCGCAGCTCGCGCAACGGATCGTCGTCGCGTTGACTGGCCTGCATCCGGCCGTGTGGTGGATCGATCGGCAGCTGCGCCTCGAGCGCGAGACGGCGTGCGACGACTGGGCCGTGAACGCGAAAGGCTCGCCCAAAGGTCTCGCGCTTTGCCTGACGAAGCTGGCGAGCCTCCCGCGACGCCACAGCGAACCGTCGCTCATGCCTTCGGCATTGTCCGCCACCGAGCTGACGACGAGGGTTGTTCGTTTACTCGACGGTCGGCGCAATACGTCGACTGCACGGAAGCTTGGCCTTCCGGCGGCGGCGGCGCTTGGCCTCCTTGGCCTGGGGCGTCGGCCTTTCTGCGGTGCAGCTCATCGCGACCGAGACCGTGAGCGCCGCAGCGGATCGCGCGCCGCATGCAGTTGCCAGCCACCCGGCACAAGCCGCAGCGGCCGGCGCCAGCCGGAAGGCGACGATCGCTGCGATACCGGATGTACAATCCGGTGCAGACGACTCTTCGCGCCTCGGAGTTCCGTGAACGGCCGCGGCCGAGCCGTGCGCCGCAGCCGCGCAGTACCGACGCAGAACACGCCCCAGTTGCGCGGGATCGAAGAGGCGCCGCGCACAGGCGCCGGAATCGTCCGCCGTCCGCGAAGCAATCGCGGTCACCCATGGCTTCGACCAGTCTCAGATGCGCGTCGAGCATCAGCCCGAAGCGGCCCAGCTGCCCGGCCATGACGATTCGGTTGCGGTAACGGGATCCTCCAACACTCCAGAAGGTCAACAAGCCAGAATGACCACGCCTTGGGGTGTGGCCGCTGATGCGGGCGTCAATGTCGGAAAGGGCTCACAGAAGGCCGCCGTCGCTACGGCCGGGTTCTTCAGCCGTTTCGGCAAGTCGATGGCCAAAGTTTTCTGAACGCATTCGGACCTGACCCATGCGCATTCACATCGTCAACCCCTCGGA
The DNA here is from genome assembly GCA_963830815.1 of uncultured Acidobacteriota bacterium. Lineage (GTDB taxonomy): Bacteria > Acidobacteriota > Vicinamibacteria > Vicinamibacterales > 2-12-FULL-66-21 > DATBJJ01. The sequence continues at coordinate 137,190 of CAWHNN010000018.1, read as the reverse complement.
TGTCTCGTTCGGCACGGCGGTCATCACCCCGCGCTGGCTCTACGTTCTGGCTGCCGCGACGCCCGCGCAGTACGGGACGCCGCTAATCGTGGACGAGACGCTCGAGGCGTTCGTGCCCGACACGATCGAGTCTGGCGATGTCGTCGGCATCGGCATCCACACGGCGAACGCGCTGCGCGGCTATCAGATCGGCCGCCTCGCGCGCGAACGTGGCGCGACGGTCGTCTTCGGCGGGATCCACTCCACGCTCTACCCGGACGAAGCGCGCGAGCACGGCGCCGCGCACTCGGTCGTCAAGGGCGATGGCGACATCGTCTGGTCGCAAGTGCTGGCCGATCTCTCCGCAGGGAAGCTGGCGCCGCTGTACGACGGCGGGCGGATCGAGGGCGGGGCTTTTCTCTCGGCGCGATGGGATCTGCTGCCGGCCGACAAGTACATGTGGGGCTCGGTGCAGACGATCCGTGGCTGCCCGAAGCACTGCTCCTTCTGCTCGGTGTGGCGAACGGACGGCCAGAAGCCGCGGCAGCGAACGGTCGACGACGTCGTGCGCGAAGTCGTCGCGCTCCGCCGGCGCGGGTTCCGCTTCATCCTGCTCTCCGACGACAACTTCTACCCGGTCACGCTGGCTGATTCTCGCCGCGGCCGGGCGTCGAGCCGACAAGAGTCATCTCGAGAACCTCAAGGCCATCCGCGCCGAGCGCTTCGAGCTGATGGCACAGCTCGAGCAGCTGCCGGACGACCTCGTGTTCTACACGCAAATCACGATGGAAGCGGCCGAGGATCCCGAGTTCCTCATCGCGATGCGCAAGGCCAAGATTCGCGGCGCGCTCGTCGGCATCGAATCAGTGACCCCGGAAGGCCTCAAGGCCGTCTTCAAGGACTTCAATCACGCAGGCGAAGCGCTGGTGACGCGGCTGCAGGCATTCGGACACCACGGCGTGCACGTCCTCGGCTCGTTCATCTTCGGCTTGCCGACCGACAAGCCGGATACCTTCAAGGCGACCGCCGATCTCGCGCAGCGCGCGGGCGTGTCCTTCGCGCAGTTCGTGATGCTGCAACCATTTCCCGGCACCGTGGACTTTGGAAAGTGGGAGAAGGAAGCCTCCGCTGCCGTCACTGTGGACTCGACGCCGCTCTCGCGTTACTGGCTCATCCCGACGGCGTTGCGTCCGAAGATCTATGCCCCGCATCCTGTGATGTCGGCCGACGAAATCCGAAAGCACACGCAGGCGACTTGGGACGAGTTCTACCGATTCCCGCTCATCTGGAAACGGTCCAAGGGCTGCGTGAAGTCGATGCGCGCGCGCATCATGTTCGTCCTCATTTCGAAGCTGTATCGCCAGATGTACGCAAACACCGGGATCGCCACCGATAGCGCCCGCGTGGCGCGCTCGGCACGGCGGGCGCGGGTGCTGGCGCGACTGGCGCGCAAGTTGTTCATCACGGCGCCGATGCCTGAGCTCGAGATGCCGTTGCGGCGCCTCGTGGCCGACCGGCCAACCGTGACATAGTGAGTACGCAGACGACGGCCGGCAACAGGAAGAGATGACGGAGGGGTCATGAAGATCCGTGTTTCATCCGCACTCTGTTTGGCGGGCGGGGCGCTCACGGCGGTGATCGTTCTGAACGACCGCGGCCTGATCGTGCACGCGCAGGAAGCCAGGCTCGCCACGTCTCCCGTAGGCGCGGCGCGACCGACCTCGCTCGAGCGCTTTCTCACCGATACCGGCAACCCGCTCGTCAGTTACAGCGCCATCCGGCGCATGTCGGTAGCTGCGCGCGGCGGCAAGATGGCCGCCACGCTGACGGCGCGTGCGACCCTCGACGACGCCACCGGCTTTGACTTCGTCGTCCTCGAAGAGTCGGGCTCGCAGCCTGCTGCGCTCGCGTGTGCTGCACGGGATACTCGAGGCTGAGCGCGAGGCCAAGCGCCGCGAGAAGGGCGCCCATGGAGCTGTCACGGCGGCGAACTATACGTTCGACGGCGGTGAGATGACACCCGAGGGCCTGTTCCGCGTCGCGATTCACCCGAAGCGCAAGGACTCTCTGCTGATGGAGGGGAGCATTCTGCTCACTCCCGACGGTGGCGACCTCGTGCAGATGGAAGGATTGCTGGTCAAACGGCCGTCGTTCTGGACGCGAAAGGTCCAGATCATCAGAAACTACGGCCGCATCGCCGGCGTGCGCGTGCCGCTTTCGACCGACTCTACATCCGACATCCTCTTTGCCGGGCAGTCGACGTTCACGATGAGCTACGAGTACGAAGTCATCAACGACGTGGCTGTGCACAGCCAGCCGGTGATCAGCCAGGCGCGGCGCTAGCCGTCGCTGGCCGGGTCAATCGTCGCCGGACAAGCGTCCCATCGCCCGCTCGTAGTCCGCACGGCTCATCGATGTCCAGCAGAACGCCTGGATCGTCGACTTCGAGATCGATCCCTTCGGGGACATAGCGCTGCACGACTCCTCTGGCGCCGACGCCCGGGTCTGCATGACGCAACTCATCGAACACACGTCTCGAGAAGACGACGGGGTGGCCGTGCCGCCCATTGTGAGTCGCGCGCACAAGCGGCAAGTGCCTGTTACTGATTGCGGCCAGCAGCTGGCGCACCGTCGCCGCGGAGACGAGCGGCGCGTCGACAGGTGTCACGAGCAGGCCGCCGACGCCGGGTCGATCCGCGGCGTTCAGTCCGGCAATGACGGATGACAACTGCCCTCTGTCGGCGTCAGGGTTGGCCACGAAACGGACCCCGATATCGTCTATTTCACGCCGCAACGGTTCGTCGTCGGGGCGCCCGACGACGATGACGTCGGCGACGCCGCCTTCGAGTAACGTCTGAGTGAGGTGGCGGACGAAGGACAGGCCGCCCTCCCTGACGGGAAGCAGAGCCTTCGATCGGCCCATGCGTGTCGAGCGGCCGGCGGCCAGAATCAGGCCCGGAATCAGCGTTCCAGATTCCTTGACTTCCACAGTAGAACTCCCTACACTGGCCGCGTTTTCAAGCTCAGCGTCTGCCGGAGACCCCTGGCTGCGCGGCTTTGGCGAGGTAGATTGGAAGGCCGTCCGCGGTCTCACCGTGTAGCGGGCAGCGTCCTCCGCCCCTACTTTTCCTGCAATGAGCTTGTCGGGCTCCTCGGGATGTCCGAGGTGTCGTTCATCGGAGGACACGGGTTATGCCGACCGGGACCATAGCACGCCTGTTGATTGACAAGGGCTTCGGGTTCATCCGGGACGAGAGCGGAGTCGAGCACTTCTTCCACCGCAGCTCGGTTCGGGGTGCAGTGTTCGAACTCTTGCGCGAAGGGCAACGTGTTGACTTCACGCCGGAAGACTCGGCCAAAGGACCGCGCGCAGGCGAAGTGCGGTTGGTCGAAGGCTGAGTCGTACTTCGCGACCCTCGGGCGGGGCGCCCTGACGCCCCGCCGTTCTCCATCCACCGCAACCCTCTCTTCCTAACCCGGCTTCAGTATTCTCCAAACATCCGCTGTATCGAAGGCCCGTCCTTGGTGGCCGTGAGCGCGAGCATCAGCAGGATGCGCGCCTTGAGCGGCGCGAGATCCTCGGCAGCAATCCGGAACGGGCTCTGAGTGCCTTGCTGCGCCTGGCCGCCTGTGGCATCGCCGTTCGAGTCCGCAGCAGCCGTGCCCCGTGCGCCACTCCGCCGCGGCGCGATCCGGCCGCCACCGGTGCGAGTGCTGGTGACGACGAAAACGCCCTTGTCGGTGGCGTAGCGAATGCCCTCGCCCTGCGTTCCGCTGGTCGCGCCGGCGCCGGCGGACGCGATGACGATGCCCTTGGCGCCCTGATCGACCATCGCCTTGATCACGTCACCGCTCGCGCCCTGGTACACCATGACGACGTCGACGCGGGGAAGCGACTGGATGGCCGCAACGTCGAACTCGGACGATTTGGTGTGGCGCTTGATGACGCCACGATAGTAGACGACCTTGTCGCTGTCGACGACACCGAGGATGCCGTAGCCGCGCGACTGAAACGTCTGCAGCCGGAGGGCGTCTGTCTTGGTGACCTCGCGTGCGGCATTGATCTCGTCGTTGAGGACGACGAGCACTCCCTTGCCGCGTGACTGCGGGTCGGCGGCGACGCGGAATCCTTCGAGCAGGTTGGCGGCGCCCTCGTATCCGAGCGTGCTCGGGTTGCGCATCGAGCCGACCACGACCACCGGCTTGTCGCTGCGGACGGTGAGGTTGAGGAAGTATGCGGTCTCCTCCAGTGTGTCCGTGCCGCTGGTCACGACGACGCCGGCGAGATCGGCGTCGTCGGCGAAGAGCGTGTTGATGCGGCGGGCCAGCGACAGCCATTGGTCGAGCGTCAGGGCCGCGCTCGACGTATTGGCGAACTGTTCCGATTCCGGGCGCGCGTAGCGATCCAGTCCTGGCATCGATGCCACGAGCTCATCGGCGCTCAGGCGGCTGCCAGTGCGGTTGGAGATCGTTCCGCCAGTGGCGATGAGGCGGACCCGCGGCAGCGCTTCTTGTTGTGCGCGCGCGCTCTGCCGCGCTTCGACACGCGCGACTGGCGCGAGCGTGGAGATGGCAACAAGAGCTGAGAGGAGGGCGAGCGAGCGCTGTCGATTGTCGGCCACGCTCGTCAATATATCAGGACGCCCGTAGCGCCTGCGGGTGAGCTACGACGGCTTCACACCGTGCGCCAGCGCCAGCCACCGACTGAGCTGACCGGCAGCTTCGTCGGGAGTCTTGCCGTAGAACGGCATCAGCGCTGCTGATCCGCCAGGGACGCGGGCAATCTGCGCGCGCCATTTGTCAATGCCAACGCTCGAGACCTCTATGAGGTAGTCGCGACCGTTGATTTTTTCTGCAAACCGATGCTCGTTCACGTTGTCTGCGCCGCTGGGGTCGATCGCCAAAAAAATAAAGGAGGATGTTGAAAGCGAAGTGCATTCTAACGACTGCCACGGGCGCGACAAGCGAAAGAACTGACGAAGGCGCACTTCGATAGTGCGAACCCAACGATCCACAGTTGATCCATGCGGGAAAATATTTCCCGTGTCGAGGGATCCACAAGCTATCCACGGATCTTCCACAACTTTTCCACATGCGCTCCCTTCAGCGTTTTCCGGGCGCCGCTGATAGTCATTTCACAGGCAGAAAAATGCGGTCGTCGAGCTGTGCTTGACGGACCACAGTGGGACCACTACGCTGAGATCTTCGATGTTCATCAGAGATCGTGTCGTGCGAGCCTGGCGGGGGGTTGCTCTGCTCGCCGTGCTGCTGCTCGCGCTGACAATCGGCGCGGCGCCGGCATCAGCCGCGGACGCGCTTCTCTATCGCATCTTTCTCCGCGACGGCTCCACTCTTGTGAGTTATGGCGACTTCGCGAGGGTTGCCGACCGTGTCGTGGTCTCGATCCCCATCGGCGGGCTGGAAGAGGCGACGCCGACCTTGCATCTTGTCAGTATCTCCGAGTCGTCTGTCGACTGGGAGCGTACGGATCAGTATGCGGCGGCCACGCGCGCGCGGCACTACGCCACGACCCGGGGCGAGGCCGACTTCGACACGCTGAGTACGGATGTCGCCCGCGCGCTGCACGACGTGGCGACGATGAAGGACGCGGCGGACCGGCTGGCGCTGGCAACCGAGGCGCGAAGGATGCTGTCGGAGTGGCCGGCATCCCACTACGGCTATCGAGCTGCCGACGTCGCGCAATTGTCCGCGCTTCTCGACGATGCCGTCGGCGAGCTCCGCGTCGCAGCCGGCCTGCCGCGGGTTGATCTTTCTCTCGTGGCCACCGCAGTGCCGCTGCCGCCGAACGTTCCCGAGATTCCGCCTCCGACTTTGCGCGAAAGCATCGAGCAGGCGTTCAGGGCGGCGTCGGTTGTCGACGATCCGAGCGAACGCGTATCCCTTCTCGAAGCCATCGTTGGCAGCGTCGCGCCCGAAGCCGGCAAGCGGAGCGAAAAGGGGAGCTGGACGTCGTTAGTCCACAGTCGGGCAGCGGCGGCGCTGGCCCGGGAGTTGAAAATCGACCGGACATACAGCGATCTCGTGTCCCGGACGATCAGCACGGCAGACGATCGCGTCAAACGCGCGGACGTCGGGGGCATCGAAAAGCTCGTGGCGAGTGTCCTGAAGACAGACGATCGTCTCGGACGGCGGCGCCCGCAGATGACGGCGGCATTGCTGGCGACGCTCGACGGACGCCTCGACTCGGCGCGGCGCCTGCGCCTGGCGCGGGACGCGTGGGCCATCCGGCGTGATGCGCTCGTCGACTATCAACAGCGGATTCGAGGGGCAGTCGACCGGTTGCGCCGCTCCGTCCCGGGCCTGGAGCAGATCCGCCAGTTGGCCGGACCGGAGCCGACGATGCTGCCGCCGCTGACGGCGCGGATCACCGATGCGTGGAAGGAACTGAAGAACGCCAGGTTCCCGGCCGAGGCCGAAGCGATACACAACATGTTGGTCAACGCCGCACAGCTCGCCATCCGCGCCGCGTCGTCGCGGCAGCTCGCGATCACGACGGCGGACATGAACAAGGCGTGGGAGGCTTCGGCCGCAGCGGCCGGCGCGCTCCTGATGCTCGAACGCGCGCAGGACGACCTGCGCAAGCTGGCTGCACCACCCGGACTGTGATTACTCCGCGTTCCACCCGTCTCCTGCGCGCGCGCGATCTCCGCACCATGCATCGCGTCCTGGCCGAGTGTGTGTCGGCCGCGGGCGTCTCGCCCGTCGCCGTGGTTGTCCCGACATCGGGCGCAGCGGAAGCGCTCGCTCAGACATTCGCTCGGCTGGCTGTTCCGCTCGAACGCTGTCACCTCGTCACGCGCGACGAGCTCTACGCCAGCCTTCACAGCCATCTGCGCGCTGCGCCGCCGATGCTGAGCGTCTTCGAGCGCGAGGTTCTCCTCACGCGCTCTGCCGCGGTTGCGAACACGAACGGCAGCCGCGCGCCCTTCCGGCTGCGGCCTGGCCTCATCGTCGAGATTCTGGCGTTCTACGACGAGTTGCGCCGCCGTGACCGCACCGTGGACGACTTTGAGCGGCTGATGATCGAGAGTCTGCAGGGAAGTGCCGAGATCGATCGCGGCGCCGAGCGGCTCTTCCGGCAGACCCGGTTTCTCGTCGCCGCCTTCCGCCAGTTCGAGGCGCTCGTGCAGGCGAGCGGCCGCCTGGATGAGCACGCGCTGCGCCGGCGGCTGCTGCAGGACGATCGGCCTGGCGCCTATCGCCGTGTCGTCGTCAGTATTCCGGACCAGGCCGCAGACCCGCGTGGCCTGTGGACGGCAGACTTCGACATGCTCGCCCGCCTGCCCGGTCTCGAAGAGCTCGACATCGTGGCGACGGAGAACATCCTCGCCGCCGGCTTCCACGAGCGCATTCACGATCTTCTGCCCGGCATCGAGGAAGAACGAAAGCATGTGTCCGGGCCTTTGCCGGCACTGGTTACGCCACCTCACACAGGCACTGACGAGCCCGCCTTCTGGTTTACCTGCCGCGATCGTGAAGAGGAGCTCGTCGACTTCGTGCGTTACGTTGGCGCGCCACGGGAGCAGCGCGCCGCGGTTGTCTTTCAACGCCCGCTGCCGTACCTCTACCTCGCCCGATCCGTCTTTGGCGCCGCGAGCCAGCCGTATCAGGCACTGGATTCGCTGCCGCTTGCCGCGGAGCCTTTCGCCGCCGCGCTGGACGTTCTCTTCTCCTTTATCGTCGCGGAGGCGAATCGGACATCCATCGTCGATCTGCTCAGCTCGCCGCACTGGCAGTTCGAGGAGCTGTCGGGATCATCGTCGTCTGTTCGCGCCCGCGTGAACGCTCTCGACTCGCGTCTTCGAGAGTTGAAGTATTTCGGCGGCTGGGACCGACTCGACGCCCTCGCCCAACATCCGGCCTTCGCGACGGCGCCTGCGGCGGAGCCGGAGAGGCCCGGACGACGTCCGCGCGCCAACGCCGGCGAGGCACTGCGAGCGGTGCTCGCGGCCGCCGAGGGCCTGCGAGCGGTGCGCGAGGCAGGGACGGCTTCAGCGCAGCTCCTGGCGCTGGTCGCATTCATCAGGAAGCACGAGCGGGCAGCGGATGAAGCCTCGCCGCCCGACGTCGAATTGCCCCGGCATCTTCGAGCGCGGGCGGCGGTGGTGGGAGCGCTCGAGTCGCTCGCCGAAGCACAGTCAAGGTTCGATGACGCGCCGATGAGCGTGGACCGTTTGCACAGCGCCGTGCGCCGCTGGATTGGCGGTCAGACGTTCTCGCCGCGCACTGGCCCGGTGGGAGTGCTGCTGCTCGACGCGCCGGCGGCAGCCTATGCCGACGTCGACGAGATGCGGCTCGTCGGACTCGTCGAGCAGGACTGGCCCGAGAGGGTCCGGCGCAGCATTTTCTACCCGGCGTCCCTTCTGTCGCAGCTTGGATGGCCCACAGAAGCCGATCGGCGCGCCGCGGCGCGGGCGCGGTTTCACGATCTGCTCGAGCTCCCTCACGAGCGGGTGTCGGTATCGGCCTTCACGCTCGAGGACGACGCTATCGTGTCGGGTTCGTCCTTTCTTCAGGAACTACAGACGAGTGGCCTGCCGCTCGAGCGTCTGCCGGACCGGCCGCCATCGGCTGCGGTCACCTTCGCGCACGAGGCGCTGCTCGATGCCCCCGCCGCCGCGGCGCCGGGCGGCGAGGCGAGCGCGTGGCTGGAACTGAGGGTCTCGCGTTCGCCCGAGGCCGACCTGGCCTACCACGGGTCTGCAGGTCCGCGCCGGCCGGAACCGTACGCGGTCAGCCACGTCGAGCGCTACATCGATTGCCCGTTCAAGTATTTTTCGGCGCGCGTGCTGCGCCTCGACGAGGAGCGCGACGACGATTCGGGCCTGAGCCCGCAGGAACGCGGCCAGCTGCTGCATACCGTCTTTGAAACGTTCTTCGCGCGCTGGCAGGACCAGGGAGGCGGCACGATCACGGCCGAGTCGCTCGATGCGGCGCTCGAGTTGTTCGAGGTGGTTGCCGAGGCGACGCTCGAACATCTGCCGGAGGCCGATCGCGCGCTCGAGCGCAACTACCTCCTGGGCTCCGCAGCGTCCGCCGGCCTGGGCGAGCGGGCCTTCAACTTCGAGATCGAACAGGAAACGCCAGTGATCGAACGCCTGCTCGAGCACAAGCTCGAAGGCACCTTCGACTTTCAGACAGCAGATGGCGTGCGGCGCGTGACGGTTCGGGGCAAGGCCGATCGCATCGACTTGCTCGAGGACGGTACGCTCCGCGTGATCGACTACAAGCTGGGCCGGGCGCCGAAAACAGCGCGGTCGCTGCAGCTGCCTGTGTACAGCGCCTGCGCCGAGCAATCGCTGAATGCCGGCAAGGGCCGTCGCGGTAGACAGTGGACGGTGTCGTCGCGCCGGCTACGTCGCGTTCAAGGAGAGGAACGCGTTTGTGCCCTTCGGAGGATCGACGGCGCTGCCGCAGGCGCTGGCGGATGGCGCCGCGAGGTTCGTCGCGGCCGTCGACGGCATCGAGCGCGGTGACTTTCCCGTAAAGCCGGAAGAGCCGTTCCTGTGCACGCGATGCGGATACGCGGGCGTCTGCCGCAAGGACTACATCGGCGATGAGTAACCCTCCATCATCGCAGCCCTCTCTCTTCGACGAGCCAGCTGTGCGGCACGAGGAACCAGCGCCAGTTGCCGTTGCGCCAGCGGCGTGCGTCGGCGCCAGCGGACCCCGACGCCAACGCGCGCAGCTTTGCCATCGATCCTGCGAACCACGTCGTCCTTGAAGCCTCCGCGGGAACGGGGAAGACGTCGGTGCTCGTCGCGCGCTACGTCAATCTGCTGAAGCGCGGCGTCGATCCGGCCAACATCCTGGCGATTACCTTCACGCGCAAGGCCGCGGCAGAAATGCGCGAGCGCATCGTGCGCGAGCTTGGAGAGTCGGCGGCGCGGTCCGAGTTCGATCGTTCCCGCTGGATCGACCTGCGCGATCGGCTCGGCGACATTGCCATCAGCACGATCGATGCTTTTTGCCTGTCCTTGCTGCGCGAATTCCCGCTCGAGGCCGACCTGGATCCGGGTTTCGACCTTGCGGACGAGACCGAAGTGCCGCGGCTGATCGAGCAGGCACTCGATCAATCGCTGCGAATTCTCGCCGGGCAGGCGAGGACCGATCCCGATATCGCTCTTGTCTTCGCGCAACTCGGTGTGGCGCGTGCGCGCGAAGGGCTGACGTCGCTCCTCGAGCGCCGGCTCGTTGCCTGGGCGGCACTGGACACCTTCCTCGCAAAGGGGCCGGCGGACATGACGGCGGAGCGTGTCTGCCGAGAGTCCGCCGACCGTCTGCGCGCCGTGCTGGGCGGCGCACCCGGTGGCCTGGCGCAGTTCCTTGCCGACGGTCCGGTCAGGCACCAGCGCTACCAGCTCCTGGTGAAGGAGATCGAGTATCTGCCGGAGCTGAGCGGCGCCGAAAACTCGGAGTACCGCGCGGTGCTCGATCGCGTGGCGGCGCATTTTCTCACCGCGGACGGGAAAGTGCGGCGCGGCGGCGTCATCAATCCCTACCGCGCTCATCACTACCAGTCGGAGGGCGCCGCGAAGCGCCATCGTGCAGTGTCTTCACCATGTCGCAGGGCATCGCGGACGTGGTCTATGCCTTCAACCGCGATCTGAACGTCGTGCTCGCGCGCGGGATCAAGCGGATGTTCGCGGTGTCGCTGGCGCAGTACCGGCGCATCCTCGATGAGCGGTCCGTTCTCGACTTCGCCGACGTGCTGGACCGCGCCCTGGAGCTGCTGCGGCGGATGGACGAGTTCTCCCAGAGCCGATTCCGCCTGGAAGCCCGCTATCAGCACGTGCTTGTCGACGAGTTTCAAGATACGAGCCGCGCGCAATGGGAACTGGTGGCGCTCCTCATCCAGTCATGGGGCGAGGGCAGCGGCGTGGCGAGCAACCCCTCGATCTTCGTCGTCGGCGATCGCAAACAGTCGATCTACCGCTTCCGTGATGCCGAGGCAGCGGTGCTGCAAGAGGCGGCGCGGCACATTCACGCCCTTCGGCCGGCGACGAGCCCGCGGCGCTCGATCAGCCGGAGCTTCCGCTCGGTGCCGACGCTCCTCGAATTCGTCAATCACATCTTCTCGGAGATGTCGGATGAAGACGTGGCCGGCGGGCGCTTCACGTATACCGAAGGCGATCGCTTCCCGGCGCCGGCGTCCGCGATCAGCAATGCCGGCGAGAACGACCCTGACGGCCAGCGATTCGTGCTCGGTATCGCGACCGCCAACGATGCCGTGTGTGTGCGAGCGCCGTCGCCGACGAAGTTCGCTCGCATCCTGCGCGAGGACAGCGTGCGCGATCGCAAGACGGGCGTTCCGCGTCGCGCATCGGCTGGAGACATTGGCATCCTGTTCCGCTCGCGAGCGAGCCACCGGGAGTTCGAGCGCGAGCTGGAACAGCGCGGGATTCCGACTTACGTCTACAAGGGCCTCGGGTTCTTCGACGCCGACGAGACCAAGGATGCGATGGCGCTGCTGCGCTACCTCGCCAACCCGGTCTCGGATCTTCGCGCCGCCGCGTTCCTGCGCTCGCGTTTCATCCGCCTCTCCGATGCCGGGCTTGCGCTCCTGGCGCCGCGTCTGGCTGCCGCGGTCATCGACAGCGACGAAGAAGTGGTAGAGCGCATCGCGGGATTGGGAGCCGAGGACCAGCGCGTGCTTCGCGTCGCCCGGCAGTACGTTCCGCGCTGGATTGCGCAGGTCGATCGCGTGCCGCCAGCCGAGCTCTTCGAGACGATTCTCGCGGAGAGCGCGTACGCCTATGAACTGCGAGGCCCGCGGCGCCGGCAGGCATGGGAGAACGTGAAGAAGATGCGCGGCCTCGTGCGTCGCATCCAGAACCACGGCTACGCAACCATGCCGAGGATTGCCGAGCACCTGGACTCGCTCACTGCCGGTGACGAGTCGAACGCCGTCCTCGAGGCCTTCGACGCCGTCAACCTGATGACCGTCCACGCTTCGAAGGGTCTCGAGTTTCCCATCGTCTTCGTGGTCAACATGGCCAAGGGAGCGAGTGGTCCGCCACGTCCGGTGCGCGTGACCGTTGATGTCGATGCCCAGGGCGAGCAGCAGTCATCGGTGTCGGTCGGGCCCTTCGTCTCGGAGATGGACGAGGCCGAGCGGTTGCGTGAGAAGCATGAGATCAAGCGGCTTCTCTACGTCGCGTTGACGCGAGCCAGGGACCGGCTCTACCTCGCGACGGCTCTCAAAGACGGCGTGATGGTTCCGGGGCGGGGCAGCCTGGGAGAAGTGTTGCCACCGTCAGTCCGCGCGTTGTTCGCCGCCGCCAACGCCTGCGCGGCTGCGGGCGGCAGATTCGGGACGGTCACATGGACAAGCGCCGCCGGTACCGAGTTCGAGTGGCGAGTCTGCTGCGGTCCGACTCTCGAAAGTGGACCTTCGTAGCGTCGCCTGCGGTTACCGCCGAGGCCTCATATTGTGCGCCCGTGTGCCACCGCGGCACATTTACGGATGTGCTAGACAAGTCCACTGAATCCAGTAACTTATGTGCCTGATCCACAACTCAGGCCCTTGAGCTGTCCTTTGTCTCTTCCAGGCGTCAGTGCCGATGTCCACCAGTCGTTGGGCAGGGGATGCGACCTAACTCGCTGATTTGGATTGCGTTATAAAAAGACAGGAACCATTTACCCGCACCCTTTGTCTAACTCTTATAGCTGGCGTCCAGATTGCATCGGCGACCGGCAGACGGGGGTGCGGTATGGCAGTTCCAGCTGGGTCGCTCAATTACGTTAAGCCGACGCCGACCATCTTCGAGCTCGAAGCGCTCGAGGGCCTGCCATGCGGCTGTGTGGCAGCTGCGTTCCGGGCCCGCCCGTGGGACGTGGCGGTCGTGTCCCTCGAGGCGAAGGGGCCACACTGCATCCTTGCCGGCCACATCAATGGTCAGGTTCTCCGTCTCGGCGATACGTCCGAGTTCGATGAGGACGAAGACGACGAGTAGCGCGAAGCTCGAAAACGACGAACCAAGACGACCGTCTTCCGACCTAGAGCCACGCTTCCTTGAGAAAACGGGAAAACCTGCGCAAGATTGAAAGATCTTCGTTGCGGTACCGGTCAAGAGATGCCCGTACAATTCGAAGGTTTGAAGAGGAGCACAACCTAGATGTCCTTGACCTGTCCGAGCTGCGGGAACCACCAGAATTTTCTGGTCAAAACCCTGCAGATGCACGTGGTTCAGGTGCGCGACGATACGCGAGTCGAGGCGAGCGAAGAAGGCCGCCCCGCGGTAATCGAAGTGCTCTGTGACGAGTGCGAGAAAGAACTGAATTTTTCTGACTTTGACGAGAGTGTACGGAACGAGCTCCTGCTGACCCTGGGCGCCCGCTAACCGGTTTTCACACCTCTCCGGCTTCGGCCTCCTCGAAATAGTCACATTCCGGGCAGATCCATTCGCGCAAGGTCCGGGCCGCGCTACCCGCGCGTTCCTGGACCTGGCGCTCGTGAAGCTTCATCTGCTCGCCGCACAGCGGACATTCCTTCATGGTCCGATTGTAGCAACGCGCGCCGGAGAGCGTGACGCGACCCTTGTCGATTGAGCGGGATCGAGCGGGACGTCGTTCGATTTCTTGACTTGAGCCGGGTCACCCCCTATCGTAACCAACAGGCCGCTCGTCGAACCGCGAGCGGCCGTGATTGCGCGATGCGCGACTATTACGACGTTCTAGGCGTATCGCCGGGCGCTGGCGCAGAAGAGATCAAGCGCGCGTACCGGCAGCTGGCCCGTCGGTATCATCCCGACATCTCGGGAGACGACCGTGCGGTCGCCTTCCTCGAGGCGTCGCGCGCCTACGAGGTCCTGGCCGATCCGACACGACGGCGCTCGTACGACGCGAAGCGGACGAAAACGTCCGCGAGTCCGAGGATGTCGCGCGCCAACTGGTTCGCGGATGAAGTCGCCATCGATTTCCCCTCCGTCTCCGACCTCCTCGACAGCATGCGCCACGCATTCTTTGGCGCTGACGCCCTCGAGGAACTGTCAGCCGAAGTGATCCTGACACCTCTCGAAGCATTTCAAGGCACGACTCGTTCCGATGGGGATTCCCGTCCGCCAGACGTGTCTTCAATGCGGCGGCCGCGGCGAGACGTGGCAGGAGTCCTGTGAGCTCTGCGGCGGCTGCGGCGACCTGCGGACGTTTCACGACGTCGAGCTGCGCGTTCCCGCCGGCGTCCGCGGCGGCGAGCGCTTCCGCTTCTCGGTGATGCCCGCCGGTGCGCCTCTCACCCGGGTCGACATCGTCATCAGCGTCCGGAGCGAGACTTGAGCGAGCGTCGGAAACGTCCCGTGAAGGCGAGCGTAGGAGAGCGCTCCCGTGACCCCGCACGTCAAGCTGCTCGGCATCCTGCAGATTGCGTGGGGCGCCATCGGGTTGCTGCTCGGCGCCTCTACCTTGATGCTTGCCGATTGGCGCGGTCGCCGTCGGGATGACGACGACCGGTCAGGAGATTCCGGCCGGTGTGACAGCGCTGGCGTTTGCCGCCTGTGCCGCGGCGCTTCTGGCCGCCGGGGCCGGCAATGCCTGGGCCGGATCGGCGATTCACAAGCGGCGGGCGCCAGGCCGTCTCGCTGCAATCGGGCTTGCTGTCCCGAATCTCTTCGTTCTGCCCTTCGGCACGGCGCTCGGGATCTACGCGTTGTGGGTGCTGCTGCACGATGAGGTTCGCCGCATGTTTGTCGCGCACGACTCCGCCGCGGCGAGCTGATCGCTTCTCGACACACGCTGGAGAAGGACGCTGGAGAACCTGACGAAGACCTCGCTCGGACTCGACGAAAACGTCGCTGGCGCCTTGACCTATGCACTCGGCTGGATCACCGGCGTCGGCTTTCTCCTCACCGAACACGAGAATCGCTTCGTCCGGTTCCACGCGTTGCAATCGACGCTGGTCTTTGGCGGACTGTGCGCCCTGTGGTTCGTCGGCGCCTCCATCCCGCCGTTCGGCTGGCTTCTGTCCTTCATCATCATCCCGCCGCTCTCGGCTGTGCTGTGGCTGCTCCTGATGTTCAAGGCGTATCAGGGCGAGCGGTTCAAGCTCCCCTACGTTGGCGACATCGCCGAAAGGCGGCAATAGAAATGCTGAGTGCTGAATGCTGAATGCTGAAGTGAATTTCGAATTCATTCAGCATTCAGCATTCGACATTCAGCATTGATAAGATAGCCCTGTGGCCATTACCGAAGCCGCCGTACTCGAGGCGCTGAAGTCCGTTCGCGATCCCGATCTCAACCGGGACATCGTTTCGCTCAAGTTCATCAAGAATCTCAAGATCGACGGTGGCGACGTGTCGTTTGCCATCGAGCTCACGACGCCAGCCTGTCCGGTCAAGGATCAGATGCGCGATCAGGCGCGGGCGCTTGTCAGCGCCATTCCTGGCGTAACGAGCGTCGCGATCGAAATGACGGCCCAGGTGCGTGCCGCGGTTTCCCCCGATGCCGCGAAGGCCGCCGTGCCCGGCGTAAAGAACATCATCGCCGTCGGCGCGGGGAAGGGCGGTGTCGGTAAGACGACCGTCGCGGTCAACCTCGCGATTGCGCTCAGCCAGTTCGGCGGCCGCGTCGCGATGATCGATGGTGACGTCTATGGGCCGAACGTCCCGATCATGCTCGGGCTGAACACGCAGCTGACGACCGACGGCCAGAAGATCGTCCCCGCCGAACAGTACGGCATCCAGGTTGTCTCCATGGGGTTTCTCACTGGTGACGACGCGCCGGTGATCTGGCGCGGTCCGATGCTCCACGGCGTCATCCAGCAGTTCTTTCGCGAGGTACGCTGGGAGAACATCGACTACCTGATCGTCGACATGCCGCCGGGAACCGGCGACGTCGCGCTCAGCCTGAGCCAGACCGTCCCCGTATCGGGCGCGGTCGTCGTCACGACGCCTCAGACGGTGTCGCTCGCCGACACGCGCCGCGCCGTGCGCATGTATCAGAAACTGAATGTGCCGGTGCTGGGCCTGGTGGAGAACATGAGCCACTTCATCTGCCCCGGATGCCAGATGGAAAGCGACATCTTCGGCAAAGGCGGCGGCGAGACGCTGGCAGCCGAGTTGTCGGTCCCCTTCATCGGCCGCATCCCGATCTACGAGCCGATTCGCGTCGGCGGCGACACCGGCGTGCCTATAACCATCGGCGAGAAGCAATCGCCGGCCGCGCGCTCGTTCCGCGCCGCGGCAGAACAGCTGGCCGCGCAGCTGTCGATCGCCAGCTACAAAAAGGCGATTCCGCTCGTGCAGGTGAACTAGGGAGCGGTTCCCGGTTCTCGGCCCTTGGATGACATCATGAAAAAGTTTTTGTTCTGTGCCCTCGTGATTGCCGTGGCGGCTGGTGCAACGATGCTGCGAGCCGCTGAAGGGCTCAAGGAAGTTGTCGGGTCCTATCTGGAGATTCAGGCCCAGCTCGCAACCGATAAGTTCGAGGGCGTGAAGCCTGCGGCAACGGCGCTGGCGACGCGTGCTGATGCGATGGGCGAGTCTGGAGCGGCGATCGCCAAGGCCGCCAAGACCGTGGCGGCCGCCGCGGACCTCAAGGCCGCGCGCGACAGCTTCGGGCCGCTTACCGATGCGGTGGTTGCTGCCGCAAAGGCCGACGGCTGGAAGGATCTTGGCGACGTCAAGCTGGCGTACTGCCCGATGGTCAAGCAGTCGTGGCTCCAGAAAGAAGACACGATCCGCAACCCGTACCATGGAACGGCGATGTCAGGGTGCGGCGAGTTCAAGAAGCCCTGACGCCGACGCCGCGCCCGCCCGTCCAGTCGCTTCGTGCCCGCCTTTCCGCCATGAACATTCCATTCGTGCACCATGAGCTGCCGAACGGGCTCGATGTGATCGTGCACGAGGATCACGGCTGTCCGATCGTGGCCGTCAACATCTGGTATCACGTCGGGTCGAAGAACGAGCAGCGAGGGCGCACCGGTTTTGCGCACCTGTTCGAACACCTGATGTTCGAAGGGTCGAAGAACCACGATTCGGGATACTTCCGGCCGCTCCAGGAAGTCGGCGGCGTCCTGAACGGATCGACCAACGCCGACCGCACGAACTACTGGGAAGTGGTGCCCGCCAACTCGGTCGAGCTCGCGCTGTGGATGGAGTCCGATCGCATGGGCTACCTGCTGCCCGCTCTCACGGACGCCAAGTTCGAAAACCAGCGCAACGTCGTCCTCAACGAGCGGCGGCAGAACTACGAGAATCGTCCTTACGGCCTGGCCGGGATGTCGCTCGTCTCGGCGCTCTATCCACCGGATCATCCGTATCACTGGATGACAATCGGCGCTGCCGAGGACATCAAGGCCGCGCGGCTGGATGACGTCCGCGAGTTCTTTCAGACCTACTACCGGCCGCGCAACGCCTCGCTGGCGATTGCCGGCGACATCGATGCCGATCGCGCCGTCGCGCTGGCGTCGGCCTACTTTGGCGATCTCGATCCGGGACCGGAAACGCCGCCGGTCACGCCGCCTCCGGCAAACCTGACGGGCGAGACTCGGCTGGTCCTCGAAGACCGCATCGAACTGCCGCGCCTCTACATCGCATGGCATTCGCCCGCGCTCTTTGGCGAGGACGATGCCGAGCTCGATCTGGTGTCGGAAGTTCTTGCCGGTGGGAAGACGTCGCGGCTCTATCGCAGCCTGGTCTACGAGCAGCGCATTGCCTCGGAGATTGCAGCCTCGCAGGGATCGCGCGAGCTCGGAAGCTTCTTTCAGATTATCGCCACCGCGGCGCCTGGCAGGACGCTTGTCGACCTCGAACAGGCCATTGCCGCGGAGGTCGCGCGGTTCATCGCCGACGGTCCTTCCGCCGTCGAGCTCGAGCGGTGCATGGCGCAGGCAGAAGCGCATTTCCTTCACCGGCTGCAGACCGTGGGCGGATTCGGCGGCAAGTCCGATCAGCTCAACGCCTACAACATCTACCTGGGCGCCCCGGGATATTTCGACGAGGATCTGGAACGGTATCGCCGCGCCGACGCAGCCCGGCTGCGCGCTGCAGCGGAGAAGTGGCTCGGCGCAGGACGCGTCGTCCTCAGTGTCGTTCCTCGCGGCCAGGGCGCTCTCGCCCTCGCGGGCTCGCAGCCGGTGTCGGTCTCGTGACGGCCGTCGATCGATCCCGTCTGCCGCGGTCCGGGCCGGAGCCGGCCTTTGCGTTTCCCGAAATCCGGAGACGCCACCTTGCCAACGGCATCGACGCGTGGACCGCCGTGCACGGCGCCGTGCCGCTGCTGTCCATCCTGGTCCTGATTCGCGGCGGCGCCGCCTTCGATCCCGCCACCCGTCCCGGTCTCGCGGCGATCACCGGCGATCTGCTCGACGAAGGCTGCGGCGACCTCGACGCGCTGGCGCTGCACGATTTGATCGGACGACTCGGCGCCCAGCTCGATACAGAGGTCGGCTCGGACGCGACGCTCGTCGGCATCACCACGCTCGAACGTTCAGCGCCTCGCTCGCTCGCGCTCCTCGCCGAGATGATTGCCAAGCCCCGCCTGCACGCGGACGACTTCGATCGCGTTCGCGACCTTCGCCTCAACCGGCTGCTGCAGATGCGCGAGATGCCGCCAGCGCTCGCCGAGCGTGTCTTTGCGCGATGCCTCTACGGTGCGCATCCGTACGGCCACCTGCCGATCGGCGATCAGGACTCGCTGCGCGCGATGAGCGTTGGCGAGACGCAGAACTTTCATCAGCGGATCTACCAGCCGGCGCGAACGACGGTTATCGCCGTTGGCAACGGATCGCATGACTCGCTTGCCGAGGCGATCGACGTCGCGTTTGGCGGCTGGCGGCCTGCGGCGATCGGCGAGAGTCTCGAGGATCCAGCCGCGCTGCCGATCCCGCCGGGAAACCTGCAGATGGCGATTGTGCCGCGCGATGCGGCGCCGCAATCGGAGCTGCGGATCGGGCACGTCGGGGTTTCGCGCAGCTCCAGCGACTACCACGCGCTCGTCACGATGAACCTGGTGCTCGGCGGGCAGTTCGTGAGCCGTATCAATTCGAACCTCCGCGAGCGCAAGGGCTACACCTATGGCGCACGCACGAGCTTCGAGTTCAGACGGGGCCGTGGCCCGTTCTCGTTCTATGCCAGCGTGCAATCCGATGCCACAGCTGATGCAGTTCGCGAGGCAGTCTCGGAGCTCGAGGCAATCCGGGGCTCGCGTCCCGTGACGCCCGAGGAGCTCGAGCTTGGCCGCGCGCCGTTGACGCGCGGATACCCGCGCGGCTTCGAGACCGGCGAGCAGGTCGCTCGCGCCATCGCCCAGATCGCCCTCTACGATCTGCCAGACGACTACTTCACGACGTTCGTGCCAAAGGTGCAGGCCCTCACACCCCAGGACCTCACACGAGTCGCCGAAGCGCACATCGACCCGTCACGACTGCTGACTGTCATCGTCGGCGATCCCGGGAAGATCGGAGCGGTGGGTGAGCTCGGACTTGGCAGCCCGTGACGGTCGAGGCAAACGGGTAGCGTCGCGCCGGCCTACAAGTATTTGAGCAGGCCGGCCAGCGCGTCGTAGAGCGCCGAGGCGATCGCCTTGGCGAGCGGCGAGTACTCGCCCTTCGCGACCGAGTCGGCGACCATGACCGGCTGCGTAATCATCAGCCAGATGATGCCCCCGGCGAGGGCAAGAGCGACCACGCCGGCGATCCCGACCAGGCTCAGACTGATTCTGGCGAAACTCATAGGATCGGCTCAGTGTATAACGGTCGTCGCATGGCAGTCGGCGTCGCAGGAGCGCCTTTGGGTCTAGAGCTTGGACGCTGCGATGTTCGGGACAGTTCCTCTCCTCCCTCGCCGCCTGCCGACTGCAGACCGCCGTCCGCCGACAGGCGTAGTCAGAGGTTTCGGGAGAGAAAGCGGCACAAGGTCAGCCCGTCGAGCCATTTGAAGGGCGTGACGCCGGTACTGTAGTGCCCGCACGGCAGGACTGCCAGCTGGTGTTCGATTCCGCGACGCCTGAACTCCTCCACGAACATCCTCGATAGCTCGACGGGGAACGTCAGGTCGTAGCGGGCATAGACGAGCAGCACTCGCTTGCCGCGTACGCGCTCGAGGTAAGGAAAGGGCGAGATCGGCATCCAGATCCGCCGCAGTTGCTCGAGATCGATGTGACCGTCAAGGCCTTGACGCACGTGCAGCGTCGACAATCCCGACCACACCACATCTGCAAAATACGGCGAAATGTGATTCAGCGCAGCCGTCTTCAGGAGCGGTTCGTGTGCGGCAGTCAGCATCGCCAGGCACGATCCGAGGCTCGTGCCGAGGATGCCGATCGACTCGTAGCCCTGCGACGCCAGCCAGGCGATGCCGCGGCGCGCGTCGAGGACGGCCTGACGGCAGATCTGCGCCGTCCGTCCGACGTTCGAGCTGACGATGTAGTCCGCGCGGCTAAGCTCCGGCGGCATCCTGGCATCGTGATACGGCATGCTGAGGCGCAGGGCGCTGATCTTGAAGCGGTTGAGGAGGCGGCAGAGACCGACGTGGCCACCGGAATCCGCGTTCCACTGCGGCAGAACGATCACGGCGCGACGGCGGCCTCGCGGCGAATCGTCAGGAAAATACCTCGCCCGCACGGTGTTGTTCTCGGCGTGTGGCGTCCGCACGGCGCTCGGATACGAGAGCCACTCGCCGTCGAGATCGAAGTCGGAGCATGGCGGCAGGGCGAAGAAGTCTTCGCTCTCCGCAACCATGCGGTCGGCCCATTCCTGAAGGACCGCCTCGGGCGCTGCCGCGCCGCCGTTTGTATCGACCCACGCATCCGCCCACTCGTCTACCCACTCGAGGCCCCACTCGAACGGCCGCACGATTCGATCGGTTGAGACCGACGCCAGGCGCCGTTCCCAGGCGTGAAAGACTCCGCTCAGCATAGTTTCAGCGACCCTGCTTGCAGCAGCGATCGCTCGACGGCGCCGCCGATCGTGAGGAGTTGGCGAGTTTCGTGGCGCCGGCCGACGATCTGCACGCTTCGTGGCAGCGGATCGACACTCTGCGCCGCCGGAAGCGCGATGGCCGGATGGCCGGTGATGTTGAACAGCTGCGTCAGCCGAAGCATCGTGCCGCGAACGGGCTCCGCTGTGCCGTTGATCTCCACCGTCGTCGCCCCGAGCGTCGGCGCCGGAATTGGCAGCGTCGGGAGGAGCAGCGCATCGCAGCCCTCGAGCGCGCGATCGACCTCGTGGCGGAGGCGGTCGCGCAGTCTTTGCGCGCGCACGTAGTCTTCCGCGAGCAAGTAGCGCCCCATCTCCAGCCGGATACGCACGCCCGGTGAATAGAGTGCAGCGTAGCGATCGAGAAACTGCGCGTGATACTGCGACGCTTCCGGAAGGACGATGTGCAGGTAGACGTCGGCCGTCCAGGCGGCGTGAGCGATTTCCACATCGCGGACGGTGTGACCGGCGGCACGAAGCGCGGCGCAGGCATTCTCGAGCGCCTCCCGCGTGCCTGGTTCCAGCTTGTCGCAGAAATATGTTCGAGGAACGCCGAACACGAGCGATGTTGCCTTGACAGCGGCTGGCGTCCCAACGGCGGCCGGGCCAGCCAGCGCGTCGAAGAGCATGGCGACGTCGGCGACAGTTCTGGCCATCGGCCCGACATGGTCGAGCGATGTGCTGAGCGGGACGACGCCCCTGCACGAGAGCTCACCGCCTGTGGCTTTGAGGCCCACCGTGCCGCACGCCGCCGACGGAATGCGGATCGGATCCGCCGGTATCGGTGCCCAGGGCGCCAAAGCACATCCCCGTCGCCAGGGCGGCCGCAGCGCCGCCGCTCGAGCCGCCGGCAGACCGGGAAACGTCGAACGGATTCGTGACCGGCCCGAAGGCCGTTTCCTCGCTCGTCGTACCGAAGGCGAACTCGTGCAGGTTGGTCTTGCCGATGATGATGGCGCCCGCTTCTTTCAGCCGCACAATCACCGCGGCGTCGGAGACGGCAGCGGCGGCAGGCAGGGCAGAGCCCGAAGTCGTCTTGACGCCAGCAACGTCGATCAGGTCCTTCGCCGACACCGGTATGCCGTGCAGCGGCCCGCGATAGTGCCCCGATCGGATCTCTCGTTCCCGTTCGTCCGCGTCAGCGAGCGCGCGGTCGTCGAGCCTCGTGATGTAGGCGTTGACCTCTGGCCGCGCGTCGATGCGGGCCAGGCAGCCCTGAACGAGATCGACGGGGGAGAGTGCTCCGGATCGCACCAGTGGTGCGATCTCGACAATCGGTCTGAGATCCGCGGTCATGACTCGTCAGTCTTGGAAGGTATGGCGCTGCCGGCGGCGGCCTGGGCCTGAGCCTGGGCTTGCTCAATGGCATCGAGTTGCGCATCGGCGTCGCGCAATGCGGCGCTCGACTTTGCCATCGACTCGAGAAGTGGTTTCAATTCGCCGAGCCCTCGCCGTTCGGCGTCGGCGAAGGCAGCCGCCAGCCAGGCCTCGAGCCGGAATCAGGGCGTTGCCATCAGAAGCTCACCGTCGCGCGCATGTTGATGGGGACGGTCAGGAAGCGGTGCTCGACGGGATCGCTCGATGCGGTTCCACCCGAACTTGGCGGAGATCTCGAAGCCGATAGGGCCTGTCTGCACGCCGCCGCCACCTTCGGCGAAACCGGCGGCTGCCGCCGCCGAGATCGCTCGTGATGCGGCCGATGCCGCCGACGACGAAGGCGTAAGCGCCGAGGCCCCAGCCAGGCGAGACGTCGGCGACATAGAGCCCGGCACCGACGTCGTAGGCGAGCGCGCCCGTGAACGCGTAGGCAGTCGAGCGCGCCGGGACCGTCGAAGGCGAAGCGCATGTCGGGCAATGTCCTCGATCGCTGCCGCGTACGCCGAGCGTCGCGCCAGACTTCATCCCGAACGGATACACCGAGACGCCGACGCCCTGTCCCGGCCGTTTGAATTCCAGGAGATCGATCTGGGTCGCGCCGTCTGCGCGTCTTGTACTCGTACGGCGGCGTTCCCGTCTGCGACCTCGGTGCCGAGCAGATCCTCGAGGGGATGTTCCTTGAGGTGCTGAGGGAACGTGTACAGCCAGTTGTAGCTGAGAGTAATGAATTGCCGCCGTGGTTGAGGAGCTGTGTAGGTTTGCGCTCCGGCGAGGCCGGGCAGGAGAATCACAGTCGTCAATGCTGCTGCTATCACATTCCGCCGGTTGGTCAACGACACCTCGACAATCCGCAGGCGCGACTGGATCACGAGCACGAACTGCCGCTCGATCGCAATCAACGAATCTACAATGTACCCCAAAGTGACGCTACCTATCCTGGCCGCGGTGATGCCCGCGCCGCTGCAGCCGATTGAGATCCGGGAGTTTCCTCGTCCTGACCTGCCCCCTGGCGGGGCGCTCCTGCGGACCGACGCGCGCGGAGGTTGCGGCACCGATGTTCACCTGTGGCACGGCCGCCTGTCCGGCGTCCCATATCCGATCATTCCAGGACACGTGTCGGCTGGTGTGCTCGATTCGATTCGCGGGCGCGTCGCTGGACTCGACGGAGCGGATCTGCGCGAGGGCGATCGTGCGGTGTTTTTCGACGTGCATCGCACGTGCGGTCAGCTGCCGCGCGTGCACCGTGCATCGCACGCCGACGCGATGTCCGTCGCGCCGCGTCTACGGCATCACCGACTCAGCCGCGGAGGGCCTGTTCGGCGGCTGGGCGCAGCACATCTACCTCGAGCCCGGTGTCGGCATCGCCCGGTTGCCAGACGCCGTCAGCGTCGACGACTACATTGGCGGTGGCTGCGGCCTGTTGACGGCCGTCCACATCCGCGAGCGCGCGGCGCTCGGCCCGGGGGACAGCGTGCTCGTTCAGGGCGTCGGCGCCGTCGGGCTGTGCGCGATCGCGCTGTGCCGGATAGCTGGCGCGTCGACGATTTTCGCCATCGGAGATCCGGCTCCGCGCCTCGAACTGGCGCGACGCATGGGCGCGGACCATGCGTTGTCGCTGACCGGGACTACGCAGAGCGAGCGGTTGCAGATGGTGCGCGATCTGACGAACGGCGAGGGCGTCGACGTCGTGATCGAGGCCGCGGGTTCGGCGCGCGCCGTCGAGGAAGGGATGACGCTCGTCCGCGACGGCGGCCGCTACGTCATTGCCGGGCACTACACTGATGTCGGGCCGAGCAGCATCAATGCCCATCATCACATCAACCGCAAGCATCTCGAGATTCGTGGGTGCTGGGGCAGCGAGTCTCGGCATTTTCTCGAGGCGATTCGGATCCTCGAGGAGCACGGCAGCGTCCCCTGGCGGGACATCGGCGCGAGGACGTATCCGCTTGCAGCGCCCTGAACGAGGCGCTGGCGGACGCCGAAGCCATGCGCATTACGAAGGCGCTCGTCGATCCCTGGGCCGATAGGCGGGGTAGCGATTAGAGCTACGATTCACGATTCAACGGCCAGACACCGAACCGAGCCGAGCCGCGAGCAGCCAGCAGCGAACAGCCAACATGCGCCACACCAAAATCATCGCCACGCTCGGTCCTGCCAGCGCGAGCCGGGAAATCATCGCCGCGCTGGTGGCAGCCGGCGTCGACGTGTTCCGGCTCAACTTCTCGCACGGCGACCACGCTTCCCACGCCGAGAGCTTCGCCCGCATCCGGGAGATCGCCGGAGATGCCGGCCGTCACGTCGGGATCATGCAGGACCTCAGTGGGCCGAAGATTCGAACGGGACCGCTCGCCGGGGATCGGCCGTTGCCGCTGACGGCGGGGGAGACGATCGTTCTGGCGGCGGGGCATGCGCCGAGCCAGCCGGGACGGATCTTTACTCCGTACGCGGAGCTGATCGCGTCGGCGAAGAGCGGGGACAGGCTGCTCCTCGATGATGGCCGGATCGAGCTGCGCGTCCTCGGGCGCTCGGCGGTCGGCCTCGAGGTCGCGGTCGTTCACGGCGGACCACTTGGCGCTCATAAGGGCATCAACGCGCCAGGCGTCGCCCTGCCGCCATCGGCGCTGACAGACAAGGACGTCGACGATCTCCGGTTTGGCCTGAGCCTCGGCGTGGACTTCGTCGCGTTGAGCTTCGTGCAGACCGCGGCTGATGTCGGCGCGCGCCCGAGGAGATCATCACCGCCGCCGGGCGAACGACGCCGGTCGTCGCCAAGATCGAGCGTCCGGCTGCGCTCGAGAACCTCGAGGCCATCCTGAAACACGCTCAGGGTGTGATGGTGGCGCGCGGCGATCTGGGCCTCGAGATGCCGCTCGAGCAGGTGCCGCGGGCGCAGAAGCAGATCATCCGCTGCGCGCGAACCCTCGGTCTACCGGCGATCGTGGCGACGCAGGTCTTCGAGTCGATGCGCGTCGAGCCGCGTCCTACTCGCGCCGAGGTCAGCGACGCCGCGAACGCCGTCGAGGAGGGCGCAGACGCGATCATGCTGGCGGGCGAGACCGCCGCCGGCGCATTTCCCGTCCGCGTCGTGCAAACGCTGGACGCCGTCATCCGCGACGCCGAGTCGATCCTGCCGGCCATCAATCCGCCGCCGGCCATCGGATCGGCCAGCACGCGCCACGGCCACGCGCTGGCGCAGGCGGCTGTCGCGCTCGCGACCACCGGCCAGGCCGACGCGATCGTCGCCGTGACGGTCGAAGGGCACACGGCGCGGCTGCTCTCGGCGTGCCGGCCGCTGGCGACAATCCTGGCGGCGACGCCCGACCCCGCGGTTGCCGGCTCGCTGGCGATGTCGTGGGGCGTTCTGCCGTTCGTCACGGCCGAGCGCGCAGGTCGATCGCCTGTCGCTGGAGTTGATCGAGCGCCGGCTGCTTGCCGCCGGGGGCGACCGTCGTTTTCATCAACGTGAATCCCGACGAGGCGCGGCCCGACAGCAACTTCCTGCACGTCCGCCGGCTCAGCGCTCCAGGTACTCCTTGAGCGCTTGTAGAGACGACTGCCAGCCGCGCGCGATCACTGCGTAGTAGCGCCGCCATCGGGCGCTGTCTTCGAAGCCGCTCTGCCGGACCCGTAACCGGCACGACGCGCCCTCGAGCATGCAGCTGACCTCGAGCGCCATTGGTCCAATCGGTTCATCGTCTGGCGGCAGCCACCACGCGTCGGCAATAAAGAGCTCGCGGCCCGGCAGGTATTCGATGACCGTGCCGTGAAACACGCCGCCGAGCCGGCCGAGCAGGTCGTCGCGTTCGGCCGTTGGTTCCCACTCGATCGCGTACACGCCGAGAGGCCGCGGCGTGACAATCGACCGTACCACCTGCCACCACACACCGAGCGCTTCCTGTTCGAAGAATGCCGCCATGACCCGCGGCGGCGTGCAGCGGATGAGCAGCGATTGTTCGAAGTGCGTGGGGGTCGTGTCTTCCGGTGTCGCCGGCACGCGGCCATTGTAGCCGAGCGTGCGTGAGGTTGCTCTTGAGGAAACGGGTTCAACACGAAGTTTCGAAGCCACGAAGACGCACGAAGAGGACAGCTGCCATTCACGAGCACTTGAGCACGCTTCACGCGGTGCAGTTCGGCCACCTCGGGCTGGCAACGCCGGTGCGTTCAGAGCCGGCGTCGGCTGACGGTGCTTCGGACGCTCGCCGGCAGCAATCGACCGTGCTGCCACGGTGCCGGCTGCTGGCACCCGGCAGCCTCGACCGAACTGTCATCAGCGCGGCACGGGTGCAGATGGCTTTCTTGAGATAGCTTGTTCCCTTCGTGTCGTCTTCGTGAACTTCGAGTCTTCGTGTTGAACGTCGTGATCTCCCGCAACTCTGGCGCGTTTCTCACTACAATGCAGCCATGGCCCCCGAAACGACTTTTGCGCCGCTGGGCAAGCCGCAGCCGGACGCGCACTGGGACGAGCACTACTGCGACGAGCGCGACGCGGCGTTTCTCTATCGCGCGCATGGCCAGCGTCGAGGTGAATGGCGAACGGCGCCAGCTTTTCGAGCGGCTGGCGCGCGTCGAGGACCGGCACGTCGAGCGCTGGACCGAGCTCTTTCGCGAAGCCGGCCGCGCGCTGCCAGCCTACAAGACCGCCATGAGGACGCGCGCGCTCGCGTGGGCGGCGCGGCGATTCGGCAACAGCCTGATCATGCCGCTGATGCTTGCGGAGGAAGGCCGGGAAGTGCAGGCCTATCTCGGCATGGCGCGGCACTCGACCGATCGCCTCACGCACGCCGCGGCCGTCGACATCGCGTCGGATTCGGCCATGCACGCGCGGGAGCTGTCGGCAGTCATGGGGCGTGAAGGCGAGCCGTGGCACGTCGCCGGCGCCGGCGGCTACCTGCGCAGCGTGGTCTACGGCTTCAACGACGGCCTCACGGCCAACTTCGGCCTCGTCGCCGGTGTCGTCGGCGCCAACGTCGCGCCGCACGTCGTCATCGTCAGCGGCATTGCCGGGGCCATCGCCGACGCGCTGTCGATGGGTTCGAGCGGCTACCTGGCGGCGAAGAGCGAAGCCGAAGTGCAGGCGCATCAGATCGAGATGGAGCGCCATGAGATGCGGCTGATGCCGGACCTCGAAGAAGACGAGCTTGCGGTGATCTACGAAGCGAAGGGTCTGACGCCGGAGCGCGCGCGCGAAACCGCGCGCGCCATGATGGCCGATCCGGCGCAGGCGCTCGACGCGATGGTGCGGGAAGAACTGAACATCCATCCCGCCGAGCTCGCGCCGCTCAAGGACGGCCTGGTGACAGGAGTTGCGACGGCGGTCGGCGCCTTCATTCCGATCGTGCCGTTTCTCTCATGAGCTTCGGCCACGCGCTGTGGGTCTCGCTGGCCGTCAGCATGCTCGCGCACTTCGCGATCGGCGCGGCGCGCAGCCTCTTCACCGGCCGCGAGCATATGGGCGAGCGGCCGCGACATGTTCCTGGTGGGCTTTGGCGTCGCCGCCGTCGGCTATGCGATCGGCGAGCTGGTGGTGAAGTTCCTGTGACCGTCGAGCTCGCGCTACTTCTTACGCAGCGTCTGCACGTAGGCGACGACCGACCAGATCTGCTGCTCGTTCAGTTCGTCCTTGAACGCCGGCATCTTCGGCTTGCGCCGGCCGTTCGAGACCTTGTAGAAGACGACGCCGTCCGAGTTGCGATCGGCGCGCTTGGCGTTCGTGAGGTCCATTCCTCACGATGCTCCGGGTCCGCATCAGGCCCGTCGCCGAGGCCGGCCGGGCCATGGCACTTCGTGCACTTGTCCTTGAAGACCGACTTGCCGGTGGCGAGGACCTTGGCGTCGGCGGTCAGCGGACTCTTCTTGGTCATCCGCATCCGGCGGCAGCTGCCACCCGTGCCGCTGCTGGCCGGCGTCTGCCCGGATCGATCGCGGCCGCGACGCTGCCGTCCCCACCAGAACCCGCACGCAATCAGCACGGCGGGCAGCACCTGCTTGCAGATCATCGAATCTCCTCTGCAGGTCAGCGGTCCGACGACGGATCGTCGATCGCTTTCGGACTTCGTTAGTGCTACATCACCGGTTTCAGCGTCGCCGGCAGCTTCTGGCAACGTCTCGATGACGTTGCAGTTTCGTACCGTGTTGCGTTGCAGCCGGATATGTGGAAGAGTTTTTTCCGATGCCGTCCAAACAGCCTCTCGCGTACCACGATCTGACTTTTTCTCGACAGGTCCGACGCCCGGCCGCTTCGTATCCTCGCAGAATATCTCGATCCCTTGCGCCGGTTTCGCGAAGCCAACATTCAGGACACCGTCGTGTTCTTCGGCTCGGCACGGATCGACAGCCGCAAGAGCGCCGAGCGGGCGCTGCTGCGGCTGACCAGCACGAAGCCGAGAACGCGACGGCCATGCCGCGGCCGTGAAGCGGCGGCGAAGGCGGTCGAGTGGTCGCGCTACTACGAGGACGCGCGTCGAGCTCGCGCACATGCCTCACGGAATGGAGCCTGTCGCTCGAAGAGCCGCATCGGCGGTTCGTCGTGTGCTCCGGCGGTGGCCCCGGCATCATGGAGGCCGCCAACCGCGGCGCGCTACGAAGCTGGCGGCAAGAGCGTTGGCCTCAACATCAGGCTGCCGTTCGAGCAGGGACCCAACCGCTACATCACCGAAGGGTCTCCACTTCGAGTTCCACTACTTCTTCATGCGCAAGTTCTGGTTCGCGTACCTGGCAAAGGCGCTGGTGATTTTTCCCGGCGGCTTCGGGACGCTCGACGAGATGTTCGAGATCCTGACGCTGGCGCAGACGCGCAAGCTTTCGAAGAAGCTGCTGCGTCATCCTCTACGGCACCGACTACTGGGATGCAGGTCCTCGACCTCAAGCCGCTGGTCGAATGGGGAGCGATCGAGAGAGCGCGATCTCGACCTGCTCTGCCGCGTCAACACGGCCGACGACGCCTTCGAGGCGCTGAAGAAGCATCTCACGACGCACCACATGCATGCCGCAGACGCGCCAGGAAAAGCGCGCGCCCGGCATCGCAAAGACGCGCGGCTGAGAAGCTCCTCAAGACGCGAGCGAAGCGAGCCACGCGACCGGAGCGAGCGTGGCGAAGCAGCGAGCGAGGGCGCGTATGCAGGGAGTCCGAGGGGCAAAGCCCCTCGGCTACTCAGTAGAGAAGGAACGGCGCGCGCTGGCGGTGGAACCTGTCCTCGTCGGCGCGCCACGACTGCACGAGCGCCGTCACGCTGCTGCCGCCGTCCATCGTCTGGCGCAGCCGATCGGAGCCGTAGAGGATGTCGATCGGCTCTTTGTCGTGCTCGTACTCGTACGGCGGCTCACGCCATGCGAACCGCGCGGGATCTGATCGCCGGAACTCGTCGATGAGCTCCACGGCGGAGCGCAGCGGACGGAACGCCTGCCGATCGAGGACGTGAATCTGGCAGCCGCCGCACGTCTGGCGCGCGTGCTTCTGGAACGTCGGCTCGAAGAACGCGGGGCGGAAGTGGACGCCCGGCAGGCCGCGCTCGTTCATCGCTGCCGCCAGCCGCTCGCCATCGATCCACGGCGCGCCGATAAGCTCGAACGGCCGCGTCGTGCCCGCGCCCTTCAGACAGTTTCGTCCCCTCGAACAGCACCGCGCCCGGATAAACGACCGCGCTGTCGAGGGTCGGGATGTTCGGCGACGGTATCACCCACGGCAGGCCGGTTTCGTCGAAGTACATCGCGCGCCGCCAGCCCTTCAAGCGGGACGACTTCGAGACGAGCCCCGATCCCGAACGTTTCGTTGAAGAAGCGGGCGAGCTCGCCGATCGTCATGCCATGGCGCATCGGGATCGGGAAACTGCCCGACGAACGACGTCCACGGCTCCTGCAGATGCGCCCCTTCGACGTCCTCGCCGCCGATCGGGTTCGGACGGTCGCACACGATGACCGGCAGCCCGCGCCGCGCCGCCGCGCGCATGCAGTTCGCCATCGTGTAGATGTAGGTGTAAACGCGTGTGCCGACGTCCTGCAGGTCGATGACGAGCACATCGAGACCGTCGAGCATGTCTGCGGTCGGCTCACGCGTTTCGCTGTAGAGCGAGAAGACCGGCACACGCCGGCGGCAGTCGTGGCCGTGCGGCGTCTCGATCATGTTGTCCTGGAGATCCGACCGGAAGCCGTGCTGCGGTCCGAAGAGCGCCGCGAGCGTCACCTCCGGGTCGTCGTGCAGCCGGTCGGCGCTGTGAGCCAGCCGCGCATCGACCGACGCCGGGTTGCACACGAGCCCGACCCGCCGCCCCGCAACCAGCCGGCGGTCGACGCCCAGCAGACGCTCGATTCCTGGCGTGACGATCTGACGCTCGACACCGGCGGTAGAGGATGCAGGCATAGGCAGATTGTAACGCGGCTCAGGGCTGGCGGTTCCGCGTCCGCGCTGACAGCGTGCGCGCGAGGAGGCCGCCGCACAGCGCGTCGGAGTAGTTGTTGCAGCGGAAGCGATAGAACGTCTCGCGGTCGTGACGGACGAGGGCAACGTCACGTTCCTGTTGGACAACTTCGGCCACCATGTGCCAGGAGATGGTGAGCGCCCTGGCCCCGCCGGCGAAGATGACGCGGCTGCCCGTGAAGATCAGGCGTCCACTCGGCTGGGCCGGATCGTCCGGCATCGAACATGGCGTGCTGAAGTGGCAGATGTCGGTGCCAACGACTCGATGCCCTGTCTGGACGATGGGGAATTGGCCGGCGTCGATGTTGGAGCGCAGCTGCGTAAGCTCCGCGAGGCCATCGAGCATCTCACGCTCGATCTCGGTTTCGTCTTCGGAGAGACCCAGGGCATCGAGCTCCGTCGTGAGCGCCTGAACCGCCGACGGGTCAGCGCCGGTCGCCGCCGCTTGCCACTGCCGCCGCCACTCTCCAAGCTTTGCGTCTGCAGAATTTGTCTGTCGCTTCCTGAACCAGCCGAAAAGATGCATGGACTGGAGGAATATTATCAGTCGGCAGTCGGTCGGCAGTCGGCAGTCGACAGTCGGGCAGTCGGCAGTCAGTCCCAGTCGGCTCGCGGTTCATTCGCGACTGCGGCTCACCCCCGTGTCAGCGCCCAGATGACCGCCACCGCCACAATCGTGAGCGACGGCGACCGTCGACCACAGCGAGAAACGTCCGATAGTAGTTGCCATTGCCTGCCCCCAGATTGTGATGAGGCGCCGGATACACACCGGGACCTCGAGATGCCGGAAAAGCTGCAAACCCCGCGCCAGTCCCGGCGGCAGACTGGACTGCCCACTGCCGGCTGCGGACCGCGACTGCCGACTGACCGACTGACGACGACGACTCTGATATAGTCCCGTTCAATGCGCAAGATCGATTTGACGAACTTCCAGGTCGCGACCAGCGAGACGGCGCGTCAAATCAACCGGCGAATCACGCTCAACTTCCTGCGGCATCACCAGCCGATGTCGCGCGCGGATCTCTCGCGCCGCTCGGGCCTGCAGCGCAGCACGGTCTCCGCCATCGTCGATCAGTTGATCGAAGAAGGGTGGATTACGGAAGGCGCCATCGGCCGCCTGCCGCGCGGACGACGGCCGCGGTTCCTCCATCTCAACGTCGAGCGCACCGGCATCGTCGGCGTCAATCTCCGGCCGGAGACGACGACCGTCGGCCTCGCCAACGTCGATGCGCGGTTCGAGGCGCAGGAGTCGTTCCCGACGCCGAACGATCCGGCCGCGTTCGTGCGCGCGGTCGCGAAGACGATTGCGGCGCTGCGGGAGCAGCACCCGCGGATGATTTGCGAAGGCATTGGCCTCAGCCTGCCGGGCCGGGTCGACGAATCCGGCCTGCTTGTCTTCGCGCCGAATCTTGGCTGGCGGGACGTCAACCTGCGCGAAATGCTGGAAGCGGCTACGTCGCTGCCAGTCAACGTCGAGAATGCCGCCAATGCCTGCGCCCTGGGCGAGTTGTGGTTCGGGCGTCACGACGAGCACGTGCGCCATCTCGTGGCCGTGACCGTATCAGAAGGGATCGGTGTCGGCGTTCTCCTCAACGGTCAACTGGTGCGCGGCGCCAATGCGATGGCCGGCGAGTTCGGTCACATGACGCTCGACGAGTCCGGGCCACCGTGCTGCTGCGGCAAGCGCGGATGCTGGGAACGATACGCGTCGAACTCGGCGGCGGTCGACGTACTATGCTGGCGACAGCGACACGCGCGGACGGCAGGCACCTCGCTTCGAGGAGCTTCTGCGCCGCGCGGATGCCGGCGATGCCCGCGCGATTGAAACGCTGGAGCGCATGGGCGAGTATCTCGGCGCCGGGCTGGCGACGATTGTTTCCGGCCTCGCGCCGCAAGTGATCGTCGTCATTGGCGAGGTCACGAGCGCATGGGATCGTGTCGGACCGATCGTTGCCGATGTTCTCCGCCGTCGCGCCCTGCACGAAACTCCGACTCGCGTCGTACCTACCGATCACAAAACGCAACCGCGGCTTCGCGGCGCGGTGACGCTCGTCGTCCAGCAGCACTTCGGCGTTCCCAACGTCGCATAGCCCCTCAACTCAACAGCATCCGAGCCCGACCGACCTCGGGAGTTCGGTAGTTCGGTAGCTCGGAGCTCGGAGCTCGGTAGCTCGGTAGCTCGGCAGCTCGAGCCCCGAAGCCTGAGCTCCGAAGCCCGAGCCCCGAACCCCGAACCCCGAGCCCCGAGCCACCGAACCACCGAGCTACCGAACCACCGAGCCGAGCCACCTGACGTTGTTCGAAACGACGCTTTCGAGCGTTGTCTGATGCAGCGCCAGTTGCGCGCGACATTCGACACCAGTGCTGAGGTGGTTCATGAAGACAATCCGTGAAGGCCCGCGTCCGTGTGGCTGCGGCAATTCCTCTGCGTCGGCTTCGTTGGTGGGGCCAGTACCGCCACATGAGCTCGAAGGCTTGAAGCTTCTTTCGCTGCCGAAGCTGAGTTGCGATGGCGTGGAGATCACTCAGTCAATCCAGAACATGGCGCACGGCGTACCGCTCGTCGCCGGTAAACGAACGGTGGTTCGCGTCTACTGAGCGCCAACGCCCCGCGCCCCCGTCGCCATCCAGGGAGTGCTGAAGGCTCGACATCTGCCCAATGGACCGTGGCGCTCCGTTCGCTCGCTTGCCCCTGTGACCATCGATCCTGCCGAGAACGGTCAGCTGCTCGTCAAGCGGGAGAACGAAGCCAAGAGCCTGAACTTCCTCCTGCCGCCCTCAGTGTGCGTCGCTGGATCGACCGAAGTCCGCGTCGTGCTCCTGTACCAGACAGGCCCGTTTCGTCTGCTCAAGGTCCCGGCTCGGCGCGTCGAACCGTGCCTTTCGCCGCCACGCCGCCGCTGCGCGTTCGGATTCTCGGCGTTCGCTTCCTCGGCGGAACACCGCCTGTCAGTCGCGAACCCTCGGCGCTCGACTACACGCTGATTCAATCGTGGCTCGAGCGCGCGTATCCCGTTGCCGACGTGCAATGGTCGCAGGCGGTCGTGGACGCGCCGTCCATGTGGCCGTTCGATGCCTCCACGATCAACACGTTCGTCCGCGGCATCCGCATGGCGGACGTCGTCGGTGGAACCGATGCGCGCACCCACTACTACGGTCTCGTGTCGGATGGTGGCGGGGGGTTCTTCATGCGCGGTCTGGCCTCGGGAATTCCGGCGGGCGCCGATCCCTCAACGGTTGCGTCCGGTCCGACAGGCCCGGATACGTGGGGATGGGATCTGGATGGCT
The DNA here is from genome assembly GCA_963830815.1 of uncultured Acidobacteriota bacterium. Taxonomy (GTDB): domain Bacteria; phylum Acidobacteriota; class Vicinamibacteria; order Vicinamibacterales; family 2-12-FULL-66-21; genus DATBJJ01. The sequence goes on along the minus strand of CAWHNN010000018.1, from coordinate 103,198 downwards.
CCTATGGCGACTGGTATACCGGCCACGAGCTCGGCCACACATTCGGCCGCTTTCACGCAGAGTTCTGCGGCGCCGGTGGGGGAGCGCCCTATCCGTTCGTCAACGGCCAGCTCTCCAATGCCGATGGGGCGTTCGTGGGCTTCGATACCGGAGATCCGGCGCAGGGCCTGCCGATGCGCGCTTTACCCGGAACGATGTGGCACGACGTCATGACCTACTGCTCGTTCCAGTGGCTCTCGTCGTTTACCTATACTGGTATTCGCGATCGGCTCGTGCTGGAGGATGCGCTGCCCGCTGGTGCCATGCTCCCCGGCTCACGTTCAGGTCGCCGAAATCGTATGGCCGGCACAAACGCGATCCACGTCGTCGCGACCGTCAACCTGACGAAGGGGTTTGGCACGTTGCGCCATGTCAACGCGCTGCCCGCCGTTGCGGCCGGACGCGAGCTTGCGAGCGCCAGGAAAACAGCAGAAACGATCTGGTCGTGGGCCGTCGTTGACATTGCGGGTGCATTCGCGCGGCGGCCGCAACCCCGTTGAATACCCGGCGACATTCATTCCCGACGCCTGCCGTGACGCCGGAGCCGACGAAACCGGAGTCATCGACGTACTGCTTCCGCCGCTGAAGAACCCTGCCCGCCTGGAGCTCGTCTTCAACGGCAGCGTCGTCGACACGTTCGTCCCCGGCGCACCAGAGGCCGTGCGCGACATCCGCCAGGCCTCACGCGCCGCGCGCGCTCGCGCCGGTGCAGAAGACGACGACAACCCGGTCCTGACATGGAGCAGTGGCGGCGGCGCCCGCAAGCGCAGCGTGGCTGGGGCTTCCGCGCCGACCTACACCGTGCAGGTCAGTACTGATGATGGCCGGACCTGGCAGACGGCGGGCTTTGCGCTGAAGGCGCCGCAGGTCACTATCGATCGGCAGATGGTCGGCGACGCCAGTGCAGTGCGCGTGCGGGTCACGGCGACGAACGGCTTCGAGAGCAAATCGAGCGAGACGACGATCAAGATGTAGCGTCCACCCGTATGTGGTGACACGCACTGGGCCGCGTCCGGCGGTTACGTCGCCTGCAATGCAGGCGCGACGACGGGCGCGGCCGCCATTGTCTGCGGTCGTGGGCCGCGAGCCGGTGCGATCGCGACGACGAGATTCAGCGCGATCATGGCCAGCTGCACCACGAGACTTCCCATCACAATCCACGACGGAACCGGGTCTGGTAGCACGTTGCCATCGAGAACCACGAACGTCGCGGCACCCGCGACGGCGAGGGCAAGGCGCCCCGTCGTGCGCCAATGTCCTTCGGCTGCGAGCAGCGTCAGCAGCCACAACGTGCCGACGAGCGCGTAGGCGTCGGGCACGAACGGGCTGCGGAACGACGCGAGATTGAGTAGTCCCAGCCAGACTTGCGCCTGTCGCAGACGCAGCCACTCGAAGTTCTTCTCCGTCGCGCGCATCCTTCCCAGGCGGTACGCGGCGATGGCGGCAATCGCCAGAAGAAGTACTCCGTAGAGGCTTGCCGCGCGACTCGCCGCCGCGGCACTCGTCCACGGGACGCCGAGGACGCGAAGCTTGATGATCAAGCCGTGAATCCCGTAGTTGACGGGTGCCATCCCCGGCGCGTCGATCCAGAAGAACGCAGCGCCGGACTGAATGCGAGGCAGCTGATAGTTGAAGAAATCGCTGAACGGGCCGCTGCCGATCCAGAGCAGGGTGCCGATGACGAACGCCGCCGCCCAGCCGATCGTCCAGAGGACGCTTGTCGAGCGCCGGTCGGCAACCAGCAGCACGCCGAGAATTCCGGGAAAGACTTTGCTGACGGTCGAAAAGCCCAGCACCAGGCCGCCGCGCGCGTCATGGCGGCGTTCGAACGCGATCATCGCCAGCATGCTCAGGGCAAACGCCGTCAGTTGAAAGTTGCCAATCTGCAGCGTCACACGGGTTGTCGGTGCCAGCCAGAGGAATGGCGCGAGCAGCAGCGCGAGCAGCCCGCTCATGCCTCCGATCCATCTCGCGGTGACGACGACACCGAGCAGCAGTACCACGCTCTGCACGGCGAACCACAGTCGGCGAGTCGTCAGGAACTCGAGTCCGGCGGCGACTGTAAGGCGCGGCAGTGCGAGAAACGGCGGCGGGTATTGGTACAAATCCACGTCGAGAGGGCCGATGGTTCGAGCGGTGTCCGGCTGGCCGGGTTTCGAGTACGGCGCGGTATCAAAGATGTTGACGCCCGTTGTCGAGAGCCGCGCCGCTTCCGTGTACGCGCTCAAGCAGCTGTGCGCCCGGAAGAACTGACGCGCGGGAAACACTGAAAGGTCCGCTTTGGTGACGTCGATCATGAAGCTGCTCAGCCGCACCGTATAGAACGTTGCGGCCCCGAGCACGATCAGCAGGCCCAGAAGTGCTGGCCATTGCAGCCGCTGCAACCCGACGGCGCGCATCTGCTGGAATGTCCGCCACAAAACGATGAGGGCGCGTGCCGGCAACCACCGCTCCCGGTGACTTGCCACGGTACCCGATCGCAGCGAGACCGACAGCGACCGCCGGCCCGGCGAGGCACGCCGCGAGAAGAAGAACCAGGGATGTCATCCTGAGAGCCGGTGGCTGCTTGGCCTGGATGCGCTAGGGGATCTGGTATCGCGCCAGGACGGCCGTAATGTTGTCGGGGCCGCCGCGCTCGAGCGCAAGGTCGACAAGGCGCTGCGCCTGTGGCTGCAACGGCTGATCCTGTCCGGCCCGGAGCACGTTCGCGATCTGATCGTCGTCGACCAGGTCGGTGAGGCCATTCGTGCTGAGCAGCACGACGTCCCCGTCCATCAGCAGGTAGTTTTGAATCTCGATGTCCGGTTCGCCGGCGTGGCCGCCGATGGCGTCGGTCAGGACGTGACGGAGGTCGTGTGCGGCGAGCTCGGTTGGCGTCCTGCGCCCGGTGTCGGCGAGGCGCTGCTGCACAGTCTGGTCCTTCGTCAGACGCGTGAGCAGGCCGTTTCGATAGAGGTAGCCGCGCGAGTGGCCGACGTGGACGATGAAGAGCTCGTCGCCGGCGCTGTAGGCCGTGGTCAGCGTCGTGCTCATGCCCGCGAGCGCTGGATGCTTGTGCGACAGCTTCCGTGACTTCGTCGTTGACGCGCTGATAGAAGCGCTCGCCGCGCTGCGCGATGTCCCAGGCCGTCCGCTCGTTGATGCGGACGTTCCAGCGGCCGAAGTGGAGCACCAGCTGCGCCAGCGTCGCCAGCGCCAGCCGGCTGGCGATTTCCGGGCCATCAGGACCCATGCCGTCGGCGACGACGTATCCATAGCCCGTGCTCCTCGAAGCGATCGGGAACAGCGCCTGACGGCAGGCTCGTGGCGATGGTTTCCTGGGACCGGCCGAGACGAACGATCAGAAAGTGATCGTCGCTGCGTCTTGCGGCGCACACCGGTGTGCGTGATGGCGCCGAACTCGACGCGCACCGAGGAAGACAGGGGATTGAACGTCTTGTAGCTGCCGAGCGCGCCGGAGCGCGCACCGGTCAGGTCGTAATCGTCGTCGTCGGCCCGCTCCAGCGGGCGTTGCGTTCCATGTTCGGATCGCCCGATCAATACATCGCGAACGTATACAGCATGTCGCCGACGGCGACGAGCACGTGCTGCTTGCCGTCGATGCTGTAGGTCTGCGGCGCGTTCGAGATGTTGCCGATGCGCGAATGCCACAGCGGTTTGCCGTTGGTCGCATCGAAGGCGGCGAAGTTGCCGGCGCCGTCGCCGGAGAAGACGACCTTGCCGGCGGTTGTCAGGAGACCGCCGCCGCCACCACCCGGGAACGCATGCCGCCACGCGACCTTGCCCGTCTTCGGATCGATGGCCGTCAGGTAGTCGCCGAGCGATCCCAGCTGCGCGACAGCCTTGCCGCCGAGGCCCATCGAGCCGCGGGGATCAGGGTCCGTCAGATAGAGCAGGTTGAAGCCGTTGTGCTCCTGCACGTAGAACAGGCCGGTGTCCGGCGAGTACGCGGGCGGCGGCCAGTTCGTCACGCCGCCTTCGACCGGCGACACGAGCGATCCGGGAATCGTCGCTTCCTTCGCGGGATTCGGATCGACTACGCCCGTCGGGCGCTGGCCTGACGCCCAGTTCGTCGTCGTGCCGTACTTGCTCGTGACGATGTGCTTGCCGGTCACGCGATCGACCGTATAGAAGTAGCCGTTGCGCGCCGCGGTGGACACGAGCTTGCGCGGCTTGCCGTCGATCGTCGTGTCGATGAGGATCGGCGTCTGCGCCGAATCCCAGTCGTGCGTGTCGTGCACCGACGTCTGGAAGTACCACGCCATCTTGCCGGTTTCGACGTTCACGGCGATGAGCGTGCAGGTGAAGAGGTTGTCGCCCTTGCGGCCGGCGCCCGTGTAGCCCGGCGTCGGATTGCCGGTGCCGAAGATGTAGTACCTCGTTTCCGGATCGTAGGAGCCCGGGAATCCACACCTGGCCGCCGCCGTGGCGCGCCGCCTCGAGGCTCGGCCACGTGTCGAGGCCGGGATCACCAGGCTTCATCGGGACGGTGTAGAAGATCCAGTTCCGCTTGCCGGTCTCGGGATCGTAGGACTGCAGGAAGCCGGGGGAATCGAGGTCGTTGCCGGTGCCGACGAGCACGTGGTTGTCGACGACGATCGGGCGCCATCGTCGAGAAGTACTGCTGATCGAAGTCGGCGATCTCGACGTGCCAGCGTTCCTTGCCCGTGCGGGCGTCGAGCGACACGAGATAGTTGTCCGGCGTTTCGAAGAACAGGTAGTTCTTCCAGATCGCGGCGCCGCGATTGCCGATGTGCGTGCCGCCCTTCGTCTTCCAGTAGTAGCGCCACAGCTCCCGGCCGTCGCGCGCGTCGATGGCCCAGACGTTGTCGGGGGCCGTGACGTAGAGCACGCCGTCCACCTGCAGGATTGCGCCCTTCACCTGCGGCGTCGTGTTGGCCGCGAACTCGCCAGTGCCCTCGCCGCCGACGATGACCGGCGCCTGCGGGCCGCCGAAGCCGCCGCGGCCTCCGCCAAAGCCGCCGCGGCCGGCGCCTGCCGCCGCGGGATCACCGGCCGTCAGGCGCGCTGTCCACGCGAGCGTAAGGTTCTTGACGGTCGTCTGATTGACCTGCTTCAAGGAGCTGTAGCGCCGGCCCGTGTAGTCGCCCGAATAGGTCGGCCACGTGTCGCCGAGCGGTTTCCGGATCGAGGCGGGGTCGAGGCCGCCCTGGGTCGGCTGGCCCTGGCCTGCAAGGAACGCCGGCGACAGCATCACGGCTGCAGCGGCAGCGATCGACGTCGTGAAGACCACGTTCTTGATCGTCATTTCAGTGTCACCAGATAAGCGGTTACGTCGTGAATGTCCTTGTCGGCGTAGGTCGGCAGCAGCTTGCGGTGCGCGTCGCGCGGATCCTTGACCTCGACCTTCGGGCACGTCGCCGTCCCGGCGGAACGACCGCGACGAGCCATCGGCCAGACCGACGACGACGTAGAAGTCGTCGAGGCGGATGAGCCGGCCTTCAACTTTCTGTCCGGAGGCGTCGACGACCGTTGCCGTGACCGGTGTCGGCGGGTTCCCGCCGCGTCCGCGGCCACCGCCACCACCGACCCAGTAGTTCTGGAGGGCCATCGCGTCCGACACGCGCGTCGAAATGCCGGCCATGTCGTTCGCCGTGTGGCACGCCGTGCACTTCGAGTCGAAGTAGGCCTGTCCGGCCTTGGCGTCGCCCACCACGATGTTGAGTTCAACCGGCGGGCCCTCGGGAGGCGCGCCCTGACCGCGCGCGCTGGCCGCCACGCTGTGGATGTAAGTCGCGATCGCCTTCACATCGTCAGGCGGTATCGGCAGCGGAGGCATCACGGGCATCCCCGGGTTCTGACGACCGTTCTGCACGACGGGCAGAATGAGCTCGCCGTCTTGATCGTTGAGCACGAGCTGCGAGCGCAGAAGATTGGGGCCGCCCTGATCGCCGCCGCGAAGGTCGGTGCCGTGGCATGCGCGGCAATTAACGGCGTAGAGTCCGGCGCCGCGCTTGATGACCTCGGGATCCCCGGGCGGTCGCTGCTGCGCCGGGAACGTTCCCTGGCCGCGGCCCCGGCCCTGCGGTGGTGCGCCGGCGCCCTGTGGCGCGCCCCGGCCCGCCGCCCCTGCCGGCGCAGGCGGTGGCGTCTGCTGCGGCGTTTGCGGCGCCGCGCCCTGCGCGCCAAGCCGGACGGCAAGAGTCGCCAGCAGGACGAACGCAGCTGGCGCCAGAAAAGTCTTCGGTCGCATTCGACTCACCTCGACGATTGGGTCAGAAAATGTAGGCCACGCAATAATATCCCTTTCGGGGTAAACGTTTACAAGCGCCCTCCGGCCGCATTCCGCCATGCGATATGCTCCTCGGGGCTCGGGGCTCGGGGCTCGGGGCTCGGGACTCGCGGCTCGCTGTTCGGCGGCTCAGCTGTTGACTGCCAGCTAGTGGCCATCAGAATTTGTCCTTCACCATTCAACCTTTCATTCAACATTCAGCACTCGACATTCAGCATTGCCCAAGGTTCTCGAACTGAACAACGCCACCGTCGTCAAAGGCGATCGCCCCGTCCTCAATGGGCTGCGGTTGTCGATTCGCGAAGGGGAGCACACCGCCATCCTTGGCCCCAACGGGGCCGGCAAATCCGTGCTGGTCAGCCTCCTGACCCACCACGAGCGCGCTCTTGCGGTTGAGAGGGCACGCCGTCCCCGGTGCGTGTTTTTGGCGGCGACCGCTGGAACGTTTTCGAGCTGCGGTCCCAGCTTGGCATCGTGTCTGCCGATCTCCATCAGCGCTTCGTTGCCGGCAATAGCGAGGGCAGCATCACCGGCGAAGCCGCTGTGCTGTCGGGGTTTCTGGTCTCCCACGGAATACTTCGGTATGGCGAAGTAACCGACGCGATGCGCCTTCGTGCCGCCGAGGCGCTTGACGCCGTGGGAGCGACGCACCTGGCGAAGCGGACCATGGATCAGATGTCGAGTGGGGAAGCGCGGAGGGTGATGCTTGCCCGCGTCCTGGCGCCGTCGCCGCGTGCGCTCGTGCTCGACGAGCCGACGACTGGTCTCGATCTGGGCACGCGTCATAGCTTCATGGAGCAGGTGCGCGCGATCGTCCGCGGCGGGACAACGCTCATCCTGATCACCCACCACAGCGAGGAAATCGTCCCCGAAGTCGAGCGGGTCATCCTTCTAAAGGGCGGACGGGTCGTTGGCGATGGGCCGAAGGCGTCGATGCTCACCCCGCGAGCGCCTGGGTGACCTCTTCGAACTGCCCATAGCCGTTGATACTGCTGGCGGCTACTACTACGCCCGACCGCAGAGCTAGTTTTCGCGAAAATCCTAAGAAATCAGGCGGGGCATCCAGCGTCCTGAACCTTTGCGAGCCTGCTTGCGTCTACTATCTTGCGTGACAAGATATCTGGCATTACAATGGCGCCAATGACCACAGAGGGGCGCGGCGATGACCGCAGGAGCATCGGACGGGAACTCCGCCGCGGATCCCTCGAGCTCATCGTTCTGCACCTGCTCGCACCGGGCGAGGCTTACGGCTACGAGATCGTCTCGAAGCTGGTGGCAGAAACGAATGGAGCGCTTGAAGTCACGGACGGCTCGCTCTACCCGGTGCTCTATCGCCTCGAGCGCGCGGGTTTCGTCAGCGTCCGGTGGGAAACGCCGGAGCGCGGCGTACCGGGAAGTACTACCAGCTCACGGATGCCGGACGGGGGAGCTCGAACAGCTCAGGCAGGAGTGGGTGACGTTCGCCAACGCCATGTCGGCGTTGCTCGGGTCAATGCCGGCCCGGCCATCCCGGGAGGGATCAGATGAGGACCGCTGAAGACTACATCGACAGTGTTCTCGATTACATGCCTCCAGGCACGCCGCTGCGCAAGCAGATCGCGCTCGAACTCCGCGGGCATTTCGCCGAGCGGGAGGCCAACGGTCAGTCGGTCGAAGAGATCGCGCGGCAGCTTGGCGATCCCGCGCGGCTGGCCGAGTCGTACCTGTCGGCAGTGCCGCTCAAGAAGGCCGCTTTCCAGACGCGCATGGCCGCGAAGGTCCTGGACTGGTGCGTAGTCGTAGGTGCTGTGCTGGCGATCTTTTTGCCGATCGCGCTGCTCATCTGGTATCTCGGCTATGAGCCCTTTCTTCCGTTCCTGCTTCCGGTGGCGGTGATCTTCGCCTCGCTCCTGTTCCTCGGCTACACCATAGTCGCGGAATGGAAATCGGGCCAGACCGTGGGCAAGAAGCTCCTGGGGCTGCTCGTCGTCCAGGAGTCAGGCGCCCGCATTTCGCTGGGACAGTCGGTGGTGCGCAGCCTGCCGTCGCTCTTCCAGGTGTTCATGATCGACGCGCTGTTCGCCCTCTTCACGGACAAGCACCAGCGCGCGTTCGAGATGTTGTCCAAAACCCGCGTCGTGCGTGCGACCACGCGCGAAGCGTGAACGCGTCGATCCCGGATTCGAACGAAAGGATATCCATCATGACCAATCAGATCGCTCGTTGCGCTGCCGCCGTTGGCTCTCGTGTTGGTTTGGGTGCCGCTGCCGCATTCGGCCCAGAACGTGGCGCCCGCGGCTGCCGAGCCGTGACGTCATGGCCGACGTGCTCGCCGAACTTCGCGCGCTGCGCTCCGAGCTCCGCCAGGCGTCAGAGGCCGGGATCAAGGCGCAGCTCCTTGTCGGGCGGCTTCAGCTTCAGGAGCACCGAATTGGCGGGTTGTCGAAGCAGCTGGCCGAAACGCAGCAGCAGTTGAGCGACAACGACAAGGCGCGCGGCTCACTGAAGGCGCAGGTGGATCTCATCGACGGCAACCTGGGAAAGTCGAGCTCGACGGAACGCGAAGAAGGTGACCAGGTCCTCGCGCCGCTCAAGGGCATCCTGCAGCAGATGGAGAAGCGCGACCAGGAGCTGCGGACGAAGGAGTCTACCTCACCAATCTGATCGCTGAGGAGCAGTCGCGCTGGACGTCTTTCAACAGCTTGCTGGACCAGCTCGCTGCCACTGTCGGGGCAAGTAAGCGGGCTGAAGCGGCTGTCCGGCAGGATCCCGGCAGCGGTAAAGAAGTGAAGTAAAATCACACCCGCATGCGGTCTCCCGGATCCCGCGCGTGGGTGCTTGCGGCGTGCTCGTTCGGGCTGGCACTGGCCGGCGCCGCGGCGTATGACGGCGGGCGCGATCGGACAGCCGCCGCTCCGCCCTCAGCTTCAATCGCGACATCCGGCCGATCCTCTCGAACAACTGCTTCACGTGTCACGGCCCCGACGAGAAGCAGCGCGAGACGAAATTCCACTTCGATACGAAAGAGGGCGCCTTCCTCGAGGAAGGGATCATCGTCCCGGGGGACGCCGCGAAAAGCGTTCTCTACAAGATGATCACGCATCCGGATCCGGACGAGCGGATGCCGCCGGCAGATTCCGGGCATTCGCTGACGCCGGCGCAGATTGCCTTACTCAAACGGTGGATCGACGAGGGCGCAAAGTGGGACACGCACTGGGCGTACACGGCGCCGGCACGGCCTGAGCCGCCGGAAAAGTTCAAGGACCGCGAGTGGGCGCGAAATCCGATCGACCGCTTCATCCTTGCGCGTCTCGAGCGTGAAGGGCTCGAGCCTTCGCCCGAGGCCGATAAGACCACGCTGCTGCGCCGCGTTACCTACGATCTGACGGGACTGCCCCCGACGCCGGCAGAAGTCGATGCGTTCGTTGCCGACCGCTCACCCGATGCCTATGAGAAGCGCGTCGACGCGCTGCTGCAGTCGCCGCACTACGGAGAGCGCATGGCGGTGCCGTGGCTCGACGCGGCGCGCTACGCCGACACGCACGGCTATCACATCGACAGCCACCGCGGCATGTGGCCGTGGCGCGACTGGGTCATCGACGCCTTCAATCGCAACCTGCCCTACGACGAGTTCGTCATCGAGCAGCTTGCCGGCGATCTCCTGCCGAACCCGACGCGGGCGCAGAAGATCGCCACCGGGTTCAACCGCAACCACATGATCAACTTCGAAGGCGGTGCCATCGCCGACGAGTATCAGGTCGAGTACGTGATGGATCGCGTCGAAGCGACGTCCACCGCGTTCATGGGCCTGACGATGGGGTGCGCGCGGTGCCATTCGCACAAATTCGATCCCATCAGCCACAAGGAGTTCTACCAGTTCTTCGCGTTCTTCAATAGCGTCCCCGAGCTCGGCCTCGACGGCCGCCGCGGCAACGCCGTTCCGATGCTGCTGCTCACGTCGCCGGCGCAGCAGAAGATGCTCGACGACCTCGACGCCGCCATCGAGGCGCACGAAACCGCGCTCGATCCCAAGGTCGTCGCGCCGGAACAGCGCGAATGGGAAGCAACGGTCCTCGCGCGTATCACCGCCAACAGCGATCGCCTCGACCGCGAAGGAGTGGCCGCGCACTACGAGCTCGACGGCAGCTTCTCGGACATTTCCGGGCGCGCGCCAACACGGACGCATGGTCAGCGGCGACCCGACGTTCGATGCCGGCCAGATCGGCCGCGCCGTGACATTCGACGGCGACACCGAGGTCAGCTTTGGCAACGCCGGCGCCTTCGACCGCACGCAGCCCTTCAGCCTGGCGGTGTGGATGCGTCCACGCGGCAATCTACCGCTCTCGGTCTTCCAGAAGCTCGACGACGGCAAGCATCGCCGTGGATATGAATGGCGGCTCGACGATCTGCAGCTCTTCGACATCCAGCGGTGGGCCGCCAAGCTGACTGTCACCCTGACTTCGGATGCGCCTGCCAACGCGATCCAGGTCCGGACTCGCGAGCGCCTGAAGCTCGGCGACTGGAATCACGTCGTGATGGTGGTACGACGGTTCGGGCAAGGCGGCGGGGCTCGTGATTTACGCCAACGGCAAGCCGATGGCCGTTGACGTCGTGCGCGCCACGCTCACGGGTTCGATCGCGACCGACGCGCCGTTGACCGTCGGCCGGTCGGCGTTAGGCCCGGCCTACGTTGGACAACTCGACGACCTGCGGCTCTACAACCGCGTGCTCACCACCGACGAAGTCAAGGATCTGGCGCTGAACTATCGGGCGCGCGCGATTCTGTCCGGCATCAACGGCAAGCGCACCAAGGAACAGGCCGAATACCTGACCGAGTATTTCCTCAAGTACGAAGCGTCCGATGCGTTGCGCGGATTGCAATCGGAGCTCGAAGCCCTCGAGGAACAGCGCGACGATCTCAAGAAACCGATTCCGACGGCGATGGTCATGGCGGAGATGAAGAAGCCGCGCGAATCGTTCGTGCTGGCTCGCGGCGACTATCGCAACCAGACCGACAAGGTCGAACCGGGCGTGCCGGCGATGCTGCCGGCGCTGCCGAAAGACGCACCTCTCAACCGGCTCACGCTGGCGAAATGGCTGGTGCAACCGGATCACCCGCTGACCTCGCGCGTCGCCGTGAATCGTTTCTGGCAGATGTACTTCGGCATTGGCATCGTCAAGACGCAGGAGGACTTCGGCGTGCAGGGCGAGCGGCCCGTGCATCCCGAGCTGCTCGACTGGCTGGCGACGGAGTTCATCCGCACGAAGTGGGACACGCGTGCGATGCAGCGCCTGATCGTGACCTCCGCGACCTATCGACAGTCGTCGAAGGCGACGCCGGCGCTTCTCGAGAAGGACCCCGAGAATCGCCTGCTCGCTCGCGGCCCGCGCTTCCGCCTGCCGGCCGAGATGATTCGTGATACCGCACTCTCGGTAAGCGGACTCCTCAACGACGAGATCGGCGGACCGAGCGTGCTGCCGTATCAGCCCAGGGGACTGTGGGAAGAGCTTGCCTTCGGCGACGGTTTCTCGGCGCAGACCTACGAACAGAGTCATGGCCCGGATCTCTACCGCCGCGGCATGTACACGTTCTGGAAGCGCACGGCGCCGCCGGCATCGCTCGCGACGTTCGACGCGCCCGACCGCGAGAAGTGCACCGGCCGGCGGTCGTTGACGAACACGCCGCTCCAGGCCCTCGTGCTGATGAACGATCCGACCTACGTCGAGGCGGCGCGGTCGCTGGCGCAGCGGGCGCTCCTCGAAGGCGGCAAGGACGACAAGACGCGAGTCGCGTTCGTCTTCAAGCTCGCAACTGCGCGCGCGCCGTCCGGCGACGAGAACGGCGTCCTGCGCAAGCTGCTCGAGACCGAGCGCGCGACGTTCGCGAAGAGCCCGCAGGCGGCGACCAAGCTCCTGGCCGTCGGCGAATCGCCGTACGACAAGCGCCTGAGCCCGTCCGAGCTCGCGGCCTGGACGACGGTCACGAGCGTCATTTTGAATTTGGATGAGACGGTGACGAAGCAGTAGTAGCGCCTGCGGCCCGAGCGAGGCCGAAGGGCCGAGCGAGAGCGAGCGGTGGGTGGGGCCCCGCGAGCATTGAGAAATGCAGACGGAGCCGGCGCTAGAAACCGTCGGTCCAAGAGTTAGCCGTATGTCCATTGACCGCGAAATCGATCTCCACATGACGCGGCGTCAGCTGTTCGGGCTGTCGGCGCGCGGCATCGGCGTGGCGGCGCTCGGCTCGCTTCTCTCTCCTGACCTGCTGGCGTCGAGCCTCATGCAGCAGGGCGAGGTCCGCGACCCGAAGACGGGCGGCCTCACCAGCCTTCCGCACTTCGCGCCCAAGGCCAAGCGGATCATCTTCCTGCATCAGTCAGGCGGCCCGTCACAGCTCGAAACGTTCGACTACAAGCCGGCGCTTGCGAAGTACCAGGGAACCCAGATCCCGGATTCGGTCCGCCAGGGTCAGCGCGTCGCCCAGACGATGGGGCAGGCGCTGCTGCCGGTGGCCAAGTCGGCGTTCGGCTTCGCGCAGTACGGGCAAGACCGGCACCTGGGTCAGCGAGCTCCTGCCGCACACCGCGAAGATCGTCGACGACATCACCGTCATCAAAACGATGAACACCGACGCCATCAATCACGATCCGGCGATCACGTTCATCCAGACCGGGTTCCAGCAGCCGGGCCGGCCGAGCATGGGCGCGTGGCTCAGTTACGGTCTCGGCAGCGTCAACCAGAACCTGCCGGCGTTTGTGGTGCTGCTGTCGCAGGCACATGCGATCACGACCGATCAGCCGCTTTTTTCGCGGCTGTGGGCGAGCGGCTTCCTGCCGTCGAGCTATCAGGGCGTGAGATTTCGCGCCGGCGGCTCGCCAGTGCTCTTCCTCGAAGATCCGCCAGGAGTTCGCGCACGACGCGGCGGCAGATGCTCGATGCGGCCGCGAAGCTCAATACGATGCAGCGGGATGCGTATGGCGACCCGGAGATCGAAACACGGATCGCGCAGTACGAGATGGCGTATCGGATGCAGACGTCCGTGCCGGACCTGACGGACCTTTCGAAGGAACCGGATTCCGTCTTCGAGATGTACGGCCCGGAGTCGCGCAAGCCGGGAACGTATGCGGCCAACTGCCTGCTCGCGCGCCGGCTCGCCGAGCGCGGCGTGCGCTTCATCCAGCTCTATCACCGCGGCTGGGACCAGCACGGCAACCTGCCGCGCGACATCGCCCTGCAATGCCGCGGCACGGATCAGCCCACCGCCGCGCTCGTCACGATCTCAAGCAGCGAGGGCTGCTGGACGACACGCTTGTGATCTGGGGCGGCGAGTTCGGGCGCACCGTCTTCAGCCAGGGCAAGCTGACCGAGGACAACTACGGGCGCGATCACCACCCGCGCAACTTCTGCATGTGGGTCGCCGGCGGCGGCACGAAGCGGGCCTCGTACTCGGCGAGACCGACGACTTCAGCTACAACGTCGTCTCCGACCCGGTTCGGTCTTCGATCTACAGGCGACGATCCTGCACTTGCTGGGCATCGATCACACGAAGTTGACCTTCCGCTTCCAGGGCCGGGACTTCCGGCTGACCGACGTGCATGGGAATGTGGTGAAGAGCATCCTGGCGTAGAGGGTCGGAGGTTACGGAGACAACGGGTTCACAACGGAGGAACGAAGGAACGGAGAACTTCGTCGGTATTCAGAGTTGTGAGCCGCTGGGCACGCCGGCCGGCGGCCGGCGTGGGAGTTAGAGAAGCGACGAGACGATCGAAAGCGCTTCCTTAACGTTGGTGCGCTCTCGATCGTCTCGTCGCTTCTCTTACTCCACCGCGCACAGCGCGGTCCCAGCGGCGACTGTTGAGCGCTCGAACCCCGCTCAGATCTCCGTTGCTCCGTTTCTCCGTTGTGATCCCGTTAACTCCGTCCCCCTCCGCTACCTTTCACGCGATCCACGAAACTCTTGATCGTCTCGAACAGCGTGTCGGCGTCGGCGCCGGGCTTGAGCTCGTAATCTGCGACGGCCAGCGGCGCGCCGATGACGACGAGCGATGCGCCGAGCTCGGGACAGCGAGCCGCCTGATCGATTGACAGCCCGCCGACGGCCTGCAGGGGGATCTTCACCGCAGCGCGGATCGCCTTCAGATCGTCGAGCGGCGATTTGCCTTTCTCCGCGTGGCGCTCGTCGAGGCCGGTGTGCACGATGACGACGTCGACGCCCATGGCTTCCATCTTCCTGGCCATCGCGACCTTGTCGGGGCAGAGCATGACGTCGCCCATCACGTAGCCGTCGTACTCGCGCGCCGCGCGCACGGCCTCTCGAATCGTGTGCTCGTGCGCCTGGCCCATCACGACCACGAACGACGCGCCGTTCCTGAACATCATCTCCGCTTCGAGATACCCGCGTCCATGGTCTTGAGGTCGGCGATGATCGGATGATTCGGATACTTCTGGTGCAGGGCCGCGACCGCGTGCAGGCCCTCGCCGAGGATGAGCGGCGTGCCGACTTCGAGCCAGTCGACGCCGGCCCGGACCGCGATCTCTGCCGTCGGCAGCGCGTCCGCCATCGTCTGGAGATCGAGCGATAGCTGCACTTTCGGCGAGCCGTCGAGGAGCGATGTTTTCGGCACTAGGTCAAGCCTGCTTTCTGCGGCGCGCCGAGCGCGCCGGTTGGGAACTGTTCGAGCTCGATGACCTGGCCGCTGAAAGGCGCGCCCTTCTCGGAGGCGAGGAAGAGCGGCACCTCCGCGACTTCCGCGGGCTTCAGGATGCGGCCGAGCGGCCATGCCTTGCCCTGCTTTTCGATGAAGTCGGGTGGGTGGCCGAGCTGCGCTCATCATGGCGCGCTCGCCCTCGGAATTCATCCAGCCGATGTTCAGGCAATAGACGCGGACGCGGTCGAACTTCAGGAAATTCGCGAGGTTCCGTGATGCGGTCTGCAGCGCCGCCTTCGACGCCGCATAGACGAGCAGCGACGGCTCACCCATGAAGGCGTTGATGCTGCCGATGTTGATGATCGACGCCCTGCTGCTCGCCGCAGCGACCCGATGGCATGGTGCGCCAGCATGAGTGGCGCACGAACATTGACCGCGAAAATCTGATCGAAGACCTCCGGGCTGACAGTATCCACCGTCGTCCGTGTGGCGCAGACTGCGTTGTTGATCGAGGATATCGATCTTCTTGAAGCGATCGAGGGCCACACGAATCAGCCGCTCACAGTCCTCGACCCGCGCCAGGTCGGCCTGCTCGAACACCGCGTTCCGCCCGAGCTTCCGCGCCAGCGCCTTGCCGTCCGTCGCCGACAGCCCCGTGATGACGACTTTGGCGCCTTGCTTGACGAAGAGCGTGGCGATGGCCGCGCCCAGCCCCTGCGTGCTGCCGGTGACGACGGCGACTTTTCCTGTGAGTGGTTTGGGCATTCGTGATCTCGACTGATGGCTATTGGTCGATGGCGTGCTCTGGACGTCGGCGTAGTAGTGCGCGCGTTTGGCTTTCAGGAACTCGACGGAGCGGCGCAGCTCGTCGAGCCCGTCCATCCCGTCCTCCACGGAGATCCAGCCGGCGAAGTTGACCGAACGGAGGATGCGGAAGATCTCGTCGTAGTCGTTGCTGCCCGTGCCGGTCTCACCATGTTTCAACTGGTCGGGATAGCCGACCGTGCCTTCCGGCGTCAGGATCTGTTCGAGCGTCGTCCCCGGCGTGAGAAATCTATCCGAGGCGTGCATGGTGACGACGCGATGCTTGACCTTTCGCAGGAAGGCGATCGGATCGAAGCCGCCAACCAGGGCATTCGACGGATCGTACTGGACACCAAAGTACGGCGACTCTGGCACGGCGTCGAGCAAGGCCAGGAACGGTTCCTCCTGCTGCGCGAATTCCGGATAGAGCCATTGGCCGACCTTGTAATGGTTTTCCAGGCAGAGGACCACGTCGCGTTTCTCGGCGTACTCGAGTGAGCGCTTGATGCAGTCGGCGGCGCGGGCAACGCCCTCGCGTAGAGAAAGGCCGGGGTACTTCTGGCCGCTGAGCGTGCGGCAATGCCTCGCACCCGTCCGGATCGTCAGGTCGATTGCGAGTTTCTGCCGCTCGACCTCGCGCAGCCGTTCGTCGCGATCGGGGTGCGTGAAGTCCGGTGAGAAACACATCATCGAGGAGATTTGCCCGGTCTCCTCCATCGCATCCATGACCGGCGCGACGTCACGTTCGTCGTAGCTGCGAAAGAACTCGTCGTAGTGCTCGACGCCCTCGCCGCCGAGCGTCGCGGCGTCGTGAATCCAGGAAATGTAGCTGCGCCGGCCGTCGATGATTTCATCGACGTAGCACTTGGGAAAGACGGAGATGCGCGGTTGCGCCATTACTGCCAGCTTCCGTACATCGGGTTGGGAGCATGAAGTACTTCACGCCGAAGCCTTCGAGCGCGACCGCATCTGCTTTTGCAAGCCTGCGTCAGCCCTGGAAAGTCGAGGATGTTGTCGCCAACGAACGCGACCACTTCGCGCGGCGTGCCGCCGGTGGCCGTCGTGCCCGCGGCGACCGCCGCAAAGCGCGGATTCTTGTCCGACGGACCGTTATCGGGCCGGCACAGCATCGC
The DNA here is from genome assembly GCA_963830815.1 of uncultured Acidobacteriota bacterium. Lineage (GTDB taxonomy): Bacteria > Acidobacteriota > Vicinamibacteria > Vicinamibacterales > 2-12-FULL-66-21 > DATBJJ01. Next base: position 86,345 of record CAWHNN010000018.1, on the reverse strand, counting down.
GTCGTATGTCAGCTTGTGTGTCTTGAACACGGCCTCGGTGTCAGCGCATTCGGACTGCAGGCGATTGGTGACGATCGCGATGTAGCCACCGAGCTCGTGGATACGGGCGAGGAAAGCGGACGCGCCCGGCAGCGGCGTGGCCTCGCGCCGCACCACCCATGCTCGCCAGCTTTCCGATGAGTAGGCGAGTCCGGCCTGCGCCCGTTCGATCTGATATTGCAGGTTACTGATCACGGTCTCGTCAGCGTCGAGGATCACCGCCCACGATCCGGCCTTACGGCTGGCAGCGGCTGACGCGACGCTCGTCGCCGCGTCGCGGTACGTCTGCGCGACCAGGGCGCGGAACTCTGCGCTGTCGCGGACCCAGCGAATGCCGTCGGGCACGGCGCGTGCTTCCGAAGATTGTTGTGGTAGTTGCGGCGGCGCTGTTCGCTGTCCGCATCCCGTTACCGGAAGCAGGACGAGCGCGACGACGGCGCCGGCGAGGATTGTGCAGGATTTGTTGTGCTTCGCCATAGGGTCGAGTGGATAACCATGCGAGCCTGGTGCCGGCCCCGGCGAACAACCTAACACAGTCCTGCGGCGCGAATAAACGTCGCATCTCGACTGACGCAGGCGGCTTTAGCCGCACCACGTCAAGTGAAGACGTAGCGTCCGCTTCATCCGGACCTCGCCGAACCTCGCGTAAGATCAAACGCGGAACCTGATGCCCCGCGCCCTCGACATGAACCGCCGCGACTGGCTGAAGGCCGCCGGAGGCCTCGTCGTCGGATTCTCGCTCGGCAGCCTTCCCGCGTTCGCTCAACAGGCCGCGCCATCGGCGCCCGATGGGCGCCCGCTCGATCCGAAGGAAGTCGACAGCTTCCTCACCATCAACCCAGACAGCTCGGTCACGGTCTACACGAGCAAGGTCGATGTCGGCACGGGCATGCGCGTCGCGATTGCCCAAATGGCTGGCGAGGAGCTCGGCGTCGACGTCGGCGCGGATCTCCGTGATCGATGGCGACACTGGGGTCTGTCCGAACACCGGCGGCACCGGCGGCAGCACCGGATTGACGCGTGGCGGAACGGCTGTGCGTCAGGCCGCGGCGACGGCGAGGCGCGCGCTTCTGGCCCTCGGTGCCGAGAGGCTGAAACGTCCGGCCGCCGATTTGACGATCGTCGCCGGAGAAGTCCGGCCTCGAACCGGCGGCCGCGGCGTCACGTATCGGAGAGCTCGTCCGCAACCGCCGGCTCTCGCTCGCGGTGGACGCGCAAGGCGCCGCTCGTGCCGCCGGCGACGTACCAGAAAGTTGGACAGTCGCCGCTGCGTCCAGACGTACCGGCGAAGTGCACCGGCACCTACAAGTACATCCAGGACCACGTCGTGCCTGGCATGCTCCACGCGCGCGTGGTTCGACCGCCGGCGCTCGGAGCGACCCTCGTCAGCGTCGACGAGTCGTCGATCGCGGAGATTCCTGGCGCTCGGGTCGTGCGTCTTGAAAGCTTTCTCGCCGTGGTGGCGCCAGACGAGTGGGCCGCCATTCGTGCGGCGCGGGAACTGAAGGCCACCTGGACGGAATGGAAGGGCCTTCCCGGCCACGACAACCTCGAACAATATCTGCGCGGAGGAGTCATCGATCGCGATCAGGCGATCGTTCAGCGCGGTCCGAGTGGCCCGGTCGCCGAGGGCCAGTCCATCGCCCCGGCTCTCGAAGCGGCGCTGGCCTCCGCAAAGACGACGTTCAAGGCGACGTACTTCTGGCCCTGCCAGAGCCACGCCTCGCTCGCGCCGTCCTGCGCCGTCGCCGACGTTCGCGGCGACACGGCCACCGTCTGGACATCGTCCCAGGTCACCTACGGTCTGCGCGCGACGCTGGCGCGCGTATTCGGATTGCCCGCGGAGAAGATGCGCGTCGTCTTCATGGAAGGCTCCGGATCCTATGGGACCAACGGCGCGGATCACGCGGCGGCGGATGCATTGCTCATCTCGAAGGCGATTGGCAAGCCGGTGCGTGTGCAGTGGTCGCGGCAAGACGAGCACGTCTGGGATCCGAAGGGGCCGCAACAATTGCTGGATCTCCGTGCCGGCGTCGACGAACGCGGCCGGCTGATCGCGTGGGATACGCAGATGTGGATCCCGACCAATCGGCGCGGCGCGCGAATTCTTCTGGCGGCGCAATCCGCCGGTATCGCGCAGGACAGCGGGCGTGATGCCGCGGCCGTCTTCGAGAACGGCGACCCCGCGTATCCCGTCGATCATGTTCGTGTCCTCGCGCACTGGATGCGCGACACGCCGCTCAACCCGTCGAATCTCCGCGCCCCCGGCAAACCTGCCAACGTCTTCGCCGTGGAGAGCTTCGCCGACGAAATCGCGTCCGCGCTACGGGTCGATCCGCTCGAATTTCGCTCGTCCCGATTGCAGGATCCGCGCGCGCTCGAAGTGCTGCGTCGCGCCGCTGCCGCCTTCAAGTGGCAGTCGCGGCCAGCGCCGAATCCGGACGCCGGAGCGGGCCCGATGCGGATCGGTCGCGGGATGGCCTACACGCGCTACAAGCAGGCAGAGAACTACGTCGCCATCTTCATGGAAGTCGCGGTGGAGGAGTCGACAGGACGCATCGTCGTGCGACGCGTCGTGTGCGCGCACGACTGCGGCCTGGTCGTGAACCCGAACGCCCTCCGCAACCAGATCGAGGGCGGCATCACCCAGACGCTGAGCCGCGCCCTGCACGAGGAAGTGCAGTTCGACGAGTCCCGGGTGACGAGCGCCAACTGGACGAGCTATCCGATCCTGAGATTTCCCGAGGCGCCGCCGGTGGAAGTCATTCTCATCCCAAGGCCGGAAGAGCCGCTGTGGGGCGCGGGTGAGGCGTCGACTGTCACGGTCGCCGCCGCCCTGGGCAACGCCGTGTTCGATGCCACCGGCGTTCGCCTGCGCCGCGTGCCCTTCACTCCGACGCGAGTCAAAGCCGCGCTGATCGCCCGCCAATAAGCTCATTTTTCGTGTGACCTCCCCTGTCACGGGTCGGGGTTACGCTTGCCGTGTGAGAGGGACGCGCCGAAAGAAAAATGAGCAGCGCTGGCAGATGTCATACGACTCCATAGCAGTTGCCAATTACCTGATCGAGCGTGCGCGGCAGCGCGGCGAAGTGCTGACGCCGATGAAGGTACAGAAGCTCGTCTACTTCGCGCACGGCTGGAATCTCGCGATCAACGATCAGCCGCTGCTGCGCGAGCGGATCGAAGCGTGGAAGTACGGCCCCGTGGTGCCTGCGCTATACGAAGAACTTCGGGAATTCGGCTCGCGCCCTATTCCCGCACCGGTCGAGGTGATGCGTGTGGAAGACAACCGACTTGCCGTCTTGCAGCCGACGCTGGATGCCGCCGATGGCGACACCACTGCCGCGAAAGAGCTCCTCGACCGCGTCTGGGACGTTTACGGCCACTACAGCGCCGTGCAGTTGTCCAACGCGACGCACGCGCCAGGCTCTCCGTGGGATGTCACCTGGCAAGGTGCCGCAGGTGCGTCCCACGCCGTCATAGACGACGACCTCATCAAGATGGATTTTCTCAGGCGCGCGGCCAAGGCGGCAGCGCCGGCCCCGGTCTGATGCCTGGCCGCAAACGCGCCCTCACCGTCACGAGCATCCGCGACGTGCTCGACGACGCCCCGAATCCCGATCCGACGACGGCGCTCGAGATCACGAACTGGGATGTGGAGGAACAGAAGGCCAAAGTCCGCGGCGCGCTCCAGGACATCAACGAGCGCAAGAAGTACGGCACGTGCATCTTCGGGCTCGTGGCCGTGTGGCTGGTGGCGATGGTGACAGTCCTCGTGCTTCAGGGGTTCTCGGTGCGATCGTTCTCGCTTTCAGACGCCGTGCTCGTGGCGGTCGTCACCACAACGACAGGCGGAGTGGTTGGTCTGCTGGCGCTCGTCGTGAAATATCTCTTTCCATCGAAGCTGCGTGCCTACCGCTAGCGGCTGCGCCGCGCGTCCGGGCGCAGGCTTCGCCACGGCTCCTCGTCGTAGCAGTCGACCAGGAACGGGCCCTTTGCGCGGGCCGGCGACAGAATGGCGAGAAACGTCATCGGTTTCTTCGACGAGTTGAAGATCGCGTGGACGACCTTCTTCGGGATGAAGGCGCACTCGCCGGCTTTGAGCTTGCGCTTTTCGCGCCCCACCCACTGCTCGGCGACGCCATCCTCGATATAGATGATCTCTTCGCGCTCGGGATGTTGGTGGAACCGATGTCCGGTCCCCGGCCGCATCCTCACGCGGACGACGCGTCAGGAGTTTGCTGCCAGTCAGGCTGGCTTCCGACAGCCACCAGTGTTTGCCCCACGGCGCCAGTTCGATTCGAGCGGTACTCTTCGTGACGAACCGCAGCGCGCGTTTCGCGGTTGCTGCGCTCATCGCCCCGCTCCCTTTCCCGCCGGCAACCGGATGCTCTTGAACGTCCTGATCTGATCGGCGATGGCGCGTTCGGCCGGAAGCCGCTCGACCGAGCTCGCGCCGTAGAACCCGTCGACACCGCGACAGTGGGTGATGATGTACTCGGCATCCGGCGGCTCGGAGATCGGACCGCCATGACAAATGACGAGCGCGTCAGGATTGACGCCGCGCGCCGCATCGGCGATGTCCTGGATGCGCCTGACGCAGTCGTCCAGTGTCTTCGAGCTCCTGGCGCCGATCGACCCGCCTGTCGTTACGCCCATGTGCGCGACGATGAGATCGGCGCCGGCGTCGGCCATGCGCTCGGCTTCCGACGGATTGAAGACGTACGGTGTCGTGAGCATGTCGAGCTCGCGCCCGAGGCGGATGATATCGACTTCGAGCTGATAGCTCATGCCCGTTTCTTCGAACGCTTGCCGCATGTCGCCGTCGAAGAGGCCGACAGTGGGGAAGTTCTGGATGCCGGCGAAGCCGAGCGCCTTCAGTTCCAGGAGAAACAGCTTCGGGAGGATGAACGGGTCCGTGCCGTTGACGCCGGCGAGCACCGGCGTGCGTTCGACGACCGGCAGGACCTCGTACGCCATCTCCTTGACGATCTGGTTGGCATTCCCGTACGCGAGGAGGCCGGCGGAGCTGCCGCGCCCGGCCATGCGATAGCGGCCGGAGTTGTAAACGATCAGAAGGTCGATACCGCCGGCTTCTTCGCTCTTGGCCGACAGGCCCGTTCCGGCGCCGCCGCCGATGATCGGCTCGCCGCGACCGATCTGCTCGCGAAATCTCTTGAGAATGCCCTGCCTGGAATTGTCGACTTTCACGAAACGCCCTCCTGCTTCATCAACTCGAGCAGCTTGCGCGCTGCTGCCTCTGCAAATTCTGGATCGTTGATGTGAAGATCGAGCTCGCGCACTTCAACGTTGTCCAGGTTGGTGCGGATCGCGTCGTGCAGCGCCCGCCGCGCCGACGCGATCGTCGAAAGGCTGCCCCGCGCGATCGATCGCCGATACGCCGCGTGCCGGGCAGCAGCACGGCGGCCGGACCCGTCGCCGCCGACAGTTTGCGTGCGATCTCGGCGCCGATGGCTGCATTCTCTTCCGCAGTCGTACGCATCAGCGTCACGTTGGCGTTGTGCTTGTAGAACGTCCGGTCTTTGAATCGAGCCGGCACCGAGTCGGGCGCGTAGAAATTGACCATATCCACCGCGCCGGTCGAGACCACTTGCGGGATTCCTGCGCGACCGGCAGCGGTAAGGCGTTCGGGCCCGGCGCTGAGAAAGCCGCCGACGAGCTCATCCGCCAGCTCAGTCGTGGTGATGTCGAGTACGCCGGCGATGAGTCCCTCATCTATGAGCGACTCCATGGCGCGGCCGCCGTTACCCGTCGCGTGGAACACGAGGACTTCGCATCCGGCCTGCTCAAGCGTCTCCCTTGCCCGCTCCACGCAGGGAGTCGTGACACCAAACATCGTGGCGGCGACCAATGGCCGGTCCGGCTTGTCGCCGGCCGCGGCTTGCGGCCCGGGCCGGGTGACGAGCCCCGACATCGCCCGCGCTGCCTGTGACAGCACGAGCCTGCTGATCCGGTTGAGCCCGGAGATGTCGACCACGGAGTTCAGCATGAAAATGTCTTTGTCGCCGACGAACTGACGCACCATGCCTGACGCGAGCGTGCTGACCATGACCTTGGGCACGCCGAGTGGCAGCGCTTTCATGGCCGCCGTTCCGATCGTCGTGCCGGCGGATCCGCCGAGCGCCAGGACACCGCCGAGCTCACCTTTGTCGTATGCCTCGCGAGCCAGTCGAGCTGCGCCGGAAGCCGCCATCGTCACGGCTTCGCCACGATCGGATCGTTGCTTGATGGCCTCGAGCGACGTGCCCGCGAGTTCGAAGACTCGGCCGCGGGAAATGTCCGCACTGACTGCCGGATCGCCGATGGCGCCGACGTCGACGAGCACTACCGGTATCTGCCAGGAGGTCAGCAGGTCGCGAACGTAGGCGGCCTCTCGCCCTTTCGTGTCGAGTGTGGCAAAGATGAAAACGGCGGGCACGGCGAGGGTCACTATACTCAATAACTACCGGTGTGGAACCGGTTTGACCCGGCCCTGCGCCGCTCGGTATAGTCCGTCTGATCTGCGCGCTCGTCTGGCCCCTGACGCAACCACCATGGTGATCATGAAACGCTATCTCCTGCTCCTCGGCTCGCTCGCGACTGTGGCTCTCACGCTGGGTCTGGCATCGACTCTGGTACCTTTAGCGCCGCTGCACGAGAGCAACAGCCGTTGCGCATCTACATTCGCTCAGGCCCGAAGTCGCACGCGCCCGGGGCGCACGACTATCCGCGATTTCTCAAGGAGTGGGTGCCGCTGCTCAACGAGCGCGGCGCCAAGGCGACGGGCGGCGATACCTTTCCAACGAAAGAACAGCTGGCGGAGACCGATGTCGTCATCCTGCACAAACAGGAGGCAGGCAACATCGACGAGCCCGACCGCAAGAACCTCAACGAGTACCTGGCGCGCGGCGGCGGCCTGGTCGTGATTCACGCCGGCCTCGTGTCGCGCGATCCCGACTGGTTCAAGACCATCGTCGGCGGCGCATGGCGCAACGGCACGGCGAAGTGGCTCGAAGCGCCGATGCAGCTCTATTTCGTCGAATCGGGCAGCGCCATTACCAAGGGCGCGTCCAACTGGGAAATGGACGACGAGATTTACTACGACCTGAGCATGATGCCGGACGCGAACATCCTGGCGTCGGCCTACACGCCGAAGCCCGCGGGCGTGCGCAACGCCAGCTTCCAGCGCCGCGCCGACGAGATGTCGGGCGGCGGCAAGACGCCGAGCATCTTCGACATCGCGCCGCAGATGTGGACCTACGAGAAAACAGTCGAGGGCGGCAGCACGCCTTATCGCGCGTTCGTGTCGATCCCCGGCCACTGGTACGAGAACTTCAATCGTCCGAACTACAAGGCCATCCTCATGCGCGGCATCGCGTGGGCGGGCAAGCGCAGCAACCTCGACGAGCTCGTGAAGAAGGAAGAGCTCGGCGACGCGTTGCGCTATCCCGAAGGCGGACCGACGGCGCCGGCCAAGGCGGCGGCGAAGATTGAAGTGCATCCGGAATTCGACCTGAGCCTCGTCGCGGCCGAACCGCTCATCGCCAAGGCGATGAACATCGATTGGGACGAGAAGGGGCGGCTGTGGGTGTCGGAGACGCCGGAGTATCCCAACGGCCGGCGCGTACCCAACACGGATCTCTGGAAAGACAGCGGTTCACTCCAGCAGAAACAGGCGCGTGAGCCCGAGGACACGATCTCGATCCTTTCCGACAGCAACGGCGACGGCGTCATGGACAAGAAGCACGTCTTCGCCGACAAGCTCGAGCTGGTGACGGGATTCGTTTTCTACAAGAGAGGCGTGATCGTCTCGACGTCACCAGACATCTGGTACCTCGAAGATACGAACGGCGACGAGGTCGCCGACAAGCGCACGAAGCTCTACACGGGGCTCGGCACGTTCGATACGCATGCCGTCATCAACAACCTTCGCTCGGGGCTCGACGGCTGGATCTACGCGACTCACGGCTACAGCGTCGGCAACGTCACGTCTCCGGACGGGTCGAAGATTTTTGGCAGGGACGGCAGCGGCGTCGTCCGCTTCAAGCCGGACGGCAGCGCCTTCGAGCAATACAGCAGCCGCAACGGCAACACCTGGGGTCTCGACATCACCTGGGATGGCCAGGTGTTCTGGACGCAGCCAACGAGCGGTACGGTCTTCTTCCACACGGTGCTGCCGGAGTCGGTGCTCGCCAAGGGACGCGTTCCCGGGACGACGTCGTGGAAGGGGATGATCACCGGCCAGAAGACCTATCCGCGCATGTCGCGGCCCGAGGCCGCCTACGTGCAGATCGATCAGGTCGGTCAGTTCACGGCCGCTGCCGGGTGTGCCATCTACGAAGGCGGCGCCTGGCCGGAGAAGTGGCGCTACAGCTACTTCACGGGCGAGCCGACGCTGAACATCGTCCATCACGAGTTCGTGAAGAAAGACGGCGTCAGCTACAGCGTGGCGAAAGAGCCCGGACGCGAGGAAACCGAGTTCATTCGCAGCGGCGACATGTGGTTCAGACCGATCGAGACCCGCGTCGGCCCGGATGGCGCGCTCTACATCGTCGACTTCTACAACCAGGCAGTCATCCACAACGATACGCGCGGACCGCAGCACGGTCCGGCCAACGCCGCCGTGCGACCCGATCGCGATCACTATTTCGGACGCATCTGGCGGGTGCAGCACAAACAGGCGACAAAGCTCACGATGCCGACGCTCAGCCGAACCGACCTTCCCGGGTTGATTCGAGCGATGGAGACCAGCCCCAACGCGCAGGTCAAAGAGACGGCGTGGCGGCTGGCGCAGGAGAACTTTGCGTCGGATCCGCGTCTGGCGAAGATCAAGAGACCGATGGGCAGCACGGTGCTGGCGGCGTATGACGAGCACCCGCACCACGACGACCGCCGCGCAGCGCCAGGCGGCACTCGAGACGTTCGTCAAGGCCGCTGACAACTGGACCAAGTCGGCCATCATCGCCGGCGCCGCAGATCATGCGGCGGCCTACGTTGCGAGCGCGTTTGCGTCGCCGAACGCCGAGGGCCTCGCCGAGTTCGTTGCAGCCGTGGCGCCGTCGGCGCTGCCGGCCAGCGCCAACCAGATCCTGAACACCGCCGCGGCTGCCGGTCCGGCCGCGGCAGCGCTCAAAGCTCCGGCAGTCCGCGCCGTCGCACGCATGGAAGGCGGCTCGGTCGTGATGGACGCGGCGACCACGGCGGCGCTGCAAAAGCTGCTCGACGACCCGGCAACAACCGCCGCCGTACTGCCAGTCGTGGCGAAATGGGACAAGGCCGGCGCGCTTGCCGCCAGCACCGAACGTCACGGCGCCGCGTTGCTCAAGGAGCTTGCTGCTCCAGGCACGAGCGACGACCGGCGCGCGGAGCTCGCCGCCAGCCTCCTGGCCGTCCCACGCAGCGCGCAGGTGCGCTGGCCGCTATCGCTCCGACCCTTGTCGAGCCTGCAGCATCCGACGCCCTCAAAGCGAAGTTGATCGCGACGCTGGCCGAGAATCCCGGCAGCGACGTCGACGCCGTGCTCATCTCCACGCTCGCCAAGGGCAACTCGACGCCGATCTTCGATCAAATCATTCGCCGGCCGGAGGCGTCGCTCGCGCTCCTGGCGGCGCTGAAGGACGGCAAGATCACCGCCGCCAACCTCGGCCCGAACAACGTCGCACGGTTGCGGACGCACCCCAATCGCCAGGTCGCAGCACAGGCGACGAGCTACTTCGATTCGCTCAGCCCCGCGGGCAGGGCGAAGAACGACATCATCACGGCACTCACCGCGGACATCGAAAAGCCGGGCGATGCCGAGAAGGGCAAGGCGCTCTTCACCGGAACCTGCTCGGCGTGCCACAAGCTCGGCGCAATCGGAAAGACCGAGGTCGGCCCACCGCTCAACGGCATGGGCGCGCACGGCCGCGCCTCGCTCCTCACCCATGTCATCGATCCCAACCGTGAGGTCGATCCCGAGCTACTGGCAGTGGAACGTCACGACGAAGAAGGGCGAGACACTCACTGGCATCATCGCCGGCGAGAACGCGTCGACTGTCACCCTCAGGAACGTCAACGGCGACGTCGTCATTCAGAAGGACGAGGTCACCAACCGCGAGAACACGCGCCGGTCGCTGATGCCGGAAGGCTTCGAGTCGCTCGGGGCCGAGTCCCTGCGCGACATCCTGACCTTCATGGTGGCCACCAGCGCTCCGGGCGCTGCCGCAGCTGACGAGCAGAAGTTCCGCATCGTCGATCTTCGCCAGGCCTACACCGCCGACAGCCGGCGAGGGCTGCGGCGCGAAGACGAGCGCGACGAAACGGTCACGCTGCACCGCTTTGGCGACGTCACCGTTGCCGGCATCCCGTTCTTTGTCATGGATCCGGCACGCTCGACGACCGGAACCAACCTCATCGCGCTCAAGGGTGGGCCAGGCACGGGCATCATCGCCGACGAGTTCCCGAAGAAGGTGGAGATTCGCGACGACGGTGACAGCCGCCAGCCTGCACTTCCTGGGCGGCGTCGGCGGCTGGGCCTATCCGACCGGCGGTGATGCCGCCCGCAACATCCCGGCGATGAAGGTGACGGTCACGTTTGCCGACGGGGCGTCGCAGGAATACGTGCTCAAGAATGGCGAGACGTTTGCCGACGCGTTCACCCGAGCCGAAGTGCCGCTCAGCAGCGACGCCGGCGACTTCGTGCGCCGCGGACAGCTACGGTACTTTGCGCTGAATCTCGGGCGGCGCGCGGCGCTGTCGAAGATCGCGCTGGAGAGCTACGACAACGACATCGTCCCGGTGACGGTGGCGATCACCGCCAGCGCCGATCCGGCGACCGGCAAGGCACAGATGAGTGCGCCGGCAGGTGCGCAGGCGCCGGCCAGCGCCGCCCCGGCGCAGGACGCGCGGCCGAAGTCTGGCGGCAAGGGCGATGCGCCGCTGCCGGAAACGAAGCCCATCGTGTGGGCGCCGGGCAAGACGAAGGTGCTGATCATCGGTGGCGGCAGCGCGCACAACTTCGGGCAGTTCTTCGGCGGCACCGACGGCGCCACGCTGAGCGCGGCCGGGTTCAGCGTCAACTACACCGAAGATCGCGATCAGGCGGCGGCGGAGATCGGCAAGGCGGACGTCGCGGTGGTCAGCGTCAATCGCCAGTTCTTCGACACGCCGGAGTATCGCAAGGCATTCCTGGATTTCGCGGCAGCGGGAAAGGGCCTCGTGATGCTGCACCCGGGAACGTGGTACGGCTTCCCGGAGTGGCCCGAGATCAACGCGACGATTGTTGGCGGCGGCGCCCGAGGACACGATCGCATCGCGGCTTTCACCGTCAACGTGCTGAAGCCGGCGCACCCGGTCATGAAGGGCGTGCCGGCGTCATTCAGCGTCGAAGACGAGCTCTACTACCTGAATGCGGAGCCTGACAAGGTTCCGCCGGGGACCGCCGAGATCGACGTCCTCGCCGAGACGTCGCCGAGCGTCCGCTACAAACAACCGCATCCCGTGGTCTGGGTCACGAGCCATCCCAAGGCTCGCATCGTTGGCATCACGCTCGGACACGATCAGCGCGTGCACGACCTCGACGCGTTCAAGACGCTGCTGGCCAACGCCGTTCGCTGGACGTCGGCGAAATAGAAGGTCGGGGCTCGGTAGTTCGGTTGCTCGGTAGTTCGGTCGGTTGATAGTCGGTGGTCGTCGGCCCGAGCTAGCCGGCACCGAACTACCGAACAAGCCGAGCTCAGCCGAGCAACCGAACTACCGAGCTACCGAGCTACCGAGCTACCGAGCCTACTTACTCCAGGGCGGCGTGACGCTGTTGCTGCGCGCGTAGGCGATGAGCTGGCCGAGGTGTTCGTGCAGGTGCGTTACGGTCGACAGCCACATGGCAGCGGGCAGTGGTTTTCTGACCGAAGACTTCCAGCGGCGCCGCGCAGTTTGTCGTCGGAGACGCTGCCGATGGACTTCTTCAGAAACGCGAACGACTTCTCGACTTCGGCGATGATCTCGTCCCGCGTCACCTTCTTCTTCTCGAACGCGGCCGCGGTCTTGTACTCCTTGCCGACGATCCCGGTCTCGGCCGGGGCAGGGATGCCCATGGCCGCCGGCAGAAAGTAATTGTCGGCGGCGACGTGCATCAGGACCTCACCGGTCGAACGCACGTCCTTGGCCGGCCGCCAGTCATAAGCGCCGGCTGGCAGCGCCTTGGCCAGACCGACGATCTTGTCCTGGACTTCGCCGATGTCTTTCGCCAGATCTGCGGTGAGGCCCGTCTGCGCATGGAGCGGCATGCTGAACGACAGGCAAGCGACGACAAGGGCGGCACGGCAGAGCGAAACGCGCATCAGATTCTCCGTTCAAAGAGTCGGTTCAACTGGCGAACGAATAGTTGTAGGGCTTTCGCATCTCGCGCGCCAGGTGTTTGTTGGCTTCGGCGGCATGCTCGCCGACGAAGTGCTCGGCAGCCGGATCCCACTTGAGCGACTTGCCGGTTCGTAGCGCGATGACGATCAGGTGACCGACGACGGCGGATTTGTGGCCGGCCTCGACCGGGCTGATCGGATCCTTTCGCGACTTCACCGCGGCGATGAAGTTGCCCATGTGGTCGTCGCTGACCTCGAGCTTGACCGCCGGATTTTCCATCGGCGTGTCGAGCATTGCCTGGTCGCTCGCTTCGATGGTGCTGCGGTTGACCCAGATCCACCCGTTGGTGCCTTCGAGCCTGACGCCGTTGCGCTGGCCGGCAGGATTGATGATCGCGCCAAACGGGCTGTCGTCCTTCGTCGTCTTCACGATTTGGGTCACGCCGTTTGCCCACATCAGCGTCGCTTCGAACTCCGGCGGTGTCGTATAGCCGCCGGGAATCGGCTCGATCGGGGCCTTCGCTTCAATGGAGATCGGGCCGTCGAGGCCGATCGCCCAGCGCGCGATGTCATTGTGATGCGCGCCCCAGTCGGTGACCGGTCCGCCCGAGTAGTCCCACCACCAGCGGAAGGTGGCGTGGCAGCGCTCCTTCAGAGTACTCGACCTTCGGCGCCTGGCCGAGCCACAGGTCCCAGTGGAATTCCGGCGGCACCGGCACGGGTGTAAACGGACCCTCCCGAAGTCCCGCCGGTACGAACACCGATACCGTCTTGAGCGTCCCGATTCGACCGTTGCGCACCAGCTCGCACGCCAGCCGGAAAAGCTTGTGGCTTCGCTGCTGTGTGCCGGTCTGGAGGATGATGCCCTCCTTGCGGACAGCCTTGACCAGATGTTTTCCTTCATCGATGGTCAGCGTCAGCGGCTTCTCGCCGTAGATGTCCTTCTTGGCGCTGGCGGCCGCGAGATTGATGAGCGTGTGCCAGTGGTCGGGCGTCGCCTGGACGATGATGTTGACGTCCTTGCGCTCGAGGACCTTGCGGAAGTCGGTGAATTGCTCCGGCGCCTTGCCGTCTTTGGTAAGTGTCTTGGCTACGGCCGCGGCATGGCTTTCGTCGACATCACAGAGAGCGACAACGTCGCCGAATCGGGCGGCGCTCTTGATGTCCGCCCGTGCCCATGCCGCCGCAGCCGATGAGGGCGATGCCCGGCCGATCGTTCGGCGAAGTAACGGCCGGCGCCTGTTGCTGCGCTGCCTCGAGCTCGCGCTGAACGAACCACAAGGGAAGTCCTGTGGCTGCGGCAATCGTGGCGCAATCCTTGACGAACGTCCGGCGTGAGATTTGGATAGTTTTAGACACAGGGACATTGAACGCCAAAGCCGGCCGCGGTGCAACCCCGCCCACGGCAGGAGAGCACGGGCCACGGACTAACACGGACACACACGGATAACACAGAATGCATCACGGACTGGTCAGTGTTGTTCCGGATCCGTGTTTCCGTGGCTCGTGTTGTCCGTGGCTAGTAGAGTGATCCTTGAACCGCCGTGGCACAATTGGCGGGCGTGCCAGCAATCCGGACCATAAACGTTACCCGTTACGTCACTCCTCTTCGCGAAGGCGGCTCACTGCCCGCCATCGTCGAAGCAGATGACGACGGGCTGTATGTGCTGAAGTTTCGTGGCGCCGGGCAGGGGGCACGGGCATTGGTGGCCGAGCTCGTGTCCGGCGAGATCGCCCGGGCACTCGGGCTCGCCGTACCAGAGATTGTTTTCGCGAATCTCGACCCCGATCTCGCTCGGACCGAGCCGGATCCCGAGATCCACGCCCTCATCCACGACAGCGGCGGGCTCAACCTCGCGCTCGACTTCCTGCCGGGTTCGGTGACGTTCGATCCGGTGGTGCAGCAAGTCGCGCCGGACCTTGCGTCGCGTATCGTCTGGTTCGATGCGCTCGTGACCAACGTCGACCGGACCGCGCGCAACACCAACATGCTGATGTGGCACGGCCGTTTGTGGCTCATCGATCACGGCGCGACTCTTTACTTTCACCACTCGCCAGGCTGGGAGAGCGATGGCGCGCGCGCTCGAGCGCCGTTCCCCGCCATCAAGGATCACGTCCTCCGGACGCGGGCGCGGCAGATGCAGGACATCGACGGCGATCTTGCGCGACTGCTGGGAGCCGACGTGATCGCCGGCATCCTGGATCAGGTTCCCGAGGATTGGCTGCGCGGTGACACCGGCGAGGCATCGCCAGCGGAGACGCGCACGGCATACATGAAATTTCTGCGCGACAGGCTCGATGCGCCACGGCCGTTTCTCGAGGAGGCAGCGCGTGCCTCCTGAGTACACCTACGACTACGCCATCGTCCGCGTCGTTCCTCGGGTTGAACGCGGTGAGCAGGCCAACGTTGGAGTCATTCTGTCGTGCGCCGATCTCGATTTTCTCGACGCGCGTATCGAGGTCGACGAGCCGAGGCTGCTTGCGCTGGATCCCAATCTCGACCTGCAAGCCGTGCGCGCGAATCTTGCGACCATCCCGGTCGTGTGCCGCGGCGGCGCCGGCGCCGGCCAGATCGGCGAACTGCCGGCACGTGCCCGCTTCCGCTGGCTCGTGTCGCCTCGCAGCACGATCATCCAGCCGTCGGCCGTGCACACCGGACGCACCAGCGATCCCGGCGCGTGCCTCGAGCACTTGCTCGACAAGCTTGTCAGGACGCCAGGTGCAGCGAGCCCATCGCGGTCAGAGTAGCGTCCCGCGCAGCACCACCAGCGCCACCGAGAAATAGATGATGAGCCCCGTTACGTCGACCAGCGTGGCGACAAACGGCGCGGACGATGCCGCCGGGTCGAAGCCGAGCCGGCGCATCAACAGCGGAAGCAGCGAGCCGGTCAGCGTACCCCACAGCACGACGCCGACCAGTGAGATTGCGACTGTTATGGCGATCAGCAGCCAGTGCTGCCCATAGATGTCGGAGAAGGCGGACCATAAGGCGATGCGCAGGAAGCCGATGCTGCCGAGGATCGCGCCGAGCACCAGGCCTGCGAGTAGCTCGCGGCGCATCACCCGCCACCAGTCGACGAGCCCGACTTCCCCCAGTGCCAGTGCGCGGATGACGAGCGTTGCCGCCTGCGAGCCCGAGTTGCCGCCGCTCGAGATGATGAGCGGCACGAACAGCGCCAGCACGACGGCTTTCGAAATCTCGGCCTCGAACGCCCCCATCGCCGTTGCCGTCAGCATTTCGCCGATGAACAGCGCCGTCAGCCAGCCCGCGCGCTTCTGAATCATTTTCAGGAACGCGATGTTCATGTACGGCTCGTCGAGAGCCTCAGATCCGCCGATGCGCTGAATCTCTCTCGTCGCCGTGGCTTCGGCGACGTCCAGCACGTCGTCGATCGTGACGATGCCGATGAGCATCCCGGCGGTGTCGGTGACGGGCAGCGCGCTGCGATCGTACTGGCGGAACACGGCGACGGCCGCCTCCTGATCGTCGCTGGCCTTCAACGCAACGAATCGCCGGTCCATCAGATCCGCGACGAGATGGTCGATCGGCGCGAGCAGGAATTCGCGGATGCGGACGTCGTCGATGAGGAGGCCCTGTTCGTCGACGACGTAGATGACATTGAGAGTTTCGCTGTCGTGGCCGTGCTTGCGTACGTGGTCGAGGACGTCGCGCACGGTCCAGTGTTCCCGCACCGCGACATAGTTCGGCGTCATCAGACGCCCGACCGACCGCTCCGGATAGCCGAGGAGCGCCATGGCGACGCCGCGTTCCTCCGGTGTCAGCAGCGTCAGCAGTTCGCGCGTCGCCGTCGCCGGCAATTCCTCGAGGAACATGGTGCGATCGTCGGGCGCCATGTTGTTGAGCAGCGCGGCGACGTCTTCCTGCGCCATCGCCTTGAGCAGCGTTTCCTTGGCCTCCTGCGACAGATACTCGAAAA
Organism: uncultured Acidobacteriota bacterium; assembly: GCA_963830815.1. GTDB lineage: Bacteria > Acidobacteriota > Vicinamibacteria > Vicinamibacterales > 2-12-FULL-66-21 > DATBJJ01. Next base: position 70,033 of record CAWHNN010000018.1, on the reverse strand, counting down.
CCTCGGCCGCGTCCTTGCGCGGCAGGACACGGAAGACAACGACCTGATCCTCGATGCTCAGCTCGGTCAGGAGCGAGGCCACGTCGCTGGCGTGGCGATTGCGCATGATGTCCCGCAACTGAGCGTAGTCGCGGGCGCGAAGCACGGGCGTGAGCTCGTCGGCCCGTCTCGCCGTCTGGCGGATGGCCGCGAGCGCCTCGTCGCGCTGAGGTCCGTTGAGTTCCTGTTCCATTTGCGTAAGTGCTGCCCTGACGACGTCGTGATGATGGATGTGCGGGCCAATGGCCTTGGTCGCATCCAGCCAGACGCGATGGATGAGGTCGAGATCGGCGGGCGAGAGGGACGGCGGATGGGCGCCGATGTGGTACGTATCGGTGCGTCCGCTGCGATGATGGACGACGAGCCTGACGTCGTGCTGGGTTTCCTGCGCTGCCTTTTCCCAGGCCACGCCTAGAAGCCGCGCCTGCTCGTCGGCGGAGAGCGTCGACGACTCGCCGACGTGCACGTCGGACGAGCGCAGGCGCAGGATTGTGGCGACGATCGCGGCGAAGACGTCGTTCGCGGGGACGACGAGCAGGCGAACCGGCCGGTCGAGCCGCTCGGCGAGCGCCGACACGGCCGAGAGCACCTGCTTTTCCGCCGGTGTCGGTGCCGCGTCGCTCAACCCGTCGGCGCTGACGTCGACGCCCTGCAGCCGGACCGTCATCACGACGATGTCCCGATCCCGCGGCGTCTGCAGCGCCGCGGACACATGCGCCAGCGAGTGCGGATTCCGGACGAGCACGAGGACGTTGCCCGGCCGCGCGTCCATCTGGTCGAGAGACAGCTCCGCGGCGGGCAGGATGTCGAACACTTCCCGCTCCTCGATCGCCAGCAGGGGCCCGGCGTCGCGCGCGCCGCCGGTGAAGAGCACCAGCAGTCCGCCCATGAGTGCGAATGTCGCGAGCGCAGCGGGGTCGCGAGCGATGATCATCGCGACCGCTCCAGCGCCAACGAGCAGGCTGGCGCCGAGGAGGCCGAGGGGGATCTCTCTCGCGCCAACATGGATGTTCAACGGCGCCTGGAACGGTTGCGCAGCCGGCCGCGATCGGCGGAGACGAATCAGCGCCGCGATCTTCAGGCTGAGCGTCGTCACGATTGCCACCGCGTAGGCATGCGCGAGCCACTGCACGCGGCCGCCGCTGACGAACATCACCAGCATCGTCGCGGCCACCGCGACGTCGATGGCCCTGGATGGCGTGCCAAACCTCGTGTGCAGGAACGCCAGGCGCTCGGAAACGGCGCCCTCGACCGATAGCCGCTGCAACTGCTGCTCGGCGTCGGTCATGGCGAGGTTCGCCGCCGGGAGAAGCAGCAGCACGGCCGCCGCAATGAGCGCGAGCGCCATGAAGTCGGTCGCCCAGGCCGGCCCGGCAAGCTGGTGCGACAGCCCGGCGAGCGGCGCGTTCGTCCAAAGTGGCTGATCGCCGCTTGGGACCAGCACGATGAAGAGAAACGCAGACGACACGGTCACGACGATCGTGAACATCGTCACCAGGACGCTCGTGCGGTTCAGTGCCTGCAGGCGGGGCGGCCGCAACTCGTGCGCGGCGCGGGCGACGGCGTCACCCCCGCCGATGGCGGGCAGCGCGAGTCCGAAGCCGAGCAGGTAGGCGAGCGCCAGATCGAGCGGACGCCAACCGCTGGCGCCGACCGGCAGCGGCGGCACGGTCAGCATGCTCCAGGACGGGTGATGACGGACCGCCGTGATGCCGGCCCAGACGGTCAGGATCGACAGAATCCCCACCGCAATCCATACGCCGCTGGCGATGCGGTCCGTCGTCATGTCGCGGCCGATGCGGGCGCGAATCCACAGCAGGCCGGCGACGCTGACCGCAGCTATCGTCGCGAAGTCTTCCGGCCGGACGTAGCCGGTGAGGCGCCAGCCGGCGATCGCCGTCAGCGTCACGGTCGAGGCGTACTGGCCAATCAGGATGCATGCGAGTGCTGCAAGGAGCAGCCGTTCGACGAGATTTGCGGCCGCCGCCGCCTTCGCGGCGCGGACGCCAAAGGCCTGGTGCACGCGTGCCACGACGCCGCCCGGGACCAGGAGCGCCCAGCTCTCGATGTCCACGGCGCGGACGAACACGCCAACGATTGCAGCGGCCAGAACAAACCACGCGGCCGACTCGCCAATTGCCGCGCGCGCCGTCCCGGCAACAAAGAACGCGGCCACGCCGAGCTGAGCGATGGCCAGCGCCGCCGCCTTGCGCACCGTCATGAACGACAGCAGCGCCGTCGATGACAAGACGACGCGAATCTGACGTCGCGGACGGTGTTTGAGTGGAACGTTCATCGCAAGAGCAGCGTTCATCGGATGATAGCCCGATGACGACTCATCCGGCGATGACGAACCGAGCGTTCCTGCGGCTTTGTCATCAGGAGACGAGTGCGAAGGACGCTGTCGGAGTGGCGCCGACGGCAATCCGCATCGACCTGGGACGGGACGTGGTCGCGAGCAAGTCGGCTCAGCTATCGTCCCGGCGCGTTGGCTTGCTAGAATGGGGACACCTGTCTGCCACAACTTTCCGGGGGTCTGCCGTGCGCCTACGACTCTTCGCTCCTACGCGAGTCTGGAAGTGGAGCCTTCCGCTCGTCGCTGCCGCCCTCGTAACGCCCGTGCAGGCGACCGCGCCCGCGCAAGCTCCTCAGAACAAGAAGCCTTCGATCAACATCAGGACCAACCCGCGGAGCGGTTTCTCTCCGTTGCGCGTCGTCCTGACGGCGGAGCTGACCGGTGGCTCCGACGATTTCGAGGAGTTCTACTGCGCTTCGGTGGAATGGGACTGGGGTGACGGCACGAAGTCCGAGAGCAAGTCGGATTGCGATCCCTACGAGGCGGGGAAGAGCGAGATCAAGCGGCGCTACGCTCAGGAGCACACGTTTCGAGCGAATAACTCCACGTCATCTTCGTCCACGGGATTCGCTGGTGCCGCGGGTGATCTGTCGCAGAACCAGCCGCCAATCCAGTATCGGGTGCGGTTCTCGTTGAAGCAGAAGAACAAGACCGTCGGCTCCGGCCAGGCGACGATCGAGGTCCGGCCCGGGCTGGGCGATGGACTCTAGGCAATGCTGAATTTTGAATGCTGAATGCTGAATGAAGGTTGAAGCTGCCGAACGACTGACTGACGACTGACGACTGACGACTACTGCGCTTCAGCGTAGGCTGAGCGGGCAGCGGCGGCGAGGCCGTTCGCCCTCGGCCAGTCAGGGTGCTGTGCCTGGAACTCGGCCTGCACTGCCTTGGCCACGTCGTCTGCCGAGCGTCCTTCCGCCTTGAGCGCTCGCGCCCGCGCTTGAACTCCCTCCATGATCGCCCGATTGCTGGCGATGATCGTCCCGGGCCCGACTTCCCCATGCGCCGGCACGATCGTCTTCGGCTTGAGGGCCTCGAGCGTATCGAACGCCGTCAGCCATGCCTTCATGCTCGAGACCGGGCTCGCCGCGAGGAACGAGTTGTTCATGACGACATCGCCGGCGAAGAGAATGCTGTCGCCCTCCACGAACAAGGCGGTATCGCCTTTGGTGTGCGTTGGTCCAACCAGGATGAATCGCACGCGCACGCCGCCGAGATCCAGTGAGTACTCGCGATCGAAGGTCGTCACTGCCGGGCGCCGCGCCGCGTCCTTCAGGATGTCAGCCGTCGTTGCCGAGCGGCCCGAGAACATCTTCACCATCTGCATGCCGCTCTCTTCGAACTCGGCTTCCTGAGTCTTCGAGTTGATGTACTTCGCCGAATCGGGGAACGCGACGTAGCCGGTCGTATGCTCTGGATGAAAGTGCGTCGACGCGATGTAGAGCTCAGTGTTCTTGCTGACCTTGGCGACCTCGCGCAGGACGGCCTCGCCGTTGCGCCGTCCGAGGCCGGGATCGATGACAAGGGTCGCGCGCGAGCCGACGACGATTCCCACGTTGGGCACGAGACCGACGTTGCCATCGGGGATCTCGTAGGTATGCGGCGCCAGCTTCACCGTAACGCCTTCCTTCACGAGAGGGTCTGGCGCCGGCCCGCGCTGCGCCAGCAGCGTCGAGGCGATGACTACAGAGAAGGCCGTGGTCAACAGTGATCGTGTGCGCATGTCGAATTCTCTCGCTCTTCAGGAGTGACGTTCGTGGCACCATGCGGGCCAACGCGGACATCACTATGGCACAAGCGGACGAAGCCGCAAGTTCAGCTGCGCCGCGCGGCGCCGGAGAGAGCAGGACGTGACGTCATTCGTTGCGAAGCGCAACAAGCGGGTCGATTCGCGCGGCGCGGGCGGCCGGCAAGTACGCTGCAATACCGGCGACGCTGAGGAGCATCACAATCGCGCCACCCAGAGTCACCGGGTCGGTTGCGCTGACGCCGTAGATCAGGCCCGAGATCTGGCTGGCCGACAGCCATCCGGCAAGGAGCGCCGCTGGCATCCCGATAGCGAGCCCGGCGACGACCAGGAGCAACGCCTCGCGCAGGATCAAGACGCAGCACCATGCCGCGCTCGGCGCCGAGGGCCATGCGGATACCAATCTCGCCAGTGCGGCCGAGAATGCTGAAGGACATGAGGCCATAGAGGCCAACACCGGCCAGCACCAGCGCGAGCAAGCCAAAAAGCGTGGATAGTGTCGCGACGAGGCGCTCACGGCTCAATGCGCCGTCGACCTGGACTGCCAGCGTCTCGAGCGCGAGCAGCGGCATGCTGGCATCGATGCGCTGTACTTCGTCGCCGTATGCGCGCGGCGACGTCAGGGGCGTCCGGCGGCGACGCGCACGTGCAGCGTCATCTGACCGCGGCCGGTCCGTGTCTGCAGGAACGGCTGGTACATCACCGGCGGTGTCGCGCTCTTCAGGTTCGCGTACTTCGAGTCCTGGACGATGCCGATGACCTCGCGGACGCCGCCGCGCGAGTCCGCGATGAGCTTGCCGCGGGGATTCTCGCCGTTCATGACCTCGCGCACGAACGCCTCGTTCACGATGCCGACAGGCGGCGCCTCGCTCGAGAGGTCTTTCTCTTCGAAGTCCCGGCCGTCGCGCATGGCGAGGCCCATCGTCCTGAAGTAGCTCGGGTAAGTCATCTGCTTGCGGATACGGCGCACTTCGCCCGAAGGCAGCCGCACTGGTTCTGCGTAGCCGATGTCGACGGTTGGAGCGAAGTGCGCCATCGTCGCCGACCGCACACCGGGCAGGGATTCGACCCGCTGGATCAGGTCGCGGTAGGTCGCGTCCAGCCGTTGCGACGCCCCGGGAACACCGCGCTGATCGCTGCCGCGGGGCTCGACACGGATGACAAGCAGGTGCTCGCGATCGAAGCCGCCGTCGCCGGCATCGACGTGCTGCAAGCTGCGAACGAACGAGCCCGCGCCGAAGAGCAAGACCAGACACAATGCCACTTGTCCTGCGACGAGCACCCTGCCGGACCGCAGCCAGTCGCTGGCGCCGGCGCCACGCAGTTGATGGCGAAGCCCGGTGATGACGTCGACGCGGCGAAGCCGCAGCGCCGGCGCCAGACCGCAGAGGACGCCAGTGAGGATCGAGACGGCAGCGGTGAACGCCAGCACGCGGGGATCGGGTGTCAGGTTCAACGCGATTGGTGCCCTTCCCGACGACATGAACGCGACGAGCACACCAGTGGCCCATCGCGCCAGGACCAATCCCAGGACGCCACCGATCGAAGCCAGGAGCAAATGTTCGGTCAGTAACTGCCGGATCGAGCCGCCAGCTCCCGGCGCCGAGCGCCAGGCGCATGGAGAATTCGGGAGTGCGCGCCGCGGCCTGCGAGAGCGCGAGGCTGCCAACGTTGGCGCACGCGATGAGCAGCACGGTCGCGACGACGAGCATAAGGATGATGAGTGGCGTCGAGAATTGCTGCCGAAGCGTGGAGAGGCCCGTCGTAGCAGGCACGAGCCCGAGACGCTCCGGAATGCGCTCGGGCTGCTGTCCGGGCGACGCCGGCTTGGTCATCAGCGGATCGAGAACGTCGAGGCCCGCGACGATCGCCGTCGCCTGTTGCGGGCTCCGGTCGGGGCCGAGCCGTGCCACCACCGTCAGCCAGAAGCTCCTTGCCGTGGATTCCGTCAGCCAGTTTTCGCTGGACGGCATTACCGTTGGCTGCATCATCACAGGCACGAAGAAATCTGCCGAGCGTCCGACTTCGAGACCGAAGAATTCCGGCGCGGTCACGCCGACGATCGTAAATGGTGTGCCTGCGAGAGAAATGGTGCGTCCGACGACGCCATGATCGCGGGCAAACCGGCGTTGCCAGTAGTTGTGGCTGAGCATGGCTACCGGATGGCCGTTCGGACGTTCATCGTCCTGCGGCTGCAGCGTGCGACCGGCGGCGGCGTTCACCCCGAGCAGTGAGAAGAAGTTCCCAGACACCATCTGGGCTTCCGCTGTCGGCTCCGAGCTGCCGCGCGATGCTCACCGCGACTCGTGTCGTGCCGTAGGCCGCGATATCGCTGAAGACTGGGCTGGCCTCCCGGAGCTTCCGGAATTCGTTATAGCCGTAGCCGTAGGTGGTTGCGGCAGGTTGATGTCGCACCACGAACCACAGTCCCTGAGGGTCTTTCACCGGCAGCGATCGGAGGAGGACGGCATCGATGAGCGTAAAGATCGCCGTGTTGGCGCCGATGCCGAGCGCGAGGGACACGATCACTGCCAGCGAGAACCCGGGGCATCTTCGGATCTGGCGCGCTGCATACCGCAGGTCACGCAACGTGCTGTCGAAGGTGGATACGCCACGCGCGTCGCGGCACTCTTCCTTGAGTTGGTCGATCCCACCCATCGCGAGGCGTGCCTGACGCCGGGCTTCGGCTAGCGGAATACCTGCGGCGGCGGCTTTCTCCACTTCCCGTTCGTAGTGCTGCTGCAGCTCGCTCTCGAGCTCGCGCTCCATGGCCCGCGATCTGAAGAGTGCGCGCAGCCGGTACCGAAGGTCGCTCAGCATCTTCGCCTCGCTAGACCGTGTCGAGAATCGTGCCCACCGTCTTTACCAGGGTCCGCCACGCTGCCGATTCGCCTTCCAACTGCTTCCGGCCCGTCCGCGTCAGCTCGTAGTACTTGGCGTTGCGATTGTTGTCGGATGGACCCCACTCGGCCTTGATCCAGCCGCGACGCTCGAGCCGATGCAGGGATGGGTAGAGCGACCCTTGCTGCACCTGGACGATGCCGCTCGAGATTTGCTGCAGGCGCTGCGAGATGGCCCACCCGTGCTGCGGCTCGAGCGACAGGACCTTGAGGATCAGGAGGTCCAGGGTTCCTTGGGGCAGATCGATGCGATTGTCGGGCATGGGCGCGCGGCTCCCCTATAACTTCGACAGGTAGACTAGCGCGTCTCTTGACGAAGCGCAAGGGGAGAGAGCGTGGCGGCTCCAGCGCGCTAACTGCAGGCCTCGCGGCGCTGTATGCTCTGCTCCTCGGATTTAGGCTCTCGCGTCGGCATGGGGAGCTTCATGGACGAGAACACGACCGATACTCGCGCGGCCATCGAACTGCAGAAGCTGAAGCTCGAAGTGCAGCGCCTCGAGCTCGAAGTCGCTAATACGACACGAATGCGGCGCTTCGAGCTCCTGCTTCGGCTGCTGCCGACCGTGACCATTCTCGTGACCGTCCTGGGATTTGCGTTCTCGGTGTGGCAGTACCGGGTGCAGCAGGTTCGTAACCGCGAGAGCGCGGAGCGTCAGGCGGTCAAGGACACTGCCGAGCGTGCTGAGACCGCGCGGAAAGAAGCAGAGACCGCGCAGCGCGAGTTCATGAAGCCGCTGCTCGAGAAACAGCAGCAGCTGTACTTCGAGGCCGCCGAGGCCGCCGCGACCATCGCCACGACAACCGACGCCGCGGAGCGGCGCAAGGCGGAGGCGCGATTCTGGGTGCTCTACCAGGGCCCGATGGTGATGGTCGAGACGACGGATGTCTCGGGCGCGATGAAAGCGTTTGGCCGATGCCTGGACGGCACCGAGAAATGCAGCGGCGGAGAGATCCGGAATCGGTCGCTAAAGCTCGCGTCGACGCTGGAAAATTCGCTGCTGAAGACGTGGAACAAGAGTCCGCATGATTTCGCGGCGGGGCAGTTCGACTACAGGTGAGAGGCGGTTCGTCCTCGTCGTTCGCTGAGTCGTTTCAGCTGCTTCATGTCGCCGGCGATGAGAGCCTGCTTCTTGACGATCGTCCACCGTTTCAATTGTCGCTCGCGGGCACACGCCGATTCGAGCGTGACGTGGCGCTCGGTATAGACCATGGCAACGGGCCGTCGCGAGGCGGTGTGACGCCCTCCTCGGCCTTCGTTGTGATCTTGCTCGCGTCGCAGGATGTCGGTGGTGTGGCCGACGTAGAGTGTCCCATCCGCGCAGCGAAGGATGTAGACCCAGAACATCTAGACGACGATGGCATCGTCACCGCACTTTGGGCAAGCAGTGGACCGAAACGTGATGTGGAGTGGAGTTCGAGGGCGCCCTTCGACTCGCTGCGCTCGCTCAGGGCATTCGACCTGTCAGATGGCCTGCCATGAGCGAACCTGACGGTTCGCCGAAGGCGGAACGTCAGGTGAGTCGAATGGTGCGAAAGGAGAGACTGAGCTTGGGGGCCGTATCGGCTCGTAGCGTCACGTGCGGTTTCGGGTCGTTTTGTAGGCCTTTTCTGGCTTCGCCGTATCGACTCGTCTCGTCTCAATAGGCTCCGTGTTGGCGCGGTTTAGAGCTACTTTTGGGCCGCCCACAGCAGGCTCCCAATCGTCCGCGCCGCCTGCTTGCCGTGCGACGGCAGCGCGTGCGCATAAGTTTCCAGCGTGGTTCCGACCGCCGCGTGGCCCAACCTCGCGGCCACGACGTGGGTCACGGTGCCGGCGTCGAGATTGACGGCGCTCCAAGGCAAACCGAGCAATTCGCCTTTCCTTCTGCCCCGGGATCGATCCCACGGCAAACAGCGCCGATGCCTTCGGTACCAGCTCGTCGCTGCCCTAAGGAACTGCGCAGCTTCCTCGGGCGTCCAGCAGTGGCTCTTCACATCCTCCCGGCGTTCCTTCTTTTTCGGCATCCCTTCGGCGAGGCTCGCGACATTCTCGGCCACGAGGCCATCCTTCATCGCGCTCTTCAACGCCGACGTCAGGATCGTTCGATGAAGCTCGAGCGTCGCCCGCGACAGCTTGCCGTGGCGCTCCAGGCAGTACTGCGTGACGTGACCGGGCCGCAGCGCTTGCAACGTGATTGAGCCGAGCGCCGGTGTGAGGTGCTTCGCTACAATCGCCTGGTAAGCATGGTGCGTGCTCTCGCGAAGCATCGGCTTGACCCGCTCGGCCAGCCACCTCGTCAGCCACGCGCCCAAGGTGTAGCTTCGACGGCTCCACGAAGTCGCTCGTGCGAAGCTTTGTCGCCAGCTCGTCACGGTGCGCCTCGACCTGCTCCTCGGTGCCACGGAACGAATACCACTTTTGCTCCGGCTTCGGATGGCCGGTGACCGGGTCGATGGTGTACCCGGTATACGCGACGATGGCCCACCGACAGTCGCGCTGACCATGGTCGCACGTCCAGCGCTTCACCCATCCTTGCCGGTCTTCCAGCGGCCTTGGCGCCGCCGTTTATACGTCACGCTTTTCACCGCACCGAGCATTTCGACTTTCGCTGTCATTTGTTGCACCCCTTCAATCAGCTCTCGGTTCTCCTGCACAAGCGCCCGCTTCTCGGCGCCAAGCATCTTCACCGTTGGCGTCAAGCGCGGTCTCCCACGGGTCTTACCATTTACCGTCATCGCGTGCCCTCTCTCTGATCACGGTCGGTTTCCATCTTCAGCCACTCATCGACGACGCTCGCCGGTGCAGGCTTCGTCCACCGTGCCCACGTCGCCGCTTCCTCGGCGCTCGCCACCACGAGCCCGTCACCAATCGGCCATCGCCCTCTGCGCGCTTCGGGATCAGCACGCGGCCGTCCGGCAATTTCCACGCGTTCATCGCACACCTCCATCCGTGTCCCTCATATCACTACCGTTTCGTCGCCGTCTTCGCGCCGCCTTTCTTCGCGGTGCGTCGCACGCGCGCCACTTCGAGTTCGCGCTCGGCGACGTCGAGCCGCGTCATCAGGTCGAGCATCCGGCTCACCCATCGCGGGATGCGACGCACGCCCTGCTCCCAACGCGCGAGACTGTTGGCGTCAACGCCGAACGCTTCAGCCAACTCGCGCTGCGACTGGTTCCGCACATTTCGCGCCTGCCAGAGTTCTGCGGGTTTCATCGCGGGTTTCATCACTCTCACCTCCTTCGCTGCCGCTTCGATACCGACCTAGAGTTTATACCGTTGGCCTAGTGAGCGTATAGGCCAATATTTCCAGATTTACTCAGTAAATCGCCTATTCTGGCTGAACCATCGGTATAGACTAGGCCGGGCGAGGCGATCCCGCCCGGCTCAGGGTTCCGGTTCAGGCGCACACGCTTCCGCCTGCACGCGTGCCTGGCAGCGTCTCTTCTTGCGGTCAGGTTGTGGCGAATGGAGACTCTCTAGGCGAAGTTCGAACAGGCTCTGGCCCCTGCGCGACGTCGGCGGCGTGATAGCGCCGCTTCAACGGCTGACCGCTACGCGCCTTGACGATCTTCGCGACCTCGCAACCCCAGTGCTCCACCTCGCGCATCTCCCACGGCGCATCGGTGTATGGCCAGATTGCCGGATCGCGGCTCATCGCCAACAGCTCGCGCATCGGCGCGCACGTACTCCGGCACTTCGCCGGGCGAGGAGTCGCGCGTGCCGACCGTGCCGGTCAGGACCCAATCGAGACCGTTCGCGCAGCCCGCACCGACCGACGCCCACGTGTTGATATCGGTCGCGCCGCCGAGCACCGGCGTCCAGCGCAAATCGCTCACGACCTCGTACGCCGTCAGCGGTCCCATCAGGTGGCACGTGTTGAGATCGAGCCACGCGCCGCGCAGCGATGATCCCCAGTGCGGCACGAGCGGCATCAGGCGTTCGCGTGCCGCATCGATCACCGTCGAGATAGGATGTCGAGCTTGTCCGGCCGGTCTCGCCCCGGATGCGGTACCCCGCGCTCCAGAGCTGACCGCCCGCGTCGCGAACCGGCGCGAGGTCGCTGATACGCTTCACGCGGAGTCCCACCCGTCGAGCAGCAGATCCTCGATCCGTTCGCCCGTCTCGATCAGATTGAACGACCGGAACGCGATCGTGGCCTCGACCGCGCGCCAGCCGTCCAGCTTCGAGCGCACGTGCTCGCGAAACCATGCGGTTGTCCTATCGTGCTCGCGGTGAACGTTACAGATATGCCACTGCGCGCAAGATCGGATCGTCGGTCCACGGTCCCGGCAGCCCGCGGCCTTGCGGCGGCGGATAGATTCGCGCTCGCGCGCGAGGGTAAAAAAGACGTGGGTGTTCTTCATTGACGTCATCCTTCCTGTCCACTGAGTCGGTCGGCGACTATCGCCGACCGGAGTGGTCGTCTTCGCGAGCGAGGAATGCCTGTCGCTTTGCGGAGCGACAAAGCGGGCATCTTTTCGGTGGTCGATATCCTCGCGCGTCGTGGAACCGCTGGTCGTCAACTGGGAACCAGAAGCCTCCCTGGCACTCGACGCAAACTAATTGCCGGTCCCGATATCCGTCGTCCATCTGATTCTCCTCCATCCGTCAGCCGATCGAAAGCGCCATCGCCCGGCTGTCAGCCCTCCGTCCCTCGTAGTTCGTTGACCATGGCCACCACCGTCGCAAGCGCGTCGCTGATCTTGGCCACGAGGCGGTCACGACGAACCGGCGGTCTGCAATGCTGTCGGCAACTGGCTTGGCAGAACCACGCACCTCATCCGAGGCTTCGGCACGAACGGCGTGCCGCAGGTCGCGCAGCAAATAGCCTCCTGACTGCGTAAACGCTGTCTAGGGGCTCCGACCTCGTCCCCGGCCGTAACCCCATCCCCGGCCTCGATTGGGCCTGTCATCGCCGCCGAGCCAGCTGGCGTTCGAGCAGAGCGCAGCGCCGCTGCCACGCGCTCTCGCGTTCCTGCGACCTGCGGAGCGACTTCTTGATTTCATCCAATTCGGCGTGCAGCTCTCGGATCGCCGCGAGAGAGCCGCGTGCGTCACCGCCAAACGCATGACCGTCAAACAAGTGCATGCAAATCCTCCTCACGCCGAAAAGGTGTCCGGCCGTCGCCATGGCTGCCGGAGAGACAGCGGCACCCGACGGCCGGACGTTGGAGCACCCAGGTCTTATCTCTTGCTGTTCAGCGCGGCCGTCGAGTCGCCGTGCTGCGGCGTCCATGGACCGTTGCCGCTGCGCTTTACGCGGCTCACATTCTCCGCGCTCGCGTCGCGATTCGGATTCACCGTCGCCGCCCGTGCTTTCGCCGCGTCGCGCTCACGCAGCGCGTCTGTCGCCAAACGATTCGTTACCCGCCCCTGACTGAACTCACCACTCATCGGTGTTCTCCTCTGCAAAGAATTCGTAAGACAGAAATATCCGCCCGACCGGAGGGCCGGACCACATAGATGGCGCTACGTCACATCGCCGTCTGGCACCTCGCCAATTACGCTTCTTGATATGCACCCGGATACGCCGCCGCCCACCGGCTGACGTCCGACCGGACCTCCTGCGCGGCCGCAAACACCTGCGTCCACTCGTCCGCAGCGATCGGCTCATTCAGGTGCACCGTGCGCCAGGTCGTCAGGCGATCGATTGCGGCAGTCAGCGGGTCGGGCGCTCCAAACTGTAAGAGGGTCGACAGCACGGCTACCGTCTTGATCAATTCGTCGAACAGCGCTTTCTCATCGGTCGTCGCCGACGTCGATTCCCGGAGCCGCAGGACTACCAGGTCGAACGTCCGCATCGCCGCACACAAGTCCCGATACGTGGATTCGTTCATCGTCATCTCCTATCGCCGCACGTCACCAGGACGCCGGTTGAGCAAGTCGAACGCAGGACCGACGCGCAGTCGCGACTGCTCGATGACGTCAGGCACACTCCGCAGTTGCGGTGGCGGCGGCGCAGGTCGGCCCACACCGCATAGACGCAGCGCGAACTGCGCGGCTTGTTCGATCCGCACGCGACGATTCGCCTGCTCGCGTTCGAGCTGCGCGATCCGCTCGCGGGCTGACGGATGCGCCCGCCGCCAATCGCCCCATCTCTGCTCGAACATCAGCAGCGTATTTCGCGCATCGCTTATCTGCAGGTGCTTATCCGCAGCCGCCAGCGTCCGCAGCCGTTCCAGCACGGCCACCCCAACCGCACGCGTGAGGTCGACATGCTCGCTAAACTCCGCGTCCGCGAACACATCGATCGCCTGCTTCGCATCAGCTGCAGCCGCCTGCGTCATCATCAACGTCGCCTTGGCGCCGACACCAGCGTCCACTTCGGCCCCGAACGCCGCATCCGCGCGCAGCGCTCCTGCCTCTCTGTGCAGACCGCGCGTCGCCTCGCGCTCTGCGCGCTCTACGATGGCCTCCATGTCCGGACGCAGTGCCGCCTCGATCTCGGCCAGCCGCCGCGCCTGTTCCTCCCGGCTCCACTGCCGAATCCTTCGCCGCGACTGTCTTCGCGCGCCGACTGCTAGGCGGCCAATCGCTCGGTCAGCCCAGGCAATTGGCCGGCAAGTTGCCTATCGCCATCGCGTGTGCGCTCTTCTCGGTCGCCGTCATCGCACTTGGCCGCGTGTTCTCACTCATTCGCCGTAGCTCCTTCGAGATTGAATCGTCGCTTTGCCTTTCGCGCGCTGCGTCCGGGACGTCAGCCGCGCGAGACCGCTCAGCCGTCGGCCTCCGCGTCTGCTGACGCTGCTGGCGTCTCGCCTCGTGCCGTCGCGCAGACTTCTGCCACATGCTTGGCGTGCTCGCGATCGAGTCGCTCCTGCCGCGCCATGGCCGCGGCCTCCTCGGCTCTGGCATCGAGCAGCGCCTGCGCCGGGACGGTCCGGCCGTCGGCGCATTCATCAGCCCATCGAGCAGCGTCCGGCGCCGCAGCGCCGCACGCCCATAGATATACGGCCACCGCCACGACTGGCATCTGGTGATGACTGCTGTTGCCCGGGACAGATCACGGCCACCGTCGCCCCTCGATGCTGCTCGCGCAGCTCGAACGCCACGCCCGCCACGACGTTCGCCAGATCGTCGTGCGCGCCCCGATACGCGCCGTGATCGATAATCTCGCGCCCGCTTCGCGACGTCCGGCGCTCAAGTCCGAGCAACTGCTTCACCAACACCGGATCGTCCGGCAATCCGATCCGCCGCGACGAGAACAGCGGCAGCAGCTCGCGATACAGCTCGCCCTTCGGCTTCTCCGCCACCTTGTAGCGGATGCCCATCCCCTCGAACGCCGCGCGCGGCCATTCGCCCGCCCAGGCATCGCCGACAATCTCGCGCAGGAAGTACGGCCGCGCCCGCTCGGCGAACCGCTTCACGACCGTCGCCGGATCAAACGGCGGCCACACGCACTCGGCCAGGTCGACCACCACGCGCTCGCCTTCACGATGCGCAATCGCGTGCGCCGCCGCGTCCCCGCCCTTGCTGCTGCCGCTCGCGCCGTCAAAGAACCAGCACGTAGCGGAACTGGCCCATCGGCGGCAGCACGTCGCGGCCCTGCACGACCGCCTCGTTCACCAGCTCCATCGACAGCAGCTCTCGACGTCCTGCCGGAATTGGCGCCATACTCCGCTGCCGCTGCGGCCGGATCGTCCTCATACGCCGCCGCGATCGTCGCCTCGTCGATCGTCGGGTTCATCATCTGTCGTCGACCCGTTCACGATGAGCACGTCGGCGCTCTCGTCGCGCCCGAAGTGCTTCGAATACATCCGCCACACTTCGCCCCGCCGGGCATAGACACTCGTCAACGCGATCAGCATCGCGCTCGGTACCGACGCCATCGCCGCCCGCAGCGCGACGAGCACCTCGTGATCGGGGTTGCTGCCTTCGCTGTCCCAGAAGGCGACCTCGTCGACGGTCGCGCCGATGCAGCGTGTAGCCGCGCAGCGTCTTCCAGCTGCACGTGTGGATCTCGATGACCAGACCCGCTCGTCAGCCAGATCGCCTCAGCCGTCTCGCTGGTCGACCAGCGCCTCCAGCGACGGATGCGCGCGCAGCAGGCCGCTGATGTACCGCTTGATGATGCGCGCCTGCTTCCGGTCGGCCGCGACGACCACAAACGTGCCCAACCTCGCCCGGCGCCAGCGTATACGTCTGGCAGCACGTCGCCCACACCGCCAGCAACGCCGCGATGATCGTCTTGCCGCTCCGTCGCCCGAGCAGCAGCCACAGCTCGCGCACCGGCGCGGCCGGCAACATCTCGCGCTTCGTCAGCTCGGTCACGATGGCGCGCTCGTCGTCGGTCAGCGGCAGCGCGTGCGCCGCCTTCAGCACAGCCCGCCACGTTGACCACGTGTCGCCTGAGAACGCCGAACCGAGCACGACCGTCATCAAGCGGATGACGTCGCCGATCGGCGCGCTACTCGCCACGCATCACCTCGGCCAGCGACGGGACCTGCCGCTGACGGCGTTCGAACCCGACGGTCTGTCGAAGCGCGACAGGCGGTCCACCGTCATCAGGTAGGCGCTCAACGCCGCCCGCGTCCGCCCGCGCCCAGTCAGCGGCCCCTGCGTCAGCAGCCGGGAGAAGAGATACTCGGCCACCATGTCGAGCCGCAAGATGTCCCGGATCGGTGTCGCGCTCCAGCTGGCTCAGTCCCTCCGCGCCGCCGAGGTCACCTTCGATGTCCCGCTGGCGCTCCGCCAGCAGCCGCTGCCGCCTCCGCCTGCGACGGTAGCGCGCCGCCCTGCACGATGAGCCGAGCAGTGCGCCCAGACACCAGACGCGGCCCCGGACATCCGGCCACGAATCGGCCGCCAGGATGCACCCGGCCACAGTGGGCGCAAGTGCCTGACGCCGGACGTTCTCGGAACGGTTCCGCCGGCCCCTCGGCCGGCGGCTCGGGGTAAAAGGGCGTATTAGACATCTGCCATCACCATCGCAATTCCCTCAGTAAATCCGCACACTTCAGCGCGTGGCTCTAAATTCGCCCTAAAGGGCAGCCCTTTACTGGCTCGTCTTCCGTTCAACAACAAGCCAAAGGGCTCTGGCCTGAATAGGTGAGGCGTCGTTTTCTGCCCCGTCTCACTCAGAGCAACGACCTGGGAGCGGGTTGGTAGCGGGTTTGAACCCCATTTCCGGTTAATCGCGCTAGACACTCTCGTAGAGACAAACCGGGAAGAGGCCTCTAACCCGCTACTACATGGGGAAAAACCCGCTACCAGCAGCCCGACGCCGGTCATGGAAGCCTCCGAGCGAGGCCCTGATAGCGCTTCGTGCCCTGAAGGCGCCGAGAGGGGAACCGCTCGCCGAGCTTGCGGCCGAAGGCGGTCGCGGTGAGTCGTTCGCGGTCGGTGAGCTGATGCCCGTCAGCCCATTTCCGGTAGTGGCCGTAGAGTTCACCGGCAGTGCATTCGGCCTCTAGGTCCAGGTCGATCGCTTCGTCGAGGAAGGCGGCCAGCGCGTCACTCTCAACCTCATACTCGCGTGTCGCGGCTAGCACGACATCCGGCGCGTCGAGGCCCTGCCGCTGATACTCAAGGCAGCCACGGACGGCCCACGCCAGGATGCCGCTGCTTCGTCGCGCAGCTCGTCGGCCAGGGTCGGGTTGACCGGGAAGGTCTGCGTGAACGGGATCAACCGCAGCCGGCGCCAGAAGCCGTGCGAGTCGTCGCGGACGACGGGCTTGTGGTTGAGGCTCAGCCAGAATTTCGCGACGGGCTCGAACATGAAGAACTCCGAGCGCATGAAGCGCGCGGTGATCGGGTCGCAGCCTGTCAGCGCTTTCACGCGCGCCTCGTTCAATCGGGTGCCGTCATTGGTCTCTGAGGCGATGACGAAGCGCCGGCCGACGAGGGCGGCGAGGTCGTTCGGGATGGCCGCCCGGTCCCGCATTTCGACCGTCGCGAATGGCATGTTCCACCCGTAGTCACCAAGGACGGCCTTGAGCGTGTTGGTGAACGTGCCTTTGCCGTTGGCGCCGGAGCCGAACAACAGGAACAAGCACCTGTTCAACCGTAAGCCCCAGCAGGCTGTAGCCGACGGCGCGGCGCACGAAGCCGATGAGCTC
Source organism: uncultured Acidobacteriota bacterium (assembly GCA_963830815.1). Taxonomy (GTDB): domain Bacteria; phylum Acidobacteriota; class Vicinamibacteria; order Vicinamibacterales; family 2-12-FULL-66-21; genus DATBJJ01. The sequence continues at coordinate 52,953 of CAWHNN010000018.1, read as the reverse complement.
GTCATCCCGGGCGAAGATCGACGCGACGACGGACTCCCACTCGCGGGCAGCGCGCCGTCCGGATCGAATGGGGCGACGGTCTGCATCGTGATGCGATCGTCTCGTCGCCCCTGACGAGCGATGCCGGTGGCGAGGTCGATGATGCCGGTAGGGGTGCTCAGCAAGTACGGGTCAGCGTCCCAGCGATCGCCAGCGTCGGCCACCGGCCGCATGGCCCGCGCGAGCGTCAGGACGTTGTTCATCGTGTCCCGGCGCTCCAGGCGCAAAGCGAATCGCACAGCGGCCTCGCGCCGATCACGATCTGTAATCTCCATCGCTTGACGCTGCCAGTCCCGTGAGAAGGCGACGGCGAGCCGAGTGATGCCGGCATCGCTGTCGGGCGCCCAGCGGTGCTGGTCCCAGAGCAGCCACCGCCCACGCCGGTGGTCGTAGCGGACGTCGTCGCCGTGGATCCGGGCGAAGCGCTCAGCCGCGCCGCTCTCAGTCAGCGGGTCTTCTATCCCCACGACGGGCTCGAGCGAGCGACGCATCGGCCGATGCTCACCGTCAGGTATCGGTCGGGATGCGAATGTCAGCCACGCGGCAGCCCCCCCGGCTTCGACCAGGGCCGCTCCGGCGGTGTGTCGCGGTACTCTGATGATCGCGGCGACGTCGCGGCGGTGCCGGCGCAAGCGGTCAATGTCGGCCCAGCTCAGACCAGCAGTCGGGCTCACGAATGGCTGGCCGTTACCGTCGAGCCGAGGCGTGTAGCCGCGACGTTCGAGGCTGATCGCGAAATCGATCGCCTCCTCATCAACGATAGAGCCAGGAGTAGTTCGAGCGTCATGCCGCCCGCCCGCGATCGAGGCCCATTCGCAAACGCAGTTCCTCGCGCAGCATGGCGATGGTGTCGCGCTGCCGATCGATCTGTGTCTGCTTCTCGGCCAGCTTACGAAGGGCGCACTGCGCCAGCTCTCGATAGGCGCGGACCTGCTCCCGCAGCTCGGCTTCGCTGTCGACGAGAATTTCTTCGACCATCACCGAGACGGGATCAACCATGTCCCGCCTCGTCCTTGAGCGAGGTTTTCGGCATTCTCAGGATGCGCCCGAAACGTCGTGACGGCAGCGCGCCGCTACGGGCCATCGCGTAGACGAGCCCTCTACCGATGTCCGCCTTCGCCGCGTATTCTTCTGGACGCAGCAGCTCCGGAAGCTCGTCTGTACGGCGTGAGGCGAGTGATCGCCGTCACTGGCCGCCGCCCTTCTCGCAGAGCTTGGCGAGCGCACGGCACGTCGCCGTGACGATCTCGGGGTCGGCAGTGGCCAACACGGGTCGCGCCGTCTTCGGCGTCTTGCCCTCGGCCACGATGACAAATCTCAATTCAGCCTCCGCTCTAAAGGCGAAAGCCGTTTAAGGAGGGCTAGTTTTTGGCGACGTCGCCTGCGGGCTGCTCGATCCCGCAGATGTTTACAGTGGACGCGCACGGTCTCAGGGGCGAGAGAGAGCCGGTCGGCGATCCCACGAACGGAGAGTCCGCTCAGACGAAGCTGGATGATTTCGAGCTGGCGCGGCGTTGCAACCTGGCGCAACTTGAGCAGAATCGTGACGTCCATGGTGTCCAGGGTCGGGACGGCGTCGGCCATATCCCGAGAGAGGGTATTCAGCAGACCGAAGTCAGAACCGGCAACTTGATCGGCCAGAGCAATGTCGGTTGCGTGGTGATAGACGCGGCTGACGAACCATTCGAAGAACTGCGGCACGTCGAGATCGGCCGGCCGGATGTGTCGGCGCTTGCGACCGCGCGCATCCTTGACCCATGTCCGCCCGAGCCGGATCCCATTAACCTGCGGTCGATCGACGTCATCCACCGCAAGGACGATTGCCTGTGGAATGAACTCGTCCCGTAGCAGCCGCTTGATCGACACGCCCCGCTCGCCGCGCAGCTGTCGCAGTGCCACATAGGCGCGGCCGCGTCGCAATCGCGGCGGGTATCCGCAAAGTCGGCTGGCGGCTTCGTTCCGTTGCTCACGGCAAGCACGAAGTACTGCGGACCGTGAGGACGTCGTCGAGGAAGTCGAGCCACCAATCAATACGCAACGCCTTGAAAGCATCGCGCAGCTGGCGTTGGAGTTGGTCCCGAAGAGCGATCGTCTTCGTTCGCTCGTGCTCGCTTGCCGACACAGGCTGCCCTCCGCGAGCAACCTCCGCAGGAATGGAATCGGCGGCGAACCGGCGCGGAGAGCCAGTGTTCGGTAGCGAGCCTAGCCGCCGCGTCGATTCTACCGCCGCCCTCTGCGCCCGCTATTAATCGCATAACCGTGCGGGCGAGATGCCGCTGGCCTGTAACTCGACTTCTCGTGTACACTGCCAGACAGCACTTTTGAAGTGCTGATTCTCGTCGGTTACTGTTTCTCCCCGCTTGGCGGGGCACGCACACTAGGTGTGCGAGAAAGAAGTTCATGAAGACCCACCTCTTCTCGCCGTAGCTCTCCCCCTTTCTTCACATCGTCGTCGCTGCCCCGAACATTTTTCGTTCCGGGGCGTTGTGACTTCTTCGCCCCGCTGGGCGGGGCTATTGCCGTGCGCTGGGCGTGCGGCGGCCGAAGGAGCGCGAAATGATTCAGGAAGCTCGCATCACGTATCAACTCTCCGAGTCTGGACGTAAGGATTCCCTGCGTAAGGGTGGTGATGGGAAGCGACGGCAGTTCGAGACCGGAGTTGTCGCGAATCCGAAAGACATCGACCTATTCGTCGTCGACGACGAAGGCAATGTCACGTTCGATGCCTCTATAGCCACCGACACTTTCGAAGTTGACAACCGGCGCCACTACGTGATCTTGGCCGGCACAGTGAGGGCCGGCGACCAGAATAGTCCCCAACATTAACGTCTTTTGGGATGTCGTTCCGAGCTGGGAGGACCTCCTAGAGTTTGCACGGTGGGCTCACGATGATCCGCGAAGCTCAGATTGCTTGAGTATGTTTGGAGGGGGAGAATGATAAGCAGCGCGAGATGGAGGAGGCCGCCGCCGCGTTCCTGGCCGACAAGAGCGCCCGTGCGGATAGGCTCGCGGAAGACTACGTCACCATAGCGGGACACTCTTTCTGGTCAGACACAGACCCAGCCGTTGTTGAGGCGAGAGCCAGAGCTGCACGCGATCAAGAAGAGATCAAGAAGGCGAATCGTTCAACCCTTGCCGCCTGGATCAACGCCCACGGTACAGAAAATCAGCGTGAGAGACTGGAAGCAGGGCTGCTCCCGTGGGCCGAGGCGGCAGATGCCCTCTTCGAGCATCTCTATACGCCCCTGGCCGCATTCCCCCTCTACCATCGCTTTGATATCTCCGGATGTCTGTCGCGTGCGCGAGAGCTGGCGAAGACTACCTGCAAAGTAAAGTTCCAGTCTGTCGACGCGATCGAACTGACCGGAGAGGAATGGGAGCGCTACTCAAAAATCCGAGCGGCCGTGCCGAAGGCCTCCTTTCAGCTACGCGAGCACCGCGCAGAATGCTCAGAATGCTTTTGAGCCCGACATCCGGCGCGGCGTCATTGTCAAGCTGGCGTTGGAGCGACTCCAGTTCAAGCGTGAATTTGCGTCTGTACGAGAGTCTCCAAATGACGCTCTCTCAATTCCCCGAACAGCGAAATGTACGCGCCTGTCAGCACTGCGGGAATAGCGGCGCGACCACCGAACTAAACGCCAACAACAACGGGCTTCTCGTCCGTTGTTCACACTGCGGCTCCAATCGGCCGTGGGGGTCGCTGCTGTACCTGAAGCAGAACGAGCACCGACGTCCTCGTCGGCCGTCGCTTCCTAACGGCCAGAGCCTCGACTCGATTTGGGAGAAATTCGACAACCGCTGCTTTGTCTGCTCCGCTCCGAAGGCGGTGCTGGCCAAACTCGGGATCGGTCGCCAGGTCCACCATGTCGCGCCGTACTCGCAAGAAGGTCATCGAGGTCCGCTCGTTCCCATCTGCACGCATTGCCATCCGGTGGTTACCGACCGACAGCGCATCTTCTGGTTCATTCAGCGGCTCGTGCTTGGAGATGAGCATGACGATCGCGCGGGCACTCATGTGGATGCGGCTGCAAGCGCCGAGGTAACACACGAAGGCCAGCTATTCGATTAATGGGATCGCGAACGCGGCGTCTCGACAGAGTGGGTCGCGCGGTGCTGGTCAGCCGTCGGTCAGCCTTTAGAGCCGATTTAGAGCCGAACAACAGAAAAGGCCCGATTTCTCGGGCCTTTTCTCGAATGGTGCGAAAGGAGAGATTCGAACTCTCACGGTATTGCTACCGCCAGCCCCTCAAGCTGGTGCGTCTGCCAGTTCCGCCACTTTCGCGAGGAGGGTCGTGCGTCGATCGAGCTTACTTCTTCTCCGGCTGTGTCGTCGTCGGCGCAGCAGGTGCCTGGCCACCGACGGTCGGCGCCGCGGGCGGCTGGCCGGCCGGCGTCGTGGCCGGTGTTGACGATTCTACAGGCGCCGCGGCCGGTGCGGCGGGCGCGGCTGCCGGAGCCGTCGTCGGCGCCGGGCCGGCGACTCCGCTCATCAGCGAACTGCCGCCCTGACGGCCGAGAATACCGATGACGATGGCGCCGAGCATGAAGAGGATGCCGAGCACGGTCGTCGCCCGGGTCAAAACTGTCGCCCCGGCGCGTGCGCCGAAGGCTGTCTGGCTGCCGCCGCCGCCGAACGCGCTCGCCATGTCGCCACCCTTGCCCTGCTGCAGCAACACCACGAGCAGGAGGAGGAGGCAGGCCACGACGTACAGCGTCGCGAGTAAGTAGTAGAGCATAACGTCCGATTATACAGCGCTGGCCGCGGCTTTTGGCCACTATGTCGAAGAACCCCTTGATATCGAGGCTGGCGCCGCCAACGAGCGCCCCGTCGACGTCGGGCAGCGCCACGAGCTCGCCAATGTTGTCGGGCTTCACGCTTCCGCCGTAGATGACGTGGCAATGGTCTGCGGCGTCGGCCGCCGAACCACTGCCGCAGGCGCTGACGGATGTGCGCGTGCGCCTCGCCGGCCTGTTCGGGGGTCGCGTTGCGGCCGGTTCCGATGGCCCACACCGGCTCGTAGGCAACGACGAGGCTGGCAATCTGATCGCCGGTCATGCCGTCGAGCCCGACCTTGATTTGACGATCGAGGACCTCGAGCGTCTGATTGCCTTCGCGTTCCTCGAGCGTCTCACCGATGCAGACGATTGGCGTCAGCTTGGCGCCGAGCGCGGCGACGGTCCGCCGATTCACGAGCTCGTCGGTATCGTCGAAGAGCCGGCGGCGCTCGGAGTGCCCGATGATCACGTACTCCGCGCCCGCCTCGCGCACCATTGCGGCGCTGATCTCGCCGGTGAACGCGCCCTGCTTCTCCCAGTGCAGGTTCTGTCCCGCCACCCCAACGTTCGAGTTGCGAGCGGCTTCGGCGACGGCATGCAGCGCGGTGAAAGGCGGCGCGACGACGATCTCGACGTCGACGATGTCCTTCACCATGCTGCGGAACTCTTTGACGAACACGACCGACTCGTGGACGGTCTTGTGCATCTTCCAGTTGGCGGCGATGAACGGGATGCGCATGTGATTCTTATCTGCTGCTCGCGGCTCGCTGCTCAGCGGCTCGCAGCTTCAATCTTCAACCTTCATTCAGCATTCAGCATTCGACATTGCAGCACTTACTTGATCGCCACCACTCCCGGCAGTTGCTGTCCACCGAGGAACTCGAGCGACGCGCCGCCACCGGTCGAGATGTGGGTGATGCGATCGGTGACGCCGGCCTTGGCGACCGCGGCAATCGAATCGCCGCCGCCGATGACGGTCGTGCCCTTGACCGCAGCCACGGCCTTTGCGACTTCCAGTGTGCCGTTCGCGAACGCGTCGATCTCGAACACGCCCATCGGGCCGTTCCAGATCACCGTTTTCGCGCCCGGCGATGACGTCGCGGTAAATCTGCACGGTCTTTGGCCCGATGTCGAGGCCCATCCGCTCGCCGATGGCGGCATCGCCGACGTCGAGCGTCTCCGCCGGCGCGCCGGCTTCGAGCTTTGGCGCGACGACGTGATCGACGGGGAGCTCGAGGCGCAGGCCGCGCTCCTTGGCCCGCCGCTCGACGTCACGCGCCGTGTCGAGCTGTTCGGCTTCGACGAGCGACTTGCCGACGGGCAGATCCCGCGCCTTGAAGAACGTGTACGCCATCGCGCCGCCGATGAGCAGCGCGTCGACGCGCGGGATCAGGTTCTCGATGACCTCGAGCTTGTCCGAAACCTTCGCGCCGCCGAGAATCGCGACAAACGGACGGTCCGGATTCTCGAGCACGCCGCCGAGATACTCGACCTCCTTCGCCATCAGCAGGCCGGCAGCCGACTCGGTGACGTGATGGACGATGCCTTCGGTTGACGCGTGCGCGCGGTGCGCCGAGCCGAACGCGTCGTTGATATAGACGTCGGCGAGCGCCGCCAGCTCCCTGGCGAAGCCGGCATCGTTCTTCTCTTCCTCGGCGTGGAAGCGAAGGTTCTCGAGCAGGACCACGCCGCCCGGGCCCGCCTTCGCGATTGCCGAACGCGCCGCGTCGCCGATGGAGTCATCCGCGAACTCCACGGGACGTCCCGACCAGCTCCGACAGCCGTGCCGCGATCGGACGCAGGGAATACTCCGGGTTCGGCTTGCCCTTCGGCCGGCCGAGGTGCGAGGCCAGAATCACCGTCGCGCCCTGATCGAGGGCGTAGCGGATCGTCGGCAACGACGCGCGGATGCGCGTGTCGTCGCCGATCTTGCCTTCCTTGATAGGGACGTTGAAGTCGACGCGGATGAACGCCTTCTTGCCGGCGAGCTTCAGGTCCTTGACGCTTCGTGCCACGGATCAGAGCCCCTTCTTGACCATGAAGCGCAGCAGGTCGACGCAGCGGCTCGAGTAGCCCCACTCGTTGTCGTACCACGACAGGACCTTGACGAAGTCACCGTCCATCACGCTCGTATAGGCGGCGTCGACGATCGACGAATGCGGGTTGCCGCGGAAGTCGATCGAAACGAGCGGCGCTTCCTCGACCTGCAGGATGCCCTTGAGCGGTCCGTTGGCTGCTGCCTTGAACGCAGCATTCACTTCTTCCTTCGTCGTCTTCTTGTCCACGATCGCCGCGAGGTCGACAACTGAAACGTTCGCCGTCGGCACGCGCATCGCGATGCCGTCGAGCTTGCCCTTGAGCTCCGGCAGCACCTCGCCGACAGCTGACGCGGCACCGGTCGTCGTCGGGATCATCGACAACGCCGCGGCGCGCGCGCGGCGCAGGTCCTTGTGCGGCAGATCGAGCAGCTGCTGGTCGTTCGTGTAGGAGTGGATGGTCGTCATCCAGCCCTTCTTGATGCCGAACGACTCGTGCAGCACCTTGGCGAACGGCGCCAGGCAGTTCGTCGTGCACGACGCGTTCGAGATGATCTTGTGCTTCGCCGGGGTCGTACTTGTCCTCGTTGACGCCGAGGACGAGCGTGAGGTCCGGGCTCTTCGCCGGCGCGGTGATGACGACCTTCTTCGCGCCGGCCTGAGGTGCTTGGCCGCCGCCTCGCGGTCGGTGAAGATGCCGGTCGACTCGAACACGACGTCGACGCCGAGCGCCTTCCACGGCAGCTGTGCCGGATCCTTCAGTGAGAGCACCTGGAACTCGTCGCCGTCGACGGTGATGCGATCGCCCTTGGCCGAGATGTCGGCCTTGAGATTGCCCAGGATCGAGTCGTACTTGAGCAGGTGGGCGAGCGTTTCAGTGGTGGTGAGGTCGTTGACGGCAACGATGTCGATCGAATCGTCGTCCATTGCCGCGCGCATGATGTTCCGGCCGATGCGGCCGAACCCGTTGATACCGACTTTGACGGCCATTCTCAGGTCTCTCCCTTAACAGACAAGTGCCCGGGGTCGTGCGAGGTGTAAACCTCTGATTCTAGTGAACCGGTCGCACAATGGTCAATCGCGCCGAAGCGCGCCGAAGCCTTGGCGAAGGCGGGCGTGTTACATTTACTCGGATCCAAAGATGTACGCGCTCTACAGCGTCCTCATCGTGGCGTTCTTCGTCGTCGTGTCCCCCTACCTCCTTTATCAGGCGATTCGATACCGCAAGTACATCGTCAGCCTGCCGCAACGGATGGGGTACCTGCCCGTTTCCTTCAATCTCGATGGCGACGAGTCGATCTGGATTCATGCGGTCTCGGTCGGGGAGGTCCTGACCGTCCGCGCACTCCTGCCGCAGTTGCGCGAGCGTTATCCGCGCCTTCGGCTGTTCGTGTCGACGACGACGATGGCCGGACAGCAGGTCGCGCGCAGCAACCTGCCATTCGTCAACGAAGTCTTTTACTTTCCGTTCGACCTCGACTTCATCCTGAACCGGACGCTGCGGCTGGTGAAGCCGCGGATGTTCATCATGATGGAAACCGAGATCTGGCCGAATCTCCTGCGCGCCTGCAAGCGCGACGGCGTCAAGACCGCACTGGTGAACGGCCGTATCTCGTCGCGGTCGTTCCCGCGCTACCGCTTCGCGCGTTTCTTCTTCCGCCGCGTGCTTGCCGATGTCGATCGCTTCTGCATGCAGAGCGAAGAGTCGGCGCGGCGCGTCATCGAGATGGGCGCGGATCGCGATCGCGTGACAGTCACCGGTTCGCTGAAATTCGACTCCCTCGAGCTGCCGAGCCCCGTCGATGCCGTGTCACGCGGCGCCTTTGTCACGCCGGGTGTCCGCGACGTGCATCAGCGCGGCACGACCCGTGTGCTGCGTTATTTCCGCATCGCCGCCAATCGCCCGGTCGTCATCGCCGCCAGCACGCTCAAGGGCGAAGAGGAGCACGTTCTCGAGGCGTTCCAGCGCATCCGCGCGACGATGACGAACGCCTTGCTCATCATCGCGCCACGGAAGCCCGAGCGCTTCGACGATGTCGAACGGCTGGTGCGCCGGGCCGGGTGGAACGTCGCGCGCCGGACCGAGCTCCGCGTCGATGCCGAGCCACGCAACGACGTCGTCCTCCTCGACACCATCGGCGAGCTTGCCCAGGTCTTCCAGGTTGCGACAGTCGTCTTTGTCGGCGGCAGCCTCGTCGACGCAGGTGGCCACAATATCCTCGAACCGGCGGTGTTCGGGAAGCCAATTGTCTTTGGTCCGCACATGCACAACTTCACCGAGATTGCGCGGACGTTCATCGACAACGGCGCCGCCGTGCAGGTGCGCTCGCCGCGCGAGCTCGAGACGGCGCTGCTCGAACTGCTCGGCGATCCGGTACGTCGCGCCAGTCTTGGCGCGGCGGCGCGCGCGCTGGTCGAAGCCAATCGCGGCGCCCGCGGCCGAAGCCTCTCCGTCCTCGCGGAGCTCCTGCCGCCCGAAGGCAACGGCAACGTCAGGCCTTTCCGGTCAGTGCGGAGCTAAAGCTGGGAGCCGGGACTCGGAGTTGGACCAACGACGACGATAGGCTGCCCGCCGGAGGCGGGCGGCAAGGCCAAGGGCCGTCGCGCGGAGCGCGTTGGCGAGCGGGGGTGGGGCCCCGCGAGCTCACTGCAAAGCATGCTGAGCACCGGTCTACGCCGCCATCGCACGGCGTCGGCGTGAGTTCTACGCGGCGCGTCCGGACCTTCGGCGGCGCCTCAGGCGCCCGGTTATCAGCGTCGGCAATCTGGCTGTCGGCGGCCGCGGCAAAACGCCAACCGTCGCCTGCCTCGCGAAAGAGCTCCTGGCGATGGGCGAACGTCCGGCGATTCTGAGCCGCGGCTACGCGCGGCGGCAGCCCGACGATGGAGTCGTGATCGTGCGCGACGCCGATGGGATTCGCGCCGACCTCGATCGTGCCGGCGACGAGCCGTTGATGCTGGCCCGCCAGCTGCCTGGTGTCTCGGTCCTGTGCTGCAGCGAGCGTTATCTCGCCGGCCGGCTGGCGGAAACGCACCTCGGCGCGACGGTGCACGTGCTCGATGATGGATTCCAGCATCTGCAACTCGATCGCGATGTCGACCTCGTGATCGTTGCCGGCGAGGATCTCGCCGACGATGCGCGGACGCTGCCGTCAGGGAGGCTGCGCGAGCCGCCTGACTCGCTGCTGGCCGCGGATGCCATTCTGGCCACCGACGAGGCGGTGCTGGCGCGCGGTCCGAGGCCCCGGCACTCGCCGTTCGAGGTCTTCAAGATGCGCCGCCTGATGGGGGCGCCGCGATCGGACGAAGATGCGGCGACAAGCGGCCGGGTATTTGCGATCGCCGGCATCGCGCGTCCCGCCGATTTCTTCGATGGATTGCGCACGTCGGGTTGCGATCTGGCAGGGACGCGGGCCTTTCGCGATCACTACCGCTATTCCCGCCGCGACCTCGACCGGGTGTTCCGGGAGGCCAGGGCCGCTGGCGCGGATCGCATCCTGACAACCGAGAAGGACTACGTGCGCCTGCTGCCGTTCCGGCCGTTTCCGCTCGCGGTGGGCTGGGTGCCACTTACAATGGAGCCGGATTCACTGCCCGAGTTTCGTCGCTGGCTTGCCGGTGCCCTTGCCGGCGCCCGCGATCTCTGGCCAGACCCTGTTGACTGAGAAGACACCGTCGTTCCGTCATCGCGTCGAGTATCTGGCGGTCGTAAGCGTGGTCGCTGGCGTCCGCGTGCTGCCGATGTCCGTCGTCCTCGCGATTGGCTCGGTCATCGGCCGTGCCTTCTACAGGATCGACCGATCGCACCGGCGGCTGGCGATGCGCAACCTCCGCGCGGCGTTCCCGCTCCGTTCCGACGCTGAGTGCCGCGCCATTGCGCGCGGCATGTTCAGGCACTTCGGGCGGCTCCTCACCGTGTTCCTCAAGTTCAGCACGATGACGCCGGACGAGATGCTTGCGCGCGTGACGTTCGAGGGCGAGGATCGCGTCCGCGCCGCGCACGCGCAGGGGAAGGGGGCGCTCCTCTTCACCGGGCACTTCGGGTTCTGGGAGATCAACGCCCTGGTGCACGCCGTCGCGCTGTATCCAATGTCGGTGCTGGCGCGGCCGCTGGACAATCCGCTGCTGCACCGCCTGCTCGAATCGACGCGGATGAAGACCGGCAACTCGGTCATCTATCGCCGCGGCGCGATTCGCCGCGTGTTGCGCGCGCTCGAAGCGAACGAAGGCGTCGCGGTGCTCATCGATCAACATATCCAGGCCGTTGACGCGGTCTACGTCGACTTCTTCAATCGTCCGGCAGCGACGACGTCCGCGCTGGCGGCGCTGGCACTTCGTACCGGCGCCCCGGTGGTGCCGGTATTCGCCCTGCCGCTGCCGCACGGCCGCTTCCGCATGGTCTACGAGCATCCGGTCGATCCGCCGCCCGCCGACGATCCCGATGCCATCCGCGAATTCACGCAGCGCTGCACCGACGTTCTCGAAATGTACGTCCGCCGCTATCCCGAGCTCTGGCTGTGGATGCATCGGCGCTGGCGTGACGAGCCCAAGGACGATCGGATCGGCGGCATGTTTCCCGCGGCGTCCAGCGAGGAAGGCGCGCCGTGAAACGGCTGGTGATTCGCGCGCCCAACTGGCTGGGCGACGTCGTGATGGCGCTGCCGGCGATGGCGGCCGTGCGCGCCCGCTTTGCCGACGCTCACGTGGCGGTCGCGGCCATTCCGTCGATTGCGCCGCTCTTCGAAGAGGAGACGAGCGCCGCGCCGGACAGCGTCGTTACGCTGCCCGAGCGCGACGCCGAGATGGCGGCGCTGCGCGACGGCGGCTTCGATGCCATCCTTCTTTTCCCGAACTCGTTTCGCTCGGCGTTGACCGCGCGGCGCGCCGGCATTGCCGAGCGCTGGGGATATGGTGCCGGTCTGCGCCGGCTGCTCCTGACGCGCGCCGTCACGCGCCCTCGCGGGCGGCGGCACCAATCGGACTACTACCGTGAACTGGTCAAGGGGCTGGGGATTCCGCCCACGGTCTCGGAGCCCAGCATCATCCCGCGCCCAGCCACACTGGCGCGCGCCGACGCGCTCCTGGCGAGCCACGGACTCAGCGCACCTGCGGCGTCCGGCTTCACCGCACCTGTCGGGTCCGGCTTCAGCGCACCCGTAGCGTCCGGCTTCAGCCGGATCGTCGGTTTCGCGCCGGGCGCCGCCTACGGCCACGCCAAACGCTGGCCGCCGCGGCTGGTGGCCGAGACGATCGTTCGTTTATCACGAGAGGCCGGCGTTCGCTGCGTGCTCTTCGGCGCCGGCGGCGATCGCGACTCGGGCCGTGAGATAGAATCCTCGCTGCCGTCCGACGTCGGGATCGTGAATCTGATCGGGCGGACCGATCTGCGTCTGCTCGTCGGCGCGATCAGCCGCTGCGCGGCGTTTGTTTCGAACGATTCTGGCGCCATGCACCTCGCCGCGGCGCTCGGAGTTCCGGTCGCCGCCATGTTCGGGCCGACAGACGAGCGTGCGACGGCGCCGCTCGGCGCGCGCGGCCGCGACGGCGCGATCGTGACGCCAGACGTCCTGACCCATGCCGTATTCTGCCGCCCGTGTATGCTGCGCGACTGTCCTATCGATCACCGGTGCATGAAGGGCATCACCGTCGACTCTGTGGTCACGACCGTCACCGCGCGGTTGTCGCTCGCCCCGGCGAGCCCCGCTGGCCGTCGTGAAGAGGTCGTGACGTGAACCGCGCCGTCTTTCTCGACCGCGATGGAACGCTCATCGAAGAAATTGGCTACCTCGATCGGCTGGATCGCGTCGCGTTCTTTCCGTTCTCCGTCGACGCCGTCCGCCTCCTCAATCGTGCCGGGTTCATGGTCGTCGTCGTGACGAACCAGGCAGGGATCGGCCGTGGTTTCTTCGATGAAACGTTCGTCGAGGAGACGCATCGCACCTTGTCGAAGCGGCTGGCCGCTGGCGGCGCCGCGATCGACGCGTTCTACTTCTGCCCGCACCATCCGGAGGCGACGCGCCCGGGCTACAAGCAGGCCTGCGATTGCCGCAAACCGCAGCCTGGCTTGCTGAAGCGGGCGGCGCACGATCACGATATCGATCTCGCCGCATCATTCGTTGTCGGCGATCGTGGCCACGATATCGCCGCGGGGGTTGCCGTTGGCGCGCGCGGTGTGCTCGTACGAACCGGCTACGGCGCGAGCGCCGCGAATCATGGTGCCGCCGCAGTCACCGATAACCTGATGGGCGCCGTTTCCTGGATCCTCCAACAGCCGTGAAGAAACCTCGTCTGCCACGTTCGCCGGTCGCCAGCGTCGATCCGGGCCGCCTGCTGTCGCTCGTCGACGACTTCGAACGCACGCGCGTCGTCGTCTTTGGCGACCTGATCGTCGACGAGTTCATCTACGGCGAAGCTCTCGCGCGTGTCACGCGAGGCTCCGGTGCTCATCCTCGACTACGACTCAACCGAGATCGTGCCCGGCGGCGCCGGCAACGCCGCGAGCAATGTTTCGGCGCTCGGCGGAGCCGCGACGGCAGTCGGTGCAGCGGGGCGGGACGACACCGGCCGCCGCCTCCTCGATGTCATGCGCCGCGGCGTCGACGTTCGTTCGATCGTTCGGCCAGCCGCGTATCGCACCCCGACCAAGACGCGCATTCTGGCCGGCGGCGTGCACTCGGCGAAGCAGCAGGTCGTGCGCATCGACCGCGGCACGCGTCCCGCCTTTTCCGACGCCGACAGGCGCGCCATCGAATCGCGTCTGCTCGCGGCGTGCGCTCGCGCCGACGCGCTTCTCGTTTCCGACTACGGCATGGGTGTGGCGACGCCGGCGCTCGTGGCGCGAGCACGCGCGCGGCTGAAGCCGAAGAAGGCGGGGCGCCCGCCGACGCTCATCGACTCGCGCTATGCGCTGCTCGGTTTCCGCGGCATGACGGCGTGCACGCCGAACGAATCGGAAGTCGAGCATCTGCTTGGCGTTCGCATTGGCGAGAATGCGAGGATCCTGGAGAAAGCCGGGAGGGAGCTGCTCGCGCGCACGCGCAGCCAGGCCGTCCTCGTCACTCGCGGCAGCCGCGGGATGGCTGTCTTCGAGCGGGATCAGCCGACGATCCACATTCCCATCTTCGGCTCCGATCAGATCGCTGACGTCACCGGCGCCGGCGATACCGTGATCGCGACGATGACGCTGGCGCTCGCGGCAGGCGCGACGTTCCTCGAGGCCGCGCGCCTGGCCAACTACGCCGGCGGGCTCGTCGTCATGAAGCGTGGCACCGCGACGGTCTCCGCCGACGAGCTCCGCCAGGCCATTCTTTCGGACACGTAGGGCGTCTTGGTCGTCACGCGCGAACAACTCGTCGACCTCATTGCCGCAGACCGCGCGGCGGGGCGCTCCATCGCCTTCGCCAACGGCTGCTTCGACCTTCTGCACGTCGGCCACGTCCGCTACCTGCAGGCCGCCGCTGCCGAAGGCCGATCGCCTTGTCGTCGCGGTGAACGACGATGGCGTGGCGGCGTTGAAGGGGCCGGGCCGGCCAATCATGAAGGCCACGGACCGCGCGGCGCTCGTGGCGGCGCTGCGCGGCGTCGACTATGTCGTCGTCTTTGCGGAGCCGACGGTCACGCCGTTGTTGAACTTGCTGCAGCCCGACGTCCATTGCAAAGGGACGGACTACACCCTCGAAACCGTCCCCGAGCGCGAGACTGTCCGCGCCTACGGCGGACGCATCGCCATCGTGGGTGACCCAAAGGATCACTCGACACGCGATCTGCTGGCCCGCATTCGCGGCAACGCTCGCTGATGAACATACTCATCGTCCGCCTTGGCGCGCTCGGGGACATCGTCCACACGATTCCCGCGGCGGCGGCATTGCGCGCCGCGTTTCCCGAGGCACGGATCGACTGGCTGGTCGAGGCGAAGCATCGAGCCATTCTCGATCTGGTGATGGGGATCGATCGCGTGGTTGCCCTCGAAGGGCGATCGCTCGCGGCGTGGGCCGACGTGGTCCGGCGCGAGCGCGAGGTCGCCTACGATATCGCGCTCGACTTTCAGGGCCTGATGAAGTCTGCGGTGCTGGCGCGGGCCTCTGGCGCGGCGCGGGTCGCGGGGTTCTCGGTGTGGCACCTGCGAGAAAAAGGCGCGCGGCCGTTCTACTCCGAGACCGACTCGACTGACGGCGATGACCGCGCGCATGTGGTCTCAAAGAACCTCCGGCTCCTGCGGGTCGTCGGCGTCGACGCTGCCGAGGTGGTGTTTCCGCTGCGCGCCGTAGCGTCCGACGCGCGCGACAAGGTTGTAGCGGCGCACGGCGCCAGGAAATTCGCGCTGCTGAATCCCGGCGCCGCATGGCCCAACAAGCGCTGGCCGCCGTCGCAGTTCGGAGAAGTGGCGGCGTTTCTGCGAGAGGTACGGGGACTGTCGTCGGTTGTGCTGTGGGGACCGGGCGAGGAAGCGCTCGCTCAGTCCGTCGTTCACGCGTCAGGCGGCGCGGCGCGGCTGGCGCCGCCCACCGCGATCGCTGATCTCGTCGCGCTCAGCCGAGAGGCTGCGCTGGTGGTGTCCGGAGACACCGGCCCGCTGCACATCGCGGCGGCCGTCGGCACGCCGGTCGTTGCCGTGTTCGGCCCAACCGATCCGCAGCGGAACGGCCCCTGGTCCGCCAGCGACGTCACCGTGTCACGCTTCGAGTCGTGCGCATGTCATTACGAGCGTCAGTGCAGCCAGGCGACGTGGTGCCTCGACGGCGTCACAGTCGCCGAGGTGACCGCGGCGATCCAACAGCGGCTGGGACGCGCGGCTCCTGGAGATACGGGACACGATGGCTGATCTCGCGCGAGGGCTCGCCCGGTATCGGGTGCGCATCGGGTTCGTGTCGGCGCTGGCCGCGCTCTGGCTGGCACAGCCGACGCCGCGCAGCTTGACGCTCGGCGCCGTGATTGCGGCGGCAGGCGAACTGCTGCGCATCTGGGCGGCGGGCCACCTCGAGAAGGGCCGCGAGGTGACGGCGTCAGGACCGTACCGGTGGACGCGGCATCCGCTGTATCTGGGGTCGACGATTATCGCGATCGGGTTTGCCGTGGCTGCGGCAAACGTGACCACGGCGATCCTCGTCGCCGTTTATCTCGTGCTGACCTACGGCGCGGCGATCACCAGCGAGGAGAAACACCTCACGGAGAAGTTTGGCGCCGCCTACCCCGCAATACAAGGAAGGCCGCGTCATCGCTGTCGACCGGCGGTTCAGCGTCGAACGGGCGCTGCGAAATCGCGAGTATCGAGCTGTCGGCGGCCTGTTGCTCATGCTTGCGCTGCTGACGTGGAAGGTTCTATAATCAAAGGTCGTTGGGCGAGGCACCGGCCCGATAGGGCGGTTAGCTCAGTGGTAGAGCACCGGCTTTACACGCCGGCTGTCGCAGGTTCAAATCCTGCACCGCCCACCAGGAAGAAATGCTGAAGTCTGAATGCTGAATGCTGAATTAATTCAGCATTCGACATTCAGCATTCAGACATTGCTATTAGGGGTCGTAGTTCAGTTGGTTAGAACGCCGGCCTGTCACGCCGGAGGCCGCGGGTTCGAGTCCCGTCGACCCCGCCAACTTCAAGTGACAGCGCTGCTTACCGATCGTCCGTAAGCCAGCGCATATTCGCGGCGGCTTCTGCTGCCAACTCCCAGTCCACAGTCTATTCAGCCGCGGCCGTCGGCCGGTTGCGAGCGCGCGCTTCCAGCTCGGCGAACCGCGGCGACCCGAAAGCCGATGTGATCCGAGTTGCGTTCGGGCTCGTAGCGCAGCCGGAACGCCGATCGACAGAACCGGACGGCATCGTTCCAGGCGCCGCCGCGCCGGACACGGGAATACGTGCCGTCCCGGTTCGGCATTCCTTTCGTCTCCGAGAGATCCGGATCCGTTCCGCCAGGCAACTGCGCGTGATACCAGTCGCGGCACCACTCGAAGACATTGCCGTGCATGTCGCAGAGGCCCCATGGATTGGCCGGATAGCTGCCAACGGATGTGGCACGACCGGTGCGGTCACCGCCCTCGCCAGGTTTGAGCGGTTCACCGTTGAAATTCGCCTGGCGCAGTCCCAGCGAATCGCCGAATGCTGTCGCCGTCACCGTCCCGGCGCGGCAGGCGTACTCCCACTGCGCTTCCGTCGGCAATCGGAACTCCCATCCTTCTGGCAGCGCGCCGGCGCGACGGGCGCGTTCCGTCAACGTGCGACAGAACGTTTCGGCGTCGCCATAGCTCACCCAGTACACCGGACATTCGTCGCCCAGCCCGAATTCCGCAGTCGGCGGCGTCTTCGGCAACGCGCCAATGACGCGCGCCCACAGGCCCCTGCGTCACCTCGAACTTCGCCATCCAGAAGCCACGCGCGATCGTGACGGGGACTTGCGCCTCGTCGGCGTTCCGTCCGGCCTCAGTGGCGGGACTGCCCATGACGAATCGTCCCGGCGGACACCAGCACAACTTCATTCCCTCGACTGTCCGCTCTTCGCCCGGGTTGCGGCCAAGGAACGGAGACGAGTCCTGTCGCGGTGCTGACGACGCGAGCGCCTTGCGGCCGGTTCCGAACACACCGACACCGAACGCTGTGAAGGCGTGCGCGAGAAACTCGCGTCGTTTCGGCATGGGAATACCGTATCTCTCTTTCTCTGAAAATACCGGATAGCCTCTTCAGAATGACGCCCACGCCCGCGCGCCCGTCGACGCTGGTACTTGTGATGTCACCGCCCGAAACCTGTTACGACGATTGCGCAAGCTTGTTTCACGAAGTTCGACAGGGCGATCTGCCGCGACTACACTGTTTGCGCCAGCCAGCCTGCCAAGTCACGGCGCACGGGTGCCGTTACCGTCACGTGAGGAGTAGCCATGCGTGTGCGCACCGTGAGCGCGGCGCTCGTGTTGATCGCATCGACTGTGGTTCTGGCCCAGGGCCGGAGCGATCAGCGCCCAGGCGAGACGCCGCAATTTCGCGCCGGTGTCGAGTTGATCCAGCTCGACGTGGCGGTCCTCGATAACAAGCGAGAGCCCGTGCGCGGCCTGACCGCGTCGGACTTCACCGTGCTCGACAACGGCGTCGAGACACCCATCCGCGCGTTCACGCCGGTCGAACTCGCCCCGCGGATTCGCACCAGCGAGGCTGCATGGGCGGAAGAAGTGCCGCCTGATGTCGTGACGAATCAAGTCGGCGCGCAGGATGGCCGCCTGGTCATCATCCTGATGGATCGGTCGATCCCGCCGGAACAGCCGACCATCGTCGCCCGCCGGATTGCCACCGCTGCAGTCGAAGCGCTCGGGCCGAACGATCTCGCCGCCGTCGTGTCGACGAGCAACGGCGCGGTCCAGAGCCTGACGGCCGATCGTGAGCGCCTGCTCCGCGCCATCAACACCGGCGATCCCAGTACCGGGATGTCGCCGGAGGCGAAACAGATCATGGAAATGTTCACCCCCGTCGATCCGTTGAGCGACGGGCGCTGCCTGTGCGGATTGTGCGTGCTCGAGACGATCACCCGCGTGGCCGACGCGGTGCAGAACACGCCGCGGCGGCGCAAGATGCTGTTCTTCATCGGCAGCGACATGATCTGGCAATCGACGCGCTCGGTCATGGCGGCGGGTGCCGACGTCGGCTGTGAGACCCGGATCAAGGACGCCCGGGCGGTGATGTTCAAGGCGGTGGATCGGGCCAATCTCACCGTGCACTCGGTCAATCCCCAGGGCCTCGTAACGACCGGACCGCAGACGCGAGCGTCGGCGCCGGGCGGCTTCGATCGCCCGGTCAGGAGCGGCCCTGCTGTTCGCCTGGAGCAGCAGCAAAGCGAAACCAAGAACTCCATGACCAGCCGGCAGAACCTGGAGGTGCTGCCGGCACGCACAGGCGGCAGGACCATCGTCGGCCAGAATCGACCGGAGGAGGTCGTTCCGGCTGTCTTCCGCGAGAGCGAGTCCTACTATGTGCTCGCAATCGAGCGCGGAGCGTCGGATCGGCCCGACGCTGGACGCTCGATCGAAGTAAAAGTCGCGCGCAAGGGGCTGCGGGCATACGCTCAGCGACAGTACGCGGCATCGGAGACGGCCGGTACGTCGCCTGCTGCCGGCGTCGTCTCGTCGCCATTGTCCAGCCGGGAGGCACTGAGCCGGCTGCTGCCGAGCGCTGGCGTGCCCCTCTCGCTGGCTGTCACGGCGTTTACGAGTCCTGAGAGTTCCAAGCCGATCGTCCGCGTGAACGTCGACGTGGGAGCGTTCGGCCACAAGGACGGTACGCCGGTTCCACTGGACATCACCGTCGTCGCCACCGATCAGACCGGACGAGGAGTGGCTTCGGCGCGGCAAACATCAACAGTTTCCAGCTCCGGCACAGCCCCTGATGCGTCTGTCGATGCGAAACAGCCGGCGCGCGAGATCAATGTGCAGTCGCACGTCGAGCTTCCGCCAGGTGATTACGGCCTGCGTGTGGCAGTGACGGACGCGGCAACTGGGAAAGTGGCGAGCGTGTTCTCTGATGTCACCGTTCCAAAATTCGACAGCGCGCCGCTGTCGTTGTCGGGCGTCACCGTCGACGTCGCGGCGGCGCCACCGGCCACACCAGTGCCAACCACGCGGAGGTCGTTCCGGCGCGAGGAGCGGGTACGCGCACTCCTCCAGATCTACCAGGGCACCCAGCGCAGTGACGCGATCGTTCCCGTCTCGATGCGTGTGCAGATCCTCGATGCCAAGGGTGCTGCCGTGCGCGATCAATCGCTGCCGTTCGGCGAGCAGGCGTTCACCAACCGGCGAGCGGATTGCGTGATTACGCTGCCGCTCGCGAAGCTCACGTCGGGCGAGTATCTGCTGAGGCTCGAGGCGTCGGTTGGCGGCCAGAAGAGCGGGCGCGCGCTGCGGTTCGTGGTCGAGTGAGGGGTCGGCTCGGTAGTTCGGTAGCTCGGTAGTTCGGTAGTTTCCGCCTTCGCGCGGAGCGCTCCGGCGGACGCGCCGTAGCCTTGGCGAAGGCGGGCGGTAGTTCGGTTGCTCGCGGACAGCCAGAGGAGAAAGATCCGATGCGATACAGGTTGTGCTGCAGCGTGGCGCTGGCGGCATTTGTCGTGCTGACGCAAGCGGGCCAAGGACACGCGCAGAATGGCGTGACGCCAGGAACGAGCTATGGGCCAGGCCGGCGGGTGCTGGTCGATGCACACAACGCGTACCCGACCGAAGGCCGCTTCGAGGACCGCATCGACCGCGCGCTGGCGACCGGCATGCCGCTGGCCATCGAGCAGGATCTCTTCTGGCTCGTCGATCCGCGATCTGGCGTCGGCCGATCGGTCGTCGCGCACGTGACTGAGGAGGCGGCGGGTAATCCGAGCTTCGAGGACTACTTCTTCAAGAAGGTCGCGCCGATCATGGACAAGGCGCTGGCCGAGAACAAACAGGCCGACTGGCCGCTCATCACGCTCAACCTCGACTTCAAGAGCAACGAGCCCGAGCACCACGCGACCGTCTGGGCGCTCCTGGGCAAATACGAGCGCTGGCTCACGACGGCCGAGCGCACTGCGACACCAGACGCTCCGGCGCCGCTGCGCCTCGGGCCGATGCTGGTGCTGACGGGCAGCAACGACGCGCAGCAAATCTCGTTCAGCGACAAGGTGCCCGTGGGCCAGCGCCTGCGTGTCTTTGGCGCCACCATCGAGCCGGTGATCCCCGGCGCCGATCGCGCCGAGAAGGCGAAGAACTACGCGATCATGCCAATAGCTGACGTGATCCCGAAAGGCGCGTCCAACTACCGGCGCTGGGTGAACTTCTCGTGGGGCGTGGTCGAGGCGGGTGGCGCGGCGTCGAGTGCAGACTGGACTCCCGCAGAGGCCGAACGCACGAAGGCCCTCGTCGCGCGTGCCCACGCGCTCGATCTCTGGGTTCGTTTCTATACGCTGAATGGCCACAGCAAGGAAGAAGACAAGGGCTGGGGCGCCGGTTACAACTTCGGATCGCTCGCCAACGCGCAAGTGCGCTGGAAGGCGGCGATCGATGCCGGCACCGACTTCATCGCCAGCGACATGTACGAGGCCCTGGCCCAATTCAAGAACAGCCGGTGACGGGTTCTCCTTGACGGTTTAGGAGAGCTCTCGTAGACTCTCCTAGGTTGGCTAGGAGAGTGGTGCCGTGGCGAACTCGGTGATCCATCTGCTGCGATCGTGGTGGCGGACGCTGCGGAGCGGCGCCGGCTTCAACGATGAGGCGCGCGACGAGATGCGCCAGCACATGGATCTCTACGCGGCGGATCTCGTTCGCGCCGGGCTCACCCCCGAAGAGGCGCGACGCCGCGCCGGGGCAGATTTCGGCAGTTCGGATGCCCGAATCGAGGAGTGCCGGCAAGCGATTGGGCTGCGGCTCTTCGACGAGTGGCGGAACGACCTGCGCTATGCCGGTCGCGTCCTGCGCCGCACGCCAGGCTTCACGATTGTCGCGGTGCTGTCGCTGGCGCTGGGCATTGGCGCGAACACCGCGATCTTCAGCCTCGTCGACACCGTCTTGCTCAAACGGGTGCCGGTCGCTCGCCCCGATCGACTGTTCTTCGTCGACAACACCGGCGGTAAGTCCGGCGGCAGCAACGGCCCGCCGTATCCCGCCTACGAAATCCTGCGCGATCACGGCCGTTACATGACGGGCCTCGCCACGTTCGAGGGAAGCCTTTTCAAGGTCGCCATCGACGAATCACCGGAGCAGATGCGCGGCCAGTATGTATCGTCGAACTACTTCGACGTCCTGGGCCTCGCACCGGCGGCCGGCCGGTTGCTCAGAAGCAGTGACGAATCGCGCGACGAGCGCGGCGGTCCCGACGGCCCGGTTGCAGTGATCAGCTACGAGTTGTGGCAGAACCGGTTCGGCGGCGAGGCATCGACCGTAGGCCGCACAATCGGTGTCGGCCAGCTGCGAGTGACGATCGTCGGCGTCGCTCCACGCGCGTTTCGTGGCCTCACCGTTGGCGCCCCGATCGACCTGTCCCTTCCGATGGGACTCTCCGGTTCCGATCTCACCCGAACGCAAAGCTGGTGGTTCAGCGTCATCGGCCGTCTAAAAGGCGACGCCTCAGTAGAGCAGGCGCGGGCTGACCTGGATGCGCTCTTCCAGAAGTACAAGGCCGATAGTCGCATCGGCGGCGGCCTCGGCGTCCAATTCAATCGCATCGAGCTTGTACCGGCGGCGCGCGGTCTCGACGAATTCCGGCGCGAGCTGTCGCGGCCCCTCCTCATCGTCATGGCCATCGTTGCGCTGGTGCTGCTCATCGGCTGCGCGAACGTCGCGAATCTGCTGCTGGCGCGCGCCAGCGCGCGGCGTGCCGAAATCTCGCTGCGGCTCGCGATAGGCGCCAGCCGCGGCCGGATCATCCGGCAACTGCTGACAGAAGGCGCCGTGCTCACCTCGCTCGGCGCCGGTCTCGGCCTGTTGTTCGCGAGTTGGGCGGCGGCGCTGCTCGCCAGCTTCCTTGCCGCCGGCAACGGCCGTATCGTGCTCAACCCGGCCCTCGATTTCCGGGCCCTGGCATTCACAACCGGCGTTGCCGTCGTCACAGGTCTGCTTTTCAGCCTCGTTCCGGCGCTGCGCGCGACGCGTACGGCGCAGACTGACGCGAACGAAGGACGTGCGTCGATGGCGCCAGCCCGTGCTCGTCTCGGCCAGTCACTGGTCGTAGCGCAAGTCGCGATCGCCCTCGTGCTGCTGGGATGCGCGGGGCTCTTCGTGCGCACCTTGTACAAGCTCAATTCCCTGGATGCCGGGTTCAGTCGCAACGGCGTGCTGCTGATGACGATCAGCGCCGCGCTTCCGAGAGTATCCGGACCACCGGTGCCGGAAGTCGTCATGGCCGAAATGTCTCGGGTCGGCGGCATCTGGCAGTCGCTTGTGGAGAGGATGGCGGCAGCAGCCCGGCGTCAACGCCGTGGCCGCGGCGACATTGAGTCCTCTCTCCGGCCGCGATCGCGGCGTCAGGATTGTGGTGGTGGGCGGCGCGCCTGTCAGCGAAGACAAGGAAGGCATTCACCTCAATCACGTGACGGCCGGGTATTTCGATGTCTCGGGTCTAAAGGCGCTTTCAGGCCGGGTCTTCACTGACAGCGACCGCTCGGGTTCGTTGCGCGTCGCCATCCTCAACCAGACGGCGGCGAGGGAGTATTTCGGCTCGGCCAATCCGATTGGCTGGAAGGTCAAGTTTCCCGGGCCGCGGGCGGCGTTCGAGTACCAGATCGTCGGCGTCGTCAACGATTCGCGCTACGAAAGCCTCCGCAAGGCGGACGAGCGGATGGTCTATCTGCCCATGACCCAGCCGATCGATCGTGTGTCGCAGGTCTTTCTCGCGATTCGCGGCTCCGGTGACGCGCCGGCGCTGCTCAAGGCGGCGCGCAACGACGTTCGCGCTCTGGTCCCGGGCGGCTTCGTCGTCGGCAGCACGACCATGGCTCAGCGGATCAGTGACTCGCTGGTGCAGGAGCGCCTGGTCGCTCTGCTCGCGACGGCCTTCGGCTTGTTGGCGCTGGCGCTCGCCTGTATCGGTCTCTATGGTGTTTTCTCGTACGTCGTGACGCAGAGGACGCGGGAAATCGGCATCCGCATGGCCGTGGGCGCGCAGCGCACGTCGGTCGTGTGGCTGATTCTTCGAGAGACGCTGTTGCTTGTGGCGATTGGCATCGCCGTCGGCCTGCCGATGATATGGCTGGCCGGGCACTACGTCGAGAGTCAGCTCTATGGTGTGATGTCGCGAGACGCGCTGGCCGTCTTCAGTGCCGTTCTCATACTTGGCGTCGTCGCGACTGCAGCGACGATGGGCCCGGCGTTTCGTGCCAGCCGGGTCAATCCCATCGACGCGCTGCGTTCGCACTAGTGGCGACGTCTTCCGGCGTCCTGGGGCCATCTTCACGATGCGCGGATCGAAGCGCGCCACCTCGATTCTCACCCGGCGGCTGTCCTCCTTGACCGACGGCACCGATTTGCGTCGTCCTTCGTAGATCTTTGGTGAAGTTCCTGCTGTGGCTGCTGCTGCTCGTGGTGTGCTGGCCGCTGGCTCTGCTGGCGCTCCTGCTCTACCCGATCGTCTGGCTTCTCCTTCTCCCGTTCCGCCTCCTTGGAATCGTCGTCGACGGCGTGTTCGAGTTCCTGGGAGCGGTCATCCGGCTGCCGGCCCGGGCGCTTGGCGGCCGCGCATGATGCGCTCGTCCCCATGCGTAGTGCGCCCTGGCGGACGATCGAAGTCTGCGCGGAGGAGGTCTTTGCGCTCCGCAAGAACACCAGAAGCGCCATGGAGCCAATGACTTCGCCTCGGAGGCGAGATGCCGGCGGTGCGTAGATGACTACAGTGCTTCGGGTTAGCGGCTCAGATCAGAAGTGGCATCTCTTTCTGCCAGCAACCCGGGCCTGATGGCCCTCAGCTTGCGAAATCACTGACAACAGAAATTGCCGCGCTGCGAGCTTGCCCTCGCGGCGTGGGTGTGTCGACTGATCTCCTCCCCCGGAGCTCAGACGCCCGGCCACCGAAAGGTGCCGGGCGTTTTCTTTTGCTGTACGCTTTCCGCTCGGCGTCGGGCATGGCCCGCGCATTTCGCACCCAGGAGCGGACATGAGCGAACGCATCGGATTCATCGGTCTCGGCGTCATGGGAAAACCGATGGCGCGAAATCTTCTCGCGCGCGGCTTCGATCTGGTGGTGCACAGCCGCAGCCGCGGTCCGGTGAATGAAATCGTCGCTGCCGGCGCCAGAGCCGCGGAGTCGCCAGCTGACGTCGCGCGGCAGACCGCGATCGTCATCACGATGGTTCCAGACTCGCCGGATGTGGAGGCCGTGCTCGAGGGACAGGACGGCGTCTTCAGCGCACTCGCGCGCGGCAGCCTCGTCATCGACTGCAGCACGATCGCTCCGGCCGTGGCGCGGCGCCTGGCGGCGCGTGCGGCCGAATTCGGTGCGTCGATAGTCGATGCGCCCGTGAGCGGCGGGGAAGTCGGCGCGATCAACGCCTCGCTGTCGATCATGATGGGCGGCGAGGAGGCCGCGGTGGCGCGTGCGCGTCCCGTGCTCGAAGCCGTCGGCAATCCCGAGCGCATCGTCCACATCGGCCCGGCCGGATCGGGTCAGCTGTGCAAGGTGTGCAATCAGATGGTGATCGGCGGAACGCTGGCGGCGGTGAGCGAAGCGTTCGCGCTCGCACGCAAAGCGGGCGTCGATCCAGCGCTCGTGCGGAACGCGCTTCTCGGCGGATTCGCGAGCAGCCGCGTGCTCGACGCGCACGGCGAGCGCATCCTCAAATCCAACTATGCGCCCGGCTTCCGCACGAAACTCTTCGCCAAGGATCTCGGCATCGCCGCGGCCACGCTCGCCGAGTATCAGACGCCGGCGCCGGTCGCGGCAGTCGTGCAGCAGCTGGTTTCGGCGCTGATGGCATCGGGGAAGAGCGAGTCGGACTATTCGTCCCTCGCGACGGTGCTCTTCGATCTCGCCGGGCTCGAGTGAGGGGTTCACAGAACTTCACCGGGATCTTCCTTCACCACAGAGCAAACAGAGTTAGCAGAGAACGCTTTATGGATTTCTCTGTTGTGCTCCGCTATCTCTGCGGTGAATCTTTAATCGCCGCTAACCCCACAGCTCATCAATACGCAATTCTCCGTTCGTTTTCCAGTAACACGTCGTTATCCTCTGTGACGCGGACGAGGTGTGATCAGCCCCTCGTCAGCGATCTCCCGACTTTTCCAGGGAGGCCCGGGTGTCACACTGTTGGGTTCGTCGTCTTGTTCGCCGTACGTCCACATTCGTTGCGGGCGTCCTTCTACTGGTTCCTTACGCCGTGGGTGCTCAGGGCAGTGCTGCCGACGTGCCTGCGACGCCAGCGGTCACCGCGCAGACTGCACAGCCAGCCGCAGTTCCCCGTACATGGCGGAACGAATGGTTTCGCGATCGCGGCTACTTCGACCCGCTGATTGCCGAGCCGCGCGCGCCGCAAATCGCCTTTACGTTTCCGGCGTGGATTCCCGAACTGCAGTTCTCCGTCGAGCCCGGCAACCGCCTGGCATGGGAAGTGAGCCTCGGCCGCGAGATTCCCATCTTCTCGCGCGCGAACTTCGATGACGCGACGCGGAGAAAAGGCTCGCAGGGGTTTGGCCTGTGGGTGGACGTCAGCTTCCACATGATCGAGGACATGGGCAAAGACCCCTCGAATCCGATCATCAACACGGACTACCGCTTCAGCCTCGGCAAGCTGAAGTACTACCGCATCATGTCGACGCCGACGCTGAACAAGTCAGCCGTCCGGCACTGGAAGTCGATGGCGCTGCGCGGCGATCTCTATCACCACGAGAGCACGCATCTCGGCGACGAGTTCGTCGTCAACGGGCAGGGCGCGCATCCGGATTTCGAGCGCCAGAACGTCAGCTTCGAGTTCTACGACATCACCGGCGCGTTCAACTGGGAGAGCAGCGAAGGGTTGCTGCACTCGATTCGCGGCGGCACGACCGGTCTCGTCAAGCCCTCACATGGCTACTACTCCGATCACACG
The DNA here is from genome assembly GCA_963830815.1 of uncultured Acidobacteriota bacterium. Lineage (GTDB taxonomy): Bacteria > Acidobacteriota > Vicinamibacteria > Vicinamibacterales > 2-12-FULL-66-21 > DATBJJ01. The sequence goes on along the minus strand of CAWHNN010000018.1, from coordinate 26,600 downwards.
CTGATGTATCCGCTCGAGCGCGATGTCGTGAAATCGGAGCGCAACTTCGAGCCTGTACGTGCAGTACCAGTTCCACGCACCGCACCGCACCAAGCTTGCCGATCCGTTCACGCCGGGCGGCACGGCCCAGCCGGGTGGCCTCGCATCGAGCGCCGGTGAGTTCGAACAGCCGGCGCGCTGGGCGCCATTTGTCTCCGCCGATCTGCGGCGTCGCATCGTGCTCGACTTCAACAAGGTCAGCGCCGACGTCAAGGAAGAGACGCAGTGGTCCGTCAACATGCTGGCCGGCATTCGCTCGCAGGCTGGCAACGCGCGTTTCGCGATCAAAGAGATCTACGCGCGCTACTACCACGGCGTGAACCCGCACGGTCAGCTGCGCAATCAGAAGGACTTCTGGCTGGCAGGGTTTGGCGTGAACTTTTCCGTCGGCGACAGGTAGGAGGCGAGCATGTGGAACTACCACTCCGACGTGGTCGTGGAGACGTTTGTCCGGTTTCACCCCGGGCGATCGTTCACGCTCCAGGAGCTGCACGACTACGACAACGAGCTCTTTGCGGCCAACGATACGTTCTTCACGACCGCGTTGCAGGCGCGCGGCCTGCCCAATCCCAGCCCTTACGACAAATCCAAGCTGCTGCAGATCGCCAGTGTTGCTCCCGGTTCGTTCGATGCCGCGGTCCTCTACGCCGCCGGCGCGTATGTTCGGGCGCTGACGATTGGGGCCATAGGGTGACCGGCCAGCCGGGGGCCGCCAACAGCGACAGCGACGGCGAAAGTGCATCGACGGTTAAGCGCGCAGAGTGGGAGGCATCATGAACGATCCGTGGGACGACACAACTCGCAGTCAGATGGGCATCGTTGTGACGGCTACGGGCCTGCGTGTGCCGGTGGCCGGGACGACGTCGTCGTCTGGGTGGCCGGCGGCTTCAACACGCACGGCCGCGGCGCCAGCGGCCACGAGCGCCCAATATCGTGGCGTCGGCCCGAAAGGGTATCGGCGCTCCGATCCCCGAGTGCGGGAGCACGTCTGCGATCAACTGCTGCTCGACCCGTATCTCGACGCATCGCGCATTGTTGTTCGTGTTGCGAACGGCCGCGTCGTCCTGACAGGCAGTGTGCCGAACGAGCGCATGCGTGAGGCGGCTGTCGCCGTGGCTTCGAATGCCGCTGCCGGAGCCGTAGACGACAAGCTGCAGGTCACGTCACCGGCGCAGCGCCCGTCACGCGTGACGGCGGCGCGACCACGTTCTCGCAAGACCGTGAAGACCAAGCGCGGAGGGCAGCGATGACAGCGTTGCGACCGGCGCGGCGCGTGCGCATAGGCACGCGAGCCGCCATGACGATGAGCGCGACCGTGTGGTTGGCGGCAGTTCTTGCGGTCGCCGCTGGCGACATCCTGGGGCGCGCGCAGACTCCGGCCGCGACTCAGGACGAGTCCGACTATGGCTACGCCAACCGCTATCTGACCGACGCGCAACGTGCCGGCCGCGACACCTGGTATTTCTGGACCGGCGGCAACGAGAAGTTCTGGGTGCGGATGGCGGAGTTGACGGAGGGCAACGTCAACCTGCTCGCCTATGTCGACTCGCGCCTCCACAGCCGGCGCTTCGCGACGCTCGGCGCCATCACGCAGCCGGGATGCCGCCCTGCGACCGCCGCCGATCAGTACGGCTTGTGGATGGATCAGTGCGAACAACCGCAGGTGCCCACTGTCCCCGGCGATCCCTCGGGCATCGTCGGCCTGCGACGCTTCCCGAATCCAAAGTTCGACAAGGCCAACTGGAACGCCGAGGCGTACTTCAAGAGTCCCGGCAAGATGGAGCCGCCGTACCTCATCGGCATGGCCTGCGGCTTCTGCCATGTCGGATTCAACCCGATGAACCCGCCGGAGAACGTCGAAGCGCCGAAATGGAGCAACCTGGCAGGCGCCATCGGCAATCAGTATTGGGAAGAAGGCCGGCTGTTCAACTTGCGGATGCCGCCGACAGACTTCCGCTGGCATGTCGGCAATCGCCAGCCCGCCGGGACGTCTGATACTTCGCGTTTCGCCACGGACCACATCAACAATCCGAACGCGATCAACTCGATCTTCAACCTCGCGTACCGGCCGACCGCTCCCGAGGTGATGGCCGACGGTTCGACGCGCCAGGTGCATCACATCCTCAAGGACGGCGCCGATTCGATTGGCGTGGCCGGGGCGTCGCTGCGGGTCTACGTCAACATCGGCATGTGCTCCGACTACTGGCTGACGCTGCACGATCCGGTCAACGGCCGGAAGCCCCAGCAGCCGTTCAGCATGGACTACGCGCGCAAGAACTGCGAGGACTGGCGGCAGACCGAAGCGCGGATGGAGAACGCCGAGGCGTTCCTGAAGACCATCGCGCCGATGCGCCTGGCCGAGGCTCCGGAAGGCAAAGCCTATCTCACGGCAGACGACGACACGCTGCGCCGCGGCAAGACGGCGTTCGCGGACAAGTGCGCGCGCTGCCACTCGAGCAAGCAGCCGCCCCTGGAAATCGCGACCGATCGCGTCAAGGTCGAGGCCTGGTATCGCGAGTCGGTGCTGAGCCCGGATTTCCTCGACAAGAACTTCCTCTCCGACGACAAACGCTATCCCGTCTACCAGCTCGGCACGAACATCGGCCGGGCGGCGGGGACCAATGCCATGGGCAGGCCAGGTGTGGGCGGAATTCTCATCCCAGACCTACAAGGAGCTGCCGGAGATCGGCAAGATTACCGGCCTCTACAACCCGCGCGATCCCGACGAGCCGCTCGAATGGGATCTCAAGGGCGGCGGACGCGGCTACTACCGCACGCCGACGTTGATCTCGATGTGGGCGACGGCGCCGTATCTCCACAACAACGCCCTGGGCATGTACGTGAAGGATCCGTCGGTGCGCGGACGCATGCTGTCCTTCTACGACTCGACGGAGAAGCTCCTGTGGCCGGAACGCCGGCTCGGCGTGCAGTCGATCATCGTCACCTCCATCGACACCGAGCTCGCGGTGCCGGGGCGCGATCGTCCGATCAAGATCCCGGCGGGTACTCCTGTCGATCTGATTGCTCGCGTCGATCCCCGCGAGGTGCCGTCGATCGTCCAGAGCCGGACGGTGCTCAACATCCTCTCGGATGCGACGCTCTTCCGCGGGCTGATCCGGCGCAATCAGGCGCCGGACTTCGTGCTCGATCGCGGCCACATGTTCGGCACCGAGCTTTCGGACGCCGACAAGCGCGCCCTTATCGAGTTTCTGAAGACCATGTAGGCCACGGATAACACGAGCCACGGACAACACGAGCCACGGATCACACGGACAACACGGATATTTACGAAGGTAATCAATGATCTCTCGCAGACGGGTGCTCGAAACGATGGCCGCCGCGCTGGCGGCGGCGCGGCCGTGGCGTGCCGAGGCACGATCCGACGGCGATAGCGTGCAGCAGGCGCCACCACCGGCGACGCCACAGACCGGGCCGGGCATCGCCCTCTATCCACACCTCTTTTCACCGCTGACGTTCCGCAACCTGACGGTGAAGAACCGCGTGTTCCGCTCGAACATCGCCGGCCGCTTCGACAACTACGACGGCTCCGGCAACCAGGCGCGCATCAACTGGGAGGTGAAGTTCGCACGCGGCGGCGTCGGCGCTGTGATCTCCTCTTTCGTGCCGGTCATGATCCGCGGCCGGATCATGCCCAACTACGCCACCATCCACCGCGACGAATGCACGCCGTTCTGGAAACGCCTCGTCGAACAGGTGCATGGCGAGAGCGACTGCAAATACATCCTGCAGTTGAGCCATGGCGGCCGGCAGCGCGACGTACCCGGTATCGAGTACGCCAAGGGGCTCAGCTCCACCGACAAGAATGACCCGCTGCACGGCTTCGAGTGCGAGAGGGCAACGGTCGAGCAGATTCGGGAGATCGTGCAGGCGTTCGGCCAGGGCGCGCGGCGCGCCCGCGAGGCCGGGTGCGACGGCGTCGAATTGCACGGCGCCAACGGCTATCTGATCACGCAGTTCCTGAGCTCGGCCATCAACGATCGCAAAGACGACTACGGCGGTGCGCTGGAGAACCGCGCCCGCTTCGTCATCGAGATCGTGCGCGAGATCCGCAAGCAGGTCGGACGCGACTTCCACCTGCAGATGAAGATCAGCGCGATCGAATACAACGACGCGTTGCTCGACCGCGAGCCCAAGGGCAACACGCTCGAGGACTCGATTGCGGTGTGCAAGATGCTCGAGGCGGAGGGTGTCGACGCGATTCACGTGTCGAGCGGCAGCTTCTTCCCGCACCCGAAGAATCCCGCAGGGAATCTGCCGATCGACGAACTGCGCAAGACCTACGACACGCTGATTTCGAGCGGCACGCTGACCGGCCGCAACTATCTTCTCTTCAACGGCCAGCTCACCAGCCGGTTCTTCAAGCGGCGCTGGGAGAACGCGCGCGGCGATTTCCGCAACATCGAGGGGATGAATTTGCCCGACGCGCATCGGATCAAGCAGGCGGTCGGCATCCCTGTGCTCTGCACCGGCGGCTTCCAGACGGCAACGGTCATCGAGCAGGCGCTCGCCGACGGCCTGTGCCACGGCGTGACGATCGCGCGGCCGCTCATTGCCAACAACGATCTCGTCAAGACCTTCGCGAGCGGCGCGCCGAAAGCCGCGAAGCCCTGTACCTATTGCAACAAGTGCCTCGTCAACGCGGTCGAGAACCCGCTCGGCTGTTACGAGCTCGAGCGCTTCAGTTCCTACGACGAGATGATCAAGCAAATCATGTCGGTCTTCGAGCCGCCACCGTTCGTCGGAGGTGCGTAGCATGTCCCGCAACCGGATTTCCCCGTTTGCGATGTGTGCGTGCGCGCTCCTGTGCACGATCGCGCTCAAGGCGCAGACCGTTCCCGATGCGGAGTCGTTCGCCGACGCCGACGAGCACTTCAAATACGGATCGATCGGCACCGAGGAGCGTGTCGGCCTGCCGTACTGGATCTGGAAAGTGCTGCCGACGGTCTTCGAGGACAAGCTGCCGAAGCGGCCGGGTGTCGGCTACGAGCGCATCGGCTTTGTCGTGGACGCCAGTCATCCGCGGCCGATGGGCACGTCGTACAAGTCGGGTCGCGTCGCGCGCGTCGGGCTCAACTGCGCCACCTGTCACGTCGGCACCATTCGTGAGTCGCCGACCAGCCCGCGCCAGGTCGTCTCCGGCATGCCCGCCAACCAGATGGACCTTCAGGGCTACGCGAATTTTCTGACGGCGTGCGCCAACGATCCGCGCTTCACCTACGACACGCTGATGGCCGCCATCCGCAAAGAGAACCCGAAGATGGGCTGGTTCGACCGCCTCATCTACAAGCTCTTCGTTGTCGGCGCGACGAAGAAGGGCATCCTCGAGCGGGCTCGCGACAACGCCTGGTTCGACCGCCGTCCGCCGTTTGGCCCGGGCCGTGTCGACACGTTCAATCCCTACAAGGTCCTGCTGCGGATGCCGGTAGACGATGTGGTGGGGACGGTGGATTTGCCGTCGTTGTGGAATCAGCGCATGCGCGCCCGGATGTGGCTGCACTGGGACGGCAACAACGATTCGGTCGAAGAGCGCAACAAGAGCGCGGCGATTGGCGCCGGCGCCACGCCTGATTCGCTGGATCTCGCGTCGATGGCGCGCATCGAAACCTGGATCCTCGACCTCAAGCCGCCGGCGTACCCCGTCGCTCGCATCGACAAGGCACGAGCGGAGGAAGGCCGCGCGGTCTGGAACCAGGCGTGTGCGAGCTGCCATTCGGTCGAGAGCCCGCTCATCGGGCAGGTCACGAGTATCGCCAACGTCGGCACCGATGCCGAGCGCTTGAACTCGTTCACGCCGGAGCTGGCGCGCAGCATGAACACGATCGGCGAAGGAAAGCCCTGGCGCTTCAGCCACTTCCGCAAGACCGACGGCTACGCCAACATGCCGCTCGACGGCCTGTGGCTGCGTGCGCCCTATCTGCACAACGGCTCGGTACCGACGCTGCGGGCCTTGCTCTTTCCAGAGGAGCGTCCCGCGGTGTTCTTCCGGAGTTATGACGTCTACGACTGGACCAACGTCGGCTTTGTCGCGACCGGCGCGGAAGCGGAGGCGTCCGGCGTCCGCTTCGACACGTCGCTCAAGGGCAACAGCAACGCTGGTCATACCTACGGCGCCACGCTGTCGCGCGAGCAGCGTGAGCTCCTCCTTGAATACCTGAAAACGCTATGACCTTCCGCGGCTGGTTTCGAATCCTGGTTGTCGGGTGGTGTATAGCGCTGCTGTCGTGTGCCGGCGGCATGCGTCCGGAGACGCTGCCGAAGTTCGACAGCATCGAAGATCAGTTCAAGTACGGTTCGGTCGGAATCGAGTCGGAGGAGGGTATCCCGTACTGGATCTGGCAGGTGCTGCCGCGCGTATTTGCCGACAAGCTGCCGCGGCCAGGCGGATATGCGGCATTTGGATTCCAGTGGGAGCCGGGCAAAGAGCTGCCGGTGGGTTTCTCGAAAGTCGATCTCTACGGCGGTCCCCGCGTGGCCATCAACTGCGCGTTCTGCCACACGTCGTCTTTTCGCGCCAATGAGCTGGTGGCGCCGACGATCGTGCCGGCGGGTCCAGGCAACCAGATCAATCCTCAGGCCTACGTCAAATTTCTACAGGCGGTTGTCTCGCGATCCGCGCTTCAATGCGGACGAGCTGCTGACCGCTATCCGCGGCCTCACCCGGCTATCGTGGACCGAGCGCATGCGGTATCGCTATCTGCTCATTCCGGCGATGCGCCGCGCTCTGCAGAAACAGCGGCGCGAGTACCGACTGGATGTACCGGAACCCGGAATGGGGACCGGGGCGCATCGATCCTTTCAATCCGGTGAAGTTCCGCATGCTGGATCTGCCAGTGGACGACACCATCGGCAACTCCGACATGGTGCCCATCTGGAACATGAAGGCGCGCCAGGGCATGTCGCTCCACTGGGATGGACTGAGCGCCTCGCTGCGCGAAGTCGTCTTGAGCAGCGCGCTTGGCGACGGCGCGAGCAAGAAGTCGATCCAGTTGCCGAACCTCGAGCGCATCGAGAAATGGCTGCTCGAGGTCCAGCCGCCGAAGTATCCCTATCCGATCGATCAGCGCGTTGGCCGCGGAGGGCCGTCCGATCTACGAAAAGGAGTGCGCCTCGTGCCACGCGCCGGGGGGGAATCGGACCGGAACGGTCGTGCCAGTAGAAGAGGTGGGGACCGATCGCCATCGCCTCGATATGTGGACGCCGGCGTCACCCGTTGCCTACAACAAGTTTGCCGACGGTTACCCGTGGGATTTCACCGGGTTCAAGAAGACCAACGGCTACGTGTCGGTACCGCTCGACGGGGTGTGGCTGCGCGCGCCGTATCTGCACAACGGTTCGGTTCCAACGCTCGACGAGCTGTTCGCCCCGGAGACCAGGCGTGCCAGGTTCTACCGCGGCTACAACGTCTTCGACCCGTCGCGCGTCGGATTCATCTCCGAAGGCGACGCCGCCGCCCGCGGCAGCCTGTACGACACCACGCAGCCCGGAAACAGCAACGCCGGCCACACTTACGGCGCCCAGCTCACTCCTGCGCAGAAGAAGGCGCTCATCGAGTTCCTGAAGACTCTATAAGCCGCGGATTAACACGGATAGCACGATTTGACTGCGCCAATGGGCACCAGCGGGCACCGCGCGGAGCGCGGTGGGCTGGGGTAGCGCGAGACTCAGGTAAACACCGGTGGGGCGCGGCGGTGTTTTCCTGGGCCTCGCGTTACCCCAGCCCGACGCCGGCTTTCAGCCGGCGTGCCCGCTGTCTCAGCCGAGCTCCGATCGGCGCGATCCGCTGTGATCCGCGACGATCCGTGCCCACAGACGATGTGATCAATCATGACGCCTGCGGATGGCGTGAGATGGTGGGAGTAGCGGGTCCCGCTGGTGTTTGCCAGCGATCCCTGGACATCGGTGTTATCCGTGTTGCCCGTGGCCAACCATACCTCGACAGTCCGCCTGTGATACCCGTTGCTCCCGTGGCCGCAAGCGACGGATAATCAAAGAGTTCTGTCGCGCTCCGCCGAAAATGATGCGGCGCGCATCTTGCGTCTGCTCGGGCAGCCATGCAACGCCTTCTAATACAGGTTCAACAGTTTCTCCTGCGAATCCAGGCGAGGACCTCTGCGCTCGTGCGTCGCGCCTTCACGGGGCGGCCGCGTGCACTCGCGGCGACGATCGTCGTCCTCACCGTCGCCCTCCTGACCGCCGGAGGGTCGGTGGCGTGGTTCGCCTGGGACCTCACGAGGGGATTGCCCACTCGTCAGGCGTTGCGCGACATGGGCGATATGGTCCAGTCGACGACCATCTTCGACGCCAGCGACAAGCCGGCCTTCACGATCTTCAAAGAGCAGCGCATCGAAGTTCCCCTCTCCAAAGTCTCGAAGAACCTGATTGACGCCGTTATTTCGGTCGAGGATCAGCGCTTTTTCGATCACAGCGGTGTCGACGCCATCCGCATCGGCGGCGCCGTCATCAAGAACCTCCAGTCGGGACGCCGGTCGGAGGGCGGCAGCACGATCACTCAGCAGCTCGCGCGGCTGACCTTCCTTACGCGCGGCAAGACCTACACGCGCAAGGTGAAGGAGATCATCGTCGCGGCGTATCTCGAGAACCTGTACTCGAAGCAGGAAATTCTCGAGATGTACCTCAACAAGGTGTACTTCGGCGACGGCCTGCATGGTGTCGAAGCGGCCGTCGCGCGGCTACTTCGGCAAGCCGTCGTCCGAGCTCAACGTCGCGGAGGCGGCGCTCCTCGCCGGTCTCATCCAGTCGCCGTCGAGCTATGCGCCCACGGTCAACCCCGAACGAGCAATTGCGCGCCGCAACATCGTGCTTCAGACGATGGTGAACTCGGGCGCGATTGATGCGGCGACGGCCGAAAAGGCGAAGACGGCGCCAGTCAAGATCGACAACGCCCTCGAGATCAAAGAGACCTTCGGTCTCTACTTCAAGGAACAGATACGGCGCGAGCTCGTCGAGCGTTTTGGCTGGCAGCGTGTCTACCAGGGCGGCCTCCGCGTCTACTCGACGATCGATAGCGATCTGCAGCGAGCGGCGGAAGAGCTCGTCGAGAACGGCCTCCAGGACATCGAAAAGCGATCCGGGTTCAAGCATCCCAAGCGGGTGCCGGCGCCCCCGAATGCGACCGTCACCAGCGCTCCCAATTATCTTCAGGGCGCGCTCATGGCGATGGACCCGTCGAACGGTCATGTCATCGTCATGGTCGGCGGGCGCAACTTCAACGAAAGTCACTTCAACCGCAGCACGCAGGCGAAGCGCCAGTCGGGCTCGGCGTTCAAACCTTTCGTGTACGCGGCCGCGCTCGAGGCGGGCTATTCGCCGGCTTCGCTCATCAGTGGCTTGAATTCGCCAGTCCTGACCGTCCAGGGCGCGTGGCTGCCAGAGGACGATCACAACGCGGCGATGAAATGACCATGCGCTCGGCGCTGCGAACGTCGAGTAACCGCGCGGTAGTGCAGATGCTGGGGTCCGTAGGCATCCCGAAGGCAGTGAGCTACGCCGAGAAGCTCAACGTCGGCAAGCCGCCCGCCGTCCCGTCGCTGGCGCTGGGCGCGAGCGACGTCACGCTGGCGGCGCTGACAGCGGCGTATGGCGCCTTTGCCGATGGCGGAATCGTTCGCACTCCGATCTTGATTCGCCGTGTCGAAGACAGCGACGGTGCCGTCCTCTATCAAGAAGAGGACAAGTCGCACCGCGCTGTCAGCGAAGCGACGGCGTTCCTGATGGCGAGCATGTTGTCCGACGTCATCAATGCCGGCACGGCGTTTCGCGCTCGGCAGAACGGCTTCACGCTTCCCGCAGCGGGCAAGACCGGCACGACCAACGACTACAACGACGCGTGGTTCGTCGGCTTCACGCCGCATCTCGTCGCCGGTGTATGGGTTGGCTTCGACCAGCCGCAGACGATTGCGTCCGGCGGCTACGCCGGTGAGCTGGCGGTGCCGATCTGGGGCGCGTTCATGAAACGCGCGACCCGCGGCGACAAGCCCGACTGGTTCCCCCGCCCGGCCAACGTCGTCGGCGTCAACGTCTGCCGGATGTCGGGCAAGCTGCCGGCGGGCGGGTGCGACAGCGTGTCGGTAGTCGACCGCGACGGCCAGGTCGAAAACCGCTCGATGGTCTACACCGACTACTTCGTGCGCGGCACCGAGCCGACGACCTTGTGCCCGCTGCACAGCCCGTCGTTCAGCGATCGCCTGGCTGGCGTCTTCGGCAAGGATTCGGGAATGCCGGTCGCCGCCGACGCATGTCGGCCTGCCGCCGCCGGGAGCCGCCAGCACTTCCGGCAGCCCGGCTTCTGCCACCGCCACGTCATCGGCCGCAGCCAAGGAAGACAAGGTCGAGGAGCCGCAGAAGAAGCGTGGCTTCTGGGGACGGATCTTCGGCCGCGGCGACGAGGAAAAGAAAAAGAAGGAAGAAGAGGAGCGGAAGAAGGAAAAGGAAGACGAGCGGAAGCGGAACGATGCGCGCAGGCCTGGTGGCTAGGCGTCATGCCGTTTCGTGACATAGCCGGTCACCGGCACCTGCTCGAGCTCGTTTCCGGGGCCATTGCTCGGCAATCCTTGCCGCCCAGCCTCATCTTCGCCGGCCCTCGAGGTGTCGGTAAGCGCACCGCGGCCGCTGGCGCTGGCGCAGGTCCTCAACTGCCTCGCGCCGGTGCGCGCCGACGGACAAAGCGGGGAAGCTGATTCGGCCTCGCTTTTTGGACTGGAAGAGCAGGCTGCGCCAACGGCATCTGCTGGCCAGGTAGACGCCGACGCGTTTGCGATCGACGCGTGCGGGACGTGTGCGTCCTGCGCCCGCATCGCCCGTCAGGTACATGCGGACGTTCTTCTGGTCGAGCCCGGGGACACGGGAGTCATCAAGGTCGATCAGGTCCGCGACATCGTCGAGCGTACTGGCTACCGTCCGTTCGAGGGCCGTCGGCGGGTGATCATCGTCGACGAAGCTGACGCGATGTTGTCGGAGGCGCAGAATGCGCTGCTGAAGACCCTCGAAGAGCCGCCATCGGCGTCGATGTTCGTGCTCGTGACATCGCGGCCGGATGAGTTGTTGCCGACAGTAAGATCACGGTGCCAGCGGCTGCGGTTTGGGAGGCTCGCTCCGGGGGAGATCGCGTCGGTGCTGATGCGAGTCCACGAGTACTCGGAGACCGACGCCCACGCGGCGGCATCGGCGGCGGATGGCAGTATCGGCGCCGCGCTCGAAAGCGGGTCAGACGAGCTCGTCGAGGCGCGGGACGCGGCGAAGGACGTGTTGCAGCACGTTGCCAGCAGCACGGACCCGCGCCGGCGGCTGGATGGCGCGAAGATGATCGCTGGCGGCGGCGATCGTGACGAGCTTCGACGCAGGCTCAGCGCGCATGGCGTCGATTCTGCGAGACCTCGGCGTTATTCGGGCGATGCCGGCGGGAGTCGGAGCACGAGTATCTCGCGAACGCGGATCTTGGCGAGCCGTTGCGCCGCCTCGCTGCCGCGTTCGATCACGATCGGGTGGCACGTGGTTTTGCCGCCATCGACAGGGCGCTCGAAGCTATCGATCGGAACGCCAGCCCGAAGATCGTTGCCGACTGGGTGGCGTTCCAACTGTAGCGGCCGGCAGGCGCGGCCGCGTTCGACTTCAGTTCCGGGTCACGGCCCGGTTCAACATAGAGGCCTTATGAACGAAGGCCGGGCTCGTCCGCTTGTCAGCGTCAAGTTTGCCCCGGTGGGCCGCACCCACACCTTTCTTCTCCCCGACCTCGACTTCGACGCTGAGCCAGGCGGCACCGGGGTAGCCGCAGCAGCGCGTCGTGGTGAGAGCCGCGGTTTCTCGCCCGGCGACTCGGTCGTCGTCAGCACAGCCGAGGGCCCTGCGATCGCCACCGTGGTGCGCGCGATTCCGGCTCTCGCGGAACGCAAGCGTCCGGGTGACGATGCGGGCGAAGTGGTGCTTCGCAAGTCCAGTCGCGAAGACATCGTCACGCGACTCAAGCATCAGCAGCGCGAGAAGGAAGCGCATCGCATCTGCCTCCTCAAGATCCGCGAGCGCGGCCTGGCGATGAAGCTGGCGAGGGTCGAGCAGATCTTCGACGGATCGCGGATCATCTTCTACTACACCGCTGAAGGGCGCGTCGATTTCCGCGAGCTCGTGCGCGATCTGGCGGCGCATTTCCACCAGCGCATCGAGATGCGGCAGATTGGCGTCCGCGACGAAGCCAAGATGATCGGCGGCTATGGCTCGTGTGGCCGTCCCCTTTGTTGTACGACGTGGCTCCAGACGTTCGAGCCCGTTTCGATCAAGATGGCGAAGCAGCAGAAGCTGAGCCTGAACCCCTCCAAGCTGTCCGGAATGTGCGGCCGCTTGAAGTGCTGCCTTCGCTACGAGCTGCCCAACGGCAAGGGCGTCAAGCACGCGCGGCTGTGCTGATGAAGGCGGCTGCGGCAGCTGCAGCAACCCGACCGGTCCCGGCGTCGCGGCCTCTGGTGGATGCGGGTCGTGCAAGAGCGGCGGCGGGTGCGGGAGCTGCAAACACTGATGGGGGAGCGCGGTAAGCCGATCGTTGGAATCACCGTAGGCGACCCCGCTGGCATTGGTCCAGAGATCGCGGCGAAGGCGGCCGCCGACGCGAGCGTTCTCGCCGTCTGCACGCCGGTTCTCTACGGACCGCCTTCGGGCGAGACATTTGATGTCGGTCGCATCTCGGCCAAGGCCGGCCAGGCCGCGTACGATGCGATCCTTCGCGCCGTTTCCGACGCACAGCAGGGCAAGATCGCGGCGGTGGCCACCGCGCCGATAAACAAGGAGGCCTTCGCCGCCGCCCGTGTGCCGTGGCGCGGCCACACCGAGCTCCTGGCCCACCTCACCGGCTCGCCGCGTGTCGCGATGATGTTCTATTCCGACGCCCTGCGCGTCGTGCTCGCCACGATCCACATACCGCTGGCCGAAGTTCCGCGCGCGCTGACGCGCGAAAGCCTCGAAGCGACCATCGCCCTCACCGCCGCGGAAATGCCGAGATTCGGATGGCCTGCGCCTCGTCTCGCGCTGGCCGGCCTGAACCCGCACGCGGGAGAGCACGGGCTGATGGGACTCGAAGACGATGCCGTGCTGGCGCCGGCCGTCGCTGCCAGCCGGGCGCGTGGCGTGACGATCGAAGGACCGCTTCCGGCAGACACGGTGTTCGTGCGGGCGATGCGCGGCGAGTTCGACGCCGTCATCGCCTGCTATCACGATCAGGGTCTCATCCCGGTGAAGCTCGTGGCGTTCGGGCGCGCCGTCAATGTCACCCTCGGGCTGCCGATCATCCGGACGTCCGTCGATCATGGGACGGCGTTCGACATTGCCGGCCGCGGCATCGCAGATGCGTCCAGCCTCGTGCACGCGGTTCTCCTGGCGGCGCGTCTCGCCGGTGCCGCGGCGTGATCGTCAGGCTGGCGCTCGCGGCCGTCATCCTCTTTTACGCCGTGCTCGGACTCGTCGTGCTGGCGCCGGAGTCGGTGTATTCCGGCGACATCGGCGTGAAGTTCGTGCAGGCGCGCGCTCTGGCCGATCACCACTTCCGCAGCCTCGACATCCCGTATCGCGGTGAGTTCCTCGATCCGGCGCGCACGTACTTTCCGCTTCGCCCGCCGTTTGTCATGAATACGGGCGGCGAGACGCAGGCGATCTTTCCCCCGGTGTCGGCGGTGTTTCATGCCGTCGCGGTCCTGCTGGCAGGGTTTCGCGGTATGGTCGCCCTCTCCCTCGTCGGCGGGGCAGTCGTCCTCATCTCGTCATGTGTCGTGGCGCCGCCGCGATATCGGCTGGCGGTTGTGTGTGCCGTCGGGCTGGCGGGACCTTTGTGGTTCTACGCCATCAGCGGCATGGAGCACGCGCCGGCTGTCGCGTTCTCTACGGCCGCGTTCGCCGTCGCTCTGCGAGCAGGACCAGGTTCGAAGTGGATGCCGTGGATCGCCGGCGCGCTCCTTGCCGCCGGAGCCACCCAGCGAGACGAAGTCATCCTGCTCGCTCCCGGGTTGCTGCTGGCCGTCTGGTACCGCACCTCGGATCGGTGGCGCATCGTCGCGGCAGTCGGCGGTCTCCTGGTTCCGTTGGTCCTTGCGGCGGCCGTCGACGTCTGGTGGTTCAACCGCCCTGCGGCTGCGCACCTGCGGCACGCGGTGCACTTCCTCCAGACCGCCCTCCACCTGACCAACGAGCCAAACCCTGACGTGCCTGTTCTCGAGCCGATGACGCTGCGGCAGCGCTACGACACCGTGTTCGTGTACTGGACGTTTGGCCGTGGGACTGACATCCAGGTCTTGGGCTTTGTCAGCGGGCTGGTTGCCGCGCTGTTCATCCGCTGGAAGTGGCGATCGTCCGCGGGAATTCTGCTGTGGCTGGTGGCATTCGGCATCACCACCGCCGGGGACGTGTGGGAAGTGATCACCGCACCGAAATGGCTGGCCGGCCTCGTGCGTGTCTCGCCGTTTGTCGTCTTTGCCATCCTGCCGTTCGCCATGGGCATGACCAACTCGAGGCGGGCCGCTCGTGAGCCGAATGCTGCGGGGCCGACTGCGGCTTCTGGAGACGGCCGCGCCCTGGCGATACTATTCGCGCTGACGACCCTCATATACTTGGTGATGGCGTTCGCTGGCGTCGATACGACCGGCGGCAAGTCGCTGGGGCCACGGCTGCTGCTGCCACTGCTGCCGCTTCTGTGCGTGTCATCGTTGATCGTCATGGCTTCGTACCTGCGATCGCCGTCCGTCGTCGATCGAGCCGTGGGCTGGATCGGAGCGGTGCTGGTTGCCGCGGGTGTGGCGATTCATCTGGCTGGTACGATTCCAGCCTACAGATACCGCAACGCGGACGATTCGGCCGCTATTCGCGCCGTGCTCGCCTTGAAGGAGCGCATCGTCGTTGCCGACGATCAGTTCACGGCGCAATTGCTGTTGCCGATAAACGATCGCAAGGTCGTGCTTCTTGCCGATACCGTTGCCGGAGGCGCCGAGCTCGGAGCGCTGCTGTCTGGACTGCGTCACAGCGCGGTGCTCGTGTCGCGGAACGCGGAGTCGGCAGTGCGACTGGCGCCGCTGCGTCCTGGGCCGCCGGAGGCGCAAGGGCGGATGACGCTGCAAGTGTGGAGACCATGAGCGGACGGAGCATCAGGGGCAGATGAAAACAGAACGCGAGCTCGCCCAGCAGAACATCGCTGAGAATCGCAAGGCTTTCCACGACTACCACATCGTCGAAAGCTTCGAAGCCGGCGTGGCCCTGCTCGGCACCGAGGTGAAATCGATTCGCGAGGGGAACGTCAACCTGCGCGACAGTTTCGCGCGTGTCGAGGCGGGAGAAGTGTGGATCTACAACGTGCACATCAGCCCGTACAGCCACCGCGGGTATGTCGATCACGAGCCGACGCGGCGCCGAAAACTGCTGCTGCATCGCCAGGAGATCCGCAAGCTCATTGGCAAGACCGTCGAGAAGGGCATGACCCTCGTGCCGACGCGGATGTACTTCAGTAACGGGCACGTGAAAGTGACACTGAGCCTGGCAAAGGGAAAGAAAGCGCACGACAAGCGCGAGACGATCAAGAAGCGAGAAACCGACCGCGAGACGCGGGCGGCGGTCAAGGAGCGCCGGAACAGCTAGCCATGGCCATGACCGTTCGAACGAAAGTACCCGCTGCTCGATCTCGAGGCTCAATACCGTCCAATCCGGCAGGAGATACTCGAGGCGATCACTCGTGTCTGCGACAGTCAGCGATTCATACAGGGGCCGGAGGTCGAGGCGCTCGAACGTGAGCTGGCGGA
This sequence comes from uncultured Acidobacteriota bacterium, assembly GCA_963830815.1. Lineage (GTDB taxonomy): Bacteria > Acidobacteriota > Vicinamibacteria > Vicinamibacterales > 2-12-FULL-66-21 > DATBJJ01. The sequence goes on along the minus strand of CAWHNN010000018.1, from coordinate 10,758 downwards.
AACGCTGGAAGTCGCTGACGCCGTCGGCGTGTCGTCAGGCACGGACGCGCTCCTCGTCGCGATGATGGCTCTGGGCGTCGGCGCCGGTGACGAAGTGATCACGAGCACGTATTCGTTCTTTGCGACGGCCGGCTGTATTGCGCGGCTCGGGGCCATCCCCAAGCTCGTGGACATCGATCCGGTTACCTACAACCTCTCTCCGACTGCCGTCCGGGCCGCAGTGTCGCCGCGTACCAAAGCGATTGTCCCCGTGCATCTCTACGGACTTTGTGCGGACATGGATCCGCTGCTGGCCATTGCCGCAGAAACAGGGGTCCCGATCGTCGAGGATGCCTGCCAGGCGATCGGCGCGACCTACAAGGGGCGACAGGCCGGTGCGATGGGCCGCGTCGGCTGCTTCTCCTTCTTCCCGAGCAAGAATCTTGGCGCCTTCGGGGATGGCGGCCTGGTGACGACGCAAGACGTGGCGCTTGGCCGCGAGATCAGGCGACTGCGCAATCACGGTTCGGAGACGAAGTACTACCACGAAGAGATTGGCGGCAACTTCAGGCTCGACGCGTTGCAGGCGGCTGTTTTGCGCGTCAAGCTGCCGCACCTGCCGGCGTGGACTGAAATGCGCCGCGAGAATGCCGCCAGGTATCGTGAGCTGCTGTCTTCGCGCGCAGCTGACATCGGGTTGCCTTCCGAGCCCGACGGTCGGCTGCACATCTACAACCAGTTCATCGTCCGGGTTCCAAGCCGCGACCGTGTCCGTGAATTCCTGACCGGGCACGGCATCGGCACCGAGGTCTACTATCCTGTGCCGTTCCACTTGCAGGAATGCTTCGCCGGGCTCGGCTACCGCCGCGGGGCCTTTCCTGAGGCCGAGGCCGCGGCTGAATCGACGCTGGCGTTGCCCATCTATGGCGAGTTGAGCAGCGAGCAACAGCGAGCGGTCGCGGAAACACTTATCGAAGCGCTCGATTCCCTCGACTGAGTCGCCTGGATGGCGGTGGCCTTGGCTGGCGGTCGATTATTGCCGGCGTCGCGTCACGCCAGCTCGATGAGCACACAATCGCCCAGTCGAGCCTCGTGCAAGCGGCTGAAGCCGCAAGGGCCGAGAGCCGTGGCGAGCTGTCGACGGTGCTCGGGCCGAGCACGTACAACGTCCCTGGCTCGAGGCGTGGATCCTTTTCCCAGTCAGCTTCCCGTGCGCAGTTCTTTAGCGCGCGAGACATGTAGACGCTGTTTGTCGGGACAGCCAGTTCTGCGGCTGCCAGCTGCAACTGCAGCTCGCGGTTTGTGTCGGCGCTGGGCCAGCTGCGATTGTGGCCGACCAGACCGCCGCAATCCCAGGACGGGTACTGCCAGAGTCTCTGGTGATCGGCGAGCCACGGGCGGAATGTGTGTTCATGGATGAGATCTTCATAGGACTGCTTCGTCAGCTCGCGCCGGTGTTGGATTCCCGGACGCGCCTCTGAGAACTGCAGCCACGCCGCTGCGAGTGCAAGGATGACCGCGGGAAGCCGCGGCCAGGAACGAAAGAGCCACGCCAGCGGCAGCAGAGTCAGGCTGTAGGCGAGCGGCCAGATGAATCGACCGGTGGCGCGAAAGTAATTGCCGAGGCTGAGCGCCGCGTCAGGAAGGTCGTACGAGATCAGCAGCACGCTGCCGGCGTAGACCAGATTCGAGGCGGCGTATACGGCGAATGCGACCAAAAGCGCACACAGGATCCAATGCCGCCTGACGCTGGCGAGTACCTCCTTCGGCGCCGATGCGGTAGCAACCACGAGCAACAGCAGCGCGCCCATGCCGATGTACGCTTCGCCTTCGTACTGGCCGTGCGTCGCGTCTCTGGTGATGTTCGAGGCGATCCCGAAGAAGCCTTGTGGCGGCACCAGCAGCGAAACCAAATTCCAGGAAAAGCGGCCGAAACCCTCGCTCTTCATGGACGCGGGATTCGAGAGCACGAGGCCGTAGCCGGCGGCGACTCCGAGTGCCGCGACGGCGACTACACCGAGTGCCAGATACTGTGCCGCGCGGACGTCGAGTTGGCGGCGCACCCACAGCGCGACAGCCGTCACGACAACGAGCGCGAAGACCATCGCGAACAGGTAGGCATTAGTCAGCAGCGTCACTGCGAGGAGAGCCGTACACTCGGCAGGCTTCGCGCGGTGTTGGCGGAGAGAGGAGAAATAGACGCTGATGGCCCACAGCAGAAGAAAATGCGATGAGAGAGCCGTGTGACCCATCCGCATGACGAACGACGTCGCGACCACCGCGAGCGCGGCGGCCGCGGCGGAAGCAGCAACCGATCGCACCCCAACGCTGAGCATCACCTTTGCGGCCATCACGCCCTGCAGGACGTAGGTGAGGAGAATCCACCACCCAAACGGGTTGATGAGCACGCCGGTCAGTTGGTAGATGACTTTCGAGGGAAGCGCCGTGAGCGGGAGCGCGTCGTTGAAGAGCACGCTGCCGCCTTCGGGATAACCCATCGCTGGCAGGCTGAAGAGAGGCAGCCGCCATGTATCCGAGACGTAGTAATGCCAGGCTACGAGGTAGGCGTTGTAGTCGTTCTCCGGGCGCACCCACTTGCCCCCGGTCCCGTTGATGAACTCCGGTGTCAGCGCCTGCAGCCCGATGAGCAGCCCGACGAGACCTGCGGCGCCGAGTGCGAGAAAAGACGTTCGCCTTACGGCGGGCAGCGCTGGCATCGACGAGATTCTATAATCAGGACAGATGCCCACGCCGATTAACGCCGTCAGCGTCGCGTCGTCGCCGCTGGCGGATGGGCGACAGCCTGCGCACCCGCGTCCTCGATCTGAGCGTACTGATCCCGGTTACCGATGCTGGCAATGTGGATGCGCTGCTGCCGCAATTGCGGGCCGCGCTCGGGCGACTTGGGGTCAGGTTCGAGATCCTGCTGCTGGCGCCAGACATCGCGTCGATCGAGCAAGTCGCTGCGGCACACCATGCCCGCGCGATAGATGTGCCAGCCGCCTATGGATTGGCGTTGCGGCGAGGATTTGCGGAAGCGGCGGGCGAGTATGTGTTGACGATGGACGCGGACCTGTCGCATCCGCCCGATGTAATCGAGCAGCTGTGGTCGCAGCGAACGCAAGCGGATGTCACCATCGCTTCGCGTTACGCCCCAGGCGGCCGCGCCGACATGAGCGCGATTCGCTATGCTTGCAGCCGGGCTCTGAACGCCGTGTTCTCACGCGGGCTCGACATCCCAATCCGCGATCTCTCCAGCGGCTTCCGCCTGTATCGAGCGCAAATACTCCGCGAGCAGCACATTACGAGCCGTGACTACGACATCCTTCAGCAGGTTGTCGTCCAGGCCTATGCCGAAGGATGGACAGTGCGGGAAGTGGCGTTTGCCTACCGGCCGCGGCGGCGAGCCCGCCTGGAGCGGCGTGGCGTTCAGGTCGGACTGTCGTGGCTGCGGACATTCGGCGAGCTGTGGCTGCTGCGCAATTCGATCATGGCGGCTGACTATGACGATCGTGCGCACGACAGTCGCATCCCGCTGCAGCGCTACTGGCAGCGCTCCCGTCACGCGTTCGTAAACGAACTGGTTGCCGGTGAGGGACCGGTGCTCGACATCGGTTGTGGATCGAGCCGCATCATAGGGGACTTGCCTCGCGGCAGCGTTGCCGTCGATATTCTTCAGCGCAAGTTACGTTACGCCAAACGCTTCCGGCGGGCGCTGGTGCGCGCTTCCGGATTCGCCCTGCCATTTCGTGACGCCTCTTTCCGGTGTGTGCTCTGCTCGCAGGTCATCGAGCACGTGCCCAAGGAGTCTCCGATACTCGACGAGCTGTGCCGCGTGCTGGCGCCAGGCGGACGGTTGGTGCTGGGAACACCCGACTACGCGAATTGGCAATGGGTCTACATCGAGAAGCTCTATGGCCTCGTGCCCGGGGGCTACAAGGATGAACATATTTCGCACTACACCAACAGCGAGCTGATAAGAGTCATGGGGGAGCGCGGGCTGCGTTTCGAAGAGGAACGATACATACTCAAAGGAGAACTCATCCAGGCGTATCGAAAGCCAGCCTGATCCTGGTTGGCGGCCTCGCCAGCGCTGCAGTACTGCGTCTGTGGTAAATTGACGTGTTTTATCTGGAGGTTTGAGCTTAATGAAAGGCAGCCGTTCGCTCTTTATCGTTGTTGGCGTCATCGCCATCCTCATTCTCGGATGGTGGCTGTTCGGCCGCCGCGGCTCCGAGGCTGTCACCCTGACCGATGTATTCGATGCGGCGCAGAAAAAGCCGGCAGCGGAGACTTTCAAAGTCGAGGACGTCACGATCAACGGCGAAACGAAGAAGAGTATCGCCGTCGCCGCAGGTATGGGCAGTCGCCTCGTCTTCAAGGCGCGGATTCCTGACGATGGCTGGTTGCGGGTCTCGGTGGCGCTGAAGCAGGAGGCGTGGACACAGGAGGGGGACGGTGTCCGTTTCCTCGCGCTGGTGTCCGATGGCCGTTCTTCAGACGAGCTTTTCATTCAGGACGTGAACCCGTTTGCAAATCCGACCGACCGCAAGTGGATCCCGGTGATGGTCGACTTGTCGGCCTATGCGGGAGAAGAGGTCGAGGTGATCCTCAATACGTATGGCAGCGCACCGGGCAAGCCCGTTGACCTGCGCAACGACCTCGCCGTGTGGGGCGCTCCGGAGATCGTTGTTCGCTAGAGAGCGGAAGGCTGCCGGGCTCGTCCTGGGAGAGCTGCTCCGTTGTCGTCGATGATGCGGCTGATGGTGACCGGGGCTGCCGGTCAACTTGGGTCCACCGTGGTCGAGCGCCTGTCGGGGCGCTACGAGATTGTCCCGTTCACTCGCCACGAGCTCGACATCGCTGACGAGCGCGCAGTGCTGGACCGCATGGCGGCCATTTCGCCGGGGGCCGTGATCAACTGCGCCGCGTACAACGACGTCGATGGCGCCGAGAGCGACGCCATGAGCGCCATCAAGGGGAATGCGCTGGGTGTGCGCGCCCTGGCACGGGCGTCGAGCGCGGTCGGCGCGACCCTCGTCCACTACAGCACTGATTTCGTATTCGACGGCGAAGGCGAACGGCCCTACAGCGAGGGCGACGCGGCCACGGCCGTTAGGCAACTACGGACTGTCGAAGTTGCTCGGAGAGTACTTCGCGTTGGAAGTCCCATCCGCATACGTACTCCGAGTCGAAAGTCTGTTTGGCGGCAAGCGAGCGAAGAGCAGCGTCGACAAGATTCTCGCGGGCATCCGCGCGGGCCAGCCGGTGCGCGTCTTTGCCGACCGCACCGTCTCGCCAAGCTACGTCGACGACGTGGTCGATGCAACCGACAAGCTCCTGGTGGGAGGCATTGCGCCAGGGCTGTACCACTGCGTGAACGATGGCAGCGGAACGTGGCTCGATATTGCGGTGGAGTTGACGCGGTTGCTCGGTCGGGAAGCGGACATCGTGCCGGTCAGCGTCAACGACGTCAAGCTCACCGCAAAGCGCCCGCGCTATTGTGCTCTCGCGAACGAAAAGTTGCGGATGGCGTCCATCGAAATGCCCACGTGGCAGGATGCCCTGCGACGCTACGTCCTCGTGACGCAAGACGTGTAGTTCCTTCTCGATTCCCCGGCCTGCCCGGGCCTTTCCTGTACGTTCTCGCCGCTCGCAAGCGGCGCCAGCACTACGCCAACTCCTGTTGTGCTTCCCTGGCACGCATGTTGTTTAACTCGCCGCGATGAACAAGCACCATTTTCAAATCACGGTCGGATACTGTCCGGCGGTTGCCCTCGCGCTGCTGTTGAGCAGTGCCGCGCCCGCTGTCGCCCAGTCTCCACTCAGCTCGCAGCCCTATATCTCGGGGCTTACGCAACCCATCGCGTTCGTTCAGGATCCCAGCCTGCCGAACATTCAATACGTGGCGCAGCAGAACGGCGTCGTCAGGGTCATCGAGAATGGGGCCCTGCGCCCGCAGCCGTTCCTGGATCTGTCGACGACTGTCCTCAATGGAGGCGAACAGGGTTTGCTGGGCTTTGCCCTGGCGCCTGACTATCCAGCGAGCGGGCGGTTCTACGTGCACTTCAACCGGCAAACCGACGGGGCCCACGTCGTCGCGCGCTTCGTGCGATCGACCGATCCCCTGCAAGCGAATGTCGGCAGCAGGTTCGATTTGCTGTGGCCGGCGATGCCTGACATCCATTCCAACTGCACCCAACCGGAGCAGCGGATCATCTGCCAGCCTTTTGGCAATCACAACGGTGGGAAGCTCGCTTTCGGACCCGACGGATTTCTCGTACATCGGCTTCGGCGACGGCGGTTCTGGCAACGATCCGCAGCACCAGGCGCAGCGGCCGCGCACGTTGCTCGGCAAGCTAGTGCGTATAGACGTCAATGTCCCCGACTCCAATACGAGGGGCTACGCCATTCCGGCCGACAATCCATTCGCCGGCAACGATGCGCTCGGCGCGCTGGATGAAATCTGGGCGTTTGGTCTCCGCAATCCCTGGCAATTCACGTTCGATGACCCGGGCTTGGGTGGCACCGGGGCGCTGATTGTCGGTGATGTCGGACAGAACTCGTTCGAAGAGATCGACTACGAGCCTGCGGCGAGCGGCGGCCGTAACTATGGCTGGCGCAATTTCGAAGGGCCGGGGCCCAATCCCGATTCGACCGCGGCGACGTCGATGCCACTGGCGTTTTCTCCGGCAACGCCGCCCGTTCATACCTACGCTCGAGGGACGGGATCGGCAGTCATCGGAGGCTATGTCTATCGCGGTCAGGGCCTCAACGCCTTCTATCAGGGCCGATACTTCTTTGCCGACATCATCAAGGGACGCATCTGGTCGATGGCGCTGACGCTCGACTCGGCGGGCGAAGCGACCGCCAGTGATGTCCGCGACCATACCGACGGAATCGGCGGCGGTCAGGTCAGCGCATTCGGGCTCGACAGCTCAGGCGAGTTGTATGTCGTCTACATTACCGGCTCGATCGCGCGAGTGACGAGCGGTGGGCCATGTTCGACGGCGGCGCCGGCCGCGAATTGGGTCTGTGTGAATGGCGGATGGGTGCCGCCGGGCCATCCACTTGCCGGTGGCGGCGGGACACCACCACCGCCTCCGCCGTCGCCGACTCCGACTCGGCTAGTAGTTGCACGACTGCCGCACCTGCCGCCGACTGGGTGTGCGTGAACGGCGGCTGGGTACCGCCGGGTCATCCACTCGCCGGCGGCGGTACGCCACCAGCTCCGCCGCCCGCCAACCCCGCCTGCGCCGCCGCCGCCGGGACCGCCGACTGCCTGCACGACGGCTGCTCCTGCTGCGGATTGGGTGTGCGTCAGTGGCGGGTGGGTGCCGCCGGGCCATCCTCTGGCCGGCAGCGGAGGAGGGACGCCGCCACCGCCCCCGCCGACGACTCCGGTCGCCTGCACGACGGTGCAGCCCGCGTCGGACTGGACGTGCGTGAACGGCGGATGGCTACCGCCGGGATTCCCGGGTGGCAGCACGCCACTGCCCCTCGTCCTTCCCGTGAGCTCGTCGGTCCCTTTCGATCGACGTATGTGAGTTTCGAGTATCGGCGGGATTGAAGGCGAGATAACGGAACGGCGTCGTGGTCATGGGGCGGGTCAGGCCGTCCCATGACTGCGGCGTATGACGGTAGTCTATCGACCGTCGACGATCGCGGCGACGTACTTGCCGATGGCCAGGCTGGAGGTCAGACCCGGCGAGTCGATGCCCGCGACTTGAATCAGGCTCGGCACCTTCTCGTCTCGCTTGATCATGAAATCGGCAAACGATTCGCTCGGCGGATGGAATTTGGCGCGAATGCCGCTTCCGGCCAGCCGCAAGTCGTTGATCGTCACATCGCGAAGGAGTTCACGCGCCGGCTCGAGGAAGTCCTCAATCGCCAGCCGATCGGTCTCGTAGTCGTCCTTCCGCTCCTGGAAGCGAATCGTCGGGCCGAGCAGCACGGATCCCCACGTCGTCTTTGTGGCGTGGACACCGAGGCCATGCCCGGAGGCGTGGGGCAGGGGATAGACGAGCCCGTTCACCATGTATCGCTTCGCCGGCGTCAGCTCCGCATACTCGCCGCGGCACGGGTAGATCTTGAAGTCCTCGCCGCCGAACATCTTCGAGACCTCGTCCGAGTACAGGCCGGCGCAATTGACCACCGTTGTGGCGGTGATGGTCTCTTGTGGCGTGTGGACCACGAGCGCGTTACCTGATTGATCGCCGCGGAGAACCGGGCTGGCGACGACGAGCATGACGTCACGGTCGTCGCACACATGCTTCAAGGCACTGACGAGCGCTTCAGGCTCGAGGATGCCGGTAGCGCCTGACCAGAGTGCCGCTGTTGCGCGGACATGACGGTTCTCGGCCGCGCACGAACTCCTCGTCGACGAGCTCCAGTTCTTCGACGTCGTTCTCGAGTCCGCGAGCATAGAGTTTCTCGAGCTGCACGATCTCGTCAGGCCGTCGACCCGACGATGAGCTTGCCGCTCTTGGAATGAGGAACTTTGTACTTGGCGCAGAAGTCGTAGAGGAGTCGCCGGCCTTCGACGCACAACCGTGCCTTCAACGATCCGGGCGGATAGTACATGCCGGCATGCATCACGCCGCTGTTGTGGGTGCTGGTGTCGAGCCCCGGGCGGGGGTGGCGTTCCAGCACGCAGACCGTGCGTCCGGCTGATGCCAGTTCGGCAGCGCACGCCAGGCCGACGACGCCCGCGCCAATCACCGCAACATCGACTTCGCTCATCCTCGAATCCTCTCGTGGGGTTTCTGGTCGTTCACTGTCGCCGGTTGCGCTGTGGAACTGCGGAGTCGATGCCGATGCACGAACAGCAGGCCGCGCAAACGCATCTCCAGCGCCAGATAGACGATGGGTGTGAAAAGCCGCGCCGGCCACCGCGCATGCTTGCGAAAAAGAAAGAATGCGCTGCGGTGGAATGCCGCCAGCGACTCACGATAGACGTGAATGCTGCTGCGGCCTCCGGCGTGAACGACCGTTGCGCCGGGAAAATACACCGTTCGCCAGCCCTTCTCACCGATTCTTTTACAGAGGTCCGCGTCTTCCCAGTAGAGAAAGAATCGTTCGTCCATTCCCTCGACCTGGTCGAACGCCGTCCGCCGCACGAGCATGCAGGCGCCAGAGACCCAGTCGACGTTCAGCGGCGTCTCCCGACGGTCGAGCGCTGGGAGGTTGTGGCGCGACAGCGGATTGTTCGGAAAGCGCTTCGTGAGCCATGAACTTCGGCCGGCCACCGCGGCAGACACACCGGGGAAGCGCCGTGCCGAGCCCTGCACGGTGCCGTTTGTATTCAGGATACGCGGGCCGAAGATTCCAGCGTCAGGCCGCGTTTGCGCGTACGCCAGCAGGCGCGTGACGGCATCGCTTTCGACAACGCAATCGGGATTGAGAAGCATGATGAACGGAGCGCGAGTCCGCCGCGCGCCGAGGTTGACACCGGTCGCGAACCCTTCGTTCGTGGAGCGCTCGACGATCTGCGTCCAGCCGAAAGAGGCGCTGATGCGGCCCGCTTCTTCGAGGTTGGACTCGTGATCGATGACGGTAATCTGCCCGATGGCGCCCCGGCTCGCTTCGAGCGATGCCAGGCAACGTCTCAGTTCGTCGTAGCTGCGATAGTTGACGATGACGACGTCGACTGCTTCAGGTGACTGATCCTCCACCGCTAAGATCATAGCAGACGAGCCTTACTGGAAGCCGGGCCTCGTCCACGTAGGCTGTGCAGGAGCGCCGAGCAAATCACTGCCGGGTAGCAACGACGAGAAATTGCTTACCAAAAAGCCGCCAGGCGAATGGCAGCCGCAGATAGGCGCGCAGGAAGAACAGCGGATAGTGCGGCTCCGTTCACCATCGTGTATGGGAGGGACTTTTCAAAACAAACATTGACGGCGAACCGTCTCGTCACCAGGGCTTCCGTCAGGAGGTCTCGGTGATGGGCACGTAGTGATCCCAGAAGTCCCAGGGACGCCCCGTGCAGATACTTGATATTTGGCCCAAGGCGATGAATCTGCCGCCTGGGCGCAGGCACCGACCGACTTCATCCAGCACTCTGCCGAGCGTTGCCTTGTCAGCCAGATGCTCGAGGAAGTTGCTCGTGAATACGACGTCGAGTGATTCGTCAGGAACCTGCCAGCGCACTGAGCAGTCCTGCTGGAGGAAAGTAACGTCGTTCGCCAGGAATGCGCGGTGTCCGGGTTCAGGTCCATCCCGAACTTCTTGCTGCACCGGATGGGGTTCATGAACTCCCCGTTCCCGGACCGAGATCGAGAACCGAGTCCGTTGGCTTGACGTAACGTGAAAACCAGTCAGCGACCAGCACGGTCCAGACTTGCTTGCGGTAATCGAGATTACTGGAAAACCGCACCTGCAGACATGCGCTGGAGCTCTTCGGGCGTGTGGGTGCTCATAGCTCAGCCGAGGTGCGAATAGGTACCCGTACAATTCCTGTCACACCTTTGACTTCCGGTTCAAACCTGTTCTCTCGCGGCGTCTCTCGCGCCCTTTCGTTCGTCGGCTTCCTCGGCGAGACCGTACGTCGAGCAAGGTATCGGCGAGCAGACCTGCGCAACGTGTCGGCCAGCGAGATGGTCTCGAGCGCCACGTCGCCTTGTCAATTTCGATGGTTACCCGAGGTGGCGTCGCGGCGTCGTGCACCATGCTCGCGGTGTCCAGCGAGTTCCGCGCACGAGCTACCATGTCATGGCGCCTGCCGCAGCGAGCGTGGCTTCCTGGTGCGGGTTGGCACCCGATACTTCTTCCGGAGCGAGG
>CAWHNN010000017.1:0-188009 GCA_963830815.1 uncultured Acidobacteriota bacterium | reverse complement strand
CTGGGAGTGGCGGAGTGCGGGGGAGGCGTTCCAATTGTAGCGCGCCCGTGGGCGGACGCTTTCACGAACCTGCACAGGGGTGCACGCGATAGGATCGTCGGAATGGCGTGGACACTCTTACTTCTTGCGGCGATTCTCGAGGTCGGTTGGGCGATCGGCCTCAAGTACACCTACGGCTTCACCAGATTGTGGCCAAGCATTGGGACCATCCTGGCGATGATCCTGAGCATGTGCCTGCTGGCCTGGGCCGCGCGCACGCTGCCGATTGGCACCGCCTACGCCGTGTGGACCGGTATTGGCGCCGTCGGAACGGCGGCGTTCGGTGTCTACCTGTTCGGAGAAGCGGCGACTCCGGCGAGGTTGACGGGAGTCGGCCTGATCGTGGCTGGCGTCGCCCTTCTCAAGGGCGCAAGTTAGAGGCTTCAATCGAGTCGAGTCCAGAGAGCGAGGCGGTCGATGCGCGCGCGACGAGCGTGACGTGGTGCGACCCCTCGGCTAGCTACCGTCATCCGCAGCGCCATCATCGTCGCATCGTCAAACGGCTCGGCGCCGCCGCGGAACGTGCGCACGGTCGTCTCGACGCGCTCGAGCGTGATCCCGATGCCCGCGTCGTGTTTCACGGCGAGAAGCGCCTGCAGGCGCTCGGCGCCAAACATCTCGCCCGCTCGTTCTCGGTCTCGACCAGGCCGTCGGTGTAGAAAAAGAGGAGGTCGCCGGCCGAGACGTCGAACGACCGCTTCCTGATATCCGTGCCCGGCGTAGAGCGCGATCGGCATGCCCGTCGAAGACAGCGGCTCGATGCCGCCCTCGGCGCGCAGGAGGAACTGCGGATTGTGTCCGGCGTTGACGTAGCGCAGCTCGGATCGCTCGACGTCGAGAATCCCGAGGAAGAGCGTGACGTAGACGCTGCGCGGCGTATTGTCGTCGACATCGCGGTCGAGGCCATCGGCGAGCGCCGCCAGGTCGGTTTCGAGCGGCAGGCGAGCGCGGAGCGTCGCCTGGACGTTGGCCATCAGCAACGCCGCGCTCACGCCCTTGCCCGAGACGTCGCCGACGAGCAGCGCCAGCCGCCCATCCGGCAGCGCGAAGTAGTTGAAGAAGTCGCCGCCCACTTCGCGCGCGGGGATCGAGACGCCGCCGATTTCGGCGCGTCCAAGCCGGAGCGACGCGCGCGGCAACATCTCCGTCTGGATCAGGCGCGAGAGCTCGAGCTCGCGGCGCAACCGTCCCTGTTCGACGACGAGCTCCTGGTGGCGTTCGAGATCGGAGGCCATGCGGTTGAATGACGCGGCCAGCGTGCCGAACTCGTCGTTCGACTGCACCGGCACGCGGGCCTTGAAGTCGCCGCCGGCGAGCTGGCGCACGCCGTCGGTGAGCGCCGACACGTTCTGCGTCATGCGCCGCGAGATCGGAACGATGCCGATGCATGCCAGCGCGATCACCATCAAACCCGATCGACAGGTTGCGGAACGACAGGCGCCGGATCTCGCGCAACGACTCGCCGATCGGACGGGCGATTCCGAAGACGAGGCCGCTGGCGTCGCTGCGGGCAACGACAATCCAGTCACCGACGCGCGACGGCGTGCCGCTCGGTGGCGCGCGCGGCGGCGTCCTTGACGCCGAGGGAATCGAGCGTCGATCGGCCTCGCCCATCCGGCGTATAGACATGCCCCTGCTGGTCGAGCGCGAACGGAATCTCGCCCTGATCGCGGCGCGCCAGTGACAGCACGGATTGCATCGTGCGATCGAGGTTCAGCATCGCGTTCGCCTTGCCGACCATCTTGCCGTCCTTCATGACCGGCATTTCGATGCGCTGACCGCGCACGTCCATGTCGGGCTTCTTCGCCTTGGCCGCCGGCGCATTGCTTCGCGCGGCAGGCGCCGGCGACGGCCGCGACACCGGCCTCGATCTGCGGGAAGGCTCTCTTTGAGCGCGTCGCGCGACGATGGCACCGACGTCGATGCCGATATTGGCGCCGGCCGCAGCCGCCTTCGCGGCGCCGCGCGCGCGCGCCTCGGCGACGATCTTCGCCACATCGACGACGATGGTCTCGGCGGCTTTGGCGGCGGCGAGGTGGGCGCGGTGGCTCCCGGCGGCCCGGGCGCGGGCGGCGGCTCGGGCAAGTGATCGACGGGCTGAGTATCGGCGTCGGAGCGTCTCGCCGCTTGTCGGTTCGAACTCGAGCCGGTCGAGCAGCGCTGCCGTATCGCCGAAGACGGGCGCGAGCGCGATCTTCCATCTTGCGGCCGGCCGTCGCCTGCGGCTGTCCGTCATAACTGACGGACTCGTCGAACAGCCGATCCATGCGCCGGCCGACGGTGGCAGTCACCATCTCCATGCGCCGCCCGATATCGGATCGCGGTTTCTGACGCCTCGCGTTCGGCGGCACGCTCGAAGGTGCGAACCGACGAGATGTACCAGATGAGTGTGACGGCGCTCAGCGGAACGACCGATAGGATCAGGAAGGCGATGATTAGTCGCGTGCGGAGGGACATGGCGCAGAACCTGCTATGCAGTCTAGCGCAGGTCGCAAGCCCTCAGAGGGTGTGTAGACGTTTGCCAAGGAGTTGGACCGTGAAGTTGAAGAGTTTGGTATTGGCGGTGACGCTCATTTCCAGCCAGATCGCCGACCGGGGCGACGGCTGTCGCGTTCGAGTACGGACGAGAAAGAGAGCACCCGGTTGCAGGAGTCCGCCACGGTGCTCAGCGAGATCTTCGGCATGCCGGATTCGCTCCCGCAGGACCTCCTCGACAAGGCCGAGTGCGTCATCATCTTTCCCTCGGTGAAGAAGCTAGCGCTTGGTGTCGGCGGCAGCTACGGCCGCGGTGTCATCTCGTGCCGCAGCGGCTCGACGTTCAGCGGGCCGTGGAACTCAGCGGCGATGTTCGCGCTCGAAGGCGCCAGCTTCGGCTTTCAGCTCGGAGCGCAGGCAACGGATTTTGTCATGCTCGTCATGAACGATCGCGGGGCCTCATCCGTCCTCGGCAGCAAGGTCAAGCTCGGTGCCGATGCCTCGGCCGCCGCCGGTCCGAAAGGGCGCAACGCCGGCGCCGCCACAGATATCGCGATGCGCGCCGAGATTCTGAGTTACTCCCGCGCGCGCGGCCTCTTTGCCGGGGTTTCGCTCGAGGGTTCGACCCTGCGGTCGGACGGCGACGCGAACGAGAAGCTCTATGGCCGCAAGCTCGATGCCCGTGAGATCGTGGAAGGCGGCAACGTTCCCGTGCCGAGCGATGCCATGCCGCTCCTGGACCTCCTCAACGCCCGTTCGCCGAAAAACCTGTCCGATCGGCCGAAGTGAAGGGTAACGGGGCGGTTCGTGCTACTTTTGATGGATGCACCCCTGGCACGACTGCTACGTCGACGACGCGCTCGTCGAGGCGGCGTTTCCCGTCATCATCGAGGTCCCGAAAGGCAGCACCAACAAGTACGAGCTGGACAAGGAGACGGGTCTTCTCCGGCTCGATCGCGTCCTCTATAGCGCGGTCTACTATCCCGCCGACTACGGCTTCATCCCGCGTACGTTCTGCGACGATGGCGATCCGCTCGACGCGCTGGTGCTCGGCCAGGAACCGGTCCACCCGCTGACCATCGTCGAGGCGCGGGCGATCGGCGTCATGCGCATGCGCGACGAGAAGGGCATCGACGACAAAATCGTCGCGGTCAGCGTGCGCGACCCGGCGTTCGCGCACTACGCCGACAAGGCGCAGCTGCCGCCGCACATGTTCCTGCAGATTCGCCGCTTCTTCGAGGACTACAAGGTGCTCGAGCACAAGCAGGTCGTCGTCGAGGACCTGCTCGGCATGGACCGACGCGGTCCGCATCATCCGCGAAGCCCTGGATCTCTACCGCCAGCTCCGCCGCGGCGAGCTCGCGCAAACCGTCAGCGCCGACGCCGTCGTCAAACGAAACCTACCCGCAACCTCGTCCAACCACCTGAGCGCACGACGCGCGTCACGAGAGAGAGTTTCCGTGCGACAGGATCTTCTCGTACGCGCTTCGCAACCTGCGCAAGAGCCCGGGCTACGCCGCGGTCACGGTCCTGACGCTGGCGCTCGGCATCGGCGCCAACACGGCGATCTTCAGCGTCGTCAACGGCGTCATCCTGAAGCCGCTGCCGTATCCGCCGCCGGAGCGGCTGATCTTCATCACGAGCCAGTTTCCCGAGGCTCGGGTTCGATCAGTTCTGGGTGTCGGCGCCCGAGTTCATCGAGTTCGCGGAGAACAACCGGTCGTTTGCAGCAGGTCGGCGCCTATCGCGCTGGCGCGCGTCAACCTTGGCACCGCCGGACCAGCCGCGCCGCGTCAACTCGGCCGTCGTCACCTCGGAGCTGATGCCCGCGCTCGGCGTGTCGCGCCGATCCGCGGCCGGCAGTTCACGCGCGAAGACACGCTGCCGGGCGCCGAAGACGTCGCGATCCTCTCTGACGAGATCTGGCGTACGGCGTTCGGCGGCGACGAGTCGATCGTCGGGCGCACCG
Organism: uncultured Acidobacteriota bacterium; assembly: GCA_963830815.1. Lineage (GTDB taxonomy): Bacteria > Acidobacteriota > Vicinamibacteria > Vicinamibacterales > 2-12-FULL-66-21 > DATBJJ01. The sequence continues at coordinate 183,526 of CAWHNN010000017.1, read as the reverse complement.
TTCCGATCGACGGTGCGCCGACGCGCATCGTCGGCATCATGCCGCCCGGCTACGACGTCCACGACGCGCGGGTCCAGGTCTGGCTGCCGCTGACGCTCGATCCCGGCGAATCCCGGCGGCCGCGGCAGCCATTTCCTGCTACCTGGTCGGCCGACTCCGCGACGGCGTCAGCCTCGAGCAGGCGAAGGTCGACGCTCGAGTCGATGCTGCAGCAATGGCCGCAGCGCACCCAGGGCAAGCACGTGCCGAACACCGACAACCATCGGCTTCGCTTCGACGGACTGCAGGACGATCTCGTCGGCAGCCTGCGGACGGCGCTCTGGGTGCTGCAGGGCGCGGTCGGGTTCGTCCTGCTGATCGCCTGCGCCAACCTCGCCAACCTGCTGCTGGCCCGCGCCGAATCGCGGCAGCGCGAGTTCGCCATCCGCTCGGCGCTCGGCGCCGGGCGCTGGCGCCTGCTGCGGCAGTTCCTGACGGAAGGCATCGTCCTGGCGTTGATCGGCGGCGCGCTCGGCGCCGCGCTCGGCTTCGTGCGGCCTGCAAGGCGCTGCTGGCCGCGAATCCCGACAGCCTGCCGCGATCCGGAGAGATCGCGCTCGATCCGTCGGTGCTGCTCGTTCACGCTCGTTGTTTCGCTGCTCACCGGCGCCATCTTCGGTCTGTCGCCGCTGCTGCACCTGCGCGCAGCGTGTCGTGAACAGCGCCCTGCGCGGAATCCGGCCAGCGCTCGACAGCGTCCGCGGCGCGCACATGGGTGCGGCGTGTGCTGGTGATGGCGGAAGTCGCGCTCGCCGTCGTGCTCGTCATCGGCGCCGGGCTGCTGCTGCGCAGCTTCTGGAACCTGATGACCGTCGACGCCGGATTCAACCGCAGCCGTCTCGTGACGTTCGGCCTGGTGCTGCCCAATGCGACGTACCGAGACGCCGCAAGAGCGTCGTGGACTTCTTCGCGCGGCTGGAATCGCGAGTTGTCGGCGATGCCCGGCGTGCAGAGCGCGGCCGCGATGCAGGGGCTTCCGCCGCAGCGGCAGGTCAACGCCAACGACACCGACATCGAGGCTACACCGCGCCGCCGGAAGGACCGTTCGAGAACATCGACTACTACCAGAACGTGACGCCGGCGTATCTGACGACGCTCGGCATCCCGGTGGTCGAAGGCCGCGACTTCACGGCGACGGACGTCGAGCGGCTCGGCGGTGGCGCTCGTCAACGAGACGCTGGCCAAGCACCTTCTTCACGCGGCCAGACGCGCCGTCGGGCGGCGGCTGAAGCCGGGCGTCGGGCCGCAGGTGCCGTGGTTCACGATCGTCGGCGTCGTCCGCGACGTCAAGCAGGGCGGCGTCGCGCAGAAGACCGGCACCGAGATCTACTTCCTCGCCGACCAGGCGCCGCGCCTCGTCAGCTTCGGCGCCACGCAGCATGAACATCGTGATCCGCTCGGCGCTGCCGTTCGAATCGCTGGCCGCCGACGTCCGCCGCATCGTCGGCGGCATGGATCCGACGCTGCCGATCGTGAGGATGCGGACGATGGACGAAGTGTTCGCCGAAACGGTCGCGCGGCCGCGCTTCCTCGCGCAGCTGCTGATGATTGCCGCCGGCGCTGGCGCTCGCGCTGGCCGCGCATTGGCACCTATGGCATCCTGGCGTACTCGGTGAGCCAGCGGCGCAAGGAGATTGGCATTCACATGGCGATGGGCGCCACCCGTCGGCGCGTCCTGGCGATGATCCTCGGGCAGGGGATGTGGCTCGCCGCCGCCGGGCTGGTCGCCGGAGTCGCCGCGCTCCTTCCTGCTCACGCGCCTGCTGCAGACGCAGCTCTTCAACGTCAAGCCGTCCGATCCCGTGACGCTCGCGGCGTGGTCGCCTTCATCGGCGACAGTGGCGCTGCTCGCGTGCTACATCCCGGCGAACCGCGCCACCCGCGTCGATCCGATGGTGGTCTGAGGGACGAGTAGCGGTCGGCGTTCGCGCGGGCAGCTCGAGTTCGGAGTTCGGTAGTTCGGATTGGGTTCGGGCCGACGACCCCGGGACCGACGTGATCCACGAACCCGAACTCCGAACTACGGCTATATCCCCCCGTGCCCGACGCCGACGACATCGAGCGCCTGATTCTCGAGCTGCACGCGTCGGTCCAGCCAGGCGCGGCCGCCGGCGATCGGCGACAGCAGCCGGCTCGAGCGCTGGCTCGGCCTGCTGGCCGCGCGCAACGGCAGCGATCTGCTGCTCGTCGCCGGCGCGCCGCCGTCGATTCGCGTCGACGGCAAGGTCATCCCGCTCGCCGAAGGGCCGCTCGACGGCCTCGACATCGAGGAGGCGGTGCTGCCCGGCGCTGGCGCCGCACGCGCGGCGCCAGTATCGCGACGCGCGCATCGCCGACGCCTCGTTCCGGATCGCCGGCGTCGGCCGCTTCCGCATCAACCTGCATCGCGAGCGCGGCCGGGCCGCGGCCGCCGTCCGCCTGCTGCCGAGCCGCGTGCCGCGGCTCGCGACGCTCGGCCTGCCGCCGGCAGTCGAGCCGCTGGCGCAGCCTGCCGCGCGGGCCTGGTCCTCATCGGCGGGCCGACCGGTTCGGGCAAGACGACGACGCTCGCGGCGCTCGTCGAGGAGATCAACCGCCGCGACGCCCGGCACATCGTCACCATCGAGGACCCGATCGAGTACGAGCACCAGCATCACGGCAGTCTCATCGAGCAGGTCGAGATCGGCGTCGATGCGCCGGACTTTCCGACCGCGCTCCGCGCCGCGGTGCGCCAGGCGCCGGACGTCATCGTCGTCGGCGAGATGCGCGATCCCGGAGACGATGCGGATCGCGCTGGCGGCGGCCGAGACCGGGCACCTGGTGCTGTCGACGCTGCACACGACCGACGTCGCCTCGACGGTGTCGCGGATCGCCGATTCGTTTCCCGCCGGAGCGGCAGAACACGATCCGGCAGGAGCTGGCGATGGCGCTGCCGCGGTGATGACACAGACGCTGCTGCCGCGGCAGGGCGGCGGGCTCGTTCCGGCCGCCGAGCTGCTGATGGTCGGCTACGGCGCCCGGCAGCACATCCGCAAGAACGCGCTGCAGCACCTGCATCAGGAGATCACGATCACGCGGCGCCACGGCTCGTTCACGCTCGAGGAGTCGCTGGCCGCCTGGTGAAGGACGGGATTGTCGAGACGCGCACGCGCGCGCCGCGCACTCGAGGAGTTCGAGCACGCTGGCGGGCGCCTAGCACGCGCAGGACTTCGAGCAGTTAGCGAGCGAGGCCGAAGCCGTAGGCAGCTAGGCGAAGAAGGGCGACTTCCGACGCCACGCGAGCCGCAGCAGCCAGCAGCCTACAGCGACCTGCCCATCCGTTCCTGCAGCTTCTCGCGATAGCCGCGGCTGAGCGTCAGCCGCGTCGCCGTTCTTCAGGAACACCACGTACTCGCCGTTGAACCACGGCTGCAGCTCTTTCACGCGCTCGATGTTGACGATGTGCGAGCGGTGGATGCGGAAGAAGATGTCGGGATCGAGCTGCGATTCGATGCGCGTTCATCGTCTCGCGGAACAGGTGCGCCTCGTCGCCGACGTGGAGCTTGACGTAGTTGCCGGCCGCCTCGATCCAGTCGATCTCGTCGGCGCGGACGAAGAAGACGCGGCCGCCGGACTTGATCGACGAAGCGCTCGAGGCGCTGTGCGTTCGGCTTCAGGTCCTGGACCAGCTCGAGCAGGCGGCGCTCGAGCTCGCCGTTGGCCGGGCGCTCGAGCTGCTGGCGGGCCCGGGCGAGCGCTTCGTGGAAGCGCTCGCGGTCGAACGGCTTGAGCAGGTAGTCGAGGGCGTGGACGTCGAACGCGCGCAGCGCGTAGTGATCGAAGGCGGTGACGAAGACGACGAGCGGCATCCGCGCCGGGCCGATGGCTTCGATGACGTCGAAGCCGGTGGCGCCGGGCATCTGGACGTCGAGGAACACCAGGTCGGGTTCGCAGCCTGCCGATGGCATCGATCGCTTCGATGCCGGTCGGGCACTCGGCGACGACTTCGACCCAGTCCTCGGGGGCCAGCAGCGTGCGCAGCCGCTCGCGCGCCAGCGGCTCGTCGTCGGCGACGAGGACGCGCACTTTGCCGTTCGTCATGCCACCTGAAAGGCGGCTTCTCGCCGGCCGCGGCGGGGCAGACGCTGGAACGGAATCTGCATGCCGCACGGCAAGGCCCGCTGCGCTCGTCGGAGAACTCGAGGCGGTGCGCGTCCCGTAGAGGCACTCGAGGCGGTCGCGAGTGTTCGACAGCCCGACGCCGCTGCGCAGACGCGCGCGCGCGTTCGCGCTCAGCCCGACGCCGTTGTCGCTGACCTCGATCCAGAGCGTGTCGTCGCTGGCGCTGCGCCGAGATCTGCACCGAGCCCGGCGCCCGGCTTCGGCGAGACGCCGTGCTTGATCGCGTTCTCGACGAGCGGCTGCAGGATCAGCCGCGGCACCTCGGCGTCGAGCGTCTCGGGATCGATGTCGAAGTGCACCGACAGGCGGTCCTGGAAGCGCGTCTGCTCGATCTCGAGGTACTTCTGCAGGAACTCGAGCTCCTCCTGCAGCGAGACGCGCGGCGCGCCGGAGCGATCGAACGTGAGGCGCAGCAGATCGCTGAGGCGGCTGATCATGCGATCGGCGGCGTCGGGATTCGTGTGCACCAGCGACGAGATCGCGTGCAGCGTGTTGAAGAGGAAATGCGGATGCAGCTCCGCCTCGAGCGTCCGCAGCCGCGCCTCGCGAGACTCGTTTCGAGCTGCGCCTCCTTCACCGCGCGCGCCTGCGACTCGCGGTAGTAGTCGAGCGCGTAACTCAAGCCGACGATGGCCGAGTAGACCATCAGCGTCCAGTCGAGGTTCTGCGAGGTAGAGGCGCTGCACGAACAACGTCCAGGACGACAGTCCGGCACACTTGCCGCCGTAATCCATGAGCACAGCTGCGAATGCCGAGCATGCCAGGCGCAGTGCACGACCGAGAAGCGAGCAGCGCGAACAGCGCGTGCAGTATGAGGGCCCGCAGCCAGCGCGCGCCGTCGAGGCGGAAGCGCGCCGCAAGTCGGAAGATGCGTCGGTGTGAGCAGCGCGGGAACGTACCAGTAGACGAGGTTCAGGAGGAGGAGCTTGCCACTCCTCGATGTCCATCGGCGATTGCAGATTGAGCGTGGTCGAGACGGTAGGCCTGCAGCGTCGAGAACATGCCGAAGAGCGTTGCGGCAGCGAACACCCACCGCAGCGGCGGGGTCCAGGCTCTTTGCATTGTTTACAACTATCTGGGCTCTGTCCGGATTCGTCAAGGGACGACTTACGACGGTCGTATGGCCGGCGGTGCCTGGCCGCAGGCATCGCCGCATTCGTCACGCAAACATGGCATTTCGTCCCTGGGACAGGCCGTTCGTCACCGAAAGCGATATTACGGCAGACTATTCGGCCGCCATCACAATCAGCGTCGCGTCGTCCTGGAAACGGCCGCCCGTGAAGGCGTCGACCGCTTCGGCCAGCCGGGCCTGCAGCGCCGGCGCGCTGCAGGCGCGATTCGCGACGGCCAATTCGACAAGCCGGTCATCCCCGAACTCTTCGTCGGCAGCGTTGCACGCGTCGGTGATGCCGTCGGTGTAGAGGACGATCCGATCGCCGCTGCGGAGCGCCACGCGTCCCTGTTCGTATGCGGCGTCCGGAAACACGCCGAGCACCGGGCCGCCGGTCGCCAGGCGCTCGACGCTGCCGTCGGCGCGGACCAGTATCGGCGGGTAATGCCCGGCGTTGGCATAACGCCAGCGTCGCAGTCGTCGCTGTCGACGATGCAGTAGAAGAACGAGATGAAGCGCCCTTCGGCGATGTGGCCGCAGAGGATGCGATTGACCTGCTGGCAGAGCTCGGCCGGGTCCGCGGCGTCGGTCGCAAACGCGCGGACCGCCGCCTGGAGGTTCGACATCAGCAGCGCCGCGGGTATGCCCTTGCCGACGACGTCCGCGATCGAGAGCCCGAGACGCGACGAGCCGAAGGCGATGGCGTCGAAGCAGTCGCCGCCGACGCCTGACGCCGGCTGCCACGACACCGCGAGCTCCCAGCCGTCGAGTGTCGGCATGCGTCGGCGGCAGCAGCTTGCGCTGGATGCGCCGCGCTTCGTCGAGCTCGCGGCGTTCGATCGCGACCTGCTGCCGTCGCGCGCGCCCCGCCTCGATCTCGGCCCGCAGCATACCCACGCAGCTGTCGCGTTGTCCCATGGCTTCTGCACGAAGTTGCGAACGCCGCGGCGCATCGCCTCGACCGCGATGTCCACCGATCCCCAGCCGGTCATGACGACGATCGGGAGCAGTCGCGATCGAGCGCCTGCACGCGCGAGAGCAGGTCGATGCCTTCGCGCCCGGAGGTCGTGTCGCCGGTGTAGTTCAGGTCCATCAACAGGAGATCGAACGTGCCCGCGGCGAGCGCGGACAGCGCCGCATCGGGCGAGCCGACGGCGTCAACGTGGATGCCCTCGCGCTTAAGAGCAGCCGCAGCGCGTCGATCAGATCGGGCTGGTCGTCGGCGACGAGTATTCGCGGTTGCGCGGCGCAGGTCGAATTCATGGAGTCGACGGCAGCAGTCCAAAGGGCGTGCCACGCCGCGTAGAGACGCAAATTCCGGCGCAAATGCTGAGGAAAAGAGGAAATTGGCGGCCGGGCAGGGACGGGCGGGTTGTTCGATTCCGGACAGGACATTCCCGAAAGCGGGTGCGGCGTCTCGACGCGACCGGTGCAAGAACAAGAAATCACAGTGTTTCCTGCGTGAAACAACTGCGGGGCTGGTGTGGATTTTGAACAACGGCCCGGCCATGGAATCGCTGATTCAGGATGCGCGTTTCGCGCTGCGTTCGTTGCGCAAACAGGGTGCGTTCACAGCCGTCGCCGTCGGAACGCTGGCGCTCGGCATCGGCGCCAACGCGGCGATGTTCGCCGTCGTCAACGCCGTCATCCTGAGGCCATTGCCGTTTCGCGATTCCGACCGTCTCGTCCGCGTGACCGCGGACATCGTCGGCCGGGGCATCCAGGACATCGGGCTGTCGGCGCCGGAGCTCTACGCCTACAGGGAGCGGCCTGACCTCTTCGAAGATGTCTCCGGCATCTATCCGATCGACGCCAACCTCACAGAAGTTGACGAACCGGAACGCGTCGAGGTTCTCCTGGTAAGCCCTTCGTATTTCTCGCTGCTTGGCGTGCAACCGCAGCTCGGCCGAATCTTCAATGCCGAGAACGACAACGCTCCTGGGATCGCCGAAGTCGTCGTGCTCAGCGACAGCCTGTGGAAGCGGCGGTTCGGCGGGAAGAGGGATGCGATTGGGAAGAAGCTGCGCATCGACACCGACTGGTATGAAGTCGTTGGCGTGATGCCGCCAGGCTTCGACCATCCCGGGCGTGCCCTGCGCTCCGGCGTCGACATGTGGGCGCCGAGCGGCTATCGCGCCGCGCCGTTTCAGCCGCTCGAGAGGACACGAGGACGGTACCCCCTCACCGGTGCTATTGCGAAGCTCAAGACTGGCGTCTCGCTGGCACAGGCACGGCGGGGTGTGGACGATTTCGCGCGCGACATGCGCGCGAAGTATCCCGAGACCTATCCCGAAAGCGCTGGCTGGACGCCGCGCATCACAGGACTTCACGAGGACCTGGTGGGGCAGACGCGCACACCGCTCGTGATGATCCTCGCGGCAGTGGCTGTCGTCCTGCTCATCGCCTGCGCGAACATCGCAGGCCTGATGCTGGCGCGCTCCGCGGGGCGGTATCGCGAGCTCGGTATTCGCCGCGCGCTCGGCGCCGGCCGCGTCCGCCTCGCACGTTTGCTCTTGATCGAGAGCTTCATCATCGCGTGTGCCGGCGGCCTCGCCGGCCTGTTGTTGGCCGTGTGGACGCGCGACCTGATCCTGGCGTTCGCGCCCGCGGGCCTGCCACGGCTGACCGAGGTGGCGTTCGACGGCCGTGTCCTGTTCTTTGCCGCCGCTGTTTCTGGCGTCACCGGCATCCTGTTCGGCATCGTTCCGGCGTGGCAATTTTCGAAGCCCGATGTTCTCGGCGCCTTGAAGGACGCGCGCGCCGCGTCGACTCCGTCACGGCAGCCGATCAGATCGGCGCTCGTAATCGTAGAAGTCGCGCTGGCGATGGTGTTGCTCACCGGAGCCATGCTGCTCGTGCGCAGCTTCTGGCGACTGGCGGAGGTGCCCGCCGGCATCGACGCGACGAACGTTCTTACCGCGCGCCTGTGGCTGCCGCAGCCGAACGATCCGACAGCCGGCCGCTACTTCACACATGCCACGAGGCTGCCGTTTTACGAAGAAGTGCTCCGACGGGCGCGCGAACTGCCGGGCGTTGAAGCCGCGGCCGTCGTGCTGAACATTCCTCTCGACGGTCAGCGTAACTTCGCGACGATTACGATCGACGGCCGGGCGCCCGAGTCGTCCGAAGAAGTGCCGAGCGTCCAGGGGAACATCGTCTCGTCCGACTATTTCTCGTTGATGCGCATCCCGATAGAGACGGGCCGCGCGTTCAATGCGGCCGACACCACCGCACCAGTGGCGATCATCAATGAGGAAGCGGCGCGGCGATACTTCGCTGGCCAGACTCCCGTGGGCAGCCGTGTCCATCTCGGTCCGCCATCCGCGCAGGCGCCGTGGATGACGATTGTCGGTGTCGTCGGCAACGTGCTCAGCGAGAGCCTCGAAATCGGTCCGCGGCCCATGATCTATCGGCCGTTGACGCAGGCGTCGAGCCTGTCGATGGGGCTCGTGCTTCGGTCCTCTGGCGATCCATCGTCGCTTGGGTACCGCTGAGCCGCGCAGTGCGTGCAGTCGATCCCGATCAGCCGACGTTCGCCGTGCGACCGATGACCGAGGTCCGTGCCGCCGGCACCGCGTCGCGGCGCTTCGCCATCCGTCTGGTTGGCGGCTTCGCCCTGCTGGCCCTCGTGCTTGCCGCTGTTGGGATCTACGGCGTCCTGGCGTACCTGGTGGGGCAGCGGACGCGAGAGATCGGCATTCGCATGGCGCTCGGCGCGAGGCGAAGCGCCGTCGTGCAGCTCGTGGTCGGCCGCTCGCTGTTTCTCGTCTTGAAGGGAGTGGCAATCGGCGGCGTCGCGTCGCTGCTCATCGGGCAGGTGGTCTTCAGCCTCGCGGACGTCCTGTTCGGTATCCAGCCATACGATCCGTGGACGTTCGTGACAGTCGCCGTCGTGTTGACGCTGACGGCTATTGCTGCGGCGGCGGCGCCTGCGGCGCGCGCAGCGCGTGTCGACCCGATCGTCGCCCTGCGCGCGGACTAGCGAGCGACCGCTAGAACTCGCGTTCCTCCTGCGGCTGCTCTTTGTCGCCTTTGGTCTTGTCGCGTTCACGGGGCGCCGGCACGGTGCCCGGACGGCGTAGACGAATGGTGCCGCCGAAGCTCTCGAGCTCGACGTCGGCGCCGCCGGCGCCGAGCGTATACGTCGCGCGCCGTCCGCGCCGAAGTTCTCCGATGAGCTTGGTCGCCATGTTGCTGCTGAAGTCGCCGTTATAGGTGCGCACGGCGAACGTCGCGCTGGTGTTCTCCGGCAGGATCATGGTGATGTCTCCGTTGTGCGTGGACAGGCGATAGAGACCGCCGGCGGCAATCGAACCTTCGTAGCGCACGTCGCCGTTGACGGTCGTGACCTCGACGCTCTTGGCGTCCACCTTGTTCAGGACGATGTCGCCATTGGTCGTCTCCGCGACGATCTCACCAACCGAGCCCGAGATGCGGATGCCCTCGTTGACCGAGCTTGCATTGATCTTGCCCTTGGCATCCTCGACGATCACTTCGCCCTGAATCGATTTGGCGGTAACGAAGCCCGAGCCGCCCTTGACGACGATGTCGCCTTTGACCGTTTCGGCGAAGACTTCGTTCTGCGCGCCCTCGATGCCGATGTAGATGAACGTGCCGCTGACTCTGATCGGCAGCCAGGCAGGCGCGGTGATCTCGTAGTCGATGCCGCCGGCGCCGGCAGACTTTGATTGCACCGTGACGATGTTGCCGTTCGTCTGGATGTCGACAGAGGCCCGTGCGCTGTGCGATGCCTGAACGCGCAGCGAGTCGCGGTCCCACGTCTTGAGGACCACTTCACCCGCATTGTTGCTGACGTTGAGCCGCGAGCCCTTGGCGACGGTGATCGTGCGGTCGGTGCTCGGCGCGGGACGCGCGCGTTCCTGACTCGCAGCAACGCCGGGGATCGCCGCCAGCAGCGCCAGGGTGAGCGCTGCGAGCCGTGCTGACTGTGTCTGCATCTGCCTAACCGCCTCCAACCGTATCCTGGGCCATCGCCAAAGCGCTCGCGCGCCGGAGCAGGGCGAGCTTGCGATTGCGTGACGCTGCGAAGTGACTGTTGAGATACACGCTTTCGGGATCGTTGCGCAGCGCCTTTCGCGCCTGCTCGATCGCCAGATCGATCGTGCGCAGGTTGTCTTCGAGAATCTGCACCGTTTCCGGATCGAGCCGGCTGCGGCCGGCTTCGAGTACTTTCTCCAGATCGGCGACAGCCTCGTCATAGTTCACGTCTGTGAGAGCGATCGCCGCAATCCCCGGCTCAGGTTCCGCCTGCGCCACGGGAACGCTGGTGCGCGGATCGCCGAGGCGCGACACCCAGACCATGCTGCCGGAGACGACCATCAACGCCAGGCCGGCGGCGACGAGTTGTGGCAACGTGAACGAGAAGCGGCGCTGCGCCGGGCGGACGAAAGGCACGACCGCAGGCGTCGCGCCGAGTCGACCGGCGATCCCGCTCCAGAGTTCGTTATCCGGGGCGCGATCGGGAAGACCGGCCGCGACGGCGGCGACCTCGCGCAGCTCGTCGAGCACCGCGCGGCACTCGCTGCACGCGGCCAGGTGCGCCTCGATGTCACTGCGCTCCGATGGCGTCAGATCCTCGCCGTCGAGGTAATCCGACAATCGATTGGTGTAAAGGTCCGTCCCCATAGTCGTCTTTTTCTCGTTCAGCGCTCGCTCTGCAGGTATCGGCGGAGCATCATTCGCGCACGATGGAGCTGCGCCTTCGACGTGCCACTCGAAATCTCGAGCAGCGTACCGATCTCGTGGTGCTTGTAGCCTTCGACGTCGTGGAGCACGAAGATCTCGCGGGCCCCGTCGGGCAGCGATTCCAGCGCCGCTTCGAAGTCCATCGAGAAGTCGCGCGTCCTCACAGGCGCCGACAGCGTCTCGAAGATCTCTTCGCCGTCGTGCAGCCGCTGCCGCCGCGTCGCGTCCTGGCGAAAGCGCTCGATGACGACGTTGACGGCGAGGCGGTGGAGCCAGGTGCCAAACGCAGAGTCGCCGCGGAAGGTTCCGAGCTTCTGCCACACCCGCACGAAGACGTCCTGCGTGAGCTCGTCGGCGTCCCGCCCGGCCGTCATGCGGCGCACGAGGCTGTGAATGCGCGGCAGGTGAGTCGCATACAACTGCTCGAATGCCGACACATCTCCCGCCGCGGCACGGGCCACGTAATCAGTCCCATCGGCTGCGGGCACCACGGCGTTTGGTGCTGCCCTGCCCCGGGATGCCGGCTCGGATCCCTCAGACCGCAGTGGAGATTGCTCTCCTGCAGGCTGGGGGCGCTCCGGCTTGTGGCAGCAACACCGCCGCCTGCGTAAAGGTCAACGCTCCCAAGCTCCTCTCCTGCATAAGCTTGGACGGGGAGCGGGTTGCGAAAGGTTGGAACGCGATTAGCGGAGGACGTCGTAGGGGTCGATGGGAGTGCCTTCCCACCAGTGCTTTGCTTCGGTAAGGCGAAAAATGGCGAAGTGCAGGTGAGGCGTATTTTTGGGGGCATTGCCCGAAGTGCCAACGTATCCGAGAATCTGGCCCTTCCGAACGGTGTCGCCCTCGCGCAAGCCGTCGGCGTAGCGTTCGAGGTGGGCGTAGTAGTAGCAGAAATCGCCGCTGGGGTCGAATTGGTAAACGGTAATGCCCCCGGCCTTGCTCAGGAACAGGCGCGCGATCTTGCCGTTTTCGACGGCCTTGACCGGGGTATTTCGCGGGGCGAGGATATCGAGCGCTTCGTGCCGCCGTGATCCGCCGCGCTCGTCGGAAAACTGCCGGGAGAGCTGATCGGGCACGCACTCCGTCGACCGGAATCAGAAGGTCGCGATCTTTGAGCTCGTCTGGACTCGCTGGCGGGGGACCGACGACCGTCGGGGCTGCCAGGTTCTCGGCGGCCGCGGGGACAGGCCTGCCGACAGTGGCCGCTGGACGCTCGACCGGCTCGATTCCGGCTCCCCCCGGATCAGCGGAGCGCACAATCGCTGCCCGTTCGCTCCAGGGCGGCGTGATCCAGTGGTACTGCCACAGCACGGTTCCCACGAGCAGGGCCCCGCCGAGAAATCCGCAGCCGGCTCCTGCGGCGAAGGTCCGCAGGTCCCGGCGCCAGTCCGGTGAAGCGAACGGGCGCTTGTTCATTCGATGAAGGTGACCTTGGTGCCCGGCTTGACGAGTGCCGCCACGCGCAGGGCGTCCCAGTTCGTCAGTCGAACGCAGCCATGCGATTCGGTCCTGCCAATCTGCGATGGTTCCGGCGCCCCGTGCAGCCCGTAATGCTCCTTCGAGATGTCGATCCACACGAGACCCACGGGGCTGTTCGGCCCGGCGGGAACGGTGGCCTTTGAGTGCTCCGGGTTCGCATCCCAGAAGAGCGCCGGGTTGTACTTGAACGTCGGGTTCACTTGCACGCCGTTGACCTTCCACTCGCCAATCGGGAGAGGGTCATGCTCGCTGCCGGTCGTCACCGGCGCGAAGAAGATAATCGCGCCCGAGGCATCTGTCACCGTCAGCGAGCTCGAAGCCTTGCTGACCTGAACGACGACATCGGGCTTGTCGGGCGCCGGCGGGGCGGCTGAAGCCGCTCCGCGGCCACTCGTTCCTGTCGGTGTGCCCTCTTTCGCTGCTGGCGCCACAGGCGCGGGCAGCACGAGCGGCTCGACGTTTGGAACCTGGATCGTAGTGTCGGCAGCAAATGTTGCCGACGGGTTCAGCTTGCGCAGGAACTCGGGTGTCGTGTGGAAGCGCTCGGCAAGCATTTCGACGATCGATCGATAGCCGAGGGCCGGCAGCTTCGACTGCTCCATCAAGTCGGACGGGATGTTCTCGACGAACGGTCCCGCCACGTCGGCCGGCCGTGATCTGATAGTCGACGAGCGGCGCCGCATCGGGCGCGATGTCGGCGTTCTTCTGCTGCTTGTACGCATCCATGGCGCGACGGGTGTTGGCGCCCGGGCGTCCATCGATCACCCCGGACGAGAAGCCTGCGCGGTCGAGCGCGACCTGGATTGCGAGACCGTTCGCCAGGGCCGTGGGCGACGCAGTCTTCTGCGCGTCTGGCGTCGCGGCCTGGCGCGGGGCCGGCTGTTGCGCCTGCCGCGGAGCGGGCTGTTGCGCCTGGCCCGGAACGGGCTGCTGAGCGAGGAAGAGAAGAGCAGCCGGAACGACGAATAGTGGAGTCATCTTGCCCCGGGAAGGAGCAAGAGACATGCCCTCACGGCAGGGCTGAAATTGGCGGATTTAGAGCTGTTTTAGAGCGACAAGTGGGCGAGTTGCTCATCAATAGTGGCAATCGCCTGCTCCAGCATCCTGCGATGCGGTGGCGCGATCGCACGGCCGAGGTCGGCGACGGCCCGGGCCCGGTTCAATTCGAGAGAGGCGCGCCGCTCAGCCAGGACGCGTTGTTCTGGTGTGAGCGTCGGCTTCGTCACGCGTTCGCGCGCGGCCTCTTCCTGCTGCGACTCGACTGACTTCGATTCAAATCCACGCGCCATGCTGTCGTCGCCGTCCTTTACTTGATCAGATAGAACTTCGTCTGGCGACCGTCGATCCACTCCCAGCCCTTCGCCGTCAGTGCGGCGTCCTCCTCGAGCGCGAACATCACGACTTGATTGTCCCACTCGGGAACCGGCTGCCGCACGTTGAATTCGATCGAGTGCCACGTATCGGGACGGAAAACGTACTCGCCGCGAACCGGCACGCCGTCCTGATAGTCCGTCATCCCGATCGGCGGACCGGCGGCGTGGCCGTGATAGCCGATGGGGTGGCAGTAGATCGACGGTGTGAGGCCGGCTGCAATCGCTTCTGCGCGGGCCGCCGCGAGCGCCGCGTTGCCGGTCCTGCCGATTGTCGCGGCCTTCATCGTCATGTCCTGAAGCCGGTTCGCCGCCGCGAGCCCGGCTTTCAGGCCTGCGGGCGCGTCGGTCTCTCCAGGAAGCAAAACGTACGCGTTGTGCTGCGTGTCCGTGGAGAAGCCGAGATAGACGAGGCCGAAGTCAGTGTGCAGCATGTCGCCGCGCTGAATGACGCGCTGGTCGGCGGCGGTTCCAGGAGGAATGCCACCTTTGCGGTGAATGGTGATCGAGGGATGGAACCAATGGCCGAGGCCCATGTTGGCGACGCGCTGCCGCATCCACCAGGCGAGATCTTCGCTCGTCGTCTTGCCGGGTTCAACGGCTGCGTTCGAGAACGCCTCGGCGATGACCTGGTGCGCGACCTTCATCGCGTGACGGTAGGCTTCGGTCTCCTCGGGAAGCTTCGTTTCGAGCCAGCCGACGGCCAGCATCTCGGCCGACTTGACGCGCGCGGCGTACTTGGCGCCGAGGGCTTTGAGAAGTTGTTCCTTTTCGTTCGCCGTGAGGCCGTCAGCGTGGTTCCACGCCTCCGACGTGTTGACGCCGATGACTTGCGGATCGCGATCCTCGACGAGCTTGCGCAGGCCGGCCCACTGTTCGTCGTTGCCCGTCGGGACGACTTTATACAGACCGTCGTAGTCGAAGCGGCCGATCGAGAGCGCATCGACTTTGCCGCCGCGATCGTTGAAGACGAGGATCGTGCGCCGGCGCGACGAGTAGGTCGTGAGCGGTGACATCGATCGAAAGACCGGGTCGTCGTTGTACTCGCGCGAGACGACGATCCACATGTCGATCTTCTCGCGCCGCATCAGCGCGGGGAGGACCGTATCGAAGCGCTTCTGAATCCAACCCTTGACGAGCGCCGCCTGTTCGCGGTGGGTGAGGACGCGATCGGCAGGGAAGCTCGATTGCTGCCCGGCGCCGGCCGCCGCCGAAAGACACAGCGCAAGGCAGACAAAAAGTGCACGAAAACGGGTCATGCGTCTCCTTGGAGTGCGCCTGGCCGGGAACCGGAAGCGCGCGCTGACGGTCTATATAATAACCAGTGCCGATGCGCCGCCTCCGATTGTCCATGTTCCTGACCCTGGCCGCCGGCATCCTCACGAGTGCGTGCGGGATGGGCGTCAGCTCGTGCGGGTTCGCGTCGGCGTCGAGCCCGAGTCCCCTTCTGCCGCGACCAAAGCCCGTGATGCCACGACCGCCGATCCCACCGCTCCTGTCGCGCGCCCAAGGATCGTCGCGCTCGGGGACAGTCTGACGATCGGCCTGGGCCTCGTCGAGAGCCAGTCCTATCCGTCGCTTCTCCAGAAGAAATTGGACGAGGACGGCTATACGTTCGAAGTCGTGAATGCCGGAGTATCGGGTGAGACGTCGGCTGGCGGCCTGCGCCGGCTCGACTGGGCGCTCGAGGGCAACGTTCGCATCCTCATCGTGGCGCTCGGCGCCAAC
Source organism: uncultured Acidobacteriota bacterium (assembly GCA_963830815.1). Taxonomy (GTDB): domain Bacteria; phylum Acidobacteriota; class Vicinamibacteria; order Vicinamibacterales; family 2-12-FULL-66-21; genus DATBJJ01. The sequence continues at coordinate 167,953 of CAWHNN010000017.1, read as the reverse complement.
GACGGCCTGCGCGGTCTCCCGGTCGACGAGATGAAGCAGAACCTTTCGACGATCATCCAGCGCGCCAAGGAAAGGAACATCGTCGTCATCCTCGCCGGCATGGAGGCGCCGCCCAACTACGGCCCCGAGTACGTGCAGGCGTATCGCCGCGCGTTTCCCGATGTCGCGAGCAAGGAGCATGTGCTGCTGATTCCGTTCCTGCTCGACAAGGTCGCCGGGCAGACGACGCTCAACCAGGCTGACGGCATCCATCCGAACGCTCAGGGCGCGGCCATCATCGCCGACACGATCTGGCCGGTGCTCCGCTCCGTGATCGATCAGATGGGCTCGGCGTCGTGATCGAGCTGCGCGGCGTTTCGCGCACCGTGACAAGCGGCACGGGGCCGCTGACCATCCTGCATCCGCTCGACCTCGTCATTCCCAGCGGCCGCGTTGTGGCGATCACCGGCGCTTCCGGCAGCGGCAAATCGACGTTGCTCGGGCTTGATGGCCGGCCTCGACGCGCCCACCACCGGGACCATCGAAGTCGACGGCGTCGAGATCACCGCGCTCAGCGAGGACGCCCTGGCGCGCCTGCGCGGCACGCGCATCGGCGTCGTCTTTCAGTTCTTTCATCTGCTGCCGTCGCTGACCGCATTCGAGAACGTGCTGGTGCCGATCGAGATCGCCGGCGGACCCGATCCGGCGAGCCGCGCGAAGGCATTGCTCGCCGAAGTCGGCCTCTCGGGCCGCGGGCACCACTATCCGTCGCAGCTCTCCGGAGGCGAACAGCAACGCGTCGCGATCGCGCGAGCGCTGGCAAACGATCCGCCCATCCTGCTCGCCGACGAGCCGACCGGAAACCTCGACAGCATCACCGGCCGTCACGTCATCGACCTGCTCTTGCACATCCACCGGGCCCGCCAGTCGACGCTGGTCCTGGTGACGCACGACCCCGAGATCGCCCGCATCGCCGACATGAGCATCAGCCTCCGCGACGGGCGCGTTGTCTCCACCACGGAGAACAGCCGACAGTCGCTGGCCACGGATTACACGGACAACACGGTTGGGAAACCGAATGCACCCGTTGGCTGACTGCTCGACTCGACGACTGCCGACTGTGACTGCCGACTGTGACTGCCGACTCGCAGACTGACGACTGACCGACTGACGACTGACGACTGAAATGCTCTTCGTCCTCCGCATGTCGCTTCGTGAGTTTCGCGCCTCCTGGCGGCGGCTGCTCTTCTTTTTCCTCTGCGTCGCGATTGGGGTCGGCGCCATCGTCGCGCTGCGATCGATCATCCAGAGTCTGCGCTACGGGTTGACGCGCGAGGCGCGAACGATGATTGCGTCAGACGTCATCGTGCAGACCAACCGCGCCTGGACGCCCGAACTTCGCGCGCGCATCGATACGTTGCTGGCGGAGGCGCCGGTCCTGGCGCAAACGGAATCCATCGAGACGCCGACCATGGTGCGGGCGGAGCAGGGGCTTGCGGTTGCGCGCATGGTGGAGTTGCGCGCGGTCGAAGCGGCGTTTCCGTTCTACGGTACCTTGAGCCTCGCCGACGGCCAGACCTACACGCATGACCTGCTGGCGAATCATGGCGCGCTCGTGGGGCCTGAGCTGCTGGTGCAGCTGGGAACCAAAGTCGGGTGAGCGCCTGCTCATCGCGGGTCAGCCGTTCACGATCCGTGGAGTGATTGCCCAGGAGCCTGGAAGACGCATCGGCGCATTCAGCTTTGGCGCGCGGGTCATCGTCGACATGGCGGATTTCCGCCAGACAGGTCTCCTCGGTTTTGGAAGCCGCGCGAGCTACCAGTTGCTCTTCAAGGTGCGCGAAGACGGAGTGGATCGTTTGACCAGCCGCCTGCGGCGCGAGCTCAGGGGAAACTTCGCCTCCGCTCGATCCTATGCGTCGCTCGAGGACGACATCGGCGACGACCTCGGCCGCGCCGAGAACTATCTCAGCCTCGTCGGCTTCGTCATCGTCGTGCTCGGCGGCATCGGCGTGTGGAGCGTCACGCGCGTCTTCGTGCGGCAGAAGATCAAAAGCGTGGCGATTCTGAAGTGCCTCGGCGCGACGACCGCGCAGGTTCTGGCAACGTACGTGGCGCAGGTCGCTCTGCTCGGCGTCGCCGGAAGCGTGACCGGCGTTCTCATCGCGGCGGCCGCTATTCGACTGATCCCGGCGTCGCTTTCAGCCTCGTTCGGCGGGATTGCCTACGGGCTGACAGCCTCGGCCATCGCGCAGGGGATCGCCGTCGGCCTTCTGGTGTCGCTGCTCTTCGCGCTGGTTCCGCTCCTCGAAGTTCGTCGCGTCAAGCCCTTGTTGCTCCTGCGCGCCGGCGGAGCCGGTGGGCAGCCGAGCACGGCGGCGGGGGAACGAGGACTCCGCGCCTTTCTTCGATCGGTCGATTGGCTGCAGGTGACCGCCGCGGTCGTTGTGACAGCCGGGCTCGTCGCCGTCGCGTCCTGGCAGGCGGGCTCGCTCCGCGCCGGTTCGATCGTTTCGGGCGGCTTTGCCGTGGTAACAGTCGTGCTCTATGGCGCGGCGTGGCTGCTCGTCCGGGCGGCGCGGCCGCTCGCCAGCGCGAAGTGGTTTCCCCTGCGCCATGCCGTTCTCGGGCTGGCGCGTCCCGGCAACCAGACGCGCGTCATCCTCCTGTCCGTTGGCCTCGGCTGCTTCTTCGTCCTCGGCGTGCGCGCGCTGCAGCAGAACCTCATCGCCGAGTCGGTGATCGGCGTGCGCCAGGGATCGGCAGACATGTTTTTGATCGACATCCAGTCCGATCAATCGGAGGGGATCAAGACACTGCTCGACAGCCGGCAGGAGGGCACCACGGCGGCGCGACTCGTGCCGACGCTCCGAGCTCGAGTCACCGGCGTCCGCGGCACCGAGGTCAACCTCGAGGGTTACGCCGACGTGCGCGGACGAGGTTCGCTGGCGCGCGAGTATACGGTCACCTACCGCGCGTCGCTCGAGCAGAACGAGGAACTGACGTCAGGAAAGTTCTGGGCCTGCCGATGCGCCGGCCGACATCCGAGCAGGAAGTCTCGATCGAGCAGAGCATCCACGAGCGTTTCGGCATCAACGTCGGCGATCGGATGAAGTTCGACGTCGTCGGACGTCCGCTCGAAGCACGCGTCACGAGCGTGCGCCGCGTACGCTGGGAGGATGCGCGCAGCGGCGGGTTCATGTTCGTGTTCAGTCCCGGCGATCCTCGCCAAGGCGCCGCACACGTTTGTCGGCTTCGTCCGCGGCCCGGCGGCGAGCGACGCCAGGGCGCGGCTGCAGTTCGACATCGTGTCGCGCTATCCCAATGTCAGCGTCATCGATGCCCGGGACGTCATTGCCGCGCATCAAGACGGTCGTCGACAACCTCGTCCTGGCGATCTCGGTTGTCGGCGGCATCGCGTTTGCCAGCGGCGTCCTGATTCTCGTCGGCGCCGTGGCGATGACCAGGTTCCAGCGCGTCTACGAGTCGGCTATCCTCCGCACGCTCGGGGCCAGCACGCGCCTGCTGACGACGATGGTGGCGCTGGAATATTCGGCGCTTGGCCTTCTGGCCGGCCTGATCGGGGCGATGGGGGCTCTCGTTCTGAGCTGGGCGGTGGCGCGGTTCCTCCTCAACATTGCCTGGCGGCCTCAGCCGCTTCTCCTGCTCGGCGGCACGGTCCTCACGATGTTGCTGGTCGCCGTCGTCGGCGTGCTCGCGAGCGCCGAGGTCCTGCGCCAGAAGCCGCTCGGGGCCCTGCGCGCCGAATAGGCGCCTCCTTCCCGTCGTCCGTCGCCTTCCGAGCCCGTGTCCCTCGTGGACGCCCTCAGGCCCGTTCCTCCGGCCCGCGACGGACCGTGGCAACGGCCGCTATCAGGCCGAAATCTGCTAATATTGAGTTTTGTCGGGGGAGGCGAAAGAGGTGCCCGTGGAGAGGAACCATGGAACAGTCCCCGTTTAAGGATGCGCTTCTCAGGAAGCGAGGCGAGATTCTGGCGGCCACCAGCGGCGTCAACAAGCCGCTGACGACGTCGGCGGAGACCAACACGCGCCAGGGAGATCTCGCGGATCAGGCGAGCGGCAACAACGAAGTTCACATTCAACTCAAACTGAAGCAGACTGACGCGAAGATCCTGCAGGCGATCGAGGAAGCGCTCTATCGCATGGAGAAAGGGACCTTCGGCATCTGTCGCGACTGCGGCGAGCCGATCGCGGCCGCCCGTCTGAACGCGATCCCGTGGACGCGTGTCTGCATCACCTGCAAGGAAAAACAAAGCGCGTGAAGGCCACAGAGCTGCTCGATTTCCTTCGTGAGTTCCACCGGGACAAGCTGGGGATGCTGCGCCGCCACCAGGCGTCGGCCCGGCTCGTCAGCGACTACGACTTCAACAACACCTACCAGTACGTGATCGCGCGCGAGGAAATGCACGTCACGCTGGGTGCGCGACGCCATCCTGGATGTCAGCGGGCAGATCAACGCTCCGGCCGCAGGGGAAGCCGAGGATCCGGCAGAGCCGGCCATCCAGGCCTCCGGCAAGGGCGCGCAGGCCGACGGTCATGGCGCAGGACCGCGACGGGGCTCAGGCGTTCGTCGACAAGTGGCGGCCGCGCGTCGCGACGCTTACGCATGCCCGCCATCGCACGATGCTCAACGTCATCCTCGGCGAGACGCTCGAGCACAAGCGCTTCTTCGAACAGGCGTCCGCCGGACGGACCGACCTGCTCGGCAGCCGTCCCGAAGGCGCGGGCACCGGTGGGGGAGTCCTGCCCACCCGGTGGATCGAGCAGTAACAGCACCGCACCGCCCGGTCGCCATCGCGATCGGCAGCAACCTCGGGGACAGGCGCGCGGCGATCGCCTTCGCCGTCGATCGCCTGTCCCGCGTCCTCTCCGACCTCATCATTTCCACGATCATCGAAACCGAGCCGGAGGACGCGACGGCGCGCTCCTGCCCGAGGATCCGCTGTACCTCAACGCCGTTGTCACCGGAACGACGTCGCTCGGCGCCCGCGCGCTGCTCGGCGAGCTGCTGGCCATCGAGCGCGACTTCGGACGCGAGCGGCCCTACCCCGGCGCCGCGCGCACGCTCGACCTCGACCTCATCCTGCTCGGACGACGACATCATCGACGAGCCGGACCTCCAGGTTCCGCACCCGCGCTTCCGCGGCCGCTTCTTCGTGCTCGGCCCGCTGGCCGAGCTCGCGCCGGAGTTGCGCGATCCCGTGACCGGATTGCGGGTGGGCGAGCTGCTGGTGCGATTGCTGCAGAGACGAGTCTCGGTAGGAGCTAGGAGCTGGGAGCTGGAGCTGGACAAAGAAAAAGGCCCGGGGGCATGAGCCCACGGGCCTTTGCTCTATTCCGAGCCTGGGCCTTACTTCAGCATTCGAAGTTCAGCATTCAGCATTGCTCTACGTGGTCTTCTTGTACTTCGTCGAGCTCGGGCCACGGCCGCCGGTGCGGTCGATGGTCAGAACGCCGCCAGCCAGCGACCAGGTCTGGGTCTGCTCACCGCGCTCGGACTTGGTGGTGATGACGAGCTTGGGGCCGTCCCACTTCGCCGTTGCCGTGGCTTCCATCTGGCCCATCGAGATCTTGCTCTCGCTGCCGTCGAGCTTGTAGACCGTCGACACGGCGCCGTTGGGGCCCTGTCTCTCGATCGTCAGCTCGGTTGCGGTCTGCTTGACCGTCATCGGTCCGCCGCCCATGCCGCGACCGCCGCCACCGCCGCCAGCTGGCGCTGCTGCGGCTGCCGGATCGGCCTCGGGGGCCCAGCTGCCCGAGAAGTCCGTCTTCGCCTGCGCGAAGGCGATTGTCGCCACTGCCAACACGGCAGTTGCGATGATTCCAGTTCGTGCCCGCTTCATCATGCGACTCCTTTGAAGAATGAGACTGTACTGCCCGACTTGCTCTCTATCACCGCCACCGGATGAGACTGCATGCAAGATGACCGCCTGCGCCGGCTCGCAGGGAGACTATTCGAACCTCAGCGCTTCGATGGGGTCGAGGCGCGCCGCCTTGCGCGCCGGATAGAAACCGAAGAACACGCCAGTTGCTGCGGCGACGCCGAAGGCAATAGCAATCCAGTCCGCGGGAATCGACGTCGGCCACGCGGCAAATCGTTCAATACCCAGCGAAAGGGCGAATCCCAGCGCGATGCCGATGAGGCCGCCGAAGAGGCTGATGACGATGGCCTCGACCAGGAACTGAAGCAGGACATCGCTGCCGCGGGCGCCGATCGCCATGCGCAGCCCGATCTCGCGTGTCCGCTCCGTGACAGAGACGAGCATGATGTTCATGATCCCGATGCCGCCGACGACGAGCGAGACGCCGGCGATGGCGGCGAGGAGGACGGTCATGGTCCGGGTCGTCTCCGTGCGCAGGCTGGCGATTTCCTCCTGCGTGCGGACCGTGAAGTCGTCCGGCTCGCCGGCGACCAGCTTGTGGCGCAGGCTGAGCGCCTCGCCGATGGCGAGCTGCGACCGGCGCGGTATCCGGCGTCTCGGCGGAGACCGTGATGTTGTTGATGTGCTGAATGCCCTGCAGCTTCTTCTGCACGGTCGTGTACGGCGCGAAGATCGTGTCGTCCTGATCCTGGCCGAAGGCGCCCTGGCCCTTCGAGATCATGACGCCGATGACCTTGAACGGCTGGTTGCGGATCGCGGATGATCTCGCCGGTCGGATCGACGTCGGGACCGAAGAGCGTGTCGGCGACGACCGTGCCCAGCACCGCGACCTTGGCGGCGCTGCTGACATCCTGCGGCGTGAAGAATGCGCCGTACTTCGTCGGCCAGCTGCGAATCTGCTGGAAGTCGACGTCGATGCCCTGGATCTGCGTCGACCAGTTCTGGTTGCCGGCGATGACCTGGCCGCGCGAGTTGACGCCGGCGCTGACGTATTGAATGCCCGGCACCTGTCGCAGCGCCGTCGCGTCCTCGGCCGTCAGCGAGCTCGACATGCCCTGGCCCTGACGCACGCCGCCCTGGCGTGAAGTTGCCGGCATTGATGTTGATGGTGTTGGTGCCGGCCGACTTCACCTGCTCTTCGATCGTCGCCTGGGCGCCGCGGCCGAGCGCCACCATCGTGATGACGGCGCCGACGCCGATGATCATGCCGAGCATCGTCAGCACGGTGCGCATCTTGTTCCGGTTGAGCGCCTTGAGCGCGATCCGGAACGTCATGAGGATGGACATGAGGTTCTCCTAAGCGACGCCGCCGTGTTCCGCCGGGGCCGGGTCGGCCTTGGCGGGCAACTCGTCGATTTCGTCCGGCGGCGGCAGCGCCGCCAGCTCCTCGGCGGCGTTGCGCCGGTTCGTGACTTTCTGGTCGATCTGAATCTTGCCGTCGCGGAAGCGGATGAACCGCGTGCCGTGCTCGGCGATGTCCATCTCGTGGGTGATCAGGATGATCGTGATCCCGCGCTCGCGATTCAGGCGCTGGAAGATGTCCATGACCTCGATGCTCGTGCGCGTATCGAGGTTGCCGGTCGGCTCGTCGGCGAGGATGATCGACGGCTCGGTGATGAGCGAGCGGGCGATGGCCACGCGCTGCTGCTGACCGCCGGAGAGCTGGTTGGGAAAGTGGTGGAAGCGCTGGCCGAGTCCGACGATGCTCAGCGCCTCCATGGCGCGGCGGTGCCGCTCCGCGGTTTTCATCTTTTGCGAGCCGCCGTTGTAGAGCAGCGGCAGCTCGACGTTGTCGAGCGCCGTCGTGCGCGACAGCAGGTTGAAGCCCTGGAAGACGAAGCCGATCTTCCGGTTGCGGACGACCGCGAGCTGTCGCTTGACATCCGCGAGACATCTTCGCCGTCGAGGATGTACTGCCGCTCGTCGGCCGATCGAGGCAGCCGAGGATGTGCATGAGCGTCGACTTGCCGGAGCCCGACGGGCCGGTGATCGCCACGAACTCGCCCTTCTCGACGTCCATGTTGGCGCCGCGCAGCGCGCGGACCGTCACCTCGCCGACGGTGTAGGTCTTGACGAGGTCGCGAACAGAGATGACAGGCATGATTTGGTAGCTTTCAGCTGAGTAGCTAACCTGGAACCCCCGGCCTCCGCCGCCGCCACGGTTGCCGCCCCGCCACCGGGACCGCCTCCGGGGCCGCCGCGCTGCGGGCCCATGAGCGGGTTGCCGGTGCCCTCTGTCCGGGCCGATTCGTCGGCTCGAGCCCAGTCACCATGTTGACGACGACTTCCTGGCCTTCCTTGATGTCGCCTTCGATCACTTCCTGGAACGTGCCGTCGGTGACGCCGAGGCGGACCGGGACCGACTTCAGCTGCTTGTTCTCGTAGACCCACACGCGGCCGCGCGTCTCGCTGGAACACGAGCGGTGCGAAGAGCGAGTCGATCGTCGTGGCGCCGCTCTGATGCGAAGTGCCTGGCGCGACGTTGCCGGTGATGCCGCGTCGCGATCGCGTCCGGCTGACGCCGCGGCATTGGGCGCGTTGCCGCCGCGTCCGCCGCCTTCGGCGCCGCGTCCCATGCCGGGCATGGCGCCTGGCTGTCCGCCGCCGGGCTGGCCTCCGCCGAAGCCGCCGCCACCCTGCGCCTGACGTTCCTTCATCCGCTCCTGGAAGCGCGCGCGCTCCTCAGGCGTCATGGTCGCCATGCGCTCTTCCATCCGCTTGCGGCGCTCTTCCGGCGTCATGTTCGGATCGAAGCCGCCGCGTCCGCCGCCGCGCGCCGACACCACGGCCGCCGCCGGGTGCTGCATTCGGCTGGTCGCCGCCGCCACGCGCCTCAGCTGATGGGGGACGTCCGCCGCCGCTGGCGGAGCCGCCTGAGCCTGCTGCGCTGGCGCCGGCGTGCTGCCGGTGCAGCCGTGGGCTTCGCCGCGGGCGCGCCCGCCGCCGGGGGAGTCGCCGGCGTGCGCGGCGCCCGGCTGTCGCACCCGGTTGTCCGCCAGGCTGGCCGTTGCCAGCGCCGCGCCGGCCACCCGCGTCCTCCACGACCGCCAGCGCCGCGCTGAACCTCCGGCGGCACTTCCTGGTTGAGCACCTGGAACATCGCCTCGGTCGGACGGAACCGGACGGCGGCTGCCGGGACGCGCAGCGCGTCGTTGCGCCGCGCGATCTCGATGTTCACGTTCGCCGTCATGCCAGGCTTGAGCTTCAGCTGCTGGTTCGGGACCGCGATGACGGTCGAGTAGACGACGACGTTCTGCACGACCGTCGGCTGCAGGCGAACCTGCTCGACGCGTGCCGTTGAAGGTCTCGGTCGGGTAAGCGTCGACGCGGAAGCCCACGGTCTGGCCGGGACGCATCCGGCCGACGTCCGACTCGTCGATGTTCGCGACGACCTGCATCTTCGTCAGGTCGGCGGCGATGACGAAGAGCGTCGGCGCGTTCATGCTCGCGGCAACCGTCTGGCCCGGGTCGACGTTGCGCGAGATGATGATGCCGTCGATGGGGGAAGTGATGACGGTGTAGCCGAGGTTGACCGTCGCCTGGTTGAGCGCCGCCTTGGACTGCACGAGGCTCGCCTCCGACGACTTGATCTGCGCGTCGGCGCTCTTCACGGCGATCTCCGCCGCTTCGAGGTCGGTCTCGCGGCACCAGCTCCTTCGCGAACATCGCCTGGGCGCGGTCGTACTTCTGTTTGGCGTCGACGAGGCCCACGCGCAGCCGCTCGAGATCGGCCTCAGCCCGGACGACGTTCGCCTTCTGCGATTCGATCTGCACCTGCAGGATCGACGGGTCGAGCCGCGCGATGACCTGGCCCTTCCGCACGATGTCGTTGAAGTCGGCGTAGAGCTCCTGCACGACACCCGACACCTGCGTGCCGACATCGACAGTAGTCACCGCCTCGAGTGTGCCCGTCGCCTGGACGAGCTCGACGACGTCGCCGCGGCTGACGGGCATCGCGGTGACCGTTGGCTCGGGACGATTGTTCTTCTTGTAATAGGCCCAGCCACCGGTGCCGGCAGCGGCAAGAATGACCACAAATACGATCAGCTTTTTCATGATGTCGAATCCCGTCCCGAGGCGTGGTCGCCTTATGAGTGCTGGGGCTCGTGCCCCGAGCGAAGTCCCTTCCAGCCTTCTTCGAACATCGTGTAGACCGTCGGCACGAAGACCAGAGTTATCAGCGTCGACGCCAGCAGTCCGCCGATGACGACGCGCGCCAGCGGCGCCTGCAGTTCGGCGCCTTCGCCGATGCCCATCGCCATCGGCACGAGGCCGAGCATGGTCGCGAGCGACGTCATCAGAATCGGCCGCAGCCGCGTCCGCCCGGCCGTCTCCACAGCCTCGCGCAAGGGCACGTTGTCGCGGCGTCGGAGGATGTTGGTGTAGTCAACGAGGAGGATAGCGTTACTTACGACGATGCCCGCCAGCATGATTACACCGATGTAGGCCTGCAGGCTGAATGTCGTGCCGGTGAGCTTGAGCGCGAGCACGACACCGATGGCGGCGAGCGGCACCGAGAACATGATGATGAACGGATCCCGCAGCGACTGGTACTGCGACGCCATCACGGCGTAGACCAGCAGGATCGCCAGCAGCAACATCATCTGCAGCTGGGAGAACGCCCGGGCCTGCTCCTCGGCTTCGGCGCCGAAGCTGATGCGCATGGTGTCGGGAACCGACACTTCGGGGAGGCGCGCGTTGACGGCGGCCATCGCCTCGCTCAGTGCGGCTTGAGGCTCGGCGGTGACGCGGATGATCCGCTCCTGGTTCTTGCGCTGGATCTCCGTCGGTCCGGCCTGGTTGCGGACGGTCATCAGGTTCTTCGCCTCGATGACCTGGCCCTGCGCCGTGCTCAGCAGGATGTTGCTGATATCTTCCACCCGTCCGCGGTCCTCTTCGCGGAGCCGGACGATGATCGGGTACTCGTTGCCGCTCTCGCGGTAGAACGCCGCTTGCGTGCCGCCGACACTCGTGCGGATCGAGTTGGCGACGCCGGTGACCGAGAGTCCGAGCAGCGCCGCCTTCGGACGATCGACTTGAATGGCGAGCTCCGGCCGGCCGTCGTCGCGGCCGACGCGCGCGTTGCGCACTTCCGGCACCCGGTCCATCATCGCCTTGGCGCCTTGCGCCACGCGCTGCGACACCTGCAGGTCGTCACCCTGGATTTCGAGGGCGATGCGTGAATCGCCGCCGCCGAACAGGCGGTTCTGCTGCTGGTTGCCGCCGGTCGCCTGCGTCTGGATGATGACGCCCGGGATGATTCCCGACAGCTGTCGATTCAAGTCGCGGGCGATCTGCTCGCTCGATCGGGTCCGGTCGTCTTTCGGCACCAGGCGCAGCGTCATGTTCACGCGGTTTGCACCGCCGCCAGGGCCGAAGCCGCCGCCTCCGCCGGCCTGCGTGATGATGTCTTCGGCTTCCTTCACGTATTCCTTGCCGAGTCCTTCGAGGCGAATCGCCACCTCTTCCGCCCGCTCCGCGCGCGTGCCCACCGGAAGCTCGGCGGTCACCCGGACTTCGCCCTCATCTGTCTGCGGCATCAGCTCGAAGCCGATGGTCGGCAGGATCATCACTGCCGCAACGACGCACGCCGTGCCGACGCCGAGAACGGTCGGGCGATGCTTGAGCGCGATGTGGATGATGCGGCTGTAACTGCTCGTCCATGCCGTCGAGGAATGCTCTCGCTCCACGAATAGAGCCGGCCGCTGAGGCCTTTGCCGTTCCGCCAACGGCGGCGGCAGCTTCAGCAGGCGCGAGCACAGCACCGGCACGATCGTCACGGCGACGAAGAGCGACATCGTCAGCGAGAACATGACGACGACCGACAGCTGCTTGAACATGATGCTCGAGACGCCGGTCAGGAAGAGCAGCGGGACGAAGACGGCGATGTGCGTCAGCGTCGAGGCAAGAATCGCCGACCAGACTTCTTCGCTGGCGTCGATCGACGCCGTCATCCGGTCCTTGCCGTGCTCCATGTGACGGAACGTGTTCTCGAGCACGACGATCGACGCGTCGACGATCATGCCGATGCCGAGCGCCAGGCCGCCGAACGTCATCGTATTCAGCGTGTAGCCGTTGAAGTAGAGCAGGGCGAAGGTGCCGATGACCGAGATCGGAATCGAGGTGAAGACGATGAATGTCGCGCGGAGGTCGCGCAGGAACAGGAAGACGATCAGCATGACGAGGAACCCGCCGACGAGCGCGTGTTCCTGGACGGCGTGAATCGAGCGGCTGATGAAGATCGAGCTGTCGTCGAGCGCCGTCATCGTCACGCTCGGCATCTCGCGATTGATCTTGGCGATTTCCGCTCGCACCGCGTTGGCGATCTCGACCGTGTTGGTGCCGGACTGCTTGGTGATGCGGAGCCGCACGCCCGGCTTGCCGTTGATGCGCGTGAAGGAGCGGAAGTCCTCGGTCGAATCCTTGATCTCCGCGATGTCGCGCATGTAGACGGGCACGCCCGTTCGCGTCATCACGACCAGGTCACGGATCTCGTTCAGGTTCTCGAACTGGCCCTGGCTGCGGACGAGGTAGGTGCGATCGCCCTCGTCGACTTCGCCGAGCGGGATGTTCTGATTCTCGGTGCGCAGCAGGTTGACGACGCGATCGACCGGCAGATCGAGTGCGCGGATCTTCTCCTTCGAGAGCTCGACGTGGATCTGACGGCGCAGGCCGCCTTCGACCGTGACGGCGGCGACGCCGGGAACGCGCTCCAGCCGCTGCGACAGGTCGTGCTCGGCGATCTCGCGCAGCCGGACGCGGTCGTAGTCACCCTCGAGGCCGACGCCCATGATCGGCGCGGCGCTCGCGTCGAACTTGAACATCACCGGCGCCTCGGCTTCTTCGGGGAGACGGCCGCGCACGCGATCCAGCCGGTTGCGGATGTCGTCGGCGGCCTCGTTCAGGTCCGTGCCCCACGCCAGGTTGAGGCGTGACGCGCGCCGAGCCCTCCGAGGAGGTCGACTCGAGACGCTCGAGGCCGGCGACGGCGCTGAGCGCCTGTTCGATCGGCCGGGTCACGAGCTCTTCCATCTCGAGCGGTCCGACGCCGGCGTAGCCGACACGGACGGTGATGCTCGGGAAGGACACGTCGGGCATCAGGTCGACAGGCAGCCTGACGAGCGACAGGCCGCCAATCAACATGACGACCGCCGACAACATGAACATCGTGATCGGACGCTCGATCGCTAACCGCGGAATGCTCATCGACCGCTCCCCTGAGGCTGTGCCTGTGACGCGCCGGCCGCCGGCGCCTTGCCATCCTGACCGCCGCCCGGCGCTGGCCGGGACGATGCGATCGCCATCCTTGAGGGCGCTGGCGCCGGTCGTGATGACGCGCGCGCCGACGTCGATGCCCTTGGCGATCTCGATGACTTCGCCCGAGCGGATGCCGACTTCAACCGGCATGAACTTCGCGGTCATGACGTTCTGCCCGCCTCCGGCAGCGCCGCCTCCGGTGCCCTCGGTCTTTTCCGGCGTCGCGCCGATGAACACGCCGCTCCTGCCACCGAGGTCGACGAGCGCGTTCCGCGGAATCGTGATGGCGTCATCGCGCGTGTTGGTCGTGAGCTGCACGCGCGAATACATGCCGGGCTTGAGCCGGTAGCCGACGTTCGGTACTTCGATTTCGATCTCGGCGGTGCGTGTCGCCGGGTCGAAGATCGGCGCGACGCGGCTGACGCGGCCCTTGAAGAGCTCGCCCGGATAGGCGTCGACTTCGACGTTGGCGGCGGTACCCACCGGCACGCGGCGCATGTCGCGCTCGACGAGGTTGGCGACCATGCGCACGGTGCGGATGTCGACGACCGACGCCACCGGCGCGTTGGTGCTGGCGAAGGCGCCGGGATCGAGGTAGCGCTTGGCGATGAAGCCGTCGACCGGAGCGACGATCTGCGTATTCGTGAGCGTGATCTTGAGCTCGTCGAGCCGCGCCTTCGATTGCTCGAACTGCGCCCGAGCGAGATCGAGCTGGGCGACCGCCGCCTGGTAGCGCGCATCGACGTCGTCGAACGTCTGCTGCGGGAGCAGCTGCCGCTCGTAGAGGCTGCGCGAGCGATCGAGGTTGGTCTGCGCCAGCTTCAAGTCGGCTTCGCGCTGCCGGATGGAGGCCTGCGCGACCTTGTAGGACGCCTCCGCCTGACGCACCTGCTCGCGCAATTCGCTGTCCTCGACGCGCGCGATGACCTGACCCTGCCGGACCGAGTCGCCGAGCTTGACGTCGACGTTCTGCAGCCGGCCGTTGGCGCGCGGCACGACTTCGACAGTCGCCGCGCCGATCAGATTGCCGACGACGAGAATCTGCTCGGAGACGGGCGCGCGCTTCACGGCCGCGAACTCGACGGGCATGGGCGGCCTGCCGGCGCGTCCGCCGCCGGCGGCAGCCGCGCCGCCAGTTGGCGTGTTATCTCCACGGTTGAACGCGAGCACGCCCGCGAGGCCGGCGATTACGACGATTACGATCCCGATAGTCTTGCGTTCATGCTCTGGACCGCACGCTTGTAGTCGCTGAGCTGCCGAACGCTGCTGAGACGTGCTGACAGATCTGACCGATGCTGAATCTGCTGTCACTTCAGCATTCAACATTCAGCATTCAGCATTCTTTACCTCGGGCTGATCTGCGTGCGCTGGAAGTCGATGAGCGCGCGGCGATAGTTCAGGTGCTCGCGCAGTTCCTGGTTGCGCGCGTCGGCGAGGTCGCGCTGCGCCTGGACGACTTCGAAGTTCGTGGCCATGCCGACGTCGAGCTTGCTCTGCGCCGCTTCGGCGCGCTTGACCGACAGCTCGCGCGCCGCGGTCGCCGCCTTGATGGCTTCGAGCGAGTTGCGGATCGCGATGGACGCCGGCGGTGACGTCGGTCGCGATCTGCAGTTCGGTCGCCTTCACCGCCGTCTGGTTCTGCCGGATGATGATCTGCTGGCGCGCCTTGTTCGCCTCAGCGGCGCTCGTGCCGAGCGGATATGAGAAGTTCATCAGCACCGTCCAGGTCGGCGCCTCGAAGTTGCCGATACCGCCGAGCGCGTTCCACCAGTTGGTGGGCGGGGGAAACGGCTCGGTTCCCGCGGTCGTCGTGCCGCCGCGGCCGTCCAGGCGATACGTGCCCTGCAGGTTCAACTGGGGCAAGGTCTGGTTGTCCAGGCTGCGAAGCTGCACGTTGGCGGCGTCGATATTCTTCTTCGCCGTAAGGAGGTCGGTGCGGTTCGTGAGGGCATTGCGCACGGCGGCCTCGAGGTCAATGGCCTCTTCACCAGGAGTGGGAACATCGGTCGGATTGAGCGACGACGTCCACACCGGATCGTCGGTGCCACTGACGATGAGCTGCTTCAGCGCGAGCTCTGCGTTCTGCCGGGTTGCCTCGGCATTGACGAGCGCCTGACGCCGGGTTGCCTCCTCAGCCTGGGCCTGCACGATGTCAATTGGCGCCATCGTGCCGATCTCGACCCGGGCGCGGTTGTCCTGCACGAGCTTCGACGAGAGGTCCAGGGACGCGCGCTGGTTCTCGACGTTGAGGATCGAGAACACGAAATCCCAATAGGCGTTTCGCGTTTGCGCGACGATGCTCGCCGTCGAGGACTGAAGGTCGAGCTCCGAGATGTCCTGCTGGATCTCGGTGGTGAGGAGGTTGGTGCGCGTCTGGTCGATCTTGCGGTTGGCCAGAATGGGCTGAACGTAGATCGCCTGGAAACCCGCCGAGTAGTGCCGGGTTGAAGATGTTGTTGTTCTGGTTCGACGCGATGCGGTTGTTCGTCCAGTTGACCTGGTAGTTGCCACCCTGCCAGCGCATGTTCTGCGCGATGCCGGCGTTCCAGATGGCCGTGTCGCTGTTGGTCCTGACGCCACCTTCAATGGTCTGCCGGGCGAGCGTTGTCGCCGACTGGGTGCTGACGTTGGAGGTCAGGCTCGGTCGATAAAACGCGTAGGTTGCCGCGAGCGAGTAGTCGATACGTCTGCGGCGTCAGGCGCTGTTGCGACAACGTCGACGTTGCGCTCGAGCGCGCGCGCCACGGCCTGGTCGGCCGTCAAATCGACCCGTCGGGCCGGTGGTGGTCGCTGCCTGCGCCGGCGACGGCGTCTGCCCCTGCGCGAGGCGGGTCTTCGCTTCTTCGATCAGCGCCTTGACGTGATCGCTATCTGCTGCGGGCGCCTGCTTCTGTGCCGCAGCCGGGGCAGCAACTGCGACGAGCAGCGCGGCCGTGATGAATAGGGATGATGCGGTCTTGCTCACGAACTGCCTCCAGATGAACGTATGACGGTCGAACGCTTCAGCGCTTGTCGTCTTTGCCCTGATTCTGACGTTTGCGCTCTTCATCCATGCGCTTGCGCATCTCGTCGACCTTGATCCGCTGCTCGGGCGACAGCAGGAGATGCATGCGGTAGATCATCACCGTGCGCGTGGCGTTGTTGTCGGCGCGCAGCTTCTCGATTTTCTCGACCTGCTGCTGCACAACCGGGACTGGCGCGGTGTATTCCTTCAGCGTCTTGGCGAGGGACTCCTCGAACTGTTCGAGCTCGTGCCACTTTTCCCGCAGCTGTGGCGCCGTCGACTCCCAGACCTCGTTGATTTTCTTGCTCTGCTGATCGCTGAGTTTGAGCTCCTTGCGCGTGTCCGGGTGGAGCCACCATTTCCACCGCGGCGGACCGTCCTGGTCGCCGTTAGACGGCTTCTGGTCGCCCGCAGCCTCTGCCTTCTTCGGGGCGTCGCTGCGCTGCTGATCGCAGACGGTTGCCGCCAGGCCTGCCGAGCTGCCTGAGGCGGCGAGAAAAATGGTCAGAACAGTCCACGCAAAGTGCCTTGCCATGCGATTTGTCGTCTCCAGAAAAACTACGCACGTATACGACCCCTTTTCGCCCCACGTTTACTGTTGAGGGGCGCGGCGGCACATCGCAACACCGTCGATGGTTTTCTGTAAGCTACTGATAATACGTCAGAAAATCGCTGGCAGTCAGCTTGCTTTACGAGAGAAATCCGAGGCAGGTTCTAAGACAAAAGTGTGGCAGTTATGCGCCCGCGAACCTGGCCAGCCTTTCGATGACTTCGCCAACGATGTTGTTGGGGGTCGAGGCCCCCGCCGTCAGCCCGATGGTCAGCGGGGAAGTGCCCGGCAGCCAGTGGTGGGAGACATCCTCCGCCCGAACCGTCGTGGACGGCGCGCCGACCGGACGATGGCGGACTTCCTCGGCCGACACCAGGCATTCGGGGTCGGCGATGTGGAACGTGGGGACCCGCTCGGCGCAAATACGCGCCAGATTGCACGTATTACTGCTGTTGTAGCCGCCGACGACCAGCATCAGGTCGAGGCGTTCGGCGTCGAGGAGCGCGAGGACGGCGTCCTGACGCTCCTGCGTGGCGCTGCAGATGGTGTCGAATGCCCGAAAGTGGTGGGCGAGGTTCGTTGCGCCGTATCGCTCGGTCGCCGCCGCCCGCAGCATCTCGCCTATCTCCAGCGACTCGGCCATCAACATCGTCGTCTGGTTCGCGCACCCGATGCGTACGAGGTCACGGTCGGGGTCGAAGCCCGGGGACGCCGCGTCACCGAAGCGGGCAAGAAATGCGGAGGCGTCGCCGCCGTGGCGGATGTAGTCGCACACGACTTTGGCTTCTTCGCGGTCGAGCACGACGAGGAAGCGCCCCTGGGGAAACTTGAGCGCCTGGGACGCCGTCGCCCGCGTTTCTTCGTGCTTCACCTTGCCGTGGATGACCGCGGTGTAGCCGTCCTGCGCGTAGCGGACGACATTTTTCCAGACGTTGAGCACCGAGCCGCACGTCGTGTCGACGAGCGTGCATCCCTGGTCGACGAGCTGCGCCATGTCGCCGACTGTGACGCCGAAGGCCGGCAGGATCACGACGTCGCGCGGGCCAAGCGCGTCCCACGGCTCCTGTGATTCACTCAGGAAGCGGATGCCTGCGGCGCGGAGCCGGTCGTTGACGTGCGGGTTGTGGATGATCTCGCCGGTCAGATAGACGTTCTGGTCGGGGAACCGACGGCGAGCCTGGTACGCGTAGTCGACCGCGCGATCGACGCCATAGCAGAAGCCGAACTCGCGAGCGAGGTGGATGGTCAGGCGCCCCGACGTGTAGCGGTAGTCGTTGGCGCGGACGTCCTCGACGATCTGGCTGTGGTAGGCGGCGGCGAGCTCTCCTGCCACCGCCTCTTTCATGTCGAGGCCCTTGCGGAAGATGAGAGGCTTGGCGTGTGGTGTCGTGGCCAACCGGGTTACCGCGGCAGATCGATATCGCGCGCGCGCGGCGTGATGTCGTCGATCGACTGCAGCATCGAGAGACGTCCCGTCGCGTGTGCCGGATCCCCGCCAAAGAACAAGGTTTCGTCAGACACCGACGGGAGGGAGGCCGGGAGAACTACTGCATTTCCGGAGTTGATCTGCGGCGGTGTGGTCAAACGGGCGGTCTGCGTCGCCACCGGCCCCCGCGGGGTCGAGAGGAGGTGGCGCACGTCAAAGAGCTGCCCGGCGACCAGGCCGATGACGAGTCCGGCCGCGGCGGCGGCAGCCACCCAGCGCTGTGCGTGTCCCTGGGTCGATGTGACTGGACGGGAGAAGCGGGGGAACGCGATGACGCGCGCCGGACGTTCCAGCCCTTCGAGGCGGCGCATGACCTGCGCCTGCTGCGCGGCCAGCCGCTCGGGCGGGAATGCCTCATCCGCCTCGGCCAGCGCATCGTCCTGAATGCGATCGAGCCAGCCGGTGAAATTGGCGTAGCGGGTGCGGCACTGCGCACAGTCGGACAGGTGCGGATTGACGACCGGCTGACCCGTCGTGGCCTCGGTGCTCCACAGGTCCGCGAAAGCATCGTCACTCAGGTGACGCGTCGCGCGATATCGATTAAGAAGTGACACGGCGCTTTTCTCCCCCCACCCCGATACTCGCGCCATCCTCGGCGAGCAGCGTACGCAATCGTCGGATCGCGCGAAACAGGTGCACGCGGACCGTCGACTCGTTGAGTCCAGTCATGGCGCTGACCTCGCGCGACGTGCAGCCCTGATAGTGGCTCAACATGAAAACCGAGCGCTGACGTTCGGGCAACCGGGACAGCGCCATGGCCAGTTTCTGCCGCCGCTCGCGGCCGAGCAACTGATCCTCCGGTGACGGTCCACCGCTCGCCACGCGCTCCGTGAAGTCCCGCTGTCCGACCGGCGACTCGGGCATCGGAACCAGCCACCGCTCGCGGCGCGTCCGCGCCTTGATCCGGTCCAGGCATCCATTTATGAGAATGCGCGTGAACCAGACCTCGAACGGCAGCTCTTCCCGGAACGACGACAGGTGCGAATACGCCTTCACGAGCGCATCCTGGACCGCCTCGTCCGCCTCCGCCGAATCGCGCAGATAGTGAAACGCAATCCGGGCCGCGCGCCGCTGGTGGCGTGCCACCAGTTCAGCGTAACGCTCGCGCGCCTCGGCGTGGCGGCCCTCGGCCTGCATTGCCTTGACGGCAGAGGCCGCCGCGCTGTCGGCTTCGCGGGTGGGGAGGCCCGCGGCCTGAGCTCCTGTCATGTGATTACGTTTCCCGACCGCCACTGTTTACTAACCGCCCAATCATTATAAGCGGTTACGGGTTTCGCCGGTTCCGGGTGCCAGGTGAGGTCGAGATCCGGTTCCGGTTGCCCGGAGCGGCAACTGCGACCGCCGAATCCGAGCCCCGAACCCCGAACCCGAGCACCCGAACCCCGAACGACAGAGGTAAGATCGGACCAATGCAAGGCCGTCCGCGCGCGTCGGAATTCGTGTTCGCCAGGCTGAGGTACGAATCGGGCGACTGGGACTACAACCCGAAGGTGGCGGCCAACATTCTGAACTCCGTCGTCGAGTACACGACGATTCCCGTCTACGCCGAGGAAGTTGTCATCGCCGCCTCGTCCGAGGAGCTGATGGCGTTCCCGTTCCTCTTCATGACCGGCCATAAGCTCGTCCGCTTTACGCACGATGAACGCGAGCGATTGCGCCGCTTCATCGAGCATGGCGGACTGCTGTTTTCGGATGACTGCAACCACGACGTCAACGGGCTGTACGCGCGCAGCTTCGAAGAGGAGATGAAGGCGATCTTTCCGGCGACCCCGATGGCGAAACTGCCAAAGCGCCACCCGGTCTATCGCAGCTTTTTCAAATTCGAAGATGGCCCGCCGACGACGTCGCACGAGCTCAATGGCTGGGGTGACGAGATCGTGCACGACTACCTGCGCGGCATCGAGCACGCGCGTCGTCTTGGAGTCCTCTACAGCAACAAGGACTATGGGTGCGAGTGGGACTACGACTGGCGGAACAAGCGCTTCCAGCGCGAGGACAACACCAAGTTCGGGGTCAACGTCGTCGTCTATGCGATGACCAGCTGAGTGGTTGTCCGATGCGGCAAGAGAAGTCTGCGGCAGATCTGTCTTAGATCTCGTTGATCTTTTGATCTTCTGTGAAGCGTCGCGTGGGTTCAGGGACGCCGAATCAGGCTGGTCAGCACGTCCGTCGCCGTCGGGCGATTGCCTCGGCCGACAATCGTGCCCGGGTAGTAGTAGCGCAGCACGTCCTCTGGAGTGGCCCCTGCCTTGATGCGGGCGAACGCTCCTGCCTGGCACAATCCGACGCCGTGACCGAAGCCGCGGCCCGAGAACGTCATCGTCTCGCGATCCCGGAAGCCGATCTCGAACATCGTGCTGCGGATCGCCCGTGCGCCGAACGCGCGGCCGAGCACCTGGCGGAATTCGTCGCCCCTTACGGTCCGGATCGCTGAAGCGCCACCGCGACCGCCGTCGATGGCGATCCGGTCGGCGCGTCCTGCGCCATCACGGGTGACGACGGAGATCGCCACCGGAGCAGATCCTGGCTGCACGCGCGTCCGCGCGTCCGCGTCGAGTGCCTTTGCGAGCGTGTCCAGCTTCACTTCGAACTGCCACGGCGCGTGCGCGTTCTGCGCCGCGCCATCGTCCGCCCTGGCGACGAGGTACAGGACGATCGATTCCGCCCCAGACTGCGGATGACGTGCTGGTATAGCCGCCACAGTCGGCATGGAAGAGCGTCTGGACCGGTTGGCGCATCGAACGTCAGGATGACGCCCGCGGTGTGTGCGATTGCTTCCGCTGATGCCGCCGCCCACTTCGACGTCTGCAGCCGGCGCGGCTCGTACAGCTGGCAGTGCGTTGTCGAGCACAGGTCGAAGCCCTCGCTCGCGTGGCGCGCCAGGTGCGAGACGGCGTAGGTCCGGCTGATGATCGTCTGGACTTCGAGCATGCGTTCGACGCTCGCGGGATCGCCCGCGGCTGGCGCGACTTCGCTGATTGCACTGGCTTGCACGTACCTCCTCGAGGGGCACTTCGCGAATTGTCGGGCTTCCACTCTCTGTGACCTGCACGCGAACGTAGCGCGGCAGCGGGACGCTGGCCGATGGTGCCGACACGGGCTTGGGCGCGGAACCGCACGCGGCCGACACGATTGCGACGACGAGCACCGATAAACGCTTCACACCGGTCCTATCGGCTGCGGCCGATGGTAAAGTTAGCGCCGTTCATGGCGCGGATTCTCCTCGTAGACGACGATCAGGGCGTGCGGGAGAGCACCGCCCGCATGCTCCGCTCGGCCGGCTACACGGTGCAGGTTGCCAGCACCGGCGAGGAGGCGTTCGAGGTGGCGAAGGCTGGCGGATTCGACGTCGTCCTCTCCGACATGCGGATGCCGGGACTCTCCGGCATCGACGTGCTGCGAAAACTGCGCGAAGCCGGCGTCGACGCGTCCTTCATCATCATGACGGGCTTCGGCACTGTCGAGAGCGCGGTCGAAGCCATGAAGCTCGGCGCGGTTGATTTCGTCCAGAAGCCGTTTTTCAGGGACGAGCTCCTGATGCGGGTGCGCGCCGCAGCGGACCGCCGTCAGCTTGCGCGGCAGGTCGTTCTCCTTCAGCGACAGATCCAGCCCGATCCGTCACTCGACGCGCTTGTCGGCGCCAGCAAGGCGATGGAGCGTGTCAAGGATCTGATCCAGCGCGCCGCGGCGGCGCCGGGAACCGTCCTCATCACTGGGGAGACCGGCACGGGAAAGGAGCTCGCCGCCCGCGCGATCCACGCGCGGAGCCCGCGCGCAGCGAGCGCGTTCGTGGCCGTGAATTGCGCGGCTCTCACCGAGTCGCTCCTCGAGGCCGAGCTGTTCGGGCACGTAAAGGGTGCGTTCACCGGTGCTGCCGGCGCGCGCGCCGGGCTCATCGAACACGCCGAGGGCGGGACGCTCTTCCTCGACGAAATCGGCACGCTGTCCAAGGCGCTGCAGGCGAAGTTATTGCGCGCCCTCGAATCGGGCGAGATCCGCCGCATCGGCGAAAACGAGAGCCGCGTCGTCGACGTGCGCTTTGTCGCCGCCACCAACATCGATCTCAAAGCGGCCACGACCGCCGGCGAGTTCCGCAGCGACTTGTACTATCGCCTTGATGTCCATCACGTCAATATGCCGCCGCTGCGCGAGAGGACGGGCGACATCCCGCTGCTCGTCGGGTACTTCCTGTCGCGGTACGGCGGGCACTCCGGCGTGACAGCCTGCGCGCCGGCGGCGATGGAGGTGCTCTCCGCGTACACCTATCCTGGCAACGTCCGCCAGCTCGAACACATCATTCAACGTTCGGTCGCGACGGCGCACTCGTCCGAGCTGACAGTCGGCGACCTCCCAGAGGAACTGCTCGCCGAGCCGCAAGGTCCTGGCGCCCCCGAAGGCACGGTCGCCGCGGCGCGCGAGAAAGCCGAGCGCGAGATGATCGTTGCGACGCTCGCCAAGAACGAAGGCGAGATCGGCGCAGCGGCGCGTGAGCTCCAGGTCAGCCGCACGACGATGTGGCGCCTGATGAAGAAGCACAACCTCGGATAGACCCACGTCCGAATCGCGCACGTGCGCGCCTCCATGTTCCACTCGTGTAACGTCGCGCTCATTTCACTTCTGAAACATCGCCCGCCAAACGCATTTTGTCGCTCGGTCGCTAAGTAATTCATTCGATTGGCCTGCTCGCCATCGACGTCGGCGTGTGCGGAGTCGGCCCAGCTCTTGCCACCTGAGCTAGAAGCCAGAGCCTTACTCGGCCCGGCACCTGACACATGTCTCAGACGCCTGCATCGCTGCTCGTCGACCGGATGACGGTTCACAACCGTCGCCTGCTCTGGGAACTCCAGACCATCAACGAGATCTCGGAGGGCATCAATCAGTCCCTCGAGCTCGATGACGTCCTGACCGGAGCGCTGCAGCGCATCGTCCGCGCCTTTGAGGCCGTCGGCGCGTCGATTCGCCTGCGCGACGAGCGGACCGGACGCTACGAGATGACAGCGTCGGTTGGACCGTCGCGCGTGCAGCGCTTCTGGAATGGCGCGGCGTCGTGGCCGAGCGAGCAGGTCATCGCCACGCGCACGGCCGTCGTCGTGGAAGATCTCGCGCCTGGCGTTTCGGCGGTCAATCGCTCCGAGTTCATGATGCGCAGCGGCATCAGCCTGCCGCTGCTCGCGGCCGACGAGCTGCTCGGCGTCCTGAGCATCGGCGCCTCGAGCCCGTCCCGATTCGACGTCGCCGACGAGCGCCTGCTGGCCATTGTCGCCGGCCAGATCGTTGTCGCCGTCCAGAACGCGCGGCTGCACGACTCGGTGCGGCGCGGCAAGCAGGAGTGGGAACGGACTTTCGACGCGATCAGCGATCCGATTGCCGTCTTCGATCGTCAGGGCCGTCTGCTGCGCGGCAACCTCGCCCTCGCGGCCCTGCTCGAACGGCCCGTGACCGAGATTCGCGGCGTGACTTGCGGAGAAGTCGGGCTGTGCGGCGGCGGCTGTCCCACCTGCGCCATCGGCCGTGCGCTCGCCCACGATCCGCAGTTGCGCGGCAGCGATGCCCTGCATTCGCCGGACGGCACACTCGCTCGCGCCGAACGCGCCGAGATGACGCTGGCCAACGAGCAGATCCTGAGCGTGACGACGTTCCCGGCGGTCGATCCCGGGTCCGCCGGCGCTTCGGTCGTGCAGGTCGCGAAGAACGTGACCGAAGAAATTCGCTCGGCGCGGCGGCTGCAGCACATGAGCGAGGAGCTGAGTAAGACGAACGCCCAGCTCACGGCAACGGTGGAGCGCCTGAAGTCGACGCAGGCGCAGCTGCTTCAAGCCGAGAAGCTGTCAGCGATTGGTCAGCTGGTCGCGGGCGTGGCGCACGAGCTCAACAATCCGCTGACCAGTGTCATCGGCTTTGCGCAGCTGCTCGAGAGCGAGATGCGCTCGGGCGAGCCGCTGCGATCGAGCGACGAAGTCGGGCAGGATCTGCGCCGCATCGCCGAGGAGTCGGGTCGTGCGGCGAGCATCGTGCGCAACCTCCTGGCGTTCGCGCGACGCCAGACCGCGGCGCGGGCGCCGCAGGACGTCACCGAGCTCGTGCAGCGCGTGCTGTCGCTGCGCACCTACGAATTCAGGTTGAGCAGCATCGAGCTCGTGACGGAGTTCGATTCCGTGGCTGCCACCGGTAATAGTCGATGGGAGCCAGCTTCAGCAGGCGCTCCTCAATCTCATCCTGAATGCGGAGCGGGCGATGCGCGGCCGCGCGACGCGACGGCTCACCGTCGGCGCGCGTCTCGACGTCAGGTCGGCGGCCGTCGAGCTCTTCGTGAGCGACACCGGCCACGGCATCGATCACGAGAACCTGAGCCGGATCTTCGATCCATTCTTCACGACCCGCGAAGTCGGCGAGGGCACGGGCCTCGGCCTGAGCATCTGCTACGGCATCGTCCGCGACCATGGCGGGCAGATCAGCGTGTCGAGCAAGGTGCAGGTCGGGACGACGTTCTCGATCCTGCTGCCGGCGCGAATCGAGGCGCCGCGTGAATCCGACGCCAACGTGATGGTGGCGCACGTCGACCAGGGCGATCGCGATTTCATCGCCGCGGCGCTCTCGGCGTGGGGCTACAACGTCTGCGCCACCGATCGGGCAGACGAGGCACTGGCGCGCTACACGCACGGGCCGCTGCGCGTTGCGTTCGTCGATCGGCGGATCCTCGCCGTCAACCCCGAGAAATGGCGCCGGGCGCAGGGGCCTGACGAAGTGCCGCTGCCGATCGTCCTCGTGTCCACGGCAACTGAAGGCGAGACCGCGCAGTTCGGTCACGAGCAGGCGAGCGCCTTGCTCGTGCCGCCGTTCCAATTGAGGGCGCTCAGGGCTGCATTGGCGGCCGTGATCCTCGACAGGGTGGGGGGAGCATGACCAATCCGCGACCGTTACTGTTAATCGTTGACGACGAGCAGGGCATTCTCGACGTCGTGTCCCGGTTCGCCGAGCGTGCCGGCTTCGACGTGCTGACGTGCGCCGGCGGCCGCGCCGCAATCGCGCTCATCCAGACGCGCCGCCCCGACCTCGTGATGGTCGATTTGCGGATGCCGGAGATCGGCGGGCTCGACATTCTGCGCGCCATCCGCGACGTGGATGCGCACTGCCAGGCCGTGCTGATGACAGGCTACGCGTCGGTTGACACCGCGGTCGAGGCCGTAAAGCTCGGCGCGATGGACTACCTGAGCAAGCCACTCGACTTTGGCCGGCTCGATCAGCTGCTCGCAGGTGTGCGCGAGGAGATCGATCGGCGCCGCAGCGTCCTGTCGATGGAAGGCGACCTCGCGAAGCGCCTCGAGTTCCACGGCATGATTGGCCGCGGCCCGCGCATGCAGGACCTGTTCGGCATGATTCGGCGGCTGGCGCCGCACGTGCGTCTCGCGCTCGTGACGGGCGAGACCGGGACCGGTAAAGAGCTCGTGGCGCGCGCGCTGCACAGCATCGGTCCGCGCCGCGATCGGCGTTTCATCGCCGTCAATTGCTCGGCGGTCAACGACACGCTGTTCGAAAGCGAGCTGTTCGGTCACGTGCGCGGGGGCTTCCTCGGCGCGCCCGAGAGCAAGCCTGGACTCTTCGAGCTGGCCGACGGCGGCACGCTGTTCCTCGACGAGATCGGCGGGCTTCCGTCCGCCGCACAAGCGAAGTTGCTGCGCGTCCTCGAGCTCGGCGAAGTCAACCGCGTCGGAGCGATGGAGCCGCGGCGCGTGGACGTCCACGTGATTGCCGCCACCAACCGCGACCTGCGTGCCGAGGTGACGGCGAATCGGTTCCGCAGCGATCTCTACTACCGGCTCAACGTTGTCGAGGTGCGGCTGCCGCCGCTTCGCGATCGTCGCGAGGACATCCCGTACCTGACGAGCGCGTTCGTTCACGAAATCGCCGAGCGCCTGCAGAAGCCGCTGCGTGGATTGACGCCGGGAGCCGAGGCGCGTCTCAACTGAAGCAGCATGGGATGGCAATGTCCGCGAGCTGCGCAACGTCGTCGAGCGAGCCTGCATCCTCGCCGACGGCGAGTTCGTGACGGAACGCGAGCTTGCCGCGTGCCTGCCGCCGCCTTCTGCGACGCCGCAACCGGCGGCCGCGTATCAGCCGGCAACCGCGAGCGTGACCGGAGAAAAGCCGGCCACTGACCTTCTGGTCAACGTCGAGCGCGATCACATTCAGCGCGCGCTCGTGCGCACGGGCGGCAACAAGAAGGCCGCCGCGCAGATGCTCGGTCTCAGCCGTCGGGCCCTCTACCGCCGCCTCGAGCGGCTCGACCTTTCAGGCACGATTTCCCGGCGCCGGCATTCGGCGCTCCTCGAGGCCTGACGTGACCGCCGTTCGCGTTCCTTCCGGTGGCGCCGGGATCGTCGCGGTGCAAACGCCCGTCGACGAGGCGCGCGCGATCCGTTCTCATCGTCGACGACGAAGCCTCGGTCCGGCATTTGATGCGGCGATGGCTGGAGTCGCGCGGATACAGCGTCGTCGTCGCGTCGGGCGCCGATCAGGCGCTCGAACTGCTCGCCGGCGCGCCGACGGCGGTCGTCCTCTGCGACTTGCGCATGCCAGGCCGTGACGGCCTGTGGCTCGCCGATCAACTCCGGCGCGAATACCCTGATACGGCAGTCATCATCGCCACGGGCATCGACGATCTGTCGTCGACGGTTGAAGGCCTGCGCTGCGGCGTCATCGACCACCTGACCAAGCCGTTCGAGCGCGACCGGCTCTGCGCTGCCGTGTCACGCGGGGTCGAGTGGCACCGCGCCGCTCTCGATGCGAGGCGCTGGCGCGAGCAGCTCGAATTCGAGATGCAAACACGACGGCGGCATCTGCAGGAAGTCATCGCATCGCAGTTCCCCGATTCGAGCGAAGACCTGGACCTGTTGCTCGCCTCCCTGACGGCGTCGACGCCCGAAGCCTACCAGCACGCACATCGCGTCTCGGCGTTATCGACGACCATCGCCCAGCGTCTCGGCCTCGATGCGGCGGAAGTCGATGTCGTCGAGAGGGCCGCGCTCCTGCACGATGTGGAAAGCTGACCATACCGGACGCTGTTCTCAGGAAACCGGCGCCGCTGACACTCGAGGAGCAGCGTCTCGTTCGCCTCTACCCGCAGATCGGCTTCGAGTTGCTGGCCGACGTTCCGTACATGGTCGAAGCCGCCCCGTTGATTCGAGCACGCCCAGGAGCGCCTGGACGGCCAGGGTTACCCGGCAGGAAGCGAGGCGGGATCGATTGCCCTAGGAGCCCGCATCATCGCCGTGGCCGACGCCTTCGACGTCATGACGCGTCCGCGCGTCTTCCGCGACCCTGTCACTCGATCGGCGGCGCTTTCCGAACTCGAGCGCCACAGTGGGAGCCAGTTCGACCCGGCGGTGGTCCAGGCTGTCGTCGCCATCGTCGACCGTGATTGACTTCCCACCTGCGCTCTCAGTACCATCAATCCTTTTAGTCGCCCGCAAAGCACCGAATTCGTGTGGTTTATGGGTTCATACAAGGGGAGAGCATGTCGCAGGCGCAGGCCACCGGACTCGAACAGCACGGCATCACCAATGTTGCGCGCGTGTACTGGAACCTGAGCGTTCCAGCTCTCTATGAAGAAGCCGTACGCCGCCGCGAAGCGATCATCTCAGTCGACGGTCCATTGGTGTGTCGAACCGGCCAGCATACAGGCCGCTCGCCGAACGACAAGTTCATCGTCCAGGAGCCGTCGAGTGCCGACCGCGTCTGGTGGAGCAAGGTCAATCGCCCAATTGAAGGACGGCACTTCGACGCGCTGCACCAGCGTCTTTTGAGCTACGTCGAAGGGCGCGAGCTCTTCGTTCAGGACTGCTATGCCGGCGCGGATCCGCGCTACCGGCTGGCTGTCCGCATCATCACCGAGCAGGCATGGCACAGCCTGTTCGCCCGCCACATGTTTCTCGAGGTCCCCGAGTCCGCAGGTGTTCCGGCGCACACGCCGGACTTCACCGTGATCGACATGCCGGGACTGCACGCCGAGCCGTCGCACCACGGCACGAACTCCGAGGTGTTCATCATCCTCAATTTCGCGAAAAAGCTCGTGCTCATCGGCGGCTCGAGCTACGCCGGCGAAATCAAGAAGTCGATCTTCACCGTGATGAACTATCTGCTGCCGCTGCGCAACGTGCTGTCGATGCACTGCTCGGCGAATGTCGGGCACGGAGGGCGACGTCGCGCTCTTCTTCGGGCTCTCCGGCACCGGCAAGACGACGCTTTCGAGCGACCCCGATCGCAACCTGATCGGCGACGACGAGCACGGCTGGAGCGAGGACGGCGTCTTCAACATCGAGGGCGGCTGCTACGCGAAGATGATCCGCCTCTCTGCCGAAGCCGAGCCGCAGATCTACGCGACGACGAAGCGCTTCGGGACCGTCCTCGAGAACGTGAAGATGGATTCGACTACGCGCGTCCTCGACCTCGACGACGACTCGCTGACCGAGAACACGCGCGGCGCCTATCCGCTCGAGTTCATCGACAACTGGGTGCCGTCGGGGCAGGCCGGGCATCCGCGCAACATCGTGATGCTGACGGCGGATGCGTTCGGCGTGCTGCCGCCCGTCGCGCGGCTGTCGCCCGCGGGCGCGATGTACCACTTCCTTTCCGGCTACACCGCGAAGGTTGCCGGCACCGAAAAGGGCGTGACCGAGCCGAAGGCGACGTTCAGCACGTGCTTCGGCGCGCCGTTCATGGTCCTGCACCCGACGGTCTACGCCAAGTTCCTCGGCGACCGCATCGCGCGCCACAACGTGAACGTGTGGCTCGTCAATACAGGCTGGACCGGCGGGCCGTACGGCATGGGCACGCGGATGAAGATCGCGCACACCCGCGCGATGATTCGCGCCGCGCTCTCTGGTCAGCTCGATAACGTGACCTACGAGACCGATGCGCTCTTCAACCTGTCGGTGCCGACGTCGTGCCCCGGCGTCCCGCCGGAAGTCCTGAAGCCACGCAATACATGGAAGGATCAGGCGGCGTACGACGAACAGGCGCGCAAGCTCGCCAACATGTTCGCCGACAACTTCAAGGCCTTCGAAGCGGACGCGGCTGCCGACGTACGCGCCGCAGGGCCTCGCGGCGCCTAGCGGCAATGCTGAATGTCGAATGCTGAATGCTGAAGTAAGGCTAGAATTCCTTCTCCGGATCTCAACTTGACTTCAGCATTCAACATTCAGCATTCAGCATTGTTCGAGCCCGTCATCGGGCTCGAGATTCACGCCCAGCTGCTGACAGAGACCAAGATCTTCTGCGGGTGCAGCACGCGTTTTGGCTCGCCGCCGAACACGAACATCTGCCCGGTCTGCATCGGGCTGCCTGGCGCCTTGCCGGTGCTCAACCGGCGCGTCGTGGAGCTTGCGATTCGCGTCGCGCACGCGCTCAAGCTGCCAGGTCAATCCCGTTCGATTTTCGCGCGCAAGAACTACTTCTATCCGGATCTCCCCAAGGGCTACCAGATCTCCCAGTACGAGCGGCCGATTGCGACCGGCGGCAGCGTTGAGTACGCAGTAGCTGGCGCCACGCGCCGGGTAGGGATTACCCGCGCGCATCTCGAGGAGGACGCGGGCAAGTCCCTGCACGAAGGCTTTGCCGATTCCGACCGGCGGACCTACCTGGATTTCAACCGCAGCGGCGTGCCGCTCCTCGAGATCGTGACCGAGCCCGACCTTCGCTCGGCGGCCGAGGCCGGCGAGTTCTTCAGCCGTTTGCGCGAGATCCTCGTCGCCATCGGCGTCAACGACGGCAACATGGAAGAGGGAAGCCTGCGCTGCGACGCCAACGTGTCCGTGCGGCCAGTCGGGACCGAGGCCTTCGGCACCAAGGCCGAGGTCAAGAACCTCAACTCGTTCCGCTACGTCCAGAAAGCCCTCGAGTACGAAATCGAGCGGCAGACCGAGCTCGTCTCTTCGGGAGGTCGGGTCGCGCAGGAGACCCGGCTGTGGGATGTCGCGGCCGGGCGGACCGTGTCGATGCGCAGCAAGGAAGAGGCGCACGACTACCGCTACTTCCCCGAGCCCGATCTTCCGCCGCTCGAAGTCGACGGCGCCTGGGTCGAGGAGATCCGGACGTCGCTCGCCGAATTGCCGGACGCGCGGCGCCAGCGTTTCGTCACGCAGTACGCGCTGCCCGAGTACGACGCCGGGGTGCTGACACAGTCGCCGGCGCTGGCCGACTATTTCGAGGCGACCGCCGCGCTCGTCGATAACCCGAAGGCGGCGAGCAACTGGGTGATGGGCGAGCTGACCCGCAAGATGAACGAGCTCGGAGTGGACGTCGCCGCCGTGCCGCTCACGCCGGCGGCGCTGGCGGGCTTGATTCGTCTCGTCGACTCGGGCACGATTAGCGGGCCGATTGCCAAAGACGTGTTCGAGAAGATGTACGCCTCGGGCCGCGCCGCCGACGAGATCGTCAGCGCCGAAGGCCTGGCGCGCATCGACGACGTCGGTGCGTTGAGCGTGCAGATCGAAGAAGTGATGCGGACGAACGAGAAGGCCGTGCGGCAGTATCGCGAGGGCAAGACGCAGACCTTCGGCTTCCTCGTCGGACAGGTGATCAAAGCCACGGCAGGCAAGGCGAACCCGGCGCTCGTGAAGGACCTTCTGAAAAAGACACTCGACCAGCCGTGATTGAGGCGATCAACCTCTCAAAACTCTATGGCCGCGGCGTCTACGCGCTGCGCGACCTCAGCCTCCGGGTGGACAAGGGGGAGTTTGTTTTCCTCACCGGGCCAAGCGGCGCCGGCAAGTCCACGCTCCTGCGCCTTCTGCTGCGCCGTGATGTTCCCAGCGAGGGACAGCTCGTCGTCAACGGCCGCGATCTCAAGACGCTCTCGGCGACCGAAGTGCAGGCATACCGCCGCTCGCTCGGCTTCGTCTTCCAGGACTTCAAGCTGCTGCCGACCAAGACCGTGCTCGAGAACGTGGCGTTCGTGCCGCACGTCCTCGGCATGGCGGTCACGCAGCAGCAGCGGCGCACCTTCCAGGTGCTCAAGTGGGTCGGGCTGCAACACCGCATGAACGCGTTCCCGATGGAGCTCTCGGGAGGTGAACAGCAGCGGATCGCCATCGCCAGGGCCCTCGTCAACGATCCGACGATCATCCTGGCCGACGAGCCGACCGGCAACCTCGACCCCGATCTGTCGCTCGAGATCATGAACCTGTTTCGGGAGATCAACGCTCGCGGCACGACGGTGGTCGTCGCGACGCACGACCGCGAGCTCATCCGCCGCGTCGGCCGCCGCGCCCTCACCCTCGACCACGGGCACATCGTGGAGATCAATTGACGCGCGCGCTGAATGTACTTCCTCAACGAAGCCGTCGAGAGCCTGATGCGCAGCTGGCGCTCGGCGTCGCTCGCAATCCTCACGATTGCTGCCGGGCTCTTCGTTCTGGCTTCTTCCTCATGGTGAACGCCAACCTCCAGCGCGTCGTCGGGCGCTGGAGCGAAGCCGCAGAGCTGTCGGTTTATCTCAAGGACGAGGCAACGCGCGAGCAGGTGCAGGCGCTGCAGACGCTGATCGACCAGGCCGGGCTCGCCGACGGCCGGCAGTATCTGTCGAAGAACGATGCGCTGTCCCGGTTCAAGGAAGATTTTCCCGACCTCGCGGGCGCGACCGAACGGCTCGAACGCAATCCGCTTCCGGCCTCGATCGAAGTCCGGCTCAACGCGAAAGCCCGGGCGACGCCGTCGGCCATGGAGGAGCTCGCCGCCCGGCTCGGCTCCGAGCCGGGTGTTGCGGACGTGCGTTACGACCGCCGCTGGCTGAGTCGACTGGGCTCCGCGGTCCGATTCGTGCGCACCATCGGGCTCGTCATCGTCGCGCTGCTGGCCGTCGCCGCGGCGTTGACAGTGGCCAACGTCGTTCGCCTCGCGGCGTATGCGAGGCGTGACGAAATTGAAATCATGCAGCTCGTGGGCGCGCCGTTCGCCTTCATCCGTGGTCCGTTCGTGGCCGAGGGAATCCTGCAGGGAGGCGTGGGAGCGATCGTGGCGATCGTCGCTGCTCTGGGCAATTTTCCTTACAGGAAAGGCGTGGTACGGCAACCTGGCTCTCGAGGGTCTGGGTCTGACGACGCTTACATTCTTGCCATTCGGTGTTTTGCTGGCCCTGGTGTTTGGCGGAATGCTGCTCGGGTGCGTCGGCGGACTGATCGTGGCGAGGACAGTTCGGTAGCCAGGCTGCGGATTCCCGGGCGACCGGCTCTGCGGTTGAGGTCGGTCTCGTCTTGACAGCGATTCCAAGCCCCGTTTACACTCGTTT
Source organism: uncultured Acidobacteriota bacterium (assembly GCA_963830815.1). Lineage (GTDB taxonomy): Bacteria > Acidobacteriota > Vicinamibacteria > Vicinamibacterales > 2-12-FULL-66-21 > DATBJJ01. The sequence goes on along the minus strand of CAWHNN010000017.1, from coordinate 135,490 downwards.
TACCCCTCATATGTCCCAGGCAAGGAGTCGCATGGCACGCGTCGTCAGCCACGCCAGGGTTTTGAGCACGCCGTTCTCCACGCACGCCGACTTCTATCGAGCCGAATTCACCAGACATCGCCAGTGTCTCGCCGCGCAACGGGAGTACTTCTCCGAGCGCGCGATCACGGACGCCGACCAGGCGTTGGCGCGCGTGATTGGTGAGCTCGAGAAGCTATGCGCGCAAGACGACGCTGAGCAGGTCATCGCCAGCTTGCTCCGCAGATTCAACGCGGTCACCGGCCTGTCAGGCTGGTCCGACCCGACGCAGTTGCACTGACCTCACCACTTTCTGAAATTCGCGATCACACAGCCCGCATCCTGCAGGCTGCCGTGGCCGCCGTTGATCCATCCGAGTCCTTGCACCGCGCCTACCGGCGCGTGTCCTCCGGCACCCGTACGCGCGCGCTGTTCGTCGTCGCAGCGGGGAAGGCGGCGTGGCCGATGGCTGTCGCGCTGTCAGCGACCGAAGCGGACGTTATTCGCGGCGGGATCATCGCCGGACCGCGTGTCGGGGCGGCGCCGCTCCCCGACAAGTTCCAGTTCTTCGCAGGCCGGCCACCCTGCCGCGAATCCCGCGAGCGTCGCGGCCGCGATGCGCGCGCTCGAGCTCGCCAGGGCGGTGGCAGACGACGCGGCGCTGATCGTGTTGCTGTCAGGAGGCGCATCGGCACTACTGGCGGCGCCGGTGCCTGGCGTGACGCTCGGCGAGAAGGTCGACGCGAGCCGCACGCTGATGCGCGCCGGAGTAGCGATCGACGGGCTCAACTGCGTCCGTAAACACCTCTCGCAAATCAAGGGCGGACAACTCGCCGCGGCTTCGGCACGGACGTTGACCTTTGCCATCTCCGATGTGCATGGGCCGATTCCCGACGATCCGTCGGTGATTGGCTCCGGTCCCACCATCGCCGATCCTACGACCTTCGGCGATGCGCTGGCGATCGTGCGTGGCGTTGCCGGAATCCCGCAGAGCGTGTGTCAGCATCTCGAGCGCGGCGCGCGCGGGGAAGTGCCGGAAACCGTGAAGCCGGGCGATGAAAGACTGCGGCAGACGGCATACGAGATCATCGCCACGCGGGCGTTGGCGCTCGACGGAGCGGCGCAGCTGGCGCGGACGCTCGGCTATGCTGTCTCCATCATCGAAGCGCCGATCGAAGGCGAAGCCAGACTGGCAGCGCCGCAGTTTCTTGCCCGCGCGCGCAGGATTGCCGCGCAATCGACAGGGCCAGCGTGCGTGCTCGCCGCCGGGGAAACGACGGTCACTGTCAGGGGCAGACGGTCTCGGTGGCCGCAACCAGGAATTCGTTCTGTCCCTGGTGGCGGAGATGGCGGCCGCGCGGCGTCCTTCAGTGGTTGCGAGCGCGGGTACCGATGGCATCGACGGTCCCACAGATGCCGCTGGCGCCGTGGTCGATCCGACGACGCTCGAGCGGGCGCAGCGTGCGGGCTTGAGCTGGGAGTCGACGCTCGCTGCCAACGACGCGTATCATTTCTTCCAACCGCTGGGCGACCTGGTGATGTGGGGGCCGACGGGAACGAACGTCGGCGATGTGCAGATGTTGCTGGTAGGCTGATATGACTCCAACCAAGTGGGTGCTCACGGCGTTCGCGGCGTGCATCGTAACCCTCGGCGTCGGCTACGCGATGGGCGGGTCGGGCCGCTTCACGCTGCAGAACGCGCTCGACGACACGCGCGGCCGTCTGGACATTTCAGATGCGCGCGTGCAGTTGCTCGAGGCGCGCGTGAGCCTCTACAACGTCAACTTCGGGGACGCGAGCCGTCATTTCGAGGAAGCCAAGCCGCCGCTGCGCCGCGTGCGCGAACGGTTCCAGAACATCGGCAAGAACGCCGCCGCGGGAAGCGTCGCGGCCGCGCTCGAGCACATCGAAGAAGGGCAGCGCCTGGCAGGAAAACTCGATCAGGCCGCCAACACCAAGGCGAACGACGCGCTCGAAGCCATTCGCGTCGCCTCATCGCAGTAAACGGTTCGCTCTCTTCCTACTTGACCACCGTCGCCGTCACTTCGACCGACATCTTGCGCTCCGATGTCGGATCGGACGCCTGAGAGATCACCGTCGGCTTTCCCGACTCGGCTTTCACCGACAACCGTTGATTGAGCGACCCGCGGCCTTCGCCGCTGTTGGCGTTCTCGTTGCCGGGCTTCGGCGTGTACTCGAGCGTAAGGTCGAGGAGGATCGAACCGTCGCGCATGATTCTCGGGAGCGCGTCGACGTTGAGAATGGCGTTGAAACGAGCGCCGGACGCGGTGACCTGTCCGCTGCTGCGAACGCTCCCGGTCCGCTGATCGGCGACGAGCATGCTCACCGAGCGGCGCGCGGGCTCACCCGGGCCGGCCTGGTCGGTGATCGTGAGGTCGATCTTGACGTTGATCGCGCTGTCTGGCACGGCCGGCGGTTTCGCGGCTGGCTTCTCCGGCGTCGTGTTTGGCGTCTTCTGAGTCGACGGAGGCGGTTCGGGCTTTGGCTGTTGAGCGTAGGCTGTGACGGCGGAATTCAGAATGACGGCCATGGCCATGACCGTCGCGAACGTTCCTCTGAGCATGTCTTCTCCTCTATGCAGTTTAGCGTCGTGGCGGCAGCGGCACGATTTCGATGCGTACGATCTCGATTGGCGCGATTCCGATCTCTTTCGTCGCGATCGGCTGCGCGCCGATCGTGGCAATGCCGAGCGGGACCACTGGCTCGAGCGGGGCAGCAGACGTTGTCTCGGATTCGAGCGCGAGCGCGCCCAGGAATCGAGGCGGCCTCCACGCGGCGATCGGCGAAATTCGGGACGCCGACCGGTGGCGTTGACGTTCCCCGCGCCTGTCCTGGTGAAGAAGGGCTCCGCCCGGGCAGGCTCAACGACGGCTGCGGCGCGGGCTGCGGGTCGACCGGTGTGGGCGTGGTCGTCGGAGCTGGAGCCGGCGAGACGGTAGTCGTGCCGGCGACGCGCGTTTCGGGCACGTCCGGGCGTCGCGTGACGAGACTCACGACGAGCAGGACGATGGCCGCCAGCGCCGCCGATCCGTACGCGAGAGCGGACCAGGCGATGGCACGTCGCCGGGGCCGCGTGATGGTGTCGAGCACCCGCTGCCGTAAATCGCTGGCCGGTTCGGCGCTCATCATCTCCCGCACCGCGCGGTCGATGGCGTCGTCGAGATGTTTATCCGTCATACGCGTGTCCCAGGGCTGCCATTTTTTCCTTCAGAACGCGCCGCGCTTCCGAGACTCGCCATTTCACGGTGCCGACAGGGATCCCGAGGATGGAGCCGATCTGCGAGTAGTTGTATTCGCCAGAGCCAGAAAGCAGCAGCGCGTCGCGCAGCTTGCGCGGCAGCGTCTTGATCAGCCGCTTGAGCGTGCGCTGCAACTGCGCGGCGGCGACGCCTTCTTCCTGCGTGCGTTGGTCAGCGGGCATTTGTTCGATCCAGTTGGCGGCGTCAGCGTCGGAATCGGTGGGCGTCACCGTGAGCCGGAGCCAGCGGCCGACGCTCTTCCGTCGGTCGAGGGCCTTGCGCCAGGTGATCGCCAGAAGCCAGGTGCGGAAGGCCGCATCGCCGCGAAAGCTGGCAAGCTTGCGGTACGCCGTGACGAACGCCTCCTGCGCGACGTCGTCGGCGTCGGTCGTCGACCCGAGTGCCGCGACCGCGGCACGAAAGACAGCCCTTCGGTTTCGCTGGACCAGCTCACCGAATGCGTCGGTGTCCCCGGCCTGCGCCCGGCGCACCAATCTCAGATCGGGGTCCAGGTCGGAGGCCGGCTCGCTGGCCTCCCGCGGCTCGGTTGCTGTCACACAGTCAGTAGACTCAGGCACGGGTCAGGCGGTTGGACAATGTTTGTGAACAATTTACACTGCGGGGACACTCAAAGTTGAGTGTCCCCCTTGAGTGTCCCCGCCTCTGCGGGGCGCTTTGCCGGCAAAGGAGCCGGCCACCTACTAAGATGAAGCAATGTTGAACCACGAACAGCTCTTGAAGCTGATTCGCGAAAAAGTCGAGCACCCGGCGACGCCGAGGGAGCTCCAGCAGCGATTGGAGATAGCGCGCGAGGAGCGCGCGACCCTCAAGCGCCTGCTCAAGGATCTCGTCAGGTCGGGCGACCTGGTCGAGACCCGCGGCAACCGTTACGGGTTGCCCGATCGTATGAACCTGATCGTCGGCCGGATCACCACGCACCCGCGCGGGTTCGGCTTCGTCGTACCCGATCGTCCCGCGGAGGGAGTGACCGGCGACATCTACGTCGCCGGCAGCAACCTGAATCAGGCCATGCACGGCGACCGCGTCGTCGCGCGCGTCGAACGCGTCACCGATCGCGGCGCCGAAGGACGCATCCTCCGCATCCTGGAACGCGGCTCGGCAACGATCGTCGGCAGGTTCGAAGCCGATGGCTCCGGCGGCGGATTCGTCGTGCCATTCGATCGCCGCTTGATCATGGACGTCCAGATTCCGGCGGAGGAGCAGGGCGACGCCAAGTCGAACGACATGGTGTCGGTCGCGATCACACGCTGGCCGACGGCGGCCCGCGGCCCGGTCGGGAAGATTGTCGAAGTCATCGGCGATATCGACGCGCCGGGTGTCGACACCGAGATCATCATCCGCAAGCACGGGATTGCGGACGAGCACGGCGTCGAGGCAATCGAAGAAGCACGGCGTCTGGGCGCAACCATTCGAGACAAGGACCTGGAGGGCAGGACCGACTTCCGGCCGCGCGTCACCGTCACCATCGACGGCGAGCACGCGCGCGACTTCGACGATGCGATCACCATCGAGAGGCTCGAGAACGGCAACTACTGGCTCGGAGTGCACATTGCCGATGTCGCGCATTATGTGCCCGAAGGCGGTGCCCTCGACGAGGAGGCCTACGATCGCGCGACGTCGGTGTACTTCCCGGACCGCGCGGTGCATATGTTTCCGTCCGACCTGTCGACGGGCCTGTGCAGCCTGAATCCGAACGTCGATCGCCTCGTCCAGTCATGCCTGATGGAAGTCGACAAGAAGGGCACCGTCGTCCGCTACGAGATTCATGACGGCGTGATTCACAGCAACGCGCGGATGACCTATACCCAGGTCAACGCGATCCTCACCGAGCGTGACGAAGCCATCATCGCGCAGTATCGCGACCTCGTGCCGCACTTCGAGCTGATGCACGAGCTCTTCGAGATCCTCAACAAGCGGCGGCACCGCCGCGGCTCCATCGACTTCGATCTCAAAGAACCGGAGATCGTGCTCGACGACGAGGGGATGGTCGAGGAAATCATCGCCGCCGAGCGCAACGTCGCCCATAAGCTCATCGAAGAGTTCATGCTGCTCGCGAACGAAACCGTCGCGGCGCATCTCGACGAGCACGATGTGCCAACGCTCTATCGCGTCCATGAAGAACCCGATCCGCTCAAGGTCGAAGAGTTCGAGGAGTTCATCAAGACGCTCGGCTACAGCCTTGGCAAGGATTCGTCGAAGGTTACGCCGCGGGATTTTCAGAAGCTCGTCGAGCGCATGCGCGGCACGCCCGAGGAAAAGCCGATCGCCTTCCTCATGCTGCGGACGATGCAGAAGGCGCGCTACGACCCGTCGAATCTCGGCCACTTCGGCCTCGCCGCCGACAGCTACACCCACTTCACCTCGCCGATTCGCCGCTATCCCGACCTGGTCGTGCATCGCACGCTGCGCGAGTCGCGACACGGCGGCATGACCGAGGAGCGGAAAGAGGAACTGACCGAGGAATTGCCGGAAGTCGCCCGCCATACCTCCGAACGCGAGCGCCGCGCCGACGACGCGGAGCGCGAGCTGGTGCAGTGGAAGAAGGTCCGCTTCATGGCGGACAAGGTCGGCGATGAGTTCGAAGGCTACGTCACCGGCGTGACAGCGTTCGGCCTCTACATCGAGCTCATCGAGCACTTCGTGGAGGGGCTCATCCACGTCTCGACGATGGCCGACGACTACTATCGTTTCGTCGATCGCGCCCACATGCTGCGCGGCGAGAACAAGGGCAAGGTCTATCGACTAGGCGATCGGGTGCACGTCCAGGTCGTGAAGGTGGACATGGAACGGCGGCAGGTGGATCTTGGACTTGTCGAGATTCTCGACGCCGTACGCGCGTCCGAGTCCAACAGAGGTCCGCGCCGGAGCAAAGCGCAGCCGCGCGAAGAGCGGGGGAAAGCGAAAGGGTCGAAGAAAAAGCAGAGGCCGGGAAAACGGGAGCGCGCGAAGGGAAAGCGGCGCTGAGAGAAACGAACGAGCGGATTACCGCTCGTCGCGTCCTTCCTTTGAGGCTTCCTTGAAGTTCTTGATGCCCTTGCCGATGCCGCGGCCAATCTCGGGCAGCCGGCTGGCGCCGAAAATGAGAATCACGAGAAAAAGGATGACGATCAGTTCGGGAATCCCGAGACCCATGTTGGCTCCTTCGCCTTGGGTGAGTATCAATCGTGATTCTACCACCTCGGCGAAGGCGCGACTTGCGAACACGGTAAGTGACACTCGAGGTTCGAAACGACGGGACGGTGTCTAACGTAGTAGAAAAGTGTCCGGCCGCGGTGACACTGACGCCCCACGAGGCCGCAGTTATCGCAGGAAGTGGCCTTTGGATCAGGCGTCCATCTTGCAACTTGCGGAAGAAGACCGCGTCAGCCACAATGGCTACAGGATCCACCCGCAAATAACGAGTCATGTCAGAGGTTTATCAGGGCTCAAGCCCGAACGCGCGGCTGCTCGCCGGCTCGATTGAATCCGAGCCACACCGATCCCAAGCGCGTAGGCAACGCGTTCGGCGTATCGCTGGCGACCCACGTTGGGCTCCTGCTTCTGTTTCTCTTCATCCTCTCGCTGCCGGTCGTTCCGACGCCTGATAGCCAAACCGCCGTATCGCTCAAAGACATCGTGTGGGTCGCTCAGCCGGGTCCCGGCGGGGGCGGCGGCGGTGGCGGCAACAAATCGCCGGATCCCCCGCGCAAGGCCGAGTTGCCGGACAAGCAAAAGATCACGGTGCCGGTCGCGAAGGCTGAGCCAAAGCCGCAGGCTCCGGAACCTCCAAAACAAGAGCAACAGCTGACGATCCCGGCCCAGCCCGTCGCGTCGGGAGTGGAGCAGTTGCCCGGCGCGATCACCCAGGCGATCGCACCGCCAACGCTGTCGCAGGGCAGTGGCACGGGCGGCGGGGCAGGAACCGGCCGCGGCAGCGGCGCTGGTCCCGGCGACGGCTCGGGCCTCGGTCCTGGTTATGGTGGAGGCTTTGGCGGCGGAGCCTACAAGCCCGGGAACGGCGTGACGTCTCCGACGCTCGTCCGCGAGGTCAAGCCCAACTACACTGCCGACGCCATGCGCGCCAAGATTCAAGGTGTGGTGTGGCTCGAAGCCGTTGTCATGCAGGACGGCTCGGTCGGCCAGGTGCGAGTGACACGCTCGCTCGATCCGACGTTTGGCCTCGATCAGGAGGCCGAGCGGACGGTCAAGAAGTGGGTGTTCCGCCCGGGCACAAGACTCGGTCAGCCGGTGCCGGTCCTGATCGAGATCGAGATGTCTTTCACCCTTCGCTGATCCGCTGATTTGTAAGTCCTGCGCGCGGTTATACCGGATCTGAAACGATCATCCCCAAAAGTGTCGTGACCTGCGCCTGGTCCCGGCTTGCCTCAGGCTCGGCAAATGCATGAGCCAGAAGGCGTTGGCAGCATCTTGCTGCTGACTTGCACGCGGCATCCGAATTGAGTTTGATCGGACGATGCGCTTGAGCAATCTACTGGTGCGCCCGGCCGTCAGCGTTCGTGTACGCAGGCGGCTCGTTCGCCTTGCCATGGTTCCGCTAGCTCTTTCTGTGCTTGCGGCGGTCGCAGTGGCGCAGGAACGGGCAGTGCCTCTCGAGACGCGGGCGCGCGGCGCCGAGAGGGTAGTCGTTGGCAGGGTGGCGTCTGTCGACGCCGCGTGGCAGGTAAATGACTTCGGGGATCGTCTGATCGTCTCGGTCGTGCGCGTGACAGTCGACGAAACGCTGAAGGGCCAGGCGCAGCAGACCGTCGACGTCGAGGTCGAGGGCGGAACGATTGGGGATCTAACGCTGCGCGTTTCGGATTTGACGACCTTCAGGCCCGGCGAGAGGGCGGTCTTCTACTTGACGCGAAGCCGGCGCGGCACGCTGGTGCCGTACATGCGCGGACAGGGGCTGCTGAAGCTCGACGGAGCGAACCGCGTCGCCGGCAGCAACACGACTCTCGATCAGATCCGCGTCGCCGCAAAGCCGGGCGCGCCAGCCAATCCACCGAGATAAATTGTGACGAAGCGAACCTGGTGTGCCTTCGGAGTGATGGTTGCGCTCGCGACCGCGTTGTCCACGGACTCGCGCGCCTACATGACCAGTGGCGGCACGCTGGATCGGGACGCCTGTGCCCTACGTCGTCAACACCGCGAACCTGGATCTGCCGACCAGCGCAATCGTCCCGGCCCTGCGGGCTGGCGCTGATACATGGGCGTTGCAATCCAACGCCGCGTTCGCCTTCACCTACGCGGGCCCGAGCAGTCAGACGACGAACACGAACGACGGCATCAACCTGGTGTTGTTTCGCAATGTTCCGAATACTGTGAACCCGTCGGCGATTGCTACGACGTACTCGTGGGTCAGCGGATCGACTTTGATCGATACGGATATCGTTTTCTGGGACGTTGCGTTTCAGTTCTTTGCCGGCAGCTCTGGATGCTCCGGCGGGTTCTATATCGAGGACATTGCCGCGCACGAGTTCGGCCATGCTCTCGGTCTCGACCATTCAACGATGTCGACCGCCACGATGTATGCGTCGACGTCGTACTGCAACACTGCCAATCGTTCGCTCGATGCCGACGACATCGCGGGCGTACTGGCCATCTACGGCGCGCGCCCGGGAACGCCGACCGTACCGACAGGCCTCCGCCTGGTGCGGTAAAGGGCAGTAGCGCACCGCCAGTTCCAGTCACCGAAAAACAAAAAAAGCCCGCCGGGATCGCTCCCGGCGGGCCTGAAGTTTCGACTGCCGACTGTCGACTGCCGACTGCCGACTGCCGACTGCCGACTGTTCGTACATCCCGCCCATGCCGCCACCGCCGTGCCCACCGGGCATCGGGGCTTCCTTCTTGTCCTCGGGGATCTCCGAGACAAGGGCTTCCGTGGTCAGGAGGAGCGACGCGATCGAGGACGAGTTCTGGAGCGCCGTGCGCACGACCTTCACCGGGTCGATGACGCCAGCCGCCACGAGGTTCTCGTACTTGTCGCTGGACGCGTTGTAGCCGTCCTCGCCTTTGCCGTCCTTGACCTTCTGGACGACGATCGAGCCTTCCTGTCCGGCGTTGGTCGCGATCCAGCGCAGCGGCTCTTCGATCGCCTTGCGGATGATGCTCGCGCCCACCGCCTGGTCGCCTTCGAGCTTGAGGCTGTCGAGCGCCTTGCCGGCGCGGATGAGCGCAACGCCGCCGCCGGGGACGATGCCCTCTTCAACTGCCGCCTTGGTGGCGTGCATCGCGTCTTCGACGCGTGCCTTCTTCTCCTTCATCTCGGTCTCGGTGGCCGCACCGACCTTGATGACGGCGACGCCGCCGACGAGCTTCGCGAGCCGCTCCTGCAGCTTCTCACGGTCGTAGTCCGACGAGGTCTCTTCGACCTGCGTGCGGATCTGCTTCACGCGGCCCTCGATCGCGCTCTGGGCGCCCGAGCCCTCGACGATCGTGGTGTTGTCCTTGTCGATGGTGACCTTCTTGGCCTTGCCAAGGTCCTCGAGCTTGATGTTCTCGAGCTTGATGCCGAGGTCCTCGGTGATGGCGCGGCCGCCGGTCAGCGTCGCGATGTCCTCGAGCATGGCCTTGCGGCGATCGCCGAAGCCTGGGGCCTTGACGGCCGCGGCCTGGAGCGTGCCACGCAGCTTGTTCACGACCAGCGTCGCGAGCGCTTCGCCGTCGACGTCCTCAGCGATGATGAGGAGCGGGCGGCCGGCGCGGGCGACCTGCTCGAGCAGCGGCAGGAGGTCCTTCATCGAGCTGATCTTCTTCTCGTGGATCAGGATGACGGGGTTCTCGATCACGACTTCCATGCGTTCCGGGTCGGTCACGAAGTACGCCGAGAGGTAGCCGCGGTCGAACTGCATGCCTTCGACGACCTCGAGCGAGGTCTCCATGCTCTTGGCTTCTTCGACGGTGATGACGCCGTCCTTGCCGACCTTTTCCATCGCTTCCGCGATGATTCTGCCGATCGTCTCGTCGCTGTTCGCCGAGATGGTGCCGACCTGCGCAATCGCCTGGCCGCTGACCGGCTTCGCCTGCTTCTTCAGCTCGGCGACGATCACTTCGACGGCCTTCTCGATGCCGCGCTTGAGCTCCATCGGGTTGGCGCCGGCGACGACGTTCTTCGCGCCTTCGCGGAAGATCGCCTGCGCGAGCACGGTGGCCGTCGTGGTGCCGTCACCGGCGATGTCCGAGGTCTTGCTCGCGACTTCGCGCACCATCTGCGCGCCCATGTTCTCGAGCGGATCCTTGAGGTCGATTTCCTTGGCGACGGTGACGCCGTCCTTGGTGATGGTGGGGGAGCCGAACTTCTTGTCGAGCACGACGTTGCGGCCCTTGGGGCCGAGCGTTACCTTGACTGCGTTGGCGAGGGCATTGACGCCGCGCAGGATGGCCTGACGCGACTCCTCGCCGTAAATAATCTGCTTTGCCATGTTGTCTTGATCTCCAGATGGTCCGGCTCGAGCCGGACGCTACGTTCGTCTTCGCTCTTGTTCTCTTCCGGTAGTGTCCGGCATCAGCCGAACCTCACCGCGTTCTAGCCGATGACGCCGAGAACCTCTTCCTCGCGCATGATGAGGAATTCGTCGCCGTCGAGCTTGATCTCCTGACCCGAATACTTGCCGAAAAGGATGGTGTCGCCTTCCTTCACGTCGAGCGGGGTCACCTTGCCGTCCTTCTCGATCTTGCCCTTGCCGACGGCGATGACTTTGCCCTGCTGCGGCTTTTCCTTGGCGCTGTCCGGGATGATGATCCCGCCGACCTTCTGCTCGCCTTCCTCGATGCGCTTGACGACGATGCGGTCATGAAGCGGACGGAACTTCGTTGCTGTTGCTGGCATAACGGTTCTGACTCCAGTTGTAGAGGTTGAAGGGGTAGTGGACGTAAAAGCTCTGTAAATAAAGCCGGTTTTCCCTGCGGCCTAGCACTCAGTGTGTGCGACTGCTAATTCTATTTGGAGCCGTGGAGGCTGTCAAGCAGTCGGAGGGCGGGAGTGCTAATTCTCGGGGGCCTCGGGGTTCGGGACTCGATTGTGTCTCGGGGTCCTCGTGGACGACCCGAGACTAGCTTTTCCGCTTGATCCTGTACTCCACCATTTTCCGGGCGATGGTGTTGCGGTGGAGGCCGAGGAGCTCGGCAGTGTCGCCGACGCTGCCCTTTGAGCGTTGCAGGGCGCGGGTGATGAAAACCTTCTCGAATTCCTGGCGGGCGTCTTCGTAACGCACGCCACGATCGAGCATTTCCTGGACGAGCGCCTCGAGCTGATCGCGCACGGTCCTACTGCAGCTCGCGGCCGGAGATCAGACGATAGGCCTCGACGTACTTCTCGCGGGTCTTGCGCACCACTTCGTCGGGCAGCGACGGCACTGGTGGCTGCTTGTTCCAGCGGATCTCTTCGAGGTAGTCGCGCACGAACTGCTTGTCGAAGCTGGGCTGGCCGTGCCCCGGCTCATACTCGGCCTCCGGCCAGAAGCGCGAGGAGTCCGGCGTCAATACTTCGTCGATGAGGACGACGTCGGTCGCAGGATCGCCGGCGCCGACGAGGCCGAACTCGAACTTGGTGTCGGCGACGATGATGCCCTTTGATTCCGCGTGGGCGCGGCCGCGCCGGTAGATTTCGAGCGTCAGGGCTTTCAGACGGGCGATGAGCGGCGCGCCAACGAGACGGCCGGCCTCCTCCTCGCTGATGTTGATGTCGTGCCCGCTCTCGGCCTTGGTCGCCGGGGTGAAGATCGGCTCCGGCAGGCGATCGGATTCGCGCAGGCCGTCGGGGAGCTTGACGCCGCAGACGCTGCCGGTCTGCTGATATTCCTTCCAGCCCGATCCCGACAGGTAACCACGGGCGACGCATTCCACCTGCACGGGATCTGTGCGGCGCACGAGCATCGCCCGGCCGCGCAAGGTGTCGGCATGTGGCGCGAGGGCCGCGGGGAAATCGCGAACGTCCGTGCTCAGCAGATGATGCGGCACGAGATCGCCCATCCGCTCGAACCAGAACGCTGACAGCTGCGTGAGGACTTTCCCCTTGTCGGGAATTCCCGAGCCGAGCACGTAGTCGAACGCGGAGATGCGATCGGTCGTGACGATGAGCAGGTCCTTGCCGACTTCGTATACGTCGCGAACCTTGCCGCGGCGATGAAGGGTGAGTCCGGAGAGAGCGGTTTCGAGGAGCGGGGTAGCAGTCGGCACAGGAAACTTATAGCAGAAATTCCGCGCGCTGAATGGTGAATGCTGAAGAGACTAATCCTTGACTGTCTTGACCACGAGATCGCCGCGCGACGTGCGGAGGGTGATCGTCGGTCCGCCTCCGCCCACCACTGCCGTGGCGCGGTGCTCGTTATCCATGCTCTTCACTTCTGCCAGCGTTTCCGGCACCTCGAGCTTGCCGTCCGTGGTCAGGGCGTCCAGCTTGAAGCCGGTTTCGGGGAGCGTCACTTCCGTCGTCTCTTCGGCTTCGTTGTAGATCGAAACCGGCACCGCCTTCTCGAGCTCCACGTCGATGCGAGTGTCGCGGCCATCGATCCGCGTTTCGGTTTGCAGACCCCGCATCGTCACGCTGCCGCCGGTGGCATTGACGCGGATCGGCGTGCGCACGTCTTCGAGATCCTCGAGGACGATGCGCGTGCCGTTCGATTCGATCTCGAGCGGACCCTTGATTGACTCGCCCTTGAGCTCGCCAGCCTGTAACTGCATGATCGCCTCGCCGCGAATGCCGCTGAGCGCGATGGTGCTGCCACGCGTGTTCAGTTTCAGCGCCGCCACCGATTCCACGGTCAGCTTGCCGCCGCGGTGCGAGGCTGTGACGCGGCCGGCGATGTCGTGGATCGAAACCTGCCCGCGCGCCTCGGTGAGCTCGACCGACCCGACTTCGCTGACCTCGACCTGCCCGCGGCTCGACTGAATCCTCACTGCCAGGGCTTTCGGCATGCGCACGACGAGCGATGCGCGCTGAGAGGCAGGCTCGGGGTAGCGCACGGCGATCACCATGCTCATGCCCGCTTCGGTCGTCTTGAGCGTCGTGTCGGCGGCGTACTTCTTGGCTTCGGTCTCGTCGAATCCGTTCGACCAGACGTGCAGTTCGCACTCGAGATCGGTGCGATCCTCGCCTGAAATTGTGAGCGGGGCGTTACCAGTCTCGAAACGAATCTCGCTGATCCCGGACGAGAGCGGCACGGTTGATGTCGTTGTGACCTCGGCCGAGGACCGGTTGCCGTGCACTTCGCGCTTGATGCCGTCGAGAAAACGGCTGATCGAGAATCCCTGCTGCCCGGGCACGGGCGCCGGTGCGGTCGCGTAGTAGGCGATCGTTCCCAGCAGCACAAACCCGAAGATGAGCAGTAACTCACGTTTTCCCATAGACTTGGAGCTATCCCTGTGGTACTCTCTGGCGTTGGCCGAGGCAACCTCGACATTCCACGATCTTAATCCCGACTGACACAGATCCGGCGCATGCAGCCACGAGTTCGGAACGCCCTGATCTTCCTGCTGACCCTCGGGTTGCTGGGCGTGTTCCTCCGCAGCGTGAACGTGTCAGAGGTTTGGGCCGAAACGCGGCGTGCCAGCCCCTGGCCGTTGCTGGCTTGCTATCGGCATCACCGGTGTCGCCTACGCCGTCCGTGCCTTCCGCTGGCAGTATCTGCTGGCGCCCATTGGTCCTACGCATTTCGGCGTTGCCTTTCGCACGACGATTATCGGCTTCGCGGCGTCGTTCCTGCTGCCGGCCAGGGCCGGAGAGGTCATTCGCCCTTATTTGCTCGCGCGGCGAGAGAACCTCAACGCGACAGCCGCCTTCGCCACGATCATTCTCGAGCGGCTGCTCGACCTGATTACTGTCCTGCTTCTCTTCGCGTGGTTCGTGCTCACCGTAGGTCCCGGCGTCGTTTCGGCCGATCCCTCACAGTTCGCCCGCGTCAAGATGGGAGGGCTCGCCGCCGCCGCCATCGCTCTCACCGGGATGGCCGTTCTCTTCGTGCTGGCGGGTCATCCCGAGCGCATGGGACGACTGGCCCTGACTATCGAGCGCATCCTGCCCGCGCGTCTCGCCCAGGCACTGGCGCGCTTCGTCGAGACGTTTTCGCAGGGGCTCGCGGTGATGCGGCAGCCACGCCGGATGCTGGTCGCGCTCGCGCTCTCGCTGCCGCTATGGCTGGCGATTGGAACCGGCATCTGGCTGACGTCGCAGGCATTTCATATTACGTTCCCTTTTCGCGCTTCGTTCCTGGTGACGACCCTGCTCACGGTTGGTGTCGCCGTGCCGACGCCTGGGGCCGTTGGAGGCTTTCACCTCGCCTATCAGATTGCAGCCCAGGTCTTTTTCGGCGCTCCGGCCGACCGTGCCGTGGGCGCCGCTATCGTCCTGCACGCGATTTCGTTCGTACCGGTCACGCTGCTTGGCATCTACTTCATGGCGCGCGAGGGGCTGACGCTGGCAGGGGCCCGCAAGATGGCAGAGGAGAACGCGCCCAAGCCATCACAGGGTTCGACCTCAGTCATGCCGCGCCAGGCGGAAAGCGCATCGTCGGTGAACAGGTGAAGTGTCCGTACTGCAGCCACCTCGGCGACAAGGTGGTGGACTCGCGTGAAAGCCGCGAAGGCGACGTCATTCGTCGGCGCCGCCAGTGCCTCGAGTGTGGCAAGCGCTTCACGAGCCGTGAGCGGATTGAGGAAATCGAGTATCGTGTCGTGAAGAAGGACGGGAACCGGGAGCCTTTTCAACGCCAGAAGCTCATCGCCGGTCTCTTGCGCGCGTGCGAAAAGCGGCCGGTCAGCGTTCAGGAACTCGAAGCCATCGCCGACCGGATCGAAGCCGATCTGCAGGACCGGCCGGATCGCGAGTTGACGACGGGGGAAATCGGCGCCCGGCTGATGCTGGAACTGAAGCAGCTCGATCAGGTCGCCTACGTGCGGTTCGCTTCGGTATACCGGCAGTTCCGCGATGTCGGTCAGTTCAAACGGGAGGTCGACGAATTGCAGAAGCGCGAGCATGCCGAGCCCGACAGGCTCGACAAGGACGTAAAGGCAAAGGCCAAGTGATCGTGACGAGGCTTTCGACGGTTCTCGCATTCGTGCTCTTGCTGGCGACGGCCGGCGTCTGCTCCGCGCAAACGGTGCAGGTTACGCCCCTCGCCAAGGACGGCCGCGTCCTCGTGACCCTGCGCATGAGCGATGTCTTCACCGAGGAAGTCCGCGCCGCGATGCACAGCGGCATGCGGATCACCTTCATCTACGACATCGAGCTCAAGCGCAGCACGGCACTGTGGGTCGATCGCACGATCGCCACGGCATCCGTCATGGCGACGATTGAATACGACATCCTGACGAAGCGATACCTGGCGACGCGTCGGGAAGATGGCCGCATGGAGCAGGTCGAGAACATCGAGCGCGAGGACGCCGCGCGCGCGTGGCTCACGGAATTCGAGAAGCTGCCGCTCTTCAGCAGCGCCACGCTCGAGGGCAATTCCGAGTACTGACATGCGCGTCCGGGCCCACACCAGCCCGCGCAACGCCTCGTTCGTCTGGCCGTGGGAAGGCGGCATCGCCGGGCTCGCCAAGTTCACGTTTCTCAGGTAGGCGGCGCGCCGGCGCGCGACGTCCTTCGCCGCCATCCACATGAGCACTATCCGCGAGGCCACTCGCCCGACGCTGCCCGCACGGAGCGCGGTCGTACGGCCAGAGCGGCGCCCCTTTCGCGACAATCCGCGCCTCATCCTTCTCGGCATCGTTCTTCTCATCGCCGCGCTGGTGGCGATGGCGCGCTTCGCCGACAGTTCGACGGAGCTCAATCCCGACTTCCTGACCGAGGTCGTCCTCTACGCACTCTCCGCGGCCGACCTGACGATGCTCGTGGCGCTCGTCTTCGTGCTGGCCCGCAACATCGTCAAGCTCGTGGTCGAACGGCGCCGCGGTCTGCCGTTCTCGCGTTTTCGCGCCAAGCTGGTCCTCGCATTTCTCGGCTTGACGATCGTTCCGAGCGTGCTCGTCCTGATCGTCGGCAGCGAGCTCATTCGCAGCAGCACGGAGAAGTGGTTCAGCCAGCCGATTGACGACGTCCTGACGGCGGCAACGCGCATTGCGCAGGACTACTATCACGACCGGGAGAGCGCGGTGACCGGGCACGCCGGCCGAATTGCGCGCGACCTGCCGTGGGCCGCGGTCGAAGCCGGGGACCTCGACACCGTCCGCCGCGCCATCGAGAGCGAGGCCGCGGACGGAAGGGTCGGCCTGGTCGAAGTCTACCGCTCGCGATTGAAGGCGGGCCCGCGCGGCGATGTCGTCCTTCTCGTGGCGGTGGAGTCACCTGGCCTGCCGCGTGGGCCGGTGCGCGCATCGGCCGATCGCCTCGCGTCCGTCATTGCCGGCGGCGGGAACGAAACCTTCGCGCCGGAGCCGCTCGAAGGCGGCGGCGACCTGGTTCGCGGCGGCGCCGCTGTTCGCGATCCGGCGGGCCGCGTAGTCGGAGTGGTTCTCGCGAGCGATCACCTGTCGGGCGAGGCGGCGACGCACGCACGCCAGATCATAGAGGCGTATCAGAACCGGAGTCAGCTGCGGGCGCTGCGACGGCCGATTCAGGGTGTCTACCTGACGCTCTTCGTCATGATGACGCTCATGATCCTCGTCAGCGCGACCTGGACCGGCCTCTATCTCGCCAAGCGCATTACGCGGCCGGTGCAGCGCCTGGCGGCTGGGGCGCGCGAGATTGGCGCCGGCCACCTCGATCACCGCATCGAGCCCGAGACGCGCGACGAGTTCGGATCCCTCGTCGAGGCGTTCAACAACATGGCAGGGGAGCTCGCGGCCAGCCAGCGCAAGCTCGAAGACTCTCGGTTCGATCTCGAGCGCAAGAATCAACAGCTCGACGAGCGCCGCCAGTACATCGAGACGGTGCTCGAGAGGATCGCCACTGGCGTCGTGTCCCTTGGTCCGACCGGGCACATCGAGACGATCAACGGCGCGGCGCTTCGCCTGCTGGAAGTGGACCGGGCGGTCATCGGCGTGCGCGCCGAGGAGCTCTGGCAACGCGAGGATCTTCGTCCGCTCGAGACGCTCCTGACACAGGCGCGTCGCGGCGGTTCGGTGCCGGCGGTGCAGGAAGTGGCGCTGCTGCGCGACGGGCGCGAGGTGCATCTCGCCGCGGCCGCGACGCAGCTCCTGCGCGACGATGGCAGCGCGGGCGGCGCCGTCCTCGTGTTCGACGACGTGACGCCGCTCATCAGGACGCAGCGCGTGGCGGCGTGGCGCGACGTCGCCCGGCGGCTCGCTCACGAGATCAAGAATCCGCTGACGCCGATCCAGCTGTGCGCCGAGCGCATGCGCCGGCAGTTCAGTTCGGCGCCGGCCCCGGCGCGGGCGCTGGTCGAAGAGTGCACGTCGACTATCGTCGGCGAGGTCGAGTCGCTCAAGGCGCTCGTCGACGAGTTCGCGCAGTTCGCGCGCATGCCGGCGCCGCGCGCGGCGCCCGCCGACCTCAATGCCGCGCTCGACGAGACGCTGGCCCTCTACAACGACCTCTTCAGCCACATTCAGATCGAGCGCCGCTATTGCGAGGGGCTGCCGCAGGTCCGCGTGGATCTCGAACAGATGCGGCGCGTCATCATCAATCTCGTCGACAACGCCGTCGAGGCGCTCGGCGGTCCCCAGGCTCGTGTTCGCCCGGACGGCGAGCGTCCGTGCATTGCCATCGAGACGCGGCACGATGCCAGCAATGGCGTCGCCCGGATTCTTGTCTCCGACAACGGCCCAGGGATTTCCGCCTCCGATCGCGACAAGCTGTTCATGCCGTATTACTCGACCAAAGGCCGGGGCAGCGGCCTCGGGCTGGCTATCGTCCGGCGCATCATCGCCGAGCACGGCGGCAGCATCGAAGTCGCCGACAATGTTCCGCACGGCACGGTTTTCACCATTGAGCTGCCCCTGTAGCGGTTACGATCGCGTCTGTCCCTCATGAAGGCCACTGTCCTCATCGTCGACGACGAAGCCGGCGTGCGCAGCGCTCTCAGCGGCGTGCTGCGTGACGAAGGCTACGTCGTCGAAGCTGTCGAAAGCGGCGAGGCATGCCTCGACCGCGTCGTCCGCGCGCCGTACGACGTCATCGTTCTCGACATCTGGCTTCCTGGCATGGACGGCCTGGCTACGCTCGCGCGCCTCCGCGAGCGCCGCGTCGACGCTCCGGTCGTGATGATCTCCGGGCACGGCAACATCGAGTCGGCCGTCAAAGCCATCAAGCTCGGCGCGTACGACTTCGTCGAGAAACCGCTGTCGCTCGAGAAGACCGTTCTCGTGATTGGCAATGCCGTTCGCCAGAGCCGTCTCGAAGCCGAGAATCGCGCGTTGCGCGCCCACGTCGATCGCCGGTTGACGATGGTGGGGGAGAGCTACGTCATGGTGCAGCTGCGCGAGCAGGTTGCGATGGCTGCGCCGACCAACGGGCGCGTGCTCATCTACGGCGAGAACGGTACCGGCAAAGAGCTCGTTGCGCGCACGGTCCATGCTCTCAGCCGGCGCCGAGGCGGGCCGTTTGTCGAAGTCAACTGCGCCGCAATTCCGGAGGAGCTGATTGAAAGCGAGCTCTTCGGGCATGTGAGGGGCGCGTTCACGGGCGCCATGCTCGATCGCCGCGGCAAATTCGAGCTCGCCGATGGCGGCACGCTGTTTCTCGACGAGATTGGAGACATGAGCCTCAAGACGCAGGCGAAGGTGCTGCGTGCCCTGCAGGAGCAGGTGGTCGAGCCGGTCGGAGGCGCGGCGAGCGTCCGCGTCGACGTTCGCGTACTGGCGGCGACGAACAAAGACCTGCCGACCGAGATTCGCGCCTCGCGTTTTCGCGAAGACCTCTACTTCCGGCTGAACGTCATCCCGGTGTTCGTGCCGCCGCTGCGCGACCGCGTCGACGACATCCCGCGGCTTGCCGAGCACTTCATGTCGGAGCTTGCGCGCGAATACGGCCGGCGCCGAAAGACGTTCGATCCGATGGCCATGAGCGTGCTGCAGCGCTACCGCTGGCCGGGCAACGTTCGCGAAATGAGAAACGTGCTCGAACGGCTCATGATCATGGTGCCGGGCGACACGATCGCGCCTGCTGATTTGTCGTTTCTCGAAGGCGGCGCGGGCATCGACATCGCGCCCGGAGAAGTGTCCATGCCGCTGCACGACGCGCGCGACATTTTCGAGCGCGACTACATCCTCAAGGCCCTGGCCAGTCAGCACGGCAATATTTCACGCACCGCTGACGTGCTTGGCGTCGAACGCAGCAATCTGTACCGGAAGATGCGCGGCTTCGGTATCGCGCCGGTCAGGCGTGTCGACGAAGAAGAGGTCGCCGACTAGGCGTCTTCGAGCTTCTTCTCGAGGATCTGTGCGTCACCGAATCGATCGAGCTGCAGATAGAACTCCGCCGAGCGAACGAGGGCCGCGGCGGGCACCAATCCGACGATCTCACTCTCGAGAATCGTGACGCCGTATCGCTCGGCCTCGCGTTTGACCATTTCGAAGACCCGAAAGATCGGCGTCTTCTCGTAGTTCGTGAGATTCATCGACACCTGCGCCAGGTTGCGGTCGTCGAGCATGACGCCCATGGCCTTCACGTACCTGAGACCGCCGCTGCTGTGGCGGATCGCGGCGGCGATGCGCTTGGCGACGTCCAGGCGATTGGTGTTGAGATTGATGTTGTAGGCGATGAGCGGCATGCGCGCGCCGATGACCGACGCGCCCGCCGTCTCGTTTGGCGTCGACGGACCGAAGTCGGGCGCCCACGCCGGCGAGGACATCTTTGCCGCGAGCCCCTCGAATTCGCCGCGTCGGATGTCCTCGAGGTTCTTTCGCGCCGGGTTGACGGACGCTTCTTCGTAAAGGAACACCGGAACCCGAAACCGATCGGCGACGGCGGCAGCGACGTCCTTTGCGAGCGCCACGCACTCGGCCATCGTCACGTCGGCGATCGGCACGAACGGAACGACGTCCACGGCGCCGAGCCGCGGGTGCTCGCCTTTGTGCGTCCGAAGATCGATGGCCGCCACCGCGACTTCGAAGAGCGCGAGAATCGCGGCCTTGACCGAAACGCCGTCTCCCGCGAGGGTGAACACCGAGCGGTTGTGTGAGGCATCGGATGAGTAGTCGAGCAGGCGGGCGCCCGGCGTGGCGCGGATGGCGTCGGCCAGCCGATCGATGACCTCGGGACGACGCCCTTCGCTCACGTTCGGGATGGATTCGATGATCGGCATGGGGGTTATTGTGACTCAGTCGTTCCGGGTTCGAGGTCCAGCCGCAGCGATCACGGTTGACGCGCACCCATCCCGGGTTCCATAATCCATCGAACTTCTTTTGCTGCTTCACTTTCGATGACCGACCCGCTGCGGACCGACCACCTCGCCGAGAGGCGGAGACGTGCCGGAGCGCGAGCGCAACGCCCGCGTCGAACACCTGCTGCTTGCCGGCCTCGATCACTACTTTTCAGGTCAGCACGAGCTCGCCATCAGCGTCTGGACACGGGTCCTCTTTCTCGATCGCGGCCATGCGCGCGCCAAGGCGTACATCGATCGCGCCCGCAGCGCTGTCGCCGAACGTCAACGCGAAGGCGATGAGCTGCTGCACACGGGCGCCGCGGCGTTCGAGCGCGGTGACGCCGGCATTGCCCGAACGCTGCTGACGTCCGCCGTCGAGCGCGGCGTGCACAGCGAAGAAGCCCTGGTACTGCTCGAACGGGTGAACAGGTTCGCGCCAACGGGTGTGCGGCCGGCACGGTCCCTTGCGTTGCCGCGCGCCGAATCGGATTCCGATCTCGCGACACTCGACCGCAGCGGTTCGTCGCGAGCCGCGTGGATTGCGACGGGTGTCCTGGCGGGTCTCGCGACTGCCGGCGTCATTGCCTGGATTGCACTGACGCGCCCGGGGTGGTTGCCACTCCGCGACATCGAAGTGGCGCCGCGCGCGACGGTCGTGGAAGATCCATTGCCGCTGCCGTTGCCGTCGGAGGCGTGGATCGCCAGAGCGCGCGGATTGCACGACGATGGGCGTCTGCGTGATGCGCTCGCCGTGCTCGATTCGATTTCGGATTCCGATCCGTCGCGAAAGGACGCCGACGAGTTGCGCGCTGTGATCCAGCGCCGGCTGCTCGAAGCGTCTCGTCTGAATTCGCCTCCGGCTGCCGCCGCTGCCGTCCCCGCCGCTCGCGCGCCGCGGCCGTCGAAGCCCCTGCCGCCACCTCCAGCGCAATAATGCGTTGTCCGAAATGCCAGTACATCAGTTTTGGCAGCGCCGACCGCTGCCGCAACTGCGGCTACGAATTCCTGTTGTCGGAGACTCCGTCGATCGACCTGCCGATCGAGGGTGAGCAGGCCGAGAACGACAGCCTGGGTGCGCTGGCGGATTTCCCCCTCAGCGAGCGGACCGTAGCGCGTCCGGGCACGGCAGTGGCCGACTCGGGCACCTCGGATAGGCCGCGGGCCCCCCGTCCAACGACGAACTCGCGCTTCGATCTACCCCTCTTCGGCGACGACGCGCCGCTCGTCACGCCGTCGGCGATTCCACGAGCGCCGCTGTCGGTGCGCCGCGGTCAGCCCGCAGTGGCGCGCGCGCAGACAGAACGCGCGCTGCCCATGGATACCGCGGAGCCGGCGTTGCTCTCACGAGCCGCCGCCGAGCGTACGCCGCGACGGCCATCGCGCCCTGCGGCAGGACATCTCCGGGCGAGCCGGATTCGGCACGCACTGTTGCGGCGCCCGCTTCTGTGGCGGCGCGAATCCTCGCCGGGCTCATCGATCTTCTGGTGCTGGGCGCCATCGATGCGGGCGTTCTGTATTCGACGCTGCGCCTGTTGAGTCTGCCGCTCGCAGGGATCGTGTCACTGCCGCCGGTCCCGCTCGGCGTGTTCCTCCTGCTGCTCAACGGCGGCT
Source organism: uncultured Acidobacteriota bacterium (assembly GCA_963830815.1). Taxonomy (GTDB): domain Bacteria; phylum Acidobacteriota; class Vicinamibacteria; order Vicinamibacterales; family 2-12-FULL-66-21; genus DATBJJ01. The sequence continues at coordinate 113,331 of CAWHNN010000017.1, read as the reverse complement.
ACCTCACGATCTTCACGACGGCTGGCGGCCAGACAATCGGCAAGATGATCGCCGGGATCAGGGTCGTCGCCGATCAACCAACGGCGGGGATCCACGCCGATGACCTCGAGGGTGGTGTGACGATGGGCGCGTCCGTGCTGCGGGCGAGCGCCTATCTGGCATCGTTGCTGCCCGTGGGGCTGGGCTTTGCAGCAATCCTCTTCGACTCGGACGGGCGCGCGCTGCACGACCGCCTCGCCGAGACTCGCGTCGTAAAAGCGTGACTCGACTCGCCGTCTTCCTCGCCACCGCCGGATACTCCGGCTACTTTCCGATTGCGCCAGGCACCGTCGGTTCTGCAGTAGGCCTCGTCGTGTACGCAGGCCTCAGGCAGATGCAGCCGGCCACGGGGCTGCCGTTCGCTGTCCTCGAGGTTGTGGCAATTGCCGCGGTGTTTTTCGTCGGCATCTGGGCGGCAACGATCTCGGAGCGTCACTTCGGCGGCACCGACCCCGGTCCGATCGTCCTCGACGAAGTCGTGGGGATGTTGATCACGGTCGCATTCATTCCCGTCGGCCTCAGTGCGGCAATCGCCGGGTTCTTCCTCTTTCGAATCTCCGACATCATCAAACCGTTTCCGGCGCGCCGGTTCGAAGCGCTGCACGGTGGCCTCGGCGTCATGGCGGACGACGCGATGGCCGCCATATACGCCAATTTGTCGTTGCGACTGCTGATGTTCCTTCTGCCGGGATGGGTGGCATGAGCGCGGCCAAAGCGCCGCTGCGCCGCGCCGAAGTCATCGCCGTCGGCAGCGAGTTGCTCGGATCGACGCGCATCGATACGAACTCGTTGTTTCTCGCGGAGCGCCTGGCAGCGCTCGGCATCGAGCTGCGGTCGAAGACCGTCGTCGGCGATAGTCGGCGCGAAGTCGCGGACCACCTGCGCCGCGCGCTCGAGCGCGTCGATCTCGTCATCCTGACCGGCGGGCTCGGCCCCACCGACGACGACGTCACGCGCGACGCGCTCGCCGATGTCGTCGACCGTCCGCTCATCGAGTATCCCGACATCGTCGAGCGGCTCGTCCAGCGCTTTGCCCGGCGTGGCTTGAAGATGCCGGAGGTCAATCGCCGGCAGGCGCTGGTCATCGAGGGCGGCGTCGTCCTCGACAACCCGAATGGCACAGCGCCGGGACAGATGCTCGAAGTCGGCGATCGGATGATCGTCCTCCTGCCCGGACCGCCGCGCGAGATGAAGCCGATGATGGAGGCGCTGGCCAGCGGGGCCCTTGCAGCGCGCGTCGGTGCCGAGCGCCTGTTCCGCGCGACGCTCTTCACGGTCGGCCGCGGCGAGTCGCACGTTGAAGAACTGGCGCAGCCGATCTATTCGAAATGGCTGACGAGGCCCGAACCGATCGAGACGACGATTCTCGCGGCGCCCGGGCAGATCGAGTTGCATCTCGTCATGCGGTCGGCCAACGAGAGCAGAAGCGGCGAGCGACGCTCATCGCCGCACGCGACGAGCTCGTCGCTGCGCTCGGGGCCGGTGTCTTCAGCACCGACGGACGATCGATGGAAGAGATCGTTGGCCAGCTGCTCGCCGATCGCCACTTGACGATCTCGGCAGCAGAGTCGTGCACGGGAGGGCTCCTGATGTCGCGGCTCACTGACGTGCCTGGCAGTTCGGCGTATGTCGCCGGTGGCGTCGTCTGCTACAGCAATCAGCTGAAAACGGACCTGGCAGGCGTGCCGGAGGAGCTCATCGCCGCGCATGGCGCGGTGAGTGAGCCAGTGGCCTTCGCGCTTGCCGAGGGCGTGCGCTCCAGAACCGGCTCGTCGATCTCGGTTGGCATTACCGGCATCGCGGGACCGACCGGCGGAACCCCGGAGAAGCCGGTGGGAACCGTCGCCATCGCCGTCGCCAGCCAGAACTGCTCCGACCCGTGTCAGCACGCTCTGGCTCTACGGCAACCGTTCCCAGGTCAAGTTCCAGGCCGCGCAAATGGGGCTGGACATGGTTCGACGGCTCATTCTCGGCATCTGAGCACGCCGATCCCGCGGATTCGCCGATTCGCTCACGGGGCGTGTGTTCCAAAGAAGATCCGTGTTGTCCGTGTTATCCGTGGCGTGTTATCCGTGTTGTCCGCGTGATCCGTGGCCCTAAGCGTCCGTGGCCGTGGTTACGAGTACCATTGATCCAATGAACAGCCTTGCCATCCTGGCTGGCTACCTGGCCGGCTCGGTGCCGTTCGCGTTCCTGCTGGCGCGGCGGGCAGGCATCGACGTGCGGCGTGTCGGCAGCCGCAATGTCGGCGCCGCCAATGTGCTGCGCAACACGGGCGTGGGCCGGGCGCTGCTGGTGACGCTGCTCGACGTCGCCAAGGGGGCCGCACCGGTTGGCCTGGCGCTCGCGTCTACCGGGGGCAACGGCGTGGCGGCGTTGACGGGAGCTGCTGCCATCGTCGGACACATCTATCCTGTCTGGCTGCGCTTCCATGGCGGCAAGGGCGTTGCCGTTGCCGCTGGAGTGTTCGCCGTTCTGACGCCGATTGCCACCGCTATCGCGCTGACGTTGTTTCTGGTGATTGTCTCGGCGACCCGCTACGTGTCGCTGGGGTCGGTTGCCGCCACGCTCGCGTTACCGCCGGCTGCATGGCTCACGGGCGCACCGGGCGTCGTCGTCGCGGCCTCCGCCGGAACCGCCGCACTGATCCTCTTTCGTCACCGCGCCAACCTGAGCCGGTTGACGCATGGGACGGAGAGAAGGCTGTAGGTTCGCACGCTGATGTTTGAGTCGATTGCAGTTCTCGGAGCCGGCAGCTGGGGCACGGCGCTCGCGGTGCACCTGGCGCGTGTCGGGCATGACGTTCGACTGTGGGCGCGCGACCCCGAGCTCGTGGCGGAGATGGCGTCGACGCGCGTGAACCCGCGCTACCTGTCGGACGTCCGGCTGCCCGATCGCGTCACGCCGGTCTCGCGCTCGCAAACGGCACTGCAGGACGCGACCGTCGTAGTGTTCGCGGTTCCCTCGCACGGCTTACGCGCCGTCGCGCGGGCGGTGTCGTCATCGCTCCCGGCGAGGGCGGTCCTCGTCAGCGCGACCAAGGGCCTGGAGACGGATTCTCTCGAACGCATGTCGCAAGTCCTGGGCGAGGAAGCGAACGCCGGGCCAGCCAGTGGTCGTGCTCTCGGGGCCGAGCTTCGCCGCGGAAGTCGCGCGTGGATTGCCGACGGCCGTGTTGTCCGCCTCCCGCGATCCGCAGGCGGCGGCGTACGTGCAGGACCGATTTCGCGGGCCGGCGCTGCGGCTCTATGTCAGCGACGATGTGGCTGGCGTAGAGATTGGCGGCGCGATGAAGAACGTGATCGCGATTGCGTCCGGAGTGGTCGAAGGCCTGGGCCTGGGTCACAACGCGATGGCGGCGCTCATCACGCGCGGGCTCGTCGAGATCTCCCGGCTCGCGGACGCCGAAGGCGGCCGGCGCGAAACTCTGGCGGGACTCAGCGGTCTCGGGGATCTCATTCTCACGGCGACCGGAGATCTCAGCCGCAACAGACACGTCGGGCTCGAGCTCGGACGGGGCCGGAGCCTTGACGAGATCCTGAGCGGCATGCGGATGATTGCCGAAGGCGTGCGTACCACCGGCGCCGCGCTCGCGCTCGGCGCCCGGCACGGAATCGAGCTTCCCATCACCGCCGAAATGGCGGCGGTGCTCGCCGCCAGACGTTCGCCGGCCGAAGCCGTCGACGCCCTCATGGGACGGAAACAAAGGGCGGAGGCGGACAGATAGCAATGCTGAATGTCTGAATGCTGAATGCTGAAGTAAAGAAGAAGGAAGAATAAGAGAATCAGGCATTCATTCAGCATTCGACGTTCAGCATTCCTTCAGCATTCGACATTCAGCATTCAGCATTGCCTTTATGGGTTTTTTCGATCGCATCAAAGAATCTCTCACCCGCACGAAGCAGCAGTTCGTCGATCGGTTTGAAGAAGTCGTCAAGCGCGCCGATACCGTCGAACAGCGCAGCCGGCCGATCGATGTCGAGACCATCGAGGCGCTCGAGGAAGCGCTGATTTCGGCCGATGTGGGCGTCGCCGCGACGGATCGCATTGTCGAGGCCGTGCGCTCGCGCGATCGGCGTAGTGTCTCGATGCGCGATCTCGTCAAGGGCGAGATCCTCGACATCCTGCGCGCGACGGACACGCCGGCTGGCAACGGCCAACGTCCGCATGTCGTGATGATCGTCGGCGTCAACGGCACCGGCAAGACGACGACCGTCGGCAAGCTGGCGCGGCTGATGAAGGATCAGGGGCAGACGCCGCTCATTTGTGCCGCCGATACGTTCCGCGCCGCGGCGGTCGAGCAGCTCGAAGTGTGGGCGAAGAGGGCGGGCGTCGACTTCATCCGCGCGCGGCCCGGCGCCGATCCGGCGGCGGTGGTGTTCGATGCGATTGCCGCAGGCAAGGCGCGCAATCGCGACGTGCTGCTCGTCGATACTGCCGGACGTTTGCACACGCGCGTCAACCTGATGACCGAGCTGGACAAGATTCGGCGAATTGCGGCACGCGAGGTGCCCGGAGCGCCGCACGAAGTGCTGCTCGTGCTCGATGCGACGGTAGGGCAGAACGGCCTGGCACAGGCGCGCGAGTTCATGTCGGTGGCCGGCGTCAACGGCATCGTGCTCACGAAGCTCGATGGCACGGCGAAGGGCGGCATTGCCGTTGCCATCGCCAACGATCTGAAGATTCCGATCCGCTACGTCGGTGTTGGCGAGGGTATCGACGATCTGATCCCGTTTGCGCCGCAGGAATACGTCGACGCGCTGTTCGAAGAGAAATGGTGAACGACGAGCAGGCGCGGGACCTGGGGCACGAGCGGCACATGGCGCGGGCGTTGGCGCTCGCCGAGCGTGGCCGTGGCCGCACCAGCCCGAATCCGATGGTCGGCGCCGTAATCGTGGACGCGGAGGGCGTGGTTATCGGCCGTGGCGCGCATGAGCGCGCGGGCGGGCCGCACGCCGAGGTGCGTGGCGCTGGCGGACGCCGGCGATCGGGCTCGCGGCGCGACACTCTACTGCACGCTCGAGCCCTGCTCTCACACCGGACGGACCGGACCGTGCGCTCCGCGCGTCGTAGAAGCAGGGGTTCGCCGTGCCGTGATCGCGATTGAGGACCCGAACCCGATGGTGGCTGGCCGTGGCATCAGCTACCTCAGGGACAGAGGCGTCGAAGTCGTCCTGGGTGTCATGCGCGACGAAGCAGAGCGCCTGAATCGGCCGTTCTTCACGTTCATCTCGCGGCAGCGGCCATTCGTGACGCTGAAGGCGGCGGTGTCGCTCGACGGCATGGTGGCCGCGCGAAAGGGCGCGCGGACGGCAATCACAGGCGCCGAGGCGAACAGCCTGACCCACGTGCGGACGCGCAGAGACCGACGCCATTGCGATCGGGTCCGAGACGGCAATCGTCGACGACCCGCTGCTGACAGCGCGCGGCGTCTATCGCGAGCGGCCGTTGACGCGCGTGATCTTCGACCGCCGGCTGCGCACACCTGCGCAGGCGCGGATCTTCTCGACGCTCGACGCGGGTCCAGTCGTGATCGTGACGGCAGCAGGCGTCGATCAGATCGCGGGCGGATGAACTGTCGCGCGCCGGAGCACAGATTGAGTTTGTCGAGATGCCGAACGCTGGCGTGACGAACGACGCCGGGTTCCTCGCCGCGGCGTTGAGCGCGCTCGCCAGGCGCAACATCATGGCGATGACGCTCGAAGGCGGGCCGACGTTGCAGCAGTCGTTCTGGCGCGCGGGTCTCGTCGATCGCGTCGAGCTGTTCGTGTCGCCGCACGCGCTCGGGACCGACGGCGTCGAATGGGGCGGATTGCCCGGCGGCAGCGTCGTGTTCCTCGACGAGTTGAGCGCGTCTCCGATCGGTGCCGACGTGCGGATTGAGGGATATGTTCACAGGGCTGGTTGAGGCGGTCGGAACGCTGCTCGACGTCGAACGCGCACCCGAGACGATACGTCTACGGGTTGGCACCGAGATCGCCGGCGACACGACGATCGGGCGAGAGCATTGCCGTCAACGGCGTGTGCCTGACGGTCGTCGACAACGCGTCCGGCGCGGTGTCGTTCGATATCTCGCCGGAAACTGCCCGCGTCACGACGCTCGACGACCTCGAAACGCCGGCGCTCGTGAACCTCGAGCGATCGATGCGCGCCGACGCGCGGGTGGGCGGCCATTTCGTGCAGGGCCACGTCGACGCGACGGGCACAATCGAAGCCATTCGCCAGGAAGGCGACTACTACCGGGTCACCGTCGCTATCCCAGCGTCCCTCATGCCGCTGCTTGTCCAGAAAGGCTCCATCGCCGTTGACGGTGTCAGCCTGACCGTAGCCTCGATCGACGACGGCCGGAGTCAGTTCGACGTCCAGCTCATACCCTTCACATGGCTGCACACCAGGTTTCAGTCGTGCAGGGAAGGAACCGCCGTCAACATCGAGTGCGATATTCTGGGGAAGTATGTCGTCCGGGCCCTGGGACTGCGTCCCGACGCCGGCGACCTGCGCACTGCAATGAAAGCTTTCGGCCCTGACGGGAGGTCGAGATGACCGCGGCCAAACGCGCCAGGAAGAAGCCCAAGTCGGTTTTTGCGCCGATCGAGAAGGCCATCGACGCCATTCGCGATGGCGAGATGATCATCGTCGTCGACGACGAGGATCGCGAGAACGAGGGCGACCTCACGATCGCGGCAGAGAAGATCACGCCGGCCGCGATCAACTTCATGGCCAGGTACGGTCGCGGCCTCATCTGCACGCCGATGACGGAAGACCGGCTGCGCGAGCTCGACCTCGCGGAGATGGCGCCGGAGAACACCGCGCGCTTCGGCACGGCATTCACCGTGTCGATTGAGGCCAAGGGCCTCACGAGCACCGGCATCTCCGCGCCCGATCGCGCGGCGACGGTCCTCGCGGCGATCGATCCCGCAACGCGCCCGTCAGATCTTGCGCGGCCCGGGCACACGTTTCCGCTCAAGGCGAGGAACGGCGGAGTTCTCGTCCGCGCCGGGCAGACGGAAGCGGCAGTCGATCTCGCACGCATCGCCGGGCTTTACCCGGCCGGCGTCATCTGCGAAATCATGAACGATGACGGCACCATGGCGCGCGTGCCGGAGCTGACGAAGTTCGCCAAGCGCCACAAGCTGCTGATGATCACGATCGCGGACCTCATCCAGTATCGGATGCGGACCGAGGCGCTGGTGCGCCGCGTCGCGTCGGCGTCGCTCCCAACCGATCACGGCCAGTTCCACGTCATCGCCTTCGAGAGCATCATCGATCGCGAGACGCACGTCGCGATGGTCAAGGGCGAGATCGGCGAGGGCGAGGACGTCCTGGTCCGCGTGCACTCGCGGTGTTTGACAGGCGACGTCTTCCACTCCGAGCGCTGCGACTGCGGCCGGCAGCTCGAGGCCGCCCTGACGAAGATCGAAGAGGAAGGCCGGGGAATCCTCCTTTACCTGAATCAGGAGGGGAGGGGCATCGGCCTGGCGAACAAGATTCGCGCCTACGAGCTCCAGGACCAGGGCCTCGATACGGTGGAGGCGAACGAGCGCCTCGGCTTCAAGGCCGACCAGCGCGACTACGGCATCGGCGTCCAGATCCTGAAGGATCTCGGGGTCAAGTCGATGCGGCTTCTGTCGAATAATCCGCGAAAACTGGTGGGAATCGAGGGCTACAAGCTGTCGGTGGCGGAGTGGATTCCGCTCGAAATCCCCCCGTCCGAGCATTCCCGTCACTATCTGCACACCAAGAAGCACAAGCTCGGCCACAAGCTGACCGAGGTCTGAGACCAGCGGCCAACGGCCCGGTTGTCAAGCGCGGCCGGCTCTGTTACGATAAACGTTTGCGCCTGAGACGGTTAGGTCGTTCTTGGGGCACCGATTGCCATGTTCGATTCCCTCAGTGACCGCCTGCAAGGGGTTTTCCGGTCGCTGCGCGGCGAGGTTCGCCTCACCGAGCAGACGGTCGAGGCCGCGCTCCGTGAAATCCGGATGGCGCTCCTCGAGGCGGACGTCAACTTCAAGGTCGTCAAGGCGTTCATCGATCGCGTCCGCGACAAGGCGGTCGATCAGGAGGTTCTGAAGAGCCTCACGCCGGCGCAGCAGGTCGTGCGCATCGTGCGCGACGAGATGCTGGCGCTTTTTGGCGACAGCACGGGAGGCTTGCCGCCGTCGACGGTGCGGCCGCGCGTCATCCTGCTGCTCGGGCTTCAGGGTTCGGGCAAGACGACGACGTCGGGAAAGCTCGGGCGCTGGCTGGCAAAGCAGGGGAAGCACCCGATCCTGGTATCGACCGACGTGCGCCGGCCGGCCGCCATCGAACAGCTGGCCGTCGTCGCGAAGCAGGCCGGCGTGCGCGTTCACGATCCGGCGGGCGATCTCGATCCGGTGCGCCGCGCTGCGGGCGCCCTCGCCGAAGCGAAGAACGCCGGCTTCGATGTCGTCATCGTCGACACCGCTGGCCGGCTGCACATCGACGACGACCTGATGGTCGAGTTGCAGGCGATCAAGGACGCGACGCAGCCGACCGACCTCTTGTACGTCGCCGACGCGATGACGGGGCAGGACGCCATCAAGAGCGCCGGTGAGTTCAACCGCCGCATCGGCGTGACGGGCGTCGTGCTCTCGAAGATGGATGGCGATGCGCGCGGCGGCGCGGCGCTGTCGGTAGTTGGCGTCGTCGGCGTGCCGATCGCGTTTGCCGGCAGCGGTGAGCGCCTGCAGGACCTCGAGCCGTTCCATCCCGATCGCGTGGTCTCGCGCGTGCTCGGGATGGGCGATGTGCTCTCGCTCATCGAGAAGGCTGAAGAAGCCGTTTCGGTGGAGGATGCGGCGCAACTCGAGCAGAAGATCCGGAAGAACGAGTTCAATCTCGAGGACTTCCGCGATCAGCTGCGGACGATTAAGAAGATGGGCCCGCTCGAGCAGATTCTCGGCATGCTGCCGGGTATGGGCGGCCTGAAGCAGGCGATGGCCGGCCGCGAAGGGCTCGACGAAGGCCAACTCTCGCGCATCGAGGCGATGATCAACTCGATGACGTCGAAGGAACGCGCCAATCACCAGATCATCAACGGCAGCCGCCGCAAGCGCATCGCCAAGGGCAGCGGCACGTCGGTGGAAGAAGTGAATCGGCTGTTGAAGCAGTTCGTGCAGATGAAGAAGATGCTCAAACAGCTTGGCGGGATGGCCTCGCTCGGCAAGAAACGCGGCGGGTTCGGGTTAGGGTTCGGAAGATAGCCGAAAGCGGATAGCTGAAGGCTGATAGCGAAGAGGGGACTGAATGTTAGCAATTCGTTTGCGTCGGACCGGGTCGAAGAAGCGCTCGTATTTCCGTGTGGTCGTCACCGACTCGCGTGCAGCGCGTGACAGCAGCTTCGTCGAAGTGCTCGGACACTACAATCCGCGCACCACGCCGGAATCGCTCACGCTCAACCGCGATCGGCTCGAGCACTGGATGAAGGTCGGGGCGCAGCCGTCCGACTCGGTGCGGACGCTCGTGGCGCGCATGCCGGCAGCGCCGGCGGCGGCCGAACAGCCAGCGTCGTGAGCCGCGCGCGCGACCTCGTCGAGGCCGTAGCCAGGACGCTCGCCGATCATCCAGGGGCGGTGAGAGTCACCGAGCGTGAGCACAAAGGCCAGACGCTCGTCGAGCTCTTCATGGCTCCTGGTGACCTCGGACGGATGATCGGGCGTCAGGGCCGCACCGCTCAGGCGGTGCGAACGCTCGTGGCGACGACGGCCGAGCTCGAGGGGATTAAGGCGACGCTCGAGTTCCGCGACGAGCCGTAAGGCGAGTCCTGAGAGCCGAGCGGTATGACACCTGGTGATTCGCGGGAAGAACTGCTGCTCGTCGGCCGCATCGCGCGGGCGCACGGCATTCGCGGGCAGGTGATCGTGAATCCCGAGACGGACTTCGCCGAGGATCGCTTTCGGGTCGGTCAGGTGTTGCTCGTGGGGCCCGAGGATCGTGCCGTTCCCCGCAGGGTGACCGAGGCGCGGATTCAGCAGGGGCGGCCGGTTGTGGCGCTCGAAGGGATCGAGTCGATGAACGACGCGATTGAGCTGGCGGGCGCCGATGTCTGGCTGCCGGCGTCGTCGATTCCGCCGCTGCCCTCGGGAACGTTCTACCGGCACGATCTCGTCGGCTGCGAGGTCCGGGCCGCGGGAAAGGCCGTCGGGAAAGTCGTGGCGGTCCACGGACCGATCGACCGTTGCCACCTCGTCGTCGAGGGGCAGCGCGGCGAGATACTGATACCGCTCGTGGATCACATTTGCGTGAACATCGATCCCGCGAACGGCGTGATTGACGTGAATCCGCCCCAAGGGTTGCTCGAAGCGAATGAGCGCTGACCCCGCAGGGCGGATCAAGTTCGATCTGGTCAGCATCTTTCCGGCGATGGTGCAGGCGTCGCTGGCGGATGGAGTGGTCGGAAGGGCAATCGGTCGCGGCATCGTCGACGTGGCGGTTCACGACCTGCGGGATTTCACGACCGATCGGCACCGCGTCGTAGACGACATGCCGTTTGGCGGCGGGCCGGGGATGGTGATGAAGCCCGAGCCGTTTTTCGCGGCGGTGGAGCGCATCCGGGACACGCGCGGCACGCCCGGGACGATCGTGCTGACGAGCCCTGATGGCGAGCGGTTTTCCCACCGCCACGCGGAGCGGTTGAGCGGACTGCGGACACGTGGTGTTCCTCTGCGGCCGCTACGAAGGCGTCGACGAACGGGTGCGGGAATTTCTTGCGGTGGAAGCGCTCTCGGTTGGCGACTACGTGCTCTCGGGTGGGGAACTGCCGGCGCTGGTGATGCTCGACGCGGTCGCACGGCTCGTGCCCGGCGTCGTTGGCGACGAGGAATCGGTCGCGCGCGATTCGTTCATGCGGGGGTTGCTGGATTACCCGCAGTACACGCGGCCGGCGACGTTTCAGGGGCATGACGGTACCGGCGGTGCTGTTGTCCGGGCACCATGCGGCGATTGCAAAGTGGCGCCGGCGCGAGGCGCTGGCCAGGACCGCGGCGCGGCGGCCGGACCTGCTGGAGTCGGTCACGCTGGACGCGGACGACCAGGCGCTGCTGGACGAGATTCGCAAGGGCGAAAAGTAAGGCACGGACGCCGTGCCAATGTGGATAGCAGAGGGCTGGCAGCTGTAGCTGACAGCCAAGTTGAAGGGAGCGATGTGATGACTGCGGTAGAGACCGTCGAGCGCGGCCAGATGGTGGAGCGCCCGGCGATGAAGCCGGGAGACACGGTGCGCGTGCACGTGAAGGTGCGCGAGGGTGACAAGGAGCGCATTCAGGTGTTCGAGGGCATGGTGATCGGCATGCACCGCGGCGGCGCGCGCGCGACGTTCACGGTGCGGAAGGTCTCCTTCGGGCAGGGCGTCGAGCGCATCTTCCCGCTGCACTCGCCGATCATCGATCGCATCGAAGTCACGCGTTCCGCGCGCGTGCGCCGCGCCAAGCTCTACTTCCTCCGCGACCTGAAGGGCAAGGCGGCGAGGATGAAGGAGCAGAAGAAGTCGTAGGTCAGCGCGTCCGCGGCCATGACCAAGACCCGCGCGTTCCGCACGCTGGAAAATTCCATCCGCCGGATGGGGTTCAATTGTGTTGCGGGCGTGGACGAAGTCGGCTGCGGATGCCTCGCCGGCCCGGTGGTCGCCGCGGCGGTGATCCTCGACCCGGAGCGTTACGTCGCGCGCATCGCCGACTCGAAGACGGTGACCGCGCTCGAGCGCGAGCGCCTCTACGATCAGATCACGCGCGCCGCGGTGGCGTGGTCGGTGGCGGCGGCCGATCGCGAGGAAATCGACCGCATCAACATCCGTCAGGCATCGCTCCGCGCCATGCAGCGGGCGGTGCTCGGCCTGGTGCCGATTCCTGATTTCGTCATCGTCGATGCGTTTCGCATTCCCGATCTGCCGGTCGCGCAGCGCGCGGTGGAGCAGGGCGATACGCGCTGCACGGCGATCGCGGCGGCGTCGATCGTGGCCAAGGTGACGCGCGACCGGATGATGCTGGAGCTCGACGCGCTGGATCCGCGCTACGGGTTTGCCCGGCACAAGGGCTACGCGACCAAGGAGCATCTCGACGCCGTGTCACGCTTTGGTTACTCCGACGTGCACCGCAGGACGTTCCGCCCGCCATCCCTCTTTGATAGGATGGCGTGACCGCTTGCTGACCATGTCACGCGCCCTCCTCGCCGGCCCTGGAGCCTCCCCTTGGCCATCGACCGTGATGCCACGCTGAAAAAGGCGGAGAAGCTTCTCCGCCAGGGTCGCCTCGAACCGGCGATCGCCGAGTACGTCCGTGTCGTCGAGGAAAATCCTCGCGACTGGAGCACCGCCAACACCCTTGGCGAGCTCTACGCCCGCGCCGGTCAGCCGCAAAACGCCGTCGTCCAGTACACGCGCATCGCACAGCACTTCGTCGACGAAGGCTTCTACCCCAAGGCCGCCGCGCTCTACAAGAAGATCCTCAAGATCCAGCCGCTCGACGAGACGACGCAGATTCAGCTCGCGGACATCTCTGCCCGGCAGGGTCTCCTCGCCGATGCCAAGGCGCACCTCAATACGATTGCCACGCGCCGCCGCGCCAAGGGCGATCGGCGGGGCGCCGCCGAAATCGTCGTCAAGCTCGGCACCATCGATCCCGCGGACTTCGAGGCCCGTCTGGCCGCCGCGCGAACGCTCGAAGAGATGGGCGAGGAGGAAGAAGCCGGCAAGCGCTTCAGGGCCTTGTACGACGACCTGCTCGAAAAGGGAAGAACCGCGGAAGCGATCGATGCGCTCAAGCAGTTTGTCCGCATCAACCCGCTCGAGACCACGTCGCGATCGATCCTCGCCAAGACGGCGCTCGAGGCCGGCGACCTCGCCGGCGCGCGTGAATTTCTCGACGAGGACAGCGCCGGGCAGGACGCCACGCTCTTGCTGCCGCTGGCGGAGATCGAGCTGCGGTCCGTCGGATCTCGGCCGCGCCAGAAGCATCCTCGCGCGCCTCCTGACAGCCGACCCGGCGCAGCGTCCGGCCGTCGTCGAGCTCGGCTGGTCGTTCCTTGGATCGAATTCGGAGACCACGTTCGCCTGCCTGGACTCGGCGGTCGACGCGGCAACGGCCGCGGGGGAGTTCCAGGAGGCGGCGACGAATCTTCAGTCCTTCGTGGCCAAGGCGCCAGGACAGATTCCCGCGCTCCTCAAGCTCGTCGAAGTCTGCGTCGACGGCGGTCTCGAACAGACGATGTACGAGGCCCAGGAACTGCTGACCGACGCCTACCTCGCTGCCAATCAGGCCGCTGAAGCGCGTGTCATCGCGGAGGACCTGGTCGCGCGCGAGCCGTGGGAAGCGGCGCACATCGATCGCTTTCGCAGGGCGCTCGTCATGTTGCGCGTCTCCGACCCGGATACGTTGATCGCCGAACGTCTCAGCGGTCAGGCGCCTTTCATGGCGCACGATCCCTTTTTCGAAGCGCCGGAATCGACACCGGCGCCTGAAGCGCCACTGGCGGATCAGGATTCGACCGAGGATGTGTCGCCGCCCTCTGACGCGGAGCCGGAACCTGAGGTGGCCGCTGGCAGCACGTCTGAGACTCAGGAGAGCGAGCCGGTCTCGGCGCGAGACGCCGCTCTCAGCAGCTGCACCGCCGGCTCCAGAGCCGGCCTCCTCGTCGAGCAGCGACGAGATCGATCTGACGAGCGCCCTTGGCGGCTTCGATGAGCCGGCGCGAGCGCCCGCGCCAAAGCGCGATGCCCCGGCAGCATCAGGAAGCCTCGATCAAGCCTTCGCCAAGATCCGGACCGACGCGGAAGGTGACGCTGACTTCTCGGCCCAGCACATGACGCTGGCGCGCACCTACCTCGAGATCGGCATGATCGACGAGGCGATTGCCTCGTTGCAGACGGCCGTGCGATCGCCGCGCCATCGCTTCGAAGCGGCCTCCGCTCTCGGCCGGGCCTATCAGCGTCGCGGCGAGCCGGTACTTGCCGTCGAATGGCTCGAGCGCGCCGCGGAAGAAGCAGCGCCCAGCGTCGACGATAGCCGCGCCCTGCTCTACGATCTCGGCGTCCTCCTCGACGACGCCGGCGAGACTTCACGGGCGCTGGCGGTCTTCCTCGAACTGCAGGCCGAAGCCGGCGACTATCGTGATGCGCCGGCACGCATCGATCGGCTGGCCCGCGTCCAGACCGGAGGTTGACATCTCCCTCCTGACGCGCATTCTTTTCGCCGCCTACTTCCTCGAAGCAGGCCTTATCCTCGTTGTCGCGCCGTGGTCGAGCTTCTGGGATCGGAATCTCTTTTTCTACACGATTCCGGCGCTGCAGCAGGTCCTGGGCGGCCCGGTCGCGCGTGGCGCGGTGTCGGGCGTCGGCGCCATTACTGTCGTTGCCGGCCTTGCCGAGCTGTCGAGCATCCTGACCGGCCGGCGCAGGTCAGGGCATGAGCCGCCAAGCTACCCAGCCGTAAGGCCGTCACCACCGGCCGCGGTCTTCCATACCCATTCATCGTCATGGTCACCGACCGGCGCCTCTACGGGAGCGCTGTCAGCGGGGAGGGCGCACGGTTGGCGTCACTGATCGCCGCAGCCGAGGCCTGCGCGCGCGCCGGCATCGATGCGGTGCAAATTCGTGAGCGCGGCCTCGAGGACGCCGAACTCTTGACGCTCGTGACCGGCGTCACCAGGAGAATCGCGGGAACCACGACGCGTGTCCTCGTCAACGACCGGCTCGATGTTGCGATGATGGCGGGAGCCTGGGGCGTACATCTGCCCGCGAATGCATTGCCGTGTGCGCGGGCGCGGACCATCGTTCCTGAGTCGTTCGTGATCGGGCGGAGTGTCCACAGCGTCGAGGAAGCCAGGGCAGAGGCCACCGCCGGCGCCTGCGACTACCTGCTGTTTGGAACCGTCTTCGCGTCGCAAAGTAAGCCCGTGGGACACCCCGTTGCCGGCCTCGACGCCCTCAAAACGATCTGCGCCGCGGTGCCGATTCCGGTCGTCGCCATCGGCGGCATGACAGCGGACGTGCCCGCGCTGTGGCAGACGCAGGCGCAGCCGGCGTGGCTGGGATAGGATTGTTCGCGGCCGGAACCGAGCGGGCGTTGACCGACACCGTCGGCAGCATTCGCGACGCGTTCATCGGCGGACATTGAGCATCATATGGATCCGGGCTATCGCTCACCGCTCGTCGATCTCTTTCTCAAGGGTGGCGCTACGCGCGACGTACGGCTCCTCGCCGCGCGCGGCTTGCTGCCGCGTCCCGCGCAGGAGCAGATCGCGCTCCTCGTCGTCCTCGTAGACGATCCGGATCCTGACATCGCGGCGATTGCTGACGCGACGATTTCACGGTTGCCGCAGGAAGCCGTGCAGGAACTGCTCGCCGCTGACGCGTCCGGCAGAGCTTCGTGCCTTTTTTGCCGATCGCGCTGCGCGCGCCGCCGTAGCGGCGCCGGCGCCCTCGACGCCGGGAGATGCGCAGAGCACACGAAGCCGCTGATGACCAGGCGAATGACAAGACCGGAGAAGGCGACGAAGAGAGCGAGGAGGAAGATGATGGGACGGACCCGCGACTCGTCTCCACGCTTCCCATTGCGGCGCGCCTGAAACTCGCGACCAAGGGCACGCGCGAGCAGCGCGCCCAGCTCATTCGCGACTCCAACCGCATCGTCGCGACGGCCGTGCTGACGGGGCCGAAGCTGACCGAGTCCGAAGTCGAGGCCTTCGCGAAGATGGGCAACGTGTCCGAGGACGTCCTGCGCATCATCGGGACGAATCGGGCGTGGCTGAAGAACTACTCGATCATTCACGCCGTGACCAGGAATCCGAAGACGCCGCCGGCCATCTCGATGCAGCTGATGCACCGCTTGACGGAGAAGGACATCAAGATGCTGTCGACGGACAGGAACGTCCCGGAAGCGCTGCGCCTGGCGGCGCGCCGCGTGCTGACGAAGGCGTTGAAATAGCGGCCGGCTACTCCTTCTTACGTTCCCTTCTTCCCGAATTCCTTTCGCATCTCCGCCAGGCCCTCCATGTAGACCGTTGCGCGTTCGCGCTCGGCCTCGGTCGGAGCGTCTTCAGCAAGTCGATCGCGCGATCGAAGTCCTTGAGAATCGTCGCCGGCGGGTCTCGAAGTAAATGCGGCGGATCTCGTCGAGCGGAGCGTTCTTCGGCGGCGTCATCGTTTGCGTGCCCGCGGCTTTTTGCCCTTGTTGCGGCGCAAGGACGCGCGAAACTCTTCGACCGGAAGCGTGTTGAGCACGTCGCCGGGCTGCAGCCATGCGCGTCTGGCGATCGACGTGCCCCAGCGCAGCAGGCCCAGCGCCGCCGGCGAGTGGGCGTCCGAATCAATCATCAGCTTGACTCCGCGATCCCGGGCCAGCCGTGCGTGGTTCTCGTCGAGATCCAGGCGCTCGATCTGGCAATTGATTTCCACCGCGACACCGGCCGCGGCTGCGGCCGCCGTCAGGCGATCGAAGTTTACGCGATAGCCGTCCCGCTTGAGAATGCGCCGGCCCGTCGGGTGCCCGAGCACGTCGACATGCGGACATTCGATGGCGCGCAGGATGCGGTCGGTCATCTGCGCTTCGTCCTGGGAAAACGCCGAGTGCACCGACGCGATGACGATATCGAGCTCGGCGAGGCAGTCGTCGGCGAGATCCATCGTGCCGTCGGCACGAATGTCGCACTCGATTCCGGCGAGGACGGTGATGCCTTCGAGCCGGTCGTTCAGGGCGCGGATCCGGCGCGCGTGTTCGAGCGCCCGGCGCTCGTCGAGGCCGTTGGCCATCGCCAGCGCCTGGCTGTGATCGGTGATGGCGATATACGAGTGGCCGGCGGCGCGCGCCGCGAGCGCCATCGTCTCGGCGTCGGCGCGGCCATCGCTCTCGGTCGTGTGCATGTGCAGATCGCCTCGCAGATCTGCTCGGTGTCAGGAGTGAGGGCAGCGTTCGGTTCTCCGCCGCCTCGATCTCGCCGCGGTTCTCGCGCAGCTCGGGGGGGATGAATTCGAGGCCCAGCGCCTGATAGATCTCTTCTTCCGTTCCACTCGCGACGAGCTGGCCGTCGTCGATCCTGAAGAGGCCATATTCGTTGAGCTTGAAGCCGCGCTTGATCGCGCGATCGCGGAGGGCGATGTTGTGCGCTTTCGATCCGGTGAAATACTGCAGTGCGGCGCCAAGGCTTTCGCGCGGCACGACGCGAAGATCGGCCTGAAATCCTCCCCAGAGCAGCACGCTCGACTTGGTCTCGCCGTGCGCGAGCACGCGCTCGACCAGTTTGTAGCTCGTGAAGGCGTCCATCATCGACGCCGGCGCGCCGGCGGCGAGGATGTCGAGATCGCCGCAGGTCTCACAGCCGCGCCGGAGGCTGCCAACGGGGGAGATGTCCGCGTCGGGGGCGTGCGCACGCAGCGCCGCAAGGAGCGCGTCGGCTGTTTCGTGCGACTCCGCCATCAGCCGGCGTCCAGTCGACCGGGCGCGCTCCTCGAGCGCCTTGAGGATGAAGGCCTCCTTCTTGGCGCCCATGCCCTTGAGGTTGCGCAGGCGTCCCTCGCGTGCCGCGGCAGCCGAGATCGTCGAGCGTGCCGATCCCGAGCTCGCGGTAGAGCATGGCCACGGTTTTCGGTCCGACACCTTGCAGGTGGAGCAGATCGAGGATGGTCGGGGGAAACTCTTCGAGCAGTCCCTTGTGATAGGCGATGACGCCGGTCTCGACGAGCTCGCTGATCTTTGCGGCCAGGTCTTTGCCGATGCCGGGAATCGCGAGCCGCTGCGCCGCCGTCAGATCCGCAACCCGCTCCGCAGTGTGGGCGATGGTCTCCGATGCGTTGCGGTAGGCGCGGATCTTGAACGGGTTCTCGCTTTTGATCTCGAGCAGATCGCCGATCTCGGCGAGGACGCGGGCGATGGCCAGATTGTCGAGACTCACGGGCTGGACCTAGGCCGTCGTGCGGCTCTCGACGCGGAGTCCGTCGGCCTCGATCGTGAAGTCGAGCAGCTGCCCGCCGTGCGCGGCGATGCGCCTGGCGGATCGCTGGAACATCGGCCGGTTCGCCGAGGCACACCAGGCAGCCGCCGCCTCCGGCGCCGCAGACCTTGCCTCCTGTAGCCCCGGCATTCTTTGCCGCGCCGAGGATGGCGTCGATCTCCGGTGTCGTGACGCCAGGCGCGAGGCCCTTGCGGTTTTCCCACTCCTCGCCGATCTGCCGCCCGACCTCATCCCAGGCCTGGCGCTCGAGCGCGTCGCGCATCGCCACGGCGATGTCGCGAATGCGCGCAAAGCGCTGCTGGACGTTGCGATCGCCGTCGATATGGCGCTTGGTCACTTCCCAGTTGTTGATACCGGAGTTGCGGGACGCCCCCGTGTAGGCGAGCACCAGGCGCTTCTGAAGATCAACGGGTGAGACCGGCAGCGGCACGCGGCGCACGCCGTCCACCGCCAGCTCCACGGCGGAGATGCCGCCGTAGAGGGCCGGACGGTAGTCCTGGACGCCTGTCGGAACGTCGATCGCCTGGGCCTCGACATTCATCGCGATCTGCATGATTTCGGCGTCGCTGCGCTCGCGTCCGCTCAAGGCCACGAGTGCGCCGCACACGGCGATATTGAGTGCCGAGGAACCGGCGATGCCGGCCCCGACCGGCGATTCGGACCGTGTCTGGACCTCGATCCCGTCGGCCTGGAAATAGTGCAGCAGGCGGCCGAGCAGCCGGAGCTCGTGGTTGTCGCGCAGCTCGCTCCAATGCGCCACATCGACGCGCCGTCCGGTATCGCCCGAAACGATGCTCAGGCCGCGTGAGCGAGCGAGACTGGATGGAACACCGCGCTCGAAGGCTGATAGCGGCGTTGATGGTCTGTGCGTGTTCGTGGAAGAGATAAAGCGGCCAGATGTCGAGCGTCCCGCCGGCCAAATCAATCCGCGTTGGCGCGGAGGACTCGATATACACGGGCGAAATTATATCCGCTGCGCGTGCATAATGGGCAGCATTGGACGGGATCGGACGGCCTGCACCGGCAGCGTGCCGTCCATGGAGGCATGGTGGCAGCGAGCACAGACATCCTGATTGGCGATGCGGGCGCACAGCACGTGCTCATCCGGCCGGTGTCGCGAACGACGCCCGGGCTCTTCGACGACAGTCACGACAGCGCGATCGCCTGCGAGATCGAGATCGCAGTCGGTGGATTTCGCGGCCAGTTCGCCGCAGAACTGCGGACGGAGGAATTTCAATCGATGCTCGACGAGATCGAAGCGTCAGGCACCGCGCTCGAGAACGCCGCGAACTTCGACGCGTTGAGCGGCCAGATCGATCTCTCCCTCATCGGCGACGGCGCCGGCAACATTCTCGTCGCCGGATACGTCGCGGACGCCGAAGACGACGGCAACCGGCTGGAATTTGCGTTCGCGATGGGTGAGGCGGTCATGCCAGACCTGGTGCGATCGCTCGAGCAGGTGCTGGCCGCGTTTCCCCTCCGCAGCACCCACTGAACGCGCCACGGATAGCACGTTCAAGCCGGCCACGGACAACACGGACAACAGGTTGGCCGAACACGGAACGACTCAGAACCCAATCCGTGTTGTCCGTGTTGTCCGCGGCCCGAACGTTGAATCCGTGGCTAGCTGCAATCCGTGGCTATAATTCACTGAGACATGTCCCTTCGCGACATTCGTCGTCACATCGGGCAACTCGCCATCGCCGGGTTTGCCGGAGATGCCATTCCGTCCGATCTTCGCGCGCTCGCCCGCGAGTTCGATCTCGGCGGCATCATCCTCTTCGCGCGTAACGTGGTCGCGCCCGATCAGGTCGCGGAGCTGGCCCGGGAAGCGCAATCGCTCACGCAGGAGCTGCCGCTGTGGGTGAGCGTGGACCAGGAAGGCGGCCGCGTCGCCAGGCTGAAGGCGCCATTTACGGTGTGGCCGCCGATGCAGACGCTGGGACGGAGCGGCGACGAAGCGCTGGCGGCGCGGTTTGCGCGCGCGCTCGCGGCGGAGCTCAAGGCCGTCGGGATTTCGCTCGACTACACGCCGGTGCTCGACATCCATACGAACCCGAAGAACCCGGTGATTGGCGATCGCGCGCTGGCCGAGCGCGCCGAGGATGTCGCGCGGCTCGGGCGGACGATCATCCGGACGCTGCAGGAGGCAGGCATCGCCGCCTGCGGCAAGCATTTCCCAGGACACGGAGACACCATCACCGACTCGCATCACGAGCTGCCGATCGTGGAACATCCGCCGGACCGTATCGAGGCGGTCGAGCTCGTACCGTTCCGCGAGGCGATTGCGGCTGACGTCGCGCTGCTCATGACCGCTCACGTCCTCATCCCCGCGCTCGATGCCGATCGTCCGGCCACGCTCTCGCCGGCGATTGTCGACGGCCTCTTGAAGAAGAAGCTCGGTTTCACGGGGCTGGTGGTGACCGACGATATCGACATGAAGGCGATCAGCGAGCGCTACGGCGTTCCTGAGGCGACCGTCGCCGCGATTGGCGCCGGCTGCGACGCCGTGCTGATGTGCGGCGCCCCCAGGAGCCGCAGTTCGCCGCCCTTGAAGCCGTGATCCACGCGGTGGAGGAGGGGACGCTGCCGCTCAAGCGGGTCGAGGATGCCATGGCGCGCCATCGCCGCGTGAAGGAGCGTTTTCTCGCGCCGCCGCGGCCCCGTCCCTTGGCCGGGTCGGCGCTGCGGGCGGCACTGGGCGGCGACGAGCATCAGGCGATTGCCGCCGAGATGGCGAGGTTCGCCTAGCCGATGCGCAAGCCCCGCGCCTTGCGGCCCGGCGATCGCGTCGCCGTGGTCGCGCCCGCCAGTCCCTTCAAGCGCGACGAGTTCGAAGCCGGGATTGCCGAGATCCGCGCGCTCGGATTCGAACCGGTGTACGACGACAGCGTCTTCGCGAGGCACGGGTATGTCGCCGGGACGCCCGACGTGCGGGTTCGGCGTTCATGCGCGCCTGGGAGGATCCGTCGATCGCGGCGCTCGTTGCAGCGCGCGGCGGTTATGGCAGCGTGCAGATGCTGCCGCTGCTCGATCGCCAGGTCATCTCGCGCAACGCCAAGGCATTCATCGGCTACAGCGACAACACATCGATTCTCAGCTGGCTCACGCTGCAGTGCGGGATCGTCTCGTTCCATGGCCCGATGATCGAAGGACGCTTTGCCCGGGGTGCTGCGGGCTACGATCGCGACACGTTCACGCGGTGTCTCTGCGCTGCCGAGCCGGCAGGCGAGATCGCGCATCCGCAGGTCAGTGTCATTGCGCCGGGCGAAGCCGGTGGGATGCTCCTCGGCGGAACTCTCACGCAATTGATGGCGTCGCTCGGGACGCCGTTCGCCTTGTACGCCGCCTGACGGGTACGTGCTGTTTCTCGACGAGGTCGGCGAGCGCCCGTTCCGCATCGATCGGTTGCTGATGCAGTTGCGGCTGAGCGGCCTGCTCGGCCGGGCCTCCGCCGTCATCTTCGGCGAGATGCCGCGATGCGACGAGCCCGACGGCAATGCCGACGGTGCGCGCCGTCATCGCCGAAGTCATGGCGGGATTTCACGGTCCGGTCCTTTTCGGCCTGCCCTCCGGACACACCGATGGTGCGACGTTGACACTGCCGTTCGGAGTCCGGGCGCGTGTCATCGCTGACGCCCGGCCAAGACTGATCAGTCGAGGAGGCTGCGGTTTCATGACACGTGTTCACGTGATTGGCGTATGCGGCACGGCGATGGCAACGCTCGCCGCGCTGCTCAAGAGCAAGGGATACGACGTTCGCGGCTCCGATCAGAACGTCTATCCCCCGATGAGCGACTTTCTGGTTGCGCAGGGCATCACGCTCCTGCAGGGCTATCGGCCCGAGCACATCACCGCCGACCTCGACCTCGTCGTCGTTGGCAATGCCATCTCCCGTGGCAACCCGGAGCTCGAAGAGGTGCTGGATCGGAAGATCCGCTACTGCTCGCTGCCGGAGGCGGTTCGCGATCACTTCCTGTGGGCGCGCCGCTCGCTTGTCATCACCGGCACACATGGCAAGACAACGACGACGGCGCTGACCGGGTGGCTGCTGGCCGATGGCGGCGTCGATCCGAGCGTCCTCGTCGGCGGGATTGCCGAGAATTTCGACGGCAGTTACCGCATTGGCGGCGGCCGCGAGTTCGTCATCGAGGGCGACGAGTACGACAGCGCGTTCTTCGACAAGACCGCGAAGTTCCTCAAGTACCTGCCCGATATCGCTGTTGTCGGCAACATCGAGTTCGATCACGCCGACATCTACGCGGATCTGGCCGCGATCATGTTGACGTTCCGGCGCTTCGTGAACCTGATTCCTCGCCGCGGGCTGCTGCTGCTCGGCGCCGACAACGCCGACGCGATGTCGCTGCGCTCGCGCGCGCACTGTCGCGTCGAGACCTTTGGCACGAGCGACGGCGCCGACTGGCAGGCGCATGATTTATCGGTCAAGGAACGATGACCACGTTCAGCCTGCGCAAGGGTGGATCCCCGGCGGGCGCCTTCGAACTGCCGCTCCTTGGCGCCTATAACGTGCGCAACGCGCTGGCGGCGATTGCCGTCGGGGCAGCCGTCGGCCTGAGCACCGACACGATGGCGGCGTCTCTGCGCCGGTTCAAGGGCGTGCGCCGCCGGATGCAGCATCGCGGCACCGTTCGCGGCGTTGCGGTGTACGACGACTTCGCGCATCATCCGACGGCGATCGGCGAAACACTTGCCGGTGTGCGCTCGGCGTTTCCGGAACGCCGCGTGTGGGCGATTTTCGAGCCCCGGTCGGCGACATCCTGCCGCCGCGTATTTCAGTCCGACTTTGCGAAGGCGCTGGAAAAGGCAGATCGGGTGATTTTGCCCGCGGTATTCCGCTCGTCGCTCGCCCGACGCCGAGCGCCTCTCCGTCGAGGATCTCGTCACCGATCTGCAAGGCGCGGCAGGTCGATGCCCGCTACATTCCGAGACGGATGAGATCGTCGACGCCGTGGCCCGCGACAGCAAAGACGGTCGATTTGGTCGTCATCATGTCCAATGGCGGCTTCGACGACATTCATCAGAAACTCCTGACGGCGCTCGAGCGCCAGCGGTGATGCCGCCGTTCAGAGTTCTGCCGGCAGGTGACGCGGCGCTCGTCGTCGAACTGCCCGAGCGCATCGATGCCGAGCTGAACGCGTGGTGTGTCTCACTTGGTCGGAGCCTGACCTCGAGCTTCGGCGCTGCCGTCCGGGATGTTGTCGTCGGCTTCGTGTCGGTGACCGTCTACTTCGATCCGCTGACCGTCGACGCACGGTGGGTCGAGGACGAGATTCTACGCGCACGCTGAGCGTCTCGACGTCGACTCCGCAGCCGTCGGCGCGACCATCGAGGTGCCGGTGTGTTACGGCGGGGAATTCGGACCTGATCTCGCGCACGTCGCCGCATTCGCGGGTTGCGCTGAGGCGGAAGTCATCGACCGCCACACGCACCGCGACTACCGGGTCTACATGGTCGGATTCGTTCCGGGATTCGCCTACCTGGCGGAGGTCGACCCGCAAATCGCTGCGCCGCGGCGAACCTCCCCTCGCATCACGGTGCCAGAAGGCTCGGTCGCGATTGCTGGCGGGCAGACGGGCATCTATCCATCGGCCAGCCCCGGCGGCTGGAACATCATCGGCCGCACCACAGCTGAAGCCGTACGACGCCGCGCGCACCGAGCCGTTCCTGTTCAGGACCGGCGATCGCGTGCGCTTCCGATCCGTCTCGAGCGACGAGCTGTTTCGATCCGTGATGCAGTCACTCAAAGTCGTGCGGCCGGGCATGTTGACGACGATCCAGGATCTCGGCCGGTGGGGCGCGCAGTCGATGGGCGTGCCCGTCGGCGGGCCCATGGACGAGTACTCGCACGTCCTTGCCAACCAGCTGGTTGGCAACCCGCGCGGCGCGGCGTGCCTCGAAGTCACGCTGATGGGCCCCGAGCTCGAGGCGTCCGCCGATGTCACCTGTGCCGTAGCCGGTGCCGTCTTCGAGCTGAACGCTGGCGACCGCGGCGTGCCGATGCACACTGCCTTTGCGCTGCGCAAAGGCCAGCGTCTGCGCTTTGGCGCCAGAGTCGCCGGCGCGCGCGCGACGCTCGCAGTGCGAGGCGGGATCGATGTGCCTGCGGTCTTCGGAAGCCGCGCGACCAATCTGATCAGCCGGATGGGCCCCTTCGACGGGCGCGCGCTGAAAACCGGCGACGAGCTGCCAATAGCAGCGATGCCCGCGACGGATCGCGGTCGACTCCCTGGAGTGCCGTTGCCGCTCCCTGTCGGGGGTGCTCAGCTGCGTGTCATTGCCGGTCCGCAGGAGGAGCGGTTTACGCCCGATGCCTACCGCACCCTATTCGGCTCCCGATACGTGATTACGCCGGCATCCAACCGCATGGGCTACCGTCTCGAAGGGCCGCGTCTCGCGCACCGTCGCGGCGCAGACATTCTGTCGGATGCGACGCCGCTCGGCGCCATTCAGGTACCGGCATCGGGACAGCCGATATTGTTGATGGCCGATCGACAAACAACGGGCGGCTATCCGAAAATCGCAGTCGTGATTACCGCTGACATGCCGATCGCCGGGCAGTTGGCTCCTGGAGACTGGATCGAGTTCCTGCCGTGTTCGCGCGCCGCGGCGATCGACGCGCTCAAGCAGCGCCAACAAGTCTGGGAGCGATCGGTGAGCGACGCGGATGACTTTCGCAGATCGTTTGCGCGAATTGCTCGGCGATGGCCGCGTGCAGCGCGATGCGCCGCTGGCGCCGTTGACGACGTTCAAGGTCGGCGGCGTGGCCGACTGGCTGATACAGGCGCGCACGTGCGGAGATTACCGGCGCCATCGAGATCGCGCGTGCCCACGGTCAGGCTGTGACGGTGCTCGGCGGTGGTTCGAATGTCCTGATCTCTGACGGCGGCCTCAGGGGACTCGTCGTTCGCATCCACGGCGGCGACGTCGTTCGTGTCGACGATCGAACGATTCGTGCCGATGGCGGCGTGACGATCAACGGCCTCGTGCGCTGGACGATCAGCCATGGCGTCGCCGGCCTCGAGGCATGGGCCGGCACGCCGGGGACAGTAGGCGGAGCGATTCACGGCAACGCGCACTTCAGGGGACGATTGATCAGCGAGCTCATCGAGCGCGTCACGCTCCTGGCCCTCGACGGATCGGTCGACGACGTACCGGTGGCGGCGATGGAGTTCGGCTACGACTACAGCCGGCTGCATCGTACGCGTGAGGTCGTGATTGCGGCCGACTTCACGGTCACTGACGGGCAGCCCGAGCTCCTGCGGGCAACGGCGCGCGAGTCGCTCGCCTTCCGCAAACGTACGCAACCGCTCGAATCGGCCAGCGCCGGGTGTATTTTTCAGAATCCCGATCCGGCACGCGACCAGGTGCCGGACGGCATCCCGTGGTCCGCCGGCGCTCTCGTCGATCGGGCAGGCCTCAAGGATGCGCGCGCCGGCCGCGCACGCGTATCGACCACGCACGCCAACTTCATCGTCAACGAAGGCGGCGCCAGCGCGAGCGAGGTCAGCGCGCTGGTCGAGCGGTGCAAGGACAGGTGCAGTCCCGCTTCGGCGTGCGGCTGCGCGAAGAAATCGTCTATCTGGGCTTCGGCGAGGACGGTCAAGGAGCTGAATGGCAACCCTGAGGATTGAAGGCGGACGACGGCTCGAGGGCCGGATTGCGGTTGAGGGCAACAAGAACGCGGCGCTGCCGCTTCTGGCGGCGTGCCTGTTGACGGATCAGGAGTGCGTGCTGACCAACGTGCCGCGCATCCGCGACGTCGAGGTGCTCATCGATCTCCTGGTTGGCCTGGGGGCCACCGTGCACGGACGCGGCACGTCCACGTTGCGCGTGCGCTGTGCGACCGTCACAAGCGATCGCCCGGACCCCGCGCTCGTCGGGCGCCTCCGCGGATCCGTCCTCGCTCCTCGGCCCGCTCCTCGCGCGGAAGGGATCGGCGAGGCTGGCGCCTCCAGGTGGAGATTTCCCCGCACGCCGGACCATCTCCACGCATCTTCAGGCGCTGGCGGCGATGGGCGCCGTCTCGCTCGAAGAGCCCGGGCACGCACTCGACGCGCCGTGGGGCCTCAGCGGCGCATCCGTCTACCTCGACGAAGCTTCGGTGACCGGCACGGAGACCGCGCTCCTTGCCGCCGCCGCTGCCAAGGGCCGAAGCGAGATCCGCCACGCGGCGACGGAGCCGCACGTCGCGGAGCTCTGCCGGTTTCTCCGCGCGCTCGGTGTCTCGATTGAAGGCGAGGGCACATCCACCATTCGCGTGGAAGCGCCGACGCGATTCACGGGCGCCACTCATCACCTCGACGGCGACTACATCGAAGCCGGGAGTTGGGGAGTGGTCGCGGCGATCACGGGCGGCAGCATCGAGGTCACCGGCGCGCGCTGGACCGACATGGAAGTCGTCAGCGCGCCCCTGAAGAAGATGGGTTTGAAATGCGCGTGCGAGGACCAGAAGTTCATCGTCGAGCCGCCTGCAGGGTTGAGGGCCGCCCGCCGCATCACGACCGGCCTGTGGCCCGGCTTTCCGAGCGACATGGTCAGCCTGGTGACGGTCCTCGCGACACAGGCGGAAGGCGAGACGCTGGTCCACGACTGGATGTACGAATTGCGCCTCTTCGCGCTCGAGCAGCTGAGCGCGATGCGCGCCGATCTCTTTCTCTGCGATCCGCACCGCATCATCGTCAGCGGCGTAACGAAGCTGAAGGGCCGGCACCTCGATACGAGAGACATCCGATCGGGGATGGCCTTGATTGCCGCTGCGCTGGCAGCGGAAGGGGAGAGTGAGGTCGGGCCGCTCGAGACCGTCGAGCGCGGCTACGGCTCACTCGTCGAGCGGTTGACGGCTCTCGGCGCGCAAGTCGAACGGCTGGAGCGCTAGTTCTTGTCGCCGCCGCCCGGTTTCTTCGGGGGCGTCACAGGCACCGTCGCGCCTGGCAGCGTCGGTTGCAACGGCTGAGGGAACGCAGGCGCTGGTGGCGCAGCCGGGGTGGCGTTTGCTGGTGCCGGATCGGGGTTGTCGCGCGGCGGCGGTTGAATGCCTGGCCTGGGAGCCGGCGCGACGCCGCTGCCGCCTTCTGCGCCGCCCCGCCCGAGACGGAACGGCCGCAGATCGGCTTCCGTGACATCGAGCGTGCGGACGATGTGCGGCGTCAGCGTCAGGATGATGTCGGTCTGCGTCGACTCCTTGCGGTTGCGAGCGAACAGGCGTCCGATGAGCGGCAGGTCGACCAACCCCGGGACGCCTGCCAGGACCGTTCGTTCCTCGTCACGAATCAATCCCGCCAGCATGTTGGTCTGGCCGTCCTTGAGGCGAATGGTCGACGTAATCTGCCGCGACGCGAATGTCGGCAGGCCCGCCGTCGCCCCCGTGCCCGTGCCCGAGATGCTGCTCAACTCGATCTTGAGCGTCAGCGATACTTCGTCGTCGTGATGCGTGCGCGGCGTGATGTCGATGTTGACGCCGATGTTGCGGTAGTTGAAGGACGTAATCGGCTGCTGGTTGATGCCACCAGTGGCGATGGGCGCAAATGTCGTCACCGGGACAGGCACTTCTTCACCGAACTTCGCCTGTGCCGCGATGCCTTCCGAGGTTCGCAGCTGCGGATTGGCCAGCACGCGTGTGTTCGAGTCGTTCTTGAGCAGGCGATAGTAGATCCCCGGTACGCCGGTCACGAACACATCGGAGCGCGTCAGGTTGGAGAGGTCCTGGAGCGTCAATCCCTCGCGATTGGCGTCGATCGAGCCGCTGATGCCATCCGATCCTGGCGAGGCGACCTGCAGTCCGAACTCGCGCAACCGCGTACGGTCGACCTCGAGCAGTTCGACGTCGATGACCACCTCGGGCCGTGCCTTGTCGATGGCAGCAATCAGGCGCGATGCGGCCGCGAGGTGCTCGGGCGTGTCCTGCAGCGAGATGGCGTTGATGGCCGTCATGCCCGTGACCTGGCGGACGTCGACCACGATGCGCAGCAGGTCGATGACCTCCTTGAGATCGGCATTACTGAGGTAGAGCGTCTGGACGACGAGCCTCTTCGTACTCGCGGCGCTTGTTGGGCGTGTCGGGCACGATCGTGATGGTGCGCTGAGCACTCACACGGTAGAACGTGCGCGTGCTCGCCGTGACGGACGTCAGCGCGTCGACGAGCGTCATCTTGCGGAGATCGGCGTTGATGGTCTCGTCGCGAAAGGCCGGATCGAAGACGATGTTCAGACCCGCGAACTGCGCGATCGAACGGAAGACGTTGCGGCTGCTCGCGCCGCTGAAAATCAGCGAGTCGGGAAGTTTGCATCGGGCGGCAGGTCCAGTCCCGGCGGCGGCATGACTCGCAGCGCGCTCGATCAACGACTCCAGTTCGGTCTTGCCGTTGCGGGTGACGGCGATCTTGGTACGCAGCTTCTGGCGCGTGTCGCGCAGCGCCTCGTCGACGAGCGCGTCGCTCGGATTGAGCTCCGACGCGAGTTGATACTCGCCGAGCGCTTCCTCGTAGCGTTCGGCGCCGGCCAGGGTTCGCCCGCGGAACGCATGCTCCTGCGACGCGCGGAGCTTCGCGCGATCGAGGGCCAGGCGGGCGTTGGCGTCGTCGGGATTGGCGCGAACCGCCTTGGTGTATTCGATGACCGCGAGGTCGTAGTTCCTGGCTGTTTCGGCGGTCTCTCCGGCGCGAAAGCCGCCGCCGGACGTGGCACAGCCGAAGGCGAGCGCCAGGCACAGGCCTAGCGCGCCAACGCGGGCGTGTCGTTCAGCGTTTGGCCGGTCCGGCATTGGTGACATCTGCTCCGCGGGGAATAGAGAACGCGAATGTCTTATCGGCCAGTCCGGGGTTTTCCTTGAAATTCGTAAAAGCGAAGGTGGAGCGATTCCCCTGCTTTTCGGCGACGGTCAGCGAGCGCAGGACGAAAGTGTCTTTGTTCGCGGCAATCTCGAGCCAGTCGTACTCCTGCTGAGGTTTCTTCGGTTCCAGGCGGAGAAGCCAGGCGTCGGGGGCGCCGCCCTGTCCGAGGCTCACGTTGAAGTCCCGCGTCAGGTTGCCGCGGCCAGAGAGAAACAGGAACGCCGGCTGGTCTTCATCCGGCATTCCGCTCACGATGGCGCGATTTTCCTCCGGGAAGTACTGGATCAATCGCACGCCGTCGGCGACGAAGACCTTCTCGTCCGGGGCTTTGTAGTTCCACCGCATCTTGCCGGGTTTCTTCACGAAAAGCGTCCCGCGCTCCTCGCGCTTGCGGCGCAGCACCCCGCCTTCGTAGGTGTGGACGAAATCGGCCGAGAAGTCGCGAATCGTGTCGTATTTCTTCTGCAGCGAGTTTGCGAGATCCTGTGGATTCGGCGTGCCCTGCGTCGCAAGGCTCCCGGCAAACGCCAGCAGCGCGACAAGTGTGCAGAAGGTGTACAGGAGCGACATGTGGCTGTAGGGGGTGTCCCAGCCCCATGTTACCACCCGCCCGATGAGGGGGCTACGCAGGACGACCGCGGCGCTTGGCCGCCACGAACGACCGGATTTCGGCCAGCGGACGGGTATTGAGCACCTGCTGCGGGCCAACCCAGCCGCGTCGGGCCGTCCCCACACCGAGGGCCATCTGCCGTCCCAGCGCCTCCACGCGATGGCAATCGCTGTCGATCGAGAGCGTGACGCCGGCCTGGGCCGCCGCTCGCGCTCGCGCGCCGTCGAGGTCCATATGGCTTGGCGCGCCGTCGACTTCGAGGGCAGTCCCGGTGGTGCGGCGGTCTCGAAGAGCGCTGCGAAATCCAGGGCGTAGCCGGCCGACACGCCGACGAGTTGATTCGCAGGATGACAGAGGATGTTCACGAGCGGATGGCGGAGCGCCGCGAGGCTTCGCTCCGTGAGCCGTCCGGGGGCGTGGCCCGCACGGTCGTGCAGTGATGCCAGCACGATGTCGAACTGTTCGAGGACCGCGTCCTCGAAATCGAGCTGTCCGTCCCTCAGGATGTCGACCTCGATGCCGTGCAGGATCGTCATCCCAGGGAAGCGCTCGCGCTGCGCCTCGATTTCGTCGCGCTGCCGTTCGATGTCCTCTCGGGCGAGCGTTCGTGACGCGGCCGCGCCTTCCGAGTGGTCGGTGATCGCGATGTACTCGTAACCGAGGCGTGCGCCCCCGCCACCATGACGTCCACCGGGTCGCGACCATCGCTGTAATTCGTGTGCATGTGCAGATCGCCGCGCATGTTGGACGCGGCGACAAGCGCCGGCAGCGTAGACCTGTCGCCGCGGCTTCGACTTCGCCAGTGCCCTCGCGCAGTTCGGGCTCGACGTACGCCAGACCCGACACTCGCGTAGAGTGCATCTTCCGTAGGAAACGGTTGAGCCGCGAGCCCGCGGCGCCTGACCTCGGCGACGTGCTCGAGGCTGACCCGTGGCCTCGAACAACGCCGATCCATGAGCCGCCGCGATCGACGACGCGAAGTTCAACTGTGGCGTTGCGAGATTTTCCGGTGACCGTGCCCCTTCTTCGACCCGCGGGAAGAGAGGACTGAGCTCGAGGCGATGGCTGCGACGGCGCGATTCACGTCATCCGTGACTGCGACGACAACGATCGTCGCCACGTTGCTTCGACGCGACGCAGGCCGCCGGCGGGAGTCAGCGATTCGATGTCAGGGCAGCTTGGAGATGGCAGGCAGAATCTGATCGAGGATGTCCCAGGCGCGCCGGCCGATGGTGGTCGACGCGGAGTCAATCACGTGCCTGACCGCTCACGTCGCGACGAGTTCGATGGAATTGATGCGGGGATGCCGGGCAGCTGCGCGGCGGTGATGGGCATGGGGCTTCTGGCATTGTCGCCAGCGGCCCCACGAACTGTCAACGCGCGATCAGTGTCCGTGCGTGTGCGACGCTTTTGCCGAGACTTCCCAGCCCTGCGAGCGGCGCTCGCAGATGATGCAGCGGAGAAACATCGAGCCGCGCTCGCAGGAAACGCAGTAGTCGTGACCAGTTACGTAGCAGCGAATCCAATTCCACATATCTCACCTTGCTTTAGAAGAAAGAACGACGGTTATCGCGAGGGCAAGGAAGGTGCCACAGTCTGGGACAATCGGTAGTGCGACAAAAACGTTCCGAAATCTAACGAAATGCGCTAAACGCTTGTGAGGCTAGCGCATCGGGCACAGCCCCGAACGGCAGAAGCCAGTTACGGATCTGGCGACGCGATCACACTTCCGCGGCTGCTATTTGGAGAAGTCGACAGTGACTGGCGGGTTGCCGCTGGACTTGATCGTCGCGGACACCTTCCGCTCGCCGAACTGCGGATTCTTGAACACGAACTCGTGCAGGCCGATCGGCACTGCGGTGCCCGCGAGAGGAGTGTCGCCGAGCTTCGTTCCGTCCAGCCACACTTCCGCCCACGGCAGGGCGTTCAGGTTGACCTGGCCCTTCGGCTCGACGCTCACGGACTTGACTTCGCCCGGTTCGACGAGCACCTCTTGCGTGCCTGTGTAGCCGAGCTCCTTGTTCGTGAACGTCAACAAATGCTTGCCGGGCGGCAGCATCATGCGGCTCTGGTCGGTATTGCCGATGCTCTTGCCGTCAGACGGCGACGTCGAGGATCACCGGCGCGAGTACCGCTATCCAGCCTGAGAATACCGGCAAGTCGAGCGTCTCTGTTTTGCCCGCGACGATGCGGACGCTTTGAATGACGTCGCCGCCAGACGTCTGGAACGTCAGAACCCGTCGTCCGGGCGGCAGGTCGAGTTGCAGAGGCGTCTCGCCGGCAGCCTTGCGATCCACGAGGACCTTTACTCCGGCTGGCTGAGTGATGATGACGACGCGTCCTTTGCCTGCCGGAATCGGTGAATCGTTGTCAGGATTCGCGGCAGGTGGCGGCGTCGGCGTCGCGGCACTCGCTGCCGCGCCGGGATCTGTCTGAGCTCCTGGCTCGCCCGAGACGGCTGTTCTGCCGGGCAGATAGCTCCGGCCGATCAGGATTGCGGCGATGGCGACAGCTACTGCGACGGCAGCCAGCTTCCAGGGAAAGCTGCGCGGCTCGCTGTCTTCGGGCAACTCGGGGCGGCCGAGCCCGAGCGTTCCAAACCGTTCGGCGTTCGGGTGAACCGGTGGCGGTTCGACATGCGGTGCGCGCTTGGGCGTGAAACCCGAGGGCGGCTCAACCCTCAATTTCAACTGACCGCTGCGGCGGTGACGGCTGAGGCGCTGCAGTCAGCGGACCGGGCAGCGCAGGCGCCGGGCTCGATTTCGTTCCATAGGACGAGCTCGACGAAGCGCTCGACGGGTACACCGGCTGTGGCAGGTGTCCGACCGACGTCGGCGCGAACGACGGAACCGCGGGCATCGCCGTCGGCGCTGGACGAATCGGCTGCGGCGGCAGCGGTGTCGGCGGTGGCAGCACGGGTACCGGCTGATGCGCAGGCACGGGCGGTTCGAATTGCGCGGCACGTTGCGGCGAAACCAGCCACCCGCTCGGCGTTGCCGGTCGAGCGGGCTCGGGGGCCGGTGGTGGCGGAGGCGGCGCCGGCTTGGTGACGGTATTGCTCGAGCGAAGCTTGTCCTTGCGCGCGCGGGCTGACTTCTGCTGCTGGCGCTTCCGCCGTCGTGAGGACGCCGCGTCTTTCTCGCCGTCTGCCTCGGTCTCACTGGACAGTTCGGCTTGCGCTTGCGGCGCCGACGCGGCAACCAACGGCTGCGGCGCGGGTACTTCGACAGTCGGCGTCGCGATCGCAGGCTCTATTGCCGCCGCACGGGGCGGGCAGGCGCTTCGATGACCGGCTCGACGGCCCTGGCGACCGTTGGTTCGGGAACGACGGCCGGGCGGGCAACGACAGGATCCGGGACGACGGGCTCGGCAGCGACGGGTTCGGCGGCAACCGGCTCGAAGACGACTGGCGCGGAGGCGGCGGTGCGGTTTCCACTGCCGCCACGACTCGGCGCCGGCGTAAACGTTGTCGGCGCGGAACGGGCTGCCGGTTCCCGATAGACGGGCGGTGGCGGTAGCGGTGCCGGCGGCAGCAGACTCGCCACGGCCATGGCCTCGTCCAGGGGCGGGAGGTCGTAAATCTCTTCGCTGTCGCGCACGGCGCTCACAGGCGCGTCCGTTTCGATGTGGTCCAGCGAAAGCTCGGTCTCGCTCTCGTCGTCATCGTGCGCGGCGATGTCGTGTTCCGATTCCAGCTCTCGTTCCGCCTCGTGCGTCGTCTCGGCTGCAGCAGGCGCGTCGTGATCGAAGCTCTCGAGGAAGTCGTCGAGCTCGGGAACGTGCGGGCCTTGTGCGGCCGCGCTGCGTGCATGCGACGGCGGCCGGCTCCGGGACTGCCTGCGCCGGCGCGACCGACGTGAAATCCGAGTCCATTTGCGCCGCGAAATCGACGACTGCCTGGCGGCAGACGTCGACGCCGATGTCTCTGCGCACGAGCGAGCGAACGTCGGCGAGCGCCTCGTCGGCGTTGGTGTGCGGACGGCGGCCCGGTATCGGAAGGGCGCGCTGCAGGAACCGCTGCAGGCCCGTGGCGAACGTGGAACTGCCGCGGATCTGCGCGACTTCGATCACCTCCATCAACAGTGTTGGCAGCGCTTCGGGATATTCGTCCGGTCGAAGATTGCGTCCGAGCACGAGCGCGACGGCGCCGAGCGCGAGCTGGGCGATGTCAGCGGAGGCGTCGAGGTGGACGGAGCCATCACCCTGCGGCGAGGCAATGCCGAATCTCGTCCACAGCCGTTGCCGCGACAGGCCCATGCGCTCGACGGCGGAGCCAAACGCTGGATCGAGAAACACGATCTGTCCGTCGGGCGTGAGTACGGTGCGGGATACGTCGATGAGTCCGTGCGTGACGCCGACTGCCGTGTGGAGGAGGGCGAGTGCCGGCAGGCCGTCCAGGAGATAGCCGAGGGCGACGTCAACGCCAGGAACGATCGCGGCATCGGCTGTCGCGTCGAGCAGATCCGACAGGCGCGTGCCGTCGACGAACTCGGCGAGCACGATGAGCTCACCGGTGTCGGAGTCGCGCTCGACGCGCGATTGACGCGCGAAGCGCTCGTCCTCCACGCTCGAGAGCTGCGACGACCCGTTCGCGAATCAGCGTCTCGAACGCCGCGACCTCGGGCTGAACGCGGAGGCGCTCCAGCATCTCTCCGGTTTCGCGGTCGAAAGACGGAGAACGGCGCCCGAGGCCGTCGATGTGCCCGCTCGAAGAGATCGATGAATGTGAAGAATCAGTAGCTGGTGCCGACATCGCAGGAACCCGGACAACGCTGCAACCCGCACACCACATGACCAATTTCGTGCCAGCGGTGGGGGAGGACGTTTTGCCGCTGTTTCCGGCGTGTTCTGCCGTTTTGCCGGCGAGTACGCCCGCACACGGTGACCCAGAACCGACTATCGATCCAAGAGTCTGTAATCGAACGAATTCACGTGCGCGACGGCGCGACATCGGGCCATTTGTTGGCCGGTCGATGACGATCTGTGCAGGTGAGAGTGGAGGGGGTGCGAACCGAAGCTTTGCGAAAGGGACACAGAGAGCCCGCCTTCGCCGCGGTGCGGCTACGGCGGGCAACCTTCGCGTGAACTGCGAGCGAAGGTTGGTGGACGGCGGGAGGATCGAACTCCCGACCTCCGCATTGCGAACGCGGCGCTCTCCCAGCTGAGCTAGCCGCCCACTATTTAGATTGGCTGCACACAGGCGCATAAAGCACCGCCCATGCACAATCCGGAATTGTAACACGTCTCGCCCGATCAAACACGCTCACCCGAGCGGGCGTCGTTCGCTCAGTGTACGAGGGCTCGAGATACTTCAGCGCACCGCCAGTATTGAAGAGGACGACGGACTCGGGAGTTCGCAAGTCCCGTTTCAAGCAGGTGCTTGAGTGCCTGCAGGGCCGCCCCGCCTTCGGGCGCTGCGCTGATGCCTTCGCGTTTCCCGAGCTCCAGCATTCCGGCAACCATGTCCTCGTCGCTTACCGCGACAGCGGTGCCGCCGCTCTCGCGCACCGCGCGGAGGACGAGGAAATCGCCGACGGCCTTGGGAACACGCAGGCCATCAGCCACCGTACGCGCACCCTGCCACATCTCGGATCGCTCCGCGCCCTGCTCGAACGCCTTGACGATCGGCGCGCAGTGTTCCGCCTGCACCGAAACCATCTTTGGCCGCCTGCCGCGCTCGAGCCAGCCGATGCGCTCCATCTCGTCGAAGGCCTTCCACATGCCGACCATGCCGGTGCCGCCGCCGGTTGGATAGATGATCCAGTCGGGGAGTGACCACCCGAGCTGTTCGGCGATCTCGTAGGCCATCGTCTTCTTGCCTTCGATGCGGTACGGCTCCTTCAGCGTCGACATGTCGTACCAGCCGAGCGGCTTCCCCCTTTCCGCGGCGATGCGGCCGGCATCGGTGATCAGTCCGTCGACGAGCGTGACTTCCGCACCGTAGAGCTCGCATTCGCGGATGAAGGGGACCTTGACGTCTTTGGGCATGAAGACCTTCGCCTCGAGGCCGGCCGCGGCGGCGTAGGCCGCGACAGCGTTCGCAGCATTGCCGGCCGAGGGCACCGAGAGCGTCTTCGCGCCGAGATAGAACGCCCGCGTCACGGCCGCGGACAGCCCGCGCGCCTTGAACGAATTGGTCGGGTTCAGCGATTCGTCTTTGACGTAGAGCCGCGACATGCCGAGCGTTGCGCCCAGGCGCCGGGCGTGGACGAGCGGCGTCCAGCCCTCGCCGAGCGTTATCGGCGACTCGCCTTCGAACAGCGGCATCAGCTCGCGGTACCGCCACATCGTCGGTTCGCGCGATGCGAGGGATTCACGTCGCCAGGAGCGAGCGGCGTCGAGATCGTAGCGGGCGAGGAGTGGCGCGCCGCAGGAACAGAGGTGGTGTTCGACTGCTTTCGGATCGTATGGCCCGGCGCCGCACGGCGCCGAGCACTCTAGGTGGATCATGGCAATGCTGAATGTTGAATGTTGAATGCTGAATGAGTTCTGAATTCATTCAGCATTCAGCATTCAGATTCCTACTTCCCGAGCAGCTCCGTGTCCTTCTTCTTCTGGAGCTCGTCGATCTGGGCGATGTGCTGGTCGGTGGCTTTCTGCACGTCCTCGAGGCCGCGCCGCTCGTCGTCTTCGGAGATCTTGGAATCCTTGAGGAGCTTCTTCAGCCGATCGTTGGCGTCGCGCCGCGCCTGACGCACGCCGTTGCGACCTTCTTCGGCGTACTTGTGCACGAGCTTCGACATCTCCTTGCGCCGTTCTTCAGTCAAGGCGGGAAGGGGGATGCGGATGGCCTTGCCGTCGGTCGCCGGGTTGAGCCCGAGGTTGGCGCTGCGGATGGCCTTCTCGATGGTTGCCGTCAACGACGGATCGAACGGTGTCGCGACGATGAGTGTGGGCTCGGGGATCGACAGCGAGGCGACCTGATTCAGGGGCACCTGCGAGCCGTAGGCTTCGACGTGAACGGCGTCGAGGATGGTCACCGACGCGCGTCCTGTACGAACGCCGCCGAACTCTCGCCGCACGTGATCGAGCTGCCCATCCATCCGCTTCTTCAGTTCAGCGAAGAGCCCCTTTATGTCTGTCGCGTCCATAGTTCCCCCAGCTTGCAGTTCGTCAGACCTTGACGGTCGTTCCAATCGGCTCGCCCATGATGACCCGCTTCAGGTTTCCAGCCGTCCGAAGGTTGAAGACGACGATAGGGAGGCGGTTGTCCATGCAGAGCGAGATTGCGGTGGCGTCCATGACCTTGAGGCCCTGCTCGAGGACCTTGAGGTACGAGATTTCCTGGTACTTCGTCGCCGTCTTGTCGATCATCGGGTCGGCGGTGTAGATGCCGTCGACTTTGGTGCCCTTGAGGATGACGTCCGCCTTCATCTCCATCGCGCGGAGGGCCGCGGCGGTGTCGGTCGTGAAGTACGGATTCCCCGTGCCGGCGGCAAAAACGACAACGCGTCCCTTCTCGAGGTGGCGTACGGCCCGGCGGCGGATGAACGGCTCGGCGACGGCGCGCATCTCGATAGCCGTCGCGACGCGTGTCACGACGTTGTGCTTCTCGAGCGCATCCTGCAGGGCGAGGCCATTGATGACCGTCGCCAGCATGCCCATGTAGTCAGCGGTCGCGCGATCCATGCCCTTCGCGCTGGCCGCGAGGCCGCGAAAGAGGTTGCCGCCGCCGATGACCACGGCTGTCTGCACGCCGAGCTGCTGAATTTCACCGATATCGGCGGCGATGCGGCTCGCCACAGCAGGATCGATTCCATACTGCTGTTCGCCCATGAGGGCTTCGCCAGAGAGCTTGAGGAGTACGCGGCTGTAGACGGGAGGCATGGCAGGGCGATTATATCTGCATCGTTCAAGGTTCAGGGTTCAAGGTTCAGCGGCTTCATGAACCCGTTCGAACCTTGAACCTTGAACGATCTCTATTCAGTTCCCGCTCGTTTCGCCAAGCTTGTAGCGAACGAAGCGCGGGACGGTGATGTTCTCGCCGAGCTTGGCGATCGCGGCCTGCACGACCTGGCCGATCGTCACCTTGGGGTCGCGGACCGACGGCTGATCCATCAGGCACACTTGCTCGTAGAAGCTGTTTAGCTTGCCGTCGACGATCTTCTCGATGACCTGTGCCGGCTTGTTCTGATCCTTCATCTGCGCGCGAAAGATTTCCTTCTCGCGCTCGAGAACCTCGGCAGGGACTTCCTCGCGCCGGACATACTGCGGGCTGGCGGCGGCGATGTGCATCGCGATCTCGCGCGCCATGCCCTGGAAGTCATCAGTGCGCGCGACGAAATCGGACTCGCAGTTGATCTCGACCATGACGCCGATCTTGCCGCCCATGTGGATGTAGTTGCCGATGAGCCCCTCGTTGGTGGAGCGGCCGGCCTTCTTGGTCGCCTGCGCGAGACCGCGCTTGCGGAGGATGGTCGTCGCTTCCTCCATGTCGCCCTTGGCCTCGGTCAGCGCCGCCTTGCACTCCATCATCCCCGCGCCCGTCGTGTCGCGGAGCTTCTTCACCATCGCTGCTGTGATTTCCATTAGTTGCCTCGTCGTCAGTCGTCAGTCTTCTCAGTCTTCAGTCGTCTGTCTTCAGTCGTCAGAATTTCAGTCGATCGTCGAGCTGCCGACTGAGGACTGCCGAGCCGACGGACTGATGACTGACGACTGAAGTACATAAGAACGCCGGCGCGGAGAAGCCCGGGCCGGCGCGAGAATCGAGAGGGCGTTCCGTCTAGACGGTGGCCGTCGAAGTGGCCTGTTCGGGCCGGGCCGGACGAGCGGTGGTACCGGGGCGCGCCGCGCCACGTCGGCCGCGTTCGTCGGCGTCGGTCTCGTCGTCAGCCTGCGCCGACTCACGGATGCCACGGCCGCCAAGCACTGCGTCGGCAATCTTCGCCGCGAAGAGGCGAATCGCGCGCAGCGCATCGTCGTTGCCGGGGATGACGTAATCGACTTCGTCGGGATCGCAGTTGGTGTCGACGACGCCGATGACCGGAATCTTCAGCTTTCGCGCCTCGTCGACGGCGATCTTTTCCTTGCGCGTGTCGACGACGAAGAGGGCATCGGGCAGCCGCGACATGTGGCGGATACCTTCGAGGTTCTTCTGGAGCTTGCGCTTTTCTTTCTCGATCTGCGCGATCTCCTTCTTCGACAGCGTGTCGTAGCGGCCGTCGGTCTCCATCGCTTCGAGGTCGCGGAGGCGCGACAGACTGCGCTGGATGGTCGTAAAGTTCGTCAGCAACCCGCCGAGCCAGCGCTGGTTCACGAAGAACATGCCGCACCGCTGCGCTTCTTCCGCCACCGCGTCCTGCGCCTGCCGCTTGGTGCCCACAAACAGGATCGTGCGTCCTTCGGCTGCGAGATTCATCGTGAACTGCTCCGCGTCGCGGAACAGCTTGGCTGTCTTGGCCAGGTCGATGATGTAGATCCCGTTCCGCTCGCCGAAGATGTACGACTTCATCTTCGGGTTCCAGCGCTTCGTCTGGTGACCGAAATGGACTCCTGCTTCGAGCAAATCCTTCAACGCGATGCCGTTCAAGCTTCCTCCATTGGAGCTGTCAGCCGTCAGCCTTCAGCTTGCAGCTTGATTGCTGAAAGCCGGTGCTGCTCGCTGAGAGCTGAACTATCTCTTGCTGAACTGGAAGCGCTTACGCGCGCCCTTCTGTCCGTACTTCTTCCGTTCCTTGATGCGCGCGTCGCGCGTCAGGAACCCGGCCTTCTTGAGGCGCTGCCGCAGCTCGACGTTGTACTCGACGAGGGCGCGCGCGATTCCGAGGCGCAGCGCTCCTGCCTGTCCAGCCGTGCCGCCGCCGGCGATGGTCGCCAGCACGTCGAACTTGTCGGTCGTTTCCGTCACCGCCATCGGCTGCCTGATTTGCGTGCGCAGTGCCTCGGTGGGGAAGGCCGTCTCGATGGGTTTGCGGTTGATGACGATGCCCCCGGTTCCGGGGCGAAGAAATACTCGGGCGGTCGACTTCTTCCGGCGGCCCGTGCCGTAATACTCAATCCCTGCTGCCACGTTAGGCGACCTCTCGCTTTTTCGACTTCTTGTCGGCTGACTTCTTGCCCGGGCCGCTCGAGACGGCGAACGGTTTCGGCCCCTGCGCCTGGTGCGGATGCTGCGCGTCGGGATAGACCTTCAGCTTGCGCCACATGGCCTCGCCCAGCGTGGTCTTGGGAAGCATGCCGCGCACGGCTTCCTCGACCAACCGGCGCGGGTCCTTCTGGCGCACTTCCTTCGCGCGCTCCTGGCGGACGCCGCCTTCGTACCCCGAGTGGTAGCGGTAAAGCTTCTGTTCTTCCTTGCGCCCGGTCATGACGACACGTGCGGCATTGACCACGACAACGTGGTCGCCGGTATCGATATACGGGGTGTAGACCGGCTTGTGCTTTCCCTGCAACAGGCGGGCGGCTTCAGTCGCCACGCGGCCCAGTACCTGACCGTCGGCGTCAATCACGTGCCACTGCCGGGTGATGGTTCCGGCGGTGGGGACAAACGAACCCATGAGTTCCTTTCGGCCTTTCTCTATGCAGCCGACCTGCGGCGCGGAGGCACAGGCAGTCGGCTTCGTTCAAAGGACGGCAAACCAAGAGGATACCGGCGATTCCGGTCATTGTCAAGGCAAGTCGCGAATTCACGCGGTCCGGAAACATCACGATTTGCGGGACCTCCCAGGGGCCTGGTGGCAGTTTCTGCGATTACAGAATCGTCATAGCTTTTACAATTTCGTCGATCCTTCGGCGGCCCTCGCGAGCCCGACTCTGCCAAAACTGCGCAAAACTGCCGGTTTTGGTAGGTCCTGCCCCCGTGGTACCCAACTTGCCCCCGAGTTCCGCCGATAAAGCACTCGAGTCGTGGTTGCAGGTGTGCCCGCTCGTGGCCTTTTCAGGATAGGACATCCCGTTGTTTGGTAGATCGAAATCCCTCGTGGGTCTGGACATCGGCTCGAGCGCCGTCAAGGCAGTCGAGCTCAAACCGGCAGGCAAGGGCTTCAAAGTTACTGCGTTCGGCAGCCAGCCGATCCCGCCCGACAGCATCGTCGACGGGGCCATCCTCGACGGTACTGCCGTCGTCGATGCCATCAAGCGCCTCCTCGATGGCTTGAAGGTGACGACGAAGGACGTCGCGGCATCGCTGTCCGGCAATGCCGTCATCGTCAAGAAGATCTCGCTGCCGTCCATGACGGAAGCGGAGCTCGCCGAATCGATTTACTGGGAAGCGGAGCAATACATTCCCTTCGACATCCAGGACGTCAACCTGGACTACCAGATCCTCGAGCGCGCCAGCGCGCGGCGGCAAGAGCACGATGGACGTGCTGCTGGTCGCTGCCAAGAAAGAGAAGATCGCCGACTACACCGGCGTCATCGGCCAGGCGGGCCGCGTCGCCGTCGTCATCGATGTCGATGCCTTCGCCCTTCAGAACGCCTACGAGGCCAACTACGGCACCGAGGCCGATGCCGTCATCGTGCTGCTGAATGCCGGCGCCAGCGCGACCAACATCAACATCCTGCATGGCGACCAGTCGGTCTTCACGCGCGACATCTCGACCGGCGGCAATGCCTATACCGAGGCCCTGCAGAAGGAGCTCAATCTGCCATTCGAGCAGGCGGACGAGTTGAAGCGGGGTGTCGCGGTCGACAGCGTGACCTACGACGATGCCCGGCCGGTCCTGCGCGCGGTGACCGAGAACGTGATGCTCGAAGTGCAGAAGACGTTCGACTTCTTCCGCACGTCGGCCGGCTCGGATCGCATCACGCGCATCGTCGTCAGCGGCGGCGCGTCGCGCGCCGAGGGCTTCGTCGAGATGCTCGGCGAGCGCTTCCAGGCTCCTGTCGAATTCTTCGATCCGTTCAAGCGCGTGACGTTCGACGCCGCGAAGTTCGGCGTCGACGCCGCGGATGTCGGGCCGACGGCGGCAGTCGCCGTCGGTCTGGCGCTGCGGAAGGCTGGCGACCGATGATTCGCATCAACCTCCTCGCAGTCGAGCGGAAGGTCAAGAAGGCACGCGTCTTCATCCCGCCGGCCCATCGCGTCACGATTGGCGCGAGCCTGATTCTCATTGCCACGATTCTCGGCATCGGGTGGTGGTTCATGTCGCTGCGCCAGCAGTCGGCGCAGCTCGACGAAGACATCGCCAAGGCCGAAAACGAGACGCTTCAGCTCCGGTCGGTGCTCGCGCAGGTACAGAAGTTCGAGGCGCGCAAGGCGCAGCTGACGCAGCGCGTGACCCTCATCGAGCAGCTCCGCCGCGGTCAGTCGGCGCCCGTGCACGTCATCGACGAGATCAGCAAGAGCCTGCCGGATCGGCTGTGGCTCACCGAGATGCGCCAGACGGGCACCGACTACACGCTCAGCGGCTTTACACCGTCGCTGCCGTCGCTCTCGGATTTCGTCGCCGCGCTCGAGGCGACCAAGTGGTTCAAGCGTCCAGTCGAGATCCTGGACAGTCAGGTTCAGACAGATCCGAAGACGGGAGAACTGGTCAAGTTTTCGATCAAGGGGACCTTGAACGATCCCGAAGCGCCGCCTCCGGGTGGTCGTGGCGCGGGGCGGGGAACGAAGCCGTAAGGCGCCTCGCATCGTAGCGACGCGTGCGTTTTTAGCGAGAAGACACGGGTCCGGCCGGTTAAAGGCTGAGCCGGACGCCACCGATAGGCGAACAAATACCCATGGAACTGTCGCTCAGCAAACTTCCCTGGTGGGGTCAGATCGGCGCCTTCGTCCTCGTGTGCGCCGGGGCGACTTACGGGTTCTGGCACTTCTATGTGGCGGAGATGCAGGCCGATGTCGATCTGCGACAGACGCGGCTGACCGCCTTGCGCGGCGATATCGCGCGCGGCGTGGCTACCGCACGACGGCTGCCGGAGTTCGAATCGCAGGTCACACAACTCGAGCAGCGTCTCGAGAACCTCAAGCAGGTGCTGCCCGAGGAGAAGGACGTCGCCGACATCCTGCGCCGCATCCAGGGACTGGCGACGCAGTCGAACCTCTCGATCCAGCGTTTCACGCCGCAGCCAACCGTGCAGCAGGCGCTCTACCAGGAGATTCCGTACCGGCTGCAGGCCGAGGGGACGTACCACAACCTCGGGCTCTTCTTCGATCGCATCA
The DNA here is from genome assembly GCA_963830815.1 of uncultured Acidobacteriota bacterium. Taxonomy (GTDB): domain Bacteria; phylum Acidobacteriota; class Vicinamibacteria; order Vicinamibacterales; family 2-12-FULL-66-21; genus DATBJJ01. The sequence goes on along the minus strand of CAWHNN010000017.1, from coordinate 70,769 downwards.
GCAAGTTCCCGCGAATCATCAGCGTGAGCGAGATCTCGGTGCGCGCCAAGACGCCGCCCGAACCCAACGCCACGATCATCGCCGAGTGTGTGGCGACGACCTTCGTGCTGCAGGAAGCGGCGGCGGGATCGAAGAAGGGCGGCGCCCCTGGTCCCGAAGCAGCCAATGGCGGGGAAGTGACGAGCGTATGACACTCACAGCAATCGCACTCGCCGCCGCCATGACGATCGTGACGGCCGTGGCGCCGGAACAGGCGCCGGCGACGACGCCCGCTCCCGCTCCTGCTTCACGCCGGCGAAACCGGCGCGTGCCGGGGAAGCCGCCTGTGCCGGTAGAGCAGCCGACCCCGACGATCGATCCGGCCTACGTGTATGAGCCCGCCGGCCGGCGCGATCCGTTCATCAGCCTCGTTGGGCGCGGCGACGACAAGAGCGCGCCGACGATCCGGCCCGCAGGACTCGCCGGCCTGCTGATCGGCGAGATCACCGTCAAGGGCGTGGTGCGCGACCGCAACGGTTTCACGGCGCTGCTCCAGGCGGCTGACAACAAGACCTACAACGTGCGTACGGGCGACAAGCTCTTCGACGGCAGCGTGAAATCAATCAATCAAGAGAAGGTGATCTTCTCCCAGGACGTCAGTGATCCGCTGTCGCTCGTCAAGCAGCGGGAAGTGTCCAAGCCGGTACGTCAGGCCGACGGGCGGGGCTAATGGTTTCGAGAGAGTCGAACACGATGATCGCGAACAGCGCAGATAGAGGAACGCTCACGCGGACGATGGCCCGGCTGACGATCGCCGCGGGACTCGCCGCCACCGCCGGTATCATCCTGACCGCGGCCGCGGCGCCTGTGCGCCTCGTTGCGGTGACGAGGCAGGGTGAGGCGGTCCTCATCGAAGCCACGGAGCCGGTTGCCTACTCGGTGAGCCGGCCTGATGCCCTCTCACTCGTCGTCGACATGCGGAACGTGAGTGTGTCGGATGCGCGGGCCGAGGTCGAGCGCCAGGGTGCGATTGCCGGCGTGCGGCTGGAGCAGGCGTCCGGCGCGGATGGCCGGGCACTGGCGCGTGTGCACGTCAATCTCGCCAAGCCCTCCGAGTACGTCGTCCGCAGTGCGCGCAACATGATTCGCATCGAGCCGAAATCCGGCGCGTCGAAAGCCGCAGCCGTTCCGGCGTCGACTCCGGCCGCGATGGCGACGGCCCCGGCGCCCGCGACACCGCTCGTGCCGGGCGCGCCGCCGCGGACAATCGCGCCCGCCCCGGAGCCAGCGGCCGCGCCGCAGTCGGCGCCGGCCAAGCGCGTTATCGAGAGCCTCGAGAAGACGACAGCGACGCCCACAAGCCCGCACACCGTCATAGAGCGCATCAGGACCAGCAAGACGGCCGCTGCGACAACCGTGACGCTGGTCGGCAACGGCCGGCTCGAGCCTGTCGGCGTGACGGAGAGCAAGGACCGTCCGCGGCGCCTCGTCCTCGACTTCCCGAACACGTCGTCGACGACGCCCAGCCAGGTGGCAGTCGACAGCCCGCTCGTCAGCCGCGTGCGTGTCGCGATCAACAGCCACCAGCCGCTGGTGACGCGCGTCGTCATGGAGATTGCGCCGACGCGCGAGCTATCACGTCGAGAACGCCGGCGAGGGCGGCCGCGATGTGGCGGTCGTGTTCGAACAGGCACGCCCTGCGAACACCGTTGTGATGACGCCGGCGGAAGTGTCCGGAGATCCCGGCGCGCCGGAGCCGCCGATTTCGCTGCAGCAGGCGATGGCCAACGTCGCCTCTATCACCGCTCCCGACCCGGCGGCGCAGCCGCTCGATCCGATGATGGCGCTGAAGACGGCGGCGGTCGCGGCACCCGTGCCGCCGGCAGCAGCTGCGCCTCGCGAAGCTGCTGCGCCCGCTCGGGCCTCAGCACCGGCACCTCGTCCGCCCGTCAGCGCGATCCTCGCGCCAGAACCTGCAAAGCCGGTCGCGAATCCGCGCGCCGTTCCGGCGCAGGCCCGCCAGGCACAGGCGCCGCAGAATCCGCGACCGACGCCGGTGCCCACGCAGCAGCAGGGAGCGGATCAGCCACGGCAGTACACCGGAGATCCACTGAGCCTCGATCTCGACGGCGTCGACCTGCGCGCGGTGCTGCGCACGTTCGCCGACGTGAGCGGCCTCAACATGGTCATCGACCCTGACGTCCAGGGCACGGTCGACATCAAGCTGACCGACGTGCCGTGGGACCAGGCCCTCGACATCATCCTTCGCGGCAATCAGCTCGACTACTCGGTCGACGGCACGATCGTCCGAATCTCGAAGATCCGAACGCTCGAGGAGGAGAACAAGACTCGTCAGGCTGCGGCGCAGGCGCAGGCCGAACGGCAGGCGCAGGCGGGCGGCTTATCCTTCGAGACATTCCCGCTCAGCTACGCGAAGGCCGCCGACATGGTGCCGCTGCTGAAGGGATCTCTGCGCCTGTCGAAATACGGGCAGGTGCAGTTCGATGCGCGCACCAACACCCTCATCATCGCGGATCTGCCCGAGCAGTTTCCGGCCATCCGCCAGCTCCTGACGACGCTCGATCGCGCCGAGCCGCAGGTGGAAATCGAAGCCCGGATCATCACGACGACGCGGGAGTTTGCGCGCGCCATCGGCGTCCAGTGGGGCCTCAACGGCCGCATGACCCCGCAGATCGGCAACACGACGAACCTGGCATTCCCCAACTCGATAGTCGGGGGTGGCCGCGTCGGCGGCGCGTGACGGGCCGGCGGTCAACCTGCCCGTGCTCTGGAGCGCCATCCGCGATCGGCGTCGCCCTCGGCGCCGTGAATGGCGCCTTCAACCTGGACGTCGCGCTGTCAGCGCTGGAGCGCTCGGGCAAGGGCCGCGTCCTCTCGACGCCACGCGTCACAACGCAGAACAACGTCGAAGCCGAGATCATGCAGGGCGTCCAGATCCCGCTGGTCACGCCGTCGACGCCGAACAGTCCAGAAACCGTGACCTACAAGGACGCGGCGCTGACGCTCAGGGTCACGCCGCAGATCACCGCCGCCAACACGGTGATCATGCAAATCATGGTCGAGAACGCCAGCCCTGGTGAAGTTCGCGGCAACAACGTCCAGATCGATACGCAGCGCGCCAACACGCGCGTCCAGGTCACCGACGGCACGACGACGGTCATGGGCGGTGTCTTCATCGCCCGCGAGACCTCGGCGCAGGACAGGACGCCGGCGCTCTATCGCATTGCCGCTCCTCGGCTGGCTGTTCAAGCGGGACACCACCGCGGAAGACAGCCGGGAACTCCTGATCTTCATTACACCGCGCATCCTGAAGGGCTAGAGACGAATGACTCGCGAACCAATCTCGAACGACGTCAGAGGCAAGGCAGTGTGGGGCGGAGGAGTCGTGCGCGCGGCCGGTTTTGCGACGGCTCTGGCGCTGACAATCCTGAGCAGCGCCTGCGGTGATCTGACGCGCCAGGGCACGGCGTCGTCCTATCTCATCGTCAACAGCCTGCAGGCGGCATCCGGCGCCGAGCCGGCAACTTCGGTTCGACGCTGAACTCGGACGTCATCACCGTCGTCGACGGCGTGTCGACCATCTTCAATGACCTCGGGCAGGTCACGCTCCGCCTGGCGATGAAGGACGCGGGCGCGCCGTCGCCTTCCGAGCCGACGGCGAACAATTTCATCACCATCAATCGCTACCACGTCCGCTTCATCAGCGCCGACGGCCGCAATGTCGAAGGCGTCGACGTGCCGTACTCGTTTGACGGGGCGTTCACCGGAACGGTGACGGACAGCGAACTGACCGTCGGGCTTCGAACTGGTGCGCCACATTGCCAAGACCGAAGCGCCGCTTGCCGGTCTTGCGCGCAACGTCACGATCATCTCGACCATCGCCGAGATCACCTTCTATGGCCGCGATCAGACCGGGCGCGAAGTCTCGGTGGACGGTCAGATGCTGGTGTCGTTCGGCAACTTTGGTGATCCGGCTAGCCGACGCCGGTCGACTCTGCCGCAGGTTGAATGACGGACAGTCTCCCCCTCAGGACTATATGACTCGAGCAGGCATCGTACGAATGGGATTGGTTGCTGGCGCGCTGGCCGCTGGCCGGCGCGTGCACCATGAAGAATCAGGAGGCGCCGCCGTTGACGGGGCCGTCGGAGCTTGCTCAGTCGATCGCGATCAGCGTCTCGCCTGACGTGTTGCCGCAGGATGGTGCGTCGCAAAGCTTCATCACCGTCACGGCGCGCGATGCCAATTCGCAGCCGATACGCAACCTGACGATGCGGACCGAGACGCGCGTCGGCGGGACTGCCGGTGGACTTCGGAGTCCTGTCGGCGCGTAACGTCGTGACCGGCACCGACGGCCGGGCGACGCTGGTCTATACCGCGCCGCCGTCGCCGGCGGTATCGCCGGACCGTTCCTCGTCGTCGATGTCGTCGTCACGCCTTACGGCACCGACTACAACAATTCGAACCCGCGCAGCGCGGCAATCCGACTCGTGCCGCAGGGCACCGTCATCCCGCCGGGCGATCTGGTGCCGGAGTTCACCATCAGTCCCGCCGCGGTGGCCGATCACCAGACGGCGCTCTTCGACGCGTCAGCCAGCCGGGGCACGCATCGCGTCGTACCGAATGGAGCTTCGGCGACGGCGAGCGCGGACCGGACGCACTGTCGATCACGACTACGAATCTCCCGGAACCTATGTCGTGCGGCTGACGATCGTCGATCCCTACGGGCGCTCGGCGTCGAAGTCGCAGAGCCTGACCGTTACGGCCAACACCCAACAGCCCACGGCAGTGTTCGTCTTCTCGCCGACGGCTCCAAGAGTGGGCCAGGGCGTCAACTTCAACGCGTCGCAGTCGCGTGCACCGGCCGGATCGACCATCGTCAGCTATTCCTGGAATTTTGGTGATGGCACTCCAGTTCGCGTGACGGGAGACCCGGCGACCACGAAGGCATACGGAGCCGCGGGGACTTATCAGGTGACGCTCACAGTCACCGACAATCTGGGCCGCACGACGACGAGCGCCGCGACGGCCAGTCACGATCATCCCGTAGCAGGTCGACGCTCATGACCGACACCGCGCGACTTGAAGAATTGCGGCGCCGGGTCCAACGGGACCCGGCGTCGATATCCTTCGCGGCGCTCGCCGAGGAGTATCGCCGCCTCGGGCAGTTCGGCGACGCCATCGACACCTGCCGCGCCGGCCTCCTGCGGCACCCGGCCTACGTCTCGGCGCGGGTCACGCTCGGCCGCGCGCTCATCGAGGTCGGCGCCTATGACGAAGCGGCGTCCGAGCTGGAAGATGTGCTGCGCGCTGCTCCAGAGAACCTCGCGGCGATTCGCGCGCTGGCCGACATCCACGGTCGGCGCGGCGAGACGGAGCACTACGATGTTCCGGCCGATGCACCACCAGCGCCGGCCGCCCCCTCGCCATCCGTCAGTACCCGCAGCGGTCCCGATTGCGGTACATTCTTCGGCAGTGACCAGAGAGTCCGAATCACCTGCCCTTGTCGAGCTCGAGGCGTTCCTCGGGAGCGATCGAGCGAGCGAGGCGGGACGTAACCTTCCACGCCGCGCACTGAGCCGGCACTCCACGAGCCGTCTATGAGCGCTCCGGCACCAGCGCCGGTCATTTCCCGTTTGTCGCGTGCGCGCGAGCGCATGCGCGCCGTCCAGGTGGATGCGCTGGTCGTGTCGCATCTGCCGAACATCCGCTACCTGACAGGTTTTGTCGGTACCGCCGGGCTCGTCGTGCTGACGCCGACGGCATGCTCGCTGATCGTGGACTTTCGCTACCAGACAGCCGCGAAGGCGCTACGTGGCGGCAGCGGACGTGGCCGCGGAAATCGCGTTGGTGGTGCCGTCCCAGAGTTACGACGAGACGCTGGCCGCTGTGCTGCGAGAGAGTGGCGCGAGGCGCATCGGAATCGAAGCCGCGTGGATGCCGGTCAGCCGATTCAACCGTCTCGCCGTCGGCGCTGGCCGCAGCGGCGCCGACGCCGCTCAGGAGTCCCGACGCGTGCCCGGTGCTCCTGCCGACCGAGCGGATTATCGAGAGCGCAGCGAGTCGTGAAAGACGAAACGGAAATCGCAACGTTGCGCGAAGCCGGGCGCCGTCTCGGCGCCGCGATACCTGAGGCCGTCGGGTTGGTGCGTGCCGGGCCGGTCCGAGCAGGAAGTAGCAGCCGACGTCGACGCGATGCTGCAGGCGCCACGGTTTCGAGCGGCCGGCATTCGAGACCATCGTCGCGTCCGGACCAAACAGCGCCCTGCCGCATGCGCGGCCGGGCCATCGGAGGCTTGAGGACGGCGATGGCGTAGTGCTGGACTTTGGCGGGGTTTACGACGGATACTGCGTGGATCTTACCCGTACGGTTCAGCTTAGGCGACACGGGTGACGAGTTTCGTCGTTTGTTCGCTGCGGTGGCAGAGGCGCAGCGGCAGGCCATTGCGGCGGTTCGTCCAGGTGTCAAGGCGAGCGCCGTGGACGACGCAGCAAGGGCGGCCTCGGCCGATATGGTTTAGAGGAGGCGTTCGGGCACGGAACCGGCCACGGCCTCGGTCTCGAAGTGCACGAAGAGCCGCGCATTGGAAAGCCCCTCGCGGGGCAGCCCGATCTGATCCTCGAGCCAGGCATGGTCTTCACCGTCGAACCGGGCGCATACGTCGAGGGCATTGGCGGCGTCCGGATCGAGGATGACGTGCTGGTCACCGGTGACGGGTGCATAGTTCTGACGGCCAACGGAGGGTGATTGGAGTTCGCTGACATCGAGCACGTTCTGGAGTTGATGCGAGCAGCACGACCTCTCGGAGTTCGAGCTGGAGCGGGAGGGCCTCAAACTCCGCGTGCGAAAGACCAACACCGGCTACGCGCCGCTCGTTGCGCCTGCCCAGTTGCCAACCATGCCGCAGGCTCCGCAGCTACGCGCAGGCTGCGCCCGGCGCCCGCCGCCGCTCGCCGGCGCCGGCGCCGCTCGACGAACCCGCGCTCGACCTTGCCGTCGTCAAGTCGCCGATCGTCGGCACGTTCTATCGCTCGCCCGAGCCGGGCGCGCCGTCGTTTGTCGAAATCGGGGAGCGCGTCAAGAAAGACCAGGTCCTGTGCATCATCGAGGCGATGAAGCTGATGAACGAGATCACGTCGGAGTACGACGGCGAGCTCATCAGCGCCTACGTCGAGAACGGCAAGCCGGTGCAGTACGGCGAGCGGCTTGTTCGCGATCAAGACGGCTGAGCGGGCCTACAACTACACAATGTTCAAGAAAATCCTGATCGCCAACCGCGGGGAGATCGCGCTACGTGTCATTTGCGCCTGCCGCGAGCTGGGCATCAAGACCGTCGCCGTGTACTCCGAGGCGGACGAGAACTCGCTGCACGTCCGTTTCGCGGACGAGGACGTCTGCATCGGGCCGGCGCGCAGCGCCGACAGCTACCTGAACGTGCCGGCCGTGCTGAGCGCGGCCGAGATCACCGGCGCCGACGCGATTCATCCCGGCTATGGGTTCCTGTCGGAGAGCGCCTACCTTGCCGAGGTCTGCGAAGCCTGCCACATCAAGTTCATCGGGCCGACGCCGAACGTCATCCGCCTGCTCGGCGACAAGGCGCGCGCGCGCCGGGCGATGAAGAAGGCCGGCGTTCCGATCCTGCCTGGCAGCGACGGCCCGGTCGACGGCGAAGAGAAGGCGCTCAAGATCGCCAAGGATCTCGGACTTCCGGTGATCATCAAGGCGGTGGCGGGCGGCGGCGGCCGCGGCATGCGCGTCATCCGCGCGCTCGGCGAACTGCGCAAGGCGCTGAAGACCGCGCAGCGCGAGGCCGAAGCGGCGTTTGGCGTCGGCGACGTCTACATCGAGAAGTACGTCGAGCACCCGCGCCACATCGAGTTCCAGGTCTCGGCGATCACCACGGCGCCGTCGTCCATCTCGGCGAGCGCGAGTGCTCGATCCAGCGCCGGCATCAGAAGCTGCTCGAAGAAGGCCCGTCGGTCGCCGTCACCGAGAAGATGCGGCGCAAGCTCGGGCGGCGCGGTTGTCGATGCCGCGCGCGCGGTGCAGTACACCAACGCCGGCACGTTCGAGTTCCTCCTCGACGACAAGGGCAACTTCTACTTTCTCGAAGTCAACACGCGGATCCAGGTCGAGCACCCGGTCACCGAGTTCGATCACCAGCGTCGACATCGTCAAGGAACAGATCCGGATCGCGGCGGGGGAGCGTCTGTCGTTCAAGCAGGGCGACGTCACGTTCACCGGCCACGCGATCGAGTGCCGGATCAACGCCGAGGATCCCGGTACGTTCGCGCCGTCGCCGGGCACGATCCACGCGTTCAGCGTTCCGGGTGGGCCGGGCGTCCGCGTCGACACGTTCGCCCACTCCGACTGCACCATCCCGCCGTACTACGACTCGATGATCGCCAAGATCATCACGCACGGCCGCGATCGCCAGGAAGCCATCGCCCGCATGCGCCGGACGCTCGAGATGACCGTCATCGACGGCATCAAGACGACGATCCCGCTGCACCTCCGCATCCTGGCCGATCCTGATTTCGTCGCCGGCCGCCTCAGCACGTCGTTCATGGAACGCTATCTTGGGCGAAAAAAAAAGTGAGGGCGGGCAGGTTGGCGGAAGCGGTCTAGACGTCCGGATCAGCTCAAGTTCAGCGTTCGGGTTCAGGGTTCACGGTCGTTCCAGGTTCGAGTCGGGACTGCGGTGAAACGTGAACCCTTAACCGACTGAACGTTGAACCCTGAACCTCGACGGATGCTCTATCCCATCATCGACACCGCCTTCTGCCGCGAGCGCGGGATCGATCCTGTGGCGCTCGCCCAGGCCTGTCTCAGGGGCGGGGCGGAGTGGCTTCAGGTTCGCGGCAAGGACGACTCGAGCGCCGCTTCACGATTCTCACGGATCGCATCGTCGCCGCCGCTCACGACGCCGGCAGGAAGTCATCGTCAACGACCGGGCCGATATCGCGCGGATGTGCCGGCGCCGACGGCGTTCATGTCGGCCAGACCGATCTGCCAGTCGCCGAAGTCCGCGGCATCGTCGGTCCGGACGCGATCGTCGGTCTCTCGACACACGACCGGGCGCAGGTTGATGCGGCGCTCGCGACCGACGCGAGCTACGTCGCCGTCGGGCCGATTTTTTCGACCGCCACGAAAGAGACGGGCTATACGGCGCGGGGGCTCGAGCTGGTGAGTTACGCCGCGGGCCGCGGCAAGCCCGTCGTCGCGATCGGCGGCATCACGCTGGAGCGCGCGCCGTCGGTCGTCGCCGCCGGCGCGTCCGCGGTCGCCGTCATATCCGACATTCTCGCCGGCGACGACGCAGAAGCGCGCGTCCGCGCATTCCTCGCCGCCCTGCCAGCCCAACCCGTTCAATGTATAATGCCGCCGTTTTCACGCCGATGCCGGGCGCTGACGGACGGTCCGCGAAGTCTGACGCGGGCCTGGCTGCCTTTTCTGGAGGGTGAATGGATTCGAATCTCCTGAAGACCAAGTCGATCGAGCAACTGGTCGGAGACGCCGAAAGCGGTGCCAAGGCGCTGAAACGCACGCTCACGGCGATGGACCTGACCCTGCTCGGCATCGGCGCGATCATCGGGACCGGCATCTTCGTCCTGACGGGCACGGCGGCAGCAAACCAGGCGGGCCCGGCCATCGTGCTGTCGTACGTGATGGCCGGCGTCGTCTGCGCCTTCGCGGCGCTGTGCTACGCCGAGTTCGCCGCGATGATTCCGATCTCCGGCAGCGCGTATACCTACGCCTACGCCACGCTCGGCGAGATCTTCGCGTGGATGATCGGCTGGGACCTGATTCTCGAGTACGCGGTCGGATCGATGACGGTGGCCGTCGGATGGTCCGGTTACTTCCAGCGCATCCTCGCGGGCTTTCAGCATCCACCTGCCGGCCTGGATGTCTGCCGCGCCGGCGGCTGGCGTGGAAGGCGCGGTCGTCAACCTGCCGGCGATCATCATCGTCCTCGTCATCTCGGCGCTGCTCGTCATCGGCGTTCGCGAGAGCGCCCGCTTCAACGCCGTGATGGTCGCCGTGAAGCTCGCCGCCATCCTGTTCTTCATCGTTGTCGGCGTCGGCTACGTCAAGCCGGAGAACTGGTCGCCGTTCCTGCCTTACGGCTGGGCGGGCGTCTCGGCAGCCGCGGCGGTCGTCTTCTTCGCCTACATCGGCTTCGACGCTGTTTCGACGACGGCCGAGGAAGCCAAGAACCCGAGCCGTGACCTGCCGATCGGCATCATCGCGTCGCTCGTCATCTGCACGGTCCTCTACCTGGCCGTCGCCGGCATCCTCAGCGGCATCATCCCGGTTGTGCAGTTCAAGGCGGACGCGCAGTTCCTGAACGCCCCGGTCGGCTACGCGCTGCACGTGATCAACAAGGACTGGGCTGCGGGGCTCGTCTCGGCGGGCGCCGTCGCCGGCATCACCAGCGTCCTGCTCGTCATGCTCATGAGCCAGCCGCGCATCTTCTTCGCGATGAGCCGCGACCAGCTGCTGCCGCCAGGCGTCAGCAAGGTGCATCCGCGGTTCCGCACGCCGTACATCACGACGATGATCACCGGCGTGATCGTGGCCATCGTGGCCGGTTTCACGCCGATCAATGTCCTCGGCGAGATGACCAGCATCGGGACGCTGTTTGCTTTCGTCGTCGTCTGCATGGCCGTCATCATCCTGCGCCGGTCGCGGCCCGATGCGATGCGGCCGTTCAAGGTGCCGTTCGGCTACGTCATTCCCGTGTGCGGCGTCGTGTTTTCGCCTATCTGATGGTCAACCTCACGGTCATGACCTGGGTCCGCTTCCTCGTGTGGCTCGACCTCGGCATGGTGATCTACTGGTTCTACGGCCGCACCCACAGTCAACTCGCGAATCGCGGCCGAGACCGCCGCGCGCAGTCGGCGCCGAGAGCCTGGGCAACTTCTTGAAGATGGCCGGCTACATGCTGATGTTCAACGGCTTCTGCATCACGCTGCTCGGCCTGCTGACGGAGTGGGGCGCGATCTCGGAGGAGCTGGCGAAGTGGCACGAGCTCGACACGATGCTGACCGGCTGGTTCGGCCTGCACATCAACCCGGCAGATTGCCGACGCCTTCGGCCTCAAGATTTTCGCCGTCGGGCTCGTCGCCACGGTCGTCGGGCTTCGTGCTGACGCGGTCGTCGAAGAAGTCGTAGGAATCCCGTGAGCGCACGGCTGCTCGACGGCAATGCGGTCGCCGCGGCGATCCGGGAGGCGGTCCTCCCGGACGTCCAGCGTTTCACCCGGTCCAGCGGCCGTCCGCCCGGGCTCGGCATCGTCCTCGTCGGAGAGGATCCCGCCTCGGAGATCTACGTTCGCAACAAGGTCAAGGCCGGCAGCGAGACCGGCTTGTGGGTGGATTTGCAGCGCCTGCCGGCGACGGCGAGCCTCGACGATTTCGCTGGCGCTGGTCGAGCGCCTGAACGCAAGCGACGTTCACGACGGGATCCTGGTGCAGTCGCCGCTGCCGGACGCGATGGGAAAGCACGCCGCACAGCGGGTGTTCGACGCCATCGATCCGGCGAAGGATGTCGACGGGTTTCAACCCGAGCAATGTCGGGCGTCTCGTCCAGGGCCGCCCCCATCTGGTGCCGTGCACGCCGTCCGGCGTGATCGTCATGCTCGATCACTACGGCATTGCCATTCCGAGGACCCGCGCCGTCATCATCGGGCGCAGCGAGATCGTCGGCAAGCCCATGGCGTTGCTGCTGCTGCAGCGGGACGCCACGGTAACGATCTGTCATTCGAAGACGCGCGGACCTGCCGGCAGTTGCGCGCGAGGCCGACATTCTCGTCGCCGCGCTCGGTCGCGCCGGGTTCGTCACGCCGGCTTTCGTGAAGCCGGGCGCGACGGTGATCGATGTCGGCATCAACCGCGTCACCGACCCGGCCGTCGCGAGCGAACTCTTTGCGGCTGGTTCGAAGCGGCTGGGAGACTTCGAGCGGCGCGGATCGGTCGTCGTCGGCGACGTCCATCCGGCGGTGGCTGACGTGGCCGGGGCCCTGACGCCGGTGCCTGGCGGCGTCGGACCGCTCACGATCGCCGTTCTGCTGAAGAACACCGTCAAGGCCGCGAGTCGCGCGCACATCTCTGGCCTGACCATGCGCCGCGTGGCCCTGACCGGCGGCATCGCGACAGGGAAGTCCTATTGCCTGGCGCGATTCGCGGCGTTGGGGAGCGCCGTCATCGACGCTGACGTGCTCGCGCGGGAAGCGGTTTCGCCAGGGAGCCCCGGGCTCGCGCGCGTGGTCGCGCGGTTCGGCAGCGGGCTGCTGCAGGCCGACGGCACGCTGGATCGTGCCGCGCTCGGACGCATCGTTTTCGCCGATCGCGTCGCGCGCGCGGAACTCGAGGCCATCATCCACCCCGAAGTCTATCGGCGTATCAGCGAGTGGTTCGCCAATCTGCCGGCGGGCACCCGGGTCGCGATCGCCGACATCCCGCTCCTCTTCGAAACCGGCCAGCACCACGACTTCGACGTCGTGATCGTGTGCGCATGCTCGCCGGCGGAGCAGTTGCGCCGCCTGATGGCTCGCGATCGACTGTCGGAGGCAGCCGCGCGCGCGCGCCTCGACGCGCAGTGGCCCATCGAAGAGAAGGTCGCCCGCGCCGACGATTGTCATCCGGACCGACGCAGGGTTCGTCGAGACGGATATGCCGTGACGCGGGTCTACGGTCAGCTCGTGGCCAGCTGAGCGCTCGCCTCAGCTCAGGACGCGCACGTAGCCGTACATGATGAACTCGCCGGTTGCCGGGGTCACTTGGAACAGCCAGCAGCCAGCCGCCAGCCGCCAACCTCAGACGTCAGACTTCAGCGTTTCTTTGGCCGGCGCGATCCGTTCCTCGATGAACGTGTTCCACTCGTGGCATTGCGGGCATTGCCAGAGGAGCTCGGTGCTGCGATAGCGGCAGCGGATGCAGATGTGCGGGTCGAGGTAGAAAACGGCGTCGCGCGTCAGGTCGACGTAGCGGCCGTACGAGCGCCGGCGGCAGGTTCAGCACCGACAACGTCTCCAGATCGCCTGATGGAGGACGAGCGCGTGCGGGTTGTGGACCAGGGCCTCGAACAGCATCTCCAGGCTGCCTCGGGTGAGCCGTGCGCCGACAAGTGCCGGGCGAGCGCCAGCCGGGCGCGCCAGTCCAGGGGATTGGAATCGATCAATTGACGGCAGAGCGCCGGAAAGCGATCCCGGCCGTTACCCTGCGGATACGCCGTTTCCAGCCGGTCGAATGCGAGGTAGGCACGCTCGGGAGACTTCTCGATGACCCGCTCCCACGCGGCAATCGCGCCGGCGATGTCGCCCTTCTGCAGGCGTACATCGCCGAGATTTAGGTAGGCCGGAACGATGTGCTCGTCGAGCTCGATGGCTGCTTCGAAGCGGCGCGCGGCCTCGGCGTGATCGCTGCGTTTGAGCGCGTCGAGCCCGAGCTCGTTGTCGAGGAACGCCAGGATCTCCTGGTGCCGCGCGTGGGTGGTGTCGGCGTCGCGCCGCGCGAGCTTCTGCCGCGTCGCGTAGGCTTCCGACCACTGGTGCTGCTCTTCGTACAGCTTCTCCAGGTTCGACAACGCGTACTGATTGTCAGGATCGAGGCGCAGGCACTTCGCTGAACGCCTCGAGCGCGCGATCGACGAACCCGCCGCTGCTTGTAGTCGAGGCCGAGGCAGAGCAGGACGTTGGCGTGCTCCAGCTTGCGCAGGTCCGGGCGCTGCAGCAGCTTCTGATGCTCCTGGATGGCGCGGCCGACCTGTCCCTTCTCGCGATAGAGGTTGCCGAGGATCAGATGGATCTCGAGCGGATCGCCGGCTGCCGCCGCGGCCCGTGTCAGCTCGTCGATGGCAGAATCGGTCTGGTTGGCGGCGAGGAAATTGAGGCCGAGCATGTAGTGCGGCGACTCGCGCGCGCGCCGGCGGTCGATCCACTGGCCGTCGCGTAGCTTGTAGCGCTCCCACGCCTTGCCCATTGCCAGACCGACGAGTAACGCAACGAGGCCGCTGAGGAGTACGACGTAGCCGTCCATCACGCCTGTGGCAGATGCTGGCGCAGCACGTCGTCCCAGCGTTGCTGCGCGCGGAGCACCAATTCGACGAGCTCGCGCGCGGCGCCGCGGCCGCCGCCGCAGCTGCTGACCCAGTCGACGCGCTCGCGAACCTCCGGCGCCGCATCGGCCGGAGCAGCGGAAAGTCCGACGCGCGCGAGGACCTGGAGATCGAGCAGGTCGTCGCCCATGTAGGCGACTTCGCGCGTCCTCGACCCGCGCGTCGCGGACGATCTGCTCGTACGCCGCCAGTTTGCTCCGCACGCCCTGTTCGACGATGCGGATGGCGAGCTGGGCGGCGCGATGTGCCGTCGCACCCGACGATCGGGCCGACAGCAGGCCGACAGTCAGCCCGGCGCGCTGCGCCCACACGATGCCGGCGCCGTCGCGAATGTGAAACCCCTTGGATTCCGAGCCGTCGGCATGCATGACGACCGTCGCCGTCGGTGAGCACGCCGTCGACGTCGAAGAGCAGCAGGCGGATGCGTGAAGCTTTGGCCTGGACGCGACATGTTAGAACATCTGCATGCCGCCACAGGTCGTGCAGGTGCACGACGCCTTCGACGGCCCCGCGACGTCGGTGACGATTACCGACGTGATCTTGTGAGTCTCCATGATCTTCAGCGCCTCGACGGCGAGAAGGTCGCGGCGAATCGTGATCGGGTTGGGCGTCATCGCCTCGCCGGCCGTCAGCGCGAGGACGTTGGCCGACGGCTCATCAGGCGGCGAAGGTCGCCGTCCGTGAACACGCCGACCAGCCGGCCGCTCGGCGTCGACGACGCACGTCATGCCGAGCCGCTTGCTCGACATCTCGTGGATGACCTCCGGCATCGGCGGTGTCGTCGCACGATGGGCGCAGCGGCGCCGCTGTGCATCACGTTCTCGACCCGCATCAGCCGCCGTCCGAGCTTGCCGCCTGGGTGCAGGGAGGCGAATTGCTCCTCGCGAAAACCCTTTCGCACGAGCAGCGTCATCGCCAGCGCGTCGCCCATCGCGAGGGCGGCGGTGGTGCTGGCGGTTGGCACCAGGTTCATCGGGCAGGCTTCCTTGGCGATCGAGCAGTCGAGCGTGACGTCGGCGGCCTGCGCGAGCGTCGACGCCGGATCGCCGGTGATGGCGATCAGCTGCGCGCCGATGCGGCGGATCGATTCCAGCAGCCTCAGCAGTTCCTCGGTCTCGCCGCTGTGTGAAAGCGCAAGCACGACGTCGTCGTCGCGGATCGCCCCGAGATCGCCGTGGGTCGCTTCCGCCGGGTGGAGGAACCAGGCCGGAGTGCCCGTGCTCGACAGCGTCGCGGCAATCTTCCGGCAGATGATACCGGACTTGCCCATGCCGGTGACGATGACGCGGCCGTGGCAATCGAAGAGCAGCCGGACGGCACGCTCGAACTCGTCGTTGACGCGGTCGACGAGGCCGAGGATGGCGGCGGCCTCCGTGCGAAGGACCTTGCGCGCCAGTTCGAGCCCGGACGCGGTGTCGGTCGTCATGCGAGCTCTCGTCGCTGACGCGTCATCGCTAGCGCGAGCCGCCTCAGCTCGCGGCGCTGATCGCCGACCGCTGGCGATCGCATGGAGCGCACCAGCCGCGTGAGCAGCGGCTCGAGCAGATCCGAGGCGCAGCGCGTTCTGCGCGTCGCTCTTGGCTCGCGACGGGTCCTCGTGCACCTCGAGAAACACGCCATCGACGCCGGCCGCGACGCCGGCCGACGCCAGCGGCTCGATGAATTCCGCCTGGCCGGCCGTGACGCCGTCACCGCCGCCCGGCAGCTGCAGGCTGTGCGTCACGTCGTAGACCACCGGGTATCCGAGCGCGCGCATGATGGGGAACGCGCGCATGTCGACGACGAGGTTGTGATAGCCGAACGTGAAGCCGCGCTCGGTGACGATCACGCTGCTGGTTGCCGGCGCCCGTGACCTTCTCGATGGCGTGCCGCATGTCATCGGGCGCCAGGAACTGGCCCTTCTTGATGTTGACGACGCGGCCGGTGCGCGCCGGCGGCTACGAGCAGGTCGGTCTGGCGGGACAGGAATGCCGGAATCTGCAGAACGTCGGCGACCTCGGCGACTGGCGCGGCCTGCGCCGGCTCGTGGATGTCGGTCAGGATCGGCACGCCGGCGCGCTCGCGGACTCGCGCCAGCACGCGCAAGCCCGCCGCGAGGCCCGGGCCGCGAAACGAGCGTCCCGATGTCCGGTTCGCTTTGTCGAACGAGGCCTTGAAAATGTAGGGAACGCCGACGCGGCGCGGCGATGTCGCGTATCGCGATGCGCGATGTCCGATCGCGTGCGACTCGCTTTCGATGACACAGGGACCCGCGATGAGCAGCAGCGGATTCGCCGCCGCCCACCGTGAGCCCGGCAAACTGAATCGGCTGCACGCTCGCGTTAACCTACCACGGACGCCGCCGGCTGCGATGCCGTCGCGCGCGCGTGGCGGTGGCTCGCCTCCACGAACCCGGCGAACAGCGGATGCGGCTCGAGCGGCTTCGACTTGAACTCGGGATGGAACTGCACCGCGACGTACCAGGGATGCGTCGGCAGCTCGACGATCTCCACGAACTTGCCGTCGAGTGACCGGCCGACGATCTCGAGGCCGTTTTCGGTCAGCGCCTTCTCGTACAGGCAGTTGAACTCGTAGCGATGACGATGGCGCTCGTGGATGACCGTCTGCGCCATAGAGCTCGCGCGACCGCGAGCCCGCTTGAGCTCGCACGCATACGTGCCCAGGCGCATGGTGCCGCCGAGGTCGTCGACGCCGAGCAGATCGCGCAGTTTGTAGATCACGCTGTTCGGCGTGTCGGGCTCGCACTCGGTGGAATCCGCTTCGCGCCAGGCCCGCAGACGTGCCGGGCGTACTCGACCGTCGCCCACTGGAAGCCATAGCAGATGCCGAAGTAGGGAATCCTCGCTCGCGCGCGATCTCGGCCGCCCGCATCATGCCGCGCGTGCCGCGCTTGCCGAACCCGCCGGGCACCAGGATGCCGTCGCGCCGTCGAGCAGCTGCTCGCCGCCGGGCTGTTCGAGCGCCTCGGCTTCGACCCACTTGATATTGACGCGCAGCCGGTGCTTGAAGCCGCCGTGGTAGAGCGCCTCGTTCAGGCTCTTGTACGAATCTTCGTAGCCGACGTACTTGCCGACGACGTGAATCGTGACGTCGTCGCTCGGATTGCGATGCGATCGACCAGATCCTCCCACTCGTCCATGCGCGCTTCGGTCTGCGGCAGCTGCAGGCGCTTGAGGACGATGCGATCGAGACCTTCGGCGCGCGAGCACGAGCGGCACCTCGTAGATGCTCGACACGTCCTTGGCCGTGATGACCGCCTCCTCGTCGACGTCGCAGAAGAGCGCGATCTTGCGCTTCATGTCCTGGTCGAGGAACCGGTCCGTGCGGCAGAGCAGAATGTCCGGCTGAATGCCGATGGCGCGCAGTTCCTTGACGCTGTGCTGCGTCGGCTTGGTCTTGAGCTCGCCCGCGGCGGCGATGAACGGCACCAGCGTCAGGTGGATGAAGAGCGTGTTCTCGCGGCCGACGTCCTGGCGCAGCTGGCGGATCGCTTCGAGGAACGGCAGGCTCTCGATGTCGCCGACCGTGCCGCCGATCTCGACGATGACGATGTCGACGTCGCGCGCGACGGCGCGGATGCTGTCCTTGATCTCGTTGGTGATGTGCGGAATCACCTGCACCGTTCGCCCGAGATAGTCGCCGCGGCGTTCCTTCTGGATGACCGTCTGGTAGATCTGGCCGGTGGTCCAGTTGTTGTTGCGGCGTCGTGACCTGGTTCGTGAAGCGCTCGTAGTGGCCGAGGTCGAGGTCCGTCTCGGCGCCGTCGTCGGTGACGTAGACCTCGCCGTGCTGGTACGGGCTCATCGTGCCGGGATCGACGTTGATGTAGGGGTCGAACTTCTGCAGGGCCACCTTGTAGCCGTGCCCTTCGAGCAGCGCGCCGATGGAGGCGGCGGCGAGCCCCTTGCCAAGCGATGACACGACGCCGCCCGTGACGAAGATGTACTTGACGGGCCTGGTGGCGCGGGATTCCGAGTTCACGATGTCGCCCATGTCAGTCTGTGCGCTCCAATTGTCAATGCGTTCGGGGCCCTACCCCGAGCGCGCTCGCGTGCTGTTCCAGCCGGCTACGGACGCGAGTGAGATCGTCTGGCGTATCGACGCCGATCGAGTCGTATTTCGTTTCGATGACCTTGATGCGGATGCCGTGCTCCAGCGCGCGCAGCTGCTCGAGCGCTTCGGACTGTTCGAGCTCGGTCGGCGCGAGACGCGACAGCTCGAGCAGGCACTCCCGCCGATAGACGTAGAGCCCGACGTGCCGCCACGCCGGCGCGGCCAGGCTGTCCTGGCGCGCATAGGGGATCGGCGATCGCGAGAAGTAGAGCGCGTAACCTTCGCGATCGACGACGACCTTGGTCACGTTCGGGTTGGCGAAGTCCGCGGGATCCTCGATGCGGCGCCGAAGCGTGCTCATGCGCAGGCCAGGCTCGCCGGCAAACGGCGCGACGGCTTCGTCGATCATCTCGGGCTCGATGAGCGGCTCATCCCCCTGCACGTTGACGACGATCTCGCAGTCGATGGTCGCGGCGACTTCGGCGAGACGATCCGTGCCGCTGCGGTGGCTCGCGGCCGTCATGCGCACGTCGCCGCCGAAGGCGCGGACGGCGTCGACGATGCGGGTGTCGTCAGTCGCGACGATGACGCGCGTTCGACGTGGCGCGCCTGACTGGCGCGGCGATAGACGTGCTGAATCATCGGCTCGCCGCCGATGTCCGCCAATGCTTTACCAGGAAGCCGCGACGAGTCGTAGCGAGCCGGGATGACGACGATAGTGCTGCGAAGGCTTGAAGTGGAGGTGGGCCCGGAGGATGAAACAGGCGGCACGGCAAATCTTACCACAAGTGCACGGCGCAGCAATGCTGAATGCTGAAGTGTGAATGCTGAATGAATGCCGGATTAGCTGCAGCGATAAACTCATTCAGCATTCGAGCATTCAGCATTCAGCATCGTGCTAGCATCCGGCCATGAGCGCCAAGCGGGCTGCAGGAATTCTCGGCGGCGCGTTGTTGCTGGCGGCGTGGCTCTCGTCGGCAGCTGGCCTCATGCGCCAGGCCCCGGAGGCAGCTCCGCCTGCCGAGCGCGAGAAGCCGGACGATACGGTCACGCTTGCCGCAGAAGTGCAGGCGCAGACGATGCGGCTCAAGAATCGTCTCGCGAGCGCGCCCACTCCGCACGAACCCTTCCGCAACCCATTCGCATTCAGCTCGCGCGCGACCCCCGAACGGAAGGAAGCAGCGCCACCCCCGGATGAAGCGCCCGCGCCGGAGCTCGGGCCTCCGCTCGAGCCGGCCATCGAACTCATTGGTGTCGCCGAACAAGAAACGGCCAAGGGTCTTGCGCGCACCGCGATCATCTCGGCCTTGAGCGGTGAGCTTTTTCTTGTGAAGGAAGGCGAGTCGCTGGCGGCGAGATATCGCGTCGGTCCGGTCTCGGCCGACGCCGTCGAGCTGAACGATCTCCTGACCGGCACCGTGCGCCGGCTCGCCCTGCGCCAGTAGCTGGCGCGCGGGCGATACCGTCACACGCTCATTTCTCCGACTACGAGAGTCTCGCGACCCGCGCTTCTTTGACGGCCGAGGCGGCCCTG
Source organism: uncultured Acidobacteriota bacterium (assembly GCA_963830815.1). Taxonomy (GTDB): domain Bacteria; phylum Acidobacteriota; class Vicinamibacteria; order Vicinamibacterales; family 2-12-FULL-66-21; genus DATBJJ01. Next base: position 51,065 of record CAWHNN010000017.1, on the reverse strand, counting down.
ATCTCAGGCAGGGCCGCCGCCAGCCCCGCGTCCTCCGGCGTCGCATCCAGCTTCACCACGCCGACGGCGCCCGCATCGTCTCGTCCCAGCGCGAAATTGGCGATGTTGACGGAGTGCTTGCCCAGGATCGATCCGATCTGGCCGATGACACCGGGTTTGTCGGCGTTCTTGACGACGAGGAGCGTTCCCTCGAGCGGCGCTTCGACCTCGATGCCGTCGAGGAGCGTCAGCCGCGGCCGCGCCGGCTCGAAGACCGTTCCCTCGAGCCACCGTTCGCCTTCGCTCGTATGCACCTTGACCGAGATGATGTTCGAGAAGTTGCGGCTCTCGAGCTGTGCGATTCGACGATTTCGATGCCCCGCTCCTTGGCGACGTCGCGGGCATTGACGATGGTCACGTTCGACGAGAGCATCGGGCGCAACAAGCCGTTCACGGCCGCACTGACGATGAGGCCGCTGTTCGAGCCGACGAGCGGGCCGTAGAGCGAACGCTGATGCCCGTGGTGCGGCCCTCGGCGAGCTGCACGACGAGGGCGCCGAGCTGCTCGGCGAGCGTGAGAAACGGCTGCAGTCGCAGCATCTCCTCGGCGGCGATCGCCGGGAAGTTCACCGCGTTGCGGATGACGCCCAGCGTCAGGTAATCGCGCACGGCGGCCGCCGTCTCGAGGCCGACGAGCTCCTGCGCTTCTGCCGTGGATGCCGCGATGTGCGGCGTCGCGACGACTTGTGGCAGCTGGGCCAGGCGCCATTCCTTCGGCGGCTCGACTTCGAATACGTCCAGCGCCGCGCCTGCGACCTGCCCCGATTCGATCGCGTCGGCGAGCGCGCCCTCGTCGATGAGCTCGCCACGCGCCGTGTTGACCAGGCGGATGCCGCGCTTGCACTTCGCGAGACGAGTCTTGTCAAAGAGATGACGCGTCTCGGTGGTTGCCGGGATGTGGAGGCTGACGTAGTCCGCCGTCGAGCACAGCTCATCGAGCGTCACGAGGCGAATGCCCAGTGATGAAGCGACCGCCTCAGAGATGAAGGGATCGTTGGCGACGATCTCCATGCCGAAGGCGCGGGCGCGGGCGGCAACTTCCTGCCCGATCCTGCCGAGACCACAGAGTCCGAGCGTCTTGCCACGAAGTTCGGCGCCCGTGAGCTTCTTTTTGTCCCAGACCCCACGCTTCATCGTGGCGTCGGCCGTTGGCACCGAACGGGCGAGCGAGAGCATCAACGCGAGCGCGTGCTCGGCGACGCTGACGCTGTTACCGCCGGGCGCATTCATGACCAGGATCCCGCGAGCGCTGGCGGCGTCGAGATCGACGTTGTCGATGCCGGTGCCGGCGCGGGCAATTACCCGAAGTTTCGGCGCGGAGGCGAGGAGCTTCTCGTTGACTTTCGTCGCGCTGCGCACGACGAGAGCGTCGGCGTCGGCTAGAGCCGGCGCCAGGACGTCTGCGGAGCGGCCAGCTTGCGCGTCGACGGTCCAACCGGCGACGGATTGCAACAATTCAACTGCGGAGGAAGGTAACTGATCGGCGATGACAATGTGCATGAGCGGATGGAAGAGAGCCTTCAGATATAATGTGCCGTTCCGATTGATGCGTGGCGGGGTTGCCGCGCACCACGATGGTGCAAACCGCTGCAACCTGCGGATTCATCAGGCACTTTCGAGCGGATCACGTAACTTTTCAACAACGTTTTCCACAGTTTCTGTGAAGATCCTATGACGTCACGCTGGTGATGTGACCTAATCCGACCATGCCAAATTTTTCGATGTTGAAGCCGCCCGCCACAGGGACCGCCATCACCAAGAAGGATGGCCGTCTCATCGTTCCCGACGATCCTATCATCCCGTTCATCGAAGGCGATGGCACCGGGCCAGATATTTGGCGCGCATCCGTGCGCGTCTTCGATGCCGCGGTGCAGAAAGCGTACGGCGGGAAGAAGAAGATCGCCTGGTTCGAAGTCTACGCCGGCGAAAAGAGCTTCAAGACAGTTCGACGACGTGGCTGCCGGACGAAACCGTCGAGGCGTTTCGTCACTATCTGGTCGGCATCAAGGGACCGCTGACGACGCCGGTGGGCGGCGGTATCCGCTCGCTGAACGTCGCGCTGCGCCAGTTGCTCGATCTCTACGTCTGCCTCAGGCCGGTGCGCTGGTTCAAAGGCGTTCCGTCGCCGGTGAAGCATCCCGAGAAGGTCGACATGGTGATCTTCCGCGAGAACACCGAGGACATCTACGCCGGCATCGAATACGCCGCCGGCACGCCGGAAGCGCAGAAGCTGCTCGACTTCTTCGCGCGCGAGTTTCCGAAGGAGTTCAAGAAGATCCGCTTTGGCACGGCGCAGGCCGGCCAGGAGTGGCAGGGACTGCTGCAGGGCATCGGCGCCCCGGCACGCGAAGTCGGCGTCCAGGTCGGCATCGGCCTCAAGCCGATCAGCTATCTCGGGAGCGAGCGCCTGATCCACAGCGCCATCAGCTACGCGATTGCCAGCAATCGCAAGAGCGTGACGCTCGTGCACAAGGGCAACATCATGAAGTTCACCGAGGGCGCCTTCCGCGACTGGGGCTACGAGGTCGCGAAGACGTTCTTCGGCGCCGAGGAGATCGACGGCGGCCCGTGGTGCAAGATTCCGGCAGGGAAGCCCGGCGCCGGCCTCGTGATCAAGGACGCGATTGCCGACATCACGCTGCAGCAGGTGCTGACCCGGCCAGACGAGTTCGACGTCATCGCGACGCCGAACCTCAATGGCGACTACCTGTCGGACGCGCTGGCGGCCCAGGTCGGCGGCATCGGCATCGCGCCGGGCGGCAACATCAACTACGTCACCGGGCACGCCGTCTTCGAAGCGACGCACGGCACCGCGCCGAAGTACGCCAACCAGGACAAGGTCAACCCGGGATCGGTCGTCCTCTCCGGCGAGATGATGTTCCGGCACATGGGCTGGACCGAGGCGGCGGACCTTCTCGTCAAGGGCATGGACGGCGCCATCGCGGCCAAGCAGGTGACGTACGACTTCGCGCGTCTGATGACCGGCGCGAAGGAGCTCAAGACATCTGAATTCGCAGACGCGATGATCGCCAATATGTAATGTCGAATGCTGAGTGCTGAATGCTGAATGAATTTCGAATCGTTCAGCATGCATCAGCATTCATTCAGCAATCAACATTCGCATTCAGCACTGTAGGTGTTCCCTCGAGGTTAGTCGATGAATAGAAAAGTTACGGTAGTGGGAGGAGCGGGCGCGGTTGGCGCCACGGTCGCGCGGGCCATTGCGGACAAGGAACTGGCGGACGTCGTCATCATCGACGTCGCCGATCAGAAGGCCGGCGGCGTCGGCCTGGACATGCTCGAGGCGTGCCCCATCGAGGGATCCGACTCGCGTGTCGTCGGCTACGGCGCCAACGACGAGGGGTGGGCGGCGTCGGCGAATTCTGACGTGGTCGTCATCACGTCGGGTATGCCGCGCAAGCCGGGCATGAGCCGCGACGATCTGCTCAATACCAACTACAAGATCATGCAGGCGGTCACCGAGCAGATCGTCAAGTACTCACCGAACACGATCATCGTGCCGGTCGCGAATCCCCTCGACGCGATGGCGCAGGCCGTTACCGCCTGAGCAAGTTCCCGCGCGAGCGCGTCATCGGCATGGCCGGCGTCCTCGACTCGGCGCGCATGCGCACGTTCATCGCCATGGAGTTGAACGTTTCGGTCGAGAACATTCACGCCTTCGTCCTTGGCGGGCACGGCGACACGATGGTGCCGCTGCCGCGCTACTCGACGGTCGCCGGTATCCCGATCACCGAGCTCATCTCGAAGGAGCGCATCGAGGCGATCTGCAAGCGCACCGCCGACGGCGGCGCCGAGATCACCAAGCTCGTGGGCACCAGCGCCTGGTATGCGCCGGGCTCGGCGGCGGCGGAGATGGTGGAGATCATCCTCAAGGACAAGAAGAAGATCGTTCCCTGCTCGGTGTTCCTGCAGGGTGAGTACGGCCTTCAGGACCTTTTCGTTGGCGTGCCCGTGAAGCTCGGCGCTCGCGGCGTCGAGCAGATCATTCAGATCACGCTGACGCCGGAAGAAGACGCGGCGCTGAAGAAGTCCGCTGGCGCCGTCAAGGAACTCGTGGACGTCATTAAAGTCTGAGTGAATGCTGAGTGCTGAAGTGAACTGTGCCGAATTCATTCAGCACTCAGCACTCGAAATTCAGCACTACAGAAGCGTAGCTCGCAGGTATTCCCGGTTCATCCGCGCAATGTTGGTGATCGAGATTTCCTTCGGGCACACCGCCTCGCACTCGCCCTCATTCGAGCAGCTGCCAAACCCTTCCTGATCGTGGCGATCGACCATGGCGACGACCCGCGCGTCGCGCTCGACCTTTCCCTGTGGCAGGAGCGCGAGGTGGCTGACCTTCGCTGACGTGAAGAGGGCAGCTGACGCATTCTTGCAGGCGGCGACGCACGCACCGCAGCCGATGCAGGCTGCCGAATCCATCGCCTGTTCGACGACCGGACCGGGGATGAGGATGGCGTTGCCATCGGGCGCGCCGCCGACGTTGATCGACGTATAGCCCCGCCTGGATGATCCGATCGAAGGCGCTGCGATCGACGACGAGGTCCTTGATCAGCGGAAACGCCTTGGCGCGCCACGGCTCGAGGACGATGCGATCGTTGTCCTTGAAGCGCCGCATGTGCAGCTGGCAGACCGTCGTGCCCGGATCCGGTCCGTGCGGGACGCCGTTGATGAGAAAGCCGCACGCCCCGCAGATACCCTCGCGGCAGTCCGAGTCGAACGCGATCGGATCCTTGCCCTGCACAATCAGTCCCTCATTGACGACGTCGAGCATCTCGAGGAAGGACATGTCCGGCGAGGCGTTCTCGACCACGTAGTCGACGAGCTCGCCTGGCGAGCCTTCGGACCCGACTGCCGCCAAACCTTTAGAAGAATTCGCATAATGCTGAATGTCGAATGCTGAATGCTGAATGAATGCTGAATGCTGAACGCTTCATTCAGCACTCAGCATTCAGACTTCAGCATTACTTATAGCTCCTCTGTGTAGGCTTCACGTACTCGAACTCCAACGGTTCCTTGTGCAGCGTCGGCTGCTTGTCGACGCCTTGAAACTCCCACGCCGCGACATAGGAAAAGTGCTCGTCGTCGCGCAGCGCCTCGCCGTCGGGCGTCTGGCTTTCCTCGCGGAAGTGGCCGCCGCAGGACTCGGTGCGCTGGAGCGCGTCGAGCGCCAGAACGTCGGCAAACTCGAGATAGTCGGCGACGCGGCCGGCATATTCCAGGTTCTTGTTCAGATTGTTCGCTGGTCCCGGCACGGACACGTTCTGCCAGAATTCGTCCCGCAGCTCGGGAATGCGCGTCAGCGCGCGGCGCAGCCCGGCATCGCTCCTGGCCATGCCCACTTCATCCCAGAGAAGTGCGCCAAGGTCACGGTGCAGCTGGCGTGGCGTCTTCGATCCCTTCACTGACAGCAGTCGATCGATCCGCGCCTGAACGGCGGCTTCCGCTTCGTTGAACGCGTCGTGATCGCTCGTGACGGCCGGGAAAGACGTGCCGCTCAGATAGTGTGCGAGTGTTGTCGGTATGACGAAGTAGCCGTCCGCCAGACCCTGCATGAGGGCGCTGGCGCCCAGGCGGTTGGCGCCGTGATCCGAGAAGTTGGCCTCGCCGAGCACGTGCAGGCCGGAATCGTGCTCATCAGGTTGTAGTCGACCCAGAGCCCGCCCATCGTGTAGTGGATCGCGGGATAGATCCGCATCGGCACGCTGTAGGGATCCTCGTCGGTGATCTTGCGATACATGTCGAAGAGGTTGCCGTAGCGCGCGCGGATGGTGTCGGCGCCGAGGCGCTTGATCGCGTCCGCGAAGTCGAGATAGACGGCCAGGCCGCTCTCGCCGACACCGCGGCCCTCGTCGCAGACCGACTTGGCGTTACGCGACGCGACGTCGCGCGGGACGAGGTTGCCGAAGCTGGGATAGCGGCGCTCGAGATAGTAGTCGCGCTCGGCTTCGGGGATCTCTGCGGGGGTGCGGCGGTCGCCCTGATTCTTCGGCACCCAGACCCTGCCGTCGTTGCGCAGGCTCTCGCTCATCAGCGTGAGCTTCGACTGGTGCGTGCCCGAGACAGGAATACAGGTCGGGTGAATCTGTGTGTAGCAGGGGTTGGCGAGAAACGCCCCGCGTTTGTGCGCGCGCCACGCCGCCGTGACGTTGGAGTTCACGGCGTTGGTCGAAAGGTAGTAGGCGGTGCCGTAGCCGCCGGTGCAGAGCAGCACCGCGTGCGCGACGTGCCGCTCGATCGCTCCGGTCGTCAGGTTGCGGCAGATGATGCCGCGAGCCTGGCCGTTGGCGACCACGACGTCGAGCATCTCGCGGTTGGCGAACGTCTTCACCGTGCCGCGCTCGACCTGCCGCATCATCGACTGATAGGCGCCGATGAGGAGCTGCTGGCCGGTCTGGCCACGGGCGTAGAAGGTGCGCGAGACCTGCGCGCCGCCGAACGAACGGTTGTCGAGCAGGCCGCCGTATTCGCGCGCGAACGGCACTCCCTGCGCCACGCATTGATCGATGATGTTGACGCTCAGCTGCGCCAGGCGGTAGACGTTGGCCTCGCGCGACCGGTAGTCGCCGCCCTTGACCGTGTCGTAGAACAGGCGCTGGATGCTGTCGCCGTCGTTCTGATAGTTCTTCGCGGCGTTGATGCCGCCCTGCGCCGCGATGCTGTGCGCGCGGCGCGGGCTGTCCTGGATGCAGAAGCTGAGGACGTTGTAGCCGAGCTCGCCGAGCGAAGACGCCGCGGACGCGCCGGCGAGGCCCGTACCGACGATGATGACGGTGTACTTGCGCCGGTTGGCCGGATTGACCAGCTTCGAGTCGAAGCGGTGCCGGCTCCATTTGTCGGCGAGCGGCCCGCCCGGAACTTTCGCATCAAGCGCCATAAGAACCCAGAACCATGAACCCTGATCTCGGAATGAACACTAGTAATGAGTGAAAAATGACCACACCGGAATAATCGCCAGGCCGATGCCGATAATGGCGGCCAGCAGAATGCCGATGCCGACGAGGCGCCGCGTATAGCGTGGATGATCGAGCCCAAGCGACTGGAACGCGCTCGAGATGCCGTGGCGCATGTGCAGGCCGACGAGCAGCGCACCGATCACATAGAGCGCCACCCACAGCGGATTGCGGAATACTTCGATCTCCGTGCGGTAGAGATCGCGCACCGTGTCGCTGCCCGACGCCAGATAGAAGGTGCCGAACTTGAACTGCTTGACGTGGATGATCAGGAAGACCAGCACGACAAGGCCCGACGCGATCATCGTCGAGGATGCCAGGCTCTTGCGGCTGGTATGCCCGGCGCGCTCCTTCTTTTCGTAGCCGATCGGCCGCGCGGCCGAGTTCGTGCGCCAATTGCTGATGGCCTTGTAGATGTGAATGACGAAGACGAGCAGCAGGCCAATCTCGATCGGCACGATGAGCGGATTCGACACCAGCTTGTGCGAATACTCGTTGAAGATGTCGCGGCCGAGGAAAATCAGGGCGTTCCCGACTACATGCACCACCATGTAGGCGACGAGAAGGATGCCGGTAAGGCCGATAAGTAGCTTGGTCCCGACAGTGGAAGAAAAGACCCGGAAGAGATTCGGCGACATGGGGATCTACCCTGAATTCTACCGCGAGGACAGCCGCTGAAGAACCTCTCGTCGTGAGATATGATTGTAAGGTTGCGCGCACTGACGTGCGCGGCTCCGGCGCAGTGGCGCCAGAGTGCATCCGCAGAGCGTCATGAAAATCCACGAATACCAGGCGAAGGCAATCCTCGCGGCGCACGGCGTACCGGTGCCGCAGGGCGAAGTCGTGTTCAACGCCGCTGAGGCGCGGGCAGCCGCGGTCAACCTCGGCGGCGGAACGGTCGTCGTCAAGGCGCAGATTCACGCCGGCGGCCGCGGCAAGGGCGGCGGCGTCAAGGTCGTCAAGGGCCCCGACGCGGCGGAAGAGGCGGCCAAGGCAATTATCGGCATGCGCCTGGTCACCATTCAGACCGGTCCCGAAGGGCCAGGTCGTCGAGCGCGTGCTCGTCGAGCAGGGGCTTGCCATCAAACGCGAGCTCTATCTCGGCATCGTCCTGGATCGCGCGTCCGAAAAGCCGGTGCTGATGGTGAGCCAGGAGGGCGGCGTCGAGATCGAAAAGGTCGCCGCACGAAACGCCCGAGCGCATCTTCAAGGAGTTCATCCACCCCGGCGTCGGACTCTCGGGCTACCAGACGCGCAAGCTCGCATTCGCCCTGGGGCTGTCAGGCCCGCAGATTGCGCAGGCCGGCAAGCTGATGACGGCTGTCTACGAGACGTTCAAGTCGACCGACGCGTCGCTCATCGAGATCAACCCACTCATCGTCACCGAAGATGGCAGCCTGCTCGCGCTCGACGCGAAGATGAACTTCGACGACAACGCGCTCTACCGCCATGGCGATATCAAGGCGCTCCGTGACATGGCCGAAGAAGCGCCGCTCGAAGTCGAAGCGTCGAAGTTCTCGCTGAACTACATCAAGCTGGATGGCACGGTTGGCTGCATGGTCAACGGCGCCGGTCTGGCGATGGCGACGATGGACATCATCAAGCTGGCGGGCGGAGAGCCGGCGAACTTCCTCGATGTCGGCGGCGGCGCCAACGCCGAGCAGATTCGCAACGCCTTCAAGATCCTGATGTCGGACAAGAGCGTGAAGGCGGTGCTCATCAACATCTTCGGCGGCATCCTGCGCTGTGACGTGCTGGCGGAAGGTGTGATTGCCGCCGTCAAGGAGCTGGGCGTGCCCGTGCCGATCGTGATTCGCATGGAAGGCACGAACGTCGAGCTTGGAAAGAAGATGTTGAAGGAGAGCGGCCTCAATTTCACGACAGCCGACGCGATGGACGAAGCGGCCTCGAAGGTCGTTGCGCTCGCGTCGCGGCAAGCAGCGAGCAGCCGTTATTATGGCAGTACACCATCGACAAGAACACACGTCTCATCGTCCAGGGCATCACCGGCCGTGAGGGTACGTTCCACGCCAAGCAGGCGGCGGCGTACGGGACCCAGGTCGTCGGCGGCGTGACCCCGGGCAAGGGCGGGACGACGCACGAGGGCTGGCCGGTGTTCAACACCGTCGCCGATGCGGTCAAAGAGACGGGCGCCAATGCGTCAGTCATCTTCGTCCCGCCGCCGTTTGCGGCCGATGCCATCCTCGAAGCGGCCGATGCTGAATTGCCGCTCGCCGTCTGTATTACGGAAGGCATCCCGACGCTCGACATGATGCGAGCGCTCATGGTCGTCCGCGGATCGAAGACGCGGTTGATTGGACCGAACTGTCCGGGGCTCATTACGGCCGGCCAGGCCAAGGCGGGCATCATCCCCGGCCACATCTGCAAAGAAGGCCGCGTCGGCATCGTTTCGAAGAGCGGCACCCTGACCTACGAGGCGATTCATCAGCTGACGAAGCTCGGCCTCGGCCAGACGACGTGCATCGGCATCGGCGGCGATCCTCTCATCGGGACGTCATTCATCGACGCGCTTGGCCTCTTCGCCAACGATAGTGCGACCGAAGCCGTGGTCATGATTGGCGAAATCGGCGGGACCGCGGAGGAAGAGGCTGCGGCCTTCATCCAGAAGACGTTCAAGAAGCCGGTTGTGGGATTCATCGCCGGACAGACCGCGCCTCCGGGCCGACGGATGGGCCACGCTGGCGCCATCATCGCCGGCGGCAAGGGCACGGCGGCGGAGAAGATGGCCGCGTTGACGGCGGCAGGGGTCCCGTGGTGAAGAGCCCGGCGGACATCGGCGCCGCCGTTCAGGACGCTCTGCGCCACTAGAGGGCGGGGAGCGCCCGCTCCCCGTCGGTCCGTTGGCCGTAAGGCTATACGGTGCTATGATTTCCTGATATCATATATTATTTACTGCACCCGAGAACCTCGCCGCTTCGCCTCGAAGGAGCTCCATGTCTTTGAGTGATGTCGCGGTTCCTGCCGCTCCACAGTCCGTCGCCACCCGCGTCAACGATTTCAGTATCCAGGTGGCAACGGTCAACGGCTCCGGCAGCCAGACCGCCAACCTTGTCCTGCTGCGCTCGCTCTTCCAGATGGGCGTTCCAGTGTCGGGCAAGAACATGTTTCCGTCGAATATCGCCGGACTGCCCACCTGGTACACGATCCGCGCCAACAAGCACGGTTATATCGCCCGTAAAAAGGAAGTCGATTTCCTCGTCGCGATGAACCCGGAGACCGCGCGCGAGGACGTCCTGTCCCTCGAGCCCGGCACGGCGGTGCTCTATGACGAGCCACTCAAGTTGAGTGGCTTGCGGCAGGACTTGATCTTCTACCCGGTGCCCTTCGACAAGATCGTGGCTGAGGTCTGCAAGGACGCCAAGCTGCGCCGCCTCGTCAAGAACATGATCTACGACGGGGTCCTCTCGAAGCTGCTCAACATCGATTTGAAGCAGATGGAGCACGCGCTGAAGCGCCAGCTCGGGAAGAAGCAGAAGGCCATCGAGTTGAACATGGCTGCGCTCGAAGCCGGCTTCGCCTACGCCGAGCAGCACCTGCCCAAGGTCGATCCGTACTGGGTCGAGCCGATGGACAAGACGACCGGGATGATTCTGGTCGAGGGCAACGCCGCCGCGGCGCTGGGTTGCATGTTTGCCGGCGTCACGGTCGTCGCGTGGTACCCGATCACGCCATCGTCTTCGCTGCCGGAAACGCTGATCGGCTATCTCAAGAAGTACCGCAAGGATCCCGAGACGGGCAAGGCAACCTACGCCGTCGTCCAGGCGGAAGACGAGATTGCGTCGATTGGGATGGTGGTGGGCGCCGGCTGGGCGGGGGCACGGGCCATGACCTCGACGTCAGGCCCCGGGATCTCGCTGATGGGCGAATTCGCCGGCCTCGCGTATTACGCAGAAGTTCCCGGCGTGGTGTTCGACATCCAGCGCGTGGGGCCGTCCACCGGGCTGCCGACGCGCACGGCGCAGGGTGATCTGCTCTCGACCGCAGTGCTGTCGCACGGCGACACCAAGCAGATCATGCTGATCCCGGCCTCGGTCGAAGAGTGCTACACGATGGCGATGGAGGCGTTCGATCTGGCGGAGCGTTTCCAGGTCATGGTCTTCGTGATGAGCGACCTCGACCTCGGCATGAACAACTGGATGTCGCAGCCGTTCACCTATCCCGATCAGCCGCTCGATCGCGGCAAGCGGCTCGACGCCGCTACGCTCGCGCGCATCGGCGAATGGGGACGCTACAAGGACGTCGACGGCGACGGCATCCCGTACCGATCCGTTCCCGGAGAGGGGATGCCCGCCTACTTCACGCGCGGCTCCGGCCACAACGAGAAGGGCCAGTACAGCGAGCGGCCCAGACGACTACGTGCACAACATGGAGCGGCTGGCGCGAAAGTTCGAGACGGCGCGCCGCCACGTGCCGAAGCCGGTTGTCGACGACGTTGCCGACGCCAGCGTCGGTATCATCGGGTTCGGCACCAGCCATTGGGCGATCGAAGAGAGCCGCGATCAGCTGGAGAAGGAATACGGGCTCAAGAGCGCCTACCTGCGTCTCCGTGCCTATCCCTTCACGGACGAGCTGACGACGTTCCTCGATCGCTACGAGCGCATCTACATCGTCGAGCAGAATCGCGACGCGCAGATGCTGGCGCTGATGCGCCTCGATATCACCGCCGATCACCACGCCAAGGTGCGCAGCGTGCTGCACTACAGCGGCCTTCCGATCGACGCGCGATCGGTGACCGACGACATCATCCAGCAGGAAGGTATTCGCTCGGTGGCCGAACCGCACCACGAGCCGATGGCCGCAGGGATTGCAGGACGGGGCGAGTAATCATGTCCACCACACCAACACCAGAAGCGCCGCTGCCAGTAAAGAAGGTCAATCGCATCGGGCTCGAGATGCAGCCGTATCGCGGCGGCAAGACGACGCTGTGCGCCGGCTGCGGGCACAACGCCATCTCGGAACGCATCATCGAAGCGTTCTACGAGATGGGCATCGACCCGACGCAGGTCATCAAGCTCTCGGGCATCGGCTGCTCGAGCAAGAGCCCGGCCTATTTCCTCGGCGCGTCGCACGGCTTCAACACCGTCCATGGGCGGATGCCCTCGGTCGGGACCGGTGCGGTGCTCGCGAACCGCAAGCTCATCGCCATCGGCGTCAGCGGCGACGGCGACACGGGCGCGATTGGCATCGGCCAATTCGTGCACCTGATGCGCCGCAACCTGCCGATCATCTACATCATCGAAGACAACGGCTGCTACGGCCTCACGAAGGGGCAGTTCTCGCCGACGGCGGACCTCGGCTCCAAGGCGAAGAACGGCATCGCCAACGACCTGCCGCCGATCGACACGTGCCGGCTGGCGATCGAACTCGGAGCGTCATTCGTGGCGCGCTCGTTCTCGGGCGACAAAAAGCAGCTGCTCGCGATCCTCAAGGCCGCGCTGGCGCACAAAGGCACGGCGATGATCGACGTGCTGTCACCGTGCGTCACCTTCAACGACCACGAGGGTTCGACGAAGAGCTACGCCTACGCCAAGGATCACGACGAGGTGATGGGCGAGGTCAGCTTCGTGCCGTTCTTCGAGGACATCAGCGTCGAGTACGAGCCGGGGACGACGAAGGCCGTCGACATGCACGATGGCTCGAAGTTGTATTTGAAGAAGGTCGCCGCCGACTACAACCCGACGGACAAGCTGACCGCGCTGCGCCTCCTGCACGAGACGGAGCGTCGCGGCGAGTTTGCCACCGGCGTGCTCTACATCGAGCCCGACAAGGAAGACTTCGTCTCGTTGCTGGGCATCGTCGACGAGCCGCTGGCGGGGCTGCCGATTGAGCGAGTGCGTCCAGGGAAGGCCGTGCTCGACGAAGTGATGGAGTCTCTGCGCTAATGCGCCTGGCGCGGACGCCGGCCGTGGCCGCGGCTGGCTGCGCTTGGCGCTCTTGCTCACGCTGGTGGCGGCGGAAAGCCGCCCCGCCTCGCAAGGCAAGCGACCGCTTGCCGTCGACAACCTCTACGACGTGCGGGACGTCCGCGATCCGCAGCGATCGCCGGACGGGAAGTGGGTCGCCTATACGGTCACCCGGGCGATCCGCGAGACCGACAAGAACGACACCGATGTATGGATGGTGAGCTGGGACGGCCGCGAGCAGGTCCAGCTGACCTCCACTCCAGACAACGAATCCCGCCCGCGCTGGAGCCCGGACGGCAAGTCCCTGTCGTTCCTCTCGTCCCGGCAGGGTGCGAAAGCTGCGCAGCTGTGGGTGCTCAATCGGGCGCGGCGGGGAAGCCGCAAAGCTCACGGACATCAAGGGCGGCATCACCGACTACGCCTGGTCCCCAGACAGCCGGTCGCCTCGCGCTCGTCGTGGCCCAGCCGGATCCCAAGGCTGGCGGACACGGATGAAGACGAGGCGGCCCCGGCAAAGACTGCCAAGCCGATCGTCGTCGATCGCTATCTACTTCAAGTCCGACGCCGACGGCTATCTGCGGGGAGAACGCAACCATCTCTATCTGTTTGACGTCGCGGGCAGGCGAGCCGAGGTGCTCACGCCCGGGTCGTTCGACGAAACAGCCCCGGCGTGGTCGCCAGACGGCCGCCAGATCGCATTCGTGCGGCGGCATCGCGAGAGCGGCGACGTCGACCTCCTGCCGAACTCGGATCTGTTCGTAATCGACGCCCGCGCCGGCGCGGTGGCGCGCCGCCTGACGAACGCGACAGCGGAAGAAACGGGGCCGCTCAGCTGGAGCCCGGACGGAAAACAGATCGCGTTTCGGCTGGGCGACGAGGTCAAATATTCAGCCTACGATCAGGCGAGCCTGGGTGTCGTCCCGGCTTCCGGCGGCCCTGTTCGCGTGCTGACGACGTCGCTCGATCGTCCGATTAACACGCCGGTCTGGACTGGGGACGGCCGCAGCATCACGTTCGGGTTCGTTGACGACCGTTCGCAGCTGGTCGGCAAGGTCGCTGCAGCTGGCGGATCGGTCGAGCGGGTCACCGACGGGCGCCGCGTCGTCACCGCACTCTCGCGCGGCCCTGATGACGCGTTTGCTGTTCTCGCGTCGACCGCGACGACGCTCCCGGAAGTCCATGCGCTCGAGAACGGCGCTTGCGCAAGCTGACGACGCACAACGACGCGTGGCTCGGCGGCGTGCTTCTCGGGATCGACCGAGGAGTTCTCGTCGACGAGCGCCGACAAGACCGAAGTCCACGGCCTGATCGTCAAGCCGCCGACGTTTACTCCCGGCCGGCGCTATCCGGCGCTCCTCAGGATCCACGGCGGTCCGAACTCCCAGGACGAGCACTCGTTCAACTTCGAACGGGAGTTGTTTGCGGCGAACGGCTACGTCGTCGTCGCCGTCAACTACCGCGGCAGCAACGGCCGCGGCAATGCGTATCAGAAGGCCATTTTCGCGGACTGGGGCAACAAGGAAGTCGTCGATCTCCTCGGCGCCATGGACCACGTGGAGAAGCTGGGCTTCATCGATCCCGATCGCCTTGGCATCGGCGGATGGAGTTACGGCGGCATCCTGACCAACTACACGATCGCCAGCGACCGCCGCTTCAAGGCGGCCACGAGCGGCGCCGGCAGCTCGAATCAGATTTCGATGTACGGAAGCGATCAGTACATCCAGCAGTACGAGCACGAGCTCGGTCCGCCGTGGAAGTCGCAGGACCTGTGGCTCAAGCTCTCCTATCCGTTCTTCCATGCGGATCGCATCAAGACGCCGACGCTGTTCATGTGCGGGGAGAAGGATTTCAACGTGCCGCTCATCGGCAGCGAGCAGATGTATCAGGCGCTGCGCAGCCTGGACGTCAAGACCGAGCTGGTGATTTATCCCGGTCAGCACCACGCGATCACGACGCCGAGTTATCGCGTCGATCGCTTCGAGCGCTACCTCGCGTGGTACGACAAGTTCCTGAAGCCCGGGGAGACGTCAGAGCTGGTCAGGCGGTAGGGCAGGTCAGGCCCCAACCGTTGACGCGAGATTTAACACGGACGCCACCTGTATTTCCTGACGTCCGGCCTTACCCAGACCGACCCGCTCCGGCCATTGGCGAATCTCGATATAATTGTTCGGATATGCAAACGACGTTCGCCATCATCAAGCCAGACGCCGTCAAGGCTGGCTACACGGGAAAAATCATTCAGCGCATCGAAGAGGCCGGGTTCCGGATCCTGGCGATGCAGCTGCGGCAGCTGTCGGTCCGCGACGCGGAGGGTTTCTACGCCGTCCACCGCGAACGCCCCTTCTTCAACAGCCTCACGGCATTCATGTCGTCGGGGCCGGTCGTTGTCCTGGCCCTCGAAGCGCCGGACGCGATCAAGAAGTGGCGCACGCTCATGGGCGCCACCGACCCGGCCAAGGCCGACGCCGGGACGCTGCGCAAGGAGTTCGGCGCCTCGATCGAGAACAATGCGACGCACGGTTCCGACGCGCCGGAAACCGCGGCGTTCGAGCTCGGGTACTTCTTTCCGGGAATCGAGTTGAACCGGTAGCACGGCTGTGGGCAAGCTGCTCGTCGTCGTCGGCCTGCTGATCGCCTGTGTCGGGCTGCTGGTGATGCTCGGCCTGCCCATCGGCCGCCTGCCGGGCGACATCACCTACCGCCGTGGCGGGACGACGGTATATTTCCCGATCGTGACGTGCATCGTGGCCAGCGTGATTCTCACGCTGGTGCTGGCCTTTCTACGGCGATAACGGAGGGGGATTGGCGATAAAAGCCGACCGGTGGATCAAGAAGATGGCGCTCGAGCATGGGATGATCGAGCCCTTCGAGGACCGTCAGGTACGCGCCGGCGTCGTCTCCTACGGCCTCTCGTCGTACGGCTACGACATTCGCGTCGCCGACGAGTTCAAGATCTTCACGAACATCAACAACACCGTCATCGATCCCAAGCAGTTCGATCCGCGCTCGTTCGTCGACGTCAAGACCGACGTCTGCATCGTGCCGCCGAACTCGTTCGCCCTGGCGCGGACGATCGAATACTTCCGCATCCCGCGCGATGTCCTGACCGTCTGCCTCGGGAAGTCCACCTACGCCCGTTGCGGCATCATCGTCAATGTCACCCCCTTCGAGCCCGAGTGGGAGGGGACTGTGACGCTGGAGATCTCGAACACGACGCCGCTCCCGGCAAAGATCTACGCCAACGAGGGCATCGCGCAGGTGCTGTTCTTCCAGAGTGACGAGGTGTGCGAGATCTCGTACGCCGACAAGAAGGGCAAGTACCTCAAGCAGAGGGACGTGACGCTGCCGCGGATTTGAGAGGTCCGGCTCCGGCTGAAGCCGGACTCCACGTCAGATACCCAGGGCAGGTAGAGCGACTTCGGCGGGTAGCGCAATCGCGTTGTCGAGATAGAGCGCAGCGTCGGTCGCGACCGGATTGATCTCCACCGTGTAGGCGCCCCGGCTCCTCGCGCGGGCAGCGAATCCTGCGGCTGGCTGTACGAGTGACGACGTTCCAATCGAGAGGTAGACGTCACACGCCGTCGCCTCGATCGATCGGTTGAGGACCCCGGTATCGAGGGCCTCGCCAAACCACACCACCGCCGGGCGGGCGT
The DNA here is from genome assembly GCA_963830815.1 of uncultured Acidobacteriota bacterium. Classification (GTDB taxonomy): domain Bacteria; phylum Acidobacteriota; class Vicinamibacteria; order Vicinamibacterales; family 2-12-FULL-66-21; genus DATBJJ01. The sequence goes on along the minus strand of CAWHNN010000017.1, from coordinate 34,475 downwards.
AGCCGCCGCAACCGGGACAGCGCGGCGGCAGTTCCGGCAGCGGCGTCCGCCGGTCCTCCCAGGACGCGGGTGCTTCGCCGCAGTCGAGGGCGCAGCGCAATCGCCAGATCGAGCCATGCAGCCGGATCACATCCTCGGCCCCTGCGAGCTCGTGCAATCCGTCAACGTTCTGGGTGATGAGTGTGACGCCTGGCCGTCGTGACAGGCGCGCCAGGACTTCATGCGCCGGATTCGGCCGGCATAGCGCGATGCTGCCGCGACGCCAGTCGTACCACTCCCAGACGAGCTCTGGATTGCGATGAAAGGCAGCCGGTGTCGCCAGATCCTCTGCGCGATACGTCCGCCACAGACCGCCGGAGCCGCGAAACGTCGGCACGCCGCTCGCGGCCGAGACGCCGGCCCCGGTCAGGATCGTGACGCGCCGGGCGTCATTGATCCTGCGTCCGAGCTCTGCCAGCGCTCGCTGAGCGCCGTCTGTGATCACTGCGCCTTGAGCTCCTCTTGCGCCCGCGCAACCCTGGCGTCGAGTGCAGGCGATGGACCTTTGGCCGGCAGCCGCCTCACACTGTCGAGCGCCTCGTCGTACCACTTCTTCCACGCGGCGACGACGGCCGTCTCCGTGGATTGAGCCGCCGCGCGATCGCTCGCAGCCGCGACGAGCCCGGCACCTTGCTTGCGCTCGAGCGCGAGGCGTGCGCCAGCCGACGCCGCGAGCAGTTGCAGGACGCTGGTGGCGTCGTGCTCGTCTGCGGAGGACAGCAACCACGCAGTCGTCGCGACGGTCACGCCGACGTTGATCATCTCGGCCTGACTGGTCTTGTCCGGCCGATCGAGATTCGTGTGGTAGTAGCGATCCGTGAAGTGCCAGTTGAGGAGGGACGGCACGCCGGCTTCGGCGAAGGCTGTGTGATCGCTCCCGCCTTCGTAGGGATTGGTTCTCACCACCCATTTCGTATCTTTCGCGCGGCGCATGGCGACGGCGAGGTGGACGTCGTTCAGCAGGCTGCCCTTGAGGGATTCCGCCTTCACCTGGCTGGCGCCCCATTCGGTGTGAGGATCGGAAGGGCGCACCCATACAGCGCTCGGATCGGCCTGCTTCTCGATGAGAAAGGTGCCGCCGGTTTTTGCCGTGTCCTCGCCGGTCATGTCGAGCGAGAGCATGTATTGGACACCTTTGGCGCGCGCGGGATCGGCGCCCAGCCACTGCTTGCTGCCGCGAATCTCGTCAATCCACAGGAACGTGATGGTCCGGCCCGGTCCCTGCAAGGCGCGCGGACCGTATACCTGCGCCAGGGCAGCGGCAGCTGCCAGCAGCGTGCCGCAGCCGCTGGCATCGTCATTGGCGCCGGGCTCCTGCACGTGCGCCGCCAGCACCACGCGCTCGTCCGGCTTCACGGTCCCGGGAATCTCGGCGATGAGGGAGCGGTTCGGCGTGTTGTAGAACGTCGACTCGATGTCGACCTTGATCTGCATCGGCCCCTTCTTCAGGCGCTCGCGCATGCGCGCCGCCGCGCGCCAGCTCGTCTTGAAGCCGAATCCTTTGACGTCCGCATCGTAGGGGATAGCGCCCCACTGGAGGACATCCTGCTGTTCAGGCGAAGTGAAGAGCTTCGCATCCGCAGGCCGGATATACGGCGCGATGCGCGTCGAGATGACGCCAATCGCGCCACGGGCTTTCACCGCGTTCTGCCACAACCGGCCGATATCGGCATCGCCGAGCACGACCGCGCCTTTGACGTCGAGGTTCTCGAATTGAGAAGCCTGGCTGCCGTCACCGACGTCGATGAGCCGCGCCGTGACGCCGCCCTTGGCCGTCGAGAACGAGTTGATGCAGAGCGACACGCGATCGCGAAGTCGCGAAAGCAGGACTTCGCCATCGTCGGCCGCCGCGACCGTGCCGATCTGATAGTCCCAGCCCCGCGACTGGCCCCATTCCTCGACGCGGATGAAGGGCCGTCCGTCCTTGTTTGGCGCGTCCGCGAATCCGGAAGCCAGCAGCCGCCTGGCTATGTAGTCGATCGAGCTGTTGAAGCCCGGATTGCCGGAGATGCGCCAGAACTGATCCATGTGGCGCACGGTTTCCATCGCCGCAAGGCCATCGACGCGCGTCGCCAGCGCGCGGTACGCGCGCTCGGCGGCGGGCGGAAAGCCAACCGCGGGAGGCTGAAACCGTTCAATCTCCTGGGCCGGAATGGCGTGAGGTGTCGAGGCCGTGAGCGCGAGAGCCGTAGATACGGCGAGAAAGCAACGGAAGCGGGCGCCGCGAATCACAGTGGAAAACGTCCCCATGAAGCTATTGTAGCCAGCGTCTCCCACGGCCGGTGCTGTGCCGTTTGTGAAATCCTGATGACCGGCGCTACTCGGTCGCCAGGCGGTCGGGGAGGAGAAACGTCCGCCGCGCGCGGTCCGACGCCAGCGTTTCGGCGTGGTAGTAGCGGTGCAGCACTGACGGTTTCCACGTCAGGAGATCCGGATTGCGGTCGGCGAACGCCGTCCACGCAAGCTGACGAACGTCGCCGTCGAGCCGCTCGTTGATGAGGAGCAGATACGCGGTGGTGATGGTCTCGTGATAGAGGCCGGGTTTGCCCTGGGCGGCGGCGAAGTTCCGAAGCGCCGTGCTGAATCGCACGAGCGCTTCGGGAAGAGCGTGGCGCTGCAAGTAGTACCAGGCCACGCGGACATGCTCACGGTGGTGAAATCCGCCGTCCGGTTCTCGCCCGGCTTCGAAGGTCAAGACGAGGGCATCGTCTTCGGCGGTGGTCATAAGAAAGAGATGACGCGCGACTAAAGTCGCGCGCTACTTCAAGTTCTTCGTGAAAAATTGCACGGCCAGCGGCCAGGACTGTTCGGCGGCCTTCAAATTGGCTCCCGCGGCTCCTGCCTGGTTGCCCATGAAGCCGTGACCCGCGCCTTCGAACGTGTGCACCTCGTAACCCTTGCCCAGCTTCTTCATCGCGGCTTCCGTCGGGGGGACCGTGGCGCCAATGCGCGCGTCGTTGCCGGCATAGAGCCCGAGCACGGGTGCCTTGACGTTGGCCAGCTGTGTCTCGAGGGTGCCGTCGTTCGCGCCCGGCGCATCGCCGTAATAAACCACTGCCGCGTTGAGGTTCGGCTGCGACGCCGCATACCCGAAGCTCCGCGCTCCGCCCCAGCAGAACCCGACGACGCCGGTCTTGCCGTTGGAGGCCGGAAGCTTCTTGCCGTAGTCCATTGCGGCATCCAGCCGCGCCTTGACGTCGGCGGGTGAGAGCCCCTGAATCGCCTGCCCGACGCCCGTCCCGAGCGACGCCGTGCCGCCACCATCAGGCCCCTTGCCCGAGAGGAAGTCTGGAACGATGGCGATGAAGCCGTCCTGCGCCAGTTGATCGCCAACCGCGCGAGTGATGTCGGCCATGCCACGGATGTCGTGAATCACGATGACGACGCCGGTCTTCGTCGCCTTCTCCGGATAGACGACCCATGACTTCAGGACCGTTCCGTCGGCCATCTTGATGTCTGCCCACTCGCCATGACGCGGGGAGTCCTTGAGCGCCCTGGCGGCGTGGTCGACAGTTCCGGCCGGGATTGCGTCGTTCCACGGGACGTCGATCGGCGGGGTTTGTGGACCACGCTGGCCGGGCCCTGGAGCCGGTGGCGCCTGCGCCGGCGGCGCCTGTTCGTGCACATGCTGCTGTGCGGCTGGCGCTGGAGCCTGGGCGGCCTGATCGTGAACGTGCTGTGCGCGTGCCGGGGCGGCAATAGCCATGGCCGCCACGAGAGTCATTGCAACCTTCATGCATCCTCCACTGAATTCGTTTCCGATCGTCTGTCTACGGCGGCTCGCGGATAAGCGCTTACAAGGGTAACCGACGCCGTTATTCCCCCGGCGAAGCCGATCTAATTCTTCGATGAGAGCTCCGAGCAGCGTACCAGTCGCCGACAGCCGTAGCGTGAAGAATCGTGCGCCGGCAGGTGTGACCGTTCGGTACCAACGGTTCGTCGTCAGCGACGGATCCAGGTTGAAGTGCGAATCGTCGACCTTCTCTTCTCCCAGGTACTCCAGCGGCTTGTTCGCGCGCAGGGCGGCAGCGATCCGTTCTCGAACCGGTGCCGGAAGGCGCTTGGCGAGGCCGGGGGCCGCTTCGGTCTCCGTTCCGGCACTCACGTCCTCGAGCGCCTTCCTGAGAAGAGCGGTCTCGGATGGACGCGGGTCGGTCGTCGCCTTCAGGCCCTGGATGGCGACGCCCGGCACGTAGATGTCGGCGATGCGTTTGCTCATCGAATCGACCGCTTGTCCGCCATCGTCGACGTTCCCGAGCACGATGACCGTCACGCGATCATCGGTGTAGCGCCGGATCACCGCCGAGTGGCCGGTGACGGTCGTGCCCCAGTGAGCGCCGAAGCGATGGCCGTTGAAGCGGTCCATGAACCAGCCGAGGCCATGGCTCACGCTGCGGCCGTTGGTGAGGCGCACCGGTGTCGTCATGGCGTCCAGGCTCGACTTGCGCAGGAGCTCGCCTCGAGTAATCGCGATATCCCAGCGGGCGAAATCCACGGCGTTCATCATCACGCCGCCGTTGGCGGCGATGATCGCCGGCCGCAGCGTCTCGCCGTGCCGGAACGAGCCGTCAGAGAAGAGATAGCCGTCGGCGCGATTGGCGACGACGTCGCCGTTCACTTTGAATCGCGCGGACGTCAGCTTCAGCGGCGCGAAGATGCGCCTGGCAACGAAGTCCATGTACGGCAGACCCGATGCTTTCTCGACGACGATGCCGAGGAGCGGGAAGGCATTTGTGTAGTTCCACCTTTCCCCGGGTGCGAATTGCAGCGGCTGTTTTGCGAGAAGGTCGACGAATTCCTGCGCCGTATATTCGCGACGGTAGGAGAAGCCGATGTTGCCGGTATCGAAGTCGGCGAAACCAGCGGTGTGTGTCAGAACGTGGCGGATAGTGATGCCCGACCACGCGGGCGGCGTGCCCGGGATGTACTTCGACAAGGGATCGTCGAGGCTGAGGGCGCCATCTTCCGCGAGGAGCAGCACAGCATCGGCCGCGAATTGCTTGCTGATCGAGCCCAGCTCGTAGACCGTCTGGGCAGTAGCCGGCGTCTGTAGCTCGAGATTCGCGATGCCGTAGCCGGCCGCTTTGACGACGCGACCATCCTTGACGACGGCGACCGATACCCCGGGAATGTTCCGCGCGCGCAGTTGCGCGAGCACGTAGTTGTCGACCGAATCGCTCGCGGGCGGAACCGCCGCGAGCACTGCAGTCAGCAGGGAGCCTGCGACGAGACGCATCCGCTGATGATATCCGAGCGCGCGCTGCGACAGCCGCTAGCGCTGCATGCTCTGCGGCTCCAGTCGATCGACGGGCCGCAGCTTCGACTTCGACGAGCGCCGTGCCAGGCGCTCCTGCAGGTGCTCCATGTAGATGTAGAAGACCGGTGTCACGTAGAGCGTGAGGGTCTGTGACACGAGCAGGCCGCCGACGACGGCGAGGCCCAGCGGCCGCCGCGCCTCGGCGCCGGCGCCCCAGCCCAGCGCAATCGGCAGCGTGCCCATCAACGCCGCCATGGTCGTCATCATGATCGGCCGGAACCGCACCATGCACGCTTCGAAGATGGCGTCGGTCGCACTCAGATGCCGTTCGCGCCGCGCCTCGATGGCGAAGTCGATCATCATGATGCCGTTCTTCTTGACGAGCCCGACGAGCATGATGACGCCGACGAAGGCGTAGATGTTCAGGTCCTGGTTGAAGATGAGGAGCGTCAGCAACGCGCCGAATCCCGCAGACGGCAGGCCCGTGAGAATCGTGATCGGGTGGATGAAGCTCTCGTAGAGGATGCCGAGCACGACGTAGATGACGAAGATGGCGAGCGCCAGCACCCATCCGAGCCCGCGCAGCGAATCCTGGAACGCCTGGGCGGTGCCCTGAAAGCTGCCCGATACCGTGCCTGGCAACGATTCGCGGGCGAGTTGCTCGACGCGCGCGACGGCATCGCCAAGCGCAACGCCGGGCGCGATGTTGAACGACACCGTGACCGACGGCAGCTGGCCGATGTGGTTGACCGACTGCGGCCCGACGCTCTGCCGTGTCGTGACGACTGCCGAGAGCGGTACCAGCTTGCCACCCGGCGCCTGGACGTAGAGCATCGAGAGCGCCGCCGGATCCTGCTGATACTGCGGCGCCACCTGCATGATGACCTGATACTCGTCGTCTGGCGCGAAGATCTGCGAGATCTGCCGCGAGCCGTACGCCGACGAGAGCGCCAGTTCCACCTGATCGACGGTCAGCCCAAGCGCCGCGATCTGCTCACGATCGAGATCCACCTCGAGCTCGGGGTTCTTGATCTGCAGATCCGAGTTGACATCGAGGAGTCCGGGCACATTGCGCATCGCCGCCTCGAAGCCCGGCGCAACACGATAGAGCTCTTCGGTGTCGGGATCCTGCAGCGAGAACTGGTACTGCGCGCGCGACATCATGCCGCCGATGCGTATCGCCGGCGGATTCGTCAGGACGACGCGAACGCCCGGCACGCGCGCGAACTTCGGTCGCAGCTCGTCGATGACCTGATCGGCGCTCAGCTTCCGCTCCTCGCGCGGTTTCAGATCGACGTTCAGGCGGCCGCCGCCAAAGCCGCCGACATTGGACGTGAACGACGCGACGTTCTCGTCCTCGGCGAGGATCGCCATCACTTCCTTCTGATGCGCGACCATCGCATCGAAGCCGATGCCCTGTATCGCCTCGATCTGTCCGCTCAACTGACCGGCATCGACGCTGGGAATGAATCCCGTGGGAACGATGCGGTAAAGGTAAATCGTTCCGACCAGCAGGAGCGCGGACACGACCATCGTCGTGCCCTTGAAGCGGATCGAACCCTTCAGCGTCCAGCCATAGAACCGAAGCCAGCTGTCGAACATCGCTTCGATGATGTTGTAGAGGCGTCCGTGGCGTATCGAGTGCGGCGGCTTGAGGAAGCGGCTGCACAGCATCGGCGTCAGCGTCAGCGAGACGAGACCCGACACGAGAATCGCCGCGGCAATCGTGACCGCGAACTCGTGCATCAGCCGGCCGACGATGCCGCCCATGAAGAGGATCGGGATGAAGACCGCAGCCAGCGACAGCGTCATCGAGACGATGGTGAAGGCGATTTCTTTCGAGCCATCCAGGGCTGCCTGCAGCCGCGGCTTGCCCATCTCCATGTGCCGGACGATGTTCTCCAGCATGACGATCGCATCGTCGACGACGAAGCCGACCGAGAGCGTCAGCGCCATGAGCGACAGGTTGTCGATGCTGTAGCCGAACGCCCACATCACGGCAAAGGTGCCGACGATGGAGAAGGGCAGTGCCAGAGACGGGATGATCGTGGCCGAGATGTTCCTCAGGAAGAGGAAGATGACCATGACGACGAGGAATACCGTCAGCAGCAGCGTGAACTTGACGTCCTCGACCGACTCGCGGATCGAGACCGAGCGGTCGCTGCGGATGCCGAGCTCGAGCGCCGCCGGCAACTGCTTCTGCAATTCAGGCAGCAGGGCCTTGATCGAGTCGACGACCTGCACGGTGTTGGTGCCGGGCTGGCGCGAGATGGCCAGGTAAATCGTCGGCGTGCCGTTGTACCAGCTGGCATTGCGCGGGTTCTCGACGCCGTCGTAGACGTTGGCGATTTCGCTGAGACGCACCGGGCTGCCGTTGCGGTAGGCGACGGGAATCGGCCGATACTCTTCGGCACTCATCAACTGCCCGCTGGTCTGCACGACGAAGTTGCGATTGGGCCCGTAGAGCGTGCCGGTGGGACGATTCACGTTCGCGTTGGCGACGGCCTGCGCGACCTGGTCGACGCCAATCTGGCGCGATGCGAGCTGCGTCGGGTCGACGTCGATACGGACGGCGAACTTCTGGGCGCCGAAGACGTTGACGCCGGCGACGCCGCTGACCATCGACAGGCGCTGCGCCAGCACCGACTCGGCGTACTGATTCACGAGCGACATCGGCATCGTGGCCGAGCTCAGCGTCAAAAAGAGAATCGGCTGGTCCGCTGGATTGACTTTCTGATACGACGGCGGCGACGGCATCCCCGGCGGGAGGGAGCGGGCGGCGCGGGCGATCATCGACTGCACGTCCTGCGCGGCGGAATCGATGTCGCGGCTCAAGTCGAACTGCAGCGTGATGTTCGTGTTGCCCTGGCCGTTGCTCGAGCTGATTGACGTGACGCCGGCGATCGTCGAGAACTGTTTCTCGAGAGGCGTCGCGACTGACGATGCCATCGTCTCCGGGCTCGCGCCCGGAAGGTTCGCCTGAACCTGAATGGTGGGGTAGTCGACGCTCGGCAGGTCGCTCACGGGGAGCAGGCGGTAGCCGAGGATACCGAAGATGAGGATGGTGGTGACGAGGAGAGTAGTAGCGACTGGCCGGCGAATGAAAGGCTCAGCGAAATTCATGACTGGCTCCCGGGATTGGCGCCGCGGCGTCCGCCGCTGCCGCGGCCCCGTCCGTCCTCTTCCTTACCATTGGCAGGCGCGCCGCCGGGTCCCTCGCCTCGCGTCCCCGTGGACACGCGCGCGCCGGCTGTGAGACGCAGCTGGCCGTCTGTCACAACTTCTTCACCCGCCGCGAGTCCTTTCGCGACGACGATCTCGTCGCCTTCCTGGCGCTCCACGACGATGTCGCGGATCTCGGCCGTGCGATCCGGCTTGATGACGAAGACGAACTGACCGGACTGCGACGCCTGCACGGCGGCCGCCGGCACGACGATGGCCTTCGGATCGATGTGCAGGAGCAGTGTCACCTGCACGAATGATCCCGGCCAGAGCGCATGGTCGTCGTTGGGGAACGTTCCCTTCATCCTGATCGTGCCGGTCGTCGCGTCGACGGTGTTGTCGATGAAGGAGACCTTGCCCGACTCGCGTGTCACACCAGAGGGCGCGGGATCGGCGACTGGCTTTGCGGCATCGGCCCCAGCTGCGGAAATGCTGCCGGCCGTCGTGGGCGCCGCCTGCTGAGCGCCCGGAGTACCGCCAGGCTGAATGCGCGCTTCGATGACGAGCGGCTGCTGCGACTGGCGGCGGCGAATCTCAGGGAGATAGCGACCGGGCACCGAGAACGACACGTAGATTGGCGCGAGCTGATTGATGATGACGAGCGGAGTGGTGTCGTTGGCGCGCACGAGATCGCCCTGGTGGACGTTGAGGGCGCCCGTCCGTCCGGAGATCGGCGCCACGATTCGCGCATATTGCAGGTTGAGCTGCGCGCTCTCGATCTGCGCCTGGTCCGCGGCCAGCGTCGACTCGAGCGCGGTCGATGTCGCCGCTTGCGCTTCGAACTGATCGCGTGCGATGAGCCCCTTGTTGAAGAGATCCTCGTAACGCGCACGCTGCGATGCGGCGTTCTTGGCCTGGGCAGTGTCGCGGGCGAGCATGGCTTGCGCCTGCTGCAGCGCGGCCTGGAACGGACGCGCGTCAAGTGTGAAAAGTGGTGTGCCGGCCTTGACGTCCTGGCCTTCGGTGAAATGTATGGCGCTCAGCTGTCCCGTCACCTGCGACCGGATCTGTACGGTTGCCAGCGGCTCAGCGGTCCCGACTGCCGGGATGGTCACGGGCACCGGTTTCTGAACCGCATGGGTTGTGACGACGGGAACGGGGCCGCCGCCTCCGCGTCCCGCGCCGCGACCACCGCCGCGGCCCGCGCCTTCAGCTGGCGGCGAACCTGAGCCCCCGCCTTTCGAACAGGCCGAGGCGACCAATCCAACAGCGACGAGACAGATCAGTAGAAGCCGGGATATCCCGGAGCATGGGGAGAAAGCGCGCACCTTTATGGGCATGCAGGTCGTGTCGACATTATGTACTCAACAGGAGAACGACGTGCGCTTCTCTTCTGTTTACGGGCGCAGGAGTACAGGCGGAAAACCCGGTTCGGGGCGTGATCCGCCGGGCGCCCTTAGCGCCGGGGTTGATCACCCCGGCGCGGCAGCTTGTCAGTCTGGTCCGTCTACGGGCAGACTTTTGCGATCATCCGTGCGTCGCCGACGCCGAGGAACGGCAAGCCATCGAGGTCGCCCTTCATCTCTGATTTCGTCTCGGTCTTCGCGGTTCCGCCGTCTGGCTTTTTGACCTCGCTCCTGGTTTCGAGCCTGATCTTGCCGTCGCCGCGATTCGCGGCCTTGCCAGTAATCTCGAGCCGATGGCCGACATGATCGCCGATGTCTTCGAGCTCTTCGTCTTTGTCGCGGAACTGCGCCAGGATATAGCTGGCCTCATAGCCGTTCTTGCCGGCAACGTTCGTCAGGGTGAAGCCACCATCCGCGTTCTTCTGGACGCACCCGGTGACTGTCATCTCCTTGCCGTCCTCCACGATGACGCGTGACTTGCTCTTCGCGTCCTGCGCCGTGGCCAGGCCTGCGGCGAGAAGCGTGGCAAAGCAGAAAAAGCCGAGCTTCATATCAACCCTCCTGGACGGATCCTTTGCAGGGTCCGCGCCATCTCATGGCTCACCCGGTTACCCAATCCTTGCTCCAGTTTGGACTGGTCGGCACCGGTGGTCGCCGTGCAGTCCTCTCGCGCGCAGCGCATCATCGATCTCATCCTCACGATACGACCGAGTAAGATTGGCGGCACCTGGAGTCGTATTGTCGATGCACAATTCACGACCACGCTTCGCGCTCGTCACTGGCGCTAACAAGGGAATCGGCTTCGAGATCGCGCGGCGATTGGGGAAGGAGCAGTTGACGGTGTTTCTCGGCGCCCGCGATGCGGCTCGCGGCGAGGCCGCCGCGTCGACGTTGCGCGGAGAGGGAATCGACGCGCGATTCGTCGAGCTCGACCTGGAAGATCCAGCAACGATCGCGGCGGCAGCGGCCGCAATCACGGCCCTCACGCCACATCTCGATGCGCTGGTGAACAACGCCGGCATCGCCGACCCGGCCGATGGTCCACCAGCTACCGTTTCGCCGGCGACAGTGCGGCGCCTTCTGGACGTCAACTTTCTTGGAACGTTGATGGTGACGCAGGCGATGTTGCCACTGCTCCGCGTTGCGCCTGCCGCTCGCATCGTCAACCTGTCCAGCGGACTGGGTTCGCTTACGTGGAATAGCGATCCGGCCTGGAGTTTCGCTCCTGCCAAGCTGCTCGGCTACAACACCTCGAAAGCGGCCGTGAACATGCTCACGATTCAGCTGGCGTATGAGTTGCGAGATACCTTGATAAAGGTCAACTCCGCCAATCCGGGGTTTACCGCAACCGACATGAACGCCCATCGCGGCACGCAGACTCTGGAAGAGGGCGCTGCCGAGCCCGTACGGCTGGCGCTGCTTCCCGCCGATGGTCCGACCGGCGGTTTCTTCGAGACCACTGGCTCCAATCCGTGGTGAGCATCCGCCGGGCGCGACCCGGCTTCCGCCCGTTCGTCACGAGGTGACAAATGACGGCCGTATGCTTGGAGTGATGCGTCTCGTGCAACCTGTCAGCAGGCGCGCGTGGCTGGCGGGGGCGGCCGCCCTTCTTGGCGGCTTGCCGCGAACTGTATCCACATCCGTCGACCGAGGTTCAGACCGTCACGGGGCCCATCGATGCCGCGGCCCTTGGCGTGACGCTCATGCACGAGCACCTGCTCGTCGATTTCATCGGCGCGGCCGGCGTGAGCCGTTCGAGGTACAACGCCGACGAAGTCTTCAACGTCGCGCTTCCGCATCTGCGCAAGGTGCGCGATCTCGGCTGCGAGACGCTCGTCGATTGCACGCCCGCGTATCTTGGGCGTGATCCGGAGCTGTTACGGCGGCTGTCCGTCGCGTCAGGCGTGCGAATCCTGACGAATACCGGTCTCTACGGCGCGGCCAACGACAAGCATCTTCCCGGGTTCAGTTTTACGGAAAGCGCGGAGCAGCTTGCCAGCGCGCTGGATCGACGAAGCGACCACGGGCATTGAAGGCACGACGATCAAGCCCGCCTTCATGAAAATTGGCGTCGACGGGGCGCCGCTCTCTGAAGTGGATGCGAAACTCGCCCGCGCGGCGGCACTGACGACGCGCCGGACGGGGTTGCCGATTGCCTCACATACGGGCTCTGGCGCTGCTGCGCTGGCGCAGCTCGATATTCTTCAGGCCATGGGCGTGCCGCCTTCATCCTTTATCTGGGTGCACGCCCAGTCGGAAAAAGACGACGAGCTCCGCATTCGAGCCGCAACCCGCGGCGCCTGGATTGAGCTCGACGGCATCGCGCCTGGAACGGTCCAGCGCCATGTCGACCTGGTCGTGACGATGAAGAAGGCGGATCTCCTGAATCATGTGCTGGTGTCGCACGATGCCGGCTGGTATCACGTCGGGGAAAGCGGGGGCGGGACATTCCGCGCCTTCGACACGCTCTTCACGGAATTCATTCCGGCCCTGCGTCGTGCCGGCATCAGCGAGGCGGACATCCGCGTCCTTGTCGTAGAGAATCCTCGCCGGGCGCTGACGCCTGCCGTCGGCCGTTGATCCGTGTGGACGACGAAACTACGGAGCCAGCCCATGCAGCCATCTACCGTACAACAAACGGCCCGCCCTGTTCACTGACCCGGCGATTCGATGCACTGTGGCCAGTGCTCGTACACCGAAAGATCGTGATGATATTCGGCGCGCTGGCGACCGCGGTGCCGCTCGCTCCATGAGACGGCTGCGACAAACGCCGGAGTCCTGTCGCCATGTCCGACCAGGGCAGATGCAGCATCCCAGAAAATGCGCAGCGTTCGCCCCGGCCGCAGCACGCCCATTTTCGTGAAGACCGGCAGGGTAGAGATGTCGATCGATCCGCCGAGGCCCATGAGCGCGCACGAGAACTCGACTTGAATATCTGTGGCCACGGCATCGCCGCAATTAGCCAGTACCAGATGCAGGCGATCGCCGTCGACGTCGACGTCGAGGACGACCTCTGCGGATCGAGCTACGGGCACCGCCTCGGCCTGTGGACGCTCGCTCCGCCGCCGGCGTGCGGGCATATCGTGGCTAGTCGACTTCGAGGCCTTCATGGCAAATCTCGAGCGTCTCGATCGCGACCTCGTTCTTCGTGGCGCAGAGCGCAGGTCCGGTCCAGTGGCAGGGCCATCCACGGCGGAACCGCCACTGCATCACCGGCGATCGACTCTCGTCGAGCAGCGTGATTGTGCCGTCGGCGCGCTGGACTTTTCCATCCATTACAGACTTGATCCAGGTCCAGAAGCCCAGGTCCCCCATGACGCCGCGCTTCAACGTGATGTTGGAGAACTTCCTGAGGCCGGGAAGCTTGCGCACCGTTGTATCCTCCGACCCATTCCGATACTCGATCGGCGTGATCGTTACGTCGAGCCCGGACACCTCGGAGAACGATCCGCGCACCGAGTGGCCATCGTCAAAGACGCCCGTGATCACAACGGCGAAGTTAGAGATGGAGTAGGGGTCGTCGCGATAAACAGCCATAGAGTGCTCCTCGTGATGCGGCCTGCCGCCGACATCTTACGCGGCCAGAGACACGCGGTGCGGGACGAGAGTGGTAGGCCCGAGCTGAACGGCTGAGGATCGTCGACATCGCGGAAGCGTCGTTCGCAAACTGGCGTCGGCGCCAGTCTTTACGGTCGAACGAGGCCGTGCGTAAAGGCGACATCGGTGTGATGCCTCCGGGGCTCAATCACCACTTCGTCGTTCATCGATGAGGATGCCGAGCCCGGCCAGCGCGTGTATTCGATTAACGGTAACGTCGGCAACCCCTCCCGAGATGACGGTGTCGCCGTGGAACAGCGTCATCTCGAAAAGGTTCTATCTAAGGACCACTCTCGCGAGCAAGAGCGCTAAATTCCTGCGGCCGAAGTTCGCCGCACTCAAATAGTCACTATCAAGGTTGCCTCGGACTACCGAGGCCCGAATCCTTCTCGGTACCCGGCGCGGAACCCGATCCGATAGCCTTCCTGATAGTCCTCGCGCGTGCCAACGCTGTTGTTGTATCCCGCATCTGCCGTCTCGAGCTCGCGCTGGCCCTCGAGGTCCCACTTGCCGCCGTTGATGGTGCGATCTTCCTGGCCAGCCTTCCGGCCGTCGGCGATGCCTCGTTCGTGTCCCGCGCGATAGGCCGGAGATCGGGTAGTCGCCGGGTTCTGGTTGTACTCGCGTTCGCTCAGGACTCCATCGCCGTCCGTGTCCAGCGTGCGAAAGTCCTCGGTTGACCGTTTCCATTCGCCTGCGGTGATGACGCCGTTGCGGTTCCAGTCGAGATCAGCGAAAGGCGGCCGGTTGTCCCAGCGGCTGTCGCGATCGAGGTCGACAGAGTCGGCATATTCACTACGCACGATGACGCCATCGTTGTTTCGATCCAGGCGATCGAAGGTGTTGCGGTCCTGACGCCATTCAGCACGAGATATCGCCCTGTCGTCATTGCGATCGAGTTGGTCGAATGCCTGGTCCAGGTTCGTCTCGTTGCCGCGCGGCTCCCAGATCTCCTCGCCCGAGAGCACACCATCACGATTGACGTCGTGGCGCCGGAACGATTGAGTATTGCCGCGCCATTCGGCGCGCGTGATGACGCCGTCGCCATCCTGGTCCATCCCGCGGAATTGCATCTGGACCTGACGGTTGCGGGCAGTGCGTTGCAGAGGGTAGTCCTGTGCCAACACACTTGCCGAATTGAGCGCAATTGCGCTGAAGAAGATGATGAGCTGTAGCATCCCGATGAATGGTCGAGCGTTCATGGTCGCCTCCCACCTCATAGATGCCAGCGGCGTGCCAGTGCGGTGATCCAGCTCAGAAAGGACTGGGAAACGGCAGATTGAGCGCATTTCGCTGCTCAGGCGCAGTAGAATGCCCTTTGCCCATGCGAGCATTCCTCGTCCACGTACGCGACCCCCAGTTCTACGCGATCCCGCGGCAGAAGAAAGCTCCCAACGGCCGGCTGCAGGTCATGGGCTTTCCACCCATCGGGATCATGTCGCTCTCTTCGGTGCTCAAGCGCGCAGGGCACGAAGTGACGATGTTCGATCAGGCGAATCCCGATACGCCCAACAGCGTGATCATCGACGAGATGCGGCGGCAGAAGCCGGATCTCATCGGCATGAGCTTTCTGTCGACGACGAGCTATCCCTACGCCAAGATCCTGGCGCGGCAGCTGCGCGCGGCCGATGCCACCGTCAAGCTCGCGTTTGGCGGTGTCTTCGCGACCTTGAACGCGCCGCTCGTCAAGGCCCAGTGCCCGGAAGTGGATTTCGTGTGTCGCGGTGACGGCGAACAACTCATCGTCGAGCTCCTCGAGCGACTGAAGGATCCCGACACGGTCACTGGCGTTACCTGGCAGGAGAAGGACGGCACGCTCCGCAACAATCCGAACCGGGCGCTGCCGCGCGATCTCGACCAGTGGCCCTTTCCGGATCGCGAAAGCCTGGCGCTCGATTTTGTCGAGTCGATGCCGCTCGACGTTCCGGCCGTCCTCTCGCTCGATCGATTCACGACGATGCAGACCTCGCGCGGTTGTCCGTGGCCGTGCGTGTTCTGCGACATCCCGATCTTCAACGAAGGCAAGTGGCGCGCCCGGACGCCGGCCCATGTCCTCGCCGAGTTCGAGCAGCTGAAGAAGGACGGTTACGGCTCGGTCTATTTCGTCGACGACCACTTCCTGCTCCAGCCCAAACGCATCGAAGCGATCTGCGACGGCCTCATCGCCGCGAAGAATCCCATCAAGTACGGGCTCGAGGGCCGCGTCGATTCGGTGGCGCAGCATCTGTTTCCGAAGCTCGCGAAGTCAGGGTGCCGAACGGTCATGTTCGGCATCGAGAGCGGCAGTCAGAAGATTCTCGATCGCTTGAAGAAAGAGCAGACGCTCGAAGAGATCGAAACCGCCGTCAACAACGCCAAGACCGCCGGTATCGAGATCGTGCACGGGTTCTTTGTCGTCGGCATTCCGGACGAGACCGAAGAGGACCTGCGCGCGACGTTCCGTTTCGCGTCGAAGATTCGCGTCGACAGTTTCGGGTTCAACCGGCTGTGCGTCTACCGCGGCACCCCGTTGTGGCAGGAGTACGTCCGCCGCGGGCTCGTCAACGACGCCACTGATTGGTACAAGTACTTCAAGTGCACCTCTATCGACCCGACATGCCTGCCGGGCGAGGAAGTTCATCGCATCCGGAACGAAGAGCTGCGAAAGCTCATCATCTACAAGTTCACGCGCTTTCCGCTGCAGACCTTCAGGTTGCTCCGGCGTTTCGTCCGCTTCATGCCGATTCGCGACGTCCTCTACCTCGTCGCTAAACCGTTCATGGGAAAGAAGGCGGGAGCGACAAACGCCGAAGTCGTGTCACGCGCCGTCGAACACGCCGAGGCGAAGAGTGCCGCCGCCGACCTCACCAACCTGTCGGACGAGGCGCTCGAACTGGCAATCGCTGGTTCCAAAGCCGAACGCGCCCGCATCCGGGAGATGGCGGAAGCCGGCGACTGATCCGGCCGCCGGACTTCCGGTGTGATCTCCCGTGCCGGAATAGGCTAGGATTCCGCGATCAGGGGGCACGAACATGAAGACATGGCGGATCGTGAGCGCCGGGTTGCTGGCCATCGGATGCGCGGCTGTCCTGACCGCGTCGCTGGACGGGACGAGCGTGGCGCAGAATACGGCGCCTGCGCCGGCGATTGATGCGGACGATCTCGGCGGCGTGGTGACAGGACCGAAAGGGCCCGAAGCGGGCGTCTGGGTCATCGCCGAGACCGGCGACCTCCCGACCAGGTTCGTGCGCATCGTTGTCACGGACGACAAAGGCCGGTATGTCCTCCCCGATCTTCCCAAGGCCAACTACAGCGTCTGGGTGCGCGGCTACGGTCTGGTGGACTCACCGAAAGTACAGAGCGGCCCCGGCAAGATCCTGAATCTCACGGCCGTCGTGGCGCCAGATGCACGTTCCGCGGCGCAGTACTATCCCGCGGGCTATTGGTTCTCCCTCCTCAGCGTTCCCGACAAGAAAGAGTTCCCTGGTACCGGGCCGGCTGGCAACGGCATCGCGCCGGGTATCGCTAATCAAGCGCAGTGGCTGCGCAACGTCAAGTCGGGTCAGTGCTGGGCCTGCCATGCGCTCGGAACAAAGGGCACGCGCGAGCTGCCAGCGAACCTTGGGACGTTCCCGACCTCGGCGGCGGCGTGGGAACGCCGGCTGCAGTCGGGGCAGGCCGGCACGAACATGATCAGCGCGCTCGGGCAACTCGGGCGCGAACGCACGCTGGCCGTGTTTGCGGACTGGACGGATCGAATTGCCGCCGGGGAAGTGCCGCCGGCGCCGCCACGGCCGCAGGGCATCGAGCGCAATGTCGTCATCACCGAGTGGGACTGGGCGGATCCGAAGGCGTACCTGCACGATCTGGTGTCCACGGATCGTCGGAATCCAACGATCAACGCCAACGGGTTGATCTACGGCGCCCTGGAGCTGAGCGCCGACTACCTGCCGGTGCTCGATCCTGTACGCCACACGATCAGCCAGGTGCCGTTGACCGTGCGCGATCCGAACACGCCAGCGACGCCGCCGGCGATGATTCAACCGTCGCCATATTGGGGCAGCGACGTCGTATGGACGAGCAAGAACAACGTGCACAACCCGATGCTCGACGAGCGCGGGCGTGTGTGGATTACGTCGGCCGTGCGCGCACCGGACAACCCGGAGTTCTGCAAGGAGGGTTCGAGCCATCCGTCCGCGAAGCTCTTTCCGATCGCGCGGTCGAGTCGGCATCTCGCGATGTACGATCCGAAGACGAAGAAGCTCACCCACATCAGTACGTGCTTCGGCACCCACCACCTCATGTTCGCCGAAGACGCGAACAACACCCTGTGGACGAGCGGGGGAGGACAGGTCGTCGGCTGGTTGAACACGAAGATGTTCGAGGAGACGGGCGACGAAGCAAAGTCCCAGGGCTGGACCGCGCTTGTCATCGATACCAACGGCAACGGCAAGCGTGATGCGTATGTCGAGCCGAACGAACCCGCCGATCCGGCGAAAGACAAACGCTACGGCGCAGCCTTCTACGCCGTGGCCCCGGCGCCAGATGGTTCGATTTGGGGCTCGGTGCTCGGCTTCCCGGGCGCCGTCGTCCGGCTCGTGCCCGGATCGAATCCGCCCGAGACGACGCTGGCGGAGGTATATGAACCGCCGTTCGCAAACGACAAGGCCATGATCCAGGGGTTCTCGCCGCGCGGTGGCGACGTCGACCGCAACGGCGTCTACTGGTCGGCGCTTGCCAGTGGCCACATGGCGAGTTTCGATCGTCGCAAGTGTAAAGGGCCGCTGAACGGTCCAACCGCGACCGGGCAGCACTGTCCCGAAGGATGGACGCTGTACGCCGAGCCGCTGCCGCAGCTCAAGGGCGTGACCGACAATGGCAGCGCCGAAGGCAGCTACTACACCTGGGTCGATCAGTTCGATACGTCAGGTCTCGGCGCGAACACGCCAATCGACACGGGCAATGCATCGGAAGGGCTGCTCGCTTTGAAGGACGGGAAGTGGGTCGTCCTGCGCGTGCCGTATCCCACGGGCTACTACACGAAATGGATGGACGGGCGCATCGACGATCCGAAGGGCGGGTGGAAAGGCAAGGGCCTCTGGACGACGATCAGCACCCGCGCTCCGTTTCACATGGAGACGGGGAAGGGCACGACGAGCAAAGTGATCAAATTCCAGATCAGGCCCGACCCGGTGGCGAAGTAAGGAAGCCGCACCGTTCCCGCGGCGGCAGTTAGAATACCCGGTGGTACACCCGCGTGAAGGCATGAAGTGGGTTCTCAGCGCCGGCGACTTGCTGGCCCACTATCGGGTGCTGGAGCCGCTCGGGTCTGGCGGCATGGCGCAGGTCTACCTCGCCGAGGACGTCCGGCTCGGCCGCCGGCTGGCGCTGAAGGTGCTCTCGCATCGGACGCTACAGGACGAAGAGCGGTTGCGCCGCTTCGAGCGCGAAGCCCGCACCATCTCCGCGCTCAATCACCCCAACATCCTCACTGTCTACGATGTCGGATACGCCGACGGCACGCAGTTCCTCGCCACCGAATACATTGACGGCGTGACGCTGCGTTCGGTGGTCGATCGCGGCCCGATCGACGTGCGACAAGCGCTGCATATCGGCATTCAGATCGGGCAGGCGGTTGCGGCCGCGCATGACGCGGGCATCATCCATCGCGACCTCAAGCCCGAGAACGTGATGATCCGTGGCGACGGCTACGTGAAGGTCCTGGACTTCGGGCTCGCCAAGCTCACCGGCCAGGAAGGTTTTGCGGCCGACGACGACGCGGCGACGCAACTCGTCGATACCAGGGACGGCGTCGTCCTGGGCACGTTCAATTACATGGCGCCCGAGCAGGCGCGCGGCACCGACATCGATCTGCGCGCCGACCTGTTTGCGATTGGCGTGCTCCTCTACGAGATGCTCGCGGGGCAGCCGCCGTTCAAAGGGCGCGACTGCTGCCGATGTTGTGGGGTCGGTCCTCTTTCGCGATCCCGCGCCATTCAGTTCGCAGGCCGGCATTCCCGCGGAGCTCGATCGAATCGTGGCCACGGCGCTGCGGAAAGATCGCGAGAGCCGGTATCAGGCGTGTGCACTGCTGCTTCAGGACCTGCAGGCAGTAGCACGCACGCTCGACGCTGGCGCCGACATCGTGACGGCGGCGCCGCCTCGCCGCCGCCGATCGCGCGCCATCGACTCGCTCGCGGTGCTGCCGCTCGTGAACCGAAGTGACGACGAGGCCGTCGAGTACTTCAGTGACGGCCTTACGGAGAGCCTGATCAACAACCTGTCGCAGATTCCCCGGCTGCGGGTGATGGCGCGGAGCACCGTGTTCCGCTACAAAGACGATCAGCCAGATGCACAGGTCGTCGGGCGGCAGCTCGGCGTCCGCGCCGTGCTGACCGGGCACGTCATCCAGCGCGGCTCCGGCTTTACCATCGGCGTCGAGCTCGTGGACGTTGAGGATGGATCGCGGTTGTGGGGAACGGTGCTCAGCGGCCGGATTGCCGACGGCTTCGCGCTCCAGACGCAGATTTCCGAAGAGCTGACGGGCGTGCTGCGCGTGCGCCTCAGTCGCAGCGAAAAAAAGCGGCTTGGGAAGCGCCACACCGTAAGCCCCGAGGCATATCAGCTGTATCTGCGCGGACGCTACTTCCTTAACGTTCGCACCGGCGACGCGCTGCGCAGCGCCCGGACACTCTTCGAACGGGCAGTAGCCCAGGATCCGGGCTATGCCCTTGCGCACGCCGGCCTTGCCGATTGCTGCTCGCTCCTTGCGGTCAGCTTGCGCGGATCATCCGGCACCAGCCTGATCGAGGCGGCTCGCGCTGCGGCGCTGCGCGGTCTGCGCCTGGACGAGAGTCTGGCCGAAGCGCACGCGTCGCTCGCCTTCATCAGGTTCCGGTTCGACTGGGATTGGGCGGGAGCGGAAGAGGAGTTCACGCGCGCGCTGGAGCTCAATCCAGGACACGCGCCGTCGCGCCAGTGGCACGCGATGTTCCTCGCGTCACGGTCGCGGTTCGATGACGCGCTGGTCGAGATGAAGAGAGCGCTCGAGCTCGATCCCTTGTCGCTCATCATCCAGAGCGGCATCGGCCGGATTCTGCACTTCGCCGGCCGGCTGGACGAGGCGTTCGAGCGGTATGAACATCTACTGCAGACGAACCCCGGGTTCGCGCAGGCCCGGATCGATCTGGCGCTGACGCTGATGGCGCGGGGCGAGCTGATGGCGGCGCGCGCCGAGCTCGCGCGGGCGCGGGAGGTCCTCGGTGATGTCTCGACCGTGTCGCTCCTCGAGGCCTGCTGCGCTGCGCGTGAAGGACGCGCGGATGATGCGCGAGCGATCTTCCGGGCGCTCCGCGACGGCTATGACCGTGGTGTCGCCGGCGCCGACGATCTCGCAACGCTCGCCGCCGCGCTCGGCGAGTGGCAGGCGGCGTTCCACTGGCTCACCGAGGCCTGCGTGCAGCGCGCGCCGTTTCTCGGCTATGTCGAGGTCGAACCGGCCATGTCGGCGCTCTTCGAGGATTCGGCCTGCCGAGCCATCCTGCGCCAGCACGGCTTCCGCGCCGACGAGTGAGGGTCGCCATCCCGGCACACTGCCGGCGATGTCAGCGAAAATCCCCTGACGGGTCGTTGGCCGTTTTTCTATCCGATCGGCCACCGGTCTGCCGCGGCCAGCTCTGCTGCCGATATTCCAGACAGCAGCTCCTGCCCTCGACGCAGGCACGTTTTCTCAAGTCAATCCGAGGAGTGCGGTTTGCACGTCACCTACGACCAGTGGATGCAGCGGACCAATCGGGGTCTGCTGTCGGTCCGGAGCTCGTCGCCCAAGACCCTCGATGCGGCGTTCAAGAACTACGATGCGTTCCCGAATACCCGACACCTGCAGGCACTGCGTCGGACCTTCGACCAATGGAAGAGGGAAAAACCCGACTGGAAGAAGAGCGACCGCAACCAGACGGGGGCTGTCACCGATGTCGAGGCCATGCTGAAAGGGCCGGAGCGCAGCCTCAGCCCGATGGACTATCTGCTCCAGGAACAGCGCCGCCGGGTCGACTCGCTGTTTCGCGGGCGCAAGCTGGTGACGCGCAAGTCGAAGATGGTGATCCCCGGCCTCAGTGCCGCCAGCAACCTGGAGAACATCCGGCGGGGAGCGTCGGCGCTGGGAGCAGGGAACCCGGCGTTCATGGAAGCTGCTCTCGCGCTCTTCCGCGGCTTCTTTGGCGCCGGCCGCGGGCAAGTCAGCCTCGAAGTGGAAGTCGCCGATTATCTTGGGCGCGAGGTGCTGGGCGACCTGGTCAAGGGGATGGCGCCTTACGCCGGCATCCTTACCTCCGGCGCGAACGCCATCTTCCAGTTCGGCAAGCTCGCACAGGCGGCGAGCCAGAGGATGGACGTCCATGACTGCCGATCGGCAGTGCGCGAGGGAGATCCGGACAAGGCGGTCGCCGCAATCGAGAGGGTGTTGTCGCGCGACATCACGCGGCGCGCGACGCAGGGCACCATGGCGGGATTCGAGGCGATCGCCAGGGGCGCCAGCACGGCTCTGGGCGGCCCGGCCGCAGAGACCATCGCGGCCGGCGTCATGAGCATCGCCAAGCTCACGTTTCAGGTCTACATAATCGGCCGCGACTTCCAGGAGAAAGGGCAGGCCAACGACATCATGTCCGGCGCGGAGCCGGTCACCTACACCGTCTTCGACAAATACCCACTGCTCGGGTGCTACTACGTCGTCTGCGTCGATACGTCCGACGTCGTCAATTTCATGCTCGACGACATGGGCAGCGAGAACTGGATGGACGATGTGGAGAAGCTCACCAGGAAGATGCAGCCGATCGTCGAGATTTCGCGAAAGCTCATCGCCGACTCCCGTTTCGAGATCGAGCACATGCCAAAATTGAAGAAGTAACAACGCCCGGGGAAGCTGAACGGTTCCGTCCTCTTACCAGGGCTGTCGATTACAGAGTCTCCCGTTCGACGTGTAGTCAGGAGGGAGTTGCCGCTATGAACATGGTGCTCTGGGTTTTGCAGGTGCTGCTCGCCGTCGCGTTTTTCGCCCATGGGTGGATGTTTCTTTTTCCGTCGCCGGAGATCGCGGCTCTGATGAACGCAGCACTGCCGCGGTGGTTTCAGCTGTTTCTCGGTGTCGCGGAAGTCCTTGCGGCCGTGGGGCTGACGCTTCCGGGCGTGACGCGGATCATGCCGTGGCTGGTCACGTGGGCCGCGGGTGGGATCATGATCGTGGGGGCATCAGCAACTGTCTATCATGTTGCGCGCTCCGAGTTGAGCTCGGCGGCCATCACCCTCTTGCTCTTCGCAATGGCGACGTTCCTCGCGTACATGCGGCTTCGCGTCCTGCCTATCTATCCCCGTCGGTCGTAGTCCACGTCGGGTCATCGGCGCGCTGCCCGCGCCCGCTTGATGAAGTCGAGGACGTCGGGGTGCGCGAGCGACTCGCTCAATTTGCGCGAGGCTGAGGGCCGCGTCGGTCTCGAGGTCGCCCGTCGCGTAGGTGCGATATCCCGCGGCGGTGCGCTTTGTTTTAAGGAGTCCAAGCCGGTCGTAGTGGCGGAGCGCGCGCGCCGTCACACCCGCGAGCGCCGCAAAGGCGGCGGTGCGGTACTGCGTCCGCCGTCTGGTGCCTTCTGGGCCATCGGCATGATTGTGAAGTGTGACCCAACGTCAGGGTCAAGGGCCGCGGACCAGGGAGATCAGACGCCCACGAGCTCGGCCGCCATCCGGCCGGATGACACGTAATCGATCTTGCCGGTGCCGAGAATGGGCACTTTGGGCACGGGCATGATCGTGCGCGGCACGAAAGATCTCGGGGAGGCCGGCTTCGCGCGCGGCCGTGGCCAGCGCTGCTCGGGTCGCATCGGCGCGTTCGGTGACGAGCACGAGCTGTTCGCCGCGCTTGGCATCGGGTACGGTCACGACCGCGTGCTGCTCACGCGGCCAGAGCTTGGCGACGAAATCCTCGACGGCGCCGAGCGGCACCATCTCGCCCGCGACTTTCGCGAAGCGCTTCGCGCGTCCCTTGATCGTCACGAACCCCTCGGCATCGAACTCGACGATGTCGCCGGTGTCGTACCAGCCGCCAGGCGGCGGCTCGAGCACTCCGGGTTTCTCGGCACGGAGGTACCCGAGCATCACGTTCGGGCCATGGACGAAGAGCCGGCCGCCGGTGTCGATCCCCTCGACTGGCTCGAGGCGATGATCGATGCCCGGCAGCAGGCGGCCGACGGTACCGGCCCTGAAGTGCATCGGCGTGTTCACGGCAAGAGCTGGCGACGTCTCAGTGGCGCCATAGCCCTCGAGGATCCGGATGCCGAATTTCTCGAACCACACCCGCCTGGTCTCCGGCTTTACCCGCTCGGCGCCGGCAAAGATGTAGCGCACGGAGTAGAAGTCGTAGTTGTCAGCCACCCTCGCGTAGCCTGAAAGAAACGTGTCGGTGCCGAAGAGGATAGTGGCATTCACTCCGTAAACCAGCTCCGGGACGGTCCGGTAGTGAAGTGGCGACGGATAGAGGAACGTGCGGACGCCGGCGAGCAGCGGCATCAAGAGTCCGCCGGTGAGCCCAAAGCTGTGAAACACGGGCAAGGCGTTGAAGACGATGTCCTTCGGGCTGATGTCGATCACCGATGCGAGCTGATAGCGGTTCGCCAGCAGGTTGCGATGGCTGAGTACGACACCCTTGGGCGTCCCCTCCGACCCTGACGTGAAGAGAACGACCGCCGCTTCGTTGGCGCGCGAGGCGCTGTGGTTAGGCCTCGCGACGATCGAGCGCACCAGAGCGCTCAGCCGCGACAGGATGCCAATCTCCCGCTTGACGTCTTCGAGATAGAGGATGGTCGGTATGAGGCTCGAGCGCCGCGATGAGCGGCTCGAGCTTCGCCTTCTCGATAAACTTGCGCGCCGTGACGACGAGTTTGATCTCGGCGCCGCGACAGGCCGCAATCGCCGACGCTGCACCGGTGGAGAAGTTGAGCATCGCGGGTACGCGCCGCTCGGCCTGCAGCGCAAAGAAGGTGACAACCGCCGCCCGCGACGTCGGGAGGAGTACGCCGACACGCTCGCCCTCACGCGTCCGCCGTGCGAGCACTCGGCCCAGTGCGAAGCTGGCCGTGACGAGGCCGCGGTAGCTCATCGGCCGCATCTCGAGATCGTTACTACGACGTGGCCACCGCCGTGCTGGTAACGGGCGTCGAGGAGCGCGTCGAAAAGCGTGGTGTCGATGCGCGCGACCGCGAACATCGACTTCACCATCTCGTCGCCGAGCGCGCGACGCAACGCGACGCGGCGGGCACGGCCGGTCACGCCTTCGGGCGCGGTCAGCAGGCGCGGCGGCAGGATGCGCACGGTGATACGCGGAAACAGGCGGCGCCGGACCTTGCCGGCCAGCCGCGAAAACGGCGTGAACTCCACGCCCTCGATGCGCACGGGCACGAGCGCGGCCTTCGTCCGTTCCGCGATGACGGCGGGGCCTTCGTAGACCTTCATCAGCGACCCGGTCGTGGTAATCCTGCCTTCGGGAAAGATGATGCAGGTCGACCCGGCCTCGACCGCCCGTATCATCGAGCGGATCGAGAGCGGGTTGGTGGGATCGACCGGCAGGGCATTGACGAACACGAGGAACGGCTTTGCCCACCACTGCTTCGAGATCAGCGTGTCGACGGCGAAGATCGGATCGCCGGGAAGAAAAGCCCCGAGTAACAATCCATCGAGGAATGAGGCGTGATTCGCGGCGATGACCGCCTTCGGGAGCGCGGCACGCGCATGCTCCAGTCCCTCCACCTGCACGCGGTAGAGAAGTCGCAGGATCAACCGCAACAGGCTCTTCGCCATCGTCCGGCGCAGGATCCACGCAGCGACGAGCGCGACGGGCACGGTCAAGAGGCCGCATAGCGCGAACAGTTGGCCCATCGTCCATCCTCTGCCCAGAAGGGCTGCCGCCCCTACCGCGGCGATCGCCATCGCGAGCGCGTTGATGATGTTGTTGGCAGCGATCACCCGCGCGCGATGTGCCGGCTCGCTTTCGTGCTGCAGGATGGCGTAGAGCGGCACGGTGAACAGGCCACCCGCCATAGAGACGCCAACGAGATCCACCAGAATCCGCCAGCTTCCGTCGGAGCGCAGGAAGGCCGAAACGGTCGCAAGGTCTGCGACCGACGGGCGTCCGGCGCTGGCGGCGTACAGATCCACTGCGAAGAACGCCATGGCCGCGGCCGCAACTGGCACGTAACGCGCGCTCACTTCGCCATGGAGCAGGCGCTCGGCAACGATCGAGCCGACGCCGACGCCAAGGGCAAAGAGCGCCAGCATCATCGTCACCACCTGCTCGTTCGCGAAAAGAACGTCTTTGGCGAACGCCGGCAGTCCGGACACGACGGTCGCGCCAAAGAGCCAGAACCACGACACCGCGAGAATGGGTAACAGCAGTGCCGGACGAGACGTCACGTGCCCGACGACGGCGATCGTGTCGCGCAGAAGACGGGGCCGCGGCGCATCGAGCGCCGAGGACGGCGCCGGCGGGATTTGGCGCGCGGCAAGCCAGCCCAGGAATGCGCTGAGGACACCGCAGCCGCCGACGATGAGCGCACCGTTGCCGAGAAGGACCACGCTGCCGCCGAGAATCGTCCCCAGCAGGATCGCCAGGAACGTGCCCGCCTCGATGAGCGCGTTGCCGGCGACGAGTTCATCCTCGCGCAGGTGCTGTGGCAGCAGGGCGTACTTGATCGGACCAAAGACGGTCGAGTGCGTGCCGAGGCAGAAGAGGGCCGCGAAGAGCAGGGGCACGCTGCTCAACCAGAGGCCCGCCGCGCCAAGGGTCATGATGGCGATTTCGGCGAGCTTCACGAGGCGGGCGATGAGCGACTTGTCCACGCGATCGGCGAGCGTGCCCGACGCACCGGAGAACAGGAAGAACGGCGCGATGAAGACGGCGCCGGCCAGCATGACGAGCGAGGCGGAGCCAAGTCCCGATTCTTCCGCCAGGCGGAACGTCACGACGATGCCCATGGCGCTCTTCAGCAGGTTGTCGTTGAAGGCGCCGAGGAACTGCGTGACAAAGAGCGGTGCAAAACGACGAGCCGTCAAGAGCTGGACGAGAGGCGAGCGCATGACAAATCTCCTAGGCGGAAGTCACGGCGGCCCAGGCCGCGGTGACGAGACGGTCGCACATCGAACCCATGGTGGATGGCAGGCGGCCATACGCCGCAAAGGTGACCGGCTGGAGCACGATCCCGAAAACGAATGCGGTGGCGAGATCCGGATGCTGTTCCGGGATCTCTTTCGACGCGATGCCGCGTTCGAGCACGGCGCGAATGGAATCGACCGGCGTCGGGGTATCCGTCGCGAGCCGGCTCAATTGGCCGTGCTGAACGAAGAGCAGAAATCGGAAGAGAGCAGGGTCCTCGTCGTGCGCAAGGCAGAACCCTCGAATCATGGCCGCCAGCTTTGCCGCGCGCGGTGGTCTCGGCCTGCGCGAGGGCGTCGAGGCGGCCGGCGAACGCCACGTAATTGCGTTCGAAGACGTCCCAGACGAGATCTTCTTTGCTGACGAAATGGCGATAAAGGGCCCCCTCAGAGATCTCGACCGAGCGGGCGATGTCTCGGACGCTGGTCTCGGCGACGCCCTTTTCGACGAACAGCCGGATCGCGGCCTTCTCGATGCGTTCCCGCGTGTCCGTGAATCGATGTCGTGGCATCTGTGTGGCGCCCGTCTATCAAATGATGGGGTTGTGTGAGTAAACGATTATTCACATATGGCGCCGACAAGGCAGTTATGTCAAGACAGCCGTGGTTTCAGCTAAGGATTCGACCGCCATAGCGGCGGGTTCGAATACCCCTCCACCTGCGCGAGATGTCAGCGGCTGATGATCGTCAAAAGGCGAGGACCGTCTGCACCATCGGCACCCAGCCCGTCATCCCTGCGGTGTATGGAGTGAAGGCCCCGCTATAGGGAGCTCTGTCGACCCTGAAGAGCTCCGCGTTGATCCAGAGGCGCTCGGTGGGTAGGAAATGCCACTTCACCCCGCCGCCGTACCCATGCGAGTCGCCGAACTCTCCGCGCACCCACGACCCGCGGGCATACAGCATCCACTTTCTCGGGTCCACAAAGTAACTCGCCGACAGCTCGGCGCCGCGGTCGAATGTGGATTCGAGCGGAACCGGTCCGTCGGCTTCGAAATCATTGAGCCAACGCATGAAGTATTGCGCGTTGACCGCAAGCCCGCTCCATTTGAGGCCGCCATCGATCGCCCACAACCTGTAGGTGGCCTGGTCGACCGTTACACCCGGCGCAAACGCTCCGGTCGAGAAGGTCAGCACGCCGTCGGAATTGTAGAGCGACGTGTTCTCGGGGCTTGATTGATCGAGATTAGAAAAACGGTCCTCCCGGGATCGCGTGTACGCAGTACCAAGACGAATGCGAACTTTGTCGGAGGCGAAATAGTCATCGTACATGTTGCGTGATTTGCCCGGGTTCCCCGTACGCGCCCATCGGTTCCCACCAGACACTGCTGGAAAACAGCAGATGCGTATCGATCTTGTTTGCCGTGATATTCAGGGTATTGAGACCGTTCCCGACGAAGGCCAGATAATTCAACCCGGCGCCGGTTCTCCGTTCGCCAGACTCCCTGGGTGAACCCGGGCCGGAAGAAGTTGTCCGACATGCTCCGGTCAGTTGCCGTGAAAAATGGGAACGTGTTCACCAGCGATCGGCTGCCGGGCACGCCCGTGTAGCCTCCAGTTATCGCGAAGGCCTTGCTGAAGGTCCAGCCGATGTTGCTGGCAACGATGATCGAAGCGGCTCCGGCGGACGTCCAGACGGTGAAGCTGTATCGCGCCCTCGGGTCGAAAATGTAGCCGCCGAGGATGAACATCGCGCGATTGACGGTGATGTCGTTGCGCTTGTGAACCTCGCGGGAAACATCCAGATGGTCGGTGTAAGTCTCGTCGCTGTTCTGGGTGTTGAGATATCGGATTTGAGTATTGATGTTGAACTTCAAGAGAAAAGGCACCGAGGCGTCAGGGGCCGTTTCCCAGATGATCATTCCGTCCCTATAGCGATCGGGGTTTGGCTGTGGTGCGGTGCCGGCTGCCTGCTGTGTGGAAGCCGTTGCTGAAGCCGGCTCCGCCGGTGGCGCAGTCGCAGGCTGCCGAAACGGGGCTCGTGCGTGCTTGGCGGCGGT
This sequence comes from uncultured Acidobacteriota bacterium, assembly GCA_963830815.1. Lineage (GTDB taxonomy): Bacteria > Acidobacteriota > Vicinamibacteria > Vicinamibacterales > 2-12-FULL-66-21 > DATBJJ01. The sequence goes on along the minus strand of CAWHNN010000017.1, from coordinate 5,844 downwards.
GCGGGAGATTGTCCGGAGGCGGACGTCGGAAAGAACGCAACTGACATCAACGCCAATGCGGCTGAAGCCCTGGCGAATGCGCGGGGTATCGACACGTGACAATGTCCTCCGGAAGCCATCCCGAAATGATGGGGGTGCGGGTGCGACGCTCACCACGCCACGGACGTTCCGTTAGCGTGGTGAGCCATCGCCGGGATGTAAAAGGCGCTCCTCGTCGAACTATTCAGGCCGGCTTCGAGCGAGGAGCGCCTTCGATCAGCAGAGCACGACGGAGAGGGCGAGGCCAGCCTCGCTGGTTTCCTTGTACTTGCTGTTCATTTCTTTGGCGGTCTGAGCGAGCGCGAGCACGGTTTCGTCGAAATTGACGCGGTGCCTGGACGCGATCTCGTTGCTGGCGATCGCGTAGGCGGTCCACGCCTTGACGGCGCCGAATGCGCACCGCTCGATGCACGGCACCTGCACGTAACCCGCGACCGGGTCGCACGTCATGCCCAGGTGATGCTCGAGCGCCGATTCGGCAGCATTCTCGACCACGAGTGACGGTGCGTCGTAGGCAGTAGCGACGAGTGCCGCAGCCATCGACGATGCCACGCCGATCTCTGCCTGGCAGCCGCCTTCGGCCGCCGACAGCGTCGCATGGTGCTTGCAGAGGTAGCCGACCGCGGCAGCCGCGAGCATGCCCTCACGGACCTTCTGATTGGGGACCTTCCGGACCTCAACGAGCGCATAGACCAGCGCCGGCATCACGCCGGCGGAACCGCCGGTCGGTGCCGTGATCACGAGGTGGCCGCGCCCGTTTTCTTCGGAGGCCGCCAAGCGCAAATGCCGACAGCGTGCCGATACCGCGGTCGCCCTGGAACTTGTCGTCCTGCGCGCGCTTGTAAACGGTTGCTGCCTTGCTGTGCAGCTTGATCGGGCCGGGCAGGACGTCATCCTCCGGCATCGACAGCCCTGACTTCACCGTCGCGACCATCGCGTTGATGATCTTGTCGATGAAGGCATAGACATCCGCTTCGCTCTTGCCCGCGATCGACATCTCGTTGGCGAGCATGATCTTGGCGATCGTGGTCTTGTTGGTGTCGGCGTGGGTCCGGAGCTCTTTCATCGTCCGGTACGGGTACTTCGGCTCATTCTTCTTCGGCGGCGTATACCCCTTCCACTCGATGAATCCGCCGCCGACCGAGTAGTACTCCTGTTCGAGCAACACTTCGCTGCCCGCCAGGAGCTTGCACGTCATCGTGTTCGGATGTTTGAAGTCGCCCTTGGGAGCATCGTAGATGATGTCCTTGAGGCTCACATCGATGGACTTGGCGCCGAGCTTGACCGGGAACACCTGATCAGGCTTGTCTCGCAAGCCGTCCAGGAACTTCGGATCGACCGTGGCCGGTTCCTTCCCGACCAGCCCGGCGAGCGCGGCTCGTTCCGTGCCGTGTCCCTTGCCCGTCGCGCTGAGGCTTCCGAACAAGTTCACCTGAAGCTTCGTCGCCTTGGCGAGCTTGTCTGCCGGCAGTTTGGCGGCCTGCTGGTAGAAGTCGTAGGTGATGCGCATCGGACCGATCGTGTGCGAGCTGGAAGGCCCGGGGCCTACCTTGTAGAACTCGTCCGCGGTCGTCAGGACTGGCCCCGCGCCCTTCTTCACGACATTCAGGTCCGCCGAGAGCGGTGGCGGCGCCCGCGGCGCCACCGGCTTCACCAGCCGGTGCCTGCTGCGGCATCGTGGCGACCGCCATCGCCGTTCTCTCTTCGGCCGAGATGTAGCGGCCCGTCATGACTGCGGCGGCACCGCCGACGGCGCTTCGGATCAGGAAATTGCGGCGATCGACGCCAGCCGGAACCTCGGGCGCGAACAGTGAGCTGGTATCGGCTAACGGATCTTGCTGGGAGGCGTCAGGAGACGTCTCCGTCGGTTTGAGTGTGTCAGCAGGTTTCTCATCTTGCTTGTTTGACATGGTGCAGGTGCTCCCTTTGTGAAACTTGATGTGATCGGCCATCAACTACGCGCCGGATTGGTCTCGTGTACAAGAAGTCAACGACGAACAGGACGTCCGGTCACCGGAGGCTCCTCGACGGAGCCTTCGAAGGCCGCTTGGTGTACGAAGCCCGCGATTGCGGCGCCGATCACAGGAGCGAGCCAGAACAACCAGAGCTGCTGGATGGCCCAGCCTCCGACGAACACTGCAGTTGCCGTGCTGCGCGCCGGATTGACCGAGGTGTTGGTTACGGGGATGCTGATCAGATGGATCAGTGTGAGGGACAGACCGATTGCAAGTCCAGCGAATCCTGTCGGCGCGCGCTTGTGTGTGGTGCCGAGAATGACGATCAGGAACATGAACGTCATCACGACTTCGCACACGAGTCCCGCCACAAGGGAATAACCACCGGGTGAATGGGCGGCGTAGCCGTTCGAGGCGAATCCGGCAGCGAGGCTGAAATCAGGGCGTCCGCTGGCGATGAGGTAGAGCACCCCGGCGCCCAGGATGCCACCGAGGACTTGCGCCACGGTGTAGGGCAACAGCAGGGCGGCGGGGAAGCGGCCTCCCGCGCACAGGCCAACCGAGACAGCGGGGTTGAAGTGACCACCCGAGATCGGGCCGAGCGCGTACGCGCCGCCTACGACCGTGAGACCGAACGCCAGGGAGACCCCGAGCAATCCGATCCCGACATCGGGAAACGCTGCCGCGAGGACGGCGCTGCCGCAACCCCCGAGCACGAGCCAGAACGTACCGACGAACTCTGCAGAGAGCTTAGAGACCACGGCTCACTCCTTTGCCTGGAATGGAACGACTTGCCGGCCTCTCTCGCCGCTGCGTTAGTGGCCGCGACAGCCCGGGGCGATCACGTCGGACCGCCCCGGCCGCACCCAAAGCCCCTATTTGCGCTCGACCGACACGAGCATCGCTTCCGTCCAGACGATGTCGACCTTGTCGCCGACCTTCACCTTGGCGAGAGCTTCCGTGTCCTGCACCTTCGACGAGTACTTCCAGCCGTGTGGGCCGGTGAACGTGATCGACGGCACGGCCGGATCGATGGCCGTAATCGTTGCCGTGATCGTCACCTGCTTGGCTCTTGGTGCCACCCGGAAGGGCCTGTTCGGCACCGGTCGTGCCCTTGGCGCTGCTCACCACGTCCGGCTCGCCGGGACGCTTGACGCGGACGATCACGTTCTCGTAGTAGCGAACGTTCACCGTGTCGCCGATTTTGACCTCCGAGAACCGGGTGATGTCCGGCCCGGCGACGGTCGTGAGATAGCTACCGTCCGCTTTCTTGAGCGTAAGCGTGCGGGTCGAGGCTTCAACTGCCTCGACGACGGCCGTGTCCGTTCTCATCTCCGACCTGACCGTCTTGCTCTGGGCCATCGCCATCTGGGCGCTCGACGCCAGAACCATCGCTGCCATCGTTCCTACGACAAACCGTTTCATATGTCCTCCTGATCCCGCACCTGACCGACTTCGTTCTAACGGCCACGGCCGAGGCGGTGCAGACCGCATGCCGTGCGCTAAGATACTACAAGAGCCTCTATTCATTGAGGTTTCGCCACACACCTCCAGTTTGCGCGCGAGCCGCCGGCGCACCTGCCCCCAACCTGACGGAGGGCATCCGTAATACCGTGGGCGTCAGGTCCGGAATACCGGGACCCAAGTCCGCTACTTGGGGGTAATCCTCTTGATCTTGTTGCCCTGTATTCCGAGGCCCGCCATCAGTCCCTTCTGCCCGAACACGAACGCATAGATGTCGTCCTTCATCGTGGTCGTAGTGGTCGTCTTCGCCATGCCTTCGTCCACCAGGACGACGCTCGGGCCGATGCCGACCTCGAAGCCGTTCTTGTTGTCCAGCTGCTCGAGCGCCTTGGCGTTCATGAAGATCATCGCGTAGCCGTACTTCTGGCCGCCCGCCTGCAGCCCGAACGACGCGCCAGTCGTCTTGTAGTAGGCAACGGCCTTCCCGCCCTTCAACAGGGCGCCCTCGCCGTACTGCCCGCCGATTCCCAGGCCGGCCTTCGTGACCTCGGGAAACACCAGGATGGCATGCGCCTTCGGCCCGAGCTCCTTCGCCAGAGGTGCGGTCGCGTATAGCTGCTGGAGGGCCGCTTGCGATTCGCTTGCGAGCTCGGCGGCCGCCGTCTTGCCCTTGTCGTCCTGGGCAAGAACCGGCTGCGCCGCACCAATCATCATCAGGGCGGCGCCTGCAAGAACGCCTGCGAGGTATGTCCTAGTCATTTCTTGATGCTCCTTGGGATCCGAGGATTGAAGGATTCGCGGGGTCGCATTGCCGCCACGAGTTCGTCCGACCCTGAGCCCCAGCGAGAGATCGAGCTGAGGGCTTTCGTAAAGGGGATATCCAGGAGGTGCACACGTGCCGGCGCGAGGATGTACACGGCACCTGCGAACGGAGTGGGCACCGACGGGACGAAGACCGTGAACCGGCCGTCGTCGAGCTCTTCGATAATGAACGCCGGAACGAGCGCGTCCTCGAGCTCCACCAGGACCGGCTGCCATTCGTGCTCTTCGCCGTCTCCCGCCAGGCGCTGCGTCAAGCTGCGGATCAGGCCGTAACCGGGAAGCCGTTCGAACAGATTTCGTTCCACGCGGTCACGAGCGATCCGCCCCGCTCGAGTACGCATGGCGACACCGACCAGAAAGCAGACTGCCAGCACAAGAAGCAGAGACAGGAGGCGCTCGGCAGGAATCCAGCCAGGTAACAGGACTGCGACCGGCTGCACCAGGCTGCTGACCGACTTCATGCCCTGGAGCAGCAGCAGTACCGCCAGATACGCGGGCACGACGATGAGCATGCCCGTAACAATCCTGGCCGAGATGAATGCGCGCGCGTTACTCATTGCGCTTCCTGGCAGCCTTCAAAAGAACGTGAGGTGTAAGAACTCGAAGGCACACGCCGTGGGCGTGACGCCGCGCGGGCCGCGCCCATGGGTGACGCGGCCCGGCGGCGATGAGCGAAGGTCTTAATGCGACGAGCGGCGACGCGCGACCGTCAGGCCGAGCCCCGCGAGGAGAGAGACCAGGCCGGTCAGCCCGACAGCGGCGAGCGGGCTTGCGGTCTTGGGCAGCGTTCTCGGAGCAGAGCCGGCAGTCGAAGCCGCGCCGGAGGACGAGGCCGCGCCTGCCGACGCCGCCGGCGCCGGAGCGGGTGCTGGCTTGGCAGCGGGCGCCGCGGCTGAGCTCGGGGCGGCGGCCCCGCCAGCGGCTGCGCCACCACTCTTGGCAAGCGTCGCCTGCACTTCGCGCTCGGTCATGACCTGCGGCGGCTTGGTCGTGACGATCGTGGCGCTCAGCTTGTCGTTGGCACGGAAGTCAGAGATCTCCGCGAGCTTGCCGTCGCGCCAGATCTTGATCCCGCGCTTGTCGATATCGGCCTGCGAGAACATCTTCATGCCATCTTCGGTGCGAACGAGGATGCTCGTGCCCATGTTCTGCATCACCGTTCCGTTCTTGACTTCGGTCACGACGACGGGCGTGGTGGTCGTCTTCGTGGTAATCGTCGCAGTGCCCGACATGCCGGCTTTCAATTCACGAACCGACAGCATTTTCCCGTCGACATTGAACCGGAAGTCGTCAGCGACGGCCATTTCCCTCGTGCCTTCCGGAAGCTTCACCACGAGCACGTTGCCGTCCACCGAGATGACCTGGAACTTCTTCGTCTCCGACGACGACGTCGTCGTCTGTGCCTGCGCCGCGCCCGCCGTCAGGCACACCAGCGCACCACACAATACCAGCCGAATCGTTGCACGCGTCATACAGCCTCCTGTTCGTCCCGTTTCCAAGTTTCTTCAGTTCCGTTGATCTCAGTCTTCGCCGTTTGATCTTCCGAGTAGAGCACCGTGGTCAT
>CAWHNN010000016.1:0-295107 GCA_963830815.1 uncultured Acidobacteriota bacterium | reverse complement strand
GGCCGCGAGGCCCGCGATTGGAACGACGTCGGACACGATAAACTGCGCCGTCTTCGTCGTCAGGCCCGCCGTCGGATCCCAGAGGTAGTAGTCGACGTCCAGACGGTCGCCAGGCGATGCCGCGAGCTCGCGCGCCGCCCATTCGTTGATGACGATGGCATCTGCCGCCGGCGGCGGGACTCGATCGGGCGATGCTTTGGATGTCGCAGCGGCGGGCAGCGCGGAGAGATCGGTCGCGGTAATCAGCGAATACGGGATCTGCCGGTCGCCTTTGCGAATCGTATTGGCGAGGTAAGTGAAGACCGGCATCGGCGTCAGCTGGAGCTTGCCGCCGGCCGTTCGCGCGGCTGCCTCGAGCGGCTCGGCGAGCACGCCGTTGGAGCTATTTACCGCAATGCCGCGCGGCGCCTCGACAACCGAGACTCGAACGCCGAGATCTTCGAGGCGAAGCGCCGACCGGAGACCCGCGTCATTTCGCTGACCACCGGCAATGAGGATGGTGTTCGCCTGACCGGGGACGGCAAGCTCGCGCTGCAGGCGCGACAGCGGCGCAAACACGGCGCGAACGTCCGCCTGTTGCGGCTTGATCGAGAACTCTCCGAGTCGATCGCGCGGCAGGACGCCGGCAAGGATCAGCCTGACGGTGCGGCCGACTTCGTCCTTGCGGCCGAAGAGCGATTCGATGGGCACTTCGGACGGCTTCTGCAGCCGGGTCAGAAGCACGTCGCCTTCCTTGGCGCCGACCTCCGAGGCCAGCGCTGGCGAGACCACGACCCCGTTGACCGGCTGTTGCCCGTGAAAGCTCCAGAATCGATCGTCGACGCCGTAGACGATCACGTTCGACGCGCGGCGGCCGGAAGACTCGAGCGTCACGAACGCGTCGGCAACGATCAGCGGTGTCGCGGCGGTTGCGCCAAGTTCTTTCTGGACGTCCGACGCAAGGTCCTGACGAAAGAAGCCCATCGATGACAACACCTGATCGGTGTTGCCGAGACGCCCGAGCGCAATGTCGCGAAGACTGCCACGCACCGAGTCGCCGACCACGAGCGCGCCGGCCAGCACGGCAACCGCGGCGGCAACGCCAAGGGTGACGGCGAAATTGGTCCGCCAGTAGTAGCGGGCGCTGGTGAGGGCTAGGGAATCAGAGACACGATCTGTCGTTCAGGGTTCAGGGTTCAGGGTTCAGGGTTCAGAGTTCGGGGTTCACGGTTCACAGTTCAGCGTTCAGACGTCACGGAGCGGTTCAGCGTTCCGTTGTTCATTTCGTAGCGCACCGGGAATCGCTCGGCGAGCGCGGCGCTGTGCGTGACGACCACCAGCGTCGTATTGCGGCTTCGTGTGGAGGTCGAGCAGCAGCGACGCGACAGTGTCTGCAGTTGTGCGGTCGAGGTTGCCGGTGGGCTCGTCGCACAGCACCACGAGCGGGTCGAGGATCAGGGCGCGCGCGATCGCGGCACGTTGCTTCTCCCCTCCGGACAATTCCGCCGGGCGATGATCGAGCCGATCGCCGAGGCCCACCTGGGCCAGGATTTCGCGCGCCCGCGATTGATCGTCGCGTGCCGGCCCGGCGGTGCTGGCCACAAGTGTCGGCGCGAGCACATTCTCGAGCACGGAGCACTGCGGCAACAGCGAGTGGTCCTGGAACACGAATCCGATCGAGCGGTTGCGAAAAGCGGCCTGCTCGCGATCGCCGAGCGCGAAGGGATCCTTGCCGTCGATTGTCAGCGTGCCGCTCGACGGTGTGTCGAGCACGCCGAGGATATAGAGCAGCGTGCTCTTGCCGCTTCCCGACGGGCCCATGATTGCAACGGCATCGCCGCGATTGAGCCGAAGCGACACGTCCGACAGGATCGGAAGCGGCCCGCGCGGGGTTGCATAGGACTTCGAGAGATGTTCGGCGTTCAGCATTGTGGTCGCACGGTTACGAGGCAGTCCGGCCCGCAAGTTCGAGCGTACAGTCGCTCCGCCGTCTCGGCCATTCGATCGACACTGTAGTGTTTTCGCACGCCGTCGGCACCGGCCAGGCCAACGGCAGTGGCCCGCGCGGGATCGCGCCACAGCTCGAGAAACCCATCCGCCAGCGCCTCGGGGTTGTCGGCGTCGACGATAATCCCGCCGCCGGTCTTCTCGACGACCTCGGGAAAGGCGCCGCGCCGCGGCTGCACGACCGGCACCCCGCTCGCCATCGCCTCGAGCAGAAAGAGTCCCTTGGGCTCCTCGTAGGTCGCCGGCACCGAAAACACATCCAGGCTTCGCAGGAACTCGATCTTCTGCGTGCGATCCACCTCGCCGCGGTACTCGAACTGGGAATCGATGCCCCAGGCCTTCAAGTCGCGGACGATGCCGTCGAAGTACCCGCGGTGCTCAGGCGCCAGGTAACCGGCGGCCACAAAACGCGACGCGCCGAGACCGGGGCGCGTCCGCAGCCGGCGATATGCGTCGGCGAGAACGTGCAGGCCTTTTTCGGGCGCGATCCGCGCGAGGTAGCCGATCGTGAAAGGTTCCTGCCGCGCTTGCGGGCGCGGCGAATAACCATCCAGGTTGATCCCGAGCGGCACCAGGCGCATCTTCTCGCGCGGGATGCCCAGATAGCCGGGCATGTACTCGAGGTAGTACTGGCTCACCGGCAGGAAGGCGTCGACGTGCTCGCTCGCGGCGCGAATGAGATCCAGCGACTGCTGACGCCATGGCGTGCCGAGGCCGTCGAGAAAGAGATCCTCACCCTGTAGCGTGCAGCAAACCGGTACGCCCAGCGTACGCTTCAGGGGCTCGGCCAGTCCGATGAGCAGCGTGTACGGGCAGGTTGATGACGTCGAAGCGCGGCTCGGTCCGCAGCCAGTCGAGCAGCTTGCCGATCTCCTTACGCTGAAAGCCGCCTTCGCCTTGCAGCATCGACACCGTCAGCTGGCCCAGGCTCTTCGGGTCGACCTTGATCTGGCGTTTGGACGCCAGGCGTATCACCCACTCGGCGTCCCACAGCCGATCGAGCGACGCGCGGGGTGTGGCGGAAGAACGAGGAATGCTGCTCGAGGAAGACGCTGATGCCGCCAAACACCACGTGGTGCTGGCTGACATTGCGCTCGTCCGTGCGTGTCGGCGTGTAGACCGGCGTCAGCACGACGTCGTGGCCGCGCGCGATGAGCGCCGATGCGAGCGCATTGTCGCGCAGGCAACTCCCGCAATACATCGGACCGGCGCCGCCGGTGAATGACAGGATCCTCACGACGACTTTGCGTGCCTCAGGTCCGGCTTCAGCCGGACCCGCAACCCGAACGGTCCGACACTACGCTTATGACGCCAATTCATGGTCAGGCGTCACCGCGCGGTCAGGCCGTCTGGAACGCTCGCGCCCGGAACAGGAACTCGACGATGTTGCCTTCGTGCGGCTGCAGCCAGTTGAGCTGGATCGTAGGCACTGGTCCGAGGTTCAGGCGATCGATGTGGACGGCATCGATCAGCCGCCGCTGCAAGTCGGGCTTGCTCGTAATCGCCGTGCAAACGAGTGTCGGGCCGATCGCGTCGATCATCTTGGCCTCAGGACACTCGACCACCGTGACGAACGGGAACATGTACTCCTGCTTCGCGACCGCCGCGTCCGGGGAGTCACTGTGCACGACCGTCGGCAGCAGGTAGTCGGCGAGACCGTCCTTGACGACGCGCGGGCCGTCACGAAAAGTGGCGGTGACGTCCGTGACGCCGGGCGCCTGCACGCTCGCGTCGATCTGGTTCGAGATCGCGTCGGCGGCGCCGGGGATCGTAAACGCGGCGAGGCTGGCGTCGGGATTGTCTGGCTTGAGCGGACGCACGGCCGCGAGCCGCTTGGCCAGCGCGTCAGCGATCTCGCGGGTGTGCCGGCTCGCCCAGATACCGGAGCAGTTGATGCAGCCGCGGCCGCTGTTGGCGTAAACGCTCTCGACCATCAGATCGAGATACTTCTCCCAGTTGTCGACCTCGTCGTCTCCGAGGAGGATCTTCGAGAAGCCGGGACCGTGCGCCTGGACCTTGGCGCTGCCGCGATAGCGGTCGACCGTCGCCGTGCCACCAAAGATCAGCGCGCGCTCGCAGTGCTCCAGCACCGCGGCGCCAATGTCAGGCCCGCCGGGATAGACCGAGATGGCTTCGCGCGGGATCCCGGCCTGGAAGAACGCTTCGGCCATGCGGTACGGCGTCCATGGCTCCTGCGGGCCCGGCTTGAGCACGAGGCCGATCTGCATCGGGATGATCGGCAGCCACAGCGTGTGCACGCCGGGCGAGTTCGATGGCAGCACGAGGCCGAGCACCGGGCTCTGCGCCTGGAAGCTGATCGGAACTCCGCGCTCCTCGCCGTGCCCCGACGACAGCACGTCGAACGACAGGCCGCGCGTGAGCGACGTCAGGATGCGCCGCATCTCCGCGAGCACGAAGCCGTTCTTCTTCATGTTCGCGCGGCACATGCGCTCGGGCAGCCCCGTGCTCGCCGACTGCGCCTTCGCGAATTCGTCCGGCGACTGCGACCCGTCGCCCATCGGCAGCGTGGCGTTCATGTAGAGCTCGCCCGCGGCGCCGACGCGCGCGATCAAGTCGTCTATCGGGATCTCGCGCAGCACTTCTCGGGCGCGGTGCGCCTTGCGCATGTCGCGGCCGATCAGGCCGCCGTTGGCGCGGCTGACCTTGGCAATCGGCTCGCCGGTCGAAAAATGGACGACGTCGTCCACTTCCATGCTCGAGTACGGCTGGCCCCAGCGGAGCACGGGCAGTTGAATCATCAGTAGACGCCGATCGTCGTGGTGGCGGCGAGCGCACGGTATGGACGCACGCCGCTGACACCGTCCCAGGGATAGAGGTCACAGGGTTCCTCGCGTTCGCCTTCGTCGCGTTCGAGGAAGCCGGGCATGAAGAACTCCCGCGTCAGGGTCGTCAGTTTCACGCGTCCAGTCGCGCCGTACTCGACCGGCTTCGTCGGATCGTCGAGATCGACGACCTCGGTGACGGCGCGCGGCTGCGGCGCGTAGTAGGTGATCTTGTAGTTGTTGTGCGGGCCGGACGGGCTGCTCGCGGCCAGCCCCATGAGCGTGTTGCCGTAGGTCGGCGTCATGTAGGCGCCGTCGAGCAGCTCTTCGTGCGCGAAGCGATTCCACTGCGGCGTGAACTCAGTGCCGCCGGAGAAGATGCCGGTGATGCCAGCCTTGTGGATGCTGGTGCCCATTTCCTCGAGCCGAAGCGCCAGGGCTTCGAGCAGCTTGGGCGTCGTGAACAGGCACTTGATGTCGTGACCGGCGCCGAGGATGGTCACCGCCTGATCGATGACGTGATCCTTGTACGCCTGAAGATGATCGTTCCAGCCCTTCTTGATCAACTTGATGACCCATCGCGGATCGAGGTCGACCATGAAGCAGATGCCGCCGCGATGCTGCGCGAGGTGCTCGATCGCCAGCCGCAGGCGCCGCGGTCCGGACGGTCCGACCATCAGCCAGTTCGAGCCGGGCGGGAACTTGTCGTCGGGCAGCGTCTCGCTGAAGTTCGAATAGTCGATGCGGAAGTCTTCGTGGTTGATGCGCGACTTCGGCACGCCGGTACTGCCGCCAGTCTCGAAGACATAAATCGGCTTGCCGGCGTAGGCCTTGGGCACCCAGCGTTCCACAGGACCGCCGCGCAGCCATTCGTCTTCGAAGAAACCGAACTTGTGCAGGTCGGCGTAGCCCGCGACGTCGGTCATCGGATTGAAGTCGAACTGCTTTGCGCGCTCGAGCCAGAAGGGACAGCCGGTCGCGGGATCGAAGTGCCACCTGACGATTTCGCGGACGTGGGCGTCGAGCCGCTCGCGCGCGGCGGCAGCAGCAGAAGTATCCGGGGACGCTTGAGACTGAGACATCACCCGAAATCTTATCAAAACGGCTAGGACCGTCCGTACTTGCGCGACATCGCGCCCAGGACGTCGGCGCGTTCGAGGCTTCCCGGATCGCTCATCAGGCGCTCCACTGGTCCCGGCAGCCGCCATGTCCAATTCTGGTCGTTCACGAGAGCCGGCGTGTTGATGCGGTCGCGCCAGCCGAAAATGTCCTGAATCGGCACGATGAGCAGCCGCGAACCGGCGGCAAAGAGAGCCTCGAGCAGGATGTCCCTGACGCGCTCGGAAAAGACAGCGTTTGGCGAGATTCCACAATCACGCAGCGTGGGCAGGGCGAGGACGGCCTCGCGTTCGCCGCGCGTCAGCGCTGTCCCACCACTCGGCGAGCGTCTCGGTGTCGTGCGTCCCACCAGTCGCCACAGACGTCTCGGAATAGCCGGAGACGTCGTGAAATGGCTGCCCATCCGCGTGCCAGTTGCGCTCCCAGCGCATGACCTTCATCCCCGGGATGCCGCGTTCCGCCAGGGACACGCGGAGAAAGTCGGGGACGGTTCCGAGATCTTCGCCGATGAGGCTGGCGCCCGATTCGCTGAAGATCGTCAGCAGCCGCTCGCCCTGCGCCCGCTGCGCGCCTTCGTCGGCCGGAACAAAGCCGGCGGCGCCGGTGCTGCTGCGGACGAACGTGCGATAGAAGCCGATCAGGTGATCGATGCGGAACCCATCGTAGAGCTCGGCCGCGCGGCGCGCGCGCGCGCGAAGCCACGCGTAGTCGCCCGCCGCAACCACATCCCAGCGATACGCGGGCAGGCCCCAGTCCTGCCCGGTCGCCGAGAAGGCATCCGGCGGCGTCCCGACCGAGCTGCCGAGATCGAATTCTCCCTGGCGCGCCCAGACATCCGCGCTGTGGCTGCTGACCATGAACGGAAAATCACCGAAGACGCCGACCGGCGCTGCTTCCATCCGCGCCCGCTGCCACTGCTCGTCAGCGACCCACTGCAGGTAGGCGTGATAGCGCACCTCCCGTTCGAGCCGGGCGCGCGCCGCCGCCAGAGCGTCGCGATCGCGGTCGCGCAGCCCGGCGTCCCAGTCACGCCAGTGGTGGCCACCATTCTCGTCATGCAGGGCCCGGAACAGCGCGAAATCGTCGAGCCACCAGCTTTCGCGTTCCTCGAAGGCGCGCAGCGCCTGAGCGCGGCGATCGCCGGTGCCCCAGAGGTTGGCGTCAAACCACTTGAACGAGTGCCGCAGCGCCCTGGTCTTGAGCGCGCGGACGGCCGTGTAGTTCACCCGCGGCGCCGGGCGAACGCCCTCGAGCACCGCGCGTTCCTCGGCGTCCATCGTGTTCTGGCCCGCCGCCGTCCACTCCGGCAGGTCTTCAAGGGCGATGAAGAGCGGATCGAGGGCCATCGCGCTCAGCGCGGAATATGGCGAGCTCTGCCCCTCCTGCATCTCGTTCAGCGGCAGGAACTGCACGAAGTCGAATCCCGCGCGCTCGAGCCACCGCGACAGCGGCACGAGATCCGGAATCTCGCCAACGCCCCAGCTCCGCCGCGACGCAATCGAGAAGAGCGGCACCAGTACGCCCGCGTGACGTCCGCTGCCAAATCGCCTGGCGCCGCGATCACTCATGCGTGCGCTCCAGCACCCGGGCAATGCCGTCTGCAAACATCTCTACGGGCGGCAGCAGGCTCACGACGATGAACGCCTCGTGCGGAAAGTCGAAGAAGAATCCGGGATGGACGAGCACGCGGTCACGCTCCAGCAACTCGACGACACGGTCTTCCTCGCTCCGTGTTGACGGCACGCGCAGCACGGCGGACCATCCGGCGTCAGCATGCAGCAGTTCGATCGCAGGATAGCGCGTCACCGCCTCTCGGAGCGCGTGATAATTCGCGCGAACTCGCTCTTGAATCTGCGCTCGTATCCGCCCGCCGGCGGCAATGAGCGCCGGCGCCGCAACCTGGACCGGCGTCGAGACGGACAGATAGGCGTCGCAGATCACTTCCAGACGCTGCATCGCTTCATCGACAATGGGCTTCGGACCGTCGACGTGAATCCACCCGAGTTTGAGTTGCGGAAGGCCCGCGGACTTCGACAACCCACCGAGCCAGAAGGTGAGGCACTCGGCGGCTCGTTCGCTGACTGCGGGTTCCGGCCCCAGCGAATAGTCCGCGAACACTTCGTCGACGATGAGCGCCGCCCCACGCTCGCGCGCACATCGCCGCCAGCGCCGCGAGCTCGTCCGCCGCCAGCGTCGACCCCGTTGGGTTGTTCGGGCTGACGGCAAGCACCGCGCGTACATTTTTGGCCCACACCCGCGCCACATCCTCCGGCGCAAGCGTCCAGCGGCCGTGGTAGTCGAGGCGGTACGGGATTGTCGCGACGCCGTCGAGCGCCGTCAGGTGATCGAAGAGCGGGTAGCTCGGCACGGGCACCAGCACGGCATCGCCGCCTGGAGCGCACAGCAACTTGAAGAGCAGCGAATAGGCCTCGCTCGTGCTCGCCGTGAGGACGAGGCGGTCGGGATCGACCTCGAAGCCGCGGCGCGCGAAGTCACAGGCCACGGCGCGGCGGGCGCTGAGCAGGCCGAACGGCTCCGGCTCGTACTCGAGCGCCTGTGCGTCGGCGAGGGCGCTCAATGCCGCCGGCGCGTAGTCCAGTCCAACAGTCGTGGGGTTCGTTGCGGTCAAATCGATGAACCCGCGGCCGTCCGACCGCGCGCGCCGCACGGCCTGCGTGATGCGATTCGGCTGAAGGCTGCGCGGTACGCGGCTGGAAAACATCGCAGTTGATAGACTACATGACCCGCGTGCGCTCGCGAGCCCTCGGGACCGATCACCCTGTTCTTGAAACTCCTGCGTGGAAGACTGCCATGGCCCTCGATCTTTCGTACGACGAGCTGTTGCGTTACAGCAATGACGAACGTGAAAAGTGGCGGCGGTGGTTCCAGTCGCATCCGACGGCAATGGAAGTGACGATGCAGCCGGGCGGGCGATTCCCGACCGTCGGCAAATTGATCGATCACATCTTTCTGGTCGAGCGGCGGCATCTGCAGCGGCTGACGGGGGATCCGCTGTCCAACTCGACGGGGCTGACTGGGAACAACGCGCCGCCGCTCTTCGACTACGGCGCGTCGGTGCGCCGCGAGCTCGAGCAGTTCGCGAGAGTCATCGACGAGGACGAAGCGCGTGAGACACGGTCGATCCCGATCCAGGACGAGATCGTGACGATCTCGCCGCGGAAGCTGCTCTTCGGCATCCTCATTCACGAGATCCGGCACTGGGCCCAGGTGGCGCTGGCACTCCGCATCGCCGGCATCGAGCCACCGGGGGCGCACGATCTTCGCTACAGCCGGGCGCTGCGGTAGAGCGTTCGTCAGCGCAAGGATCACCTCAGAACGCAGAGACTTCGGCCACGGACAACACGGATTTCACGGATCAGATCTAGCTCTGCGTACGCTCATCGGCCAGCGACCTCAGGCGCGAGAGAAGGAACGCGGCCCCGGATCAGGCGCTATCAGAGATCGGCGTGCTGATCCGGGGTCACGTTCTGTCTCAGCCTGGCTCCGCCAGGCTGCCGGTCGCCTCTGATGTCGCTGCCAGCCGTCTCTGCGCTCTCTGCGTCCTCTGTGGTGATCTGTCTCTTCTGTCTTCGTCGTCGATAAGCGTCAGCGGATTGTTTTCCGGATCATCAAGACAAACGCATCGCGCGGACCGAAGTTGTAGGTGTAGCGCGGACCGTCGGGCCCGGCGACGAAGTTCACGGCGGCGCCGGTTTCCATGTTCTGCCAGATCGCTTCCTGGACGTCGGGCGCGAACGTCATGGTCACACGCTGCGGCGTATCGGCGTGGTTGATGGCGATAATCATCGCGACTTCGGACGATTCCAGGAATCGCGTCTCGACACTTCCCGTGGCGCCCTCTATCCGCGCCTCCGGCGCGATCCTGGCCCTCGCAATGGCGTCTATCAACCGCTCCTCTGAGAGGGTCCCGGCATCGCTGACAAGAACGCCGCCGGCCTCTGCGAACCTCTTCAGGCTGAGCGCCACCGTCGCTGGCAGGGTCGACACCGGACCAACGAAGATTGCCTTGTAGCGGTTCACGTCGTCCGGCGAAATTGCGTCGAGATGCAGTAAGTCGACGGCAATGTTGCGCCGGAAGAGCGTCGTGTACACATTCGACAGCTCGGTCGGCCGCGCGACTTCGCCCGTCGCGCCGGGCCGGGGATCGTAGACGATCGCGACAGACCCGTGGCGCGGCCGCAACGCGGCAAAGAGCGCCGCATTGCGCCCGACGATCCGCGCCAGCGTGCCGGCCGCGCGTCCGCGAGGAGTGATGGTGCCGTCGGCCTCTACGAGCGCGCTTCCCTCACCCTGCGCGCGCGAGCGCCAGTCGCCAAAGAAGACTCCGCGGGCGCCGCGCGACAGCGCAGCCCAGGTCCACGAGCGCAGTTCGACGCCCGCCGCTGGTTCCGCCGCGCGTCCTGCCGTGCGATCGATCATGAGCCAGCCCTTCTCGCCGGCCGCGCTGCGCACGCCATCAAGAGCAAACTCCAGCTGCGGCGGGCCGAGGCCCGCGACTCGGCCCGAGTCTGGAGGCACGGCGACGCCGTAGAGATCGACCGCCGGCGCCAGCGACCAGTCGTCTTGCCCAGGCGGCTCGTTGGCCAGCAGCCGGAGGATGGACGGCTGCCTCACGCTGCCAATCGCCAACCGGCCGCGTCTTTCCGACGCTGCGCGCACGAGGAAATCCAGGTGCTCGCGATTCTGGAACGCAACGAACGCGGCGCGATCGGCGGCGGCCGCTGCCGTGCGGCCTCGCCTCGCGCCCATAGGTCTCCGTCAGCCAGCTTGCGATAGAGCTCCTGCGTGTAGCGGCACAGGCAGAAGCCCTCAGTGACATCTTCGAACTCGATGGCCTGCCAGGCGCCGGATCGCGAGGCGCGCGCGCTTGCAGCTGCAACGAACGCGCTGGCGTCGGCACGGACGCCGGGATGATCGAGACACAGTCGCGGTTTGAGAGCCTGTTGCCCCGGTGTCTCGGGCACGAACCGCGCGTCTGAATATCGGTTCGCCATCCATGCAGGCACCTCCCCCGTATCGATGCGAAGCACGGCGCCCAGCTTCCACTGCGCCGCCAGGCCGAGCGATCGATCGAGCGCGTCGAAATCGTAGGCGCCGCGCGAACGCTCCACGTTCGCCCAATCGATCGTCACGCGAACCGTGTTGAAGCCCAGCGTCTGTATGGCTTCGAAGTCCGCGTCCGCGCGCTCGCGGTCGGCCGCGAGCGCCGACGGATACGTCACCGCCATCGGCACGAACACGTCGCGCTGCGCTGATATGAATGCCGCCGTGACGAACACGCCGCTCAGCCAGCAAAAGACGAGTAAAATCGAGGCCCGCATCGCTTTCTTTGGCATTGTAGACTTCGACACCCATGGCAGAAATCTCGACAACGACCCGGTTTGTCACTCTCGACGATATTCGCGCCGCCGCCGAGCGCATCAAGCCGCTCGCCCGCGTCACCCCACTCGTGGACGTCTCGGAGGCCGCCCACCGTCCGCTGTTTCTCAAATGCGAGAACCTGCAGCCGGCCGGGGCCTTCAAGATCCGCGGCGCGTTCAACATGGTGGCTCAGCTGTCGGCCGCCGAGCGTAAGGCCGGCGTCATCACCTACTCATCCGGCAATCACGGCCAGGCAATGGCGCTCGCCGCCCGGACGCTCGGCGCGCCGGCTGTCGTTGTCATGCCCACGACCGCGCCGGCGGTCAAGGTAGAAGGGCGCCAAGGCCTTTGGCGCCGAGGTGATCTTTGCCGGCACGACCTCAGCCGATCGCCGCACACGCGCGGAAGCCGAAGCGGCGGCGCGAGGCCTGACGATGGTGCCGCCGTTCGATCATGAATGGATCATCGCCGGACAGGGCACGGCGGGGCTCGAGATTCTGGAGCAATGCCCGGACGTCGCAGCAGTGCTCGTGCCCGTGGGCGGCGGCGGGCTCTTGGCGGGCGTCGCCGCGGCCATCAAGCAAGTGCGGCCCGCGGTAAAAGTGATCGGCGTCGAACCCGCCGGCGCCGCGAAGATGAAAGCGTCGGTTGACGCCGGGCATCCGGTGACGCTGCCGAAGACGGCAACTGTCGCCGACGGCCTGATGCCGGTCAGGCCGGGCGACATCACCTTCGCCCACGTCCAGCGCTTCGTCGATGCCGTCGTCACCGTCGAGGACGAAGACATCATCGCCGCGGTCCTGTGGATCTTCCGCAACGCGCATCTGGTCGCCGAACCAAGCGGCGCCGCGACCACCGCCGCCGCGCTCAGCGCCACCATTGCCATCACCGCCGGTCTCGACGACGTCAAAGGTCCCATCGTCGCCATCGTCAGCGGCGGCAACATGGGCGTCGATAAGCTGGCCGAGTGGATTCGATAGGAACGGATTAGGACTGTGCCCGCACTCGAACTCTTCGCAATGGAACGCATGCAGTCGACGTGGGAGAACCTCGTCGACTACGACATGAGCGAGAGCGGCGTCCGGCCGCTCACGCTGCGCGAGCTCGTGGCCATGGGCTTCGACCTCGATGCCTTCCTCGACCAGCCGCTCGGCTACAGCCAGTCGAACGGCACGCTCGAGCTGCGGCAAAAACTCGCGGCAATCTACCCTGGCGCCGACGTCGATCAGATCGAGGTCACAAACGGCACATCCGAGGCCAACTACCTCGTGGCGCTGAGCCAGCTGCGCCCGGGCGACGAGTTCGCGATGGAAGTGCCGAACTACATGCAGATGCCGGGCGTCGTGCGCAGCCTTGGCGCCACCGTACGGACGTTCAGCCTGCGTCAGGATTCCGGCTGGGAGCCGGATTGGGACGAGTTCGAGCGCGCAATCACGCCCAGGACACGGCTGCTCTATCTCTCCAATCCAAACAATCCAACAGGCTCCGTCTTGTCTCGATCGGCGATGGAGCGAATCGTCAAGCGCTGCGAGTCGACCGGCACGTGGCTGCTGGCGGACGAGGTCTATCTCGGCGCCGAAATCGACCGCGAGCGGACGCCGAGCTTCTGGGGCATGAGCGACCGCGTGATCGTCACGAGCGGACTCTCGAAAGCGTATGGAATCCCGGGCATTCGCGTCGGCTGGATCGTCGGTCCGAAATCAGGTCCTCGCCGACTGCTGGGCGCAACACGACTATCTGACGATCGGCCCGAACAAGATGTCCGATCGGCTGGCGGGGATTGCCGTCGAGCCGCAGAATCGCGAGCGTTGCTACGCGCGGACGAAAGCCATCCTGACCCACAACCTCCCCATCGCGCGGGAATGGATGGCGCAGTTCGGCGACCGCCTCTCGTGGCGAGAGCCGCAGGCCGGCGCCATCGCGCTCGTACGATACGAGGCACCGGTCCCGAGCCTGGAAGTGGCCGAGCGGGTCCGGGTCAACCAGAGTACGCTCATCGTGCCTGGAGCCCATGTCGGCCTCGAGGGATACCTGCGCATCTGGCTCGGCGGGAAGGAAGAGTTCCTCCGCGAGGGCCTGCGGCGCATCGGCAACGAGCTAAGACCCTTGCTGTGAATCCTTTCGGCCGGGCAGGCCGATCGGCAAGCTTGTGTTAACCGACCAGCGCTCTCCGCGTAGTAGATAGGTGAGGAGACTGCTGAACTAATGATATCCACCAATTTTTCGAGGTCTGGCGCGATTGCCGTCCTCGCGCTTTCGCTCACGGTTCCGGCCGCCGCCAGCGCTGGCCAGCAACGGCCTGTCGTCGAACGTGAGGCGCTGCCCAGGCGGCCCCGGCCATCATTTCCGACCAGGATGCCGGAGAGACCCGCGAGAAGCTCGAAGACCTGCTCAAGAAGCTGCCGCCCGCCGTCGGCCGGGTCCTGCGCACCGACCCATCGCTCCTGCGGAATGAGTCGTATCTTGCTACGTATCCAGCACTTGCGGCGTTTCGTGAAGCAGCACCCGGAGATGCTGAGCACGCCCGGCTTTCTATTTCGAGCGCATTGGTTCGATCGAGTTCTGGCAGCCTGAGAGGCAGGAAAGCCAGGCGTACCGCATCTGGCGGGACTTCATCCAGTTCTTCGCCATTGCCGGCATGTTCACGCTGGTCACCGGAACATTGATCTGGATCATCAGAACCCTCGTCGAATACAGGCGGTGGCACCGTATCTCCAAGGTGCACACCGAGGTGCACAACAAGCTGATGGATCGGTTTACCGCCAACGAGGATCTCCTCGCCTATATGCAGACGCCGGCGGCGCAGCGCTTCCTCGAGTCGGCGCCCCTGCCGATCGATTCGCCGTCACGGCCTGTCGGTGCGCCGTTCAGCCGGATTCTGTGGTCGGTGCAGGTCGGTGTCGTCCTTGCGGCTGGCGCGCTCGGGCTGCTCTATCGTCAGCGGCCGCGTGATCGACGAAGTCTCACAGCCGCTCTTCGCCGTCGGCGTTCTGGCTCTGACGATAGGCGCTGGCTTCGTCGTCTCGGCAGGAGCATCGTTCCTCCTGTCGCGTCGTCTGGGACTGCTCGAAACGCCGGTCTCACCGCGCGAGCACGTTGAAAACGCCGGGCGCTGAACATCCCATGCGCGATTTGACATTCACAGACGTCGAACGGCTCGAGGCTGCCGAGATAGACGTGCCCTTCGAGATGGACGAGGATGCATTCCGCGCCTTCTACGATCGAACAGCGCGGTCGCTCTGGAGCTATCTCGCGCGCATCACCAGCGATCCTTCCGCCGCGGACGACCTGCTGCAGGAGAGCTTCTACCGCTTCCTGCGGACGCGGGTGAACTGGGAAAGCGAATCGCATCGCCGCGCCTATCTCTTCCGCATTGCGACAAATCTCGTGCGGGACGGACAGCGGCGCTCGCGCCGCGGCCAGCTCGTGGCGCTTCCGGATCAGGATCACAACGCGCTTGCGTCCCCTGGGGCCGATCATGGCGAGGCAAGCACCCGCCGCACTGACTTGCGGCGCGCCATGGATCGCTTGCGGCCGCGCGAGCGGGCCCTGCTCTGGCTCGCCTATGCGCAAGGGCACGCGCACACAGAAATTGCGTCGACGCTCGGTGTCACAGACCGGAAGCGTCAAGCCGCTGCTCTTCCGCGCCCGGCGTAAACTGGCGGCGCTGTTGCGGAAGCGTACCGGCTCGTTCGTTGGAGGCCACTCGTGAAGATCGTTGATTGCTGCCGCGAAGACGACGTCCTCGACGCGCTCAGCAGCGGGCGCTGGCCGGACCGGACCGACGAGGAGCTCCGCGCGCACGTCGCCGGCTGCGCGGTCTGCACCGATGTCATCTCCGTGGCGAGCGCGGTGCTGGAAGTGCGCGATGCCGAGCCCGCGGACATCCAGATCCCATCGTCCGCGGTGATGTGGTGGCGGGCGCAGATGCGCGCCCGTCAGGAAGCCGCACGCGAGGCAGCGCGGCCGATCAATGTCGCGCAGGTCGTTGGACTGACGTCGGTCGTCGTCCTTGCGATCGTCGCGCTCGTCGCGCTGTCGCCGTGGTTCGGGGGCGTGCTCGGGACCTGGATGCACGACGTGCTCGGCGCGGCGGCCGGCCCCCCCGCTGAAGGCGGCTTCAGCCTCGCCGGCTGGATGGTCCCGGTCGTCATCCTCGGTGCTCGGCGTCTGGCTGGTGCTTGCGCCGCTGGCGATCTACTTCGCGGTGTCAGAGGATTAGTTTCGACGGCCTGCT
Source organism: uncultured Acidobacteriota bacterium (assembly GCA_963830815.1). Lineage (GTDB taxonomy): Bacteria > Acidobacteriota > Vicinamibacteria > Vicinamibacterales > 2-12-FULL-66-21 > DATBJJ01. The sequence continues at coordinate 279,600 of CAWHNN010000016.1, read as the reverse complement.
GTCTTTGTTTCACCACAGAGCACGCAGAGACCGCAGAGATCACGGCAAGCCATCGCGAAGGCCGAAGCCGCGAAGTTTCGCGCCTTTCATCTCACCACAGTTGAGCTAGACGCTGGCATGCCGCAGGCGGCGTCGGAATGAGCGCCCGAGTACCACTGAGAGCACTGCTGCGAACGACAGTGTTCTCAGCGGTACCTCGGACGCTCATTCTACCGCGCGATGCGCGGTGCCAGCGGCTGCGAGTGGGGTTTCGCGAGCTCCGAACCTGTGCTTCATCGTGCCCATCGTGTCATCGTGAGCATCGCGACAGCCCGCAGGCACGGTGACGATCCAGACACTTCGCGATCTTCGCGGCTTCGCGATCTCAGGGCGTTAGCCGTATCGGTTAATGCACGCGCAGATCGCAGAGAGAACAGACGGCGCGGATTCAATGCAATATGCCCAGAAGCTCTGCGACCTCTGCGTGCTCTGTGGTGAATGCTCTTTCCGCAGTGAAAACGTCTCGCTCGTCCTAGCTCCTGCCCCTCGCCAATGCCACGCCCGCCTTCGCGCCCGTATCTTGCCCGTTGCGGATGACCGGCACGCCATTGACGAGCACGAACGGAATCCCGCGCGCGTAGGCGTGGGGCTTTTCAAAGGTCGCCGCCTCCCCCACCGTCGCGCGATCGAAGACGACGATGTCGGCAAAATTCCCTTCGGCGATGCGGCCGCGGCCGGCGAAGCGGAACTGATCGGCGGGAAGGGACGTCATCTTGCGGATCGCTTCCTCGAGCGTGATGACCTTCCGCGTGCGCACGTACTCGCCGAGCACGCGCACGTTGTTGCCGTACCCGCGCGGATGCGGCACGCCTTCACCCATCTTCAACACCGAGCTGTCGGACGCGATGGCCACCTGCGGATGCCGCATGATCCGATCGATGTCCTCGTCGGACATGAAGTGATAGACCATCGACGCGCCGCCCGCGAGCATCATCACTCGCGCGGCCTCGAGCTGCGCATCGGCGGTCTCGGCGCCCTTCAGCTTCGCCGCGACCTGCTTCATCGATAGTCCGTTGAGCGCCGGATCGGCGCGATAGGATGCGACGACGGCGAACGACAGATCGGAGAGGCCGCGTTCGGCGAGCAGCCCGCGGATCTCGTCTTTGATCTTGTTCCACGTCGCCGGATCGTTGAGCCGCTGCTCGATCTGCGGCTGGCCACCCTCGAGCGCCCAGGACGGAAACCTGATCCCGAGAGAAGAGCTGGCCGCCGGATACGCGTACTGATCGGCTTCGACGGCGACGCCGCGCTTGCGCGCCTCGTCGATCAGCGCCAGCGCCTTGGCGCTCGCGCCCCAGCGGCTGGGGCTATCGACCTTGAGGTGCGAGATCTGTACGCGGCATCCTGCGAGCTCGCCGACGCGGATCGTCTCGGTGACTGCCGCTTCGAGCGCCGTCCCCTCATTCCGCATGTGCGACGCGTAGACGCCGCCCTCATTGCCGGCGACGCGCGCGAGGTCGACGATCTCGGCGCTTTTCGCGTAAGTGCCTGGAACGTACTGCAGGCCGGTCGAGAAGCCGACGGCGCCATCGGCCATGGCGCTGAAGACGAGCTTCTTCATCCGGTCGAGCTCACCTTGCGTCGGGTCGCGGTTGGCGGTGCCCATGACCTCCCGGCGCACGGTGTTGTGGCCGATGAGCGTCGCGAAATTTACCGCGATGCCGGCGCGCTCGATCCCCGCCAGCGCCTTTCCGACATCGAGTGCGGACGATCCGCAGTTGCCGGCGACGATGGTCGTGACGCCCATGCGGACGAAGTTCTCGGCGCGCGGTTCATCAGCGAGATCGTCGGCGTGCGTGTGCACATCGATGAAGCCGGGCGCCACGATCAAACCGGCCGCGTCGATGACGTCGCGGGCATCGCTTCGAGGGATCGTGCCGATGGCGGCGATCCGGCCGGCCTTGATTGCGACGTCCGCGCGCCTGGCGGCCGCGCCGGTGCCATCGACGACCTGGCCTCCGGAAATCACGCAGATCGAATCGTGGCGGGGCCTGGCCGACTGATGGCTGCCCGGCAAGCACCAGGACCAGCGCGGCAAGAAATATCCGAACATCGTTCAGGATGGGCATCAGAGGTCGATTCCAATCATCTGCATCAGGCGCAGGGCGTTGCGGGACGTCGCGATGCCGGGCTTGAGCACGTAGTCGAAGCCCATTGTTCCATCCGCGTCGAGCGTCTCGGAAAAGTGCATCAGCTGTGCTGCGCTTTTCAAAGGATCCTCGTCCGCCAGCCCAAGATCGTGCGTCGTCATGGCGCCGATGGCGCCAGCGTCGAGAAGGTGGCGTGTGACGGCGCGTACGGCGAGGCTGCGTTCGACACTGTTCGTGCCCTGAAGGATCTCGTCCAGAAGATACACGAGCACGCGATCCTTGCGCTCGTGTTGCGCGGCGTCGACGACGCCCTTGAGCCGCGCCAGCGCGGCCATGAAGTAGGAGAGACCGCGCTCGAGCGAATCCGTCACACGGATGCTGGTCTGCAAGTCACAGTCGGGCAGCGACATGTGACGCGCGCAGACGCAGCTCCCGGCATGGGCGAGAACGATGTTGAGACCGATCGACCGCAGGAGCGTGCTCTTGCCGGACATATTGGAGCCGGTGATGAGCAGCACCGACCCGGGCGGGCCCACGGAGACGCTGTTGGCGACGCGGCGATTGTCGGGGATGAGGGGATGGCCAATATCATCGGCGACGACTTCGCGAGCGCTTCCGAACTCCGGTGCTGCCCATCCCGGGTTGTCACGCCGGGCGGTTGCGAGCAGGTTCAGCGCCTCGAGCTCACCCAGGGCGTCGAGCCAGCCTCTGACACGTCTTCCGCTCGACACCCGCCAGCGTTCGAGGGCGAAGAGGACGTGGAAATCCCACAGCGTGAAGGCCTGCACCGGAAAGTGCAGCATCGCCGCGCCGCGGCGCAGTTCGGCATACCCCAGGATGCGGTTGAGTCGTCGCATCGACGCGGGCGCAGGCTGACCATCGGCCGAAAGACGATCGAGGAGCTCGACCAGTCTCGGCGCCGCACGTGGTGCGGTGACTCCATGCTCGAAAATTGCGGCGTATTGCGCGAGTGCATCCTGACCCCCACCGGCGCGATCGAATGCTCTCTGGACGCGCTCCGCGGTCACAAACGACAGGACTATCCCGGCGACGAGCGGGATGGGCCACAGAGCCACCGACATCATGCCCGTGGCATGGAGCGCGATCAGGATCCAGATAGCTGCCACGAGGGTGAACACGACGGCGCGCAAGAGGGCTGCGTGCCGGCCGAAGGCGTCCGGGCCTTCCGCCCACATGAGGAAATGATCGATCTCGGCCTGCCGCGCGCCGGCGGCGAGCACTCCATGGGCTTCGAGGCGAAGCCGCCAGTCGTCTTCCGCAGCAAGCGCGGACGTCGCGCCCTGGCGGTCGAGGATTTCCGCGCGGGACGCCGGCCGCAACAACCAATCCGCGAGAGTCGTCCGCCCGCGCGGCGTTGCGGCTGGCCCGAGCCACTGAAAGAGCGAGGCGTGGCCGAAAAGGTCGAGGTCAACGGCGTACGGATGGTCGGCCAGGTCCACAGTGGCGGGAGCAGCCGCGTCCGGCAGCGCGTGCCAGTCGCGCGCGCGGCGCGACATCGCGCGAAGATTCACGAGGCGCAGCGCATCGAACCACGCCACACGCACATCGACGCGCGCGTGCCAGACCACCAGGACACCGAACAGGGCGAATAGCAGCAAGGTCAGCGCGAGCGGCACCGGCCGCACGCCGCGCGAGATCATCCACACGACGCCTGCAGCGCCAACGAGGAATATCTGTGAGTCGCAAACGGGCGATGCGCTTCGAAAGCGCCGCGTCCGTGTCGCGATCCGCGGCATGACGCGCTGCATTCTCAGCGTAGGGGACTGGGAGGATGCTCGTCGTTCAAGGGTTCAAGGTTCAAGGTTCAACGTCATGGTTCAGTGTCCACAATCCACTCGCGACGAGGAGCCGTTATGCGCCTGTCCGTCGTTGCGCTTACAACTGTCCTGGGGCTCTCGACGCTGCCACTCGCCGGCCAGAAGCCGGCTGAGAAGAGCGTCCGACTCGAATCGATGGCCTGGCCGGAGGCCGAGAAGGCGCTGACGCCAGAGACGGTCGTCGTCATTCCCGCTCGGTGCCGGGACGTGACTGTCGTCTTACCTCGCGGCAACTGTCGGCGGCCGATATTCGTCCGTCTGGCCAGCGCGGGCTAACCTGCCTTCAGCGCCCGACCGAACTGCCGTCGGGCCGATAGAGAACTTCTATCTCGCTGCAGCTAGCTAGCTGTGGGACTAAAGCTGCACTGTTGCCTACGGCAAAGGCATGTCGAGTCATGACGATTCTAGCACTCCGCCTTCGGGCTATTTCGCATCTGGCGGTACCAGCGCCCGTCACACTAAGGGCGGTTCGCTGATGCGCTCGCCTGGCGCGTGGATGATCCCGACGGCACCGTGATCACGCCGCCGAGCGGCGCCCGCATCCTCCGCGTGCCGCACGACCTATCCCTACGGTGAGCGGCAATACACGGCCGTCGATCCTGGTGGCCACGTCTGGAAGTTCTCGCAGTCGGTCGATGATGTGAATCCGAGCGACTGGGGCGGGACGCCGGTAGACCTTACTTAGGACGTACGCGCGAAGGCTCGGTCGGACGAAGGGACGGGCACGAGTCGGGTTCCACGGTCCACATCATCCCCGAGATCTTCCACACTCCATCCTGTTTCGCCATGTCGAAGACATCGATTCCACAGTGGGATGTCTTCCCGTCAGCTCCGGTACCCGTATCGAGGCGTCCACAGATAGACGACGGCGATGCCGCTGCTAACGTGCACGATCTGATCCCAGTAACGCTCGCGGTGATTGCTGGGTTTGAAGCTGGCGGCATCGAACACGCGGCGCACCAGCTGCGTTTTCGCCCGCCGCTGGACGTTCGACAACATTGAAGCCGCCCTCGAAGCGGAGAGCGCTCATCAGAGCCATGTCGTTCGTCGACACCGCCTCCATGAACCGATCGACCACGGTCAGGATTGCCGCTTCGTCGATCGTGGCTGGGCTCGAGGGGACCGACGGTGCTTGACTGCCCAAGGCCGCGAAGGCAAACAGACCGCAGGCGAGCTTCGTGAGCATCTCAGCAAGCGGCTTCGCGCGCTTGCAGAGCTGGAGCGGAAGCCCCCACGGATCGCGCAGCATCAGGAGCCTTGAACCATCGGGGAGCGCCTGCTCATCGACAAAGGTCGCACCGGCAGCGACCAGGCCGGCGCGCGCGGCGTCGGGATCGTCCGCGGTAAACGCAACATGGAAGCGCAACGGGTGCATGTTGGCGTAGTCGGGGACGGGATCGGCCGTGTTGCTGTAGATCTCGATCACCGCACGCCCGGCGGCATCGGCAAGGAAGTGCATGTACGGCGGCGTCGGGACGCGGCGGACGACTTGCATACCAAGATGCTCGACGTACCATGCGGCCATTGCCGCGGGATCCGAGACGTTGCACGCGAAATGTTCGAGGTTGAGGACCGGCATTCCGTTAGTTGCTCCTTTTACGCGACTCTGGTCCGCAGAATGAAGTCGAATCGCGGCTCATCATATGGTGAAAACGGCCCGGCTCCGCTCGGCAGTTCGTCCCCGAAACGCGCGACCTCAACAAGTTGGGCAAGGCTGCCGAATCGTGTCGCGGTTGTGACCTCTACAAGCGAGCGACGCAAGTGGTGTTTGGCGAAGGCAAGCGCAAGGCGCGGGTGGTGTTCGTCGGCGAGCAACCGGGCGATGCCGAGGATCGTGCCGGACACCCGTTTGTCGGCCCTGCCGGGCGCGTCCTCGATCGCGCGCTCGAGGCGGCGGGCATCGATCGCGCCGATGTCTTTGTGACGAACGCGGTCAAGCACTTCTCATTCGAAGAACGGGGCAAACGGCGGATTCACAAGAAGCCGAGGCTTTCAGAAGTACGAGCGTGCCATCCGTGGCTCGAAGCCGAACTTCAGTCCATCAAGCCTGACTGCATTGTCCTGCTCGGATCCACTGCGGCGAACTCGCTGCTTGGCCCGCAAGCGCGGGTGATGCAGATGCGGGGCAGGGCAATCACAGACACGGCGTGGGCGCCAACGGTCGTTGTCACGATTCACCCCTCCGCGGTTCTGCGTTCAGAAAACGAAGAGCAATATTTCGAGATGCTCGTCGAAGACTTGAAAGTCGCGCCGCGGGGACACTCGGGCGGGACACGCAGGTTGAGTGCCCGATTACAAAACGCGCGCTTCCTGGAGCGCCGACGCGGCCTGATCGACGGCAGCCAGCGCGGGCAGATCCGTGCCGCCCGTGACGCAGCTCACGAAGAGCCAGGACCGGGATCCGCGCGCGACGTGGCCGACAATCCAGCGCACGGTCTGGCCATTTGCAGTGCCGCTTCCGGTCTTGGCGCTCAGCGTGGTGCCGGCCGGCCACGGAGCTGCGAAGGGATGCTCGCCCGCGGCATTCGTCACTATGCCTTCCGGCTGAATAATGATCGCGCGCACGGCATCCATCGCCGCGCGGCTGACGGGCAGATCGCCGGCATACAACCGCCGGATTAAGCGAAGCTCTTCCTCGGGCGAAATCGTTAACGCGCCGTCGAGCCAGAACGTCGTGACGTTGCGCGTCACATCCGGGACATTGCCGTAGTCGAACCGCCGCAGGTATTCGCGCTCACGGGCCGGCCCGAGCAGTTCGGCGAGGCGCTGGAAATACCAGACCACCGAGTGGCGCATGGCCGAAGCCAGCGAGTGATCGCGGCGCCATGATTCAAACGATACCGCCGCGCCGTTGTACTTGAAGGTGGTATCGGGGCCGGCGATCACGCCGGCATCGAGCGCCGCCAGCGCGTGCGGCACTTTGAACGTCGATGCAGGCGTCAGCCCTGGTATCGCAAACCGTCGACGGGTTTCGCCGTACTTCACCCACGCCAACTTCGTAGAGCAGAAAGCATGCGCCGGGAGCAGCCGCGGCCCGAATCGGCGTCGGCATGCCTGATGCCGGGCGAGAAGGACGCTAGCCACAGCGACACAGATCGCAAGTATTGCCGCTCTGACCGCTGCTACCACAGGCCGGCCTTGCCGCGGACCGACTCTATGAGCGTTCCGCCTGCCTTCGCGAACGCCCGCTCGAGAGCCAGCGCCTTGGGAAAGAGTTTCACGTAGACCGACTGCTGATTGCCGGCAACGCGCGTGTGCGTCTGAAGGAACCGTTCCTTGAGTGCCGGCAGGAGCACGTCGACGCCCGGCGGCACCGGACGCCCGGGAGTGAACGGTTCGAACACGGTGAGAGTCGACGTTAGCGTCACCCGCTTCTCTATAAGGAGACTTTAGTGTGCACCACTTTCGGCGGCGTCGACAGGCACCGGTGCGATCAGTAGTCGCGAAGAACGATCAGCGGATCGACGCGTGTGGCGCGGCGCGTTGGCACGTAGCAGGCCAGGAGGGTCACGACCAGCATGACGAAGGCAACGGCAGCATACGTGACCGGGTCCATTGGCCCGACACCGTGCAGCTCGCTCGCAAGCCAGCGCGTTCCGATCGCCGCTCCGATCATGCCGATAACAATGCCCGTCGTGCAGAGCACCGCGCCATCCTTCAGCACGAGCCAGAAGACATCGCGGCGCTGCGCGCCCAGGGCGAAGCGGATGCCGAGGTCACGCGTTCGTCGCGACACGAGGAACGAGAGTACGCCGTAAACACCGATGCAGCCGAGAACGAGCGCGAGACCCGCCATCGATACCAGCAGCGATGTCGTTGCGGCAGGCGCGGCAGCCGCCCGCGTGACGATCGCCGGCATCGATCGCACGTCGTCGACGACCACGTCCCGATCGATGCTGGCGACTAGTCGCTGCATAAGCGCCTGAACATCCGAATCGCCCAGCCGCGTGCGTACGACAACCGCCATGTCCGACGGCAGGCGTCCGTTCTCCATCGTGGCGTTCGTACCGTAGGGGACGTAGAGCGTTCCTTCGATGTAGTCCGGCACGCTCTTCGTCAGGTCGTAGGCGCGAACATCGCCGGCGATGCCGACAATCGTGCGCCACTGGTTCTCACCCTTGAAACGCACCTGTTCGCCAATCGGACTGCGGTCCCCCCAGAACTGACGTGCCGTCGCAGCGGTAATGATCGCGGCAGGAGCGCCTGCGAGGTCGCCAGGCGCGAACTGCCGCCCGGCCACGAGTGGTATCTCCATCGCATTGAAGTATTCAGGGGTGATGACGTGGAGCCAGAGCAGCGGATCGGACTTGCCAGCCGGGCACGGTATAGCCCTGGATTTCAATGGATCGCTTGGCGATCGCGCCTGTGAGCGGCAAAGTGTTCACGAACGCGGCCCGCGCGATGCCTGGCGCAGATTGCAGGCGGTCATCGAGCTCGCGATAGAAGGCCAGGCAACGCGCCCCGGAACCGCAGACCGAATCCGGCGGCGAAATCCTCGCTGTCACCACTTCCGCCGCGCGGAACCCAGGATTGGCTGCGCGAGAGGCTCCACAGGCTTCGAACGAGCAGACCGGCCGCGACCACCAGCAGGACCGCGCACGCAACCTGCGCGATCGTGAGCGCAGACCGTACTGGTCCCGCCACCGTTGGCCCGCCGTTGCGCCCGCCGCTGTCGACAACCGCCCTGAGACGGATCCGCAGAGCGTTCAGCATTGGCACCAGGCCAAACGCGCAGCCGGTGAAGAGCGACATGGCGCCGGTAAAGAGAAGTGCGCGCAGGTTGACGTCGGTTTCGAAGAGCCGCGGCGTATCCGGAGGGAGAACCGCTTTCAGAAGCGCAAGCGTTTGCCAGGCAACGATGATTCCCACGGTCCCGCCCAATGACGCCAGCATCACGCTCTCGGTCAGCAGCTGTCGAGCAACACGGCGCGGGGATGCGCCGATAGCGGCGCGAATCCCGATCTCTCGTTGACGTACCGCCGCCCGCGACAGTGTCAGGTTGGCGACGTTGGCGCAGGCGACGACGAGCACCAGGCCGACAGCGAGAATCAGGATGAACAACCGGGATCGGACGCGCCCGTCGACGGCTTCGCCCAGCGGAATACGGAGATGGCCCGGTTCCAGTCGTCTGGCATGCGCCATGGGAACATCGTCCCGACCCGCGCTTGAAAGGCGCGGACGTCAGACTGCGCCTGCGCCAGCGTCGCGCCAGGTCTGATGCGGCCGACGATGGGCATGAAGTCGCCGGCCCAGTAGGCCGGCGTGTTGCGCGAGTCGAGGCCCAGCGGCACCCAGACTTGCGTGCGTGCCGAGGGAAACTGAAACGACGCCGGCATGACACCGACGATCTCGCGACGAACGCCGTCGAGCTCCACGAAGCGACCGACGATCGATGCATCACCTTTATAGCGCGTCATCCAGAGACCGTGGCTCAGGATGACGTAGCCATCCGACGCGGCAATGTCTTCGCCTGTTCGCAGCCATCTCCCAATTGCCGGCTTCACTCCGAGCATTGCCGGAAGCTCGGCCGATATGCGCGTCCCCATGACGCGTACCGGCGCGGCGCCGTCCTTCAGCGTAAAGTCTTTGCCTTCGGCGTATGCCGCTACTTCAAGGGAATGGACTTCGTCGCGCATCGCGGCAAAGGCGCCGTTCGGATACGTGGCCTCGACGCTCACGAGTCGTTCTGGAGCCGCGTACGGAAGCGGCGCGAAGAGTATCCCGTCAACCAGGCTGAAGACAGCGGTATTGGCGCCGATGCCGAGCGCGAGCGTGATGACGGCGGCCGCCGTAAAGCCAGGCTGCCGGCGCAACATTCGCGAGGCGTAGCGCACGTCCTGCCAGAGCGAGTCCAGCATGTTCAGCCCGCGCGCGTCGCGACAGCGTTCTTTGGCCTGCTCGACGCCGCCAAAATTCCGGCGTGCCAGGCGCCACGCCTCGGCACGGGGCATACCCCTCGCGACGTGGTCAGACACCTGCTGTTCGAGATGATAGAGAATCTCGTCGTCGAGGTCCTGATCCACGGCGCGGCGGCGAAAGAGAGAGCGCAGTTTCAAAGGCAGCGTCACGAGCCAGTGTTCGAGACGCGAAGCCACTTCACACCTGATTGAGGCTGACGACGTGGCTGATGGCCGCGGAGAGGCGGGCCCAGTTCTCGGCTTCCTTCTCGAGATGCCGGCGGCCAAGACGGCTGAGAGCGTAGAACTTCGCGCGGCGATTGTTCTCGGTCGTCTGCCACGACGCTGTCACCCAACCCGATTGCTCGAGCTTGTGGAGCGCCGGATAGAGCGAGCCATCGCTCACCTGCAGGACGTCACCCGAAATCTGCTTCAGGCGGACGCTGATGGCGTGCCCGTTCATCGCCTCGAGCGCCAGTATCTTCAGCAGCAGGAGATCGAGCGTGCCCTGGACCAGGTCCTGCGGTTTGCTCATGCTTATCCTCGGTTACCGAGGGAAGCATACTCCTCCTCCGCTCGGTAATCAAGGGAAGGCGCGAGGCGCGATCCGAGTCTCCTCGTTGCTCGCGGCCTTGGCGAAGATGGAGGTCTCGACGTTGCTGTCCCCCGGGCGCGGCTCAGGAGCGTGCTGCAGCCACCATTCTTGCGCCTGCGTCTGTGTCCACGGATCCAGGTCGATCGCTGCGAGACGTTGCGCGAGCACGTTCGCGTCGTGCGGACGATCGTCCGGCTTCTTGGCGAGGCACGCGAGCACCAGCGCGTCGAGCGCCGCGGGCAGCGGGATGCCGGCTCGCTCTGACGGGCGGAGCCGGCGCCGACTGCATGTGCTGCGACATCACCTGCATCGGCGCCTGCCCGACGAAGACCTGTTTGCCGGTGAGGAGATAGTAGGCGACGCATCCAAGCGCGTAGATGTCCGCACGGCCATCGATATCGGCGCTGATTGCCATCTCGGGCGCCATGTATCCGGGCGTGCCCATGACCAGGCCAGCCTGCGTCGTCGGCGAATACTCGAAGCTCTTGTCCGATGCCGGCTTGACGAGGCCGAAGTCGAGGACCTTGACGAAGTCGCTGACGAGCCCCAGCCGTCCGAGGTGGATGTTTGCGGGCTTGATGTCGCGATGGACGAGCCCGCGGCGTGTGCCTCTTCAAGCGACTTGCAGGCCTGGACCAGGACGTGGACAGCGCGGTTCGCCGGCAGCGGCCCGTGACGCTCAACGAGCGTCTCGAGATCGAGCCCGTCGAGGAGCTCCATGACGAATACAGCATCCCGTCGTCTGTTTCGCCGAAATCGTAGAGCTCGACAGTGTGCGGTGATCGCAGGTTGGCGGCTGCTTCCGCTTCACGGCGAAAGCGCAGGACAGCGAGCTGCGCGCCTTCGGGATCGCCGGCGGCGACCATCTCCGGCCGGATTAATTTGATTGCTGCCGGGCGCGCCAGCATCCGGTGCGTGGCCTTGTAGACCTCACCCATTCCGCCGCGGCCGATGAGCTCACCGAGCTCGTAGCTGCCCATCTCCCGCGCCTTGCGACCTGCTGGCCGAGCGACGTCACGACGCGCGAGATGACGACCGCGACACCGACCAGCAGATAGTCGGGATAGTGCATGAGCACGACATCGGTGGCCGAATCGAAATGCCAGGCGCCGCGGGCCCTGGCGATCAGCATCGACAGCGGGTTCATCGAGACGGCGATCAGTCCGGCGATGACGCTCTTGGCCGGCGTCGTCGGCACGATGGCGGCAAACATCAGCACGATCGCGCCGATCCACGAGATCTCCGGCGCGATCACGCGCTGCTCGGCCGGCATCGGCATCCAGTGAAACATGAAGCCGAGATCGACCGCCGTGAAGATCATGTAGATGAGGCCGAGATCGAGAATTCGTTTCGGGTCTTTCCGCGTCCGGCGGGTATAGAAAAAGAGCAGCAGGGACGAGACAACGGCGGAAACGGCGATCCAATCGGTGACGCCGAGGACTTCCACTGCGAGTCACCGTGGCTCATCGCGCGCACGGCGAGATGGCCAAAGACGACGCCGACCGTCCACAAGCCGGCGGCGACCAGGCACATCACTCCGAGGCGGCGCGCGGCGTCTTTGAGGAGGTCGCCCGGAAGCGTGCGCAGGCGCGGTCGCACTCGGCGATGCCTTGGACGTCGGTCGCGCAACGGGACCGATGAGTTTGCGATATCCCATGGGCGTCAGCCGGTGATCAGACGCTGCAGGCCGGCGACGGGATGCGAAGAACCACCGTCAGGATGTGCTGACATTCTGCTCCTCCGATCTCGCGTTCGTCAGCGCCCGCCGTCTACCACGTGAAGCTGCCGGACGGCGGCGGCCACAGTCCCATCATCTGTCGCATGACGATCACCTGTCCAAGATGATGGGCGCTGTGCTGCGCCGTATGGAAGATGCCGTCGCGGACCGTGTAGTGCGCGAGCGGTGGGAACTCGATGGGCGGCGTGATCCTGGAGGCCAGCCGGCCCTCGTCCTCGCCGATAGCGGCCGCGCGCTCGAGGGCAGCTCAGGAAACGTTCCTGGACGTCCGGCCAGCTGCCCGGTGTCACAGGAGGCCATCCCATCGCCGCGCTCGCGACCATCGGCGCGTTCGTGCCGTCGCACCGATCGCAGAACCAGATTGCCCAGAATGTGACGTGGGCAACGATCTCTGCGATCGAGTGGTTCACGCCGGGGACACGGCGCTCGGCGTCGGCCGCCGACAGTCCACGCGATTGCCTGCGCGGGCGGGATATGCGCGAAAGTGTCGATCGAGCAGCTCTCGGGCGGACATGCCCGGATGGTAGCACGCGGTCGCGCCACGAAAGGCCGCCTCTGCACCCCGCGGAGTATCATCTACGCGATGCGCTTTCCTTCTGCTCTTGTCACGCTTACCATCGCGATCCTCGCGTCAGCCTGCTCCTCGCCAACACCCCCGCCACCACCGGCTTTCGACGTCATCATCCGCGGCGGCACGGTGTACGACGGCACCGGGGCGGCAGGCCAGCGTCTCGACGTCGGCATCAAAGGCGACAAATTGAACGCCTCGGCGACCTGTCGTCAGAAACAGCAACCACCGGTCATCGACGCCACGGGAAAGGCCGTCGCGCCGGGCTTCATCAACATGCTGTCCTGGTCGACCGAATCGCTGCTCGCCGACGGCCGAGTCGCAGGGCGACATCCGCCAGGGCGTGACGCTCGAGATCTTCGGCGAAGGTTCAGTCGATGGGCCCGCTCAACGACGCCATGAAGAAGCGCATGGTCGAGGAGATGGGCGACATCAAGTACGACATCACCTGGACCACGCTTGTCGGAGTATCTGCAGCGAGCTCGAGAAGCGCGGCGTGTCGACCAACGTCGCGTCCTTTGTCGGCGCGACGACGATCCGCGAGCACGTCATCGGCCTGGAGGACAAGAAGCCGACGCCGGAGCAGCTCGACGAGATGCGCGCGCTCGTGCGGCAGGAGATGGAAGCTGGCGCGCTCGGCATCGGCTCGCTCGCTGATCTACGCGCCGGCGTTCTACGCGTCGACCGAGGAACTGATCGAGCTGTGCAAGGTGGCGGCGCAGTATCAAGGGCAAGTACATCTCGCACATGCGCAGCGAGGGCAACCGGCTGGTCGCAGGCCGTCGACGAGCTGATCCGCATCAGCCGCGAGGCGGGAATCCCCGCCGAGATCTATCACCTCAAGGCCGCCGGCACAGGCCAACTGGCACAAGATCGACGCGGTCATCGCGAAGGTCGAAAAGGCCCGCGCCGAAGGGTCTGAAGATCACCGCCGACATGTACACCTACACCGCCGGCGCGACCGGGCTCGACGCGGCGATGCCGCCGTGGGTGCTCGACGGCGGCTATGAGGAGGCGTACAAGCGTCTGCAAGGATCCGGCGACGCGCAAGAAGATCGCGCGACGCCATCACGCACGCCGTCGCAGGACTGGGAGAACCTCTACCTCGCCGCCGGCTCACCCGATCGCGTCCTGCTCGTCGACTTCAAGACCGAGGCGCTGAAGCCGCTCACCGGCAAGACGCTGGCCGAAGTCGCGAAGCTGCGCGGCGAGATCCGATGCCCGACACGATCATGAACCTCGTGCTCGAGGATCGCTCGCGCGTCGGCACCGTGTACTTCATGATGTCGGAAGACAACCTGCGCAAGCAGATCCGGCTGCCGTGGGTCTCGTTCGGCTCGGACGCCGCGTCGATGGCGCCGGAGCCGCCGTTCACGAAGTCGTCGGCCCACCCGCGCGCCTACGGCAACTTCGCGCGCCTGCTCGGGACGCTACGTCCGCGACGAGAAGGTCATCCCGCTCGAAGAGGCCGTGCGCCGGCTGTCCGGGCTCCCGGCCACGAACCTCGAGCTCGACCGCCGCGGCTTCCTTCGCGAAGGCATGTTCGCCGACGTCGTCGTCTTCGATCCGGCGAAGATTGCGGACCGCGCGACCTTCGAGAAGCCGCACCAGTACGCGGTCGGGGTGAAGCACGTCTTCGTCAACGGCGTGCAGGTGCTCAAGGACGGCGAGCATACGGGCGCGAAACCAGGACGCGCGCGTCTGGGGAGCCGGCCGCGCAAATAATGCGCACGCGAACATCACGACACTGGGCACTCACCGCGCCTCGGGCACGACATGGGCGTCGCGGTATTCGGGCACTGGGGGCCGCCGCTGCTGGCGTTTCCGACCAGCCACGGCGACGAGTGGGAGCTGCAGCGCCACGGCATGATCGACGCGCTCGCCGAGTTCATCGACGGCGGCCGCGTCAAGTTCTTCTGCGTTGGCTCGAACAACCACGACTCCTTCCTCAACAGCGGCGCGCATCCCGTTCCATCGCAGCTGGCGGCAGCGCATGTTCGACGAGTACATCCGCGAGGAAGTCGTTGCCCTTCATCTACGCATCGTGCCAGAGGCCGGGATCGCGATCGCGACGATGGGCGCGTCGCTCGGCGCCTATCATGCGGCGAATACGCTCTTCCGCTACCCGCATCGCGTCAAGCGCTGCTACGCCCTTTCCGGCGTCTACGACCTGAAGCGCTTCATGGACGGCCTCTACGACGACAACTTCTACTTCCACAATCCGGTCGACTACATGGCCAACCTCGCGGACCCGTGGATCCTCGAGCAGCTCGCGAGCTGCGAGATCCGCCTGGTGACCGGCATCAGGGCCGTGGGAGGAGAGCCGCTTCTCCTACGACGATGTCGGCGATTCTTTCGCAGAAAGGGATCCACCACTCACCTGGACGACTGGGGTCCGCAGGGAGGCCACGACTGGCCGTACTGGAAGATGCAGATGCGGGAGTATCTCTCGGCGCTGGTAGAGCGGTCCCAAGCCCGAGTCGCCAGAAGGCCCTCAGTTCACCGCAGAGGGCGCTGAGATCCCAGAGACGTTGTTCGTAAAAGACTCGCTTGGCTCTCGGTGCGCTGAGACCAGGGGTCAGGCTCCGACTCTGGCGCTGGCAACTCGGACTCTGGCGACCTCTGCGTGCTCCGCGGTGAGTATGCTTCCGCTTGGCAGCTGCGACTCAGCTGGTCGCCAGATCGAACTTCTCGAGCAGGTACTGCCCTTCGTCGATGACCTGATCGTCGTCGATCCAGACGTCGCATTCGCGGGTGAGAACGTCGACGTGCGTGCGTGATGTCCAGTCGGCGTGCGTCTGGCTGCCGTAAGGATCGCCGAACGCGATGTGCACGCCCGGCACCTTCTCGTCCTGCAGCAGGATGCCGATCATGTCGCGGAGACCGAGGTTGGTGCCGAACGCCAGTTCGCCGACGCGGTCGCTGTTCTCGTCGGTGTGGCAGTACTGCCAGAAGTCCTGCTGGAGGTCGGCCCGATCGCACGTCGCGGACGTCAGCCGGCCGCCGCGAATCTCGAGCACGAGCGGCGTGCTGTCGAGCGTGCCGTACTTGGCGTTGAAATAGTCGCCGGCGGTGCCGTCGCAGACGAAGGTGCCGTCGACCGATGCCGGGGTCGTGAACACCTCGCCCGCCGGCAGGTTCGACCAGTAGCGGGGATTGATGAGGCCGCTCGTCTTGACCCACGCCAGGGACGAATCGAAGGTCGCGGTGAAGTTGGTGCCGCCGGCGGTTCGCACCGTCAGCCGGCGCGCCCACGGCATCCGATCGCACAGCTGCTGGCTGAAGCGATCGACGCGGTGATAGTCCGCGCGCATGCCCTCGCACATGATCCGCGGCGTGACGCCAACCATGTGCGCGTAGCGGATCCGCCGGCGCTCGACGACGCCGACGATCTCGCATGCGGGCGGTGAGCTCGCCTTCCTGCGGCTGCACGCAGAGGATGCCTGCATCCGCCTGCTCGAGCGCTGCCAGCACCTCCGGCGGCGCCGCCACCAACGGACGCGCTGCCAGCGCCTCGATCGAGAAGCACATGGAAACCGCGCGGCGCTCGCTGAGCGCGCGATCGAGGCTGGCCGCAACCTCGCCAGACGCGCGATCGGCAATCAGCGCGACCTTCTCGCCGGGCTCGATCGCCAGGCAGGTCTCGACGGCATTGCGCGCGCCGGGCAGCAGTTCTGATGAAGCAGGGCCGAAAATCATTCCAGTTATTGTAGTCGCGCCCGCGCCCGCACGCTTGCCGCGCGGTCGGTGATGAAGCGGACGGCAATGCTCGTCTCGTGAATGAGGATGGCCGAGCCACGGACGAGCGCGGCGACGCCGATTACGCCCGCAACGACGGCCGAAACTTCGAGCACTGTCACCAGGGTCGTGGCGCCGAGCGGCGCCGTCACCGCACCCAGGAGAGACGCGAGCGTCGCCGTCGCGAAGCCGCCGAGCGCCACATAGAAGCTTTGCAGCACGTGCAGCAGCATCACCGCCCGCTGCTCGGTTGCCGACATCTCGGCCAGCCTCCGCTCGACGCTCGCGCGCCGCATCCGGGCTGTGCGGGCCGCCCGCCTCATCCGCCGCCTCGAGCTGCCGGGCCAGGTCGCGCGCGCGATCGACTGCCCGCGCCAGGCGATTGCTCGTGCTCATGGTCAACACCGATGATGCGTTCGTCAGGATGGCGGGCGCGACGATGAGCGACAAGGCCGCGAATGGATTGGGATCCATCAGGTGATTCTAGCAATGCTGAATGTCGAATGCTGAGTGCTGAATGAATTTCAAGTAGACAGGCGTCTTGGAGTCCAGGAGGTTAAGAGCCGTGAAAGTGAGATGACATAATTGGTGGCTGCCATCATGAAAACCATCGAGTCCGCAGGGACTTCGCTCAGTTACACCATCCACGGCAGCGGGCCGGCAGTGCTCTTGATTCAGGGCGTCGGCGTCGTGGGCAAGGGCTGGCAGCCCCAGATCGAGGCGCTCGAGAACCGCTTCACGCTGGTGGCGTTCGACAACCGGGGAATCGGGCGGAGCACTCTCGGGAGCACGCTCACGATCGACGGCATGGCCGCCGACGCGCTGGCCATCATGGATACGGAAAAGATCGAGCGCTTCCACGTGGTGGGCCACTCGATGGGCGGGGTGATCGCGCAGGCCCTGGCACTGCGCGCGCCTGAACGCGTTTGCAGTCTGGCGCTCCTGTGCACGTTTGCGCGCGGCAGTGACGGGTCGAAAGTGACGCTGCCGATGCTGATGACGGCGCTACGCATGCGCATCGGCACGCGCGCGATGCGCCGCAACGCGTTTCTCGAGCTCATCATGCCCGACCGCTACCTGAGGGAGACCGATCGAGTAGCACTCGCGGCGCGGCTGGCGCCGCTCTTCGGCCACGATCTGGCCGAGCAGCCGTCGATCGTGATGAAGCAGCTGCGGGCGATGTCAGCTTACGACGCCGGCGCGCGCCTCGCCGGCCTGGCGAAAATACCGACCCTCGTGGTATCCGCCGCCGAGGATCGAATCGCGGTGACGGCGAGCGGCCGCGCACTCGCCGCAGCGATCCCGAACGCAAATATGTCGAGATCGCCGATGCCGGCCACGGCCTGCCAATCCACCGCGCGAGCGAGGTCAATGCCCTTCTGGCTGACCTCTGGACCAATGCTGAATGTCGAATGCTGAATGCTGAAGTGAAGTAGGAATTTCAGCCTTCATTCAGCATTCAGCATTCGAAATTCAGCATTACTCAGTCTCAACAACCAGCCCTCCGACCATTCCCGCGACGACGTTGTACATGACGGCGGTAAGCGCGCCGCCGAGAGCGCCAAAACAGCCGTAGAGGATCGGCAGGATGATGATTGCGCCAACGCCGAAGATGCCGCCGAACCACACCGGCATCGCAGTGTCATTCGCGGCGCCGATGCCGGCGCCAACCATGGCCGCGAGCGCCAGTATGGCGCCGAAGATGAAACCCCAGAACGCGTAGAGCGCTGCGAGTATTTTTGCCAGGGACCCGACGCCAATCTGACGAATGACCATGCTGGCTCCTTTGTGAGAGGTGTAGGGGGCGTGACGTGCGCAACACGATAGCAGAAGGTACAAAAAAGAGGCGCCCGGATCGCTCCGGGCGCCCTGAGTCGTGCCTATGTCGAACGAGTCTTCTACTTGATGAACAGCATCTCGCGGTAAGTCGGGAACGGCCAGGTTTCGTGCGGGACGATAGCTTCGAGGCTGTCGCCGGTTTCCCGCAGGGTCACCATGGCCGGAACGATCTTGTCGCGGAAGTACTTGGCGTGCTTCTCGACGCCGCCATCGCCCTCGTGCTCGAGCGCCGCCTGCAGCTTGTCGGTCTTCTGCTTGAACTCGTCGGTGAGCTTGACGAGCTGATCGAGCGTCTTCTTGCCTTCCTTCGAGGTCGCGCCTGCGGCCTTGACCGCCGCGACGCTGCTCGCGACATCGCCCTGGTACTCGTAGGCAGCCGGGAGGATGTAGCGGTTGGCCATCAGGACCATCAGCTGCCCTTCGATGTTGAGCGTCTTCACGTACTGCTCGAGCGTGATCTCGTAGCGCGCCTTGAGCTCGCGCGCGTTGAGGACGCCGTACTTCTCGAAGGTCTTGGTGACTTCGGGCTTGAGCACTTCGCCGAAGGCGTCGACCGACGTCTTGTGGTTGAGGAGCCCGCGCTTGGCCGCCTCTTTCTGCCACGAGTCCGCGTAGTTGTTGCCGTTGAAGATGATCTGCTTGTTCTCCTTGATGAGCTTCGTCAGCAGATCCTTGACCGCCACCTGCAGCTTCTTGCCGGCCTTGAGGCTCTTCTCGAGCTCCGTGGCGCAGTAGTCGAGCGATTCGGCCACCGCGACGTTCAGCACGACGTTCGGCATGGCGATGCTCTGGTTCGACGAGACCGCGCGGAACTCGAACTTGTTGCCGGTGAAGGCGAACGGGCTGGTGCGGTTACGGTCGCCGGCGTCGCGCGGGAGCTTCGGAAGCACCCCAACGCCGGTGTCGAGGATGCCGCCAGACTTGTGAGTCTTGGCGCTGCCCGCCTTCTCGATCTGCTCGAAGATGTCCGTCAGCTGATCGCCGAGGAAGATCGAGATGATCGCCGGCGGCGCTTCGTTCGCGCCGAGACGGTGGTCGTTCCCGGCGCTGGCGATCGCGTAGCGGAGCAGCCCCTGGAACTTGTTGACGGCACGCAGCACGGCGCCGCAAAAGACGAGGAACTGGACGTTCTCGTGCGGTGCGTCGCCCGGGTTCAGCAGGTTGTTGCCCAGGTCGTCGCTCATGCTCCAGTTGAGGTGCTTGCCGGAGCCGTTGACGCCGGCAAACGGCTTCTCGTGCAGCAGGCACGCGAGCCCGAAGTTCGGCGCCAGCCGCCGCATCGTCTCCATCGTCATCATCTGGTGATCGGTGGCGACGTTGGCGTTCTCGAAGATCGGCGCGACTTCGTACTGGCTCGGCGCGACTTCGTTGTGCCGCGTCTTGACCGGGACGCCGACCTTGTAGAGCTCGCGCTCCACTTCCATCATGAAGGCAAGGACGCGCTCGGGGATGGCGCCGAAGTACTGGTCCTCGAGCTCCTGGCCCTTGGGCGGCTTGGCGCCGAAGAGCGTCCGGCCGGCGTTGATGAGGTCTGGACGCTGGAAATAGAACTGCCGATCGATGAGGAAGTACTCCTGCTCAGGGCCGCAGGTCGTGACGACGCGCTGCGCCTTCGAGCCGAAGAGCTTGAGGATGCGGACGGCCTGCTTGGAGAGCGCTTCCATCGAGCGCAGGAGCGGCGTCTTCTTGTCGAGCGCCTCGCCGGTCCAGCTGACGAACGCGGTCGGGATGACGAGCGTTGTTCCGGCGGGCGTCACGAGCAACCACGGCGGGCTGGTCGGATCCCACGCGGTGTAGCCGCGGGCTTCGAAGGTTGAGCGCATGCCGCCGGACGGGAAACTCGAGGCGTCCGGCTCGCCCCTGATCAGTTCCTTGCCGCTGAACTCGGCAACGGCGCGGCCATCGGCGGTCGGCGACAGGAACGAGTCGTGCTTTTCGGCGGTGATGCCGGTGAGCGGCTGGAACCAGTGCGTGTAGTGCGTGGCGCCGTGCTCGACCGCCCAGTCCTTGAGCGCGCTGGCGATGATGTCGGCCACGCCGGCGTCGATCGGCTCGCCCTGGGCGACCGCGCGGCGCAGCGCACGGTAGACGTCCTTCGGGAGCCGCGCCCGCTGTGCTTCCTCGTTGAAGGTCAGCGAACCGAATTCGTCGCTCGCCTTGCGTACTGGCGCTTTGGCGCCGTGAGTCCAACTGCTGATGCTACGAACTGCTTCGCCAGAACCCATAGGATTACGTCCTTTCTCGCTCGCGCTTATGACTGTGAATAAAAGCGGGGAGGCACGAAAATCCGTGACCGCTTTTGAAGGTTCTGATTATGTTCGGTGCCGTCAAGGCCCGCAAGACATGGAAGCTACAAACTTGTAGTGAGCCAGTGTTTTCTGCGGAAATCCGTCTAAAATTTTACATAAACATGTGTATACAATGTTAGCTATATGAAGCCATTTCCGTGGGGATCGATACTCGGGGAGTTCGAGCAGCTCGTGCTGCTCGCGCTCCTGCGGCTGGGGAATGGCGCCTTCGGCGCGGCGATCCACCGTGAGATCGTGTCGCGAACGTCGCGCGACGTTCCCGCCGCCGCGGTCTACGTCACGCTCGACCGCCTCGAAGCCAAGAAGATGGTCGTCTCGTACATCGGCACGCCGACGGCACAACGCGGCGGACGGCGGCGCAAGCACTACCTCCTCGATACCGCGGGCCAGCGCGCGCTCGTCCGTTCCTACAGCACGTTCACGATGATGACCGCCGGCCTCCAGGACGAGCTCGAGGAGCTGACCACACGCCTGTGGCCGAACGCAGCGGCACGGACGCCACGGCAAAGCGGATGGTAGGAAGGAATGCTGAATGCTGAATGTTGAATGCTGAAGTAAGTGAAAGCTGAAGTAAAGACGAAGTCTGAATGACGCTACCAGCGGATCGCGTGCGGCTCGTACAGCTCTTCGAGCTGCTGGCACTCCTCTGGCGTCAGCTTCATCTCGAGCGCGGCAAGCGCTTCCTCGAGCTGCGGCATTTTTGACGCGCCGACAATCGGTGCCGTCACAACGGGCTGCGCGAGTACCCACGCCAGCGCGATCTGGGCCGGCGACACCCACGCCGTGCAGCGACTTCGCCGACCCTGTCGGCAATCCTGAAGTCGGAATCGGCGTAGTACAGCTCGTGCGCGATCGTGTCCGTCGCCGCGCGCTTCGTGTCGCCACGCTCGGCGCCGCGTCGATTGCCCGCCAGGAACCCGCGCGCCAGCGGACTCCACGGAATCACGCCGATGCCCTGGTCGCGGCAGAGCGGCAGCATCTCGCGCTCCTCTTCCCGGAATACGAGATTGTAGTGATTCTGCATCGATACGAACCGCGTCCATCCGTGCAGGTCGGCCACGTACAGCGCCTGCGCGAACTGCCACGCCGCCATGCTCGACGCGCCGATATAACGCGCCTTGCCGGCCCGGACGATGTCGTTCAGCGCGCAGAGCGTTTCCTCGATCGGCGTCTGAGTATCCCAGCGATGGATCTGGTAGAGGTCGACGTAATCGGTGCCAAGCCGCCGCAGCGAGGCGTCGATCGACGTCATGATGTGCTTGCGCGAGAGCCCGCGATCGTTCGGATCGCCGCTCATCGGCTGGTAGACCTTCGTTGCCAGCACGACGCGATCGCGATTGGCAAAGTCGCGGATCGCCCGACCGAGAATCTCCTCGGAAACGCCGAGCGAATACATGTCGGCCGTGTCGAAGAAGTTGATGCCCGCTTCAAGGGCTCGCTTGACGAACGGCCGCGACGCCTCTTCCGGCAGCACCCACGAGCGCCAGGCCGGATCGCCGTACGTCATCATGCCCAAACACAGACGAGAGACTTTGAGGCCTGTGCGGCCGAGGTTGATGTAGTTCATGGTCGTAGTTCGGTAGTTCGGGTAGTTCGGTAGCTCGGTAGCTCGGTAGCTCGGTAGCTCGGTAGCTCGGTAGCTCGTAGTTAGCTCGCGTAGCTCGCGAGCAGCGAGCAGCGAGCAGCCAGCGGCTAACTCCTAACTCCTAGCTCCTAGCTCCTTGTCATAACCCACAATCTGGTCCCACTCGTCCGCGCTCGAGCGGGCCACGACGGCGACAACCGGCTCGGTGTCGCTGAGGTTGAAGACTTCGTGCGGCACTCCAGGCTCGATGAAGATGAAGTCGCCCGCGGTGTGTTCGACGCGATGCACGAGCCCTTCACCGAAATCGTGCCTGACCCGTCCCTCGAGGATGTAGAGCATGACCTCGAAGCCGACGTGTATGTGCGCGCCGGCGACGCCACCCGGGGGAATCACGGCCACGTTCATCGACAGCGCCTTGGCGCCGACATTCTTACCCGACATACCGAGCTTGTATTCGATGCCATTCCACTGACGGCACACGCCGCTGCCACGGATCCAGGCGAGCCCCGCGAGGCGTTCGACGGTGGGGTTGCTCATGTGGTCACTATATCGCTGCTCGCTACTCGCGGTCGCAGTCGGCAGTCGGCAGTCGGCAGTCGGCAGTCGGCAGTCGGCAGTCGGCAGTCGGCAGTCGAAACAAGCTGACAACAGCAGCAGCCAACGGGCAACAGCGAACAGCCAGCAGCGAGCCGCTGACTACGGCTCCCGCACCACAGCCGCGCGCGCCCCGGGAAACCGCGAGAGGATTCCTGGGACGCTGGCCTCCGGCACAATAGTCAACGCTGTTGCCAGAGCATCGGCCGTAGCACCGTCGGGCGCGATGACGTGCGCAGTCACTGTGATTCGTGAGCCCCACACCCGTCCGCGGATCGACGACGTGCGAGTAGCGGACGCCATCGATTTCGACGAACTGCGCGGTTGGACCTGATGTCGCAAGCGCCGCATTGGTCAGCTTCGCGGCGCGCGCGGCAAACTCTCTGTCGGCACCGATCACGTCGATGCGCCAGCCGTCGCGATCCGGCGGAGCGTCGCCGACGACGATGTCGCCGCCGGCTTCGATGAGGGCGCGGCGTACACCCGCGGCCCGGAGCGTGCGCAGGGCCTCTTCCAGGATGTAACCCTTGGCGATCCCTCCGAGATCGAGTCGCATGTCCGGACGGCTGAGCCGCACGGCGCGTTTCGACTTGTCGAACTCGATGCGCCGCCACCCGACGGCCTCCCTGGCTCGAGCGATCGCGGACGCATCGGGCATGCGAGCGGTCTGGCGGGCCTCACGCCAGAGCAGGACCAGCGGTCCCACGGTCGGGTCGAAGGCACCTTCGGTCGCGCGCGCTATCTCGACGGCCCGCTCGAGCACGTCGTAGAGCTCGGCGCTGACGTGCCTGCCATGCGCCCCGCGCGGCCGACAGCTGGCGCAGTTCGCTGTCGGGCCGATAGTCGCTCATCATCCGATCGAGGACAGCGATACGCGCGAACGCGGCAATTGCGGCCTGACGAGCCTCATCGGACGAGGCGGCATACATTCGCATCCGCACGGGCATGCCCATGTGGATCTGCGTGTACTCCTGCGGCGACTCGACGCGGGATTGAGCGTCGTATCGTGCCGGAGCGGCGAGCGCCGCAACGCCGGAGAGCCCGAGTAAGATAAAAGGCCGGAGTACCCGCCATGCGTTCCACATATCTCGCTGCTCTCGCCTGTGCGCTCGCGCCGGCAATGCTCGCACCGCTCGTGGCGGTTTCGACCGTCGCGCAAGCGCCGGCCGCCGCGGCTGGTCAAGCCTATCGCGAGACGATCGCCAACACGGTTGTGACCTTCGACCTGGTCCACGTCCCGGGCGGCACGATCACCGTGGGCGGGACGTCAGTCGACGTGAAGCCGTTCTACATCGGCAAGACCGAGGTCACGTGGGACCAGTACCGACGTCTTCGCGCTCGGCCTCGATCAGCCCAAGGGCGGCGGCGCCGATGCGACTGCCCGGCCGTCCCAGCCATACTCTGCGCCTGACTACGGCTGGGGGCACGCAGGGTATCCGGCGATCAGCATCGCACGCCCGGCGGCCGAAGCCTTCGCCGCGTGGCTCTCGGTAAAGACCGGCAAGAAATATCGGCTCCCGACAGAGCCCGAGTGGCTCATGGCCGCGGCAATGGCGGCAGGCAAGGATCCCCTGACGCCGCAGCGCATCAACGCGATGTCGTGGAACGCCAGCAACGCGTCTTCGCGTACGCACGCAACGGCGAGCAAGAGCGCTGACGCGCTCGGCCTCTTCGACTTCTTCGGCAATGCCGCCGAGTGGGTCTCTGCCGGAGACGCCTACGTCACGCGCGGGGGATCCTTCCGCGACGCGCCGGAAACCCTCGGCCAGAACGCGCGCGCCGTGCAGGACGACACGTGGAACCAGCGCGACCCGCAGCTGCCCAAGAGCCGATGGTGGCTGTCGGACGGACCGTTCGTAGGGTTTCGAGTCGTTCGCGATGCGGACTAAGCGCAATGCTGAATGCTGAGTGTTGAATGCTGAATGAAAGTGGGAATACTGAATAGAGCTGAAGCAGCGACTGTCGACTGAGACTGCCGACTGCGACTGCCGACTGAAGACTGCCGACCGACGACTGACGACTGACGACTGCCGTGTCCCTCCGACGAATCCTGCACATCGACATGGACGCGTTCTACGCGTCCGTGGAACAGCGCGACAACCCGTCGCTCCGTGGCAAGCCAGTCGCGGTCGGCGGCAGTCCGCAGCAGCGCGGCGTCGTCGCGGCCGCGAGCTACGAAGCCCGCGCCTTCGGTGTCCGCTCGGCCATCCCGATGGCGCGCGCAGTTCGCCTCTGTCCGTCCCTGATCATCGTCCGCCCTGATTTCGCTCGCTACCGGGAAGCGTCGCAATCGGTGTTTCAGCTTTTCCGCGCGGTCACGCCGCTCGTCGAACCGCTGTCGCTCGACGAGGCCTATCTCGACGTGACCGAGAACGCATGGGGCGAGCCGCTTGGGCGCGTCGTCGCGCAGAGGCTCAAAGCCCAGATTCACGAGACCATCGGGCTCACTGCGTCTGCTGGCGTCGCTCCGAACAAGTTCCTGGCAAAGATTGCCTCGGCCTGGAAAAAGCCTGACGGCCTGACCGTCATCGCACCAGTGCGCGTCGAGTTTTTCCTGCAACAACTGCCAGTCGATGCATTGTGGGGCGTGGGGCCGGTGACCGCGGCGCGACTGCGCGAGCGCGGCATCGAAAAGCTCGTCGACGTGCGCGCGGCCAGTGACGACACGCTGCGGGCCGCTGTCGGGAGCCAGACCGACTGGCTGCGTCAGCTGGCGCTCGGCGTCGACGATCGTCCGGTCGTCCCCAACCGCGCGGCGAAGTCGTGTGGCACCGAGAACACGTTCACCACGGATCTAACCAACCGCGATGAGATCCGCGCCGCCATCGACGAAATGGCGCGCAACGACGCGGCGTGGCTCGAGCGCAAGGCGCTCGTCTGCCGTACGGTGACGATCAAAGTCAGGTACTCGGACTTCACGACGATCACGCGCAGCCAGAGTCAGGCGCCGCCAACCCGCGATGCCGACGTCATCGCGGCGCGCGCCTGCGCACTTCTCGACCGCACCGACGCCGGCACACGGCCCGTGCGTCTGCTCGGGGTCAGCGTCCACAATCTGTCGGATCCGAACGACGAAGAGCCGCCGGACAACAGTCTGCTTTTCGATCGCGATTGATCGTTGCCTGTTGGTAGGAGAGAAAGAGAAGGACGGCGCCACACGAACGCGGCGCCGCCCGAATCACGACTTTAGTCTTGCGAGGACGCTTCGGAGCGGCTGCGGCTCCGCGCGGCACGAGGCTTTGCCGCGGGTTTCCGCGCCTTTGCCGCACCGTCGCCGGTTTTACGCGAACGGCTCTCGCCAGCGGGCTTGGCGCCCTTGGCGGCGCGAGGACGGCGCCGCGATGGCTTCTCGGCCGCAGCCGGTGCCTCTTCGGCATCGACAATCTGCGGCACTTCGACCTCGCGGACGACAGCACCCTCGACGACTTCGGCTACGTTGCCATCGTCGGTCGGAGATTCCCAGGCCGGGTCGAATGATTCGGCCGCCCTTGTCGGCTCGCCCAGACCCATTGCCTGCTGGTCATCTGCCTCCTCTGGGGTTTCCTGCCCGTCCTCACCCGACGGCATCGACGGCGCGCCGGCTGGCGGAAGGTTGCCCGGGAAGATGCGCATGCCGCCCTGACGATCGCGCTCGATGCGCAGCAGGCCGTCACGCTGACACGCGCGCATCAGATCGCCGAGCGTCTCGAACCCGTACTTGCGCTCGTCGAACGTCGCTTCGACGCCACGCAGATACTGCTTCAGCTGCCGCACATACATCGGCCAGCGCGGAGGCCGCTGCGCGTTCTGCAATATGCGGCGGATCTCCCGGATGCCGTCGGCGGCGCGACCCGTAGGAACAGCGGACGCGGCGTCGTCACCATTGCCCGCGGACGGGGTGGCAGCGCGCGGTGCCGCTTCCTCTGTGACCTGCGGCGCGGCCGGTGTCACCGGCACGCTGTCGCTCAGCTCGACGAGGACGTTGCGACCAGCTTCGCGCAGGACAACGTGGCCGGCAGCCGCCATCTTCTGCGCGAAATCGCGGAAGCTGCCAGCGCCGTACGTGCGCTCGGAGAACGTGGAGTCGAGCTGCAGGAGCGTGCTCTTGAGCAGACCCAGCTGCGGCGTGACCTCGCGATCGGTCAGCACTTTCAGCGCGCGCCGCACGAGCGGCAGCACCTGATCGAGCGGCGCCTGCTGCGCGCTCGGCTGCGAGCTCTTCTGCCCGCGGTCCTGCGAGCGCCGCGATCCGACGAGGTTCTCGTAGGCGATGAACTCGTGGCAGTTACGCTGCATCACCAGGCTGGTGAAGGCGCGGCCGCCGACGACGAAAATCTGCTTGTCGTATTGCTTCAGCTTTTCGACGAGGCTGATGAAGTCGCTGTCGCCGCCGACGATCACGTAGGCGTTGATGTGACCGTGGGTGAACGCCATCTCGAGGGCGTCGAGCGCGAGGTTGATGTCGGCGCCGTTCTTGTCGCCGCCTGGCGTGAGGTTGCGCTGGACCAGCTTCGTCGCGTGCTGTGTCAGCGACCGGCTGTAGTCGCCGGCGCGTGTCCAATCGCCGTAGGCGATCTTCGAGACGACGTCGCCGCGTTCCTTGAGCGCTTCGAGTACGACCCCGATATCGAATTGCACGCCCAGCGTGCTCTTGACCCCGATTTCAATGTTGTCGAAGTCGATGAAAACCGCAATCTTCAGTCGTGTATCTGCCAAAACCCTTCCCGTTTACCCTTCTTGCCCGCGCTGATATCAGCCGGGCCAAGCCTTTATTATGGCTCGAATCGGGTGGGCGGCGTTACGAAGGCGTGTCGAGTGCGGCTAAAGCCGGACCCTACGGGGTTGCCTTGACGTTATAGGCGTAAATCGCGTCCTGATCGCGCAGAAACAGCTTGCCGCCGGAAACGACCGGGTGGCTCCACGCCGGCAGACGGCCGGTTTTCAGCTCGAAGCGCCCGTGCTCGCGATAGCCTGTCGGGGAAGCCTCGGCCAGCCCGACCGTTCCGTTTTCCCCAAACAGATATAGCCGATCGTCGGCAAACGTCAGCGAACCCTTGCCGACGCTGCGGTTCTGCCACGCGACCTTGCCGGTATTGAAGTCCATCGACGTCAAGATGGCGCTGTCGAAGCCGTAGAGAAAGTCCCCAACGAGGATGGACGTCGCGTGATGATTCTTCATCTGCCGCGTGAAGTAGACTTCGCGCGCTTTGACGTCCTTGCCCGAAACCGTCAGCTCGAGCAGCGCCGATCCCGTGCCGTAGTCGGACGAGACGAACACGCGGTTGCGCGCGGACGATGGGCGTCGCGATGTTGGCGACGTTGTTCGCCACCTGACCGTACGACCACAACTGCCGGCCGCTACTCACATCGACGGCGAGCACGCGCTGGCCAGTGAAGAAGATCGCCTCCCTCACTTCGCCGACTCTGTGCGCAACCGCCGAGGAATATCCCGCCTCGTCGCCGGCGGTCGTCCAGATCTGCTTGCCGTCGGTCTTCGACAGCGCCACGATCGTCCCGCCGGCGTTGACGAGGATGCGGTCTTCGAGGACCAGCGGCGATTCACTGAGCCCCCATTGAATGTTCGAGCCGCGGAATTGCTTCAGGACGTTCAGCGTCCAGTGCACCTTGCCGCTGGCCGCGTCGAGCACGCTGAGATCGCCGCTCGCACCGAAGGCATACACCCGATCGCCATCGATCGTTGGCGTCGCGCGGGGTCCGTCGCCCCGATCGTTACTGAACCGCGTCCCATGCGCCGTTTCCCACAACCGCTTGCCGCTCGCAGCATCGAACGCGATCACGTATTCGGTTCCGCCCCTCGCTCCAAGCGTGAAGAGGCGTCCCTGCGACGTCGCGAACGATGAGTAGCCCTCGCCAGCGCCCGTCGCCCTCCATGCCAGCGGCGGCCCGCCAGCTGGCCAGTCCTTGAGCAGACCGGTTTCCGCCGAACGGCCGTCCCGGTTCGGACCGCGCCACTGTGGCCAATCGTCGAATGCACGGTTCGAAACGCCTGCCGGCAGGGCCGCAATCAGTGCCAGGGCGAGAAATCCAACCGACGGACGGCTCAGCTGTCGAAGATTCTGCATATTGAACGTCTCCGGGCATTTGGACGCCGGGAACTTGAATCCGGTTCTAAGCGACGGCATGCCGCCTATTGCTTGATGATGCGAGCGGCTTTCAGGTCGACGCGCGAAACCGGCGTTTCGCCGTTTACCGGAGCTTGCTCGATGGTGTCGACGACCGGCAGGCCGTCGACGACACGCCCGAATACCGTGTACTTGTTGTCGAGCGACGGCGCATCGCCGGTGACGATGAAGAACGAGGTCGAAGCGCTCGCCGGGTCGTCGCCGCGCGCCATCGAGAGGATGCCCTTGACGTGCTTCGTATCGTTGAACTCCGGCGGCAAGCGTCCGAACCATCTTCTGCTGCTTCTCGGTAAGCGCACCGCGCGTCGTCACCGATCCAGTCTGGATGACGAAACCGCGGACGACGCGATGGAACGACGTCCCGTCGTAGACGCCCGCGGCGGCCAATCGAAGGAAGTTGCGGACGTGCTCCGGCGCCTTGTCCGGAAAGAACTCGACGGTGATGGGGCCGGCCGACGTCTCGAGGACCGCGCGATATGCCGCGAGCTGCGCCGCCGATTCTCCGGCGAACGGCTCGGGCTCCGGGGGCGGCGTGTCGCGGATGACGATGCTGCGGATCTCGATCCGATCCTTGGGCAGACCCTTCTCATCGGCGGGCGCCTCGGAAATCTTCTGGACTACGTCGAGGCCTTCGGAGACGCGTCCGAAGATCGTGTAGTTGCCCTGCAGATCCCAGTTGATCGGTGACACAAATGAAGAACTGCGAACCGGCGCTGTCTGGCTTGCCGGGCTGAAGCACCGCCGCAACGGCGCCTCTTGTCGGCTTTTCGCCGCCGGGTTCAGCCTTCAGCACACCGAGGCCACCGGTTCCGTACTGCGCCGACTTCGACGGATCTTTCGATAAGGGATCGCCGCCCTGAATGATGCCGAGGCGGATGACACGGTGGAAGATCGTGCCGTCGTAGGCGCCGGCCTTTGCCAGCTTGATGAAATAGCCGACGTGGTTCGGCGCGAGATCCGGACGCAAGTCGATCACGAACGTGCCGGTGGTCGTCGTGACCACGGCCTGCTTGTTCGCCATTTCGGCCGCCGTGAGCGGCGTCGTAAACGGCGCGGGCGGTTTGGGCGTCTGGACGAGGAGCAGCAGGAGTGCAACGATCAGCACGCCATCACTGTATCGTATGAGGCCCCGGAGTCACCTTTCATGAAGCGTCTGTCCATTGTGTGCGTGTTGATGCTTGTCGTCGTTACGTTCCCCCGAGCGCAGGCGCCCGCGGAGAAAGTCGATCTCGCCACGATCGCCAGGATTCGCGACGAAGGCCTGAAGCGTTCGCAGGTGATGGACCACATCAGCTGGTTGAGCGATGTGTACGGGCCGCGGCTGACAGGTGGACCCGGAATCAGGCAGGCTGCCGACTGGACGCTGAAGAAGTTCGCAGAGTGGGGACTCGCCAACGGCCACCTCGAAACGTTTCCCTTCGGCAAGGGCTGGTCGCTCGTGCGCTTCAGCGCGCATCTCGTCGAGCCGCAGGTCGAGCCGCTCATCGGCTTTCCCGGATCGTGGTCGTCAGGCACCAAGGGCGCGGTCGTCGCCGACGTCGTCCGCGTGGAGGCCACCGACGAAGCCGGACTCGAAAAGTATCGCGGCACGCTGAAAGGCAAGATCGTCCTGACGCAGCCGGCGCGCGCGGTGCGCATGCTCGAAGGCCCGTTCATCCTCAGGATGACGGACAAGGATCTCGAAGAAGCGCGAACCATCCCTGAAGGAAGGGCGGTGGCGCCGGGCGCGGCGGACGCGGCGGGGCGGCGGCCGCGGCGCGGGCGTCAGCTTCCAGCAGAAGCTCCAGGAGTTCTACAAAGCCGAGGGCGTCGTCGCGCTCTTCAACCGCGGGAGCGACTCCGACACGGCAGCTGGCGGCAGCGAACTCTCGTGGATGCAGCAGCGGCCCGACGGTGGAACGATCTTCCCGACAGGCGGCGGCTCGCGCGGAGCCGATGCCGGCACGGGGCTGCCGACGGTCACGCTCGCGGTCGAGCACTACAACCGTCTCGTGCGCGTCCTCGACAAGGGCGTGCCGGTGAAGGTCGAGCTGAACGTCGAGACGAAGTTCTACGACGAGACGACCGGCAACGGCTTCAACGTCATCGCGGAGCTGCCCGGCAGCGATCCCGCGTTGAAGGATGAAGTCGTGCTGCTCGGGGCGCACTTCGACTCCGTGGGTTCGGGCACGGGCGCGACCGACAACGCCACGGGGTCGGCGGCGATGATGGAAGCGCTGCGGATTCTCAAGGCCGTCGGCGCAAAGCCGCGGCGCACGATCCGCATTGGCTTGTGGGGCGCCGAGGAACAAGGCCTGCTCGGCTCACGCGCCTACGTGCGCGAGCACTACGGCGATCCATCGACGATGGCGCTGAAGCCGGAGCATGAGAAGCTGTCCGCGTATTTCAATTCGGACAACGGCACGGGCCGCGTCCGCGGCATCTGGCTGCAGAGCAATCCTGCCGTCGAGCCGATCTTCCGGCAGTGGATGGAGCCGTTGAAGGATCTCGGGGTGGGCGCGATCGGCCCGCGCTCGGTGACGTCGACCGATCACGTGTCGTTCGACGCCGTCGGCCTGCCGGCGTTCCAGTTCATGGTCGACCGGCTCGAATACAACGCGCGCTCGCACCACTCGAACATGGACACCTTCGATCGGGTTCAGGCCGACGACATGATTCAGCAGGCGACGGTCGTCGCGGTCTTTGCCTACAACGCGGCGATGCGCGATGCGAAGCTGCCGCGGAAGCCGCTGCCCGCGGCGACGCCGGCGCCGGCAGGTCGCGGCGGCGCGAACTGAGGGCTATCTCAAGTTGAAGTGTGGCGCGATGATGACGATACGCCGGAGCAGACCGGTCGGCCCGGACCTCCCGCTTCGCGACGTGGAAAAACGACCCCTCCGCGGCCTGTGCTCACGGTGGGCGTCGGCGATCAGGGCTCGCTCCCAGGCCTGTCGATGGAGCGACCACGTTAGCCGTGCTGATGAGCCGAACGCTACAGCGCAGAATCCTTGACGCGACGTAACCTAAACGCCCATGACACGACGCGAGATGCTCGCCAGCACCAGTTCAACCCTGGCTTATCTGTCCGTCGCCGGCCTCGAGGCGCGGCGCCGATGCTCAAGAACATGGGGGGGGCCGCCCGGATGCGCCTTCGGTCTCGCGCGGGGGCGCTTTGACATCCTCGAGCACTGCCGCGGGCTCGGGCTTGGTGCGGTGCGCATGAATCTCCCGTCGACCGATCCTGCGGCCATCCGTGAGCTGCGCAAGAAGGTCGACAGCTACGGCATGCGCCTCATCATCAGCCTGCCAACGCCGAAGGAAGCGGGAGCGTTGCCGCAGGACGAGGCTGGCGTGCGGCGGCGTGTGAGCTCGGCGCGGTGACGACGCACGCGTCGTTCACGGCGCGACGGGATGAGGAATTCGACAGCTTCGAAGCGTTCAAGGCCAGCTTCGAACGTCATCAGAAATCAGTCGAGCTCGCCGAGCCGGTGCTCCGCAAGTACAAGATGAAGCTCGCGATCGAGAACCACAAAGGCTGGCGCGCCGCAGAGCACGTCGCGTGGATCAAGCGGGTCGGCAGTGAATACGTGGGCGCCTGCTACGACTTCGGCAACAACATCGCGCTCTGCGAGGATCCGGCCGAGACGTTCAAGCTGCTGGCACCGGTGACGAACTACGCCAGCTTCAAGGACATGGCCGTCGCGCCCTACGACGAAGGGTTCCTGTTGTCTGAGATGGCGCTCGGCGAAGGAATGCTCGACATCAGCGGCATGGTCAAAGTTCTGCAGCAGAAAGATCCGAGCATGATCTTCGCGCTCGAGATGATCATGCGTGAGCCGCTGAACCGAGCCCCGGCTGCCGAGGAAGTACAGGGCGCCATCGCGACGAACCGAAAGGCGAATCCGGGCGGCTCGCCACCCATGTTCTTGAGCATCGGCGCCTGCGCCTGGAGGCCGGCAACGGACAGATAGGCCAGGTGGAACCGTGCTGCAGCATCTGGCGTCGGGTCATGGGGATAGGTTACTTCGATTGTCGTTCAGGGTTCAGGGCTCAATGATAACGCTGCAGGCTAAAATTTGATGCTGAAGGTCCGAAGCTTCACTCAGCGTCCGGCATTCGGCTCAGCATTTCCCTGAACCCTGAACGACTAGCGAAGCATGACCAACCCCTGCACCCTCCACTTGCCTCCCGTCGTCCTGACCTCGAGCCACAGGTTCTGACGCCCAGGCGGCGCCTGGTACTCGAAGTCATAAGTCTCCCCGACGGCGATCACCTGCCGGGCCGGGCCCGGAGTGCAGCGATCGGGTGGGAGCGGCGCCCCGTCCTTCGTCAATGGCCGCCACGTCACGGGACCATCGGTCGTTTGCAGCGTCACCGCGTAAATATCGTCGGTCGTGATGTTGATCAGCCGCACGCGATGCTTCGTTCCCGCCTTCCAGACGAAGCTCGGATCGGACTGGCCATTGAGCACCGGTGGATCGGCGTCATCGCTGCCGAGGACAAAACTGCCGCCGCCAATCACGAACACGTGATCGGTCGCAGGATCGAACGACGTCGTCGACTCCGCGGGATCGACGACGAGAAGCGCGCCATACAAACCGGCGGGCAGCTGTCGGTGATCATGCAGGTGCGTGTGATAGATGAACGTACCGGTTCGCGGCGGCGTGAAACGTACGACGAACGTCGCGCCTGGCTTGATGATCGGCGTCACCCTGGCACCCGCACCACTCCAGCCGTGGACGCCGTCGTAGTAGCTGTCGAGCTCCATGCCGTGCCAGTGCACCGCGGTGGCCTCGGGCAGTTCGTTGACGAGCGCGATCTCGACGGGCTCGCCTCGTCGCAGCACAACCGTCGGTCCGGGTATCGACACGGGCCGGTTGACGGCGGGCTCGGCACCCTCGGTCAAAGAGAACCCGTATGCGGGCTTATCGCCCGCTTTCGGATCAGGCCGCATCGTGAGCGTCAGCCTCCGCGGGGCCGCAGCCAATGCCGGCGGCGGAGCCGTCTCTTCGGTGCCGACGACGGTGACGCCCATCACGAGACCGGCCATGCCCATCGCGGGATCGTGCTGCGCATGATCGCCGTGCCCGGCGGGAACTTCCGACAATCTCCGATCTGGAGACACGTGGTGCATGATGTGGCAGTGGAACAGCCAGTTGCCGGCGCGCTCAGGCTTCCACGTCAGCGACAGGGTTCCGCCTGGCTGCATCAGTTGTGTCACTACGCGCTGCCGCCGATCGGCCGCGAACGTCGTGTCGCGCAACCCGTCGCCGACACTGTCGACGTCGTAGTAGAAGCCGTGCATGTGCATCGGATGGCGCTGCGTGCCGAGATTGATGACGCGCCACTTCACGCTCTCCCCAAGGCGATAAGTCAGTCGCTCGGTTGCGGGCCACGACAAGCCATTGACCATGAACGCCAGCTTCGGCGCGAAGCGTATGAACTCGACACCAGGATCGGGCGCAGCGGCGATAGTCTTCAGCTGGTCGCGCGTGAGGTCGGTCCACTCCGTGAGCACGAAGATGCGATCGGGCTCAGGCTCTCCCTGCGCCGGATCGACGACGAGAGCACCTGAGAGCTGGGTGTCGGAGGTGCCACGAAACGACATCGGCATCCCGCTCGTCGTTCCCCAGTAGTGATAGGTTCCAGCGCGATCGAGCGTAAACCTGACCTCGCGCTAGCTCTCCCGGCGGCACGTTGACCGGCGTGCACTTGTCGCCATTCCGCGCGCACAGCCCGTTCACACTCAATGGGAAGGTGAGGTCGTTGCGAATCGTGGCAACAACCGATGCTCCCTCGCGGACGCGGATGAGCGGCGCCGGTATCTGCAGGGCCTGCCCCTCCTCACCGAAGGCCTCGATGCGCAGTGACGGCCCGGCGTTTCCCTCGGGCCGCCAGGTCCCCTCCGCCGCACGAAGTTTCAACGTCAGGATGTTGTCGCCGCTGACACCTGCAGGGTGGCGATTGTCGTTCGGCTGCACCAGCGGCAACTCGGACGATGATTGTGCGAGCGCCGAAAGCCCGCTGCAAAGGAACGCTCCGACCATTAAACACAGTGAGACAAATCGTCGAACTTGCATGACGACGAGATTACCGGCCGCCGCCGTGCGGGTCATGAGGGTCAGGTTAGGATTCGGTATATGAACGGCACGCCGACGGCAAATGCTCGCCGATTTGCGGCGATCGACGCTGCGTGCGCCGTTGGAATCGGGCTGCTGGCGCTCACGCTCTACGCGGCGACTCTGCAGCCGGACCTCGGCGGTCCGGAGGACACCCCAAAATTTCAGTTTCTCGGGTATGTGCTCGGTACGGCACATCCGCCTGGCTATCCGCTCTACGTGATGCTGTCGCATCTCTTCGTAAAGCTCCCGATCGGCACCATTGCGTATCGCGCCAACCTCTTCTCGGCGACGATGGCGGCGGTCGCATGCGCGCTGACCTACCTCATCGGCAGGCAGATCGGCGCCGGGCGCTGGACGGCGCTGTGCGGCGCTGCCGGTCTCGCCACCGGCTACAGCTTCTGGATCGGCGCCGTGTTCGCGGAGGTCTACGGACTCGCGGCAGCGATGGTTGCCCTGACGGCCTCCCTGCTTTTGAGGTGGGGCGCGCGCGGAGGGCTCGGGCCTCTCCTGGCAGCGGTCGCCGCCTTCGCGCTCGGCATGGGAAACCATCTCACGCTAGCCGGGCTCGTACCGGCGTCCGTGTGCTACGTCCTCTGGCGCGATCGTCGGCTCCTGACGCCGCGAAACATCCTCGCCATCGCGCTCATCCTCTGCGTGGGTGCGGCGCAATACGCCTTCATCATCATCCGCACGCATCAGCACGCGACGTATCTGGAGAGCAGCGCGTCGTCTGTGCGAGATCTCATCGCGGTCGTCACCGCGGAGCGCTTTGCCGGTCAACGCTTCTCCTTCACGTTGACATCGCTTCTCAGCGAACAGATACCTGCCGTGCTGAGCGTGATCGGTCACGAGCTGGGACTCATCGGCGTTTCATTCGTCGCACTGGGCGTGATCTTCGCGGCGGTGCAGCGATCGCCGTCTGTCGCGCTCCTCCTCGGCGGCATCGCCGGAATGCTGGCGATGATCGTCAACCTGCGAGGCGACACCAACGGCTTCGTCGCGCCGGTAATGGTGCTCTTGTGGCCGATTGCCGCCTACGGCGCCACGGCCGCGAGTCAACGGCTGCAGGCCCGACGCCTGGTCATGGGCGTCGACAACGCCGGACGCGACGCCGCGCCTCTCACGGCGCTGCGCATCAGCCTCGGGACGATGGCACTCATCGCCGCCGCCGCCATGCCCGTCGTAAACCTGCGGGCGAACTATGCCGCCGCGGATCAAAGTCGCAAAACCGAAGAGTCACGGCTCTACCGCGCGCTCTTCGAACAGCTGCCTCACGGCGCTGCCGTCGTCTCGCAGGACTACTCAGTGGACTCGGCGCTGCAGTACATGATGTTCACTGGCGCGGGCGACGGCAAAGACATCGCGCGCATCGGATTTGGAGCGCAGGCAGTGCGGGACGCTGGACGTGCCAAGCGGCGTGTCTTCGCGTTCACGACAGCCGCGACCTTCCTCGCGGCTGAGGGGCTGCGCTTCGAGCGCGTGCCTCTCGTGATGCCGCACTCTGCGCGCATCCTCGAGGAATACCCAGAGGGTACGTTGGTTGTCGGCGCTGCCGCCGGCGTTCCTGTACCCTTCGAGCTCCTTGGATCGCAGCCGCGCCGGCCGCGGGCGCTCGCCTCCGCGCGTCAGAACAATGCGTTTGCCCTCGTCACCGGCGGCAGCGAGATGCGCCTCCTCGAAGACAATCAACCGGTCTCGCTGAATCCGGACTGGACGATGTACGCCGAGACCTCCGCGCACGCCGTTCGCGTGCCCGCCCGGCGCCGTCGCCGACGAGCACGGAGCGCGCATCGTCCTCAACGGCCGGACGGTCGCGGAAGTCAGCAACGGTGTCGTGCTCACCGCGATCTCAGCGAGCGAACGATCGACCTGGTTGAAATGTCGAATGACGGGCCGATGCGACCGCCTGTGCCGGAGGCTCTACGAGTTTCGCGGAGAAGCGCCGTGCGTCGAGGCGGAACCGACAGTGGACCGTATCACCTGATACTCGCGGGAAGTGTGGTGACGACGCTGTCGAGCGTCGGCGCGCGTCACGATCGAAGGCGACAGGTGGCCGAGTACCACGCGAGTGACTCGCGGTGTGCGGAACTGCTCAATCGTCGGCTCGCATAGCGCGCTGTCGAGCGCCGCACAGTCGCGTGAAATCGTCAGCGCCCGGATGTCCGAATGCGACCATCGGCGGCCGGTATCCCGCCGGGTCTGAAGGTCGGGCCGTCCGGCCGAATCGCGCCGTTCGGGCGGCGTCGTCCCTGAATGCGCTGTCCACGCCCGCCGATGGCGCAGCGAGGCAGGCCGGATTGACGATGGCGTCTGTCGAAGCGAGCGGGGCAGCGCCGGCCCACGCGACCGAACAGGCTCGGCGAGCCGGAACGCGACACGTAGCGATTCGCCGATCGAACGCGCGTCTGCTCCGTCGCGCCCGTGGTACCTCCAGGCTCAACGGCATAGCGCCGGCGGTGCCGACCCTTCGAGGGCCACAGGTGTCGCCCTGAGCCAGCCGACAGGCCGAGGTGCGCCTGATCACAACTCTACAAGCCAGCTACTAGACGCCGTCGGGAGCGATCAGAGCATGAGCGCAGGTCGCGTTCCCGGCGAGCGGATTCGGACCTGGACAGCCAGCCTCGCTGCGGCATCTGCATCGCGCGCGAAGACAGAAGACCCTCACATTGAATCTCCCCACTCGCCGTGCTACCTTCGCCACTACAGCCGCGGAGCGCGGTTGTCACGATGGCCCGGCACGGCGTCCGGGGAGGTTCTGCAAATGCCTTCCGCCACATCTCTACACATCATCCAAAGCTCTGAGGCCGCCTCGCGCCTCGACGAGGCCGAGCGCTGGCTGGACGAGCGCGCGGGCCGCGGCGCCCTTGTCGTGTCGGCCGCTCGCGGCGCGGCGGACGATCTCGTCCGCAGGATCGCTGCGACCCGTGGCGCGACCGCCGGCCTCCATCGCTTCAGCTTCGGCCAGCTCGCCGCGCGCCTCGCCGCACCCGTGCTCGCGGCGCGCGGCATCGCGCCGGCGACGATGATTGGGGCGGAAGCCGTCGCCGCAAGGGCCACCTTCGACGCGCGCAAAGACGAGGGGCTCGACTACTTCGGCGCCGTGGCCGGCACGCCCGGTTTTCCACGGGCGCTGGCGCGCACGCTCCACGATCTCGCCATGGCTGGAGTCGGCGCGGCGCCCCTGCGCCGGCTGCCATTTGGTGGACCGGACCTCGCGAAGCTCCTCGAGGGCTTCGACGAACAGTTCGCGGCGGCCTCCGCCATCGATCGCGCATCGCTATTCTCCGCCGCCTGCGAGGGCATCGCCGCCGTGGCCGGCCTGCCGCTCCTCCTGCTCGATGTGCCGCTCGACTCGGCGGTGGAATTCGCCCTCGCGGAGCGTTTGATCGGCGCCGCACCAGAAACCTTGATTACCGTCCCGTTCGGAGACCTTGGGACGCTCAGCTATCTCGAACGCCTGGGTAGCGAAATCCGAACGCTGGTGCCGTCGGGTGAGTCCGACCTCGCAGCGCTTCGGCGCTCGCTCTTCTCGACGCGGCAGCCCGCTGAACGCGCGCCGCGAGGCGACGTGCGCCTGTTCTCTGCGCCCGGCGAGGGCCGCGAGTGCGTCGAGATCGCCCGGCGCATCCTCGACGAAGCGCGCGCCGGCGTTCGCTTCGACGAAATGGCCGTGTTCCTGCGTTCGCCGCGCGAGTACCTCGGCCTGCTCGAGAACGCATTCGAGCGCGCCGGGATCAACGCCTGGTTCGATCGCGGCGCGCGCCGGCCGCATCCGTCAGGCCGCGCGTTCCTCGCCATCCTGAGCTGCGCGGTCGAACGTCTGTCTGCCATTCGCTTCGCCGAGTACCTCTCCCTTGCGCAAGTGCCGTCGAGTGATTCCACGCCCGGCGCCGAAGTCCTTCCCCCTGCGGACGACGTCATCGCCGGATTCATGGCGGAAGACGTCGCGGCTGAATCGCCGGAACCCGAGCCTCAATCGCCCTCCCGATGACACCGCGAGCTCGGCCATCGTCGAAGGCGGACTGCGCGCGCCGTGGAAATGGGAGAACCTCATTGTCGAGGCATCCGTCGTCGGCGGCGATCCCGAGCGCTGGCGGCGGCGCCTGCGCGGCCTTCGTGCCGGCTACGACGCGCAGATCAAGGAAGAGTTGAAGCGCGAGGATCCGGAGTCGCCAAAGCTCGCCGGCCTGGAGCGCGATCGCCAGAACGTGCTGCACCTGACGCAATTCGCGCTGCCGATCGTCGAGACCCTCGCGTCCTGGCCGTCACAGGCGACATGGGGCGAGTGGATCGAGCGCTTTGGCGAGCTGGCGCCACGCGTGTTGCGCCGGCCGGCGCGCGTCCTGCGCGTCCTCGGCGAATTGCGCGCGATGAGCGCCATCGGCCCGGTGGGCCTCGAAGAGGCGCGAGATGTGCTCGCCGAACGCCTTCGCACGTTCGAGGAGCAGCCCCCAGCCGATCGCTACGGCCGTGTGTTCGTTGGCAGCCCGCACCAGGCGCGCGGCCGCGCGTTCAAGGTCGTGTTCGTCCCCGGCCTCGCCGAGCGCATGTTTCCTCAGAAGCTGCGGGAGGATCCGCTGCTGCTCGACGAGGAGATGCGGCAGCCGCTCAACGCCGGCTTTGACACGGGACCCGCCCGCCTCGCGGTTCAGGACGATCGCGGCAAGATCGAGCGCCTCCTTCTGCGTCTTGCCGTCGGCGCCGCGACAGACCGCTTGTGGCTGTCCTACCCGCGCCTCGACGTTGCCGGCGCGCGGCCGCGCGTGCCGTCGTTCTATGTTCTCGACGTCATGCGCGCGATCCTCGGCAAGATTCCGCATCACGAGGATCTCCAGCGCGAGGCCGCCGCTGCCGGCGGCGCCAAGCTCGACTGGCCGGCGCCTGCTCTCCCCGGCGACGCGATCGATGAAGTCGAGCACGACCTGGCGACGCTTCGACAGTTGATCGACATGCCCGATCGCGCTGCGGTTCGCGGGCACGCGCACTACCTCCTCGGTCTCAACCCGGCGCTGCGGCGCGCCGTCACGAGGCGTTGGGCGCGCGCTCGATCGAAATGGATGCCGCAGGACGGTCTCGTGCGCGTCACTTCGGCGGTCAAGCCGATGCTCGACAGCCAGCGCCTCGGCGCGCGGCCATACTCGGTATCCGCCCTGCAGAAGTTCGCGACCTGCCCGTATCAGTTCGTGCTCTCTGCGATCTACCGCTTCGCCCCCAACGAGCAGCCGGAGCCGCTGCAGCGGCTGGACCCGTTGACTCGCGGCTCGCTCTTTCACGAAGTGCAGGCCAATGTCCTGCGAGCGTTGCGCGATGCCGGACGGCTGCCGCTCTCCGCCGCCGCAGTTCCGGAAGCGCTGCAGATGCTCGCGACGGCACTCGACACGACCGCATCCGAGTACGAAGAGCAGCTGGCGCCGGCCATCGCCCGCGTGTGGCGCGACGAGATTGCCGTCCCTCGGCCGCGATCTGCGAGTCTGGATCCGCAAGCTGCCAGAAGCCGCGCCGTGGACGCCCGAGTACCTCGAGTACAGCTTCGGCCTCTCAGACGAAGGACGCGACGAGCGCAGCCAGGCCGAGCCGGTCCGCATCGACAATCGCTTCATCCTGCGCGGCTCCGTGGACGTCATCGAGTCGATGCAGGGTTCGGCGGAACTGCGCATCACCGATCACAAGACCGGGCGCAACCGCACGAACCCGCGGACGGTCATCGGCGGCGGCAGCATGATGCAGCCCGTGATCTACGGCCTCGCCATCGAGGAGATCCTGCGCCGGCCGGTGCGCGAAGGACGCCTGTTCTACGCCACTACGGCCGGTGGATTCGCCGAGCATCCCATTCCGCTCAGCGAGGCCAACCGCCGCGCCGGGCTCGAGGCTCTCGAGATCATCGACCGCGCCATCGAGCTGGGCTTCCTGCCCGCGGCACCAGCGGAACGGGCGTGCGCATGGTGCGACTTCCGCACCGTCTGCGGTCCCGACGAAGCGCGCCACGCCGCGAGGAAATCCGCGGATCCGCTCGCCGACCTCGCCGCGCTGCGGGAGATGCCATGAGCGACCGCACGCCATCGACTACGCCATTGACCGATGCGCAGGCCCGCGAGCTCATCGCCTCTGCTCTCGACACCACCCTTATCGTCGAGGCCGCGGCCGGCACCGGCAAGACGACGGCGCTCGTCAACCGCATCGTTCGCATTGTCGCAAGTGGCAAGGCCGACGTGAAGAATCTCGTCGCCGTCACCTTTACCGAAAAGGCCGCCGGCGAGCTGAAGCTGCGGCTGCGCGAGCGGCTCGACAGCGCCCGCGTTGCCGCCGGGCATGACGACGCCGAACGGGCGCGGCTGGATCACGCGCTGAGCCAACTGGAGGAAGCGCACGTCGGCACGATCCACGCCTTCTGCGCCGACCTCCTGCGCGAGCGGCCGATCGAAGCCGGCATCGATCCGCTATTCGAGGTCCTGACTGAGCCCGCGTCTGCACGTCTCTTCGACGAAGCGTTTGGACGCTGGCTGCAGGATGTCCTGTCCTCGCCACCGGAAGGCGTGCGCCGGGCGCTGCGCCGCTCTGCGTTTGGTGGTGATGATGGCCCGGTCGACCGGCTGCGGAAGGCCGCGTGGGAGCTGGCGCAGTGGCGCGACTTCACCGCGCCATGGACGCGCAACGCGTTCGCCCGCGAGCAGCAGATCGACGAAGTCGTGGCCATGATGCACGACGTCGCTGACCTGACGCGGAATCCCGCGTCGCGAAACGATCCGCTCTTTACCGGAACGGATGCGGTTCGTCGTCTCAGCGACGAGATCAGGCTGCAGCAGACATTCGGCGATGCCGCCGCCAGCGACTATGACGGCTGGGAGGCCGGGCTCGCCGACTTGTCGCGTGATCGGACGCTGGCCAACATGAAGCAGGGACGCGGCGCGTCCTACCGTGACGGTGTCACGCGAGACCGCGTCGTGACCTCCCTCACCGAGCTGCGGGCGCGGCTCGATCAGTTGCGCATGGACGCAGACGCCGATCTCGCCGCGCTGCTGCAGCAGGAGCTGCGCGGGGCGCTGGATCGCTACGAAGCCCTCAAGGCGCAGGGACGGCGCGCTCGACTTTCTCGATCTTCTCCTCGTCGCGCGCAACCTCGTTCGCGACAACGCAGGCGTGCGACAGGGGTTTCAGCAGCGCTGCACGCGCATTTTCGTCGACGAGTTCCAGGACACCGACCCGCTGCAGGCAGAGATCCTGCTGCTCCTGGCCGCCGACGATCCCGCCGAAACCGACTGGCGCCGCGCGCGGCCTCAGCCTGGCCGGCTCTTTCTGGTTGGCGACCCGAAGCAGTCGATCTATCGCTTCCGCCGCGCCGATGTTGCCATCTATCGCGATGTCTGCCGCCGGCTCGAAGGCTGGGGCGCGACGGCGGTGCAGTTGACGAAGAGCTTCCGCAGCGTCCCGGAAATCCAGTCATTCGTGAATGCTGCATTCGCGCCGGTGATGACCGGCGACGACCTCACGCTGCAAGCGGGATACGTCCCGCTCGAACAGCACCGGCCGGCGATCGATGAGCAGCCGGCGATCGTCGCCTTGCCGGTGCCGCAGCCGTACGCACGACGGTACGTCACTGGCCGGTCGATCGAGCAGTCACTACCGGGAGCCGTCGGCGCATTTGTCGACTGGATCGTCAACGAGAGCAACTGGAAAGTCACCGAACGCAGCGGCGCCGCGCCGGTCAAGGTCGCGGCCAAGCACATCTGTCTTCTGTTCCGCCGTTTCGTGAGCTGGGAGTCCGACGTCACGCGGCCATACGTGGAAGCGCTCGAGGCGCGCGGCATCGCGCACGTGCTCGTCGGCGGGCGGGCGTTTCACGAACGAGAGGAAGTCGAAGCCCTCCGCGCCGCCCTCACCGCGATCGAGTGGCCCGACGATGAGCTCTCGGTCTTCGCGACGCTGCGCGGGCCGTTTTTTGCGATTGGCGACGAAGAGCTGCTGGAGTGGGCTCACCGGTTTGGCCGCACGTCGGGGGAGCGCTTCTCGCGCGGCAGCTTCCATCCGTTCCGCGTGCCAAAGGTCTTCGACGAGAATACGCCGCCTGAAATCGCGCACCTCAGGCCGATCGCCGAATCGCTGTGGCTGCTGCAGCGCCTGCACCGGCATCGCAACTACGTGTCGCGCCCTGGACTCGGAGACCGGGGCTCAGGACTTGGAGCCGCACCTCCGGACGCGTCGGAGCGGACATCGGGCGGCGTATCGGGCACGCTCCAGGAACTGCTCGCGGCGACGCGCGCACATGTCGGCTTCGCGCTGCGCACCGGCGGCGAACAGGCGCTCGCCAACGTCCTCCACATCGCCGAACTGGCGCGGCAGTACGAGATGAGCGGCGGCATCTCGTTTCGCGGCTTCGTCGAGGAGCTGCAGGTCGCGTCGGAGACCGCTCAAGCCTCGGAGGCGCCAATTCTCGAAGAGGACAGCGACGGCGTTCGTATGATGACGGTGCACAAGGCCAAGGGCCTCGAATTCCCCGTCGTCATCCTTGCGGATCTGACGTGCCGGCTGTCGCGGCCCGACGCCGGCCGCTGGATCGATCCCGAGGGCAACGTCTGTGCGCTGAAGCTCGGCGGCTGGGCGCCAATCGATCTGCTCCTGCACGGTTCCGAGGAAGCCGAGCGCGACAGGGCTGAAGGCCAGCGCCTCGCCTATGTGGCGGCGACACGCGCTCGCGATTTGCTCGTCGTGCCGGTCGTCGGCGACGAGATCTATGAAGGCGGCTGGCTCGATCCCCTGATGCCGGCGGTCTATCCGTCGCCCTTCGCCCGCGAGGCCAGGGCGGCTGGCGTGGGATGCCCTGCCTTCCCGTCGAAGGATTCAGTGCTGAACCGGCCCGACGGCGACCCGGCACGGCCGATGACCGTGGCCCCGGGAAGCTATCTCTTTGGCGGCGCGGCCGTCACCAGCTACTCGGTCGTCTGGTGGGACCCGCACATTCTGCGTCTCGACGCGGACGCTGGCTACGGACTGCGCCGCGACGACCTCATTTCCAAGGACGGGGATCCGGCGGCGGTTGCGTCTCGTCTTGCCGCCCACCACGAATGGCGGGACAAGCGCGACGCCGCAACGGCCCGTGCCCGCGTGCCATCGCTGCGCGTGCGCACGGCGACGTCCGTTGCCGCCGACAGGACACCCGACGCTACGAGTGGAATCGC
Source organism: uncultured Acidobacteriota bacterium (assembly GCA_963830815.1). GTDB lineage: Bacteria > Acidobacteriota > Vicinamibacteria > Vicinamibacterales > 2-12-FULL-66-21 > DATBJJ01. The sequence goes on along the minus strand of CAWHNN010000016.1, from coordinate 235,374 downwards.
GATCGCGCCAATTGAAATCGAGGTCATTGACTTCTCTCGAACGCGCGAGCGCCCGTTTGGCGCGCGCTTCGGATCGCTCGTGCACGCCACGCTCGCCACCGTCCCGCTCGACGCCCCCGATGGCGTCATCGCTGTCGTTGCGGAGGCGCAAAGCCGTATCCTGCCGGCGGCGGCACGCGATCCGTACGCGGCGCAGGAAGTCGAGGCGGCCGCGGAAGTCGTCTCCGCGGTCCTCAAGGCGCCGCTCTTCGATCAGGTACGGCTCGCCGAACGCGACGGCCGCTGCGATCGCGAGCTGCCGATCACCTGGAAGGCGCCGGACGGCACGCTCATCGAAGGCACGATCGACCTGGCGTTCGAGGATCTCACTGGAGTGACGGTCATCGACTTCAAGACCGACCGCGAGCTCGCAACGGACCTCGACCGCTACCGGCGGCAGCTGACCGTTTACTGCGAAGCGCTGGCCACCACGCGCAACGTCGCCACGCGCGGCATCCTGGCGCGGGTCTGAGCCGCCACATGGCCTACATTCCTGTCGGTTTTTCGGGACAATCTTGTACAGCCATTTGGACCATCTTCTCGGCTATAAAAGGCTGAGATGGCTATACATGTCGCCCTCCGTCACCGGACCCGCTATGACTACGACCGCCCGGTCTCGCTCTCGCCTCACGTCATCCGGCTGCGCCCGGCGCCGCATTGCCGCACTCCGATCCTGAGCTACTCGCTCGGCCTCGTTCCGAAGCAGCATTTCATCAACTGGCAGCAGGATCCGTTCGGCAATTACCTCGCGCGCGTGGTCTTCCCGGAGCAGACGCGGCAGCTGGTCGTCGACGTCGAGCTCGTCGCCGAGATGGCAGTGCTCAACCCGTTCGACTTCTTCCTCGAGCCATCGGCGGAAATGTTTCCGTTCACGTACGACGAGACACTGGCGAAGGAACTGACGCCGTTTCTCGAGAAGCTGCCCGTGACCCCGAAACTGCGGGAGTTTGTCGCGGCGGTCGACACGAAGCGGCAACGAACGGTGGACTTCCTCGTCGCGCTCAACACGCAGGTGTCACGCGCGGTGAAGTACATCATCCGGCTCGAGCCGGGCGTCCAGACGCCGGAAGAGACACTGACGCTCGGTTCCGGCTCGTGTCGCGACAGCGCCTGGCTGCTCGTCCAGACCTTCCGCCGGCTTGGTCTGGCCGCGCGCTTCGTCTCGGGCTATCTGATTCAGCTCAAGCCGGACGTCAAGGCGCTCGATGGTCCGAGCGGCACCGACGTCGACTTCACCGACCTTCACGCCTGGACCGAGGTCTATCTTCCCGGCGCAGGTTGGATTGGACTCGATCCGACATCAGGACTTCTCGCCGGCGAGGGCCACATCCCGCTCGCCGCGACGCCGGACCCGCAGAGCGCCGCGCCGGTGACGGGCGCCGTCGACGAATGCGAAGTGACGTTCGCACACGAAATGTCGGTACGGCGCATCTACGAATCGCCGCGCGTCACCAAGCCGTACAGCGATGAACAATGGCAGCGGATCGAAAGAGTCGGGCACCACATCGACTCCGTGCTCAAAGCTGGTGACGTGCGCCTGACGATGGGTGGAGAGCCGACGTTCGTGTCGATCGATGACATGGACGGCGACGAGTGGAACTTCACGGCGCTCGGCGACGACAAGCGACGGCTCGCGGGTGCGCTGGTGCGCCGGCTGAAAGACCGATTCGCGCCCGGCGCGCTGCTCCACTTCGGCCAGGGGAAGTGGTATCCGGGCGAGTCGCTGCCGCGCTGGGCGCTCGGTTGCTGGTGGCGTCGCGACGGTGTCCCCATCTGGGTGAACGAGACGCTCATCGCGGACGACACGGTCGACTATGGATATGGAGACGCGCACGCGAACAAGTTCATCACCGCGCTGGTGGACGTGCTTGGCGTCGACGCCGCGCATGTCATCCCCGCGTACGAGGATGTCTGGCACTACCTGCTCGCCGAGCGCCGGCTGCCTGTGAACGTCGACCCGTTCAAGTCTCAGCTGAAGAACGAAGAGGATCGCGCCCGCCTGGCTCGCGTCTTCGAGCAGGGGCTCGACAAGGTCATCGGCTACGTGTTGCCGATCAAGCGGCGCGACGAGTCGCGCGCGAGCACATGGGTGAGCGGACCGTGGTTCGTGCGCGTCCGAGCATCTCTTCCTCATCCCCGGCGATTCTCCGATCGGATATCGCCTGCCGCTCGACTCGCTGCCGTGGACCGCGCCGAAAGAAGCCGAGACGATGTTCGACGTCGACCCGTTCGCGCGGCGCGAGCCCCTTGCGCGGCAGCCGGTGCCGCAGCGTCAGCTTGCGGTGCGCGCTGATGCGCGCGGCAGCGGAACCCAGCCGCGCGGCCGGCGATCGCCATTCAAAAGCCGGAGCGCGGCGTATCGGCCACCGGCGTGATCAAGACGGCGCTCTGCGTCCAGGCGAGAGAAGGGCGTCTCCACGTGTTCATGCCGCCGGTCGCGACGACCGAGGCCTACCTCGACCTCGTCGCCAAGGTCGAGGAAACCGCCAGGCGGCTCGGCATGCCGGTGCTCATCGAGGGCACGGCGCCAGAGCCGGATCCGCGGCTCAACAACCTGAAGGTCACGCCCGATCCGGGCGTCATCGAAGTCAACCTGCAGCCGGCGTCCGACTGGGCAGCGATCGTCGAGCACACCTCCACGCTGTACGAGGAGGCGCACCAGACCAGGCTGGGAACCGAGAAGTTCATGCTCGACGGCCGCCATACCGGGACAGGCGGCGGCAACCACATGGTGCTCGGCGGCGCCACGGCCGCCGACAGCCCGTTCCTGCGCCGGCCCGATCTCCTGCGCAGCCTGCTCGGCTACTGGCACAATCACCCGTCGCTGTCGTACCTCTTCTCTGGACTCTTCTTCGGGCCGACCAGTCAGCATCCGCGGGTCGACGAGGGCCGCAACGACTCGCTGCACGAGCTCGAGATCGCGTTCGCGCAGGTTCACGATGGGAGCGAGTCGCGGCCGTGGATCGTCGATCGCGTTTTCCGTCATCTGCTCGTCGATCTGACCGGCAACACGCACCGCGCCGAGTTCTGCATCGACAAGCTCTACGCGCCGGAAACCAGCAGCGGGCGGCAGGGACTCGTCGAACTGCGCTCATTTGAGATGCCGCCGCATGCGCGCATGAGCCTGGCGCAGCAGCTGCTCCTGCGCGCGCTCGTTGCCCGCTTCTGGAAGACTCCCTACAATCAGACGCTGGTTCGCTGGGGAACGGAGCTGCACGATCGTTTCATGCTGCCGCACTTCGTCGCCCGCGACCTGGGCGACATCATCGACGACCTGCGGGGCGACGGCTACGCGCTCGAGGCCGAGTGGTTCGCGCCGCACATGGAGTTTCGCTTCCCGGTGTATGGCTCGATTGCGCCGCGGGGCATCCATGTCGAGCTGCGGCAGGCGCTCGAGCCGTGGAACGTCCTCGGCGAGGAACCGGGCCCCGGCGGCGCCGTGCGTTACGTCGATTCATCGGTTGAGCGGCTGCAGGTCAAGGTCACAGGAATGACGGAATCGCGCCACTTCCTTTCGTGCAACGGCCGCTCGGTACCCCTGCATCCAACTGGGACCGCGGGCGAGTTCGTCGCCGGCGTCCGCTATCGAGCGTGGCACCCGCCGAGCTGCCTGCACCCGACGATCGGCGTTCACACGCCGCTCACCTTCGATCTCGTCGATGCGTGGAACGAACGGTCCCTTGGCGGCTGCACGTATCACGTCGCGCATCCCGGCGGCCGGAGCTTCGAGACTTTCCCCGTCAACTCGTACGAAGCCGAGGGCCGGCGGCTCGCGCGCTTCGAGGCGATCGGTCACACACCGGGACGGATGCAGGTTGCCGCCGAGGATCGAAACCCGGACTTCCCCTTCACGCTCGACCTTCGACGCCCGACGGCGCCGAGCCTTACCGATCGGCACGTCCTCGGGTTGCGATGAGCGCATTCGGCAATACCACGCTCCCGTCCGGTCCGGTGCTCCCGTGGCGCCTGCTGCGGGACTATCGGCCAGTGGCCGGGGCGTTCGACGAGATGCTCGACGGGCCTGGCACGTTGCGCCAGCACTGCGAGGGCTTCGTACGCAGCGTCGAAGCCATCGGCGCCGACGAGTTCGCGGCGCGGCGGGACAACGCGCGGCGCGCGATCCGCGAGAACGGCGTCACCTACAACGTCTACGGCGATCCGCAGGGCGTCGATCGACCGTGGGAGCTCGACATGGTGCCGCTCATCGTTTCCGCACAGGAGTGGGAACGGCTCGAGCGCGGCCTCGCCCAGCGGGCACGGCTGCTCAACCTCGTGCTCCTCGACCTGCACGGTCCGCAGCTTCTCCTGCGCCGCGGCCTGTTGCCGGCGCCACTGGCACTCGCCAACCCGGCGTTCCTGCGCCCGTGCCACGGCATCCCGGTCCCGCACGATCTCTATCTGCACATGCTCGGCGTCGACCTGGCACGAGGCGCGGACGGCAACTGGATGGTGCTTGCCGATCGCACGCAGGCGCCCTCGGGCGCCGGCTACGCCCTCGAAAACCGGCTGGTGCTTCAGCACAGTCTTCCTGAAGCGTTTCGCGGCTCGCAGATCCATCGCCTGGCGTCGTTCTTCCGCGCCGCAACGCGACACCCTCACGAGCCTGGCGCCGCCGCACGAGCAGCCAGCGAAGATCGTGCTGCTGACGCCGGGACCGTACAACGAAACCTATTTCGAGCACGCCTACCTGGCGCGCTATCTCGGGCTGACGCTCGTCGAGGGCGCCGATCTGACTGTGCGCGATCGCCGCGTCTTCATCAAGACACTCGAGGGACTGCAGCAGGTCAACGTCATCTTCCGGCGGCTCGACGACAGCTTCTGCGATCCGCTGGAGCTGCGCGGCGACTCGTTTCTTGGCATCGCCGGTCTGGTGGACGCCGTGCGCGCCGGCAACGTCGCCGTCGCCAACGCTCTTGGATCCGGTCTGATCGAAACCGCGGCCATCCTCCCATTCCTTCCCGGCCTGTGCCGCGAGCTCCTGGGTGAGGATCTTCTCCTGCCGTCGGTGCCGACGTGGTGGTGCGGCGAGCCGTCGCATCTCGCATATGCGCTCGACCACCTCCACGAGCTCGTGGTCAAGCCCGCGTTCCCGTCCAAGGGACGGGACCCGTTGTTCGGCCGCCGCATGAGCGAACGAGAGAGGCAGGAGCTCGCCGCGACCTTGCGCGCAAAGCCGGAAGAGTTCGCCGTGCAGGAGCACGTCGAGCTGTCGAGCGCGCCAGCGTGGCACCGCCACCACCTGGAGCCGCGATCGATCGTCTTTCGAACCTACGTTGCCGCCTCGGCGGACTCGTTCTCCGTCATGCCGGGCGGCCTGACGCGCGTGTCGAACACGGTCGAAGTGCCGATCGTATCGATGCAGCGCGGCGGCAAAAGCAAGGACACATGGGTGCTTGCCGACGGGCCGGTGAGCACGGTCACGCTCCTCGCGCCAAGCGATCCAATCAGGCTCGAGCCGGCGACGACCGAGCTGCCAAGCCGCGTCGCCGAGAATCTCTTCTGGCTCGGGCGCTACGTCGAACGCGCCGAACACATCGTCCGGCTGCTGCGCAGCTTCGTCTCGCGCCTCGCCGATCAGGATACGACCGGCAATCCGCAGCAGGTCGCGGCGCTCGCGAAGGTGCTCGTTGGCCTTCGCCTTTTACCCGAAGAGCTCGGTCGTGATACCTGGCTGCGCAAGCTCGAAGAGGACACGAGCGATCTCATCGCCAGGCAGGCGCCGCACTCGGGACTGCGCGGAGTGCTGAACGAGGTCCGGCGCCTGGCCAGCGCCGTGCGCGATCGGCTGTCGATCGACACGTGGAGGATCCTCAACCAACTGCATCAGGACATGCGCGTGCGCCAGGGCCGCGTCCAGTTCGAGGTCGTGCTCGCGCACCTGAACCGCATCATTACCGATCTCGCGGCGTTCAGCGGCATGGAGATGGAGAACATGACGCGCGGCCACGGCTGGCGATTCCTGAATCTCGGCCGTCGTCTCGAGCGATCGGTCAATCTCGTCTGCGTGCTCCGCGGCGCACTGGCCGCCGGCAACGCCATCGTCGAGCCGCTGCTCGAGATTGCCGACAGCTCCATGACGTACCGGCGGCGCTACTACGCGCAACCGCAGCTGCCGCCGGCGCTGCACCTGCTGCTCGCCGATGACACGAACACGCGCGGCCTGCCGTTTCAGCTGGCCGCAATCGCAGAGCACATCGTCCATCTGCCGCGAGATCCGCGAGCGCCATCGCCAACGAAAGAGGACCTGCTGATTGCAAGCGCCCGGGACACGCTGGCGGAGATCATCGTGTCGCAACCGTGGACCGGCGCCGATCAGGCTTCGCTCGACCGCCTGCTCGAATCGATCGAGGACGACCTCAAGGCCATGTCCGACGCGGTGACGTACTTTTACTTCAGCCACGCCGAGCTTAGAGTGTCGTAGATCGTTGCAGTCTGATATGCGCTACGACATCACGCACACAACGCGAATACGACTACAGCGAGTCGGTCGCCGTCGCGCACCATGTCGCGCGCCTGAAGCCGCGCGACCTTCCGAACCAGGAATGCCGGCTGCACGAACTGTCGATCGCGCCGGCCCCGGCACAAACGAGCACGTACGAAGACTATTTCGGCAATCTCGTCACCATCGTGGCTGTTCAAGGCGCGCACTCGGACCTCGTCATCCGTGCCCGCAGCACCGTCGAGGTCACGGGCGCCGCGCTTCCCAATCCAGGCGATACGGTCCCCTGGGAACGTGCCGCCGATCGCGGCGCGATGCCGTTCGAGATGATCGAGTTCACATTCGATTCGACATCGTCGCGCTCGATGAGCATCGTCGAGCCCTACGCCCGGCGTTCCTTCCCCGCCGGCCGTCCGCTGCTCGAAGCTGTCCTCGACCTTACGGGCCGCATCCACACCGACTTCACGTTCGATCCCAAGGCGACGACCGTGGCGACGCCACTGACTGAGGTCTTCAACTCACGTCGCGGTGTCTGTCAGGACTTCGCGCGTCTCGAGATCGCGTGCCTGCGATCGGTCGGCATCCCGGCGCGCTACATCAGCGGCTACATGGAAACCGATCCGCCTCCGGGAAAAGCACGGCTCGTCGGCGCCGATGCATCCCACGCCTGGTTGACGGTGTATTGCCCGCATGTCGGCTGGATTGCGGTCGATCCGACCAACAACATCCTGCCTTCGGATCGCCACATCACCGTCGCATGGGGGCGCGACTTCAACGATGTCAGCCCGATTCGCGGCGTCATCCTCGGCGGCGGTGCCCACGCGCTCAAAGTGCAGGTCGACGTCGTGCCTGCCGACCAGAACGTGGACTAGATCGTGCACATGCGATCCGGCCGATGAAGGTCTTTCACTGCGATCATTGCGGAAACCTGCTGTTCTTCGAGAACACCCAATGCGTCCGCTGCGGGCAGCTGGTCGCGTATTTGCCAGATCTGGCAATCGTCGGGTCTCTCGATTCCAACAACGACCAGACCGCTGCCAGGCCCGGGACCTGGCGATCGCCGCTCAAGGCTGCCGAAGGCAAAGCCTATCGGCTGTGCCGCAATTATTCGGTCGAGCAGATTTGCAATTGGACGGTCGCCGACGGCGACCCGAACGAGTTGTGCGTCTCGTGCCGCCTGACCCGCGTCATTCCGGACCTGACCGCTGGCGGCCATAAGCCCGCGTGGTACAAGCTCGAGGTCGCCAAGCGCCGGCTCGTGTTCACCCTTCTCCGCCTCAAGTTGCGCATCGTCAGCCGCGACGAGGACCCCGAGAAGGGTCTGACGTTCGAGTTCAAGGGCGACACGCCAGACGGACAGATATTGACGGGTCACTCAGCGGGACTCGATCACGATCAACATCGCCGAAGCCGACGATGCCGAGCGCGAGCGGCGGCGGACGTCACTGCACGAGCCGTTTCGCACGCTCGCGGGTCACTTCCGGCACGAGAGCGGCCACTACTACTGGGACCGATTGATCGGCGACCGCGGCGCGCACGACGTCTTTCGCGCGCGCTTTGGCGACGAGCGTCCGGACTATGGCGCGGCTTTGCAGACCTACTACGCGCAGGGGCCGCGGGCAGACTGGCAGGGCGCGTACATCAGTGCCTACGCCAGCTCTCACCCGCTCGAAGATTGGGCGGAAACATGGGCGCACTATCTGCACATGGTCGATACGCTCGAGACGACCGCTGCGTGTGGTATGTCGCTCCAGCCGCGGCGGCCGGATGAGCCGTCGCTCAGCCGTGTCTCGCCTTACGTCGTCTCTCCGGACGCGCCCTTCGATCAGCTGATCGACAGTTGGTATGCCGTCACCTACTTGCTGAACAACCTGAATCGCGGGATGGGCTTCAGCGACGCCTACCCTTTCGTATGGTCGCCGCCGGCAATCGACAAGCTGAAGTTTGTCCACGAGACGGTCCGCGACGCCAGCCGCTCAGCACGCGATTCTGAGTTTCGTAGCGTCCGGCTCTAGCCGGACCAAGCCAGTCCGCCTGAAGGCGGACACTACAGATCCACAGATCCACGGTTGAGCCGGAGCCTGCGTGTACGGCACTGCCGTTGCACCTCCTCACCTGAGCGCATCAAGTGCGCAAGGAGGTTCCACGATGCAGGTAAGAGAAATCATGACGACGGATCCCGCGTGTTGTACCGCGGACGCGTCTTTGGAAGAGGTCGCCAAGGCAATGGTCGAGCACGACTGCGGCGAGATTCCCATCGTTCGCAGCAGCGCTGACAAGTCGTTGCTCGGAGTCGTCACCGATCGCGACATCGTGTGCCGGCTTGTCGCCCAGGGAAGAAATCCCGTGGATGAGGCGGCAGAATCGTGCATGTCCTCGCCTGTCGTGTCAGTGCGTGAATCGACGCCGGTCGAGGATTGCGCGAAGCTCATGGAAGACAAGCAGATCAGGCGCGTGCCGGTCGTCAACGGCGGCGGCATGGTCTGCGGCATCGTCTCGCAGGCCGACATCGCCAAGAATGCGTCCAGGAAAATTACCGCCGATCTCGTGAAAGACGTTTCGCAGCCAGCCCGAGTCTAGGCAGCTTGGGCAGAAGGACGCTTAGGCGGCTACTCGTAATGAAGCGCCTTGACGGGATCGAGGCGCGCGGCGCGAGCCGCGGGATACAGCCCGAAGACCAATCCGATTCCGACTGACACGAAAAACGCCAGCACGATGGACGTCGTCGTGACGATCGTCGACCATCCGGCCAGGTAGCCAATCAGCTGCGACAGCCCGACGCCCACGACGACGCCCATCACACCACCCGCCAGCGAGATGATGGTCGTCTCGATCAGGAACTGCCGGATGATGTCGCGCTTCTTGGCGCCGATGGCCCGGCGCACGCCAATCTCGCGCGTCCGCTCCATCACGCTCGCCAGCATGATGTTCATGATGCCGATGCCGCCGACCAGCAGCGAGATCGACGCGATCGCGACCATGACCATTTCAAAAATGCGCTGCGTGCGGCGCTGCTCGGCGAGAAGTTCCGCCGGCGAGACGATGGCGAAATCCGCAGCGCCGCGGTGCGAGACATTCAGCAGGCCGCGCAGGAGAGCCGCGGCCGCAGGAACGTCAGCGCCCTGCCGCATCTGCAGGTAGATGCCGTCGATCTCGTCGCGATAGCGGCTGTTGATGTCCTCGAGCCGGAAGATGGCCGCATGCAGCGGGACGTAAATGAGGTTGTTGCGGTCCTGCGCCGGCAGGCCGGCGACATCCGCCTGCACGGTCAGCTGCGGGCCGCCAACGCCGATGACCTGAAACCACTGGTCGTTGACCTTTACATGGTGGCCAACCGGATCGTCGGCTCCAAAAAGCGACGCCGCTGCGCCCTCGCCCAGCACGGCTACCGGCGCCGCGGCGTTGGTTTCGGCTTCGGTGAAGAATCGCCCGTTCACGAGTTGTAGATTCGCGATGCGCTGATACGTCGGGCTGACACCGTACACGACAGGCGGATCGCTTTGCGGACGCGGAAGCAGCTTCGACGGCGTGAAGCGCTTGCGCGCGCTCGAGGCTGAGATGCCTTCGAGATTTGCTTCGATGACGCGGTAGTCGCGAAACGTCAGGCCGGCGGAGAGCTGACGCACCTTCTGCACCACCTGGTAGTCGGTCGATTCGCGCGCCTCGACGATCAGGTTCCTGACGCCGAGCTGCTCGATGAAGGCCATGACCTCCTGCTGCGCCCCGGCGCCGATCGACAGCATGGCGACGACGGCGGCGACGCCGAAGATCATGCCCATCATCGTCAGGAGCGACCGCAGCTTGTGCGCGCGCAGGTTCTCGAACCCGAGGCGCAGCTCGGGCAGGAAGTCGGATGTCGTGCCGGTGATGCGAGTGGCGGCCATGACCTAGCGGCCGCCGCCGGCGGCGGGAAGCGTCGGCGAACCGTTGTTCGACGTCGGGCGCGCGACTGTCGGGTCGGTCAGCGCAACTTCTGTCCCTTCGGCAATTCCAGTGATCACGGCGCGGCTCTCCGTCAGGTTGTCGACCTTGACCTCGCGCTGCTCGAAGCGATCGCCTGTCTTGACGAAGACGTGTGTCTTGCCGTTCTTCTCGAGCACCGCCTGCCGCGGCACGTGCAGCGCGTCGGGAATCTCCTTGCCCTGGATGATGACGCGGACCGAGGCGCCAGCCTTCAAGCGCGGATCGGGCTTGTCGAACTGGAACGTGACGTCGAAGAGGCGCGTCACCGTCGCGCTCTCGAACCACTGCGCGCGGCTCGCAAGGCCGGACAGGGCGCCGACGGTCACGCCGAAACTTTCGCCCGGCAGCGAGTCCACTTCGACCACGGCTTTCTGGCCCGCCGTCAGGTTGGCGCGATCGCTTTCTGCGATCTTGGCGCGCACTTCCATCTTGCCCGCCTCCATGACGTCCGCCACGGGGCGGCCGGGCCACACGGAGTCGCCCTCGCGGTACTCGGGGATGACCATGCCTGGTCCGAAGAAGTTGATGCCGTCGCGGTTTTCCTTGATCGAGACCGTGCCGTCGAGCGGCGCCTTCAACACCAGGCTGTCGATCAACTGTTGCGCCCGCTGCATCCCGAGCATCGCCTTGTTCCGTTTTTCCTGCACGACGGCGAGCGACGCCTGATTGGTGGCAGCCCGCGACTTCACGTCTTCTTCCAGCTGCGCGAGACGACGCTTCGCTTCTTCGAGCGTCAAGACGTTCTTCTGTGCTTCCACCGCCGGAATCAGCTCGTTGCCGCTCGCATCGAGCTGGCCGCGCCTGACATCGAACCGTGCCGTCAACAGCGCCACATCGTCCTGGGCCTTCTGCACGTCGGCGTCAGCTTTCATCTTGACGATTTCCTGCTCGGCTTCCGCCAGCTCAGACTTCGCCTGCTCGAGCGCGTACTGCTGATCGGCTGGGTCGAACTCCATCACGATCTCGCCGTTCTTTACGGGCTGGCCGGTTGTCTTCATCTGGACGATGCGCAGCATGCCGCCGACGGGAGGCGTCACGAGCGTCATCGTCCGTCCGGCGCGAAGCTCGCCGGTCGCGTGGATCGTCACCTTGACCGGGCCCTTGGACACCGGCGCGGTGGGCACACCGTTGCCGCGATCAGGGAGCCGCGGTACCGCGAGAACCGCGGCCGCGCCGAGCGCGACGACAACAGCGCCAATCGCCGGCCAGAGGAAGCGACGGCGATTCATTCGGCCCTCCTGATCATCTCAACGGATGGACGGCGCGTCGCGATGCGATTGCCAGGCTGGATTCCCGCCTTCACGATCGCCTGCTCCTTGCCGCGTTTCCCAAGCTCGATGCGGCGCTCGTGGAACTCGGAGCCCTTGAGCTCGTACACGACTGATGCGCCGTCGCGCTGAAAGATCGCTTCGGACGGGATGAGGACAACGTCCGGGATGCGCTCGGTCGCGATGCGCGCGACGGCGGTCATGCCGGGGCGGATTCGCGGATCGACGTCGATCAGCACCAGATCGAGATCAAAGTTGCGCGGCGGCGGCCACGTGCCTTGATAGTCCACGCGCGCCAGCATCGAGATGGCGTCGATCCTGGCCTTGAAGTCGGTGCCGGGAACGGCCTCGATCCGAACCGAGGCTGCCTGTCCGGCCTGCAGCCGGCTGCGGTCGGACTCGTCGAGCCTGGCCAGAAGGTGGACAGACGACAGATCCGGCAGTTCGAGGATCGCAGCGCCAGCCCACGCGCGATCGCCCTGCCGGAATTCCGGGGACGCGCCCATCATGCTGCCTGCGCGATAGTTGGGCAGGACGTTGACAACTCCGTCGCTCGGCGCCTGGAGGACGAGCCGTTCGAGTCCAACTTCCGCGCGCTTCAGGTCGAAGATGGCTTTCTCTTTCTTGCGCAGCTTGCTCGACAAGTCGGCTTCCGCGCCTGTCTTGTCGGAGCGCATCTTTTCCTCGAGCTCCTTCAGCCGCTGTTCGGCGTCGGCGAGCGCCAGCTTCGCCTGCTCGTTCTCGATGCGGGAAACGGTCTCGCCCTTGTTGACGTCGAGCTTCGCGCGTTCGATGTCGTAGCGCGCCTTCATCAGCGCGGTCGCGTTCTGCTCGTTGGTGATGCGCGCCTGGGCGTTGGCCTGCTCGATCTCGGCGTTGGCCTGCTTCAACTCAGACTGCTTCTCCTGGACGGTCCGCTGAAGAGTTGTTCCGTCGAACTGCACGACGACGTCGCCGGCCTTGACCTTTGAGCCATTGCTCGCGAGCTTGAGGATCTGCAGCTCGCCGGACTGCATCGGCGATGACAGTACAACCGAGCGGAGCGGCCGGATCTCGCCGCGCAGCTCGATCGCATCGACGAACTCGCCGCGCGTCACGTCAGCGGTCGGCAGGTCAGGGACGGAGCCACGGCCAACGGTAGCGAACAGGCCGCCGCCGATGAGGATGATGGCGCCGAATGTCAGGAGGCTGTTGCGGCTGCGAAGACGCGCGATCCAGGGCGAGCTCACTGTGTACTTCCTTGGCGCGCACTCTCGCCGCCGGCGGGATTGACGTTCCTCGACACGACTGCGCCTTCAGTAAGGCCGGAGGTCACGACCACGTCGAGCGCACTCGTTGCACCCACCGTAACCGGTTGTTCCTTGTACGAGCCGCCATTCTGAACGCGGACGAATGTCTGCTTGCCGTTGGTGCCGATGGCGTCGCGCGGCACGACGAGCGCGCCGGGCACGCGCGCAAGCGTGACGTCGAGCGACGCGGTCAGGTCGGGCATGAGGTTGGGGTGCGCGCCGTTGACGGCGATCAGGACGACGAAGATACGGGCCTTGGGGGAGAGGGTGGAAACGACTCCAAGCGGTGAGATCTGCGCAATGCGGCCGTCGAAGGACAGCTCCGGGTATGCGTCCAGTCCCATCTTCACGGGCTGTCCGACCTCGAGATCGTTGATGTCCGCCTGGCTCACGCGCGCCCGCACCCGCATGGTCTTGGGATTGACGACGTCGATAATGGGCTGGCCGGCGCGGACTTCTTCGCCTTCCTGCACTTCCGCCATGTTGTTGGACTTCCAGATCGTGCGCAGCACCGCCATGCCGCTGAGCGGAGCAACGATAGCCATGCGCTCGGCGTTCGATTCGGCCTGGCGCATCGCGTTTTCGGCACGGTCGCGGCGGATCTTGAGGATCTGGAGGTCGGCGTCAGCCGCCTTGCGCTTGAGGGCGTAAGTCGTCTTCAGCTGGTTGAGCGTCGCGATGGCCTGTTCGACCGCGAGGTCGTTCTTCTCGGCCTGGATGCGCGGCACGAGCTCGTTCTTGTTCGTCTCGAGTCGGGCACGGGACAGCGAACTCTCCGCCAGCAGGATTTCGCCGTCGTCGCGCGCCTTGTTCGAGCGCTCGGTCGCGTCTTTCTTGCGGATTTGCTGTTCCAGATCATTGAGCTCGGCGCGGCGGTCGAGGGCGGTCGCCAGCTGCGTCTGGCGGTCGAATTCGACGAGGAGGTCGCCCTTTTCGACCGGAGCGCCGGCCTTGATGAGCTTGGTGATGACGAGGGACTGCGAATTCGGCCCGGCCAGGCGTGGAGTGGCGATCGTCGTCGACTCCACGGCTTCGACCGTACCGCTCAAGCGAACCATGCGGACGAAGTCCTGCCGCTTGACCGTCGCCGTCGACGGACGGCGCCCAGATTGTCCGGATTCGGGACGCCCAGGATCGCGAACGCGCATCAGCGCCGCGCCCGTCGCTACGCTGACGAGCACCACCGCGATGGCTATCCACAGGCGCGAGTATGTCTTGGGAGGCATCGAATGCTCCGGTTATCAGACGGCTTCGCCACGATCTTGGTTGGCGCTCGTCCCACTTAGACACCGAAAACTGCGGGGACACTCAACCGGGACAGTCACGGTTGAGTGTCCCCGGCAGCGCGAAGTTCGTGCCAAGGCGAGTCGCTCTGGAATACGCCGGTGACCGGTGGGCGTTAAGGGCTCCCAGTAGTGTTATCGAAAATTCAGCGACGGTCAAGGAGATCAAGAGACTAGAAGGCTTTTGATCTCCTTGTCTCTTGAGTGACTGTCTCTGTTGAATTTCCTCGACGGACGGCCCCGAGTCGATCAGGTCGTTTGAACGACCGGGAGGGTGGAGGGGTCGTAGGCGAGGTTCGGGCCGAGCCACTTCTCGACGTCTTCCAGGCGCTTGCCCTTCCGCTGCGCGTAGGACTCCACCTGGTCGCGGCCGAGACGGCCGACGTTGAAGTACTTGGCCTCGGGATGCGAGAAATACAGGCCGCTGACGCTCGCCGCCGGCAGCATCGCCGCGTGCTCGGTCAGGGTGATTCCCTGCTTCGGCGCCTCCAGCAGGTTGAACAGCTTGAACTTCTCGCTGTGGTCCGGGACACGCCGGGTAGCCGTAGGCCGGACGGATGCCGCGGAACTTCTCCGCGATGACATCGTCGAGCGACAGGTGTTCCTGCTCGCCGTAGCCCCAGTCCTTGCGCACCTGCAGGTGCAGGTATTCGGCGGACGCCTCGGCAAGCCGGTCGGCAAGCGCCTTCACCATGATCGCGTTGTAGTCGTCGAGATCCTGCTCGAACTTGCGCGCCAGCGTGTCGGCGCCGATGCCGGCGGTGACGGCGAACATGCCAAGGTAGTCGGGGACTCCTGATTCCCGAGGCGCGATGAAGTCGGCCAGCGACAGATTCGGCCGCTGGTCGGGCATGACCTCCTGCTGGCGAAGCATCGGGAAGCGTTCGAGCTCGCCGCGCCGCGTGTCGTCTGCGTACACGAGGATGTCATCGCCGTCGGCACTCGCCGGCCAGAAGGCATAGACGCCGCGCGCGGTCAGCAGCTTCTCGTCGATGATCTTCTTGAGCAGCGTCGTCGCGTTTTCGTAGAGCTCGCGCGCCGCCGGACCATACTGCGGATGCTGGAGAATCCCCGGGAAGCGGCCCTTCAGCTCCCACGCGGAGAAGAAGAACGTCCAGTCGATGAACTTCGCAAGCTCCTCGAGCGGCAGTTCGTCGAGGACCCGCCGGCCGAGAAACCACGGCGACGCGATCTCGTGATCGTCCCAGTTGATCTGCAGTCGATTGGCGCGCGCCTGTTCGTAGCTCAACATCGGGCGCTCGCGACGCGAGGCGTACTTCGCGCGAATGTCCGCCTGTTCGGCGCGATTGGCGCTGTCGTACGCCGGCCGTCCGCTGCCGAGAAGGTTCGACACGACGTCGACGGCGCGTGACGCGTCGAGCACATGGACAACTGGCCCGTTGTATTCCGGCGCGATCTTCACCGCAGTGTGCTGCCGGCTCGTTGTCGCGCCGCCGATCAAGAGCGGCACGGTGAAGTTCCGCCGTGTCATCTCGTGGGCGACGAAAGCCATCTCGTCGAGCGACGGCGTGATGAGCCCGCTCAAGCCGATGATGTCCGCCTTGTGCTCGATGGCGGCCTCGAGGATCTTCGCCGCCGGCACCATGACGCCGAGGTCGATGACCTCGTAGTTGTTGCAGCCAAGGACGACGCCGACGATGTTCTTGCCGATGTCGTGGACGTCACCCTTGACCGTCGCCATCAGGATGCGGCCCTGCGCCGACGCCGCGCCGGTGCGCTGCTTCTCTTCCTCCATGAACGGCAGGAGGTAGGCCACCGCGCGCTTCATCGCCCGCGCGCTCTTGACCACCTGCGGCAGGAACATCTTGCCGGCGCCGAACAGATCGCCGACGACCTTCATGCCATCCATGAGCGGGCCTTCGATGATCTCGAGCGGCCGCTCGTATTTCTGCCGTGCCTCCTCGACGTCGCCCTCGATGAAGTCGACAACGCCATGGACCAGCGCGTAGGAGAGACGCGACTCGACAGTCCCCTGCCGCCACTCGTGATCGACGTCGTTCTTCCTGCCAGCGCCCTTGACCTGCTCCGCGTACTGCACCATCCGTTCGGTCGCGTCCGGGCGGCGGTTGAAGATGATGTCCTCGACGTGTTCGAGCAGTTCCTTCGGGATGTCCTCGTAGACGACGAGCTGTCCGGCGTTGACGATGCCCATGTCCATGCCGGCCTTGATGGCGTGGAACAGGAACGCCGAATGGATCGCCTCGCGGACGAGGTCGTTGCCGCGGAACGAGAACGACAGATTGCTGACGCCGCCGCTGATCTTCACGCCCGGGCAGGTCGCCTTGATGATCTTCGCCGCCTCGATGAAGTTGATGGCGTAGTCGTTGTGCTCTTCGAGACCCGTGGCGATCGCCAGGATATTCGGATCGAAGATGATGTCGGTCGGGTCGAAGCCCGCCTGTTCGGTCAGGATCTTGTACGCGCGCTGACAGATCGCAACCTTGCGCTCGATCGTGTCCGCCTGACCAACTTCGTCGAACGCCATCACGACAACGCCGGCGCCATAACGCTGAACGAGCTTCGCCTTGTGGAGAAAGTCCGCCTCGCCTTCCTTGAGGCTGATGGAGTTGACGACGCTCTTCCCCTGGACGCACTTGAGTCCGGCTTCGATCACCGATCCACTTGGAGCTGTCGATCATCACCGGTACGCGCGCGATCTCCGGCTCGGTCGCGATGTAGTTGAGGAACGTCGTCATGGCCTGCTCGGAATCGAGCATGCCCTCGTCCATGTTGACGTCGATCAGGTTGGCGCCGTTGCGCACCTGCTCGGCTGCCACCTGCACGGCAGCCGTGAAGTCGTTGCTCTTGATCAGGCGCGCGAACTTCGCGGAACCGGTGACGTTCGTGCGCTCGCCGATCATCTGGAAATTGCTTTCCGGACGAATGGTCAGCGTCTCGAGGCCAGAGAAGGTGGTGTAGTGCTCACGAGTCCGCTGCTTGCGGCTCGCTGCTCGCTGTTGGATCAATCGTAGCGTCCGGCTTCGGTCGGACCTCTGCTCGCTCTCCACCCACGAACCCGCGGGCAGCGGCCTGACTGCGAGCCCCGCGACGTCCCTTCCCACGGCGCTGATGTGGTCCGGCGTCGTGCCGCAACAGCCGCCAACGATGTTCACGAGGCCGGCGGTGACGAACGATTGCAGGAGTTCACCGGTCTCTTCCGGGAGCTGGTCGTACTGGCCGAAGGCGTTCGGCAGCCCGGCGTTCGGATAACACAGCACGTAGCACTCGGCCAGCCGAGCGAGCTCCTCGAGGTGAGGACGCATCTCGCGGGCGCCGAGCGCGCAGTTGATGCCGAGCGCGAGGGGGCGCGCGTGACGGATCGAGCTGTAGAACGC
The DNA here is from genome assembly GCA_963830815.1 of uncultured Acidobacteriota bacterium. Classification (GTDB taxonomy): domain Bacteria; phylum Acidobacteriota; class Vicinamibacteria; order Vicinamibacterales; family 2-12-FULL-66-21; genus DATBJJ01. The sequence goes on along the minus strand of CAWHNN010000016.1, from coordinate 217,737 downwards.
GTCCAGCGTCTGACCCGACAGCGTCCGCCCGCTGAGATCGGTCACCGTCACCGAGATGAAGACCGGCAGCCGCTTGCCCTTTTCTTCGAAGACGTTCTCGATGGCGACGATGCCGGCTTTGGCGTTGAGGGTGTCGAAGATCGTCTCGAGCAGCAGCAAATCCGAGCCGCCGTCGATGAGCCCGCGCACCTGATCCTCATAGGCGGCGCGCGCCTGATCGAATGTCATCCCGCGGAACGACGGCATCGTCGACGTTCGGAGAAATCGACAGCGTGCGGTTCATCGGGCCGAGCGATCCAGCGACGAATCGCCGGTGGTCCGGCGTCTTCGCGTTCCACTCGTCAACCGCCTCGCGCGCCAGCCGAGCGCCCTCGAAGTTGAGCTCGTACGCGAGGGGCTCGAGCGAGTAGTCAGCCTGCGCAATCGCCGTGCTCGAGAACGTGTTCGTCTCGATGATGTCGGCGCCAGCCGCGAGATACTCGCGGTGGATGGCGCCGATGACATCCGGGCGGGTCAGGATCAGGACGTCGCTGTTGCCGCGCAGGTCCTTCGGATGATCCTTGAAGCGCTCGCCGCGGAAGTCGGCTTCCGTGAGCTTGTAACGCTGGATCATCGTCCCCATCGCGCCGTCGAGAATGACGATGCGATTGGCGATCGCCCGACGGAGTGCCTGTTCGCTGTCCGAGAGAACCTGTTCTGACATTTAGATTTCCCCTGCGCGTTTCTTCGTTGCGCCCGGCGGTGCCGGTTTCCTGCCGCTGGCGACGATCACCGCGAACGGATCGCCCGTGCGGCGCGCGCCGACTGTCACCCGGACGTCGGTCAGGCCCGCGCCTTTCAACAACTTCGCCAGCTGTTCGTCGTCAAAGCCGAGCCATCGATCGCCCAGCCGCTGCTTGACCCACTTCTCCTCGTGCTCGCGTAAATCGAGCACGAGCACGCGACCGCCGGGCACCACCACGCGCGCCGCCTCGGCCAGCGCCCGGGCCGGATCCGGCGCGTGATGCAGTGCCTGCGAGAGCAACGAGACGTCGACGCTCGCGTCGCGGAGCGGCAGCTTCTCGAGCTCGCCGCGCTTCCAGATCACGTTGCGCACGCGGCGACGCGTGGCGAGCGCGCGCGCTTTCTTCAACACGAGCGGCGAACGATCGATGGCGATCACGCGCGATGCCCAGCGGCTGGCCTCGACGGTCAGGTAGCCCTCGCCGCACCCGATATCGGCGACGCGCAGCGGCGGCAGAAGATGCCCGAGGGCCCGCGACCACGCCGCCCAGCTCCGACCCGGCACGAGCTGCCGCTCGTTCGTATCGGGACCGGCATGCGCCTCGAAGTTCTCCTTCCGCAACCGCCGCACTTCCTCCAGCCGGGCATCGTCTGCCCGCCCGGTTTCTGTGCGCGCGGCATCGGCGAACTCGGATTGCAGGAGCGCAGCCAGCGGACCGGACCCGTTGTCGCCGGCGAGCAAAGCCGGAGACGGCCGGAAGTACGTGAATCCGCCCTCACGCTGCTCGACGATGAGGCCGGCGTCCTTGAGCAGGCCGAGGTGGCGGGACACGCCCGACTGGGCGATGCCGAGAATCCCCGTGAGCTCGCTGACGTTCAGCCGCTCGGCTGCGAGCAGCCGCAGAATGCGCAGCCTCGCGTCGTCGCCCAGGAGCCTGAACAGGCTTGCCGCCTGTGCCATATCTATAAATCTACATTAATAGATGCGGCAGTTCAAGTCGGGGCTCGGGGCTGGGCTCGGGGCTCGGGGCTCGCGGTTGGCTGCTGGCGGTTAGCAGTTAGCTGTTCGGCAATCGTGGTGGACTGAAGCAGCCGGTTGCCCCGAAGCCCAACAGCGAGCCGCGAGCAGCCAGCCGCCGAGCCCCGAGCCCCGAGCCCCGACAGAGAGTACATTTAACCCATGACCCTCGAGACCTACCCCGCCGCCAGCCCCAAAGCAGCCCTCGTGCTTGCCCATGGCGCCGGCGCCGGCCAGAAGCACCCGTTCATGGTCCGCTTCGCGCGCGGCATGGCGGAGCGCCACATCAGCACCGCCACTTTCGATTTCCCCTACATCACCGCGGGCCGGAAGGTGCCCGATCGAGCGCCGGTGCTCGAGCAGGCGTGGCGCGACGCGCTCGCGGCGGGTCACGCGGCCTTCAATCCGCTTCCCCTCTTCATCGGCGGGAAATCCATGGGCGGGCGGATGGCGTCGCATATCGCGTCGCAGGGCGTCGATGGCGTCAAGGGCCTGGTGTTCCTCGGCTACCCGCTGCATCCGCCGGGGCAGTTGGACAAACGGCGCGACGCGCACCTCCCTGCTATCGTCGAGCCGATGCTCTTCGGTACAGGGCAGCCGCGACGCGTTCGGTACGGCGGCGGATATCACGCAAGCTGCTGCCATCGCTCAAACACGCAGAAGTACACGAGGTCACCGGCGGCGACCACTCCTTCAAGGTTCCGGGCGGCAAGAAAAAAGACGACGGGCTGGAGGCGATCATGGACACCGTCGCGGCATGGATCGTCGCCACCGCGCGGAACAAACGGCCCGTAGCCACTCGCTCTACGACAGGAGCAGTTCGAGATCTTCGCGGCGCAGGTTGCGGATCAGGCTCCGGTCGGCACGCACGACGGCATCCGCCAGCTGCCGCTTGCCGGCCTGCAGCTCGAGCACCTTCTCTTCGACCGTGTCCCGCGCGATCAATCGGAAGGCGAACACGGGACGCGTCTGGCCAATGCGATGCGCGCGATCGATGGCCTGGGCCTCGACCGCCGGATTCCACCACGGGTCGAGGAGGAAGACGTACTCGGCAGCAGTGAGGTTGAGGCCGAGGCCGCCGGCTTTCAGGCTGATGAGGAACAAGCGGACAGTCCTCGGTCTGGAAACGCTTGACGCGCGCTTCGCGATCCCTGGTCTTCCCGTCGAGATACTCATAGATCAGACCGGCCTCGTCGAGCCGCTGCCGCAGCAGCGCCAGCAGGCTCGTGAACTGCGAGAACACGACGGCCTTGCGGCCATCCTCGACGAGCTCGCGCAACCGCGGGAGCAGCACGTCGAGCTTCGCCGCCGGCTCCGAGGCACGCGCCGGGTCGACGAGGCCGGGATGGCACGCCGCCTGGCGCAAGCGCAGCAGCGCCTCGAGAATCTGCAGCTTCTTTCGTCGGCAGGCCGTCGGGACCGATCGCTCCGAGCAGCGACGCCCGATAGTGGGCGCGCAGCTCGGCATAGAGCGCGCGCTGCGGCGCTTCGAGCTCGCAGTACAAGGTCTGCTCGGTCCGCGCCGGGAGCTCGCTGGCGACCTGATCCTTCGTGCGGCGCAGGATGAACGGACGCAGCCCGCGCGCCAGCACCTCGAGCATCTCCGGGTCCGCACCCTGGCCGTACTCGCCCGCGGCATTGAAGATCGACGCTGCCCCGAGAAGGCCGGGGTTGAGGAAGTCGAACAGGCTCCACAGCTCGCCGAGGTGATTCTCGACGGGCGTCCCCGTCAGCGCGAGGCGATGCTTCGCGCGCAACAGCCGCGCCGCCTTTGCCGACGTCGTGCTCGCGTTCTTGATCGCCTGCGCCTCGTCGAGGATGACGTAGTCGAACTCGACATCCTTCAGATGGCCGATGTCCCGCCGCAACGTGCCATAGGTCGTGAGGACGATGTCGTGCTCGGTCAACTCGTCGAGGCTGTCTCGGCGCCCCTGGCCGCTGTAGTCGAGCACGCGCAGCCCCGGAGCAAAGCGTGCCGCCTCGCGCTGCCAGTTGAAGACGAGCGATCGCGGCACGACGATGAGAGACGACTGCGAGGAACGGCCTTCACGCTGTCGCTGTTCGCGACGCGCCTCGAGCGCGGCGAGCACCATGACGGTCTTGCCGAGCCCCATTTCGTCAGCCAGGCAGCCGCCAAAGCCAAAGCGCCGCAGGAACTCGAACCACGCGAGCGCGTCGGACTGGTAATCACGAAGAGTGCCGCGGAAGCTCGGCGGCGGTTCCACGGCCTCGACGCCCTTGAAGCTCACCAGTTCCTGCCGCACGCGCGCAAACGTCTCGTCGCACGAAACGGCCGGCTGCGTCGCCAGCCAGGCGTCGAGAAGCGCACCCTGCGATGAGGCGAATCGGACGTGATCGGTTTCGGCGACGCCCAGGGCGGTGATGCGTCCGTGACGCGCCAGCCAGTCTGCCGGCATCACGCCGAAGGAGCCATCACCCAGGCGCACGAACGACTCGCCGCGGCGCGCCGCCGCCAGCAGTGCCGGCAGATCCGCGCTCATCCCTTCGTAGTCGACCGACCCGTGGAGCTCGAACCAGTCGATGCCCGAGCGCACGTTCAGCGTGACGCTTCCCGCCGGCCGATAGATTCGGCCGTCGGCTTCGATCTTCCAGCCCTCGCGCACGAGAGCCGCAACGAGCGGCGGAAGCATGCTCGCCGCGCAGATCCAATCTCGTGCCGCCGCCCTGCCAGTCCGCGAATGTTCGAACGCCGAGCGCCTGCAGCCGCGCGAGCGCCTGCCGTTCGGCAGCTGGATCTCTGCGCCAGGCCTGATGCCGGGCGCGGTCGAAGAGCACCGGCGACGTCGACCAGACTCCGGCTTCAACGCCGCCGTAAGCGAATGTCAGTGTGGCTTCGAGGCGATCGCGCGACGCGTAGCGTGGATATTCCGCGGGAGGAGAACTGACGCGCAGTATCGGGCGCGGCGGGACGGTTGCGGTCTCGACGCGAATCTCGTCCGGAGACTGAAGACGCACCAGGTCGGATGCGGCCAGTGTCTCGACGAGCGCCGTTGCCTCGGATGCGGGCACCGTGACCGATCCGAACTCGAAGAGGCCCGCCATCCAGCGATCGGCGCCGCCCGGATCGAATGCGGCCAGTCGCGGGCGAGCGTCTGGGCCCGACGGCCGCCACAGCATCGACGCTGTCGTCACGAACAACGCGTCGGCAAACGGATGCTCACGCCCGTCCCGAATAACGACGCCGGTGACCGTATAGCCGGCGGTCGCATCGCCAGACACGCGGAGATGGAACTCGGCCGGGTACGGATCCCACTCCACGGGCGTCAGCGCCGTGTCCGACCGCGCGGCGGCCGCATCAGGAAGGCGAACGAAGAATCGGCCCGTCTCGCACAGCCTCGGTCCGAGGTCGCGCTGGAGCGTCGGTCCAAGCACAAAGGACGTCGGCAGCGTTCCCTCACGGAATCCGCTCCAGGCGGGGGCCGTGTAGGCATACGAGTGCCGGGCACCGGCAATCGCCTCGAGTATCTGCCGGTCACGATCGTCGGCCAGCTGCGCGGCGTCGTTGCGGTTGATGCTCAGGGCTTTCGGCTTGCCCCAGTCGCCCGATTTCTTGCGGTCGCGGGTCATCAAGTCGATGGACAACCCGCCAAGCGTTGACGAGCGCGCGAGATCGAGCACGTAAATGAGCTCGCCCGTCGGCAGCCGCGTGAAGATGGCTTCCGGCGGCGGCGTGACGCGCGACAGGAACACCTGCCATGCCGGCGGCGGCGGCAGCCGCGACGGGAATGCCGGCGTGTCACCCTGCGGGCTGAACTCAGATGCCGCAGACCCGCCCGATAACTGATCCGGCTCCTCGACACCGAGCTCCTCCTCGCCGACGTCCAGCCACAGGTCGCCGGTGAGCGTCAGCCTCCGCGCCTCGTCAGCTGCGAGGATGGTTGCCCAGATGTGCTTGCAGGGCTCGCGCGTACCCGCGAAGTAGGGACAGGTGCAGTCGGCGAGCAGGCGGTCGCCGTCGACCAGAAGCGAGACGTCGTAGCTGCGCGTCCCCGAGACCGCGGCGTTGAAGCTCGTCGCGTCGGCACGGCGCGGTATCACCCGTCCGGCACGGAAGTATGCCTCGCCGCGGCTGCGCGAGGAACTCGTGACGAAGGTTCGAAGGCTGGTGGCGAGCGTGAGCGGCATGGCCCGGGGACAGCCTTCTATTATCTTTCATCTCCGGGTCTTAACTCCCGCGGTCTTTCGCTCGTGCCGCTCTTCCGCCTCCTCGACCGAGTGCGACATCGTCAAAGACCCCTCTTTCTTGGCGAGCTCGACGAGCGTTGCGTAGTGGCCGCGGAGGGTGCGCAGCTCCTCCTCGTTGAGATCCTCGCAGCCAATCAGCCGATTGCTGGCGCCGGCCATGGCCGCGACAATCTCGTCGAGTTTGAGCTGAATCGCCAGCGAGTCCTTGTTCTGCGAGCGCTGGATCAGGAACACCATCAGAAACGTCACGATGGTGGTTCCGGTATTGATGACGAGTTGCCACGTGTTCGAGTAGCCGAAGATCGGACCGGTGACGGCCCACACGATGATGGTCAGGCTGGCCAGGGCAAACGCCATGGTGCTGCCCGTCCACTTGGTGACGGCCGTCGAGAACTTCTCGATCGCGTGGCTGAACGCAGGCTTGCCCTGATGAGGTCGACGTCGTCGGCTCATGACAGCTATTCACCCTCAATCTTCAAAGCGTATACATGACGGGTACCGCCGACTTATAGTGGTCGGATGCGCCTTTCGCTCCAGAATTCCAGAGAAATCCTCGCATCGCGCCTTGCTGACCCGGACGACGTTGCCACGACTGAGCCCTCCGCGACACGCAGCCGCAAGCGGGAGGATATCGGCGACCGCTACAAGTGGAACCTGACGGACATCTTTCCGGACTGGGACGCGTGGGATGCCGGCTACAAGCGGCTGGAGGCCGGGATCGAGAAGTATGCCGGGTTGAAGGGCACGCTTGCGGGCGGAGCCGACCGGTTGCTCGCCGCGTTCCGGCTGTCGGAAGAGCTTGGACAGCTCGCCTACCGCGTCTGGTATTTCCCGTCGCTGCGGTACGACGAAGATCAGCGCGACAACGCCGTCAACGCCAAGCGGCAGCAGGTTCAGATTCTCTTTGCACGCTGGAAGCAGGCCGAGTCCTGGTTCAACCCCGAGTTGTTGCAGGTTCCGCTGGCGACGGTTCGTGAATGGATGAACGACTCGGAGCCGCTGCGGCTCTACCGGTTCGCGATTGAGGATCTGTACCGGCAGCAGGAGCACGTCCTCGACGAGGCAGGAGAGCGCCTGATGTCGCTTTCGAGCCGACTGGCCTCGTCTCCGAATGATTCGTACTGGGCGCTGTCCACGGCCGACGCCAAGTTCCAGACGGTCCGGCTGTCGACCGGAGAAGAAGTGACGGTTTCCTACGGACAGTACCGCGCGATCCTCGCGACGCGGCGGGACCAGTCGGATCGCGCGGCGGCGTTCCGCGCCCTGCACGAGACCTATCAGAACAGCCTCAACACCTACGCCACGCTCTACAACGGCGTCTGCCAGCGCGACTGGTTCCAGGCGCGGGCGCGCGGCTACAAGACCACGCTCGATGCCGCGCTGCACGGCGACAACATCCCGACGTCGGTGGTCGAGAACCTCATCGAGACGACGCGCGCCGGCGTCGCGCCGCTGCAGCGCTATCACCGGCTGCGGCGCAAGACGCTCGGCGTCCCGTCGTATCACGTCTACGACTATTCGATCCCGCTCGTGACGTTCGACCGCAAGTACCGAGTACGACCAGGTGCTCGACTGGATCGTGGAGTCGGTGGCGCCGCTCGGCGCCGAATACCAGGCGCGGATGCGCCAGGGCTTTGCCGGCGGCTGGATTGACGTCTACGAAAACGACGGCAAGCGATCGGGCGCCTATTCAGCGCCGGTGTACGGCACGCATCCGTACATGCTGCTCAACTACACAGACACGCTCGACGACATGTTCACGCTGGCGCACGAGATGGGCCACTCGATGCACACGATCCTGTCGCACGCGTCGCAGCCCTTCGTCTATTCGAGCTACACGATTTTCGTCGCCGAAGTGCCCTCGACGCTGAGCGAGGCGCTGCTGCTCGACTACCTGCTGGCGCGCTCAACCGATCCAGCCGAACGAGTGGTGCTGTTGCAGCATGCGATCGACAACATCGCCGGCACGTTCTACACGCAGGTGCTGTTCGCCGACTATGAGCTGCGCGCCCACCGGCTTGCGGAAAGCGATCAGCCCATCACCGCCGAGATCCTGACGGAGATTTACCGCGGGCTGCTCGCCGACTACTACGGCGACGCCCTCGATCTGAACGAGCAGACAGGCATCACCTGGGCGCGCATCCCGCATTTCTTCAACTCGCCGTACTACGTCTATCAGTACGCAACCTGCTTTGCGTCGGCGGCACGGCTGGCGCAGCAGATCATGAACGGGCCGGAAGCCTCGCGCCACGACGCGCGCGACCGCTTCCTGACGCTGCTGCGATCCGGCGGCAGCGACTACCCGATGGCGCAGCTCAAGAAGGCCGGCGTCGATCTCAGCCAGCCCGACACCGTGCAGGCGATCGTCAATCAGCTGGACGGTCTGGTCACGCGGCTCGAGCAGGAGCTGGCGGCTATGGCTTCACCGACACGCTCTTGATCGTGACGGGCTCGACGCGGGTTTTCAGCCTTGGTCGGCAATTCCGCGATGCGGTCGGCGACGTCCATGCCGCTCAGGACGCGGCCGAAGACGGCATAGCCGAAATCCGAGGGCGCATAGCCGCGGTGATCGAGCGCTGTATTGTTGGCGACGTTGATGTAGAACTGCGACGTCGCGCTGCGCAGCGTCTGGGTCCGGGCCATGGCCAGCGAGCCGCGCACGTTGCGGAGCCCGTTGGTCGCCTCGTTCTGGATGGGCTCGTGGGTCGGCTTCTCGACCATCCCGGGCAAGTAGCCGCCACCCTGGACGACGAAATTCTTCACCACGCGGTGGAAGATGGTTCCCGGATAGAAACCCTCGTTCACGTAGCGGATGAAGTTCTCGACCGATACCGGGGCGCGATCCTTGAAGAGTTCGACGGTGATGTCGCCCATCGACGTCGAGATGACCGCGACGGGATTGCCCGGCGCCGGTTCGAGCGACACCGGCGCCTGAGGAACCGCCGCCGGATTCTGCGGCGTCTGAAGGACGAGAGAGCAGCGCGAGCGCGATCCACATGCGCACTATTCTACCGGTGCGGGCGCGGGCGGCGTTCGACTGCGAACAAGCCTGGGCGGCGCCGAACACCGCCGGGCCGAAAATTGCCGGTCCGGGTGCGGACTGCCGATTGCACGGGGCGGATCGTCCGCTGCGAATTCTCGAACAATCGAGCTGTAAAGCGTCCGCTGGATCCGGGAGGACTCAGCAGCCAATTCAAGGGGATGGATCGCCGGAATCGCTTGTCCTGACGGCATCCGCGCGGCAGTCCGTGCGCTACAATGGCCCCCTGCGGGTTCGCTAGCGTCGGCCATGTCACGGTGATGCAACGGTCACGAAACACGCGAGTGTCGGCCCCGAGATGATCGCGTGCGCGCGACGTCGAACATCGGAAGCTCCGTCGAGTTCCCATGCGGCACTCGAACGAACGCCTCAGCCAGAGCACTCGGTCAGGGGTGATGCGATGGTAACAGGACACGAAGGAGCGGCGGACGGCGGCGGGCCGATCAGAAACGGCGGCTTGCGGCGGGAACAGAAGGAACTGGCTGACTTCATCCGCGTAGGATCTTCGCGGGGCCACCAGTGCTTCGGCAGCTATTTCGACGAGAAGGGCGGGTCGTGCGCCCTTGGCGCGGTGTACGAAGGGGTCTATCACCTGCCCCGCGCTCACGGCAAATTGATACCGGATCATCTCGAGAGGCTGTTTCGCTGCCTCGACGAGGTGACCAAACCGTGCCCCCAGGGCTGCAAGAAGCGATTGCCGCTCGCGTCGATGATCGTGCACCTCAACGACGACCATCGGATGACGCGCGAGGAAATCGCCGAGTGGCTGACACAAGAATCGAACGGCTAATTCGAACCAGGGTGAACGCGCGGCCCGCTGCGATCGGCCCGCGTTCATCCCGGTTGAAGTAAGGCTCCCCCATGTCTTTCCTGGATCGCTTCAAGACCACACCCAAATACCGCAACCCCGATCCCGCCGTGCGGCTCGCCGGCATCGCCGAATTGCCGGACGATGCCGAGAGCTGGGGCGTGATCGCAGAGCTCGCAGCTTCGGACGAGGACGTCCGGGTGCGGCGGGCGGCGGTTGAACGCCTCGGAGCCGTCGGCTACCTGGCGCGGATCGCTCGGACCGAACGCGACGAATCGCTGCGGCGCGACCTCGCCGACCGGCTGGTGGCGATCGCCAACTCCGCCGGGAGCCCCGACGCCGACGCGGCGACGGCCCTCGAAGGGCTCAGCGACCAGAAGCACTTCGGTTCTGTCGCCAAGTCCTCGCCGCACGCGGCAGTCCGGACGGCGGCCCTGGGCAAGATTCAGGACGCGAAGGTACTGGCAAGCGTGGCCCGGCATGCCGTCGAGCCCCAGATCGCGCTTGCGGCGGTGATCCGCGTCAACGATCCCGCCGAGCTCGCCGATGTCGCGGCGCGAACCGATCACAAGGAAGCGGGAATCAACGCCCTCGAGCGTGCGGCGGCGGCGGCGAGCGAAGAAGCGCCGCGGCGCGAGCTCCTCGACGGCATCGCCGGCCGTGCCAAGAACAAGTCGGTCGCCAAGCGGGCGCGCGTCCTCGTCCAGGAAATAGACGACGCCGAAGCGGCACGCGTGGCGGCGCACGAAGAAGCGCAGAAACGGGTACGGCTCGTTCTTGCGCGACTCGACGCGATCGCCAGCGCGCCGGGCGTGACCGACGCATCACTGCAGCTCGACGAAACGGCCGAACAGTGGCGCAGCGTCGCGGCACTGGCCGAAGAGTCGCGGAGCGAAGAATTCGAGACCAGGATGGCGGCAGCGCGTGCTGCGATTGAGGGGCTCCGGCGCGAAGAGGCCGAGCGGGCTGCGGAAGCCGAGCGCGCCGCCGCGCGCCAGGCCGCCTTCGCCGCCCTCTGCGAAAGAGTCGACGCGCTGCGCGGCGAAGACACGCCGCAGGAGCTCGAGAAGGCTCGCGCCGAATGGGAAGGCATGCCCGGCGCCTCGGCGCAGGAGCGCGAAGACGCCGACCTCAGGACACGCTTCGAGGCATCGTGCCAGCGCGCGCGCGCGCGTCACGAGAACCGTCAGGCGCTCGACAGGATCCACACCCGGCTCGGCGAGCTGTCGCTCGAGGCCGACCGGATCTCGAGCCTCGAGGACGCGGACGCGTCCGAGCGTGATGCGTCATGGCGCGCCGTGACAGACGAGTGGCAGACACTGTCGCCGCAGGTTGACACGGTCGATGAGGCGGTTGGCGGACGCTACTCGGAAGCGCTCGCACGCGTCCAGCATCGCGAGGACGAAAAGCGGGCCGCAGCCGAACGCACGGTCAAGCAGCAGGTGCAGCGCGTCGAGCAGCTGGTCGAGCGGGTCACCGCTCGTGCGGCAGCCGAGGATCTGACGCTGCGCGAGGCCGACCGCGCGGTGCGCGACTTGAAAACGGCAATCGACTCTCCGCCGGCACTGCCCTCGCGCGAACAGGGCGCCCTTGCCGAGCGCCTGAAGGCGGCGATGGCCGTCATGGCGCCGCGCCTTCACGACCTGCGCGAGATGGACGAGTGGAAGCGGTTTGCCAATGCCGCCGTCCAGGAAGAGCTGATCGGAAAAGCCGAAGCGCTGCGCGCCAAGTACTCGCTCGACGGCACGACCGTCACGAAAGAGGACGGCACGACCGAGGTCACGCCGGCAAAACCGGAAGACATCGAGAAGGCCGCGCACGAGCTGCACGAGATCCAGGAGCGGTGGAAGCAGGTCGCCGAAGCGCCGCGCGCGCAGGCACAGGCGCTGTGGCATCGCTACCGTCAGGCAGCGGATCCGATTCAGGCGAGGGCGCGGGAGTTCTTCGCGCAGCGTGCCGAGGAACGGGCCGTCAATCTGAAGGCGAAGCTCGCGCTCATCGAGCGCGCCGAAGCGCTCGCCGAGTCGACCGACTGGATCAAGACCGCCGACGAGCTCAAGAAACTGCAGGCCGAATGGCAGCAGATCGGGCCGGTTCCGCGCCAGGACACCAAGGTCTCGTGGAAACGCTTCCGCGACGCCTGCGATCGCTTCTTCACGCGGCGCAACGCCGACCTGTCGGAGCGCAAGGAAACGTGGACCGCGAACCTCGCGAAGAAGGAAGCGCTCTGCGCCCGCGCCGAGGAACTGGCGGCGTCACGCGAGTGGGACAAATCGGCGAGCGAAATCCGCCGGCTGCAGACCGAGTGGAAGACCATCGGACCCGTGCGCCGCAGCAAGTCGGAGGCCGTCTGGCAGCGCTTCCGCACCGCATGCGATACGTTCTTCGAACGCTTCAAGCGCCGCGACGAGATCGAGCTCGAGGCCAAGCACGCCGACCGCGAAACACTGGTCGTGGAGCTCGAGGCACTGGCCGCGCCGGCCGCCCCATCGGGGCCTGATGATGCCGGCGAACCGGCGCCAGTCCCGGCGGACTCTGCTCGAACGCGTACGGTCGCTGCGCACGCGCTGGAACCAGACGACGCCGGTCGTGCGGCAGGGCGTGGATCCGCTGAGCGCGCGATTCATCGACGCGCTGGCGCGACTCCTCACCGGTCACCCGGACGCGTTCGCCGGCACCGAGCTCGACATCGAAGCCAGCCGCCAGAAAATGGAGAAGCTCTGCGCACGCGTCGAGAGCTTCATGGCCGACGCCGCACCGGCGCCGTCAGGATCGCAGGCGCTCGCCGACATGCTGCGCGAGGCGCTCGCATCCAACACCATTGGCGGGCGAGCGGGCGAGGAAGCCAAGTGGCGCGCGATGGCGGACGAAGTTCGTCAGGCGCAGGCGTCATGGAGCCGTCTCGGGCCCGTGCCCGGAGAAACCGGCCGCCAGCTCACCGAACGCTTCCACAAGGCGTGCAATCGATTCTTCGAGGTGCTGCGCCGCAAGGTGCCGCCCGCCCAGCAGCCGCAGCGCGGCGGGCGTCAGATGAGCACGACGCGGTAGAAACGCGAGGTCTTCACCGAAGTTTTCACCGCAGAGAGCGCAGAGCACGCAGAGCCTTCGAGGGCTTGCGGTTCGTCGTCAGCCATCATCCCTAAGGACGCGCTCTCGCCGCGAGGCAGTGATCAGCGTGCGGGCGCCGACGCCGCCGTCACGTCCGATCGGACCGACCGAACCGCTGGCCACGCGTCACTCGTCAGTCCACCCAGCCGCGACAGCGGGCGATGCCGTAGCGTGGCCGGTCGTCGGACCGTCCGGGCTCGTTTCAGCGATCGTCGGCGCGGCGTGCGCCGTTATCCGACTGATGTTCATGGCGCGGGATCGCCGAGCCGCCGACGCTCGTGACAGCGAGGCTCGTTCGCGTCGCGAAGCGGAGGTCTGCCGGCGGCGCTCGCGCCTCAGCGCCTGAAGCTAACCGACATCTTCACATCTTCCCCGCCGGCCTCACGTTCTTCCCGACCCTCTTCGTCAGCGCGTCTCCGAGATCTTCACGCGCGCGCTCGACATCCTCCATCAGCTGCTTCACGACATCCGGGTGTTGCGCCAGCACGTTCGTGGTCTCGCCGACGTCTGCATCAAGGTCGAACAGTGAGAGCTCGAGCTCGCGCCGGACGTACTTGCCTGGAGCGCCATCGTTGCCGGCGGACTCGAGCGCCTGATATGGGTGCGGCACGTGCAGCTTCCACTTACCGCGACGGACGGCATGAAGCTCGGCGCCCCAGTAGAAGTAGAGAACGTCGTGCGGCGCCTTCGCGTCACGCTTGCCGGCGATCACCGGCCAGGCGTCGCGACCATCGATGATGCGGTCGCTCGAGACCGGCGCTCCCGCCAGGCCCGCGAGCGTCGGCAGGAGATCGATCGTCATCGACGGAACATCGCTGGTGGCGCCTTTGGCGACTTGCCCCGGCCAGCGCGCGATGAAAGGCACGCGGACACCGCCCTCGAACGTCGTTCCCTTTCCCTCGCGGAAGGGTCCGGCGGATCCGGCGTTGTTGCCGTAGGACAGCCACGGGCCGTTGTCCGACGCGAAGATCACGAGTGTTCGATCGTCCAATCCTGTTTTGCGCAGGGTCTCGAGGATGCGCCCGACCGACCAGTCGATCTCGGCGATGACATCTCCGTAGAGACCGTCTGGCGTCTTGCCGTTGAACTTCGACGACACGAAGAGCGGCACGTGCGGCATGCTGTGCGCGACGTAGAGAAAGAACGGCTTGTCGCGATTGCGCTCGATGAAGCTGACCGCGTGCTCGGTGTACCACGTTGTCAGTTGCGACTGATCCGGATCGAGCTTGACGACGGTATCGTTCTCGATGAGCGGCAGGTCGGGGTAGAAGTTCTTCTGCTGCGGATGCCGCGGCCACATGTCGTTCGAGTACGGCAGCCCGAAGTACTCGTCGAAGCCATGCCTGGTCGGCAAAAACGGCTTCTCGTGCCCCAGATGCCACTTGCCGTAGATGGCCGTCGCATAGCCGCGCGGCTTCAGGACCTCGGCGATCGTCTTCTCATCCGCGTTGATGCCGTACGTCGCGGTGTGGTTCAGCGCGCCCTGGATGCCGACGCGATTGGGATAGCTGCCGGTCAGGAGCGCCATGCGCGAGGCCGAGCACACGGCCTGCGCAACGTAGAAATTCGTGAGCCGCACGCCTTCGGCGGCCATTCGATCGAGGTTCGGTGTCCGCGGGCGCGCCGCGCCGGTCCTGGCGCTGAAGGGACCGATGTCCGCGTACCCCATGTCATCGGCATAGACGATGACGAAGTTCGGCGGGCGCTGCGCGGCGACTCGTGAGCCGCCGCTCGGCGCGGTCCATATGAGGCTGACCACGCACAGCAGCAGCCACCGGCAGCGGGCGCTTCCTCTATCCATGGCTGGCTAGCCTACCTCTTGTAACGCACCTTGCCGCCAACGATCGTATACATGACCTGGGCGCTCGGAATCTCGTCCTCGGGGATCGTCATGATGTCCTTTGACAGGACGACCATGTCAGCGTATTTGCCGACGGTGAGCGACCCTTTCGAGGCTTCCTCGAACGCCGCGAAGGCGCCGTTGATGGTGTACGACTTGAGCGCTTCCATGCGGCTCATTCGCTCGTCGCCGTAGAACACGCTGCCATCTTTCAGCTTGCGGCTGACCGACGCATGGAAGCTTGGAATCGGATCGACATCCTCGACCGGAGCATCGGTGCCATTGGCGATGACGGCGCCGCTCTTCATCAGCTTCTGCCAGACGTACGCGCCTTCCCCGGCGCGCTGTGCTCCAAGCCTCGCGAGGACATAGGGCGCGTCTGACGTGCAGTGAATGCCCTGCATCGAGGCGATGACACCGAGGGCGCCAAACCTGGGAATGTCGGACGGATTGAGGTGCTGAGCGTGTTCGACGCGCCAGCGCAGATCCTTCTTGTCGGGATTGGCCTTGAACGCCGCCTCGAAGATGTTCAGCGTCTCGCGGTTGGCGCGGTCGCCGATGGCATGCACGCAGAGCTGATAGCCGTGCTCGAGGGCGAGCTCCGCTGTCTTGGTAATGTCGTCGATGGAGGTCGTATTGAGGCCGGTGCTGTCCGGCTTATCGCTATAGGGCTCGAGCAGCCATGCGCCGCGGGATCCGAGCGCGCCGTCGATCGAACGCTTGATGGCGCGTACCGGTCAGGTGCCCCTTGCCGTAGTCGATCATCGCGGTACTGCGCCAGCTTCTGTGCCTCCTGCTCGAGGCCCGCCCGCACCATCACCCAGAGCCGCACGCCGAGCTTGTTGGCGTCGACCATGGCCTTCATGCGATCAATCGTCGCAAAGCTCGAACCGGCGTCCTGAAATGTCGTCACGCCCTTCGACAGTGCCTCTTCCGACGCGAGATGCAGGACGCGGTTGTCGCGCTCGAGGCGCTCGGCATCCGTCGGCACCGGTTCGCCGGTTCCGCGGCGCACGAGGCCGGCCGCGGTCTCGCGCAGCAGTCCGGTCGGATTGCCCTTGGCGTCCTTGAGAATCTCGCCGCCGGCGGGACTCTTCGTGGTCGCGCGTGATCCCAGAGAGCTTCATCGCCAGAGCGTTCGCGAAGCTCGCGTGACCGCTGGCATGGGTCAACAGCACGGGGTTGTTCGGCGACACCTTGCTGAGCGATGCTTCGGTCGGGAAACCCTCGACGTTCGGCGCAGGCGGAGCCGTCCACTTCTCCTGGTGCCAGCCGCGGCCGTAGATCCACTGGCCTGGCTTCGCGGACTTCGCCGCGTTCTCCACCATCGCCACGATTTCATCCCACGTCCGCACGGCGCCGAGCTTGAGCACGAGCTGCGACTCGCCGACGCCAGTGAAGTGGCCGTGGCTCTCGATGAGGCCGGGGATGACGAGCTGGCCGCCAGCGTCGACGACTTGGGTATTCGTGCCCACGTAGCGCTGGATCGCATCCACCGATCCAACCTCGATGATGCGGTCGGCGCGCACGGCAACAGCCTGCGCTTCCGGCTTCGCGTCGTCCACGGTGACGATCTTGCCGTTGGTCACGACGAGGTCGGCTGGTTCCGGCCTGGCCTGGCATGCCAGCTGCGGGATGAGCGCGCAAGCGAAAGCCGCGCCGAGCAGTCCTCGTGTCGCAATCTTCATCAAGCAATTCCTCTAGCGTGAATGAGGGATGTTTGTCAGTGCCGAGTGTCGACCGGCGCGGGAAAGAGCCGCGCAAAGTTGCCGTGGAAGATCTTCACACGGTCGCCGGCGTCGACGCCGGCGGATTCGAGCGCAGCCCTCTGCGCGTCATAGATCGGCTTCTGCCAGCCCCTGGGAAAGAACGAGGAGTCAGTGCCAAAAAGAAGCCTGTCCGGGCCCGCCACGGCCAGTGCCTGCCGGAACGTGGCCTCCAGCGTCAGGCCGGGGTGATACTTCAACCAGCTGTTGGAGCTCGACGTATCCAGGTAGATGTTCGGGCACTGATCCGCGGCCATCAGCGCTTCGCGCAGCATGCCGGCGCCGAAATGCGGGATGACGACGGGGACCGATGGGAAACGCAAGGCGACGGCTGCCACCGCCAGGGGATCGCCCAGGCGCAGGTCGAATGGCGACGCCAGCCCGAGCTTCTTCCTGACGCCCACAGAAAGCACGCCGCAGTGCACGAATACCGCGCTCCCCGCTTGACTCGCGGCCTCGAAGACTTTCCCCACCGCATCGCCATCCAGCCTGTAGCGGTGCATCGCTGGAAAGAGGGCGACCATTCTGAGTCGCAGCGTCGACAACGCGCGCGCCAGCTTCGGCTCTGCATCGGCGGCGAGCGGATTGAACATGAAGGCGCCGACGAAGCGCGACGGGTGGCGCGCAACGGCAACGGCGACCGATTCCTCGTCGCCCGGCATGCTGGCGATGAGGACGCTGCGAGCCACGCCGGCTCGATCGAGCTCTTCGATCCAGCGATCGGCGAGCGACTCCGCCGGCCCTGGGGCATCCCATCCGAGCCGCGCGGCGAGCGCCGGGGCGCGATCCGTGTCGGGAAGTCCTTCGACATCCCTGGCGAGGATCTCGAGGAAGCGCGTCGAGAAGAAGTGGCAGTGGCTATCGCAGAGAAGCAGCTCGTCTTCTTTTCTCACTGGGGCTCACTGGGGCTCACAAGGGGCTCGCGGTGGTTGCGGCCCATTCTACCCCGCGAACTTGTACCCCATTCCGTGGACCGTGAGAATGTATTGCGGGTGGCGGGGATTGGGCTCGATTTTCTGCCGCAGCCACGCGACGTGCACGTCGACGGTGCGCGTGGACGGCATCGAGTTATAGCCCCAGACTTCGTTGAGCAGTTCTTCCCGCGACAGCGTCGCACCGCGGTGCTCGATGAAGTAGCGCAGGAGCTGGAACTCGCGTGCCGACAGATCGAGTGTCGACCCGCCTTTGCTGATTTCAGCCTTGCGGAAATCCATCCGGATGTCGCCGAACTGATGGCCATCAGCAGGGTGCGGCGTCGCTGGCGTGCGCCGCAGCTTGGCCTCGATGCGCGCCAGGAGCTCGACCATCTCGAACGGCTTGGTGACGTAGTCGTCTGCTCCAAGCTTGAGGCCGACGACTTTGTCGACCACCTGACCGCGCGCGGTGAGCATGATGACCGGCGTCTCGATACCGCGGCGGCGCAGCTCGCGCATGACATCGAAGCCGCTGAGGCGCGGCAGCATGACGTCGAGCAGCACGACGTCAAATCCTTCCGCTGACGCTCGCTCGAGACCGCTTTCGCCGTCGCTGCTGGCTTCGACCGCGTAGCCTTCGCGCGTGAGCCGATCGGTCAGCGTCATGACGAGCCCCGGCTCGTCTTCGACGAGGAGAACTCTTTTCACGAGGAGCGGACCGCCTGAACATCCGCGCTCGCCGACGCCGTGGCGCCTGCGGTGCGCTCTCCGGCGCTCGGGAGGGTCACGGTGAAGACGCTGCCTTCGCCGCGCGCGCTCTTGACCGTCACGCTCCCGCCGTGGGCCAGCACGATCCTCTGTACGAGGCTCAAGCCGAGGCCGGCGCCCTGCATCTGTGCCGCCACGACGTCGGCGGCGCGATAGAACGGTTCGAAGATTCTCGACTGATCGGCGGCATCGATGCCGATGCCATGATCGGCGACCGTCACGCTGACCTGCGCTCCAGATCTTGCCGCCGCGATCGCAATCGATCCGCCGGCCGCGCCGTACTTGATCGCGTTGTCGATCAGGTTCTGAAAGACGCGCCGCAGCGCGGATTCGTCGCCGAGGACGTCAGGCAGATCATCAGGGATCGCAAATGTCACGGTCAGGCCGGCCGTTTCAATGATGCCGGCGGAAGCGGAGACGATATCGTGAAGAAGATCGGGAATGCCGACCGGACGCAGGGCAAAGCCCCGCTGGCCCGACTGAATACCGGCGAATTCGAGAATCTGCTCGACCATTTCCGTGAGCCGGCGCCCCTCGTTGCGCATCAGCTCTCCGTAGCGGCGAATGCCGGTCTCGTCATGGACGACGCCGTCGGCGAGATTGTCCGCGGCCGATCGAATGACGGCGAGCGGCGTTCGCAGCTCGTGCGACACGGCGGCGACAAATTCCATTTGCTGCGTCGCCAGGCGCTGAGCGCGCCGCGTCGCGAGGACCAGCAGGCCCATGCTCGCGCCAAGCAGGCCCAGCACGCTCGAGCTGACAAGAAGATTACGGCGGCGTTGCGAGCTGACCGAGGCCTCGAGCGATCCGGAAGGGTGCGTAACGACAAGGCGCCACTGTGGCAGCGATGATGTGGACAGCCGTCGTCTCCGTCCTCGTTGCCGCAGCGGCCGCCGCCTGCGGCCCGGTGGACACGTGCGTATCCTTCTGGATCACGATCGACAAGGGCCGCGCTGCCTCGACGTCGCTAATCGTGAAGCGCGCAGTGCCCCCGGCTGCGGGCGGGCCGTGCTGCGGCGAGACGAATGACGTGAACCGGCGCACTTCGGCAGCAAGCGACAGGAAGTCCTGCGTCCGCACCTGAAAGAGATCGGCAGCAGCATCGCCGGCCGCGTCCACTGCGGGCGCGTACGACGGCGTCGACTGAAAGACGACGCTGCCCGCCTGCGCCTTGCTCACGACGGCAACTTTGAAGTCGAGGCCGGCAGGACCGATTCCCTGCTGTGCCGGATGGCCAAAGTGTTGCTCGGCCAGTGAGGGCATCAGTTCGCGTGTCACGTAGTCGCGATCGATGAGCAGCAGTGAGTACGCCGTCCGCGCCGTCACACGCGTGCCTGGCTTCTGGTCGCCGAAGAGAATGACAGGCGACGGAACAACGATCGCAGGCGCGCTTTCCCAGACTGGAGGCGGCATGCGACGAATGAAGAGCGTGTTGCCGCCGTTCGGTTCTGCGTCCTTCCAGCTCGCCGCCGTGAGCTGGTCACGCCAGTTCTTCAACGCCTCGGGCCAGTCGGCCGCTTGCAAGCGGCGTGTTGCCGGATCGAAACGCAGCAGCTGGACAGCCTGCTTCGCGTCGCCTTCCGAGTAGGCGTAGAACTCTTTCAACAATCGCGGAAACCGCGCTGTCGCCTGCCAGCGGTCGTAGCGCGCACGCGAACCGCTCCGCCAGGACATCGTCAGCGGCAGGCGCGGCAAACGGACCGTCCGCTTGAAACAGGAGATACGCGCGCGTCACTTCGCGATCGAAGTCCTGCGCGAATTCGACCGCACCGGTAGCGAGTGTCGCGCGCCGCTGAGCACGTTCGGCGTCGCTGATCTGTCCGAGCCACCGGTATTGCAGCACCGCCAGCAGCACGAGCAGCGCGAAGAGCGCGAGCGCGACAGCAGCAAGAGGTGGGCGCAAACGCCTCCACATGAAGCCGAGTCTAGCACCGCGGATGTGCGTCAAACACTGGCCGAACCGTTGCGTTTGCTGTTTTTACCTTGTTAACAAAGTCTTAGCGTCGGCTTAACCATTGTGGGCGGCGTGACGGGCAGAATCGGGGTCGGTAGTTTCCGCCTGGAGCCTTGGCGAAGGCGGTCCTGCCGGTAGCTCGGTAGCTCGGTAGTTCGGTAGTTCGGTAGCTCGGTGGTTCGGTAGCTCGGTGGTTCGGTAGTTCGGTGGTTCGGTAGTTCGGTGGTTCGGTGGCTCGGCGATTCGGGTAGTGACTCGCAGCGCGATTCAGAGGATCAAGACGATGCGGAATCAAGGCTGGGTAGGTGTGGGCATGCTGGCGGCAATAACGGCCGTCTACGGCGTCGTCGTCACGGCTGCGCAGGCGCAGGCCGATGCGAAGGCGGCGGCCGTCATGGCTGACGTGCGCAAGGCACTCGGCGGCGAGCAGAAGCTGGCGGCCGTCAAGGGCGTGTCGCTCCGCGCCGACTATCGGCGCGAGATGTCCGCCGGCGCCGGCGGCGGCGGAACGATGACGTTCGTGATGATGGGCGGCGGTGGCGGCAACGCCAGCGGCAGTCAGCAGACGACGGGGAAGATCGAGATCGACGTCGACGTGCCGGATCGGTACCTGCGCACAGACATCGGCAGCGCGGCTTTCGGCATGACGCGCACCGAGGGCTTCGACTCCGTCGCGCCCCTTCCTCGAGATCGTGCCCAACACCCCAGGGATGCGCATCCAGGTCGACAGCCCGGCGGCAGACCCGGCACGGGCGAAGATGGCGCTGAAGCGCAGCCAGATCGATCTCGCGCGCTTGTATCTGGGGCTCACCGGCAGCCCACAGCCTGGCTTCAACTGCACCTACACCCATGGCGGCCAGGCGGAATCACCCGATGGCAAGGCAGACATCATCGACGTTGCGGGCCCCGATGACTTCAAGGCTCGGCTCTTCGTCGATGCCGAAACGCACTTGCCGTTGATGCTCACTTACATGGAGCCGGAAGCGCGCGTGATGATGCGCACCGTGGCGCGCGACGGCCGTAGTGGCGGGCCGGGCGCACCCGCGGCCGGCAACACAACCCAGGGAGGAACACCGTCCTCAGGTGGCGCAGCAACGGCAGCTGCTACACCAGCTGCGGCCCCGGCGGGCGCGACGACGCACGCTGCGCGGCCCGGTTCACCAGCCATGGCGGCGCTGACGCCAGAGGAACGCGCCGAGCTCGAAAAGCAGATGAAGGACGCCGAGGCCGCGCCGCCGAAGCTCGTGGAGTACCGGCTGTTCTTCTCCGACTACCGCAAGGTGGACGGCGTGATGTTCCCCTACCGCGTCGCGCGCGGTCTTGGCGCCAAGACCGTCGAGGAATGGGACGTCACGAGCTACAAGGTCAACCCGACGTTCAAGGCGGATCGATTCAAGGTCGGCAGCTGACGCGCTCGCGCGCCGGCACACTCGCACAGGATTCATTCAGGTAAAGCACCATGCCTCACAAATTCGCGGCCTCACTGGCCGCGCTCGCTCGACGTGTGTCCTGCAGCATCGGCCTGGTGGTTGTCGGGCTCGGCGCCACGCCGGCGCTGGCGCAAAGCGCTCGCAACGCGACGCTACAGGTGACGGTCGTCGATCAATCCGGCGCAATCATTGTCAACGCCCGCGTGACCGTGCAGCCGATCGACCCAGCGGGCCCGCCAGTCGAGATCATGACGGACGCGCGCGGCGAAGCGACGAACACCAGCCTGGCACCAGGACGCTACTCGCTGCGCGCGGAGTTTCCCGGGTTCGAGCCTCGCCTCATCGACGACGTGCGGTTGCGGGCGGGAAGCAGCACGCGGCGCGAAATGAAGCTGGCACTGGCACGAGTTGCCGAGGACGTGACGGTTGGCCAGGATCCCCGCGATCGCGCGCTCGACCCGCGCGGCAATGCCTTTGGCAACTTGCTGACGCGTGAACAGATTGAGGCCCTGCCAGACGACCCCGACGAGATGGAGACCGCCTTGAAGGAGATGGCAGGCCCAGGCGCGACCCTCCGCGTCGACGGCTTTCGCGGCGGCCGCCTGCCGCCGAAGTCGCAGATTCAGTCGATCCGCTTCCGGCGTGATCTCTTCGCTGCCGAGAATCACGGCGGCGGCATGGTGTTTGTCGACCTCGTGACCCGGCCCGGCGGCGGGCCCCTGCGCGGCTCGGTCGACTTCATGTTCCGCGACGAATCGTTGAACGCGCGGAACGCGTTCGCGCCGCGGCAGTCACCAGAACAGCAGCAGAACGGAACGTTCACGGTGAGCGGGACGCTCAAGAAGGACCGCACGGGCTTTTCTTTCACAAGCAACGGCGTCAACGCCTACGACTCCAAGACGATCAACGCGGCGCTGCCGCAGCAGAACGTCGCTGGCAGCGTGAGACGGCCCGCCGACCGCGCCAACTTCATGGCGCGTGTCGACCACGCGCTGACCAGCTCGCACACACTCCGCAGCAGCTTCCAGCATAACGGCACGGCCAGCCGCAACCTCGGCGTCGGTGATTTCGATCTGCCAGCGCGCGCCTATTCGCGTGACACCTCCGAGGACGTGTTCCGCATCTCACAGTCGGGGCCAATCGGCCGTAACTTCTTCAACGAGACGCGCCTCCAGGTGCGGCGTCAAACGAGCGAGTCGTCTTCGCTCACCGATGCTCCGACACTGCAGGTGCTCGACGCCTTCACCTCCGGTGGCGCCCAGATCGAAGGCGGCCGTCAGGGAACCGACCTCGAGCTCGCGACCGATCTCGACTATGCGAAGGGCCGCCATTCCGCGCGCGCCGGCTTCGTGCTCGAGGCCGGACGCTATCGCAGCGACGATGCACGCAACATGGGCGGCACGTTTACGTTTGCAAGCCTCGATAACTACGAGGCGGGCCGGCCGACGACGTTTACCCAGCGCAGCGGCGATCCTCTGGTCGAGTATTCGCAGGTGCAGTTTGGCGGCTACATCCAGGACGACATGCGCGTTGCGCGCAGCCTGTCAATGAGCTTCGGGCTTCGTTACGAAGCGCAGACGCATACCGACGACTACCTCAACTTCGGCCCGCGCTACGGCGCGACGTGGTCGCCCTTCAAGAGCGGCAAGACCACCATCCGCGGCGGCGCCGGTCTCTTCTTCGATTGGTACGATTCACAGACCTACGAACAGACGCTGCGTGTGGACGGCACACACCAGACGGACCTGGTGGTGCAGAACCCCGGCTTCCCCGACCCCTTCGCCGGCGGCGACGTCGTCGTGCTGCCTGCGAGCCGTTATTTGCAGGATCCAAACCTGACGCTGCCGCGAACACTTCGCACCAACGTCGGCGTCGAGCAGGCCGTCGGCAAGTTCGCGCGGCTGAACGTCAGCTACAGCTTCGCGCGTGGTTCGGACCTTTTCCGCGGCCGCAACATCAACGCGCCGCTGCCCGACGGCACGCGCCCTGACGCCAACTGGGGCAACGTGACTCGGATTGAGTCGACGGCGCGCTCGCAGGCACAGTTCCTCAATGCCGGATTGAACGTCAACCTGCCGTGGCACCGCACGTTCCTCTTCGCGAACTACACACTGGGAAGGGCCATGAACGATACCGACGGCGCCCTCAGCCTTCCCGCGAACAACTTCGACGCGCGGGCGGAGTGGGGACCGGCGCCGGCAGACGTGCGCCACCGGCTCTCGGGCATGTTCAACATGAACCTGTGGCGGGGCTTCAAGATCGCGACGACGTTCAACGGCAACTCTGCACCGCCGTACAACATCACCACCGGCCACGACGACAACAACGACACGGTGAGCAACGATCGGCCAGCCGGTGTTGGCCGGAACGCAGCGCGCGCCGACGACCGATGGGATGTTGGGGCCCGTCTCAGCTACTCCTTCGGCTTTGGACAACGTCCTGGCGCCGACGGTGCCGGCGGCGGCCCACAGATCATGGTCATTCGGGCCGGCGGCGGCGGTGACGCGCCGATGGGCGGCTTCTCGGGCGGCGCCGAGGACAAGCGGTGGCGCGTCGAGCTCTTCGTTGCCGCGACCAACGTGGCCAATCACACGAACTACATGGGGTACAGCGGCGTAATGACGTCACCGTTCTTCGGCGAGCCGACCTCCGCCGGCGCCGCACGCAAGATCGAGCTCGGAGCGCGCTTCGGTTTCTGAGGTGCCCGGGTCTCCGGAGGCTACGGAGTTAACGGGATCACAACGGATTAACGGAGACAGGCTCTTTGTAAGCCAACGAACCTGACTCGGTAACGTCGCATCCGGGCGATCGTCGCACGGCTCTGTACGCCTTTCGCAGCGCCGGCGTTATACACACTGCACGACCTCACTCGCTCACGGCGCCGGGCACGCGTCGGAACGCTTCCACGTCAGAAGGAGATGTCATGAAGACAGCCGTTGCTGGACGGCGGAGCTTTGTCCTGATCGTCTGTTTCCTCGCCCTCGTGTCCGCATTTCTCATGAAGTCGAGCGTCGACGTCGCGGCGCGGGCGCCGCAGAATCAGACATCGACTGCGGCCGCGGAGCGGGAAGCGGCCCTCTGCGGTGGCGAGCCGTGTGCGGCCGTCGTTCGAGGCGGGCTGGCGTTCCTCGATCGCCGGCTGCGGGGCATGAATGGCAACGGGCGCGCCTGCGCAGACTGCCATATGCCGTCGGACCATTTTCAGCTGTCGCCAGCGAGCGTCGAGGCCCGTTTCCGGCTGATGAAGCTGTTGCAGCTATTCGATCCTGACTTCGACGATCCGCTGTTCCGGCCGATCGATGCGGACGACTTTCGCACCAATCACGAAGCCGCCAGCGACTTCAGCAACCTCCGGCAAAACGGCCTGATCCGCGTCGTCATGCAGTTGCCGCTCAACGGCAAGGTCAAGCTCGTCGATCCCGCAGGCACGGTGTCAATCGCAACCGAGGTCGACGTCTGGCGCATGGTGCCAACCGTCAACGACGTCAAGCTGACCGGAAACGACCTGCAGAACGCGTGGTTCAGGAATCCGAACCCAACGGGCGGCTATCAGCTGGATGCGCGCTTCGCCACGCTCCAGGAGCAGGCGCATGGGGCGCTCGTGGCACACGCACAAATCAAGAATCCCGAACCCGACACGATGCTCGACGATCTGGCGTCGTTCCAGCGCACGTTGTTCACGAACAACCGCGTCCGGGCGTTGGCAGACGCCATTGACGAAGGGACCGTGCCCTTGCCGGATCCCGATCCGCGGCTCAACGAGCTCGAACAACAGGGAAAAGCTGTTTTCCAACGGGCGTGCGCGATCTGCCATGGGGGTCCGGGCCAGTCGACGTCGCCGACGATACCCGTTACGGTCATTCGTTATCACGACATCCTGACGCAGTGCCCGCGACCAGTCGATCAAATGGTTCCGGCGCGGTTCGCCTTCAAGCCGTGTCCCGAACGCCTCGACCGGAACGCGAAGACCTACGCGGTCATGCTGTCTGTGGCCATCCCAGGTCCTCCGGGCGGACCGAAGGCAGGAGACATCGTGCGCCGCAAGAGCTCCGATCCGGGCCGGGCGCTTCTCACGGGGTACGTCGGCGGCGCGCCGCCGTTCGACGACTGGAACAAGCTCGACGTGCCGGGGCTGCGCGGCATCAGGAACACGGCGCCGTACTTCCACAACAACAGCGCCGATACGCTCGAAGAGGTCGTCGACCACTACATCGAGGTCTTCAAGTTCATCAAGGTCGGGGCGCCGCCCCCACCAGCCCCGGCCCCGCCCGTCGCCTCGACAGATGGCGTCAATTTCGATCGCCAGCCGGCGCCGGAGGAACGCGCGGCGCTGCTCGCGTATCTCAGAAAGCTGTAGAGGCACCGGCAATCAAGCTCCGACGGCACCCTGCGACGCGACGGGAGATGCGTGGGGTCAGGTCGAATGGTGATCTGACCCGACGCAGAGCCGATAGGAAGTATCGGCTCGCAATCCTGGACGAACCTCAAATATCAGCGCGCCAGATAAAGCCATCCGCTGGACGGGCGAGGCTCTCGAGCGTGAGGCGGTGCGCCGTCATTCCCTGTGCGACGGTGCCGGTGACGACAACGTGGTCACCGGGCTTGAGTGCCTCTGTGACACTCTGTGCCCCGCCGGTTCCGCATTCGATGGCCCAGCGCTGAGATCGGACGCCGTCCCCGATCGGCACCCAGAGTTCGAAGCAGGCAAGGCCTTCGGCGACCGGCCACCGGATCGCCGTGACCTCGCCCTCGACGCGGAGGATGGCTCCCAGATCGCCGCGGGCGCGCGGCGGCTGGTTGGCGGCAGTGGTAAAGCGCTGGCGCAGGTAGGCTTCGAACGCGCGATCGAATGCGTCGCGATCCATCTGCAGCGCAGCCTGGAACGGATCGGCGCCGGTGTCGGCGGTCTTTCTGAGCGCGAACAGGAACTGGCGTACCCCGTCCTTGCCGGCTCGCGATTCCACGAAATCGAAGGCGGCGTGGCCGAGCGAGGGCACGAGGCGCGGCGCGCTGCCGTCGACGCCCTGCAGCCGGCTCATCGCAGGCACCGCATTCGATCGGACGGCATTGCGCAGCACGACCAGGTCGCTCGGATCCCAGGTGCCACGCTCGGTACTCGGCCAGCCCTTCACGAATCCACGTGGCGATGGACTTCGACGGAAGAATGTCGAAGCCGAAGACGTGCGCGAGCTCGTGCGTGATGACGCCGAGCCACTGATCCGCAGGCTGGTCGACGGCGAGAAGAATGTGATCGTTCAATCCCTGCTCCGCTACGGCCGAAGACGAGAGATCGAACGTCTGCGCCATCCGCTCGGTCTCGGTCGCAGTGCGCAGCACGAAGAGCGGCACGGGCTTCGCGAGGTTGTGCCGCAGGTCGCCGCTGATGCGTTCATAGGCCGCCTCTGCCTCACGTCCGACGCGATCGGCGTGCAGATCCAGATCGCGCTGATAGAACAACTGGAAATGATCCGTCGTTCGGAGCGCAAACTCCTCGACCATGTTCCTTGTCTTGATCGTCACGATTCGCTGGTTTGAGGTCGCAACCGGGATCGGCGCCTCCTCTGAGGAGGACCGCACGACTGCGCCGGCCGTTACCAGTATGGCCAGCGCAAGCGCAATCGATCCGCTCCCCGCGCGCAGCGTGTGGGCTTCCGGCTCGCGAAGGATTCGTCGCACGCGGGCCAGCAGCGCACCGTCGGCTGCTCCGAGCGACAGCACGAGATCGCGCCGGCGCCACGAAGCGATTTCGGCAAGCGCTGACGCGTAGACGACCGGTTCGGCACACACGTCGACGGCGATGTCGTCGCAGCAGTGCTCGCGTTCCTCCCTGATTCGCGCGGACATCCACCACACCGCCGGGTGAAAGAACAGCATCGCTTCGGCGAGGGTCTGCGCGATGTTCACGGCGTAATCACTGCCGCCGGATGTGCGCGAGCTCGTGCGCGAGCAGCGCCTCGATCTGGTCGGGCGTCAGGCTGGTCAACGCAGCCACCGGAAGCAGGATCACCGGACGAATCGTCCCGATGACGCTCGGCACGTCAACGAGCATCGAGTCAACGATGCGGAATCCGGTCCTGATGAGAAGCCGGTCCGCGAGGCGCAGGCCCGTGTCATGCCACCGCGACAACGGCGACTGTAGCGCCACGCGACGCAGCCGGCGCACCCGCCATGACGCCCCGGCGAACCGCGCGAGGAGCAGCAGGACGCCCGACAACCAGGCGGACACGACCAGCGGCAGCCATGGCTCTACGGCGGCCGATGCTCGCACGGCGGTCGAGGCGAGGATCTGCGTACCGCGCGGGACGGCTCGCGGGCACTGACGTCGGCTCGAACGCAGGTGGAGCAAACGTGGCAGCGCTGCGGACGACTGACGTCGACGGCGACGACCGGAGCACGACCGCGGTGGCGATTGGAGCCGCGAGGAGCGCGGCAAGGCCGAAGCATGCGACGAGATACCGCGCCTGAGAGGACGCGCGGGCGCGGCACACCGCCAGAACCGCGGCGATGACCACTCCAATCACCGTTCCCTGCCACACGAAATGCACGAGCGTCCAACCGATGGTGTCGAGCCAGCCGTTCAATTGCAGAGTCATCGGCGTCCCTTTCGGTGCGTGTCTATCAGTTTCTGTATTTCCTCGAGCTCTTTCGCCGACGTGTCGCTCGCCGCCAGCGCCTGCATCACCAGTTTTGCCGCCGAGCCCTCGAAGACGCGCTCGAGGAGGTCGCTGACGATCTGGCGCTGCGTCTGCTCCTCTGGATTGGCAGCCGCGTACACGTGCGAGCGAGCGGACTCGTCGCGACGCACGAGCCGCTTGGCCGTCATGTTCTGCAGGAGCTTGAGAATCGTCGTGTATTCGGCCTCGCGGCCCATCGACCGTGCGACTTCGCGGACGGTGCTCGGACCGCGCGACCACAGCACGCGCAGGATGGCGACTTCGGCGTTGGTAGGCTTGTCTTTGCGCTTCGCTGGCTGCGGCGTACGTCCCATGCGCCGGATCATACGACTTTTATCGTAGGTGTCAATACGATAAATGTCGTAGTTGAGACGGGAGCACGAATTCTGAACAGGAGGTCAGGAGAACAGGAGGTCAGGAGGGCCGGGCTTCAGCCGAGCAACTCGTCGGAACGGTTGATCACCACAGAGGCCGCAGAGAACGCAGAGGTCGTGCTGATCCGCGATCATCGACGACCGTTCGGTGAGGACGCTCGAAGCGTCGACTCGTCAGGCGTGCCGAGCCGACGGTCGCTTGATCAGGTGACGCGAGATCGCCTGGCTTCGTCGTCACTACGCAACCTGCCGAGAAGCTAGCGGTCGCTTCGATCTCGGACGCACGCCAGTCGGTCGATCCTCTACGTGTCACGAGGCGATGTCCACGCTCGCGATCGCGAAGATGTGGTTCAGCACGCGTCTGCGTGAGCTGCGGTCTCGGACCGCTGCAGGATGCCGACCGTCACAATTCAGGCCCAACGACTAATCGCAGCAGTCACGTCCTCTGCGTTCTCTGCGTCTCTGTGGTGATCCTTTATTGAACGAAGCGATGTCTACGCCCCGATCGGCGAAGAGCATTCAGCGAGCCTCATTCGACGATCACGTCGCGCAGGCTGGCCCTGACCGGCGCGCGCACCAGGCGGTCGGCAGCCAGGAAGTATGGCAGGGCCAGCGCGGAAAGACCGGCAGCAAGCCCGAAAGCCGACGCGAAACCGTAGTGCTGAATGAGGTATCCCATCGACGTCGAGCCAGTGCCGATGCCAGTGTCGAACGCAGCGAGAATTGCGCCGAAGGCGGCGCCGCGACGATCGGCGTCCACGCCCTGCATCACGTAGCCGACGTAAACGGGATACGCGGTACCGAAGCCGACGCCGAAGACCACGGCCGACGCAATCAGCCAGCCTCGAGTACCGCCGAACGACAGCAGACCCAGCCCGAGACAAATCAGCACCAGGCACGGCACGAAGACGCGCTTGTAGCCGAAACGATCGCCGAGGCGGCCGGCCATCGGCCGCGTAAGGAGGATGACGATGGCCAGAGCCGTCAGGTAGATGCTCTTGGGCGTCACACCGTTGGCGTCGGCATAGAGCGCCGTGAAGCTCGTGATCCCGCCGTAGCCGAACGAATAGAGAAACAGGCTGAAGGAAATAATGAGCACGCGCCACTCGAGGAGCGAGCCGCGGCGCGCGCGCGTGACCGCGGGACGCGCCGGCTTCGCGTCGTGCCCGCGCAGGTTCCACGCAATCCCCGACATCACCAGGTTGAGGACCGCGCCGACGATGCAGAGCCAGAGCCAGCCGCCGTGCTTGTAGATCCAGAGGCCGATGGTCGGCGCCACGGCCATCGCCGCCACGGTCGACAGGCCCCAGTAGCCGATGCCCTCGGCGCGGCGGCTCTCCGGCAGCAGGTTCGTCATGTACGACGCCGAGGCCGACAAGAGGCCGGACCAGAAGATTCCGTGCACGATGACGAGCGCGAGCGTGACCCGGTAGTCGGAGATCACCGCGTAGCCAATCGAGAACGCTGCGAGCGCGAGGCTCGACACGATGAGGATTCGCCGCTGACCCAGTCGATCGGCCAACGCTCCGGTGACAGGCGCCGAGAACGCCGACGAGTACGTGAGAAATCCCAGGAAGAGCCCGGACGCGAACGTGCTGCCGCCAAGATCGAGAATGTGGAACGGTGCCGTCGGCAGTAGTTGAAATGCGGACAGGAACACCGTGAACGTGAAGCAGCACATCACGAAGAAGTGCGGCGTGAAGAGGCGATCGGAGTGCATTAGAACGTCCGATCGTATCAGATTGGCGCACGGCCGCCCGGCCGAGCGGCCGCGAATCTACGCTAAGATCGGTCGGATGGATCAGGACTTCAGTGATTTCCGGCCGACCCGTGTGTGGAAGCGTCTGACGCCCGAGCGCCGCGCGCAGTTGGCTGAACCGTTCTGGGTGGACGAACAGTCCGCTGAACAGCAGGCCGAGGCGATTGGGGCCATCGCGCAGCACATGAAGTTCAGGACCAAGAGCGTCCTGGCATTGGACCTCGAGAGGCGCGTCAAGTACCTCACCTCGCTGCCGACGATCTCCGATTCGATCGTCGCGCGCGCGATGGTGGCGTATCACCTCGAACGGCAGCGGCCGATGATGTCAGCCTTCCTCGACAAGCTGGGTATCGCGCACGAGAACGGCCTGATCTCGGAAGAGACGCTGCCCGACGCCCGATGCCGCCAAGCTGAAGGCCGCCGCCGCCGAGCTCGGCAAAGAGTTCCCGGAAGAGGACGTCGCGCTCTACTTCGCCACGCTGGTTGCGCAGGACCCGGAGACGTGGGGTGGACTTGCGGAATATTGTCAGTCGCTAGTCGGCAGTCGTTAGTCGACAGTCTGTCAGTCGCAGTCGCGTCGTCAGTCACAGTCTTCAGTCACAGTCGGCGGTCACCGTCATTCAATCCTCATGGTCCGGTCGCACGACTTCAAGATTGCCCTTGCTGCATTGACGTTAGCCACTGGCGCACTCGGGGCCGCGCAGCTGACCTCTCCGCTCGAGGCGCAAGTGCGGGCACTCATCGCGGCCAGCGGCGCCGAGATCGCGGTTGCGGCGCGGTCGGTTGACGGGCGCTTCGAGCTCCTCATCGACGCCGACAAGCCGTTTCACGCCGCGAGCACGATGAAGGTGCCGGTGATGATCGAGCTCTACCGGCAGGCCAAGGCCGGAACGGTTTCGCTCGACGCCCCGCTTCCCATTCGCAACGAGTTCCGCAGCATAGTCGACGGCAGTCCCTACAAACTCAGCGAAGGCGATGATTCCGACACCCTCGTCTACGCGGCCGTCGGCAAAACGCTGACGCTCGGGCAGCTCGACGAGGCGATGATCACGGTCAGCAGTAACTTCGCGGCCAATCTCCTCATCGAGAAACTCGGCGTCGAGAACATCCGCGCCACCGTGACGAGGCTCGGTGCCGGCGGGATGCAGGTGCTGCGCGGCGTCGAAGATCAGAAGGCGTTCGACAAGGGCTTGAACAACTCGACCACGGCGCGCGGGCTGCTTGTCCTCTTCGACCATCTGGCGCACGGCACGGCGGTCGATCCCTCATCGGACGAGGCGATGGTCGCCGTGCTCAAGCGCCAGAAGTTCAACGACGCGATCCCCGCGGGCCTTCCGGCCGAAATAGCCGTCGCTCACAAGACGGGCAACATCACCCGCATCCACCACGACGCCGGCATCGTCTTCGCCAGGCGTCCCTACGTGCTCGTCATCCTCGTGCGCGGCGTCCAGGAACAAAAAGAAAGCGCAGCGGTGATGGCGGCGATTTCCAGGGCCATCTACGCGAATCTCAATCCGTGACTTGCAGTTTCGTGATCGCGATTACCATCCCCGCTCCTGATGAGGCCGTAACTCGTTGATAGATAAGGAACGCGGGCGCAGTTAGCGAGGCGCGATTCTTGTAACGCCGACTGGCTTCGTGTCATTTCGGCGCCTCATACTGCCCGCTTGCGCGCTACTCGTCGTGCTGACCTTCGTCACGCCTGACGAGAGCCGACCCCGACCTCTGGGGACACGTCCGCTTTGGCGGCGACATCATCGACAGCGGCACGATTCTCCTGCCTGACACCTACTCCTTCACGTCGGACAAGCCGTGGATCAACCACGAGTGGCTGTCTGAGATTTTGATGGCGGCCGCGTTCAGGATGGCGGGCTCGAGCGGCCTCGTGCTGCTCAAACTCGCGGTCATCCTCCTGTCGATGGCGTGCGTGTGGAGAATCGCAAAGGACGAGGGCGCAGATGCGCGGACGGCGGTCGTGCTCACCGCTCTCGGGCTCGTCGGGATCCTGACGCGCGCGCAGCAGGTTCGCCCGCAGCTCTTCTCAGTGCTCTGCTTCTCTGTCCTGGTGCTGCTGCTGCGCCGCGCTGAGCGCAACACGCGCGTGCTGTGGCTGGTGCCACCGCTGATGATCTTCTGGGCCAACACCCATGGCGGCTGGCTTGTGGGGTGCGGGACGTTGGGGTTGTGGTGCGCGGCGAACACGTGGACCGCGTGGCGGCGCGGAGACAGCGCCGGTCCGCTTGTCGGGATGTGGACCGCCTGCGCCACGGCGGTCGCTGCCACGCTCATCAACCCGTACGGCATCGGTCTGTGGCGCTTCCTGGCTTCGACAGTCGGACCGTCGCGCCGCTTCATCTCCGAGTGGGGGCCTGTCTACACGGACATCGCGCTCCTCGGACCGTGGTGTCGTATTCGCGCTGATAGCGGTCACGGCTGTTCGCCGTGCCGATCGCTCGACGCGCCTCGCGGCGGTTGTGATCCCGCTCTTCTGGGGAACCCTGGGCTTCAAGGTCAGCCGCCTCGACGCGTTCTTTGCTCTCTCGACGCTTGGATTCCTGGCGCCAGAGATCATCCGGATGGTTCAGGAGCGCCGGCGCGCCGAAACTCCACGACAACAATCGCTGCTGGCGCAGGGCATCGTGGCTGTCGCGGCAATCGCGATCCTTGCGTTCACGATTCCGCAGCTGAAGACGAACCTCTTCTGCATCGACGTGCACGCCGCCTCGAACTTCCCCGAATCGCAGGCGATGTCATTCGTCCGTGAGCATCAGCTCAAAGGGCGGATGGTGACGTTCTTCGACTGGGGCCAATACGCCATCTGGCACAAGCCGTCCGATCTGCGCGTATCGATGGATGGTCGGCGTGAGACGGTCTATACCGATCGAACGGTCGATCTGCACCTCGACATGTACCTGGCGCTGCAGGATGGCTTGCCCTATCTCGATTCGCTGCATGCCGACTACGTGTGGGTGCCGCGAGAGCTGCCGTTGGCGGAGACGTTGTCGCGGTCCGCGGTGTGGCGCCCCGTCTATCGCAGCGGACGCTCAGTCATTTTTGCGCGATCGGACCTGGCGCCGGCGGACGGCGCCATCGAAGAAGGATCAGACGCCAACTGCCGGTGCTTTCCCGGGCCTTAGCGCCACGGCACTGCCATCACCGGTCGACCGGACGACCATCGATCAGCAATCGACGAATGCGCGCGTGGCCCGACGCCGCTACTGCAATTTCCATCTGCACCCGCTTGCGCTCGCGCATCGCGTCCTCCACAGGCTTTGCCGTACCTTCCTGCATGAAGTAGCTGTCGAGCCCATAGTCGATCGTCAACGAACTGTCGTCCGCCTGATGGTGCGTGATCCGGCCGCGCAAGTTGATGCGGCCGGGCAGCGGCGCGCCCGAGATGCTGACCGGCTGCGACTCGCCGGCCTCGCCCCGAGGCTCGAGTTGCACATAAATCGTGCGACCGGCCAGGCGCGCTCCGCTTGCCTGAAGACCATCCCACCACGAGTCTGCGGTCTCGACGGCCAACGCTCCACCTTGCGGCGGAGTCGCCGGCCGAACCGCGACGCGTGTTGCCGGCGTCCCCAGGCGCACATATTCGCCGCGAAACAAGTCACGAGGATCGACTGGCGTCACTGGCAGCAGTACCGACTGTCCTGTCCACAGCGGCCAGGCGTGAACGACGAGCACGCCAGAGAGAATTGAGAGGCAGACGGCACCCGCGAGTATCGTTCGCGCCGTTGACGATAGTCTTTCAGTCATCGTGATGCTCCCATCGCTGCCGGCTCGTGTCGCCTGGGTGCCCTGCGAGCACGGCCGCTCCACAACTTCGCGATCGCGAAAAAGCCGGCGCTGGCGAGTAGCAGCATCAGCCCTGACCACAGCATGCTGTCGATGAGACTGAGCCAGCGCACCAGCAAGAACACCACGGCAAACAGCACGCCGATCGTCAGATCTGACGCGCGGTCGTCGCGGAGCGCCCTGTGAATCAGCGCAACGGACAAACCCAGGATTAGTACGCTGAATGTCATCGTCGCGGAAAGGCCCCATGCCCGCGACTGCGTCACGCCGCTGGCCAGAAGTCCCAGCCATGCCGCTAGCGCCACTGCCGTGGCCATCACAAAGGCATCAGCCATCGCGAGGAAAGCCTCGCTGTTTCTATCTCGACGACGTATCGATGCGCCTGCTGCGACCAGCCCCGTCACGATTGCCGGTGACAGTACCGACCAGGGACTCCCACGTCACGCGCTGGTTGTGCGAAGTGGTGTGGAACTCCGAGATCAGCAACGGAACACATGCCCCCAGAAGCGCGACCAGTCCTGTCTCCTGCCAGGCGCGCCCGAGGCGATTCGAGGCATCGTGCCACGAGCCGACGGCATAGCAGGCGCAGGCCGCCAGGGCGGCGGCGCCGACCGAGACGAACTCGGGTTGCGTGCGGGCAGGAACCCAGCACACCCACGCAATGGCCGACAGCGCCGCCGGCGCGAGCATCAGCGGCGACTTCAGCACATAGACAACGGTCATCACCGCTATCCAGATCGCGGCGAACGACCAGAGCGGCCGATCGAGCGTGAACCCGGCGGCCAGGACCCAGATGAGCACGAGGAACGCGGCGCCAGCGCCGATGATCCGCGAGCGCACGAGCCAGGCGCTTGCCAGCGCTCCGAGCGCCCACCACATGAAGGCGTCGGCGAAGTTGCCGCGAATGTGCAGGACCTGCGCGATGAGCCAGATCGCGTTGCCGAAGAGGAGGACACCGATGAACGCGAGGGTCTCACCCGCGGCGTGATGCTGCCGTGCGTACGACCATGCGGACGCCGCGAAGGCAAGCGCCACCGAGCTCATGATGATGGCGACCTTGCCACTCACGGGCACACGCTGCCAGTTGTAGCCAATCAATAGCAGGACACCAATGCCGAGCATCAAGGCGCCGAGCAGCATGAGCGCCAGCAGGCTCCGCCGTTCGCGGACTGCACCTGATATGACTCGAGTATCCGATGCCTGGTGGCATCGTCGATTAGCTCCCTGGCCACCCACATTGAAGACTCTGATTCCAGCCACGACCAGTGCGCCCGCCGCAACTCCGGCCTTTGTTCGTCCTTCTTCATGTAGCACCTTCGTTACAGCGCGGCAGGTGCCGCGTTGGCGTCAACGATAGCGAGTCGTGGCCTGAACAGTCGTGAACGCCGGCTGAGGAAGCGTGAAGCTTCACGCCGACAGGCGAACTGGCTTTTGGAGCACGACTTAGCGCGCCCGCTCGGCGAGCCGTGCGGTGACCTTCTGGTAGTCGGGCAGGCGCCGCAAGGGCTCGAACAGTGGCTCGATAGGGATGGTCCATCCCGAGAAGGGCATGTCGGGCTTGTCGAGCAGCGTGTTCAGCGCGCCGATCGCCTTTGCGGAGTCGCCACGGACGGCGTGGAGCATCGCTTCCGCCATCATGGCTTCGCTCGCGCGGCCGCCGCGACGGAGTCCATCGATCGCTGCCAGGGCCTTGTCGAGGGCGCTCGATGCTGCCGTCTCGTCACCCGCAGCCGCGAGCGCCGCACTCGAGCCGACGAGCGAGCGCGCGTGCTCGGGAAAGAGCTCGAGCGCCTTGTTGAATGCTTCGATCGCCGGCCGAGCGTCACCCGCATCGAGGTGGGCAAAGCCGGCACCATCGTGGGCGTTCATCGCAAACTCACGAGCGTACAGCTGCCAGGATCCAGACGCGAGCTCGGATTCGAACTCGCGCAGCGCTTCCCTCGAGTCGCCACAGGCCAGGCGCACGAGTCCAAGCAGCCAGTGCAGGCCTTTTGCGGGATATCGTTGTTTGCGATCGGCCTGCCGATCCTGGACGACCGTGCCCTCGCGCAACACCGGCTCGGCCCGATCGAGCTGACCGCGGGCGATGTGGACCATCGCCATCTCGAAATGGACAAAAGGAAAATCCTGATAGAGATCGCGAGCCCGCGCCAGTGCCACCAGCCGCTCTTCGCCCCAGGCGGCGTGTGCCAGCCGGAACTGATTGCCCCAGTAGCGCGGCTCGAGCGCGACCGCTCGGCGCGCGGCAATCACAGCCTCGGGTGCGCGTCCCGCGCTCATTAGCAGGAACGACAACGTCGCGTAGGCGTCGGCAAGATCGCGCTCGAGCTCGATCGCGCGCCTGACGCAATTTACGGCGCGCGCGAGGAGTCCCCCATCAGGCTGGTTGCGCGCGCGTGACATCTCGTACTGCCAGAAGATCGCGTTCGCGAGGCCGACGTGCGCCGCGGCGTAGCGCGGATCGATCTCGATTGCCTTCTCGAAATCCGCGGTGGCCGTCGCCACCTCGGACGCATCGAGCGACTCGAGCCGCACGCGGCCTTCCGTAAAAGCGCGATAGGCATCGAGGCTGCTCGTGTCACCAAGCGATCGTGGCTGCTTGGTGCCTATCCGCAGCGCATCGGAAAATTGCGTGACGATTCGGTCCTGGAGTTCGAAGACTTGTTCGAGGGGCCCGTCAGCCTTGGCTTCGGCCGTGGCTTCTCCGG
Source organism: uncultured Acidobacteriota bacterium (assembly GCA_963830815.1). Lineage (GTDB taxonomy): Bacteria > Acidobacteriota > Vicinamibacteria > Vicinamibacterales > 2-12-FULL-66-21 > DATBJJ01. Next base: position 180,849 of record CAWHNN010000016.1, on the reverse strand, counting down.
TGATGGCATCGACGACCCGCGCGGTGATACGCAGGCGCGGACCAGAGCGTTGAAAGCTCCCGACGACCGCCAAATCGACGTGCAGCTCGGCGCGCAACGAGGAGAGATCGGACCCGCATCGCCGCACTGCCTCGACCACGCGCATGCGATCGACGACGCGGAGCGGCGCTGTCGCGCGAAGGTCGTTGGTCACCGTCTCGGCGATGCCGGACGACAGCCAGCCGAGCTCCTTGTCGCCGCTGACGTTGCTGAAGTCGAGCACGGCGATGGCACGCTGCTCGGCGAGAACCTCGAAACTCGGCGCCGCTCCACCCGAGGCCGAGGGCTGCGGCATGACTCCGCCGGGGGCTGCCGTCGCCACGGGAGCGATGAAACGATAACCACGGCGCGCGACCGTCTGCACGTACGTCGGCTTCGAGGGATCGTCGCCGAGCGCCTGTCGCAGCTCGGAGACCGCTTGCGTCAGCGCGTTGTCTGTCACCGCAACGTCTGGCCACAGTGCCTTGAACAGATCCTCCTTCGATACAAGGGCCGGCTGCCGTGCCACGAGATAGAGCAGCAGGTCGATGATCTTGGGAGACAGCTGGATGATCTCGTCGCCGTTCAGCAGGCGATACGAGCCGGGATCGAGCGTATAGGGTCCGAATCGGTAGGTCACGACATCACCTTACGGCCGCGGAAAGACCAGCAGGGCGTCGCTGACCTTGCGCTGCCCGGTCGCTTCCGAAGGATTGTTCACGACCTGACCCTGCACCCACATCGTCGTCGAGCCGCCGCCGTCGAGATTGAGTGCATTTACGAGGCCCAGGCGCCGCGCCAGCGTTCGGAGCTCGACGAGCGTCATGCCGACGCTCCGCTCGGGCTGACGGCCGTCGACAGTCACGAGCCAGATTGCCCGGTCAGCCGCAGTGCCGATCATCGTGCGCGGATGGCGCAGCTCGGCAAAGGTCGTCGTAAACGTCTCGATGCTCCAGTCCTCGACATCACGGCCGTCGCGGATGAGGAGGCCAGCGCCGCCGACGATGTCCTGTGCGGATCGCCCACACGCCGGGCTCGCCCTCGACCGGGTCGTAGCTGACAGCGAGCTTTACGCGCGTGCCGCGCTTCAAACTTTTGAGCGCCGCTGGAGGCGTGAGGCCGCCGAACGACAGCACGTAGCCATGTCGTGGAATGGGTGTCGCGCCGGCGTCGAGCGGTCCGCTGAGGACGCGTCCTCGTTGCGCATCGATGACCCACTCGAGCCCGCCCTTGGCCGTATCGGTATCGGCGTGGTACGACGGCGTGTAGAGCATCAGCTGCCCGCGCAATCGTGTCGTGTCGACGCCATTGACTGGAACGGTCGTCGGCTGCGAGCCACTGGTGATGACGAGCGAGGCACTGGCGCGGAGCCGCGCAAAGATCAAACGGACACCCGTGGCATCCTGCGTGATGCCGACGGCACCACGAGGGCGCCGCGTGTCGCTGACGAGGCGTCCGTCAATCGTCATGACGCCCGCCGGATCGCCGTTCTGCTGAAAGTACCCGGCGTTCACGGCGGCGATTGGCTGGTGACGCTCGGCGATGCCGGCGACGGTCTCCGTGCCCATGATTTCGTCGTTGGCGAGAACGGACTGCAGGTCGACTCGCGACGCATCGAGCCGCAGCGCCCAGATTGAAATCGGCCCTTCGGGGTCGACGAGCGTCGGGCGGTCAAGGTGATAGAGAAGGACGCCTGGCGCGAGGGTACGCGGCTCGGGGAGCTCGACCTGCTGCGACGCGACGGGCGCGAGCGCCAGAAACAGGAGCCAGGCGGAGATTGCTGCGAGGCGCAGGCGCGCGCGCAGGTTCATGCGCCTATTCTACGCAACTGACCCGCGGCTACTTGCAACTGACGGTTGTGGCCTCGAACGACCGTGTGTCGAGAACCGGAAGCGCCTGATCGGCGCCGGGGGTAGGATTGCGCGGGTCGGCGCCGATTGTGATTCTCGTGCGCCCGACATCGGTGCCCATGGCGCTGCGCGACAGCTCGGACCGCAGGACGCCCTTCACCTGCACCACCATGCGATCGTGCTTGTTTTTCAACTCTTTCAGCACGGCTCTTGTCGCCCTCGAGGCGGTAGGTCAAGACAGGAACTTGCTCGTTCCGCCTGATTTCGCCCTCTGACTCCTCGAGCATGAGGTCGGCTTGCTCGACGGAATTACCGCGGAGACAGCCGCGCACGATCACGGTATCGCCCTTCTTGGGCACCTTCGGCGGCGTTGTCTGTGCCACCAGCGGAGCGGCACACGCGATCGCAACGACGGCCTGGACAAACGGAACTCGGAGCGTTCGCATCCTGAAGCCTCACACCCGGAACAGGCGCCACTCTCCGGCGCCTGGAATCGAGTGTACCCCATGGTCCTCGAAGGGCAGACCGGCGTCGCCAACGATGTCGCGGACGGTGCGCGAAACCAGGACTTCGCCGGCGGCGGCGCGATAGGCGATGCCGGATGCGAGATCAAATGGCGGCGCCGGATGCCTCGCCGGCATCGAACGAGCACTCACCGGTGTGCAGGCCGACACGGACATGCACGGCGTAGCGGCTGCCAGCCTCCGTCAATGCCGACGCGCAACGGATGGCGCGCGCCGGGCCGTCAAATGCGGCGACGAACTGTCCCTCGGTGCTCGGCAGCTGCCGGCCGCGGAACCACTCGCACTCCCGCGCCGCATGGTCGAGAAACGCGGCAGTGGCCACGCCGTCGACGCGCGCGTGCAGAATGGTGGCAAGCACGCGATCGAGCGGCGGCCGGGCGGTGACGCCGGGCGCGCCGGTCACGAACCGTTCGATCTCGTCGATGATGGCGTCCTGATCGCCGACAAACGGCAGGTGGTCCTCTCCTGGGAGCTCGACGAACCTGGCGCCGGGTATCCGGCTGGCGACGTAGCGGCCTTCCTCGACCTTCAGGCACTGATCGTGACGGCGGTGGAGCACGAGCGTCGGAACACGGATGTGCGGCAGGATCTCGCGAATGTCGATCTCCGCATTCATGCGCGTCAACGCCAGTGCGGCGCCCGGGCTTGCGCCCATCCGCAGGTATGTGGACCACCAGGCAGTGAACGCCGGGTCCGAGGCCATCGACGGCGCCCGTACTTCAATCCCGATCGGGCCGCCCCAGTCGTCGCGAATGTGCTTGTAGAAAGCCTCGCTGGCCTCGGGAGTCGGACCCCAGGGGTACTCCGGGTCCCACTTGCGCTTCGCGTAGGTCCCGATCATGACGAGCGCGCGCGTCTTCTCGGGGTAGGTCGCGGCGAAGAGCGCGCACATCGGCCCGCCTTCCGACACGCCGAGCAGGGCGGCGTAGTTCGAACCCACCTGATCCATCACGGCGCGCACGTCGTCCATGCGCTGCTCGAGCGTCGGCAGCTCCGTGACGCGATCGGAGAGACCGGTACCGCGCTTGTCGATCAGGATGAGCCGCGAGAACGTCGCGAGGCGATGCAGAAAGCGCGCGAACGACGGCTCGACCCAGAAATAGTCGAGATGCGAGACCCAGCCCATGATGAAGACCAGATCGCGCGGTCCGGTGCCAATCACCTGATAGGCGATGTTCACGTCGCCGCTGCGCGCGTAGTGCGTATCCGGCACCGTCATGAGTGAGGATGCCGGTCCGGCAGGAACGACCGTGAGGCCTGGCGGCACCGTAGAAGCCGCTTCGACGGTAACCGGCGCGATGAAGCGGTATCCGCGGCGGTGCGCGGTTTCGATATAGGCCGGCGTACGCGGATCGTCCTGCAGCGCGCGGCGGATCTCGCGCACGCATACCTTGAGGGCGCCGTCGCCTACATGCACGTCTGCCCACGCCAACTCGAGCAGCTCGTCCTTAGTGATGAGCTGCCCGCTGTGGGTCACGAGGTGCTGCAGGACAGTGAACGCCTTCGGCGCGAGCGGCACCACGGCATCGCCGCGGCGCAATTGCCCCGCCGATCGATCCAGGCGGAATGGCCCGAAAGAACAGGTGGTCATCCCTTCTGACGAGACTACCACCTGTTCGTGCGTCGATGTAACCATCACCAGTCGACCGCTTTGTTATGCCTCTTTCACGGCAACGTAGTAGTAGTTGATCGGATCGTGCGGCAGCTCGGTTACGCGGACGTTGACAAAGCCGGCTGCCGACAGCATCTCCAGCGCCTTCTCGCGACCCCACATCGCGCCGAGTCCAGGGCCACCTGACGCCAGCGAGACCGACATGCAGTGCATGCACGAGATGGTGTAGGTAAACGGTCCGAGCGGATGCTTGCTGTTGTCGGCCAGCTGCGTGTGACCAGCAATGTCCTGCATCAGGAACACTCCGCCCGGCCGCAGCGCAGCGTGCACGCGCTCGAGCACCCGCGCCGGCCGCGCCTGATCGTGGATGGCGTCGAACGCCGTGATCAGATCGTACGTGTCTTCGAGCCAGAGCTCGGCGGCGTCGGCCTGGACGAGGGTCACGTTGCGAAGATCGCGCGCCGCGACTTCCGAGCGGCCGGCAGCAATGGCCTCTGCCGACATGTCGACACCGGTGAAACGGCTCAGCGGAAATGTCTCGGCCATCGACAGGATGGCGCCAGCGCTGCCGCAGGCTATGTCGAGCACGTCGATGCCGGCGCCGAGCCGATCGATGAGGCCGTAGGACAGCGGCAGAATGTGGTTGAGGAGGCCTTCGACGACGGTCTGCCGGCTCTCCTCGGCCATCACGACATGGAATCGCGGATACGCGCTATAGGGCACGCCGCGGCCGTGTTTGAACGCGTCGACGACCGCGTCCTCGGCGGTGCCGAGCACGGAAATCCACTGCGCGGCGACCGCGATGTTATTCGGGCTGGACGCGCGCGTCAGACACGCGGCGTGCTCCGCCGGCAACAGGAACGTATCGGTGGCAGCGTCGTGCTCGACGATGCCGCCTGTCACCATCGCGCCGAGCCACTCCCTGACATAGCGCGGGTTCAGCGAGGCTGCCTCCGCGATGGCACCGACGCTCGACGGCGGCAACTTGGCCATCGTGTCGAACAAACTGGTGCGATGCCCGATGCTCATCATGAGCGCGAGTCCGGCATCGTTCATGATCTGGATGGTTCTCTCGACGAACTGCTCGGCCTTCGACTTTTCTACTGCGGTAGCTACTGCCATGGCGTCCTCACCTGTTCGATCGGCCGGCCCCACGGCCGACCTTACCTAACAATACGTGTCTCGACGCCCCGACGGCATGAGCGACGGCCGACTAATTGGTAAGGATTTGGTAAGGCGACGCCGAATCGTTAGTTAGTGCAAGTCCTGCCGCCCGATCGGACCTCGACGCGGGCGATACGGTCGCCCTCGGCGATCTGATCGACGACGTCCATGCCGGAGCAGACGCGGGCGAACACGGTGTAGTCGAAGTCGAGGCGGGGATTGTCGACGAGGTTGATGAAGATCTGCGCGTCGCCGGTGTCGGGGCCGCGCGTCGAGATGCCGAGCGTGCCGCGGACGTGCATGCCGCCGGGTTCGTCCCGCATGAACGCGCAGTCGCCGCAGTACTCGTTCGCGCCCGGGCTGCCGCCCTGGATGACGAAGTTCGGCACGACACGGTGGAACGTGAGGTTGTTGTAGTAACCGCGGTTGACCAGGGCGAGGAACCGGGTACGCGCCAGCGGCGCTCCTTCTCCGTCGAAGGTGACCTCGAAGCGCCGTCCGTTGTCCATTTCGAAGCTGACGCGGGGCGGATTCGAGAATTCCTGGTCGGACGGAATCGTCGAAGCGCTGCGATCCAGAAGTGACGCGTCGGCGGTAGCAGGCCGGCCGGTCCATGTAGCTATCAACGCGGCGGCCGTGCTGGCGACTCTTCGGATCGAAGTCCTTCAGGAGAGGCGTCAACTCGTCGCTCTCCGATGGCGATCCGAGCTGCCCGATCCGTTCGATCAATGCCAGGCGCGTGTCGCGCGAGGTCTCGCATCGCTCCGCCGTGATGCGCACCAGCGCGCCGGTCAGTGCCGTCACGAGCGCCGGCGTCGGCGTCGCGTTCTCGAGCGTGACCGCTGCAGTGCGAATGACCTCGTAGGGCCGCACCTCTTTACCGGCCACCGTCCGAGTGCGGCGGTTCAGCACATCGACGAACAGGCGATCGCTGTCGGCTCCGGACAATCGACGAAGCGTCGGCAGCGCCGCCTCGGCGACGTTGTCGTCGCTATCGGAGGCCAGGCGCGTCAGGATCGCGGCGTCCTCCGTCACTGCCGCCGCGCGCGCGGCGTACATGCGTACCTGCCACGTCTGGTGCATGGCGAGGGCGAGCATGCTCATCGTCGCGCGCTCACGATCGCGTTTGGCGAGAGAGACAAAGGCGTGCATCTCGCGCTGCCACGGGCCGAGCGGGCGCGGCGTTCGCGCCTCCGACGCCAGCCTCGTCGTGATCAGATCGTCATCGCGGCAGGCATCGCCCAGCGCGTCCAGGGACGCCAGGACAACGTGCAGGCTCTGATCGCTCAAAGCGTCGAGCAGGGGCTGGCAACCGTGCTCCTTCATCCCGCGCCTCGTCCAGGCGCGAATCGCTTCCAGACGCACCATGTACGACCTGTCGGACAGACCCCTGCGGATATAGGTCACACGGTCCGCGTCGGCGATCGCCGATCCCGAGCCTGCCAGCGCGAGCATCGCCAGGCGCCGAACTTCCGGATCCTGGCGCACGAGGACGATCTCGAGCGTGTCGGCATCGACGGACGTGGCAGCGATCAGCGCCGCCAGAGCGTTGCGCTGCTGATCGGTACGCCTCGGGTTGAGTGTTCGCGCGACGACGCGAAGGCGCTCGATGGTCGTGTCGTCCAGCGTCGCGATCTTGCGGTTCAGGCGTGCGAGCGATTCGAGGCCGCGAGCCGCGCCCACGTGCGGTTCATCCTCGATGAGAGGAAAGGGCTTCTCGAGCACACGGCGGAGGAAGGTTTCCGCCGTCTTGAACGATGCAACGTCCTGGTATTGAAGCCTGCCGACGGCGCGTGCGAGCGCCATCAAACTTCTGGGCTCGGTCGCGCCGAGATCCATCTCGCCTGCGGCGAAGAGCGCGCCTGTGCCTGCCTGTTCCTGTGCGGCGCCGGGCACGCCGGCAAGCGCTGCGCCGCGCAGGCCAAGAGCAATGGCTGTCGCAGCCGAGCTGCGCGTCGCTTCCGAAGCGAGGAGCGGCAGCAGGTCGGGTATGACATCGCGCCGCTGCAGGCGGCCCAGCGCCAGGATGGCGACGTCACGTGTCGGGCCGCGCGTCGCACTCAGCAGAATGTCGAGATCGGCTCGCGTCGCCGCGCGGCTGTCCTCGATCGCCAGGATGGTCGAGACGGGAACCGGCTTCGAGCCGCCGGCAGCCGCTTGCCGGGCCAGCGGCACGGACACGTAAACGCCGGCGGCCAGCGCCACGACGGACCCGAGCCAGGCCGCCTTCCTCACCGCGGCTACTTCCTGCGCCCGGAGTACTCCAGCATCTGCGTCGTCAGATCCATCGGATACGAAATCTTGACGTCGGTAACCTTGCCATCACTCGACGTGGTTGCGGTCAGTCGAGGCTGCACGAACCCGGTGTAGGACGGCATCTTCAGCCGATCGACGCGGGCCACGACTTCATCGCGCAGGCGCGCGTCGAAGTGGACGCCGTAGGTTTCGAAGAGCTTCACCGCGGCCTCGTAGTCGCCCTCCGACTTGATGCGCTGCACTTCCGCGAGCAGGCGGCCAACGCCCTCCTGAAACGCCTTGGCGTCGATCATCACGAAGTAGGTCTTGCCCTCCCGTTCCCGGACGTCGATAGCCTTCGAGTTCGACATGAGCCACCGCACGATCATCTGGCGGTTGCGCATGTGGTCCTCTTCGATCTGGGTGCCCTCGCGGACGCGCCGCAGCTGCGCCAGCGCGTTGCGCGTGTAGCCCTCGTACTCGGCCTTCACGATCTCGTCGTGATCCTTGGCATCGACGAGACCGATCTCGGCCAGCTTTGCGTCGGGAAGGAAGTAGAGCGCCACGAGATCGGCGCGCGACTCTTCGAGCGCGGAGTACTGCTCCTTGAGCGCGCTCTGCGGGCTGCCCTTGAGCTTTTCAGAGATGCGCCCGGACGCGTGGCCGATGACCTCGTGCATGTTCGTCGTGAGCTCACCCGCGACGCTGCTCCACTTCTCGGCGCGCGCGGCTTCTTCCGGCGTCCACGCGAACTCTCTGCGGAACTCGGCCGACGTCGACCGATCGTAGGCGTCGTTGACGTTCGACAACGACACCGACTTGCTGCCGTACTTCTCGCGAATGTGCTGATCGTTCGGCAGGTTGATGCCGACCGGCGTGATCGGCGCCGAGTCGCCCGCTTCGACCACGACGTCGATGGCATTGGCGGTGATGCCCGTGACACCCTGCTTGCGGTACGACGGATCCCAGGGCATCCGGTCTTCGAACCACTGCGCGTCGGCAGCAAGCTTGCGGATCTCGGCAGTCTTTTCCGGGTTCACGTAAAAGACCAGCGCCTCCCACGAGCCCTTCATGCCGCGGGAATCCATGTAGACTTCGATGAAGCCGTTGATCGTGTCGACCGGCGAGTCCTTGTCCTGCACCCACGCGATGTCGTACGCCGCGCGATCCGACGTCTCCCCTGTCTGGTAGAACTTCACGAGCGCGCGCAGGGCGTTCGCCATCGGCTCGGTCGCATACGGAATCGCGGCGTTCAGGTGTTCGACGATGGCGCGGATCTGTGCGTCGTACTTGCCGCCGACACGGTAGACCTCTTCGGTCAGCTTGCCGTCCTGCTTCACCAGCCGCGAATTCAGCGGATGCTTTTCCTCAAAGTCCTCGAGGTCCTTCATCGTCACGCCGACGTACAGGTTGTTCGCGCTCTCGGTGAGGATGTCCTTGCCCTTGCCCGGTGTCTTGTTGGTGACGACCGGCTCGAACTTCAGGTCGAAGAACATCGGGTGAAGACGCTTGAGAAACGCAGGCAGCGTTTCGCCCGACTTGAGCGGGAACTTCGCGCCGCCCTTCTGCGCACCTTCGACAGCGGCCGCGAAGGCTTCCGGCGCGCACTTCAGGATGAACTTGCGCGCGGTGAGATTGTTGTAGGGCCCGGTGTTGATCCAGAAGAGCTTCGTGTAGCGCTGGATCTCGCTGAGCGTCTGCGGGTCCACGTTCTCCGGGTGCGTGATGATCTCCTCGAGGACATCGCGCATCAGCAGGTTGTGCTCGTAGCGCTGATCGTAGTAGATGTCGCGCCCGGCGAGCGCTGCCTGGTAGAGATGCCAGATGAGGGCCTTCTCGCGCAGCGGCAGGGCATCGAACCCATCAGCATAGAGCTGCACGACGGCCGCGTCGTCGACGCGCTCGATTAGATATTTGCGGTCCGCGGGCACGGCTGCCGGCGGTTTGGCCGCTTCTGTTGTCGCTGGCGTATTGCTGCCACTGCTGCATCCTGCGCACACGGCCATCGCTACTCCCATCACCAGTCCCACTGGGCTTGCCAGGGATTTGGGGCTCATGCCGTCAATTGTACCGTGGCCGATGGGCCTTTCCGGCGCCGGGATTCAGGCGAGCTCGACGACTTCCTGGTGCTGCGGCATCCTGGTGTTCCAGCCGAGCTTCGCCTTGATGGAGGCCGAGAGTGCCTCCATCGCCACAGGCTCGCCGTGGACGAGAAATGTCGTGTTCGGGGGGCGCGTGAATCCGCCAAGCCAGCGAAGGATCTCGGTCGAGTCGGCGTGCGCCGACATCGAATCGATCTTTTCGACGTGGGCGCTGACGGGAATGTTCTGCCCGTGGATCTTTACTGCCGGCGCGCCATCGGCCAGCAGGCGTCCGCGGGTCCCTTCAGCCTGGAAGCCAACGAGGAGCACGGTGTTCCGCGGATCGGGAAGTGCGGCCTTCAGGTGATGGAGGACGCGGCCGCCAGTTGCCATGCCGCTCGAAGAGATCACGATGGCTGGCATCTTCGACGCCGTCAGCTCCTTGCTCTCTTGAGGCGAGGCGATCGTCCGGAAGCGCTCGGTGCAAAAGACACAGAGCTGACGTTCGCGGTGCGCGTGCTGCTGGCGTTGGCTGCGGGAATCGGAGTGCGCCGCCTTGCCGAGCGGCGCCTTGCCGTCGGTCTCTTCCGGCTGCAGCTCCGGATCGAGCTCACGTACGCGCTCGGTATACCTGGCGAGGGCCTCGGTCGCCATGGGGCTATCGACGAACACAGGAAGCACGGGAATTCGGCGTTCCTCCTCGAGGCGCTTCACCCAGTAGAGAAGCTCTTCGACACGCCCGACAGCAAAGGCGGGGATGACGACCTTGCCGCCGCGCTCGGCGGTCGCACGGATGGCCGCGGCGAGGCGCTCGCCGTTGTCATCCTGCTCGTGCACGCGGTTGCCGTAGGTCGACTCGACCAGCAGGTAGTCGGCCTCCGCGATCATCGTCGGATCCGGGAGCACGGGCCGGCCGAAGCGGCCGAGATCACCGCCGAAGAGGATCGTCATGCCGGCAACACGCACGCGCGCGTACGACGATCCGAGCAGGTGGCCGGCGTTGATGAATTCAGCCTCGACGCCGTCGGCAACCGGCATCGGCCGGTCGTAGCCGACTGGCTGCAGCTGCGAGATGGCGCGAAACGCGTCCGCTTCGGTGTACAGCGGCAATGCCGGCGCGTGTTTCGTGTACGAGTGGCGGTTCGCGTTCTCGGCATCTTCTTCCTGAATGCGTCCCGCGTCGGGCAGCACGATGCGGCAAAGATCCTGCGTGCCGGGCGTGCAGAAGATTCGGCCCCTGAAGCCCTGCGATACGAGGCGTGGCAGATAGCCGCAGTGATCGAGGTGCGCGTGGGTCAGGACGACCGCGGTGATGTCGGCGGGACGAACCGGCAGGTCATTCCAGTTGCGCTCGCGCAGTTCCTTGAGGCCCTGAAACAACCCGCAGTCGACAAGTACCTTGGCGGTTCCAGTGTCGAGCAGATGCTTCGAGCCGGTCACCGTCCGCGCCGCCCCGAGGAATTGCAGCTTCATCAGACTCCTTAGTTTTACGAGAAGAGACCGACCTGGCCACCGGTGTGCCAGAAGAGAACTGTTGCGGCATCGCTGAAAGCGCCGGCACGCACGCGCGCGATGAGGCCGGCCAGCGCCTTGGCCGTGTACGTCTGGTCGACGAAGATGGCCTCGGTGCGGGCGGCGAGATCGATGGCTTCGCGTGACTCCGGCGTAGGCGCGCCATAGCCGGCGCCGACGAAGCGATCGTCGACCTCGATCTCGGCTGCGTCGATCCGCGCGAGGGGCGTGACGTCGGCGGGAGCGATGAGCTCCGTCAACCCCGCCAGCAGGCCCCTGATCGTCGCAGTCAGCGCCGGCGCCGGTTCATCAGCGCTGATGCCAAGCACTTTCGTGCGTACACCCGCCAGCGCGCATCCGGCGACCAGCCCCGCCTGTGTTCCGCCGGATGACGACGAATGGACGATGACGTCGGGCGGAGGAATCTGCTCGAGGAGCTCGGTGACGGCGTGGGCGAACGCCGCGGCGCCGAGGGGCGTGGAGGCGCCGAGCGGGATGACGTACGGCCGCCGTCCGGCGCGCTGCTCCTGCTCCGCCGCAGCTTCCATTTCGATGGCTCGCGCCTCGCGCGAAGAGACGTAGCGGATCTCTGCGCCGAGCAGTCGTGCCAGGAGCGCATTGGCCGTCGGACGCTCCGGTTGCGCGCCGTTGGCGACGAGGATGCAGCGAAGTCCCAGCCTCGCAGCCGCAGCGGCGGTGACGCGCGCGTGATTCGACTGCACGCCGCCGCACGTGATGAGCGTATCGGCCTGGCTGGCGATGGCGTCGGCGGCCACCAGCCGCATCTTACGGACTTTGTTGCCGCCGAACGCAAAGCCGATCGTGTCGTCGCGCTTGACGAGCAGGCGGGGGCCGCCCCCGAGAGCGTCCCTGAGGCGGTTCAGCTCCTCGACCGGCGTTGGAGCGGACGCAAAAGGAATCGACGGCAGCGAGGCGAGAGAGCCAAACACCCCGCTATGATAAGCATGGATTGTGTCGCAGGCACTCAGTTCGAACGTGACCCGGCAGGCTGCGCGGCGACCTCTTGAGAATCGGTGCTGATGGCAAGACTGGTTGAAAGCCTGCGCGCGGGAAACGTGATCTCAGCGGAACTTCGTCCGCCGCGGGCCGAGCTCGCGACCGCGGCGAGCATGGACGCGTGGATCGACACCTATCACGCGGTGAAAAACCTCACGCGCGACAACACGTTCGTCTTTCTCACCGATAGCGCCGTCGGCACCAAGGAGGAAGACAATCTCCGCCATCTGGTGAGCAATCTCGGGCGAGACGTCCCGCGCTCGAGCATCGCGCCGTTTCTGACGACGAAGCATCCGCTGGAGTGGTGCCTGAGCTATGCCGATCGCGCCTGTCAGCATGGATTCGAGTCGCTCGTCGTGCTTGGCGGCGACAAGAACGTCGGCCCGCCGCGCTGCGTCGAGCATGCCTGGCAGCTGCGCGAGCACATCAGAGAGCACCGGCCGGATCTGGCGCTTGGGGGATGGGCGAATCCTCATGCCGATGCGGCGACGCAGGTGCGCTTCCTGATGTCGGACCGCGTGACGGCGGAGTTCTATCTGACCCAGATCGTGTCGCATCACAGCCGGCCGCAGGTCGAGCGCTTCCTGGAAGAAGCCGATCGGCAGGGCGTCGCGCTTCCGGGTCTGTTCGGCGTGTTCTATTACCGTTCGGCGAATGCGCGAACGCTGCAGACGTTGAAGGACTTCCTTCCGGTACCGGTCGACGAGCTCACTCGAGAGTTCGGCAGCGGCGCGTCGGCCGAAGAGGTCTGCGCCCGATCGATCCGCGAGCTGCGCGCCGCCGGCGTGCGTCACTTCTATATCAGTAACCTGCCGCTCGGCCGCGCGGCGGCGACCCTGATCGCGTGATGGCGCTGGCACTCGCGTCATCCGCGACGTAGCCCTGGCGTCAATCGCCGCCGGCGCCCTTGAACTGATCTTCGTCGTCGGCGAAGAGCACGTTGAAGCTCGTCAGGGAGCCGTAGCAGCCGCTGATGTAGCTCTGAAGCTTGACCTTGAGGTCCGCGGGCATGTCCATCCCGTTCACCTGCTGCTCGAGGGTGCGCAGGCGGTTGCGGATCATCACGATCTTGTGAAAGAACGTCTCGATCGGCCACGACTTGTCCTGTGAGCCGTTGCCCGGCTTGAGCAGCATGGTGCCGCCGCGCCATTTCTCCGCGGGCGGAACGGCGCTGACGCCGGCTTCCTCGCGAATGATGCGCCGCAGCAGCATTTCGAGATCCGGCTGGTCGGAAGACACGGTCATGGGAGACGCCATCCTTTCGCGCTCGCTGACAAGGGGAAATGATTGCCGTTCCTGGCGCGGCGGCCGCGGCGCCGACTGCCGCTCGCGCGGCTCGCCGCCGCGCGCCGGTTGAACGTCCGTGCGCGGCCCGCCGCGGAAGTTGTGTTCGCTCGAGCAGTAGCCGCACGCAACACGGATAGGCACGCCATTGGGGTCGGCAGCAATGACCGTATGCATCCGGTCCAGTTTGCACGCGCGACAGAAGTCTTCGATCGAATCACCGGCTCTTGCCACGGTCATATTGTAGGCTCGGGGCTCGGTGGCTCGTGTCGGTAGCTCGGTAGCTCGGTGGCTCGGTAGCTCGGAGCTCGGTGCCTGCGGGTAGCTCGATGGCTGCTGGCAGTTCGCTGCTCGCGGTTGCAAGGTCCGACTTCAGCCCGAGATCCAGAATTTCAACAGCGAGCCGCCAACAGCCAGCCGCGAACGACCGAACTACCGAACTACCGAGCTACCGAGCTACCGAGCTACCGACTCGAGCCCCGAGCGACCTGACCCGAGCCCGACCGAACCCCGTCATAATTCACCCAATGGCCCAATACATCGACTCCGTTCCCCTCTCCGGCATCATCCGCATCCGCGACATGATGTACAGCGTCAAGGATCCCTATCGCCTCGATCAGGGAGACGTCAGCTTCGACGCCCCGGACACGGTCAAGGACGCGATGCGCCGCGCCATCGACGACAACCGGAGCCACTACGTTCAGACGACGGGCATCCCCAGGCTGCTCGAGCTCATCGCGGAAAAACTCAGGACGCAAGAACGGCATCCCGGTCGGCAGCCCTGACGAAGTCCTCGTGACCATCGGCGGCATCCACGCGCTCTTCATCCTCTGCCATGCGCTGCTCGAGCCCGGCGACGAGGTGATCGTTCCCGATCCGGAGTGGCCGCCTTGCGATGGGCAACATCAAGCTCGCGCATGGCGTCGTCATTCCGTGCCCGCTGCACGAGCGGCTCGGCTGGCGATACGACCTCGACGAGCTCGAATCGAAGATCACGCGCAGGACAAAAGCGATCTACCTGAACTCGCCGCACAACCCGACGGGCGGCGTGCTCACTCGCGACGACATCACGCGCATCTCGGCCATCGCCGAACGGCGCGGCATCTGGATCATCTCGGACGAGGCCTACGAAGACGTGCTCTTCGACGGCGCCGTGCACGTGAGTCCGGCGTCGCTGCCCGGCATGTACGAGCGGACGCTGTCCGTTCTACACCTTCAGCAAGACGTATGCGATGACCGGCCTGCGCCTCGGCTACATCGCGGTCAAGGACGCGGCGCTCCGCGATCGCATGAAGAAGGTCCTGTTCTTCACGGCGAGCAACATTCCGTCGGTCGTGCAGTACGGAGGGATCGGCGCGCTTGAAGGGCCGCAAGACTGCATCGAAGCCTTCCGCACGGAGCTGCAGGCACGTCGCGATCTGTTCTACCAGGGCATCGAGAGCACGCGCGCGGGATGCTCAGTGGCTCGCCGCCGAAGGGCGCGTTTTATGCGTTTCTCCGCATCGATCCAACGTGGCGGCCATCGCGGCGCCGGCCACGAGTCGATCTCCTGGGCGATGGCGCAGGAACTGATCGGACGCGCGCGGATTGGCTGCGTCCCGGGCGCCGACTTCGGCGCCAACGGCGAAGGCTACATTCGGTTCTGTTTTGCGCGGGATCGACGCGAGCTCACGGGAGCGCTCGAAGTCCTGGGCTGATGTTGCGGCGATCCGGGTAGCGCTGGCTCACGGCTGAAGCGCTACCTGACGTGCCTGCCGCCATCGACTCTGATCGTCTCGCCCGTCACGAAGCCGCTCTCGATCAGAAAGACGACCGCGGTCGCAATCTCCGACTCGCCGCCCCAGCGCCCGAGCGGCGTCGCCGACTCCACCGACTTCAACTCGTCGTCCGTCGTGTCTCCGGCGGCGCGAGGATGGGGCCGGGCGCAATGGCGTTCACCAGGATCTGATCGGCGGCGAGCTCCAGCGCGAGGGCTTCGGTCAACCCGATGATCGCGCGCTTGGCCACGAAGTACGGCAGATATCCGGTATAGCGCGGCCGTCCGCTCGCAGCGACCCAGTCGCTGAAGTTGATGATGCGGCCGCCCCCTGCCGCGCGCATGTGCGGGATCGCCGCCCGCGCGCAGAGATATGCGGCCTTCAGATCGACGTCGATGCCTTCATCCCACCGCGCCTCGTCGATCTCGGAGAGCGGTCGCGATCGGTAGATGGACGCCATGTTAATCAGCACGTCGAGCCGTCCCAATGCCGCCGCGGCCTCGTCTACCAGCCTCGCGCATTCGCTGCCGCGCGACAGGTCCGCCTGCAGCACGACCGCGCGACGGCCGAGCGCGCGCACGCCCTCTGCAGTCTCCTCAGCTTCGGCCCTGGAACGCTGATAGGACAGCGCCACATCGATCCCGCGGCGCGCAAGGACCAGCGCAACGACGGCGCCGATGCGTTTGGCGCCGGTATAGACGGTCTCGTCGGTCAGAGTCATCGGCTCTTGGCTCGGCTCGGTTGAGGCTCAGGCACAAGCTTGCCGCATGATCGCATGCTGTTCCGTGAGCCGAGCCCTGATCGCGAGCTCAGATCCTCGGCAACGTCTGCCGGTGGCCGAAGAAGCTCGCCCACGGTGACTTTCTCGCCATCCGGCGCTCGGCGGTTCGGATGTTGAACATGGCGGGGCTCAGGCGAGGGCTGACCTCGTCCCAGCACGAGCGGCATCGAGACCGGCGCGTGCGGCCGCCACCGCACCGAGAACGGCGGCACGATCGTCTGCCCGCCGGCGTTGCGCATGACGTCCAGATAGACCGGCGCGCGGCGCCTGGCTTTTCGCGCTTCGACGGTGACGAGCTTTGGCTGCTCGCGCCGCCAGCTCGCGCGGCAATTGCCGCGGCATAGGCGCGCACCTGATCCTGCGGCGCCCCGCGCCGCAGCGGCACGAACACGTGCAGCCCGCGGCCGCCCGACGTCTTCGGAAACGCCTCCAGCCCGTGATCCTCGAGACGGGCGCGGAGGAGCAGCGCCGCGCGCGCGGCAGACGCGAATCCGTCCGACGGATCGAGATCGAAGGCGAGCCAGTCGGGCCGATCGAGGTTATCGGTCCGGCTGTTCATCACGTGCATCGCGATGCAGCCGAGTTGACGAGCGCCAGCAGCGTCTTGCGGCTGCCGCCGATGATGTAGTCGACGTCGCGGTGCACCGGACGGCGCCGGAATGCTCATCGTCGGCACGCTGTCGGGAAGGTTGGCGGCGCCTGCTTCTGATAGAAGCACTTCTTGCGGATGCCGTCAGGGCACCGCTCCATCGTCACCGGGCGGCCCTTGAGCCACGGCAGAATCTGCGACGCGATGCGCGCGTAGAACTTCGCGAGATCCAGCTTGGTCAGGCCCTTCGTCGGGCCAGAACGGCTTGGCGGGTTGGTGATCACCACGCCGCCGAGGCGAACCGTTCATACCTGCGCCTGCTCGCATCCTGCGCGCGCCCGAAGGCCTGGGTTTCCGCGGCGCTCGCGCGATGGCTGATCGAAGGACAATGCCCCGGGCCCGGTCAGCATCAGCGACACGAGCGCGCCGACCAGTACCAGGTTGAACTCGTAGCCGTGGCCCTGACCCGGAGTCATCGTCCAGTTCAGGAAGAAGCCGTTCGCGACATGCACGGTCCAGACGGCGACCAGCATCTTGACCGTCAGCGCGGCGGAGGCGATCGAGCGTGAATGCGCCGGCGAGGAGGAGCAAGCCGCCGCAGAGCTCGACGAGCCCGACGAGGAGCGCCAGCGGGAAAGCGGGCGTGAGCCCGAGCTGGGCGAAGAACGCGGCCGTGCCGTGGGCCGCCGCCGCCCCAGAGCCCAAGAGTTTTTGCGCTCCGTGCGCGCGAAGATCGCGCCGACCGCCAGCCGGAGGACTGCAGGACCAAAGGCCGCCAAGTGCTCCTCCGCGCCGCGAGTTCGCAGTCTCGCAGGCCGATTATTGTGTCACCCTTCAGCCGCGGAAATACAGTATCCTCGGGCACCGGGGCTTACAGCAAGTCCGCGACAGTAGAACGGAGAGGCATCGATGTTGACGCGGCGTGGATTCCTTCGCACGACCGGCACGGCGGGGCTTGCCGCGACCGCGGCTTTCACCGATTCCGGACTCGCGCGCATGCAGGCGGCCGGGCACCGCGTCGCCGCGCAGCGCACCGCGAGCGTCGCCGCCGACGAGACCTACTGGCGCGAGATCCAGCAGGCCTTCACCCTCGACCGCACGATCATCAACCTGAACAACGGCGGCTGCTGTCCGAGCCCGCGCGTCGTGCACGAGGCGCTCAAGCGCTATCTCGACATCTCGAACCAGGCGCCCGTGTACCACATGTGGCAGATCCTCGAGCCGAACATCGAGAGCGTGCGCCGGCGCCTGGCGGCGGAGTTCGGCTGCGATCCCGAGGAGCTCGCCATCACGCGCAATGCGAGCGAAGCGCTGCAGATCGCGCAGCTCGGCATCGAGCTCAAGCCCGGCGACGAAGTCGTCACGACCAACCAGGATTACGGGCGGATGCTCGACACCTGGGAGCAGCGCGTGCGCCGCGACGGAATCAAGCTGACGAAGATCTCGTTCCCGGTGCCGCCGAAGTCGACCGGGCGACCTCGCCGATCGGCTGATCGGCGCGATCACGCCGGCGACGAAGGTCCTGCACTTCTGCCACATCACCAACCTCACCGGCCAGATCTTTCCGGTCAAGCAGATCTGCGACGAGGCGCGGCGGCGCGGCGTCAAGACCGTCGTCGACGGCGCGCACGCGTTCGCGCACTTTCCGTACAAGGCGAGCGATCTCGGCTGCGACTTCTACGGGACGAGCCTCCACAAGTGGCTGCTCGCGCCGATCGGCACGGGCTTCCTCTACGTGCGCCGCGAGAACATCGCGTCGCTGTGGCCGCTGACGCCGGCCAGCGCCGCCAAAGCGAACGACATCCGCAAATTCGAGGAGATCGGCACGCACCCGGCGGCGAATCACAATGCGATCGCCGAAGCGCTGACGTTCCACGAGGGCATCGGCATCGAACGCAAGGCGGCCCGCCTGCGCTACCTGCGCGATCGCTGGGCGAAACGCCTGACCGCAGAACCCGAAGATCCGGCTGCACACGAACCTCGACCCGGCGCAGTCGTGCGCGATCGGCACCGTACAGATTTCAGGCGTGCCGACGCCGAAGGTCGTGGCACGCCTGTGGGAACGATGGCGCATCATCGCCACGCCGATCGTGCACGCCGAATACGAAGGCGCCCGCGATCACGCCGAACGTCTACACGACGCTCGAAGAGATCGACACCTTCGCGGCGGCGATGGAAGAGATCTGCGCGCGAGCCCGAACTCGTAGGGCTCAGGCCGAGGCTCGGATCTCGTAGATTCGGGCAGCGTGCCGATCCGAACCCTTCTGAAGCCTTCAGCCCTTGAATTCCCTTACTTCAGCCGGCTTCCCTTCCGCGTCGTACACCTCCAGCGTCCCCTTCTCCTTGAGGATGTCGGTCACCTTGCTCGCGTCGCCGACCGCGACGATCTGCAGCTTCGCCGGATCCCAGTACTTCGCCGCCGCGGCCTGCGCCTGCGCCGCGGTCACGGCGTTGATCTTCGCCGGATAAGTGTCCCAGTAGTCGGCCGGCAGCCTGTAGAGCCAGTTCTGCACGTAGTAGTTCGAGCACCTGCGTCGGGTTCTCGAGCGACAGCGCGAAGCCGCGCGACGATCGCGCGCTTGGCGTCCATCAGCTCGTTCTCCGGCACCGGCTTGTCGCGCATCTCGGCAATCTCGGCGAGCAGGTCGGTCAGCGCCGGCTTCGGTGACCTCCGTGCGCACGCTCGTCGACGCCGACCACTGGCCGCGGATGTCGGTCGCCGAGAACCCGCTGCCGATGCCGTAGGTGTAGCCCTTCTCTTCGCGCAGGTGGCGGAACAGTCGGCCCATCGTCCCGCCGAGCACGCGGTTGGCGACGGTCAGCGGCACGTAGTCGGGATCGGTCCGGACCATCGACTGCGTGCCGACCGCCAGGCTCGTCTGCACGGAGTTCGGGCGCGCGACGAGGTACACCTTTGGCGGCCCTGGCGCGGGCGGCTGCGTCGTCTGCCGGCTTTGCCGCGCCGGCCTTCTTCCACGCCGCCGAGCTTCGCCTCCGACCATCTTGCGCGCGTCGGCGAGCGAGATGTCGCCGGCAAACGCGATGAGCGCGTTATCGGGAACGAACCGCGTGCTGTGGAACTCGACCATCGCGTCGCGGGTGATCGCGTCGAGCGTTTCCGGCGTCGCCGACACGCGGCCCGCCGGATGATCGCCGAAGATGACCTTCGAGAACCGCTCCGCCGACAGGAACCCGGGCTGCGTGCGCTGCTGAATCAGGCCGGTCTGCGTGCGCGTCTTCAAACGCGCCCACTCGTCGGCGGGAAACGACGGATTCAGCAGCACGTCGGCCGTCAGCTCGAACAGCTTCGGCATGTTCTCCGTCAGCGCACCGCCGGACACGGTCGCAAACGGGCCCGACGTGCTGCCGCCGACGGTCACCGTCGCCGCCATCGTCTCGAGCTCCTGCGAGATCTGCTGCGACGTCTTCGTCGTCGTGCCTTCGCGCATCATCTGCGCGGTGTAGGTGCTCAGGCCGATCATCGCCGGCGGATCGAAGTAGCCGCCGGCGCCGGGAATGATGATCTGGAAGGCGACGCGCGGCAGCCGGTGATCTTCGAGCACCATCAGGTGCAGCCCGTTCGGCAGATCCGCCTCCTGCGGCTTCGGCAGCGTGACCTTGAGGATGTCGTTCGAGACCGGCGCCTTGCCCTTGACGCACCAGTGCCGGCGCTCGAGGGCGGCTGCCCCTGGCCGCCCGGCGGCCGTCTGCGCCGCGACCGAACCGATCACGGCTCGCGAGAGCCGACGGAACGAGCGCGATGCGTGTGCGCATCACAGGCCTCCCTTCGGTGCGCGCGAGCGCGGCCGCGGCCTTGGGCACCGTGATGACGACGGTGCGTCCGGTCTTGACCAGGTACTGCTTCGCCACGCGCTGCACGTCGGCCGCCGTGACTTTGGCGATGCTGTCGGCGCGCGTGTTGATGCGGTCGGGATTGTTGTAGAAGAGCGCGTCCTCGCCGAGCGTCACCGCGCGGTCGAGCGCGCTGCCGAGGCTGTTCACGAGCTGGTTGCGCGCGTTGTTGCGCGCCTTCTCGATCTCCCAGTCTTCGATCGGCCCGGCCTTCACGCGCTCGATCTCGGCATCGATCGCGGCCTCGAGATCGGCGACGGCTCTTGCCCGGGTTCACGGTGCCGACGACGCTGAAGAGCTTGGGGCCGCGGCTCTCGCCGCCGAAAGCGCGAGACGTTCGGCGCCAGCTGCTTCTGCCGGACGATGTTCTCGTAGAAGCGCGAGCTGCGGCCGCTCGAGAGCACCGTCCCCAGCACGCGCAAGCGCATCGTCGTCGGGCGACGAGCTCGGCGGGGTCTTGTAGACCATGTCGATGCGCGTCAGCCGCGCCAGCGCATCCTCGATCGTCGTGCGCCGCTCCTCTTTTTGCGGCGGCTCCGTGATGTCGACCGGCGGCGGCGCCGGCTGCGAGGGAATCGACTCGAAGTACTTACGCACCTTCTCGAGCGTCACCTTCGTGTCGACGTCGCCGACGATGCTCAGGACGGCGTTGTTGGGAGCGTAGTAGGTCTTGAAAAACGACGACGACGTCGTCGACCGTCGCGGCGCTCAGATCGGCCATCGATCCGATCACCGAGTGCTTGTAGGCGAAGTTCTCGAAGGCGAGTTCGTCTCGGACCTCGAAGGTGCGGCCGTAGGGCTGATTGTCGACGCCGAGCCGCCGCTCTTCCTGCACGGCGTTGATCTGGTTGTCGAGGTTCGCCTTGGTGATGTCGAGCGACCGCATGCGGTCCGCCTCGAGGAAGAGCGCGAGATCGAGCTGGTTGGCCGGCAGGATCTCGAAGTAGAGCGTCCGATCCTTGTTGGTCGTCCCGTTCATCGAGCCGCCGTTGCGCGAAGATGAGATGCGGGTGCTCGCCGGCGCCGACGTTCGCGGATCCCTTGAACATCATGTGCTCGAAGAGGTGCGCGAACCCGGTGCGGCCCTTGCGCTCGTCGCGCGAGCCGACGTTGTAGTTGACCGCGACGGCGAAGACCGGCGCCGAGTGATCCTCGGAGATGATCACGCGCAGCCCGTTCTTGAGCTTGGTGTCGGTGAACTGGATCTTCTTGACTGGCGCCGCCGCGAGGCCGAGCGCCGCGACGAGCCCCAGAGGCCGCGAACCGGCGAAGTGAACTGCCATCATCCGTCCTCCTATGGCTGAGAACGGGGAGAGCATAGCAGGAGCTAGGAGCTACGAGCTGGGAGCTAGGCAGTCGAGGTGGGCCGCCGACAGTCCGGAAAGCTGCGAGTCCGAGAAGCTGGCTGCCTGAAAGCGGCTGCTAGAAGTACACCGTCACGCCGACTGTCCACATCGAGCCTTTGTGGCCCGGGAGCAGCCGGCCGATGAACGCCGCCGATGTCGATTTCGCTCGTCGTCATCGTCGCTGAAGTCGAGGAAGGTGTAGCGGTAGTCGCCGTGGAAGCCGACGTGCTTGCCCATGCGCGAGCTCCGACGCCGCCGCCGGCATGCCAGCCGAACTCGGTGGTGCTGAGCTCGAGTCGTCCGCCGGGCCCTCGATCGGCTCGACGCTGCGTGTGTACCAACCGGGCCCGCCGAGCAGATAGGGCTGGAACGCAGCCGCCCGCGAGCTTGAGCATGCAGCGACACCTGAAGTGGTGTTTCGTTGACCTTCTGGTTGAGAGTTCGAAGGTCTCTGTGTGGCGATCGAGGGACACTTCGACGCCGATCCGCGGCGACGGCTCAGCCGGATCTGACCGCCGGTGAACCGTGACGGAATCAGTCTCGACGTCTCGACCTCCGAGTCTCGTCTTGACCCATGGCCAAGCGCGCGCCGATCCCGAAGCCCTGGGCAGCGGCACGGCGCGGCGACAGCCAGCAGCGAGCGGCACGCCGAGCAGCGCGATCCAGCGAGCGCCGGAAGCAATCGCATGTCAGGCTCGTATCGGCGAGACGGCGCGGACTGCAGGGGACTATCGCGCGGGCGGGTTGTCGACTTTGCGGGGACGGACGCAGGGAAACGGCCGCTGCAGTCGACCGGAGGCGGATCGCGAAGCACCCTGCGAAAGTGCTGACGTTAATCATGGACACCGATACCGGACCAGCCCGGCACGGCCCCCAGCGTTCCGCCCCCGGTCGGCTGCAGACTGCGAGCGACGACGCGGTCACACACGAAATCCACCTCGCGGAACCCTGGACGGGAGGCAGGGTTCCGCCGAGGTGGGCAGATGCTCGCGTTAGGCGAGCACCTTGATCACGACGCGCCGGTTCTGCGCGCGACCGTCCTTCTTCTTGTTGTCGCCCACCGGCTTCTCTTCGCCGTAGCTGATCACGTTGATCTTGTGGAGCGGCACCTGGTGCGTCTCGTACAGGTAGCGCTTCACGTTCTCCGCGCGCTCGAGGCCGAGCTTGTAGTTGATTTCCTTGTTGCCGACGTTGTCCGTGTGGCCCTTCGATCTCGATGTAGGCGCCGTTGGGGTTCGCCTTCAGCTGCTGCACGAGCTGATCGAGCTCGCGGCGTCACGTCTCCGGCATCACAGCCTTGCCGAACTTGAAGTTGCCCTTCTCTTCGTTCAGGACGACTTCGTAGACGATCCGCTTGGACGCCTTCTCGATCGCGTCCGCGCGCGTGTTGACGGCGGCCGCAGACGCAGATGCCGCCTCGGCGCTCCGGCCGGCCGCGACGCCCTCTGATCCGCGACGCCGACCTTCTGATCGACTTCACCGATCTTGGCTTCGTTGGCGCGCGTCCGCTCCTGCGTCTCTTCGAGCGAGCGCGAGAGCGTGTCGACCTTGTTGTTCACCTGACCGACTTCGCCGCGCACGAACTTCTTGGTCGCGCACGCCGTGCGTGCCACCAAGGCCGAGCGCGAGCAACGGTACCGCCAGCACGACTTTCTTCATGACTAGCTCCTCCAGTATGAACCGCGTCCAACGTGGGAACGCGAACGCCAGAACTATGCCGACCTCTGCACTTACCTGCGACTACCTCTGCTGCCGCGCCACGTCCGGGGATGGCGCCCCACCCCCCGCGGTATAACCACTTCGCGCGCGCACGACGTGTTCCCGATCCCGCGCTCGCACTTCCAACGATCGCCAGCCAGCTCTCGCCGATGCTTCGAACGCGAGCATGTACTGGTTGCCGCATTTCACCGACGATCTGCCGGGCCGCGATGCTCGCGTGCGCCGGCGAGATCGCGATAAAAAAGTCTCCGCCGGTCCATCGCGCCAGATCGGTCAACCCGCTGCTCAGCGCCCCCGTCGCCGTAGTCCGGGTTCCGCGGGTCGTCCACCGGCGACATCACCGCGACGACGTACACCGGCACGTCGATGCTGCTCGCAATCGCCGACACTTCCGGTGCCGTCAGCCGGCTCTTCGTATCGATGCCGTCGGTCAGGACCACAATCGCCGAGCGCTGCGGCACCTTGCCCGTTGCCGCCAGCGGCGTCGGCCACGGCCTTGGCCGTCTCGGCGATCGCGTCATAGAGCGACGTCTGTCCGAACGGCTGATCGACTCTGCGACTTTCGCTTCGAGCCCCTTGAAGTCGGTCGTGAAGCCGCTGACCTTCTGCAGCTGCGTATCGAACGCGAAGAGCGCCGCCTCATCACCCTTCTTCATCGAGCTGAAGAGTGTGACGCGCCGTCTGCTGCGCGTCGACAGCCTTCGTGCCGACCCGCATGCTTCCACTGATGTCAAAGAGCACCGCCACCTTAACCGGCCCGTCGGCCTCCGCGTTGAAGCCGACGATCGGCCGCCGTTCGCCCCCTCGACGACGATGAAGTCCTCGCGGGAGAGGTCGTGGCACGAATCGACCTTTCTTGTCCCGCACGACCGCCGACACCGAAACCAGGTCGACCGCCGACTTGAACCGCGGTGCCGGATCCTGTGGCGCCGGCGGCGTACCTGTTGCGCCGCTACCAGTCCCGTCCCCATACCAGGCCAGCAACCCCAACATCGCTGATGCCGCGAGGACGGCCAGACGGCCCAGCATGCTGTCAGCTCTTCCAAAGAGCCTGCCATGGTCAGTAAGTTATTGATTTAAAAGTAGATGACATCCTGTTGTCCGCCCCAAAAACCACGTAAAGTCGCGTAGAATTTACGCGATCTGCGTGATCCCCGACTGTTATTTCTACAAAAGCTGGGCCCAATCGGGCAGCCCCTTTTCCTGCTATCATTTGCGGGAATGCAAGTCCGGACGAACGCTCCAGTACGTGTCGCGTCGCGGATTAGTGGCTTCGTCTACGCAATCCGGAATATCGTCTCGGAGGCCCGAAAGGTTGAGGCTGCCGGCCGACGCGTTCGCTACCTCAATATCGGCGACCCGATTATTTTCGGGTTCCAGACGCCGCCGCATCTGATCGAAGCGGTCGATCGCGCGATTCGCGACGGCCACAACGGCTATGCGCCCTCGGTCGGCATCCTCGCCGCGCGCGAGGCCGTCGCGGCCGAGTGCGACCGGCGCCAGATGCCGGTCTCGCCCGACCGTGTCGTCATTACTTCGGGCACATCCGAAGGGCATCGAGCTGGCGCTGACCGCGCTGGCCGAAGCCGGCGACGAAGTCCTCGTACCGGTGCCTACGTATCCTTTGTATACGGCGGTCCTGGCCAAGATTGGCGCACGCGCGGTCTTCTATCGCACTGATCCCGATAACGGCTGGCTGCCGGACGTCGAACAAATCCGCAGCCTGATCACCCCCGCGACGCGGGCGCTGGTCGTCATCGACCCGAACAACCCGACCGGCGCCACCTACCCGGTCGAGACGCGTCGGGCGCTCGTCGAGCTCGCCGACGCGCACAACATTCCCCTGCTGGCCGACGAGGTCTATGCCGACCTCGCGTTCACCGGCCCGGTCGCCGGCGATTGCGGCCGGGTTCCGACGACGCGCCGGTGATCACGTTTTCATCGTTGTCGAAAGCGTACCTGGCGCCTGGATGGCGCGCCGGCTGGATGGCCGTCAGCAACACGCCGCGCATGGACGACGCGCTGGCCGCAATCAAGAAGCTCGCGGATGGCCGCCTGTGCGCGACCGGGCCGATGGAGTATGCGATCACCGCCGCGCTCAACGGCGATCGCTCGCACCAGGAAACGTTCCGCGCGGCGCTGAAGGCGCGGGCCGATCTGACGACGCGGCGCCTCAATGCTATCGCAGGTATATCGGTCGTAGCCCCGACCGCGGCGTTCTACGCGATGCCGAAGGTCGCGCTGCCGCCGGGGAAAACTGACGCTGACTACGTGCTCGCGCTTCTGCGCGCCACCGGAGTCCTCTGCGTCTACGGGTCCGGCTTTGGCTCGCGTCCCGAAGACGGATTCTTCCGCATTGTCTTCCTGGCCTCGCCCGAGGAGCTGTCCGGGATCTACGACGACATCGCGGCGTTCACGGGCGAATTCCTGCGGAGCGCGTGACAGGAAAGTAGCTGGCCGGTTCGGCGGCAGAGCGGCCGGTTCCAAACTTGACCCGCTCCGCCTCCGTATACTGCCTCTATGGCGCAATCGACGGCCGACCGGGCGCGCGAGTGGTTCGACACCTACACTCGCGATCTTTCGCGCGAAGATCTCGAGCGCCTCTTCATCCACGACACGCGCGACGCCTACGACTTCTTCACGCGCGGGCTCGATGAAGAAGAGCTCGCCGGCCTGCCGTGGTGGCAGCGCATCGCGCTGCGGTTCCGCAAGGTCTTCGTCGCCTTTACTCTCAAGCTGCCGGCGGCGCGGCGGGCGGTCTACTTCGTGGCGCTCGCCATCGCGTTGATCGGTGTGCTCCAGCTTTTTCGAGGTTTCGCGCCGGTCGTCGTACCGCTGGGCCTGCCGTTTCTCGACGTCGCCATCCCGTTGCCGGTGTGGTCGAACGGCACGTTCGCGCTGCTGCTGAGTCTCGTCCTTGTCAACCTGCTGGTGCTGCTCGAAGTCTCCGAGCGGCTGTCACTCAAAGGCGAGCTCGAAGTCGCGCGCGAGATTCAGCTCGCGCTGCTGCCGCGAGGCACGTTCACGAGCGGGGACCTGGACATCTCCGGCTTCACCAAGCCTGCGAATACAGTCGGCGGCGATTTCTACGACGTGCTGCCGCAACCAGATGGCCGCATCATCCTGACCCTCGGCGACGTCGCTGGCAAAGGCAGCCCGGCGGCCCTCCTCATGGCCCTTCTCCTGGCGGCGCTGCGTACGCTGGTCGAGGAGCGTCTCGATCCGTCGACGCTGATGGCGCGGCTCAACGTCCAGATTTGCCGGCACAGCCCGGCGTCGCGCTTCATTACGCTCGTCTACGCGATCTACGACCCGCCGACCGGACGTCTCACCTACGTCAACGCTGGCCAGAATCCGCCTCTCATTCGACGCCAGGACGGGCGTTTCGAGCGGATGCACGGGACGGGGATCGCGCTCGGGCTGTTCGAGCACTCCGATTACAGCTCGGCTGAAACGGTCCTGAACCCTGGCGACCTGCTCGTGTTCTACAGCGACGGTATTACTGAAGCGGAGGATCCGTCGGGACAGCCTCTCGAAGAGAGCCGGCCTCGAGCTCGTCCTCGAGCGTCATGCGGACAAGACTTCTGCCGCCATCGGCGCCGAGGTCCTGGCCGCGGTCCACGCACACGCGTGCCGGGCCCGTTTTGCCGATGACCTGACGATTCTGGCGGTCAAGCGCTCGGCGTAACGGGCCTGACGAGATTTCGTCCCGGATTTTGTCCCTAGGCTGCCGCGGGACCGCGGTCGGGGTCTAATATTGAGACCATCCATGGCCCTACGCCTACTCGTGGCGCTGGCGTGCCTGTCGTCGCGACGGCGGTACAGCGCTCAACAGCCGACGCCGCCCGACGCGATCGAGAAGCTGGTCGCTCGCCTCGAACAAGCTCTGGCAAATGCGGACCGCCCGGCGCTCCTGGCTCTTGCGGTCAAGGATGCCGACGCGACCACGCTCGACGACTTCGCCGCCGCCACGAGCGCCAAGCCGACGCGCGTCGTGATCAAGGAACGCGACCGGATGCCCCTCGATGGCAAACGACAGCAGATCCTGATTGAAGTCTTTGTCGAGCGCGGCATCGAAGCGCAGCTCTCCACGTGGCGCGTCGAGCTGCGCCCACCCTCTTCGAAAGCCGATGGCGCCGACTGGCATATCGAACGGATGGAGCCGATCTCCACTGTTGCCGGCCTGTATCGCCTGGGACTCAACACCGCGAAGCAGTACGACGTCCGCAATCTCGTCGTCGAAGGCACCGACGTCTCCATCGACATGAGCGCCGGCACCGCGTTCGTCGCCGAGATTCCTGACGGCCCGACGGCGGTCATTCTCCTCGGACGCGGCCGCATCCGCTTCGCGCCCCCTGACACCGCGGAGCGCACGCAGGTCCGGATATTCACCGGCGCCGACGATCTGCAATCGGAGTTCGATGCCGCGTTCATCCGCCTCCGTCCTTCCGAGTTTCAAGAGCGGTTTCGCGCCGAGTCGCTCGTCCCGCGCGGCGTCGTCGCGACCGACCTGCGCCGCGCGAGCGAAATCTTCGACGAATACATCTCGAAAACGCTGCAGATCGATCTGACCGATCTCAGCCGCGACCGCTGGTCGCTCATACCCTCGAGCCGGTGATTTGATCGCCGAGGTACGAACACGACGATTCGGCAGCCTGACCTACGCGCGTTCCGGCAACGAAGCCGAGGACGTCACGGTGTTCGATCGCAAGCGGCGGCGAAACATTTCCATCTACGCCTCCGGCACCAAGCTCGAAACGCGCGGCCGGTTCTACAGCGAGGACGATCTCGTCGACTACGACATCATGTCCTACGACATGGATGCGACATTCGCGCCCGAGCGCTACTGGATCAACGGCACTGTCCACATGCGCGTTCGCGTCCGCGCCGGGGCGATGACGACGATGACGCTGAAGCTGGCCGAGGCGCTGACGGTGCGCGGCGTCTACGCGCCAGGTTTCGGCCGTCTCCTGCATCTGCGCGTCGTCAACCAGAACAGCCTGATCGTCAATCTGCCGGCGCCAGTGTTTCGCGACAACGAGTTCGCGCTGACGATCATCTACAGCGGGCGCCTCGAGCCGAGCGAGCTCGATCGAGAAGCGATTGCCGTACAGCAAACCGCGCAGCAGGAACGCGAGCCGCTCGTCATACCGCTCGAGCCGCGTTACATCTACAGCAACAATTGGTACTGGTATCCGCAGTCGACGGTGAGCGACTACGCCCTCGGCACCGTGCACATCACCGTGCCCAACGAGTTCGACGTCGTCGCCACGGGCACCTCGACGGGGCCAGCGAAGCCGGTGGCCGAGACGCCGACCGGGGCACGCCCGCAGAAGACGTTCGTTTTCCAGAACGATCGGCCGGTTCGTTACCTCTCGTGCGTCATCAGCCGCATGACGTCGGTGACGTCGACGCGTCTGCCGATCAGGCCATCGAGTGGAGATTTTGGCGACGTGCGCGTGGACATTCCGGATCCCGGCGCGCCGGCTCCGCAGGCGTCGGCGCGTCCGGCGTCGACGAGTCCGGCGGCGGCTCCTGCACCCGGCGACGAGACCAGCCTCGCTCTGACCGTCCGCGCCAACGCGCGGCAGGTGGGCCGCGCGCGCAACATCGCCGAGCAGACGAGCGCCATCCTTCAGTACTACGCGTCAATCATCGGCGAGGCGCCGTATCCGTCGTTCACTCTGGCCGTGACCGAGAACGAATTGCCCGGAGGACACAGCCCCGCTTACTTCGCGGTGCTGAATCAGGTGCTGCCGACGACGCCAAACGTCTGGCGGAACGATCCCGTCAACTTCGAAAGCTATCCCCAGTTCTATCTCGCGCACGAACTGGCGCATCAGTGGTGGGGCCAGGCGGTAGGATGGAAGAACTATCACGAGCAGTGGCTGAGCGAGGGGTTCGCACAGTACTTCGCGGCGCTCTACGCCGAGAAGGCGCTCGACTCGAACGTGTTTCCGTCAGTGCTCCGGCAGATGCGGCGGTCCGGAATCGACACCTCGCCGCAAGGCCCGATTTATCTGGGTTATCGCCTTGGCCACATCCGCGGCGAGCGTCCTGTCTTCCGCTCGCTCGTTTACAACAAGTCGGCGATCGTCCTGCACATGCTGCGGCGACTCGTCGGCGACGACGCGTTCTTTTTCGGGTTGCGGCGGTTCTACGCCGAATGGCGATTCAAGAAAGCAGGGACCGACGATTTCCGCGTCGCGATGGAAGCGGCGACTGGCCGTGACCTGGGACCGTTTTTCGAAGCGTGGATCTTCGGAGTCGCGATCCCGCGCGTTGCCTTCTCCTACCGCTCACCCGACGCGAGCACGCTCGTCGTCAAATTCGAGCACCGCGGAGAGGTGATGCCGGTGCCGATCACGGTGACACTGACGTACACCAGTGGCGAGACCCAATCCGTGGTGGTCCCGGTGACGTCAGCTGTAGTCGAAAGGAAGATTCCCGTTAAGGGAACACTGCGCAAAGTCGACGCGAACGAGGACAACGGCAGCCTGGTCGAGATCGAGAAGCTCGGATCCTGAGCAATGCTGAATGTCGAGTGCTGAGTGCTGAATGAGTTCTGAATGCTGAATGCGTCTACGGCAGATAGATGGCCGCGACCCGCACCTCGCCATTCCGCTCGAACGGCTCGAAGACGAGAATGAAGCGCGAGCCGGCGTACTCGTAAAACCGCGTCAGCCGTTCGCCGAGGCTCCCGCGATCGATTTCCTGCCGTCCGCTCTCGGCAGCGCGGCCGAGCCGCGAGGCAACGGCTGAGACCGTTTCCCCAATCCGGATTTCCTTCCCATCCAGAAACGGCAGCACCGGCACCGACACGGCGCGGGACGGAACCGCGGGCGGGATGCTGACCACAATCGGGCGGGCGGGAGGGGCCGATACCTGAGCAGGACGCGACGGACGCAGCTCGCGCACAATCATCGAGCCGACGGCGAGCGTCGCGAACAGGAACAATGCGGCGACGACCCATTCGAAGACCGGCGCCAGGCGAAAACGAGGGCTGACCCGAAGCGCGTCCATAATGGCCTCCCTGAGCGGTAAAGGTGGCCGAGGCGAGAGGCCCACTCTAAGACGCGTTGCCAGGCAAGTCAAGCGCGCAAAATCAATATAGAATTAGGGGCTTATGGACACCGTTTCGCTGACGATCGACGGAAAGACCGTCACGGCTGAGAAGGGCCGGACCGTCCTCCAGGCGGCCATCGAGGCCGGCATCAGGGTTCCTTATTATTGTTACCACCCGGGCCTCGGGATCGACGGCTCCTGCCGAGTCTGCATCGTCAAGATCGAAAAGATGCCGAAGCTGCAGACGTCCTGCTCGACGCCCGTTGCCGAAGGCATGGTGGTGCACACGCAGACCCCCGACGTCGTCGACGCGCGCGCGAGTGTCTTCGAGTTCCTGCTCATCAATCACCCGCTCGACTGCCCGGTGTGCGACAAGGGCGGCGAGTGCCCGCTGCAGGACTTCTCCTACAGCTTCGGGCCGAACGAGAGCCGCATGGGCTTCGAGCGCCGGGTGTTCGATGGCGAGGGGGTCAAGGCGGACGTCGACTTCGGTCCGACGCTCATGCTCAACCGCAACCGCTGCATCCTCTGCACGCGCTGCGTCCGCTTCATGAAGGAAGTCGATACCGACGCGCAGATCAACATCACCGATCGCGGCTACGGCAGCGAGATTGCGACGTTCCAGGAAGAGGGTGTCCATTCAATCCTCTCCGGCAACCTGATGGATGTCTGCCCGGTCGGTGCAATCACCACGCGCGACTATCGCTTCAAGGCGCGGCCGTGGGACAACCCGGAAGCCGTGGATACGATTTGCACGCTCTGTGAGAAGGGCTGCAATACGACAGCGTGGCTCAAGGCCAAGCCCGAATGGGCAAAAGGCGCGCGCCTGGCGCGGATGACGCCGCGCTTCAACCCCGATGTCAACAGCTACTGGATGTGCGACATCGGACGCTTCGAGTATCACTGGGTCGAAGGCGACGAGCGCCTGACGCAGCCGCTCGTCCGTACGGGCGGCGCGCAGACAGCAGCGAGCTGGAGCCAGGCTCTTGCCACGCTCTCCGAGCGCGTGGTTGCAGCTGGCGGACCGTCGGCTTTGCGATTTCTCCTCTCGGCGCACGCCTCTCTCGAGGAACTGTCGGTACTCGGACGCCTGGGCGGCGCGTTCAACCTTCCCGAATCAGGCGTTGCGCTCAGCTGGCGGACGACCGTCAAGAGTCAGCCGGCGAAGGCCAAGTTCCAGGTGCCATCCGTTGATGCGCCGAACGTGCGCGGAGCGCGGGATCTCGGCTTCCCGGTCAGCGCAAATGCCAACGGCGAGGCGGATCTGTCGGGCTTCCGTGCCGACGTCGAGGCTGGCCGCGTTGCCGCGCTCTACGTGTTCGATCCCGGGCCCGACGGATCGCTCGGCGACGTGTCGTGGATCATCAATGCGAGGAAGTCCGGCAAGCTGCCGTTCCTCGTCGTTCACGGCGTCCTGTTGACGGATTTGGCCAAGGCCGCGGACGTCGTGCTTCCCGGCGCGTCGTGGATCGAGAAGGACGCGACCTACGTCAACATGGACGGCCGCCTGCAGGCGTCGTCGCGGGCAATGGCCTCGCCGGGTGAAGCGCAGGAGGACTGGAAGATCCTGTCGGACGTCGGTCTCGCGCTCGGCGCCGCTGTCGCCTATCCAAGCAGCGCGGAGATTCGAACCGAGCTCGCTTCAGCCATGGCCAGCAATCCGGCATACGCAAGTCTTGGCAGCATTACGTTCGCACGGCCGGTCCCGGCGAGCACCTGGCTACAGACATCGAATCCGTCCGAGCGCTGGAAGTGGGACTTCATGTATCCAGGACCTGCCGCCGGTCAAGTTCGAGGGCCGTCACGGGTTGTCGTCGCTGCTCGCGGCGATTCCGATGAAGGAAGTGAAGCCGTATACCACACAGGTCTCAGGGCTGAACTCGAGGAGTGTAGCCGGCGAGGTCACGCGCCGCCACGTCACAAGCCATGTCTTGACGACGCGTAGCCTTCCCGCTCGTAGAAGCGATGGGCGCGGGCGCTGATCGCTCGACCACCCGCACAATCCCGATCCCTCTCGCGCGCCCACTTCTCCGCCTGCTCGAGCAGCAGCGGCCGACGCCCTTACCGCGGCTGGCGCTTCGACGACAAGCCCGTTGATGACAACGCAGGCGCCGCTTTCGAAGACACCGCGCGGCGTGCAGCCAGCCCACCGGACGGCCGTCATCCGCGATGAAGAAGCGCTGATCGGCCCGCGACATCGCTCTTTGCAGTCTGTCGGAGGCCTCTTTGATCGTGATGTCGTAGCCGAGTTGCGCAGTCAGACGCACGAGATGGTCGGCGTCTGCGATCTGCGCCAATCGAACGGAAACGGACATGGCGTTTCTTTCCTCGCGAGGGTGGTTCTACGTTATTGCAGCTCGGCGCCGCATTCGCGCAATAGCTCGCGCAGCACCGAACGGTGGCAGCGTGACTCGCCGGCGCAGTAGCAACCAACCGAGAAGTGTGACGCACGCGACATGATGGCCAGCAGCTTCAGCAAACGCTGCTTCTCTGGCGCCGCCATCTCCGCGCGGTAGCGCTTCACGAACGCGGCCCACTCTTTGTCGGAGGAGGCTGACTGCGCCAGCTTCACGAGCTCGGTGCTCGGCGCCAGTTCCGGCAGCCATGCGTCGTACCAGTTCTGTGCCGCGTGCTGGTCTTTGGGCACGCCACGCGGCGGATGCCGAACGGTGCCGATACGCGTGCCTTCGTTGCGTCCACGCGCCGTGCCGAGACGAACGATACGGTACCGACAAGCATCAACTCCGTTTTCAAGGCGTCGAATTGTTGCGATCAGGCTCGCAGCTTCTTGACGATTGCCGATACGTGAAGGGCCGTCGTATCCAACGGTCGCCATGGCTGGTCAGTATAGCGCCGCGATCTAACCCTCACCTTCAGCGCACCAGGTCGGATGCTGATGCTCAGACGGTCATGAGCGACGCCCGGCTCCCCGTCGAGGTGAAAGTAAATCTGACCCTCGCCCTCGATCATCGCGGTGCGGACACCTTGAACGAGCATTTTCGGCGCGCGGTGAACAGTGCCCAACGCCAGGTGCCTGGCGTCGCGAAATCTGGCGAGCACGGAACGGTCTTCAACGACGCACGCCTCCAGCAACCCGTCGTCGAGCTTTGCGCCGGGCGCTATCTGCATTCCCATGCCGTATTCCTGGCCGTTGGCGAACGCTATGAGAAGCGCCCGGCAGCGGTGCGACTGGCCATCGAGCGTAATCCTGTAGTCCTTGCCGACGTAGCGGACACCTTCGCTGACGCCAATGACGACGTAGGGCCAGCGGCCGCGGCGACCGCGCGGACGCTCGTTGAAGAGGCGCGCGATGTGGGCGTCGAAGCCAATACCGGCACGTTGAAGAACGGCCGATCGTTGAGAACGCCAACGTCCACCTCTCGCGTGTCGCCGGCGATGGCGCGGCTCAGGGCCGCTCGCGGGTCTTTCGGGATCCCGAGCCCACCGGCGAGGCCGTTGCCAGACCCTGCGGGCACCAGCCCCAATACGGTCGACGTGCCGGCGAGCGACGTTCCCACTTCGTTGACGGTTCCGTCACCGCCCCAGGCGATGACCAGGTCGGCGTGATCGGCAACCGCACGTTGCGCGAGCTCGCGGGCGTGACCGCTTCGCTCGGTGACGTGAGTGGTCGCGGCGAGCTGATGCTGCGCGAGCGATTCCTGGATCGTCGTGACACGTCGAGTCGCGACCTGCAGGTTCATACCCGCGCCGGAAACCGGGTTGACGATCGCAACGATACGCATGACGTCGGCGACCTCGAGATCGATCGCACGTAATCATCGCGTCAATCGAGGCAGCGAATGTTATAGTAGCGTTTCATGCAGAGTCGTGTGGCTCGCTTGATTTTGCTCTGTCTGTTCCTCATTGCAATTTCCACCGCAGCATTCCTCTTCTGGAAGGGTGACACCGCCGCCAAGGCCGGTGCTCTCGACGCCAGGTCCTTTGATTCGTCGGCGAGAATCGCGGAACGAGCCGTGCTCGATCTGCGCGCTGCGCAGCTGGGCTACGCCATCGCCGGACAACCTGCCGATCGCTCGGTAGCAAGAGTCGCGCAGCAGCTCGACGCGGCGCGCACGAATATCCAGGCGCTGCGGGCGATGACGAAGGTCGCGGAAGTGACGTCGGCACTCGACGCCGCCAGCGCCGCCCTCAACGAGTTCACCAGGTCCGACAAGCGCGCCGCCGAGTACGCTCGGAACGACCAGCGTCTGCTGGCATCTGACGTGGTCCTCGGCGACAGCCTCGAGCGCACCGAGTCGGCGCTCACCGCTATAGAGCACGCCCGCTCCGCCGAATCGCAGGCCCGCGAGGCCGGAATAAACGTCTACAGGAGCCGCCAGGTATTTGCGCTCGCGGCTGGTGGCGCCGCAGCAGTTCTTGTGGTTCTGTTGCTCGTGCCGGTCGCAAAGCCTGCAGAGATGTCGGCTGTGGTGGCCGCGCACGCCGGTCAACCCGCGGCACCCTATCGCTCGGACTCGACGTCTGCCGCGTCCTCGGATCCCCCGCTCGCCGAAGGCATCGTCAGCCTGGCACGGCGTGACTCGATGGGCGACGCGGAGAGTCGAACTCACCACGGGACCGGTAGTGAAGTGTTCGAGGCCTTCGAGACCCCCGTCGACGAGGTCGAGGTTTCTGTCGAGGAGTGCTCGTCGAGTCGACTCTTCCTCCGGCGATGCCCGTCATGACGGCGCAGTCGACCAATTTTGCGGGCGTTGCCGCGCTCTGCGTAGATTTGGCGCGCGTCGTCGACACACGCGCCCTGCCCTCGCTGCTCGACCGCACCGCCGACATTCTCGACGCGTCCGGGATCATCCTCTGGATCGCCGATCCCGACGGCCGGGAGCTCAACCCGATCTTCGCGCAGGGCTACCCGCAGCAGCTGGTCAACCGGCTTGGGACGATCCCGCGGGATGCCGAAAACGCCACGGCCGCCGCCTTCAGGACTTCGTTGCTTCAGACGGTGCTGGCCGACAGTATCTCCGGCGGCGCCATCGCCGCGCCGCTGGTCACGTCCGGTGGCTGTGTCGGCGTGATGGCCGCGGAAGTCAGGCACGATTCCGAGCGGCAGGACGAAAAGCTGGCGGCGGCAACCATCGTCGCCGCCCAGCTCGCCACGCTGGTCGGCCCGCCTTCAGCCCGCCCGCAAGCACGATCCGCCGGCGCCTAGTCCGCCGGACGCGTTTCCAGCTGCCTCGGAACGCGCACTCGACCCTAGACGGTCGTTTTTGTCTGGAGCGCCGCGCCGGGGCCTCGACCTTTCCCTTCAACGTCATCGGCTTCTTGTCGCGAACGATGGCCAGCGTGAACTCGTCGCCGTCCTCGAGGCGCTGCGCCCGCCGCCGGAGATCGACCGCGCTCGCCACCGTGCCGCCGTTGACCGACGTGATCACATCACCCGCTTTCACACCGGCGCGGCTCGCTTCGAGTTGTCCAACCGTCTTCACGAGGACGCCTTCCTTGGTGCCGAAGTACTCGCCGAGTTGCGGCGTCAGCTCGTCGACCGAGAGTCCCAGCGCGCCCGGTGGCCCGGCAACGAAGACGTCGAACTTTGGCGGGATCAGTCTTCTTGAAGATCGGCAGGCGGCATGACCTTCGGCGCCAGCCGGAACGCGGGTCTTCCGAGCCGTCGCAGAACTTGAACGAGCCTCCCGGCCGTGGCTGGACCGTGAGCGCATGCGCTGCCCGTCGCGCATGACTGACGCAGCCACCGGGCGTCCGTCGGCTGTTTCCTGCACCAGGCGAATGAACTGCCGCGTGCTGCGGACGCGCTCGCCGTCGTAGTCGGTCACGATGTCGCCTGCCTTGAAGCCCGCCTTCTGCGCCGGGCCGTCCGCCTCGACGTCTTCGATTACGACGCCGCTCGTGACCTTCCCGGCCTTCAGCTCGTCATCGTTGATGTCCCGAATCGAGACGCCAATCCGACTCGCCGCCGCCGAACACTCGCACCGCCTGCTCGCGTTCGCGAGCGCGCTCACGTCCCCAGACCGCCGATTGCTCTGTGCCTGGCACCAGGGTCGCCGCCGCCAGCCAGACCAAGCGCGGCAGTCGTCGCGGTCGCCACGATCCAACCCGTCATGATTTTTCTCCTTGAGTGACCGAACCCTGAACCCTTGAACATTGAACGCGTGAGTGTTGACGCACCCCGGCAGAAAAGGTTGTGCCGCGGTCGTCCCGACGAGAGGTCACTGTCTGTCCGCGTGATGTGACGACGCCACGGGCGCGTGCGAAAACATTGGGGTTTTCGCGCGCCAAATCGGGCACGCGATTTGATGAAGGGGATGTCGGTCGCGCGAAATCAACGGGGTGCGTTAACTCAGGCAGGCGCTGGCATCGCCGCATCCCGTCGCAAGTCAGGCTGATTTCGCGCGGCCATTTGTGTCTCTGACCTGGTGCGCCGGGCTTCCCTGAGCTTTCAACACGGGGATACACACCATGAAGCGATTCTAACCCGCGCGACCGCCGCGCTCGCAATAGCAACACTGGTGTCCGGCTGCGCGCTGACCACACGGCGCACCATTCAGGAAGTGAAGTACAACCCCGGCCGCTACCACGACCGCAACGGTCGCAATCGACGGCGTCGTCACGAGCTCGTGGGGCGTTCCGCTGATGCCGTTCAAGCTGTACAAGGTGGACGACGGGACCGGCGAGATGACAGTCGTATCGCAGACGAGCCGCACGCCTACGCGGGGCGCGCACGTGCGAGTCACAGGGCCGCGTCAGCGAGGTCGCAACGTTTGGCGGCGGCTCACTCGGGCTGCACCTTCAGGAAACCGATCTCGACTTCAGGCGCTGAAGTTCGCGCCCGCGTTGCGCTCACGCGGTGATGCGAACGGCGACGGCCGTCATGTCGTCGTTCGGCGGCGCGTCGCCGCGCCACTCCGCCACCGCCTGGAATATCGCCTCGACGATCTTCGCTGCCGGCAGTTCGCGCGATCGCCCGACGACCTCGAGCAGCCGCGCAGCGCGTGAACTCCTGGCCGAGCTCGTTCATCGCCTCGAACACCCCGTCCGTGCAGAACACGTAGACCTCGCCCGGCTGCAGCGCGAATGTCGACCTCGTCGTACGTCGAGCCCGCGAACGATCCGAGCGGCACGCCGGGCAAGCTCGATCTGCGCGCAGCTCGTCGCCGAGCACCGTATCGGGTACGGCAGCCCGGAGTTCGCCAGCGTCATCGTGCGCCGCTTCAGATCGAAGATCGTGTAGCACAGCGTGCAGTAGTACTCCTCGAGCTGACGCTGGTGCAGGATCGTGTTGATCGACGCAAGCACGCTGGCCGGGCTCGATCGCTCGGGCAGGTAGCGGCGGCGGAAGGTGCGTCCGCGCACGAGCTCCGCCGCAAACGCGCTGTAGAGCGCCGCCGGCACGCCCTTGCCTGACACGTCGCCGACGGCGACGACCAGCGTGTTCGACTCCGGCGCGAGGTAATCGTGAAAGTCGCCGCCGACCTCGCGCGCCGGATCGAACGCGGCGGCGACCTCGACGCCCTTCAGCCGCTTCGGCGGCCCCGTCGGCAGCAGCGCGATCTGCACGCGCTGCGCGAACCGCACTTCCTTCTCGAGGCGCTCTTCGTTGGCGCGCACCTCCTCGTACAGGCGCGCGTTCTCGATCGCCACCGCCGCCTGGCTCGCGAGCAGCGTCAGAATCTCGACGTCGCGCTTGGTGAACGCGTCGAGCTCCGGGCTCTCGAGATCGACGACGCCGATGCAGCGATCCTTGAGAGCATCGGGATCGCCAGCTCGGAGCGGACGTCGGGCACGACGCGGATGTAGCGCGGATCCTGCGAGACGTCGGACACGAGCACCGGCTCGCGATGCAGCGCGGCGTAGCCGACGATGCCCTTCGCCGAGCCGGACGCGCGGCACATCGCGCTTCTCGCCGAACTGCACCGCGAGCTTGATCTCGAGCTCGTTGTCGTCGTTCAGCAGCAGGATGCCGAACGTCCGGTAGTCGATGAGGCGCCGGGTCGAGCTGCGCGATGCGCGCAAACAGCTCGTCGAGATCGAGCACCGACGCGACTTCGCGTCCGATCTCCGCGAGCGTCTCGAACGCTTCGGCGTCGAGGCGGCTCCGTTCGAAGAGCCGCGCGTTGACGAGCGCGACGGCGACGTGCGCGGCGAACTGGCGCAGGATCGCCACGTCGTTGCTGCGTGAAGTGATCGCGATTGCCGGCTGAGGATGTTCAGCGCGCCGATCGGCTTCGACTTGTGCACCAGCGGCACGACGATCTCCGACGCCATGCCGGGCACGAACTCGACGTACCGCGGGTCGGACGCGACGTCGTTGACGAGCAGCGGCTGCTCGCTGGCGACGGCGGCGCCGACCAGGCCTTGCCCGAGCTTCAGCCGGAGCGGCTCGTCGCGGTCCGGATAGCCGACCGAGTACGCGACCTTCAGCTCGCCGCGGCGCTCGTCGAGCAGGTAGACCGCGAACGCGTCGAACGTGATCAGCCGCGCGATGAGCCGCGGGATCTTGCTGCAGCAGATCGTCGAAATCGAGAACCGCCGTGACCTGGCGGCCCAGGTCGAACAGCGTGGTGACGATTTCGTGTTCGACGGCGGCGGAGCAGCCGGTTCGTCAGCGCGCCAGGCGGCGGTTCGTCGGTCGGCGTGATCTGCGTGACTCACCGTAAAAATGGTCCTTCGGCGCGGTTCGGACCGGTCTCGAATTATACTTGCAAGTTCCCGTAGGCTGGCGCCGGTCGATCGACGTCGGCGATCGACGCCGGCAGCAACGATCGATGGACATCACGCTGCCGCTCGACTACGCCGCGATCGAGCGGATTCTTCCGCATCGCTATCCGTTTCTGCTCGTCGATCGCATCACCGAGCTCGTGCCCGACAAGCGCATCGTCGGCATCAAGAACGTCACGCTCAACGAGCGCTATCTGGCGCATCGCGAGGGCGAGCGCCGGTTCTGCCGCCGACGATTCTGACCGAAGCCATCGCGCAGGTCGGCGCGATCATGATCCTCGCCAAGCCGGAGAACCGCGAGAAGCTGACCTTCTTCATGGGCATCGAGCGCGTCCGCTACCGGCGGCCGGTGCATCCGGGCGACGTCGTCGTGATCGAGGCCACGGTCCGGCGGCTGCGCAGCCGCGTCGGCGTGCTGCAAGGCATCGCGCGCGTCGAAGGCCGGTCGTCGTCGAGGGCACGATGACGTTCGCGCTCGGGCCAGCGACCGAACGCGCGAGCAGCGCGCTCAGCGCAGAACGCAGCAGCACCGTGCCCACCTTCGCGGCGCGCGACAGCCAGACCGGCCGCTTCGCGATCCGGATCGAAGTAGCGCCAGGTGTCGAAGCACCGCCGGCGCGAGAACCATCGCGCCGATCCACGGCTCGTCGATGCGCGACGGACATCGGCCATGCCGCGCGTGTCGCGCTCGGCGGGCCCGGTGCGCGCGAACGCCGCGACG
The DNA here is from genome assembly GCA_963830815.1 of uncultured Acidobacteriota bacterium. Lineage (GTDB taxonomy): Bacteria > Acidobacteriota > Vicinamibacteria > Vicinamibacterales > 2-12-FULL-66-21 > DATBJJ01. The sequence goes on along the minus strand of CAWHNN010000016.1, from coordinate 141,031 downwards.
GCATACATCGCCGATGCGCCGACGTTGAAGGCGAAGACGCCCTTCGCGAACGGCGCACGCTCGTCGCGCAGACGCGGACGCCTCGTCAGAAGCCACTCGTTGGTCGCTTGCTGCACCCAGAAGCCCGCGCCGAAATCGCGAACTCCTGCCGCGGCGGAAGATCCGAGCGGTGCGTGATCGCGAAAAACGGAATCCCGTGGAACTCCACGCGCTTGATCCCCGGGTCGGCGTCGAAGATGACGTCGAAGATGAGGTGGCCGCTCTCGTGGGCAGCAAACCCACCACAATGCCCGCCAGGAAGCCACCGACTGAAGCAGTTCGATTCACAGGTCGTGGCTCGCTCGTCCTGCCGAGCTGGCGCTGATCGCGGCATCGGCACAAGACGCAACCATAACTAGGCACAGCAGTAAGCGCGGAAACGCGAGCTCGAACGTCTCTGGCTCGGCCGTGGCACACACGTTGCTCAACTGCCGGTGGGCAGGGTGCATGCCGCACCGATGCGCGTCGTCACGGCGCAAAGGAGACGAGAGATGCTCGAAACCATCGCGATCATTCTGATTGTTCTGTGGCTGCTCGGCATGGTCAGCGGCTACACCATGGGCAACTTCATCTACGTTCTGCTGGTCATCGCGATCGTGCTGTTCCTGGTGCGGCTTATCAGCGGGCGCGGGTCTGACGACGGCGCTGTGATAGCACCGCGCCGTCCGGCGTATCAGCCGCCGCGGCCCTCGTGACAGCGCGACCGCTGATCGTCCGGGACGATCGCTCAGGCGACGCGCTCTTTTCAGGTTGGCGCTTCGACTTCCAGCTCGACCGACCGTTCACCGCCGGCTTCGATGAGCCAGCTTCCGTTCCCTGGTCGCTGCGCCAGCCGCACGAGCGCGACGCCGACGAATACCAGGCCGGCGGCAATCGCCATGCGCCATGTGAATGGCTCGTGGAGCACGAGCACTCCGAGAGCGACCGCGATCACCGGGTTGATGTAAGCGTAGAGCGACACGAACGACACCGGCAGGTGCCGCAGTGCATACGTGTACGCGACGAACCCGCCGATTGCGCCGATCGTCGACGAGATAGACGAGCGCGATCGTCGTCCGCGTCGTGAAGAACAGCATCGACCATTCGCCGCGGAGCGTTCCGACCGCGGTCATGATGAGGCCGCCGGCCAGCATCTGAAACGCCGTCGTACCGAGAACTTCGTCCATGCCGCCGCCCTTCGATGCGGCCGCCGCCTTGTGCCCCTGCCGCTTCGAATACGAGGAGCCGATCGACCACCCGATCGACGCAATCTGCAGCGCAACTATTCCCAGCAGGAAGTTGCGACTGCCCGCAGACCCAAGCGTCAGGTCATGCCACACGAGCAGGACGATGCCGCTGAAGCCGACGACGAGGCCAAATGCGGCCGAGCGGCGCGAGACGTTCGCCGTCTGGAAGTACACGCCTCGACGGCCGCCATCCAGAATGGAGCGGTCGCGACGAGCACCGCCGCCAATCCGCTCGGCACCCACTGCTCGGCGAAAACGACACCGCCGTTGCCGAGGCCGAGCATCAAAAACCCGAGCAGCAGGATGCCGCCCCATTGCGACACGGGCGGCAGCGGTCGGCCGCGTGCGACGAGGTATCCCGTGAGCAGGACACCGGCGATGAGCCAGCGGAGACCGCCCATCAGCGCAGGCGGCATGGACTCGAGGCTGATCGCGGATCCCCAGATACGTCGTTCCCCAGATCACACAGACCGCAGCCCAGGCGATATAGGCGAGCCGTCGGCTTTTGTCGGCGGCCGGCGTCATGCGCGCACCGTCTCGGGTTTCGCAATCGCGAGGCGTGAGGTTTCTTTGATCGTCTCGAGCACGATCGTCGTGCGGGTCGATCGGACGCCGGGAACGCGCGAGATCCGCGTTCGCAGCAGGACGCCGAGATGCTCGGCGTCGCGCGCGCGGACCTTGATCAGGTAGCAGTCGTCGCCGGCGACATGGTGCGCTTCGAGGACTTCGGGAAGCTCCGCGAGGGCGCTGGCAATGCGATTCTCCGAGCCCGCTTCATCGCTTCGGACGGCGACGAAGGCGAGCAGCCCGAGGCCGAGGGCCTTCGGGTCGACGGTCGCCGAGTAGCCCTTGAGAACGCCGCGAGCTTCGAGCTTCCGCACTCGCTCCATTACCGCTGACGGCGCCAGGCCGACGGCGCGAGCGATTTCTACCTGGGTTTCGCGAGCGTTGGCTTGAAGGAGATCGAGGATTTGAAGGTCGGTGTCGTCCAGCGCCTTGTCGTTCTGCACAATACAGATGATTATACTCGTTATGGCGCGGTAACGCCATCCAAATTTCGGTTGGACTGTATGTTTACAGAACTATCTTCTGTATAACGCGGAGTAATCAGCGTCCGAGAAAGTCGAATGTGCCGGGGGCGAGCCTGGCGCCGCCGTCGATCGTCAGGGTTTCGCCGGTAATGAATCCGGCCTCGCTCGAGACGAGAAATGCCACGGCGTCAGCAACTTCCGAGGGGCGACCCCAGCGCTGGAGAGGCACCGCCTGGGTAATGCGTTCCACTGCCTCGGCTGAATTCCAGAGCTGCCGCGCCGCGCCTGCCGACTCGATTGGCCCCGGTGCCACCGCATTCACCCGGATCTGGTGCCGCGCCCATTCGACGGCCAGCGTCTGCGTCATGGACATGACACCGGCCTTGGCCGCGGCCGAGTGGACGGTTCCGGCGCTCCCGGTCCAGACGTAGTTCGCCAGGATCGAAACGATCGATCCGCCCTTGCCGCGCTCGATCATGTGCCGCCCGACGGCGCGTGAGCAGTAGAAGCTGCCGTTCAGCACCGTGCCGATGACCGCATCCCAGCCGTTTGGCGACAGCTCCTCCGCCCGGCAGACGAAGTTGCCGGCGGCGTTGTTTATGAGGATGTCGATCCGACCGTAATGATGGAGCACGCGGTGCACCATCTCGTCGACCTGATCGATTTTACGCACGTCGATCTGGACCGCGAGCGAATCGTAGCCGGCCAGGCGCAGGTCTGCCGAGCCGCGTTCGAGGTTGCGCGCGTTGCGGCTGCCGATGACGAGTGTCGCTCCGAGCGCGCCGAAGCGTTTCGCGATCGCCAGCCCGATGCCGGTACCACCGCCGGTGACAATCGCGACCTTTCCCTGCAGCGAGTTCTCTGCGAGCATATCCGGCCACTCTAACGCCGCTGCTGCCTGCTGTCCACGACTCCGCACCCGAGGTGTTACTATCGGCGCCATGCCGTCGCGTCAAGCGCGCGTCTCCCTAGCCACTGCGCTCTTCGCGCTCACCATCGCCGGCTGCGGCAGGTCCACGCCGGCATCGGGGACGCCTCCTGCGACGTCATCCGCGGTGACGTCACCCGTTCAGGAACGCCAGGGGTACGACGGTGCGTTGCCGCCGCTTCCGGTCGTGCAGTTCGCGTCCGCTCGCCCGGCTCCCATCATTCGCGCCGCGTACGAGTTTGCCGCGCGCCATCCCGACGTTCTCCGCCACATTCCATGTTTCTGCGGCTGCGAGCGAAACGGGCACGGCAACAACGAAGATTGTTTCATCGCGAAGCGCAACGCCGATCGCAGCCCGGAATGGAGTCCGCACGGGATCGGATGCGGCATCTGCATCGACGTCGCCATGATGGCGAAGCAGATGCACGCCGATGGCTCGAGCGTCCCTGATATCCGCCGGGCCATCGATACCAAGTACCGATCGGAGTACCCAACCAGTACGCCGACGCCTCATCCGCACTGATGCCGCGCACGAAGCCCTCGGCGGAAGCCTTCGCGCGACTCTTCGAGTCGGTCCACGAGGGTGTCTACATTGGAACGGTTGATGGCGAAGCAAGCCAGACGCTCGCCGCCAACCCGCACCTGAAGCTGATGTTTGGTTTTGGCGTCGAGACCGATCAGCAGGACGTTCGTCCGTTCGAGCTCGAGCGCTTCGTCGATCCCCAGGCGCGAGAAGGATTTCTCAGCCGCCTCGAGCATGACGGCGCCGTCCGCGACTACCTGCTTCGCCTGCGGCGCGCCGACAAGACGCCGATGTGGGTCGAGGTGACGGCGCACGCCGAGCACAGCCGCGACGGCCTGCGCGTCGAAGCGCTCATGCGCGACGTCAGCGACAGGAAGCGTCTGGAGGATCAGGCGCGCGATCTCTATCATCAGCTGCTGCAGGCGGAAAAACTCGCGGCGCTCGGCCAGACGATCTCAGGCGTCGCGCACGAGTTGAACAATCCCCTCGCCACGATCCTGACGTGGGCCGAGCGATTGTCGCAGCGGCCCACAGACGAGCACACGCGCCGCGGCCTCGAGACGATCCTCGGAGAGTCTGAGCGCGCCGCCAAGATCGTTCGCAACCTGCTGACGTTCGCGCGCAAGCGTCATACGACGCGCGCGATGGTCGATCTGAATCAGGTCGTGAGAGAAACGCTCGCGCTCCGCTCGTACGAGCAGCGCGTCAACAACGTCACGACCATCGAAGCCCTCGCCGCCGGCCTGCCGCAGGCGTTTGCCGATCCGCATCAAATCCAGCAGGTCCTGCTGAACCTGATCATCAACGCCGAACAGGCGATGATCGGCGCCCACGGCCGCGGGATGCTCGTCGTCCGCACGTGGCACGACCTCGATCGCGACGCCGTCGTGCTCGAAGTCACCGACGACGGTCCGGGCGTGCCGGAAGATGTGCAGCCGAAGATCTTCGATCCGTTCTTCACGACCAAGGATGTCGGCAAAGGTACCGGCCTCGGCTTGACCGTCGCGTACGCCATCGTGCAGGAACACGGCGGCCGCATCACCATCACGTCGGAAGCCGACCGCGGCGCATCGTTCTCGGTCGAACTGCCTGTCGGCGCCGGCGCCCTCAAGGCGCCAATCCCCAGGCCGATCGAGCGCGCGCCTGAATCGGTCGAAGGCGCGGCAGTCCTCGTCGTCGAAGACGAGGCCGCTCTCGGCGCCGCCGTCGCCGAATCACTCCGCGACGCCGGCTTCGTCGTCGATCGCGCCAACGACGGCTTCGAAGCGCTCGAGCGCGTCCGCGCCCAGCACTTCGATCTGATCATCTGCGACTTGAAGATGCCGCGCGTCGGCGGCATGGAGTTCTACCGCGAGCTCGAGGCGTCGCGGCCAGAGATGACGGCGCGAATCATGTTCGTCACGGGAGACGTCGCCGGGACGGAGGCGGAAAGATTTCTCGAGGAGACCGGAACGCGCTGGCTGGCCAAGCCGTTCCGGTTGAAGGATCTGCTGCGGGTCGCGAGGGATATGGTCGCTTAGCTCGGTAGCTCGGTAGCTCGGTGTAGCTCGGTAGCTCGGTAGCTCGGTAGCTCGGTAGCTCGGTAGCTCGGAGTTAAACGGCTCGTCAGCCGAACACCGAGCGCCCGAGCCCCGAATCCCGACATGTATTACCGCGCCGCTGCAATCCGTTCGGCGGCGGGCATCGGTGCACGGCGCTTGACGGTCTGCTTGACGGGCGCCTTGTAGGCGAGGACAACGCCGGGCTGCTGGCCGTCGACGGTGGCCTTGGCCATCTTCATGCGGCGCATCGCGTGCTGGAACGAGAGGATCGCGGGCTTGAGCACCGCCGCGGCCTCCGCGGCCGAGCACTCGGCGCCGAGCGCTTTGCGCAGGCGCTGCACCGCACGAGCGTGCAACTGCGACACGCGCGACTCGTTGACGCCAATCGCCGCGCCAATCTGCTTCATCGTCGCTTCGGCGTAGTAATACATGCCGATGACCTTGCGCTCGCGCGGCGGCAGCGACGTGATCGCGGCGCGGATGCGGTCGCGCACTTCGCGCTCCTCATAGGCCTTGTCTGCCGCTTGCGGCTCAGACGGCATGAGCGCGGGCGGCAGCGACGCGCCGTCCACGTTTTCTCCAGCCGAGAGCGGCGACGTCGACTCGATCGTATTGATGCGGACGATGGTGCGGCCGAGCCGCGCTTCGTCCGAGCCGACGCGCGCAGCGAGATCCGCCAGCGATGGCTCGGCGCCGAGCTCGCGGCGCAACTGCTCGCGCGCGGCTTCGAGCTCGCGGCGCTGGCGGCGGACGCCACGCGGCCACGCGTCGCGGCGCAGCGCATCAATCATTGCGCCACGCACGCGGCGTTCGGCAAAGGTCTCGAACTTGATGCCGCGCGCTTCGTCGAAACGGCAGGCGGCGTCGATGAGGCCGAGCATTCCGTCCTGGACGAGATCCCCCAGCTCGATCGAATGCGGCATCGACGAGGCGACTCGTCGTGCCAGCGATTCGACGAAGGGAAGGCCGGCGGCGATTCGTTCGCGTTGGTCGTGAGCAAGGGGCTGACGCTGCATCGGACTCTCTCCTCCAAAAAGTTCAACCCGGGTTTACCGGGAAGCCGTCGCCTTCGAGCGACGCGGACGAGGCAGCGCTAGCGCAACGTCGGTACCACACGAGCGGCCGAGGTCGGCCGAAGCTCGACTGAGTGACGCTAAGTTATTAATGCTGAAGCGTTTATAAATGTGACGCGACGTGAAGGCGTGTAAAGATTCTGCCTCGGCGACGTGGGCAGATCGTCAAAATATTGGCAGAAGCGATGCGTTGTGCCAATTTCATGACGGCCGGAGAGGAGTTCCGGGCGCAGACCTCCGGCACGAGCGCCTTGAGGGCTGGACGAGCTGGAGTACAGGGAGGAGGCTCGCGTCGCGCCAGAGGCGGCACGATGCGACGGCCGTTAGCGGCTGTGGAGGCGAATTTCGCGCGCGGTCGTCATCGCGTCGAGAACGCTTGCGACGACCTGCGCCGCGCGCGCGCGGTTCACGTCGTCGACAAGCTTCCCTTCGAGCAGCTCGGCATTCGCGAGGATGATGCCGAGCTGATTGTTCAAGCGGTGAAACAGAAGACCGAGATCTGAGGTTTCGTCCACGGTTGTACCGGGAGCCAGGCGCTCGGACGCCGGCATCATGAAGCTTCTTTGGGATGGAAATCCGCAGTCCGGCTGGGCTCGCGCCAGAGCGTATCGACAAAGATGCGGACCGAGCCGCCCGCCGTGCGGACGTACTCAATCTTTCCGCTCGCGATCCAGTTGTAGATGGTGCGCCGGCTGACGCCCACCAACTCGCACGCCTTCATAATCGAGATCGTTTTGCGTTCAATCATCATCATCGCAGTTTCGGGGACTGACCAACCTTGGTCATGATTACGAGGACCCCGTCCGGAAAGTGTTATCGGAGCCTGACCGACCCTGCTATAGCCCACGCCGACACTCCCGCAATTTGGGAGGCGGCTCGCACCTCATCGGAGCTCCGAACGTTCGCCGATTCGCCCAGCTCAACCTGCATGAGCGAAGTGTGTCAAAATACCGTCAACCACCTAAATGTCTGAACCTCCTAAACATCTGCTGATCGTAGACGACGAAAAGGCGCTCCGGGAGGTGGTGGCCGAGCGGCTCTCGGACCACGGCTTCGCCGTCGAGCAGGCTGCCAGCGGCGAAGAGGCGATCGCGCGTCTCGCCGACTTTGCCTTCGACGTCCTCATCACCGATCTCCGGCTGCCGGGCATCGACGGCCGCCAGGTAATCGACGCCGCCCTCGGGCGCTATCCCGACATCGTCGCGATCGTCATCACCGGCTACGGCACCGTGAAGGATGCCGTCGACGCGATCAAACAGGGCGCGGCCGACTTCATCACCAAGCCGTTTCAGTTCGACGCGCTGCTGCACGTCCTCGGCTCGGCGATGGAGCAGCGGCGGCTGAAGAGCGAGAACGCCTACCTTCGATCGCAGCTGCAGGAGCGCTATCGCATCGACGGCCTCGTCGGCCGCAGTGCCGTCATGCGCGATCTCTTCCAGCTGCTGGAGATCGTCGCCGCCACGTCGAGCACGGTGCTCATCACCGGAGAGACCGGCACCGGCAAGGAGCTCGCAGCCAAGGCCATCCATCACAACAGCGCTCGCAAGTCGCAGAGGTTTCTCGCCATCAACTGCAGCGCGATCCCCGAGACGCTGCTCGAGGGCGAGCTCTTTGGCCACGTGCGCGGCGCGTTCACCGGTGCGGTCGCCACGCGGCAGGGCCGGTTCGAGCAGGCGCACAAGGGAACACTCTTCCTCGACGAAGTCGCGACGATGAGTCCGGCGCTGCAGGCCAAACTGCTGCGCGTGATTCAGGAGCGCGAGATCGAGCGGGTGGGCGACTCGCACACGATCAAGATCGATGTCCGCGTCATCGCCGCAACACACTCGGATCTGGCCAGGATGGTCGCCGAGGGTACGTTCCGCGAAGATCTCTACTACCGGCTGAACGTCATCCCGGTGAAGCTGCCGCCGCTGCGCGAACGCCGCGACGACATTCCGGTGCTGGTGCAGCACTTTCTGCAGAAGCTGTCGGCTGATCTCGGCCGCGGGCCGGCAACGATGTCGCAGGAAGGCATGCGCCGGCTCATGGCCTATCACTGGCCTGGCAACGTCAGGCAGCTCGAAAACGTCGTCGAGCGCTCAATTGCCTTCAGCCACGGCCGGCCGCAGGTCGAAGTCCAGGATCTGTCGTCAGAGGTGTACTCGCCGGTGCCGGACGCGCCGACAGAGCCGGCGTTTCCAGACGAAGGCATCGACTTCGAGCAGTACGTCTCCAACATCGAGTTGTCACTAATCAAGAAATCACTCGAGCGCACCAACGGGAACAAGCGGCAGGCGGCGAAGCTGCTGAACCTGAAGCGAACGACGCTTATCGAAAAGTTGAAGCGCCTCAACGGCGGCAGCGAAGCCGATCGTTCTCACCATTAGAAATCCACCATGCCTCCACGCTTTACCTACTGGACGATCATTCTCGAGGGCAAGCCGACGGCCTTCCGCGCCAACACGCAGGAAGAGCTCCTGCCGACGCTGAAGCAGCTGCAGTCGAAGCATCCCGACGCGGTGCTGATGTGGTTTGCGCGCGGCCGCCTGTGGCCCTCTGAAGAGGAGGCACGCGCCGCGCGCGTACCTGCCCGCCGGGCGAGCGCAGAGGTCCGGGGTGGCGGCCCGGTGGATCGCACGAAGACCCGCGAGCCAAATTCAAGATCCCGCGCGATGAGAAGCGAAAGCGCTTCCGCGAGCGGCTGTTCCGCGACAACGTTCCCGAGGATCGCGAAACGCCCGTCCCGGAGAAGCCGGACGAGCAGGCGCCGCCTGCGGAACGTCCACCGGAGAGACCGGCAGAGCGCCCGTGGTCGAAGGAGCGTCCGCCACGCGAAGGCTCGCGAGCCCCGCGTCCGCAGCGGCCCTGGCAGGATCGCGGCGGCGAGGGAAAGAGCAGACCACCGCAAGGTCCTCGTCCGGAGTGGCGTCCCAGGCCGCCCGCGGGAAGGTCGCGCGACGGAGAGCGAGAGCGTTCATGGACCCCGAATCGACCGCCGGGCGGAGGCGGAGAGAAACGCCCATGGAGCCCGAAGCCATCAGGCGGCGGCGAGAAGCGCCCATGGAGTCCGAAGCCGGCCTCCAGGTGCCGGCGGCGAGAAACGTCCGTGGAATCCAAAGCGCCCACCAGGTCAGGGCGAAGGGCAACGGCCCGTGGACTCCCAAGCCGCCATCGGGTGAGGGCGAAGGGAAACGCCCGTGGACTCCAAAGCGGCCGCCAGGTCAGGGCGGCGGCAATGCCGATCGTCCATGGAGACCGAAGCGGCCGCCAGAGGAAGGTGGAAGCCGCGGCCCGGGAGGACCAGGCGGCGAACGTGGGTGGAAGCCGAATCGGCCGCCGGGACAGGGAAGCGCTGGTGGTGATCGCGGCTGGAAGCCGGGACGTCCGCCCGGAAAACCCGGCGGTGGCGAGCCGTGGCTGGACGCCCGGAAAGCCCGAAGGAAAACCTAGAGGACCGGGCGGAGCAGGTGGGCGAGGCGGCGGCCGACCGCCGAGCGGCGGACGAAAGGGTGGCGGCGGCGGGATCCTCGCGATGATCGTCCACGTCGTCCTGCTCAAGCCAAAGCCGGAGCTCACCGACGAACAGCGCCGGGCGATCGTCGCCGAACTCCGCCTTGCAGCGGCGGCGATTCCAAGTGTCAGGCGGCTGCGTGTGGGGAAGCGCGTGCGTCACGGACGGCCAGGCTACGAACAGCTCATGGCCCAGGACTTCGAGTATGCCGTGCTCATCGAGTTCGACGACGTCGAGGGACTTCTCGCCTACCTCGCGCATCCGCAGCACGCGGCGATCGGCATGCACTTCGTGCAGTCGGCCGCGGCAGCGCTCGCGTACGACTACGAGATAGAAGAGTGAGTGGAAGGAACGGGCGAGCCGGTTGTCGCGGTTGCCGCCCCGGCTGCAAAGAACGTCTCGATCACGTCGCGTAGTTCGGCGATCGACGAGGCGGCGTTGATCGCGACACGCAGGTGCGATCCGTTGTCGAGCCCCTTCGTGAACCACGAGTTCAGCGCGCGCAGCTTGTTGATCACCCACTTGTCGTGACCGCGCGCCGGCCCGGCAATCGCGGCGTCCGGCTGGCCGGGCGCGACATGCCGGAAACCCTTGTCCTCGTGCAGCCGCTCCTGCTGCAGCATCTCGATATACGCGAGAAGAAAGCGGCGCGCGGTCGGCGTCGGAGATGATCCGCGGAGTGCGGCCAGCGGCGAGATCGGCTGCCTGGCTGAAGATCCACGGGTTGCGCAGCGCGCCGCGGCCGACGAGCACCCCGGCAACACCGCCGGCGGTCATGCGCTCGATGACTTGCTGGGGTTCGATGCAATCGCCGCTGCCGAAGACGGGGATGCTGATCCCGCTCGCCACGCGAGCGATGAACTCCCAATCCGAGAAGCCGCTATAGGATTGCGCCGCCGTACGGCCATGCACGGCGACCGCCGACGCGCCTGCATCCTCGATGCGCCGCGCCAGCTCCGGCGCATTTTTTTCGTTGGCGTCCCAGCCCGCGCGCATCTTCACCGTGACCGGAATCCTGACCGCCTTCGTCATCGCCCGGATGACGCTCGCCGCGTGCTCAGGCTCGCGCATCAGACTGCAACCGGCGTTGTGCTTGGCGATCTTCGGCACCGGGCAGCCCATGTTGACGTCGACGATGTCGGCGCCCATGCCCTCGACGATCTGCGCCGCGGCGGCCATCTTGTCGGGATCGCCGCCGAAGATCTGAATCGACACCGGCCGTTCCTCTTCGGTGTACTCGGCGTACTCGAGCGTGCGATCGATGCCGCGCACGAGCCCCTCAGAGCTCACCATCTCGGTCACGACGAGCCCGCAGCCGCCCTCGCGCTTGACGAGTCGGCGGAAGGCAGTGTCGGTCATCCCCGCCATTGGTGCGAGGGCGAACGCCGGCGAAAGATCGATGGTGCCGATTTTCATGCTTCTCACGTCCGCCGCATCCACCTTCGACGCTCACGGCCTGCCCGATCAAATCCACCGTCAGGATCAGCCGCGCGTGGGCACCCTTGCGCACGAGCCGCCCAAACACGCCCTTGAGCGGACCGCCTGTGACTTCGACCATTTCCCCTTCGCGGATGAAGGGGCATGGGTCGTACTGGAGATCGCTCTGCACGAGACGGCGGATGCCGTCGATCTCCGGCTCGGGAATCGGCGCCAGCTCGCTGTCAAAAGACACGATGCTGACAACGCCCGTGCACTTCAGAATCGGAAGTCGATCGTTCGGATCGAAGCGCGCAAAACAGTAGCCGGGGAAGAGCGGCCAGTCGACCTTCTTCTTACGGTCCTTCCAGCGGCTCCACTTGCCAACGGTCGGAAGAAAAGCCTCGTAGCCTTTCGTCACGATCTGATCGCGCACGACCTGCTCGTGCCGCGACCTCGTCCAGATGGCATACCACGCCGGAGATGCGTTCATTGATGGTGGGGCCAGGCCCGGCGGCTCAGAGCCCCGGACCAGGCGCGGCAGTGCTCATCGACGCGACCTGCTGCTCGTAGGCTTTGCGCAATTCCTCGTTCTTCCACACGATGATCGCCTGCCGGCGGACGCGCTCGATGAACTTGCGCATCTCCGTGCGCGAGCGATCCTGATACACCCTGTCGGCCACGAGGTCGCGCACCGAATCGAAGGGCCGCACGCCGGCCTGTTTCGACGTTTCGAGCTTGAGGATCTGATAGCCCTTCGCGGCGCGCAGAGGCTCCGTGATGTCGCCGGGCTTCATGCCCTGGAGCGTCTTCTGCAAGTCCGGTGAGAGCTCGGAGCGTCGCGATCGGGCCAATCAGGCCGCCATTCGCCTTCGACGCGCTGGCCGAGACTTCACCCGCCACCTTGGCAAAGTCCTCCCCCGCCTTCAGCCGCGCCCGCACAGCCTCTGCTTTCTTTGCCGCTTCGTCATCCTTGCCGACGCTCACCATCGTCCGGCCCTGCTGCGTCGTCGTCGGCACTTCGATGAGGATCTCGCGCAGCGTGACGGTAGCGGGCTCGGTGAACTCTTTCGGGTTCGCCTGGTAGTACTGCCGTGCCTCTTCTTCCGTAATCTGAAGCTTGCCGCCAAACTCCTCGGTCTGCACCTGCTGCAACAGAAACTGCTTCTCGACGTTGCGGCGGATGTCCGTGAGAGCCATGCCTTCCTGCTGCAGCGCCTGCTCGAACTTCTTGTCGTCCTCGAGCCCTTGATCCTTTCGCATCGACGTCAGCCAGCGATTGAACTGCTCGTCGCTCAGGCGCAGGCCCTTTTCGCGCCAGCTGCACGACCAGCAGCTCGTCGATGGCATTGACCAGCAGCATCGGCGTCACGTCGGCGAGTGCCTTCTTCAACTGCTCGTCGTTCTTGAGCACCTCGGGACTGACCTTGCGCTCGCGAAGCGCCGCGATCTGCCGCTCTTCGAGCTCGGTCTTGGTGATGATGTCGCCGTTCACCTTGACGAGCACTTGCTCGACGATGACCCCCTGGGGCGCCACTGCTGGTGCTGGCTGCGAGGAGCCTGAGCTGCCGCGGCGCTTGTCGCAGGCGCCTGCGCTGGTGCCTGACCCGCTGCGCGCGCCGTTGCGATCGATCCGACCGCGCAGAACGCCGCGACCACGAACCACGCCGTCGAGCCGCCGTGCCTCTGAATCTTCATGTCGTCACCTAAATAACTGCAACACAACATTTTAGCCGATCGAACCGCTGTCGCTCAACTGGCGAAGGAGGTCGCTGACCCTGACGAATACCCCGCCCTCGCCTCGAGGGTCCTCCTTGGCCGGGCGCATAATCTCGTCGCGGGTGAACCCTGACGTCACTTCGCCGGCCTTGGCCCGGGCCGCCCACCACGAGCCGCCGGCCACCGGATCGCCGCCTTTTCTTGGCTTTTTGCCCGGAGGCGGTGGCGCGCCGACCTTCTTCTCGGGCCCTTTGAGGTCGAGCTTCAGGGTTGCCGGAGGGAGCAGGACGACGTCCCCGCGCGCCTGGATGACCCGAAACAGCCACGCCGGGTCGAGCTTGGCGTCGGCCCTGAACTTTAGGACGACGATGTGGCCCTCACGGTCGAGGGTTTCAACCCTGAGCCGATCCGCCATGAGCCGGATCGCCGCGTACTCGGCAAGATTCAGGACCGAGTCTGGCGGCGGGCCGTAGCGATCCCGGACTTCGTCCATGATCTTGTTGAGATCGGCGTCGTTGCGAACGGCGGCGATGCGGCGGTAGACCGTCAGACGCTGGTTGACGTCCGGAATGTACGACTCGTCGACCCGCAGATCGACCCGCAGGTTGACCGTCGCGCGGACCGTGTCCTCGATCTCCTCGCCCTTCAACTCCTTGATCGTGTCCTCGAGCAGCTTCATGTACATGTCGAAGCCCACGGCTTCGATGTGCCCGCTCTGCTCGCCGCCGAGGAGGTTGCCGGCGCCGCGGATCTCGAGATCGAGCGCTGCGACACGGAAACCGCTGCCGAGATCGCTGAACTCGCGAATCGCCGCCAGCCGTTTCTTGGCGATCGGTGACAGCGAGTCCTCCGGCGGCACCAGCAGGTAGGCGTAAGCGCGGCGATCCGAGCGCCCGACGCGGCCGCGCAGCTGGTAGAGCTGTGACAGCCCGAAGCGATCGGCGCGATTGACGATGATCGTGTTGGCGTTGGGAATGTCCAGGCCGTTCTCGATGATCGTCGTCGCCAGGAGAACGTCGTACTTGTGCGCGACGAAGTCGACCATCACGCGCTCGAGCTCTTCTTCGTTCATCTGGCCGTGCCCGACGACGACGCGCGCCTCCGGCACGAGCCGCGTGATCAGGTCTGCCGAGCGAGTAGATCGACTCGACGCGGTTGTTGACGAAGTAGACCTGCCCGCCGCGCTCCATTTCGGTACGAATCGCGCGCGCAATCACGCTCGAGTCGAACTTGACGACGTTGGTCTGAATCGAGAGGCGATCGCGGGGCGGAGTCTCGATGATCGACATGTCGCGGATGCCGGCGAGCGACATGTTCAGCGTGCGCGGGATCGGCGTCGCCGTCATCGTGAGGACGTCGACGCGCTTTCGCATCTGCTTGATGCGCTCCTTGTGCGCGACACCAAAACGCTGCTCTTCGTCGACGACGAGCAGGCCGAGGTCGCGGAACACCACGTCCTTGGACAGCAGGCGATGCGTGCCAACGATGATTTCGACCTTGCCGGCCGCGAGATCGTCGAGCGTGACTTTCTGCTCCGCCTTGGAGCGGAACCGGCTGAGCATGTCGATCCGCACCGGAAAAGCGGCAAACCGATCCCTGCAGCGTCTTCTGGTGCTGGAAGGCGAGCACGGTCGTCGGCGCGAGGAAAGCCACCTGCTTGCCGTCCATGGCCGCCTTGAACGCGGCGCGCATCGCCACTTCCGTCTTGCCGTAGCCGACGTCACCGCACAGCAGCCGGTCCATCGTCGACGGCGACTCCATGTCGCCCTTGATGTCGGTCACGGCCGTGCGCTGGTCCGGCGTCAGCTCCCATTCGAAGGCGTCTTCGAACTCCTGCTGCCAGTGGGTGTCGGCGCTGAACGCGTGGCCCGGAACCGCTTTGCGCGCGGCGTAGAGCTTGAGCAGCTCTTCGGCCATGTCGCGCATCGCCTTCTTGACGCGCGTCTTGGCCTTCTCCCACGTCGTGCCGCCGAGACGATCGAGCGCTGGACGCGCGGCGCCGGTGTACTTCTGGACGAGATCGAGCCGCTCGACCGGGACGAAGAGTTTGTCTTCGCCGGAGTAGCGAAGCTCCATGAACTCCTGCGGGTCGAGGCCGACGTCGATGCGCTTGAGGCCCACGAAGAGCCCGATGCCGTGATCGACGTGCACCACGAGGTCGCCGGCTTTTAGATCGCGAAAGTCGGAGAGGAATGTCCGCGTCGCGGACTTACGCCGCTCGTGGACCTTGCGCTCTTCCTCGAAGACGTCGGTTTCCGCCCAGAGCTGGAGCTTCGCGTCCGGGAGCCGGAAGCCACGGCTCAAATGGCCGACACCAACCAGGACTGATGCCGCATGCGCGTCCTCGCCGCGCTCGATCGGCACCGCGAAGATCTCGTAGTCAGCCAGCAACTCAATCGACCGTTCGGCGCGGCCAGCCGAGTGCGCGATGAGGACCATCGTGTCGCCGCGCTCGCGGCCTCGACGGATCTCTTCTACCCAGTCCTGTATCGCGCCCGGAGAATTCAACCGCCGGCTGACAGGCGATGTGCAGAGCCGGTTCGTCTTCGGAAAGCGCGAGCGATTCGAGCGCAGTCGCACTCTCGAGCCACGCCGCCGCCGTCTCCCAGTCGATCAACAGCGTGTCGGGCGCGGCCGCACGCTGGCCCTTCTCGACGGCTTCCGCGTAGCTGCTCTGAACCTGCTCCCAGATCTTCTGGCCCTGCGCCTGGACTTCGTCGGGCTCCGAGACAAAGATCAGCGGCCGCCCGTGCGAGAAGTATTCGAAGAGCGAGGACGACCGATCGAGCTCGTCGTCATCGGCGGGCAGCTCCTGGAGCGGCGCGATCTCCGCGCGATCGAGCTCAACGTTTGACCGCTGCGTCGCCGGGTCGTAGGCCCGAATCGATTCGATGGTGTCGCCGACGAACTCGAGGCGGATTGGCTCGTTGGCGCCGGCAGGGTAGAAGTCGACAACGCCGCCGCGCACGCAGAACTCGCCGGATTCGTCGACAGGATCCTGGCGGGTATAGCCGGCTTCCGCGAAAAGCTCCGCGAGCGCCGTCGGCGCGACGTCCTGGCCCGGCGTCAATACCTTCGCGGTGCGCATCAGCCGATCGGGCTGCGCCAGCCGTGGAAGAAGTGCCGCAGCAGACGCGACGACAAGGCGCGCGGAGCCGGAGGCGATGCGCGTGCAGAGCCCGCGCGCGTGCCGACGCAATGTCGAAGTGCGGTTTCAAGCCGCGGTAGGGATCGACTTCGTGCGACGGAAACGGCAGCACCGCCCGCTCGACATCCGCATCCGACAATCCCTCGAGTGCGGCGAGGAAGAAGCGCGCGTCCGACCGTCATCCGTTCGACTTCGGCATCGGTGGCGACGACGAGCAGCGTCGGCGCGCGGCCGGCCGCAACCGCGACGCTCATCGCTTTGGCGGGCGAGGTGAGGCCCGAAACACGACGCGCGTCGGCAGCCATACCGGTGCGCCCCGCGGCCGTCTTGAGGACCGCGCGAAGCGTCAGCGAGCTGGATGTATAGGTGGACACAGTTGCTGGAGCGTGAACCTTCGATCTTACCCCAGTCCCTCAAAGAGCGGCTGAGCTCCCGTTTGACCGGGGTCGTGGAGGAGGCCTACTCTCTATCTCAGTCGTCAGTCGTCAGTCGGCAGTCGGCAGTCGGCAGTCGGCAGTCGAGGCAAGTCGCCGCTGATGACTGAAGACCGGCGACTGACGACTCTTCCACGGAGGTGTTGCGTGACGAAAGTCTTGAAGTGCGGCGATCTCATGCCGGGCTGCGACACTGTCATCGTTGGGAAAGACGCGGACGAGGTTTTGGCCAAGGCAGAAGCCCACGCCCGCAAAGAGCACAACATGACGATCATCCCGCCAAACGTTGTGTCTCAGATCGAGGCCGCGATCAAGGATGGGGCGTAGCGCCTCGAACGCGCTCGACAATCGTCGTCGTCGAATGGCCGTGCTCGATCGGGACGAGGACGACACGGCCGCCCCTCGCCTCGACGGTGTCACGCCCGACGATCTGATCGGCGGGCCAATCAGCCCCTTTCACCAGAATGTCCGGCTGCACCGCCTTCACAATCGCGTCCGGCGTGTCCTCGTCGAAGAGGACGACCGCATCCACGGCCTGCAGGCCGGCGAGAACTTCGGCGCGTTCGGCCTCCGGGTTGATCGGCCTCTCCGGACCTTTGTTCCTCCGCACCGAGGCGTCCGCGTTCAAACCAAGAATCAGCGCGTCACCGAGATTGCGCGCCACCTCGAGGTAGCGCACGTGGCCGGGGTGCAGGATATCGAACACGCCGTTGGTAAAGACGACGGTCTTGCCCGACGCCCGCAATGACGCGGCGAAAGCGGCCGCCTGGTCCCGCGTGAGCACGCGCGACGACGCGTCGCCGTCGACCCTCATGATTTGTCCGGCGATGATCCGCGCGTGAACGTCATGCCGTCAGAAAAGGACCACTGGTGCTTCGGGCGATAGATGCCGACGTCCTTGGTGCGCGACTTCACGCGAAATGTGTGCAGAAGACGATGATAGTCGTACGGATAGCCGTCGATCTTGTGGATGGCGACATCGAGCTTGTACGTCCCTTCCACGAGATCCAGGCTGTCGATCGAGAACACTGCTTCGGCGTCGCCAAAGATCTTCTTCGCCTTCAGCTCCTCGATGTCAGTGTTCGTTCCGTAGCAGCACACGCCCTCGGCGTTGAAGATGCCGATGCCGACAACGAAGTCTTCGATCGCCACCGGCGCCCGCACGCGAAGGCGCACTGACAGAGGCTCGCCGCTGTGGAAGACGTGCGCGCGCTCACCATCGCTGCCGGTCAACGCCACGTCGACGATCTCGATCTCGCGAGAGCCCCAGCGGCCCTCGGCGGCCCGGAACATGTCGGCCGGGCCGGTCGCCGATTCGATTGGATTGTCCGGCAGCACCGCCGAGGCGGGCTCGTCCGGAGAAACCGCGGTCGCGGACTCCTGCGCCCTGGCGTCGGCGGCGGCGAGTTGCTGCTCCTCGCTGTGCTCGACGTCGGTGACGTAGGCGCCAACCACGCGTTTCGGATCGCCCAGCGCCTTCATCGAGCCGGCATCCATCCACAACGCTTCGTCGCAGAAACGTTCGACGAGTCCCAGCGAATGTGTCACGAGCAGGATCGTCTTGCCGCGGCGCTTGAACTCCGCGAACTTGTCGAGGCACTTGTGCGTGAAACCCTCGTCGCCGACCGCCAGCACTTCGTCGACGAGCAGCACGTCCGGATCGACGTGGATCGCCACCGCGAAACCGAGGCGCATGTACATGCCGGACGAGTAGGTCTTGACCGGCGCGTCGATGAAATCCTCGAGCTCCGCGAACTCGACGATTTCGTCGAAGCGCCTGCCGACCTCTTTCTTGGTCAGCCCGAGCATGATGCCGTTGATGAAGACGTTCTCGCGGCCGGAGATCTCGGGGTGGAATCCGGCACCGAGCTCGATCAACGCGGAAATCCGGCCTTGTACGACGACGCGTCCCGGACGTGGGCTTGGTGATGCCGGCCACCAGCTTGAGCATCGTGCTCTTGCCGGAACCATTGCGGCCAATCACGCCGAGCGTGCGGCCAGCGGGCAGCGTGAAAGACACGTCCTTCACTGCCGAGAACGTCTCCTCCGGCTCCAGGTCGCGCACCAGGCTGCGCGACAGCAGCGCGCTCTTCAGCGTCGCAAACTGACGGCGGCGGCTGTAGCGGCGATAGATCTTCGAGGCGTGAGTGACTTCGATGGCGTTCATCGTGATGCTTGCGGGGACTCGGGATTCGGGACTCGAGGCTCGAAAAATCTCCGCGTCCTCGACCGAGCCCCGGCCCGAGCCCGGACCGCGTCCACTAGACTTCCTCCGCAAACGTGTCGCGCAGCCGGTCGAACACGAAGTAGCCAAAGAGGAAGAAGACCACCGAGATTGCTCCGAGGAGCATCAGCAGTTTCCAGTGTCCGACCGGTCCCGGGAAAAAGAGGATCTCCTGGTACGAGATGGCCAGGTGCGTGAACGGGTTCAGGTTCAGCAGCCTCGCCTGCCACTTGCCCTCGAAGAGAAACCACGGATAGATGATCGGCGTCGCGAAGAACCAGAACGTCAGCAGGTTCGACAGGATGTCGCGGATGTCACGGAAATGCACCGTCAGCGCCGACAGGAGCAAAGCAAAGCCGAGCGTCAGGATCAGCTGAATTGCGACCGCCACTGGAAACAGGGCCAGCCCGGGAAGATCCAGCGGACGCTGGTAGTAGACCAGGAATCCAGCGAGGATCACCAGCCCGAAGAAGAAATGGATCATGTTCGCCAGCACCGTGACGATCGGCAGGATCTCGGCGGGGAACAGAACCTTCTTGATCAAGTTGCCGCCCGAGATCAGCACGCCGGCTGATTCATTGAGCGACGAGGAGAACCACGTCCACGGCAGGATGCCGCAGAACATGAAGAGCGCGTACGGCTCGATACGCTCGTCGTGCGCGCTCGGCATCACGACTGTGAAAACGAACGAGTAAACGAGGAGCAGCAGCAGCGGGTTGATGAAGGACCAGAAGAACCCGAGGAAAGAACCGCGGTAGCGCGCCTTCAGTTCTCGAGCGACGAGACTCTGGATGAGGCCGCGATAGCGGGTCAGCCGGACGAGGTTAAGAAGCATCGAGCTTCGAGCACGAGCGCGGTGATGTTGTCCGGACCGCCGCCCGCATTCGCGGCGCCGATGAGCGCCGTGCAAATCTCCTGCAGACTCCGCTTGGTGTCGCCGAGAATCTCGGCAATCTGTGGATCGCCGACGACCGAGAATAAACCGTCCGAGCAGATGAGATACCGATCGCCCGGCTCGGGCTCGACCTCGGTCAGATCGACTTCGGGATCTTCACCGCCGGACAGCGCGCGCGTGACGACGTTCCGCCACGGATGCTGACGCGCGGCGGACGCGCTCATCGTCCCGGCGCGAACCTGCTCCTCGACCCACGAGTGATCGTGCGTCAACTGGTTCAGCTGCCCGCCTCGCAAGCGATAGATGCGGCTGTCGCCGACATGCGCCACGCACGCAGACGATGCGCCGGCAAGCAGCGCCGACGCCGTTGTTGCCATGCCGCGCAGCTCGTTCGAATCAGCGATCGCCGCGGCGATCTTCCGGTTGGCGAGGCGAAAGGCGGCCTTGAGACGGTTGGCTTCGAGGCTGAGCGTGGGTTCGAACGGAAAGGGCCACGTGCGGTTCTTGTCCGCACTCGCCGTGTCCGTGATGAATGCCTGGATGGCATCCACGGCCTCCCGCGACGCGACCTCGCCGGCGACGTGGCCGCCCATGCCGTCGGCGACGACAAACAGCCCGATGTCGGACCGTTCGCAATGACTGTCTTCATTGCTGGTACGACGCAGACCCTTGTCCGTCGTAACGGCCCAGCTGAACGACAGCGGACGCGAGGCGCTCATGGCCGGCGTCAGCCCTACGTCCGCACCTGTTTGAGCGCGCCGGTCCGCTGAGAAATGCTGATGCGGGATGACACCTGGAGGCGGCTCAAAGACTTGGTCAGCGCGATGCGCGCGCGTTCGTAATCGATGTCTATTGCGGGCCCGGCAAGCAGTTCAGCCGCCCGCGCGCGTGCCGCCTCGGCGCGCTCCGGGTCGATTTCTTCGGCCTTCTCCGCCAGCTGCGCCAGGATCGTGACGCTGTCCGGCAGCACTTCGCGCGAACCCGAACGCGATGGCGAGATAGGTCTTCTCCTCGCCCTTCCGGTACCACAACTCGCCGACTGCAAGCGCCGCGAGCAGCGGCGTGTGCCCAGGCAGCACGCCAAAATAGCCCTCGGAGCCTGGAATCTCCACCTCGTCGACGCGTTCGCGGACGACGAGGCGATCCGGCGTGACGATTTGCAGATCGATGTGAGTCGGCAGTGCCATGCGCGCGCTAGCCCTTCATCTTCTCGGCCTTTTCCACCGCTTCCTCGATGGTGCCGACCATGTAAAACGCCTGCTCCGGCAGGTGATCATACTTGCCGTCGACGATCTCCCTGAAGCTGCGCACGGTGTCGGCAATCGGCACGTACTTGCCGGGGAAGCCGGTGAACTGTTCGGCGACGAAGAACGGCTGCGACAGGAAGCGCTGGATACGACGCGCGCGGCCGACGGTCAGCTTGTCCTCTTCGGACAGCTCGTCGATGCCGAGGATCGCGATGATGTCCTGCAGATCCTTGTAGCGCTGCAGCACCTGCTTGACGGCGCGGGCAACGTTGTAGTGCTCGTCGCCGATGATACGCGCGTCGAGGATGCGTGAGGTCGACGCCAGCGGATCGACGGCAGGGTAGATCCCCAGCTCGACGATCGCGCGCGACAGGTTCGTCGTCGCGTCGAGGTGGGCGAACGTCGTCGCCGGCGCCGGATCGGTGTAGTCGTCGGCGGGGACGTAAATCGCCTGGACCGACGTGATCGAGCCCTTCTTCGTCGACGTGATGCGCTCCTGGAGCTCACCCATTTCGGTGAGCAGCGTCGGCTGATAGCCGACCGCCGACGGCATACGTCCGAGGAGCGCCGACACTTCCGAGCCCGGCCTGGGTGAAGCGGAAGATGTTGTCGACGAAGAGCAGCACGTCCTTGTTCTCGGCGTCGCGGAAGTACTCGGCGACGGTCAGGCCGCTCAACGCGACGCGGAGGCGCGCACCCGGCGGTTCCGTCATCTGTCCGTAGACCAGTGCGGCGCGGGACTTCGACAGGTCCTCCATGTTGATGACGCCGCTCTCCTGGAACTCCAGCCAGAGGTCGTTGCCTTCGCGCGTGCGCTCGCCGACGCCGGCGAACACCGAGACGCCGCCGTGCTTCATGGCGACGTTGTGAATCAGTTCCTGGATGATGACGGTCTTGCCGACGCCGGCGCCGCCGAACAGACCGATCTTGCCGCCGCGCAGGTACGGCTCGAGCAGGTCGATGACCTTGATGCCGGTCTCGAACATCTGCATCTCGGTCGACTGCTCTTCGAGCGGCGGCGCGGCGCGATGGATCGACCAGCGCTCGGTCGAATTGACCGGGCGGTCGGGATAGTCGACGGGCTCACCGAGGACGTTCATGACGCGGCCGAGCGTCGCGGCGCCAACCGGCATCGTAATGGGCGAGCCGGTGTCGACCGCCTGCATCCCGCGCTGCATGCCGTCGGTCGGCTTCATCGCGACCGTGCGCACGCGGTTTTCGCCGAGGTGCTGCTCGACCTCGCAGATGACGTCGAGCCCGTTCGGACCCTCGCTCGTGATGCGCACGGCGTTGTAAATCGCCGGCAGGTGCCCGCCTTCGAATTCGATGTCGACGACCGGGCCGATGACCTGGACGACCTTGCCGACGTTCGTTGCAGTTGCTACAGCCATGTTCTTAAACCCTTGTCCGCTTTTATCAATTGCTCTCGCGCGGCGACTTCGCGCCACGCTCGGGCCGCCGGCGCTCTTGACTCTTACAGCGCTTGAGCGCCGGAAACCACTTCGATAATCTCGCGCGTAATCGCCGCCTGACGAACTTTGTTCATGTAGAGCGTCAGCTGTTCGATCATCTCGGCCGAGTTTTGCGTCGCGGCATCCATCGCCGTCATCCGGGCGGCGTGTTCCGCCGCCGCCGATTCGAGCAGCGCGCGATAAATCTGGACCTCGATGTGATTCGGAATCAGGTGCTTGAAGAGCGCCTCGGGATTCGGCTCGTAGAGGTATTCGATCGTCGGCTTGCCGGCCGCGGGAGCGCCGGCGTCGAACGCCTGCCGGGGAATCGGCAGCAGCTGCTCGACGACGACCTTTTGCTGCATGACCGACTTGAACTCGTTGTAGACGAGGTGAACGCTGTCGACCTGACCCGAGACGAACGACTCAATCGCCGACGCGGCGATCGCCTTGGCGTCGGCGAACTTCAGCGCCGCAAAAAGATTGACCTGCTCGTAGCGGATCTCGAATCCGCGGCGCGCGAAATAGTCCCGGCCGCGCCGGCCGATGAGCCCGAGCGCCACCTGGCGTTCGCGGTGGTCGGTGATGAAGGCCGCGGACGCCTTGATGACGTTGGTGTTGAAACTTCCGCACAGGCCGCGGTCGGCGGTGATCACGATGAGGAACGCCTTGTGGTCGGCGCGCGGCGTCTTGCGCTCGTCGAGGAGCGGATGCGCTGCCGGGTCGACGCGCGACGCCAGGCTGTTGAGCACGCGCAGCATCTGCGACGCGTACGGCCGCGCCTGCTGGACGCGCTCCTGGGCGCGGCGCAGCTTCGACGCGGCGACCATCTTCATCGCCTTCGTGATCTGCTGCGTCGACTTCACCGCGCGGACGCGGCGTCGAATATCAAGTAATGATGGCATTCGAAGTAGCGCCGAACTTCCGTTCGGCGTCCCTTTCTCCGTCGCTACCTACGCGGCCGCAACTTTCCGTCCCGCCGTGAACTGCTTGCCGAACTCGGTCAACGCATCCTTCAATGCCGCCTTGACGTCGTCGTCGATCTGCTTCTTTTCGGCGAGCGACGTCAGAACCTGAGGCCGGCTGGTTTCGAGGAACTGATACAGGCCTTCTTCGTAGGCGCGCACGCTGCTCGACTTCGATGGCATCGAGGTAGCCGTTGCCGGCGGCGTAGATGATTACCACCTGCTTCTCGACCGCGAGCGGCTGATACTGCGGCTGCTTCAGCACTTCGACGAGACGTTTGCCGCGGTTGAGCTGGCTCAGCGTCTGCTTGTCGAGGTCGCTGCCGAACTGCGCGAACGCCGCGAGCTCGCGGTACTGCGCGAGGTCGAGGCGCAGTGAACCGGCGACCTGACGCATCGCCTTGACCTGTGCCGATCCGCCGACGCGCGAGACCGAGTTGCCGACGTTGATGGCCGGGCGCACGCCCTGGTGGAAGAGATCCGACTCGAGGAAGATCTGGCCGTCGGTGATCGAGATGACGTTGGTCGGAATGTACGCCGACAGGTCGCCCGCCTGCGTCTCGATGATCGGCAGCGCCGTCAGCGAACCGCCGCCGAGCTCCTTGCGCAGCTTCGCCGCGCGCTCGAGGAGGCGCGAGTGCAAGTAGAAGACGTCGCCCGGGTAGGCTTCGCGGCCCGGCGGACGGCGGAGCAGCAGCGAGATCTCGCGGTACGCCTGCGCGTGCTTCGAGAGGTCGTCGTAGATGAGGAGCGCGTGGCGGCCGCTATCGCGGAAGAACTCGCCCATCGTGCACGCCGAATACGGGCTGATGTAGAGCAGCGGCGCCGGATCCGACGCGCCCGCGGCGACGACGATCGTGTAATCCATCGCGCCGGCATCGTCGAGCGTGCGCACCACCTGCGCGATCGTGGACTGCTTCTGTCCGATCGCGTTGTAGATGCAGATGACGTCCTGGCCCTTCTGGTTGATGATCGCGTCGACGGCGACCGCGGTCTTGCCGGTCTGCCGGTCGCCGATGATCAATTCGCGCTGGCCGCGGCCGATCGGCACCATCGCGTCGATGGCCTTGAGCCCCGTCTGCATCGGCTCCTTGACCGGGCTGCGGTCGACGACGCCTGGCGCCAGGCGCTCGATTTCGCTGAACTGCTTCGACGTAATCGGGCCCTTACCGTCGATGGGTTGCCCGAGGGCGTTGACGACGCGGCCGACGAGCTCTTCACCAACCGGGACCGAGATGATCCGGTTCGTGCGCTTGACCGTGTCGCCTTCCTTGATTTCCTTGTAGTCGCCGAGGAGCACCGCGCCAACGCTTTCTTCTTCGAGGTTCAGCGCGATGCCGAAGACTCCGTGGGGGAACTCGAGCATCTCCCCAGCCATGGTCTTCTCGACGCCATGCACGCGGGCGATACCGTCGCCTACCGAGACGATGGTGCCCACTTCGGCGACGTCGACGTCGACGGCATAGCTGCCAATCTGGTCGCGGATGATTCTGGAAATCTCTTCGGCTTTGATATCCATATTTCGTTGCTGAACCTTGAACGCTGAAACCCTGAACGTAAACGCGTTAGTTAGTCAATGGTGCTCGAGAGCGCGGCGCGCATCCGTTCGAGCTGGCGCGTGATGCTGCCGTCGTACACCGTGCCGCCGATGCGCGCGACTGCGCCACCGATGAGCGAGGCGTCGACGCGCGTTTCGATCTGCACGTTCCGCCCCGTCGCCTGCTTCAACCCGTCGCCGAGCGCGGCCACACGCTCGGCCGGCAGCGCCGTCGCCGTCACAAACTCGGCGCGGACGACGTGCTGATCGTCCATCACTCGCGAGTCGAAAACATCGACCAGGTCGGGAAGGATTGCCAGGCGATCGCGCTCGGCCAGCATCAAGAGCGTTTTCGCCACGACTGGCTCGACCGTTCCGGCGCTGGCGAGAAGCTGTTCGACCACACCGCGCTTGCGCGAGGCGGGGATGGCGGGGTTGATGAGGACGCGCTGCAGTGCCGGGTTTTCCGCCACCAGCGTGGCGAATGCCCTGAGGTCGGCCTGGGTCTTCTGCAGGTCCTTGTGCTCGTTCCTCGTGACATCGAAGAGGGCTCGCGCGTAGCGCGTAGCGGCGCCTCGGCTCGTCATCGGACGCCCCCTCGCAACGAAGGAACGGCGACGGTCTGTCGGCAGAGTTCCGCGGCTGGATGCTGGCTCATCATCGACGACAAAATCTGGAAACGTGGAATAGGGTGGGGCGACGCTCGTTCCACAACCCGCATCGGGCACTCCCACGGGGGATAAGTGCCGCGATGCAAAACGTTAATTTATACCATTTGTTGGGTTTGGCTGCCAAGTTTGGGACCGGAGACTCGGAGGGGGCGCAGGCAACGGGTTCACAACGGAAAACGGAGTAACGGAGGCAAACCAAAGAGTTCTCCGTTTCTTCGTTTCTCCGTTGTGAACCCGTTACCTCCGTCCTCCCGCCGTCCCCGGAATCACCTCTTGTCGACGAGCTGGTCAAAGAGCCGCTGCAGTTCCTCTTCCGACTTGAAATCGACTTCGATCTTGCCGCCCTTCTGCTTGCGGACGATGCGGACGGCGGTGCCCAAGGCGAAGCGAAGGCGATCCTCGGCGGCGCGAGTGTGAACGTCCTTGGGCTCGGCCTCGCGCGGAGCGGACGGCGTCAGCGCTTTCTTGACGAGCACCTCGGTTTCGCGGACCGACAGCTGCTTCGAGACGACCTCGCGCCCCAGGCGCAGTTGTGAGGCTTCGTCCGGCAGGCTGAGGAGCGCCCGCGCATGTCCCATGGCCAGCGTTCCTGCCGAAACGTTTTCGCGAATCTCGACCGGCAGCCGCAGGAGGCGAACGACGTTGGCGACAGTCGATCGGTCCTTGCCTACGGACTCGGCGATCTGTTCCTGCGTGAGATGGAACTCATCGCCCAGCCGCCGGTACGCGGTCGCCTCTTCCATGGGATTGAGGTCCTCGCGCTGGAGGTTCTCGATGAGTGCCGCCGCCAACATCCGATCGTCGGGGATATCGCGCACGACAATCGGGACCTTGAGCAGCCCGGCGCGCTGCGACGCTCGCCAGCGCCGCTCGCCAGCAATGATCTCGTAGCCGCTCTCGGCCTTGCGCACGACGATGGGCTGAATCACCCCGTTCGATCGGATTGAGCGCGCGAGCTCTTCGATCCGGCCATCGTCCATTGTCGTGCGCGGCTGAAAGCGATTCGGCGCGAGCAGGTCGATGTCGACGTCGAGCGGACGGGGGCTGGCGGCCGGCGCCGCGGGCGCGTCCGGAATGAGCGCGCTCAGGCCGCGGCCGAGTGCGGGGCGTTTTTCAACCATGGTGAGGCTCCGTGTACGCCGGCGGCGTTCCGGGCACGCGCGCCAGGAACTCGCGGGCAAGTGCGACGTAGGCCGTGGCGCCGCGCGATTTGACGTCATAAAGGATGGCGGGTACGCCGTGACTCGGCGCCTCACCAAGCCGAATGTTGCGCGGGATGACGCTGTCGTAGACGCGATCCTGAAAGAATTCGCGAATGTCTTTGGCGACCGCCTGTCCGAGATTCGTTCGCTCATCGTGCATCGTGAGCAGCACGCCGGCGATGTCGAGAGAAGGGTTGAGCGTACTGCGTACGCGGCGCAATGTTGCGACGAGATCGGCCAACCCTTCGAGGGCGAAATATTCGCAGGTGAGAGGAATGAGCACGGCGTCGGCCGCGACGAGCGCGTTCAGTGTGAGCAAGCCGAGCGACGGCGGAGTGTCGATGAAGATGACATCGAAGGAGCCGCGAACCCTGGCGAGCATCGACTGCAGACGGCGCTCTCGATTGGCGAGGGATACGAGCTCGACCTCGGCGCCCGTCAACTGACGGTCCGCTGGCATCAGCGACAGGTTCTTCACCTTGGTCTCGAGGATTGGCAGTTCACCGGCTTCGTCAGAGGTGAGCGCGTCGTAAACCGTCGCGCCCGACTGTCCCTTGAGTCCAAGCCCGCTGGTGAGGTTGCCCTGCGGGTCCATGTCGACGACGAGAACGCGCTGCTCGGCCATGGCGAGCGCCGCAGCGAGATTGATCGTCGTGGTGGTTTTGCCAACCCCGCCCTTTTGGTTCGTGACCGTTATTATCCGCGCCGACATTTATGTTGTATGACCTATTTATATCTTGCTTGGGTTGCTTGCTTCGTCGGATGATACGGGTCGACGGTGGAGACGTCAAATTTGGGGCTCGGGGCTCGGGGCTCGGGGCTCGGGGCTCGGGGCTCGGGGCTCGGGGCTCGGGGCTCGGGGCTCGGGGCTCGGGGCTCGGGGCTCGGAGTGCTCTATCGGCCCTTCGACTTTTCAACCGTCAAGTTGCGATTGGGTTTGGAGGCCGTGCACCAGCGGCCGAGCCTGTTCACTCCGAGCTCAGGCACTCGAACTCCAGCTACCATACCGAACACGACTACCGAACTACCGAACTACCGAACTACCGAACTACCGAGCTACCGAGCTACCGAGCTACCCGAGCTACCGAGCTACCGAGACGAATGTTCCACGTGAAACACTGGCTCAGCCGATTCGGCGTTTTGTGAGCACCGTTAGCCGACTCTGCAGAGAGTCAACGAGCTGATGAGTTGCTGACCACTCAAGAGGAGGAACGAGCGCGGTTGGAATTTGCGGACCCTCGGGGCCGCGGAAGAGCATCACGGTGCCGCCTGGCGCAAGAAAGGCCTGGAGCGAAAACAAGACCCTGGCCTCAATGCGCACGGCGCGAAGGGAAACGATGTCGCTGGCTTCGTGGAGGTCCGGCCGTGCGAGCAGCTCCTCGTAACGCGCGGTCTCGACGGTCGCGTTCTCCAGCCCAAGATGCCTGACGGCTTCCCTGAGAAACGCAGATTTCCGAGCCTTCGACTCAACCATCGTGAGCCGCAGCCTGGGCAGGGCAAGTTTCAGAGGAATCGCCGGCGAGCCGCCACCGGATCCCACATCCATCAACGATTCTGCTGAACCCGGGATATGCCTGGAGGCGACCAGCGGCTCGAGAAGCAGTCGATCGATAGCTTCGTCGAGGTTCTCGATGGATGTGAGGTTGATCTTCCTGTTCCAGCGGGTGAGGAGCTCGTAGTACGACGCCAATGCCTCGGCCAGCGGATCGGCAACGAAGACGTTGGTCTTCGCGCCGCGGCGGACAATTCGACCCTTGATATCGTGCGGACGCACGATGGAAGCCTATCTCAAACTGCGGCTCGGCTACGGGGACGATCGAGATAGGCGCCGATAACGGCAACGGCGGCCGGCGTAACACCTGAAATTCGCGATGCCTGACCGAGCGTGACAGGCCTGATGCTGGACAATCGCTCTACCATCTCTCGCGAGAGTCCAGGAATGCCATCAAACTCGAACCCGGCAGGAATCTGCCGCGCTTCCTGCCGCCGCTGACGCTCGACTGATTGTTCCTGGCGTTTCAGGTATCCCTGGTACTTGAACGACGTCTCGACGCTCGCGAGATCGATGTCCCGAGACGATGACTCGAGGTCGAGCGACCAGCTGACCGCCCGCAACCAGCCCCTCCAGCCTGACATCGGGTTGGCGAAGCGCGCGCGGCGCTGGTATGCGTTCTCCAGTGGCGATCGTGACGGCGCGATTTCCGGACAACCTCGCTGTTTCGCTCGAATCGATCCCTCCGTCCGCGGAATCTCGCCCACCGCTCGTCATCGACCAGGCCGACCTCTCGACCGAGCGGCGTCAAGCGGAGGTCCGCGTTATCTATCCGCAGAAGCAGCCGATGCTCGGCGCGCGACGTGAACATGCGATATGGCTCGAGGCATCCCTTGGTGGTCAGGTCATCGATCATCGTGCCGATGTAGCTCGTCGTTCTCGACAGGACGAATGGACGTGACGCGTCGCCGGCCAACGCCGCATTGATGCCGGCCACGAGACCCTGAGCCGCGGCCTCTTCGTAGCCGGATGTCCCGTTGATCTGGCCGGCGAGATACAGCCCACGCAGGCGCTTGGTTTCCAGTGTCTGCTTCAATTCGGTCGGTTGCACGAAATCGTACTCGACCGCATAGCCTGGACGCATCACAACCGCAGCCTCGAGACCAGGCAGCGAGTGAACAAGCCGCTCCTGGAGCTCCGCCGGCAGGCTCATGGAGAAGCCGTTGATGTAAATCTCGTCGACGTCGAGCCCCTCGGGCTCGAGAAACAACTGATGGCGATCGCGATGCGCGAAGCGCATCACCTTGTCCTCGAGCGACGGGCAGTAGCGCGGACCAATGCCGCTGATTTGCCCGTTGAAAAGCGGTGACTCGCCGATATGGTCGCGCACCAGTTCGTGCACGCGATCGTTGGTGTGCAGAAGGTAGCACTCGATCTGATCGCGCGTCGATGCGCTCGGTCGTGAACGAGAACGGAACTGGCGGCTCGTCGCCACGCTCGACGGCGAATGCAGAAAAATCGATGCTGCGTCGATCGAGCCGTGGCGGAGTCCCCGTCTTCAACCGCCCCCACGTGAATCCAATTGATTTGATCGACTCCGCAAGATCGCGTGATGGCGGCTCGCCGGCGCGGCCCGACGGTCGCTGCTCCCGCCCCACGTGCACGAGACCATTGAGGAACGTGCCGGTCGTGACGACGAGCGAGCGGCACCGATAGAGTTCGCCGCTCTCGAGCGAGAGACCCGTGACGCCCGTGCTATCGACTTCGATCCGGCCGGCGCGGCCGATGATCCATTCGATATTCGGCTCCGCCCGTAACGCGCGTTGCACCCACTCGCTGTAACGTCGCTTGTCCGCCTGCGCGCGCGGTGACCACACCGCCGGCCCGCGGCTGCGATTGAGCAGCTTGAACTGGATGCCAGTCGCATCGATGGCCACCCCCATCAAGCCGCCGAGCGCGTCGATCTCGCGAACCAGGTGCCCCTTCGCCGTGCCGCCCACCGCCGGATTGCACGGCATGTGGGCCACCGTCGCCTCGGACAGCGTACAGATCGCGACGCGCCTGCCCATGCGCGCCGCAGCCCACGCCGCCTCGACACCGGCATGTCCCGCCCCGATGACGATGACGTCGAAGTCCACGGACGGCGATTCGCGTCGAGGTCTGCCTCGCAGCTCGCGGCTCGCGGCTCGCCGCTGCTCATTCGTCACTCCGGACCATATTTATCTGCATCACAAAGTTCTCGTTAATACAAAGTCGTCGGTAGTTCGGTAGTTCGGTAGCTCGGTAGCTCGGTAGCTCGGAGCTCGGAGCTCGGAGTCGGTCGGCTCGGGGCTCGGGGCTCGGGGCTCGGGGCTCGGGACGAAACATATCCGTGTTGTCCGTGTAATCCGTGGCTTGATCCCTGTGGCCTGTGTTTATCCGCGGCCCTATTTACCGATACAGAATCTATCGAAGATCGCGTGCAGCACGTCATCCGACGTGCGGGCGCCCGTCACCTCTTCAAACCGGCGGCGCGCTTCGTTCAGATCCGACAACACGAACTCTTCCGGCGTCTCCGCGATCGCGGCCACCTCGGCGCGCTCGAGCGCGGCGCGCGCCTGCTGCAGCAACTCGATGTGCCGCACGTTGGTCACGGCGGGAACATCGCGGCGCGACTCGCCGGCAATCGCGAGACTGAGCGCGGCGCGCACGCTGTCCATTCCCTCGCCGCTGACAGCGGACGCGACGACTACAGGACGTGGGCAAATTCGATCGCGTCCCAGGCCGGCTCGAGATCGGCTTTGTTGGCAACGACGACCCGAAGCCGGTCCCGTGTGCCGTCGAGAAGCGCCCGATCGTCGTCATCGAGCGGCCGTGAGCGATCGAGCACGACCATGATGACGTGCGCCACGTCCTGGGCGGCGACAGCGCGCGCCATCCCCTCGACTTCGACAGGATCGCTCGCGCCCTGGCGGATCCCGGCCGTGTCGACGAGCGTCATCGGAATGCCGTCGACATCCACCGTTTCGACCAGCAGATCGCGCGTCGTGCCCGGGATGTCGGTGACGATTGCGCGTCCCTTGCCCGCAAGGCTGTTGAACAGGCTCGATTTGCCGGCGTTCGGCCGCCCGACGAGCGCCACGTGCAATCCTTCGCGCAGCACGCGTCCACGCGCCGCCGTTCCGAGCAGGCCTCCAGCCCTTCCCTGATGCGCGCAATCTCTTTCGCGGCGTCACCCGACTCGATGAAGTGATAGCCCTCTTCAGGGAAATCGAGCGAGGCCTCGAGCTTCACCGACAGATCGAAGAGTTGCGTGTCCAGCGTCGCGATGTCTTTCGTGAGCGTGCCTTCGAGCTGATCGAATGCGGCCCGCGCCTGTAGCGGCGTCACCGCGGCGACGAGATCGCGGACGGCCTCCGCCTGCACGAGATCGATGCGCTCGCGCAGAAACGCGCGCAACGTGAACTCCCCGGGCTCCGCGAGCCGCGCGCCGTGTGTCATCGCGGCCGAGACGATTGCGCGCAGCAGCACGGGGCTGCCGTGCCCACTCATCTCGACGACATCCTCGCCGGTGTAGGAGTGTGGCGCCGGGAACGACGTCAGGATCACGTGGTCGGCGGCGCCGCCGACCCAGGTCTCGCGATCGGGATAGAACCGCGCGAAGGTCGCGCGCCGTGGTTCGAGCTCCTCGCCGCGCCTGGTCAATGCGCACGCGATCTCGCGTGCCGACGGACCGCTGAGCCGCACGACGCCTATGCCGCCGCTGCCTGGCGGCGTCGCAATCGCTACGATGGTGTCGTCGACGCTGAACATGAGTCAGCGCGCGCGCTCAGCGGCGCGAGGAGATGATGACCGTCTTCAGGAATGCGTCGCCGATGCTCTCCGACGTCAGCTGCGGATCTTCGGCGACGGTGATGTGCACCAGCCGCCGCGCGTACGGGTTGAGCGGCCCGATCTCCTGCGGCACGCCGGTCGACTTCGCCTTCTCCATGCTGAAGCGCGCCATCTGCTGCAGCTCGGCATCCTTCGCCTTACGGAAGCCAAGGCAGTCGAGCACGAACGAGCGATCGCCGTCGAGGTCACGGCGGAACGCCGTGTTCACGATGTGCTGCAACGCGTCGAGCGCCTCGCCGCGACGCTGCAGCAGTACCTCGCCACCGGGACCCGAGAGCTCGAGCCGGACGCTGTCAGGCGTGTCCTCGATGGCCACTTCGAGCGGGATTCCCATCGCGCCCAGCGTCTGACCGAGAAACTCGCGTACGCGGCCGTTCAGATCCATTTACTTGCGCTCCTTCGCCAGGACGGACTTGCCCGCCCCCGCATTCTTGAGTTGCCGCTCCGCCGGCGGACGCACGTTGTGCTGCGGCGGCGGACCAATCAGGCGGTTGGTCAGCGTCTGCTGGCCGATTGCCCACAGGTTGCTCACCGTCCAGTACAGCACCAGACCGCTCGGCGCCCAGATCAACATGCCCGTGAACATCAGCGGCATGAACATCATCATCTTGGCCTGTACCGGATCGGCCACCGACGGCGACATCTTCTGCTGCACGAACATCGTGATGCCCATCAGCACTGGTGTCACGAAGTAGGGGTCGTGCGCTGACAAATCCTTGATCCAGCCAAGGAACGGCGCGCCGCGGAGCTCGATCGCCACGGCAAGCATCGCGTAGAACGCGACGAGCACGGGCAGCGTCAGCAGCATCGGTACGCATCCGGACGCCGGATTCGTGCCGTGTTGCTTGTAGAGCGCCATGACCTCTTCGTTCATCTTCTGGCGCCCGGGATCCGTCATCTTCAGCTTCGCGTAGCGATCCTGGATCGCCTTCATCTGCGGCTGCAGCTCCTGCATCTTCCGCATCGAGACAATGCTCTTGTGCTTCAGCGGGAACATCACCAGGTTGATGATCACTGTGAGGGCGATGATCGACCAGCCGTAGTTGCCAATGTAGCTGTCGATCCACTTCAGCGCCCGCAGGAGCGGCACTACGAGCCAGTCGAACATGCCAAAGTCGATGGCCCGCACCAGGTCCGGCTTGATGCTCTGGAGGACGTCGAGATCTTTGGGGCCGAAGAAGAAGTCGGCCGCCGGCTGCGGCCCTGAAGGCGACTTCACGCTCCACGAGATGAATTGCAGCGGATTTGACTGGCCCGGAACAGTGACGAGTTCCGGGCTGTAGTTCACCTGCAGCTGCTCTGTCGGCGGCAGCATCGCGCTCAGGAAGTAGTGATCGTCGACGCCGAGAAAGCCAAAGCTGCCCTGTTCCTGCCGGTGCTTCTCGATGTCCCCGATGGCGACGCGCGAGACTTTGCGGTCACGGTAAAAGATCGGCTGCGGCGCCGGAGCGTAGCTCATCCCGCCTGCCACGACGCCCGTGCCCAGCGCCGGGCCCCAGTTGATCGCGTGGTTGAGTGGCGCGTCGTTCTTGGTGACCGTTGCCAGGAACCGCACGATGTAGGGATGCGCGGGATTGAACGTGAACTCCTTGCGCGCAACGAGGCCGGCAGCGTCGCGGTATTCGAACACCAGCGTCTTCGCTTCCGAACCGATCGTCAACGACTGGGCGTCGGGCTTGAAAAGCGCATTCCGCAACGTCGCCGACGTCGTCGCATCGTCAACGTCCACTGTGAAGGGACGCGCCGGATTCGGAACGTTCTGCGGGATGAGCTCGAGCGGCGCGCCTTCGCCATCACGATAGTTCTTGAGCCGCCAGCTCTTGAGCACACCGCCGCGCGTGTTGAAGACGGCCTTGACGAATGCATTCTCGACGGCACGTCCTGCTCGGCCGACGCCGCTACGAGTGGCGCGGCTTCGACCTTCGCGTTTGCATCGGCGGCCGCATCGGCCGCCAGCGCCTGCTGCGCTCCAGGTGCCTGGGCCCCGGATGGATCCTTCGTTACTTGTTGCGCTGCTTGCTGAACGGGCGGCGTCTTCTTGGGCGGCGGAAACATGGCCTGCCACCCATAGATCACGACGAAGCTGAGGACGATGGCGAGTATGAACTGTCTCTGCATTACGTAAGTGGGGCCAGTAGGATCTGCTGAAGGTTATCTAGTCGTGCCCGTGCCGGCGCGCCGGGACCGGATCGAATCCGTAGGCGCGGCCGGGATGGCACCGGGCCAGCCGTCTGGCCGCGAGCCAGGCGCCGCGCCACGCTCCATGCTCCGTCACCGCATCCCGAGCGTACTCCGAACACGACGGCACAAACCGGCATGAGCCGGTAAATAGCTGAGATAAAAGAATTTTGTATCCGGAGAGCAGGGTGAGCATCACCCGCTGCGCCGGCGAAAGCCGCCGCTGCGACACCCCGAGTGGATTCATGATTTCTTTAGACGAGAGAGACCGCGAGTCAATGCGCCTTTGAATTCGTCGGCCAGGGCCTTGTAGCTCGCGTCGAACAACTCCCGATTCGGAATCACGACGATGTCGAGCGCTGCAACGGCGTCGGGTCGAGCACTCAGGCGAAAAATTTCGCGGATCAATCGCTTCGCCCGATTTCTCCGCACCGCGTCGCCAATCTTCCGTGACGCGACGATTCCGAGGCGGAATGCCTGAGTTTGCCCCCGAGCGATCAGTAGCGTGAAGTAGCGGGCGCGAATGCGGCACCCGCCGTCGAACACGTGCTGGAACTCCGGGCGCTGCCTGAGTCGGCGGCTCTTGTCGAACTGCTGAGACGGTTCGGCCAAGATGGGACTCGCGTGCACGGATGTCACGTGCGTCGCCGTCGAAATTGTCGAGCTTACTGTGAGGAGACCGTGAGGCGCTTCCGTCCCTTGGCGCGGCGGCGCTTCAGGACCAGGCGTCCGTTCTTGGTACTCATGCGCACCAGGAAACCGTGAGTGCGGGCCCTGCGCTGGCGATTCGGCTGGAACGTACGCTTCATGATGTCTGAATCCCTTGCAACCGTCTAAAAGACTGCGGAGAAACCTAGATAATATCGACGGCGCGGCTCCCTGTCAATCGACGGGACGCCAAACCATCGCTACGGCAGAGCTTGTATTTCGCAGCGTGAAACAGCCAATTTAGGGCTTTTGTCAGCGTTTAAATCGTGTGTTACAGTCCCCTCCCCTGCGGGACCGTAGGGTCTCCCCCCGAAGTTTTCCACAACTGTGGAAAAAAATGTGGAAAAGCCATGGTTTTCGCCCGGCTTCCGACCGCGGAAGCGTAGTGACGCGGGTTTTGAGGGGGCGAAGGCCGCGGAAGTGCCTATTTTGATGGGTTTGGCGCGTTCGGACCGGTAAACGGCCCGTAACGACAAGGTGTCCGAGGGGCGAAAGTCGCACAAACGGCGTCCAGGTGGGGTCCGCAAGTGGCAAGCAGCAGCGCAAAAACGACGGCGAGCATCTGGGACCAGGTCCTGGCCCGCATCGAAACCAAAGTCAATCAGCACATCTTCTCGACCTGGTTCAAGCCGACGACGTTCGTTGCCGATGAAGGATCCGAGCTCCGCATCCGCGTGCCGAACGCGCTCTTCAGCAACTGGCTGAACAAGCACTACGCGTTCGTCATCGAGGAAGCGCTGACCGAGGTCAATCGCAAAGGCTCCACCGTCGCGTTCGTGACCGAAGATGCGCCAGTCGAGCGGAGCTCTACCGGTCCGGCGCGCAAGTGACAGACTCAATCCGCGGCCGACTCGATGCGCTCGAATGCCGCGGCAGTCACCGACGAAGGCGACGGCGCACAGTCGGGAAAACTCGCCCCACGCTACTCCTTCGATGCCTTCATCGTCGGACCCTCGAATCAATTCGCTCACGCCGCATGCCGCGCCGTCGCGGAAGCGCCGTCACGTTCGTACAATCCGCTCTTCATCTACGGCGGTGTCGGCCTCGGCAAGACGCACTTGATGCACGCTATCGGGCACTACGTCGTCACGCACCTGAACGGCCTCAAACTCACCTACATCTCGTCCGAGCGCTTCATGAACGAGATGATCAACGCCGTGCGCTACGACCGCATCCTGGACTTTCGCGAGCGCTATCGCAGCGTCGACGTGTTGCTCGTCGACGATATCCAGTTCATCGCCGGCAAAGAAGGCACACAGAACGAGTTTTTCCACACGTTCAACGCGCTTTACGACGCGCAGAAACAGATCGTCATCAGCAGCGACTGCCCGCCGCACGAGATTCCATCGCTCGAAGAGCGGCTGCGATCACGCTTCGAATGGGGCCTGATTGCCGACATTCAAGCGCCCGATCTCGAAACCAAGGTCGCCATCCTCAGGAAGAAAGCGGAGGCGGAAGGCATTCCGCTGCCCGATAACGTCGCGATCTACATCGCCGGAAAGATCAAGTCGAACATCCGCGAACTCGAGGGCTCGCTCATCCGCCTCATCGCCTATGCGTCGCTGACCGGGCGTGAAATCTCGCTCGCGCTGGCCCAGGATGTCCTGCGCAACGTGCTGCAGCACGACGATCGCGCCGTGACCATCGAGATCATCCAGAAGTTCGTGTCGGACTACTATCAGCTGAAGCTGGGTGAGCTCAAGTCGCGGAATAACTCGAAATCAATTGCGCTGCCTCGGCAAGTCGCCATGTATCTGTGCAAGTCGCTGACGAACGCATCGCTGCCGGAAATCGGCAGGAGCTTTGGCGGGAAGCATCACTCGACGGTGATTCACTCGATCCGCAAGATCGAGGATCTCCGACAGCGCGATGCAGATTTCAACAGCTTGATCAACAACCTGACGGAGTCATTTCGCTAGCACTGGAGCGGTTTCCTGACGTTTTCCACAGGCACTCGCCGCGAAGGCATGGGACGTTCTGTGGAGCGCGGGAAAGGGCATTCGACCGGGCCCGGAAACGCTCCGGAATCCCGCCTGATTTCAGAAGCGGTATCCACAGCCTAAACGCTGAATTTAAAGGATTAATCGTCCGTTTTAATGTTTTCAACAGGACCTTATTCTTGTTATAATTATTTGTTCTTTGATCTCCTCTTCAGTAAAGAGATCTACGCGCCGGCCCGGCGCTTTCCCGCGAGGTCATTACCACATGGAATTGGTCGTCCGTAAGACCGATCTGTTGCGAGAACTGCAACTGTTCCAGGGCATCGTCGAACGCAAGAACACGATTCCGATCCTCGCGAATGTGTTGCTCGAGGCGAAGGGCGACGAGGTGAAGTTCCTCGCCACGGACCTCGAGGTTGGATTGCGCAGCCGGTGTGCCGCGTCGATCACGAAGGGCGGCGCGCTGACGCTGCCGGCGAAGAAGCTCTACGAGATCGTCAAGGCGCTGCCAGACACCGACGTTCGAATCGAGGAAGACAAGAACGGCGTCAAGGTGGCTGCCGATCGTTTTGACTCGCGGATGCAGACGTTGCCGCGTGAGGACTTTCCGACGCTGCCCGAGTCGAGCGGCACGTTCAGCGCCAAGCTGTCCCGGGATGTCGTCAAGCAGATGGTGTCGAAGACGCAGTTCGCCATCACCGGCGAAGACACCCGCTATTTTCTGAATGGCGCGCTCTTCATCCTGAAGCCGGACTCGATGACGCCTCGTCTCGACCGATGGCCACCGGCTGGCGCTGATTTCGGTGCCGCGGGAGAAGGGCGAGGCGAAGAAAGGCGAAGCGGAAGAGGAACGCGTCATTCTGCCGCGCAAGACCCTGCTGGAGCTCGGCCGCCTGATCGGCGAAGGCGAAGGCGACATCCAGTACGAGCACGGCGAGAACCACCTGTTCTTCGACATCGGTGGACGCCTGCTCATCTCGCGGATGATCGACGGGCAGTTCCCGGCGTTCGAGCGCGTCATCCCGAAGAGCAACGACAAGCGGGTCGAGTTCGATCGCGATCGCTTGACGAGCGCCGTACGCCGTGTTGCGCTGCTCTCGAACGAACGGTCGCGCGCCGTCAAGTTCCAGATTGAGAAGGGCAAGGTCGAGATAGCGTCGAGCAGTCCCGAGTTCGGCGAGGCGAAGGAAGTGCTCGTCGTCGACTACAACGCGACGCCGGTGACCATCTGCTTCAACGCGCAGTATGTGATCGATTTCCTCGGCGCGGTGGAGACCGATTCCGTGGCCCTGGATTTCAAGGACGAGATGAGCCAGGCAGTCATGTCGCCAATTGGGGCAGACGGTTACACCTACACCTACGTGATCATGCCGATGCGCGTCTGAGAGATCCCATCCGATACATGTCTGAATTCGAAACAGAAAAGAACGAGCAGTCGCCCGCCGGCCAAGTCGGGCAGGCGCCTGGTGGCGCGACGCCTGTCTCGGGCAACGGCAGCAACGGGGCAAGCGGCGCCGACGACTACGGCGCCGACAAGATCAAAGTCCTCGAGGGGCTGGAGGCCGTGCGCAAGCGCCCGGCCATGTACATCGGATCTACCGGTGCGCAGGGACTGCACCACCTCGTCTACGAGGTGGTCGACAACTCCATCGACGAAGCGCTCGCCGGCCACTGCGATCAGGTCAACGTCACCCTGCACATCGACGGCTCGGTCACCGTCGTCGACAACGGGCGCGGCATTCCCGTTGATCAGCACACCAGCGGCAAGTCCGCCGCCGAAGTCGTGCTCACGGTGCTTCACGCGGGCGGCAAGTTCGACAACGACAGCTACAAGGTTTCAGGCGGTCTGCACGGCGTCGGCATCTCTGTCGTGAACGCACTCTCCGAAACGCTCGACCTGGAGATCTGGCGCAACAGCGAGGTCTACAAGCAGACCTACGAGCGCGGCACGCCGGTGACGAGCCTCGAGATGACCGGCACCACGAAGAAGCGCGGTACGAAAGTCACGTTCAAGCCCGACTCGCAGATTTTCGAGACCGTCGAATACAGCTTCGACACGCTGGCCCAGCGCTTGCGCGAGCTCGCCTTCCTGAACGGCGGCGTCACGATCACGATCGACGACGAGCGCGATGGCGGGAAGAGCCACAATTTTCTCTACGAAGGCGGCATCAACTCCTTCGTCAGTTATCTCAATCAGAACAAGGCGGTCGTCAACGACAAGCCGATCTTCATGTCAGGCGACAAGGACGGCATCAACGTCGAGATCGCCCTGCAGTGGAACGACGGCTACGCTGAGACGGTCTATTCGTTCGCGAACAACATCAACACACACGAGGGCGGAACGCACCTCTCGGGTTTCCGTTCGGCGCTCACGCGGACGATCAACTTCTACGCCGGCAAGAACAACCTGGCAAAGGATCTCAAGGACGCCAACATCAGCGGCGACGATATCCGCGAGGGGTTGACCGCCGTCGTCAGCGTCAAGATTCCGCGCCCGCAGTTCGAAGGGCAGACCAAGACCAAGCTTGGCAACACCGAGGTCAAGGGCATCGTCGAGGCCATCCTCAACGACAAGCTCGGCGCGTTCCTCGAACAGAACCCGGGCGTTGCCAAGCGCGTGATCAGCAAGGCCGTCGATGCGGCCCGGGCGCGCGAAGCGGCGCGCAAGGCCCGCGACCTCGTGCGGCGCAAGGGCGCGCTCGACAGCAGCAGCCTGCCCGGCAAGCTCGCCGACTGCCAGGAACGCGATCCGGCGCAGAGCGAGATCTACATCGTCGAGGGCGAGTCGGCAGGCGGATCGGCGAAGCAGGGACGCGATCGGCGCTTCCAGGCCATCCTTCCGATCAAGGGCAAGATCCTCAACGTCGAGAAGGCGCGCTTCGACAAGATGCTGAGCAGCGACGAGATCAAGACGATGATCGCGGCGCTCGGCTGCGGCATCGGCGCCGAGGATTTCGATCCCGACAAGACCCGCTATCACCGCATCATCATCATGACGGACGCGGACGTCGACGGCTCGCACATCCGCACGCTGCTGCTGACGTTCTTTTACCGGCAGATGCGTCCGCTCGTCGAGCGTGGCTACATCTACATCGCGCAGCCGCCGCTCTTCCGCGCCAAGCGTGGACGCAGCGAAGTGTTCATCCGCGATGAACGCGCGCTCGAGACGTGGTTGATCAAGCGCGCGATCGAGTCGCGCGTCGTTGTCCTTCCCGATGGCACCGAGATGACGGGTGAGGAGCTCGAGCATCGGCTGGAGAAGCTCACGGCATTTCAAAAATATCTGCAGATCGTCGCGCGCCGCGGGCCGTCGAAGGACGTGATCCAGGGCGTGCTCGAACGGGACGCGCGTGACAAGGCGTTCTTCGCCGACCGGGAACGCGTCGAAGCCCTCGCCCAGTCGCTCACGACACCGACGCGCACCGTGACCGTGCAGACCGACGAAGAACATCAGGCGTTCGCGCTGGCGATCGAGGACCGCATCGCCGGCTATCCACGACATCACCGCGTCGATCAGGATTTCGTGACCACTGGCGAGTTCCGGACGCTGGCCGCCAGCTACCAGGACGTCAGGGGCATCCGCGGTCCGATGATTGTGAAGACCACGGGCACGCTGCCGCCCGACGAGGCAGACGCAGCCGAAGGCGGCACCGCGAGCGCCGACGACACCGCCATTGGCGGCGCGCCGCTCGACGAGGCGACAAAGCTTGCGGCGGAGCCCAAGGATAGCGCGCGTGGCAGGGCAGCGGCCGGCCAAGATGGCCAGGGACGCCGACGTCCGCATCGAGACGATCGACGAGCTCGTCGAGTTCTTCACGGCCGCCGGCAAGAAGGGCGTCGCGATCAATCGCTACAAGGGTCTCGGCGAGATGAACCCGGACACGCTCTGGGAAACGACGATGAAGCCCGAGACGCGCACGCTGGCGCAGGTCCGCGCCGAGGATCCGATGGAAGCGGACCTGATGTTCACGACGCTGATGGGCGATCAGGTCGAGCCGCGCCGCAAGTTCATCGAAGACAACGCGCTCGACGTGAAGAACCTGGATATTTAAGTCCGCGACTCGGGGTTCGGGTTTCGGGGTTCGAAAAACCTCGTGCCTGTTTGTCGAGCCCCGGATCCCGAGCCTCGAGCCCCGACGACAATCACCGACATGACCGATCAGTTCACGAAGTTCCCCGTCAACATCGAAGACGAGATGAAGCGCTCGTACATGGATTACGCCATGAGCGTAATCATCGGGCGGGCGCTGCCTGACGTTCGTGACGGCTTGAAGCCGGCGCACCGCCGCGTGCTGTATGCGATGCGCCAGATGGGCCTGGCGTCGAATCGTCCGTACCGCAAGTGCGCGAAGGTCATCGGCGAGGTCATCGGCAACTACCACCCGCACGGCGACGCGCCCGCCTACGACACGCTGGTGCGTCTGGCGCAGGACTTCAACATGCGCTACGTCCTGGTCGACGGCCAGGGCAACTTCGGCTCGGTCGATGGCGATCCGCCGGCCGCCTACCGCTACACCGAGGCCCGTCTCGAGGCGCTCGCCGAAGAGATGATGGGCGATCTCGACAAGGAGACCGTCGACTTCGTTCCCAACTTCGACGAGACGACTGAAGAACCGACAGTCCTCCCGACGACGTATCCGAACCTGCTCGTCAACGGCTCGTCGGGCATCGCCGTCGGCATGGCCACCAACATCCCGCCGCACAACATGCGGGAGGTCATCGACGGTGTCATCGCGCTCATCGAACTGCGCGGTCAGCCACGCGAAACGCGTCTGAAGGCGATCCTCAAAACCGTCCCCGGCCCAGATTTTCCAACTGGCGGCTTCATCGTCGGGCGCCACGGCATCTTCAACGCCTACACCACTGGACGCGGCTCGCTCACGCTGCGCGCGAAAGCGACGACGGAGGAATCGAAGAAGGGCGACAAGATCGCCATCGTCATCACCGAGATTCCGTACCAGGTCAATAAGAAGCGGCTGCTCGAGAACATCGCCGAGCTCGTTCGCGAGAAAGTGATCGAAGGCATTTCCGATCTGCGCGACGAGTCCGATCGCGACGGCATGCGCATCGTCATCGAGCTCAAGCGCGGAGAGGTTCCAGAGGTCATCCTCAACAACCTCTACAAGCACACGCAGCTGCAGACGACGTTTGGCATCATCATGCTGGCGATCGTCGGCGGCCGGCCGCGCGTGCTGCCGCTCATCGACATCATCGAGCACTTCCTCGAATTCCGGCGCGAGGTCGTCAGGCGCCGCACCGAGTTCGAGCTGCGCAAGGCGGAAGCCCGCGCCCACATCCTCGAAGGCCTGAAGATCGCGCTCGATCACCTCGATGAGGTGATCAAGCTCATTCGCGGTTCGAAGAACCCGCCGGAAGCGCGCGAAGGCTTGATGACGCAGTTCAAGCTGTCGCTGCTGCAGTCGCAGGCCATCCTCGACATGCAGCTGCAGCGGCTGACCGGGCTCGAGCGCCAGAAGATCGTCGACGAGCTGGCCGAGCTCCTGAAGACGATCGAGCGGCTGCGCGCGATCCTGTCGAGCGACGAGCTGCTGATGGGCGTCGTCCTCAACGAGCTCAAGGCCGTCCGCGAAAACTACTCGGACGAGCGCCGCACGATCATCGTCGAGGACAGCGGCGAGTTCCGCATCGAAGACCTCATCGCCGACGAGGACATGGCGATCACCGTCACCAACACGGGTTACGTGAAGCGGACGGCGATCTCGACCTATCGCATGCAGCGGCGCGGCGGCAAGGGCCGCATCGGCATGCGCACGCGCGAAGAGGACTTCGTCAGCCACCTCTTCGTGGCGTCGACACACTCGTACATCATGATTTTCTCGGACCGCGGCCGCGCCTACTGGCTCCGCGTGCACGAGATCCCAGACGTCGGTCCAGGCGGCAAGGGCAAGGCCATCGCCAACCTCGTCTCGATGGAGGACGGCGAGAAGATCGCGGCACTCCTCGCGATCAAGGAATGGCCGTCGGACGAGAATCAGCAGTTCGTCGTCATGGGCACGCGCAAGGGCGTCGTCAAGAAGACGGACCTCACGGCGTTCAGCAACCCGCGCGCCGGCGGCATCATTGCCATGGGCGTCGAGGACGGCGACTCGGTGATCGCCGTCGAGATGACCGACGGTAAGGAACAGGTGTTCATCGGCACGCGCGAGGGCATGGCCATCCGCTTCGATGAAACGGACGTCCGCCCGATGGGCCGTACCGCATACGGCGTTCGCGGCATCAGTCTTCGCGACAACGACGAAGTCGTGGCGATGGAAGTGGTCGCGCGAGGGCGGGACCATGCTCACCGTCACCCAGAGCGGCTACGGCAAGCGCACCGAGCTCGAAGAGTATCGCCTGCAGTCGCGCGGCGGCGTCGGCATCATCAACATCCAGACGAGCGAGCGCAACGGCAAGGTCGTCGGCATTTCATACGTTCATGACGACGACGAGCTGATGCTGATCAGCCAGCAGGGAATGATCCTGCGCATGGTGGCGAAGGACGTGCGCGCGATCGGTCGCGTGACGCAGGGCGTGCGGCTCCTGGGCGTGGAAGAGGGCGACGAGGTCGTGTCCGTCGCGCGGCTGGCGGAGAAAGAGGTCGAAGAGAACGGCGTCGTGGAGGCTGCCCCGGAGACGCCAGAGCCTCCTCCGGAAACGCCCAATCAATAGACGGTCGGCGTACCGCTACGCGGGCTCGAGCTTCGCGTACTTCGACAGCAGCTTCTTCAGCCCGACTGAAGCAAAGCGCACCGTGACCTTCAGGTCGTCGTTGTGCTCCTCGACGGCCATCACAGTTCCGACGCCAAACTGCTGGTGCCGTACCCGCATTCCCGTGCGCAGGCCAAACGCCGAC
Organism: uncultured Acidobacteriota bacterium; assembly: GCA_963830815.1. Taxonomy (GTDB): domain Bacteria; phylum Acidobacteriota; class Vicinamibacteria; order Vicinamibacterales; family 2-12-FULL-66-21; genus DATBJJ01. The sequence goes on along the minus strand of CAWHNN010000016.1, from coordinate 97,224 downwards.
TGATCCTCGTTCTCGTAGGCGTACGACGCCTCCCGCTCCTTTACGCCCCCGCCCTTGCGCGCGTATGGGTTCGTGCGGAACTGATAGTGGCTGTGGCTGAACGCGCTCTGGTACGAGGAGCTATAGGCTGGGGCAATCCGCTCGACCAGTTCGGCCGGAATCTCGTCCAGGAAGCGTGACGGTTCCGTCGACTGATACTCGCCAAACACGCGGCGGCGGGACGCGCTGGTGAGGACCAGGTTCGACTGCGCGCGCGTCATGCCGACGTAGCAAAGACGGCGCTCCTCTTCGATCTCTTCGACGTCGTCGCCGGCGCGTGAGTGCGGAAACAGCCCTTCCTCGAGGCCGGCAATGATCACGACCGGGAACTCGAGGCCCTTGGCCGCGTGCATCGTCATCATCCAGACGCGGGCCTCGCGGTTACCGGACTCCTCGTCGGCCTCCGAGAGCAGCGACAGGCGATCGACGAAGCCGCCGAGCGACGCCTCCGGCTCGCGCGACTCGTAGTCGCGTGCTGCCGAGACCAGCTCCATCAGGTTCTCGATTCGCTCGTTGGCTTCTTCGCTGTTCTCGTCGCGCAGCGCCTTCAGGTAGCCGGTCTGGTCGAGCATCTTCCCGAGCACGATTGACACCGGCTCGTGCCGTGCCATGGCCGCCAGGCCGGCAATCAGATCGCGGAAGACGCGTAATGCCGACACGGCGCGTGACGGCAGCTTGCCGTCCTCGACCGCGTAAACGAGCTTTGCCCAGAGCGACCTCGCCGATGAGATCTCCTGCAGTCCGGCAGCCAAGAGCGGCGGCGCATCCCTGTGCACTGCCTCCGGGTCGATCGCCTGCAGGCCGTCCATGACGCCCTTGCCGACGCCGCGAGCCGGGACGTTGATCACCCGCCGCAGGCTGACGTCGTCATGCGGGTTCATGATCAGCTTGAGATAGGCGAGCGAGTCCTTGATTTCCTTGCGCTCGTAGAAGCGGACGCCGCCGATGATCTTGTAGGGAATGCTCTCGCGCATCAGCGAGTCTTCAATCGCCCTCGATTGCGCGTTGATGCGATAGAGCACGGCGAGCGTGCTGTCGACGTTCTCGGCGCGCGCCTGCTTCACCGTACGGACGATGAAGTCGGCTTCTTCGAGCTCGTCGTTGCCGCGATAGGAAATGATCTTCGAGCCGCCCTGGCGGTCGGTCCACAGCCGCTTGTCTTTGCGATTCCGGTTCTGGCTGATGACGGCGCTGGCGGCGTCGAGGATGACCTGCGTCGAGCGGTAGTTCTGCTCGAGGCGGACCGTGGCCGCTTCGGGAAAGTCCTGCTCGAAGTCCAGAATGTTGCGCAGGTCTGCGCCGCGCCACTTATAGATCGACTGATCCGGATCGCCGACGACCGCGAGGTTGCGATGGAACTCGGCCAGCCGCTTGATGAGCATGTACTGCGGACGGTTCGTGTCCTGGTACTCGTCGATCATCACGTAGCGGAACTTGCGCGCGTAGAACTCGCGGGCCTGCTCGGAGGTTTCGAAGAGCTCGACCGTGCGCAGGAGGAGGTCGTCGAAGTCGAGCGCATTGGCGTCGCGAAGTCCGATGACGTAGCGCTCGTAGATCTTGGCAATCTGCTCGTCGCGAATGTTGTAGGTGCCGCGCAGCGTCTCGGGCCCTTCCATGCGATTGCGCAGGTGGCTGATGCGCGAGAGCGCCTGGCGCGGCGGCACGAACTTGTCGTCGATGCCGAGATCCTTTTCGATCTGCTTGATGAGCGCGACCTGGTCCGACGAATCGTAGATGACGAAGTCGCGGGACAGGCCGATTTTCGGCGCTTCGCGCCGCAGCAGCCGCGCGCAGAGGGCGTGGAAAGTCGAGAGCCACACGCCGCGCGAGTCGTCGCCGATGAGCGCCGCGACGCGCTCACGCATCTCGCCGGCGGCCTTGTTGGTAAACGTGACCGCGAGCACGTTGTCGGGCTCGGCGTGACCGTCGCCGATGAGGTGTGCGATGCGATACGTGATGACGCGCGTCTTGCCCGAGCCAGCGCCGGCCAGGATGAGCAGCGGTCCGTCACGATGCAGAACGGCTTCGCGCTGTTCAGGATTCAGTTTGGAGAGGAAGTCCATGGGGGGAGTAGTTGATTATAGCGTCCTTCGGTGGCACTGATTCGTCGGCGGCTGGCGTCAGCTGCTGGCGGTTGCGTAGCGACGTGGCTTCTGTTGCGAGGCCAGCGAGGTCAGACCGCTCGAAGCGCTACAGGAAGACGACCCGCCTGTAGCCAGAGCGGTGCTTACTCTGAGCGTTCGGCGGAGGCCGTGGAGAAGTTTTCCGGTGCGCGCAGATCGATTCTGAGGCTCCGTGCAGCGCTTTCATCGACGAGCTTCGATCGGATGGCAATCTCTACTTGCGTATCCAGTTCAGCGAGCGAGCCTAGCGCGATTCGCACATGACGGAGAAACGCGATCTCCCCGTTGCGAATGCCCCTCGGCGATGTTGCTCGGAATCGAGGTAGCAGACTCCGATCTGAGATCCGAGCTCGAAACGGTGCGTCGGCGGCAGCTGGCGAGCCAAGCTGTAGGCTGCGACAGCAGATCCATTGCTGATTGCCATGCCTCCAGATCACGAAAGTAACGAACGACTCGCATGACGCCCCCTGCAGTTTCTGCACGGCTTGCCCGAAGTCGCGGATCTGCGACCGATGCCGGTGTTGGTCAGTAGCCGTCCTGAGCCGTGGCAAGGAGCGAGCCGCTAGCCGCCAACAGCGAGCCGCGAGAGCCCCAGCCCCCTTCCCGTAGTACCATCGACGCAATGTCCGCCACCCTCCTGGAGAAAGTCTGGAACGCCCACACCGTCAGAAAACTGCCCAACGGCCAGACGCAGCTGTTTGTCGGCCTGCACCTGGTCCACGAGGTGACGACCCCGCAGGCCTTCGACATGTTGCGGGCGCGCGGGTGGAAGGTGCGCTTTCCTGACCGGACGGTCGCGACGGTGGATCACATCGTGCCGACGCGCGATCAGCGGCGGCCGTTTATGGATGTCCTGGCGGAGGACATGCTCTCGGCGCTCGAGCGTAATTGTCGTGAAGCCGGCATCCCGCTGCTCGACCTGAAGAGCGGATCGCAGGGCATCGTCCACGTCATTGGCCCGGAGCTGGGATTGACGCAGCCGGGCATGACGATCGCCTGTGGCGACAGTCACACCTCGACGCACGGCGCGTTTGGCGCGGTGGCGTTCGGCATCGGCACGTCGCAGGTCAGGGACGTCCTCGCGTCGCAGTGCCTGGCCCTCGATCCGCTGAAGGTCCGTCGCATCGAGGTTTCCGGCCAGCTCGCGCCTGGCGTCTATGCCAAGGACATCATCCTCGAGATCATCCGCCGCCTTGGCGTGAACGGCGGCGTTGGCTACGCCTATGAGTACGGCGGCGACACCATCGAACGGCTGTCGATGGACGAGCGCATGACGATCTGCAACATGTCGATCGAGGGCGGCGCGCGGGTTGGCTACGTCAATCCCGATCAGACGACGTTCGACTACCTGCGCGGGCGAAAGTTTGTGCCACAGGGCGAGGACTTTGACCGCCGGGTCGAATGGTGGCGCAGCATCGCCTCCGATCCTGACGCGCGCTACGACGACACGGTCCGGATTGACGCCGCGTCGATTCGTCCGACGGTGACGTGGGGCATCAACCCGGGCCAGTCGGTCTACGTGGACGAACGCCTGCCGCAACCGTCGGATCTCGAGCCAGCGGCGCGCGCGTCGCTCGCCGAAGCGCTCGAGTTCATGGGCTTTCACGGCGGCGATCCGATCAAAGGCACAAGGATCGACGTCGCTTTCGTCGGCTCGTGCACCAACGCCCGGCTGTCGGATCTGCGCGAAGCCGCGCGCATCGTCCGCGGCCATCATGTCGCGCCGCACGTGAAGGCGCTGGTCGTTCCCGGATCGCAGGGCGTACGCGCCGCGGCCGAACGCGAGGGCCTCGACCGCGTGTTCACAGAGGCTGGCTTCGACTGGCGGAATGCCGGCTGCTCGATGTGCCTCGCGATGAATCAGGATCGCCTGGAAGGACGCGAGGTTTGCGCCTCATCGTCCAACCGCAACTTCAAGGGACGGCAAGGCAGCCCGACAGGCAGGACGCTCTTAATGAGCCCGGCGATGGTCGCAGCGGCAGCGATTGCCGGCGAGGTCGTCGATGTGAGGGAGCTCTCGAGTGGCAATTGAGAAGATCGAACGCCTGAGCGGCACAGCGGTGCCGCTGCCGGGCGATAACATCGACACCGATCGGATTATCCCGGCGCGATTTCTCAAGTCGGTTTCGTTCGAGGGCCTCGAGGATCATCTGTTCGAGGACGATCGGATTCAGGTGCAGCAACAGGGCGGCGAGCCGCATCCGATTTCGGATCCGCGTTACGCCGGTGCCGCCATCCTCGTCGTCAACGCGAACTTCGGTTGCGGTTCGTCGCGAGAGCACGCGCCGCAGGCCATACGCCGCTGGGGTATTCGCGCCGTTGTCGGCGAGTCGTTTTCCGAAATCTTCTTCGGCAATTCAGTCGCACTCGGATTGCCGTGCGTGACGGTTGCTCCTGCCGACGCCGACGCCCTCATCGCGATGGTGCAAGGCGATCCAGGCGTCGAACTGACCGTTGATCTCTCGACCTTGCAGCGACGGCCGGTGGCAAGACGTTCAAGATCAGCATCCCTCCCGGTGCGCGAGACGGGTTCCTCGACGGCAGTTGGGACGCAACGGGACTGCTGCTGGATCGCTTCGAAGAAGTCGAGGCAGTCGCGGCGCGATTGCCGTACGTGACGAACGCACACCCGTAGCGTTCCAGACACTCCAACGCCGAACTGAAGTTCGGCGCTACGGCTGAGGGGAGGTGCTCTCCACAGCTCCGGCCGTCGCGCGCACGATCTCGAGAAACGCTTCCGCGGCGTGGGACTGTTCGCCGCGCCTGTAGACGAGCCGGACCTGGCGCCGGGTGCTGAGCCCAGGCACCTTGATCGCCACGAGCTGTCCGTTCGCGATCTCGCTGAGCGCGCACCGCCGCGGCAGCACGGCCACTCCGATTCCCATCTCGACCGCACGCTTGATCCCGTCGAGGCTCGGAAGCGCGACCTGAATGTTGATTGGGGTGTGCCGGCGTTCGTAGGCGCGCAGAACGCGCTCGCGCGCCGGCGACGGATCGTTGTGGGCGATGACGGTCTGCTGACCCACTTCCTCGATCGTGGCGCGGCGCCGGGCAGCGAGAGGATGGCTGGGATGCGCGAGCATCACCAGCTCGTCGCCGCCGAGCGCCAGCGACTGGAGCCCGCGATCGGCCGGCTGGAACGTCAGCACGCCGAGATCCAGGCTGCGGTTGAGGAGGTCCGCGGCGATGGCGCGGGAGCGCACACGGCGGACCTCGACAAGGGCTTGTGGATGGGCTTTTGTGAAGCGGTCGAGGTAGGGGAGCAGCGAGTGAACTGCGGCTTCGTTGGCGCCGATAATTACTCTGCCGCGCCGAACCTGCTGCAATTCGCGAACGGCGACTTCAGCGTCCGCGGCGAGGGTCAGCAGCCTGGTCGCGTACTCGAGCAGGAGCCGCCCGGCCTCGGTCAGGGCGCCGTTGCGCACCGACCGATCGAAGAGCCGGTCGCCCAGCTCTTCCTCGAGCCGCCGAATCGCCTGGCTGACCGCAGGCTGCGTCCGGTGCAGCTTCTTCGCCGCCACCGAGAAGCTGCGCTCCGTTGCGACGGTGACGAATGTGCCCAGATCCTGCAGCTGCACAAGGATCGAATTATAACCTAGCGTTATTTAATCGAAACAAGTATAAATTGGACAATAGGTGCGGCCCGAGGTTACAAGGTAAGAGGTGCCACCAACCATGACGACGACCAACCGGCTGACTATCTTCGACACCACGCTTCGCGATGGCGAGCAGGCGCCCGGCTTTTCCCTGCGCATCGATGAAAAGTTGAAGATGGCGCAGCAACTGTCGTCGCTCGGTGTCGACATTATCGAGGCCGGCTTTCCGATCACCTCTGAGGCCGATGCCGAGGCCGTGCGCCTGGTCGCGACCACCGTTCAGGGTCCTGTGATCGCCGCGCTCGCGCGCTGCCACCCCGCAGACATCGACCGCGCCGGCTGGGCCCTGTCGCCGGCGCCGCGCCGCCGCATCCACACGTTCATCGCGACCTCCGACCTGCACCTCGAGCGCAAGCTCCGCATGACGAAGGAGACGTGCCTCGAGGCGGCGGTGGCCGCGGTTCGCCAGGCGCGTCAGTACACCGACGACGTGCAGTTCTCGGCCGAGGATGCGACGCGCAGCGACATGGATTTTCTCTGCCGGGTGGTTGAAGCCGTCATCGCCGCCGGCTGCACCACCGTGAATCTGCCAGACACGGTCGGCTTCGCGGTGCCGCACGAAATCGCGACATTCTTCACGACTATCCTCACGCGCGTACCGAACGCGTCACAGGCGACGTTCAGCACGCATTGCCACGACGATCTCGGCCTGGCTGTTGCCAATACGCTGGCGGCAGTGACAGCCGGCGCCCGCCAGGTCGAGTGCACGATCAACGGTGTCGGCGAGCGCGCCGGCAACGCCTCGCTCGAGGAAATCGTGATGGTAACGCGCGTCCGCGCGGACAGCCTGCCCTACGACACGGCTGTGAACACGCGGGAAATTTTCCCGACGAGCCAGCTTCTGAGCGCCCTGACGGGCGAGAACGTCCAGGCGAACAAAGCGATCGTCGGCCGCAACGCGTTCGCACACGAAGCCGGGATCCACCAGGACGGCATGCTCAAGGACCGCAGGACCTACGAAATCATGCGGCCGGAGGAAGTCGGCGTGCCGCAGGCGACGCTTGTGCTCGGCAAGCATTCCGGGCGCCATGCGGTTCAGCGCCGCTGCGAGCAGCTGGGAATCACGCTCGAGCGGCAGGAGCTCGATCAGGTCTACAAAGCCGTCGTCGCGCACGCCGACCGTGAAAAGACCGTCAGCGATCGCGATCTTTCCGCTATCGTCGCGCGCGTCCGCGGCGAGGTGCGACGGCCCGCTTCGGCCTCAATCGGCCACGATTTCTCGACCACGCCCGCCGAGAGTGGCTACGGGCACGGGGTTTAGTCGGCTTCGCAGCTCGCTCAGGGTTCGCGCTCAAGGCTCAGAGTTCGCGGTTCGCCGGCTCGCAGTTAGCGGTTCGGCTGCTGCAGACAGCACCTTGAACATGAACGGCGAACCGCAACGTGAACGGGCCGACCCGAGCGAGCCGCGAGATCAAGTTACAATCACCGACTGTGAACGCAGTCATCCTTCTTCTCCCTGGGGACGGTATCGGTCCCGAGGTCATCGCTGGCGCGTCGACTGTCCTGAAAGAAGTCGCTCGCAAATTCAATCACTCGTTCGAGCTTCCCGAAGCGATCATCGGTGCCGCGGCGTTGCGGCGCGATCTGCCGCCGCTTCCTGACGCGACGCTGGCGGCGGCGCGGTCCGCCGACGCCATCCTGCTCGGCGCCGTTGGCGATCCGGCTTTTGACAAGGGCCCCTCGTCTGGTCGGCCGGAGGCGGCGCTCCTCGGGATTCGCAAGGCGCTTGGCCTTTACGCCAACCTGCGGCCGGCGCGCGTGTGGCCGAGCCTGGAAACAGCCGGACCACTGAAGCCGGAAGTGCTCGCCGGCACCGACATGCTCGTCGTTCGCGAGTTGACCGGCGGGCTGTATTACGGCGAGCCGCGCGGCATCGAGGCCGACGGCAGCGCCGCGCACAACACGATGCGCTACTCACGGCACGAGATCGAACGCATCGCCCGCTACGCGTTCGAGGCGGCACGGCTGCGGCGAAAGCATGTCACCTCGGTGGACAAGGCCAACGTTCTCGAGACATCGCGGCTGTGGCGCACGGTGGTCACCGAGGTCGCTGCTGCGTATCCGGACGTCAAGCTCGATCACATGCTCGTCGATAGCTGCGCCATGCGCATAGCGCTCGCGCCGAGCAGCTTCGACGTGGTCGTGACCGAGAACATGTTCGGGGACATTCTTTCCGACGAAGCCGGAGCCATCGTCGGCTCGCTCGGATTGCTGCCGTCGGCCAGCCTTGGCGAAGGCACGGGTCTCTTCGAGCCAGTCCACGGATCGGCGCCAGACATCGCCGGCCAGAACAAGGCAAACCCTATCGGCGCGATCGCCTCGGCGGCAATGCTCCTGCGCTATTCGTTGAAGCTGGAAACCGAGGCGCGCGCGATCGAATCAGCAATAGAGAAAATTCTGCTGAGCGGCTCTCGCACGGCGGACCTGGCAGGTTCTGGCGCTGCAGTGGGAACGTCGCAGATGGCCGCGAGCATCGCCGCAGCGATTTAGGGCCGGCCGGACCCTACCAGACCTCTATTCGACCGTGACGCTCTTCGCGAGGTTTCGCGGCTGATCGACGTCGCAGCCGCGCCTGACGGCGATGTGATACGCCAGCAGCTGCAAGGGCACCACCATCAATGCCGGCGTCAGCAGCGGATGTGACTCCGGCACGGTGATCAGGAAGTCGTGCGCCGGATCGAGCAGCTCACGCAGGCTCCGCGTCGTCTCGGGCGACTCGGTCGTCAAGGCGATGACCGAACCGCCACGCGCTTTTGCTTCCTGCACGTTGCCAATCATCTTCTCGAAGACGTGATCGTGCGGCGCGATCGTCACGACGGGCAGTTGCTCGTCGATGAGGGCAATCGGCCCGTGTTTCATCTCCCCGGCCGGATAGCCTTCGGCGTGGATGTACGAGATCTCTTTCAGCTTGAGCGCGCCCTCGAGGGCAATCGGGTAATTGATGCCGCGTCCGAGATACAGGAAGTCGCTGCGCTGATAGAAGCGCTTCGCGATGTCTTCGGCGATCGGTTCGCACTTGAGCGCCTGCTCGAGCAGCAGTGGCAGCTGGGTGAGCGCTTCGAGGTGCGGCCGCGCCGCGTCAGGTGCCAGCGTCCCGCGAATCTGGCCCAGGTAAATTGCCAGCAGGTGCAGGGCGACGAGCTGCGTCGTGAACGCCTTCGTCGACGCGACGCCGATCTCGGGACCGGCGTGGGTATAGACCGTGCCTTCGGTCTCGCGCGTGGCCATGCTGCCGACGACGTTGCAGATGGAGATGCTGCGCGCGCCCTTCTTCTTCGCTTCGCGTAGTGCCGCAAGGGTGTCCGCTGTTTCGCCAGACTGCGTGATGACGATCGCCAGCGTGTTCCTGGAAACGATCGGATCGCGATAGCGGTACTCGGAGCCGTAGTCGACCTCGACCGGCACGCGCGCGAGCGACTCGATCATGAACTTGCCGACGAGCGCCGCATGCCATGAAGTGCCACAGGCGAGGATGACGACGCGCTCGACCTGACGCAGGACATCGTCCGGGATCTCGATCTCCTGGAGGAAGGCGCAGCCGGTTTCGACCGACGCGCGGCCAAGGACTGTCTCCCGGACAGCCCATGGCTGCTCGTAGATCTCCTTGAGCATGAAGTGCTTGTATCCGGCCTTCTCCGCCATGACCGGATCCCAGGCGACGCGAGTGCTCTTCTTCGAAACGGCGCGTCCTGAGTAGTCCGTGAACTCGACGCCGCTCGGCGTGATGACAGCCATCTCCTCGTCGCCAAGGAAAACGACGTCGCGCGTGTGGCTCAGCACCGCCGGAATGTCGGACGCGACGAAGTATTCGTTCTCGCCGAGCCCGACGACGATTGGCGGACCGTTGCGAACGGTCACGATCTTGTTCGGATCGTCGGCCGAGATGAGCACGAGGGCGAACAGCCCGCGCATGTAGAGCAATGCGCGACGGACCGCATTCTCTAGGCCGTCATCCTGCATCTCGCGCTCGACCAGGTGCGCAACGATCTCGGTGTCGGTCTCGGTGACGAAGGTGTGGCCCTCTTTGACCAGTTGCCGCTTGAGGTCGAGGTAGTTCTCGATGATGCCGTTGTGCACGACGACGATGCGGCCAGTGCAGTCGCGATGCGGGTGTGCGTTCTCTTCCGTCGGCCGGCCATGTGTGGCCCAGCGCGTGTGCCCGATCCCGTATTCACCGTCGAGCGGGTTGACGGCGAGGACGTCCTCGAGGCGCGACAGCTTGCCCGCGCTGCGACGCAACTCGATGTTGCCGTCCTTGACGACTGCAACACCTGCCGAGTCGTAACCGCGGTACTCGAGCCGCCGCAATCCCTCGATGAGGATAGGGAGAACTTTCTTGCCGCCGATGTAGCCGATGATGCCGCACATATCTCAGTCGCCAGTCTTCAGTCGTCAGTCGTCAGTCGTCAGTCGTCGTCTAGTCGTCGCAACTGCAGCCTTGATTCAGCATTCAACATTCAGCATTCAGAATTTCTTCTTCCATCCCGCCTTGTTGACCTGCCGGGCGCGGGCGATCGCCAGTGCTTCTGCGGGCACGTCCTCGGTAATTGACGAACCGGCGGCGACGTATGCGTTCTTGCCCACGCGGACGGGAGCGACGAGCTGGCTGTCGGTGCCGATGAAGGCGCCGTCCTCGATAACGGTCGGATGCTTCTTCTTGCCATCGTAGTTGCAGGTGATGGCGCCGGCGCCGATATTCACCTTCTCGCCGATCGTCGCGTCGCCGAGGTAGGCGAGGTGATTCGCTTTCGAGCCCTTGCCGAGCGTGGTGTTCTTGAGCTCGACGAAGTTGCCAACGTGCGCGTCCTCGCCGACACGTGACGATGGGCGGAGCTGCGCAAATGGCCCGACGATCGCTCCGGCTTCGACAATGGCCTGGCGGATGACGCAGAAGTTGTTGATCGTCACCCGATCCCCGATCGTCGAGTCGATGATCCGGACGCCCGAGTGCACTTCGCAGCCCGACCCTATGGTCGTCTTGCCCTCCAGGTGAATTCCGGGATGCAGGATCGTGTCCGGACCGACAGTCACGTCGGCTTCAACCCAGGTTGTTGCCGGGTCGATGATCGTGACGCCGGATGTCATCAATTCGTCGTTCTTGCGATCCCTCAGGATGGCCGACACCTCGGCGAGCTCCTTCCTGCTGTTGACGCCGAGAATCTCGCGCGCGTCCTGCAGTCTGACGGTTTCGACCGGAAGTCCGTTACTGCGAAAAATTCTGACTAAATCCGGAAGATAGTACTCACCCTGGGCATTGGCCGAGCCAACCCGGCGCAGGGCGTCAAACAGTGGACTCAGGTCGAAAGCATAGACCCCGCTGTTGATTTCGCGAATTTTTCGCGTCTCTTCCGACGCGTCCTTGTGCTCGACGATCGCAGAAATCGCGCCATCCTCGCGAACGATGCGGCCGTATCCGTCAGGGCGCTCGATTTCCGCAGTCAGCACGGTCGCCGCGGCGCGGCGCTCAACGTGGTGGCCGACCAGCGCCCGAACCGTGGCGGACGTCAGGAGCGGCACGTCACCCGACAAAAGGAGCACCGTGCCGGTTTTTCCCTGGAGAAAAGGCTCGGCCTGCAACAACGCATGCCCGGTTCCCAGTTGCGGCTCCTGCACGGCAAGTTGGGCCTGCGGACGCGCCGCTGCGAAATGACCGCGCAACAATTCGGTCTGGTGACCAATAATGACGGTCACCGAAGCTGGGGACAGTGACGCGGAGCTCGCGAGGACGTGGTCGATCAACGGCTGTCCCAGCGCTCGGTGAAGCACCTTCGGGACAGCGGATTTCATCCGCGTGCCCTTCCCAGCCGCCAGAACGACAATATGGACTTGATCGGGACTAGTGTCGTAAGACATTGCCTGGCCGTCGGTTAGCGACGAGCCTTGGACTTCGGTGCGAGGGCGTCGTCGGCCGTTTCGAGGACCCGGTGAAAGGCCTCGAGCCCCTGGAGAGCCGCGAGATCCGGATCGTTTAGGGCGACTGACTTATTATCAGGATTCAGAGCGATGGCCTGGCGGAGGTGAACCAAGCCATCGACGGCTCGCCCTTATCGACTAGGGCGACTGACATAATGTAATGGGCGTGGTCACTCTCGGGTGCTCGCTCGAGCGCGCGGCCGAGGTGTCCGAGGGCCGCCTCGACGTCACCGGCGTTCAGGGCGACAGTCGCGGCGTAGACCCACTCCGTTGGCGTTTGCGGTCCCGAGGGACGGCGAGCAGTCTCTCGTTCGCAGACTTGCAGGTATAACCGCGCCCGCTCTACCAGCTCCCGTTCCCCAGGGTAGCCCTGGATGACGCTGCGCAAGCTGTTCGCGGCAGCCTCGAAATCGTGACGCTGCAGGGCACGGACCCCGGTCTCGTAGATGGCAAGGGCCTCGTAGAACGCTGGCCGGCGGGGTGGGGCCGGCGGTGCCGGCGGCTCGCTTGCCGGCGCTGGAGCAGCCTGTAAAGGGGCTGTGACGCGCTTCTGCGCCTTCTCCGGCCTACTTGCAGACGTGCCTCTTTTCGCGCTCGAGAGCTTGCTGGCGGCAGGTCGACGAACGACCTTGGCACTCGCTGGCTTTTTCGGGGATTTTACGAGCTTTGAAGGCCGCGCCTTGACGGCGCTGCTGGCTCGCGATCCGCTTCGTGATTTCTTGGCAGCCGGCCGGGTTGGTGACCGGCTTGCTGCCGCGCGACGCTGTTTCGGCATGCAGGTGCTAGGCCGGACTCCTTTGGCCCAAGACAGTAACAAACGGCCCGAGGCGGGTCAAGCGACCTGACTGACCGCCCGCTTCGATTGATGTGTTTGGTTATTCGACAGAATCGCGATGCGCCTCGATGAGCGCGTAAACGTCACGCGCGCCGCGCCCAAATTTTCGGGCCAATTGCTTGATCGCGACACGATGGGCCACGGCACCAGTTTCTGTTAATCGACCAAATTCATCGATAATGGCCTGATCCTGAGCAATACGTCCGGTTCCTGCTTCGGCGACAGGGGGCTGAACAACCAGCGTGTACTCACCCTTCTCATGGGTGATGTTCTGCAGGTGCCAGAAATAGGCCTAATCACCAATTCCTCGTGGAGCTTTGTGAGCTCTCGACCGAGCGCGACGGTTCGATCCCCGAGGATGCTCAGCATCGCCTCGAGAGTCTGGCGGATGCGATGTGGTGCCTCGTACAAGACGACTGGCCGCGTTTCGCTTGCCAGCTTGCTGAGCCATTCCGCGCGGGCGCCGCTCCTGGCGGGAGGGAACCCGGCGAAGACGAAGCCCTCTCCGCCGAACCCCGATCCCGAAATGACTGCCAGAGCAGCGCTCGGGCCCGGAACAGGCTCTACCCGCAGACCGGCGTCATGGGCTGCCGCGATGAGCCGTGCACCGGGATCGGACACGACCGGGGTTCCCGCATCCGACACGACCGCAATGGATTCCCCGCCCTGCAGGCGCGCGATCAGGCTCGGCGTTTTGCCCGCCTCATTGTGCGCGTGAAGACTCGTCGTCGGCGTCGAGATCGAGTAGTGTTGAAGGAGCCGGGACGTCCGGCGGGTATCCTCTGCCGCGATTACGGACACTTCGCGCAGGATCCGTAGCGCGCGCAACGTGACATCTTCGAGATTGCCAATAGGTGTCGCTACCACATACAGAGTGCCGGGCATGACTCCCCGGGCGATTGTACTCAATGTATTCAGCCGAACCCCTTCCGCACTTCGTTGACGAATATCTGGCGTATCTCTACGAGATCAACCCCACGACGGCGACCTTCGACGGCGTTCACGTCCACGACGATCTCCTCGAGGACTTCAGCCGGCCGGCTATCGACGCGCAGATCCGGACGCTCGGCGGCTTTGCCCGCCGGCTTGCGGCCATCGATCCCGCGCGCCTGACCGATATCGAACGGCTCGAGCGGCCGGCGCTCGAATCGAGCATTCGCGCCCGCCTTTTCGAGCTCGAAGAGGTCCGCACGTTCGAGCGCAGCCCGCAGCTCTTTGCCGACACGCTGGCCACCAGTCTCGCCGGGCAGGCGCTCTTCGACTACGCGCCGCTCGCCGAGCGCGCCCGGCGCGTGCACTCCAAGTTGCGGCAGGTGCCGCGCCTGATGCAGGCCGCCCGCGACAATATCAAGGATCCGCCCGGGATCTTCGTGAAGGTCGGGCTCGAGAGCCTGCGCGGGACGCTGCGTTTCATTCACGACGACCTGCCCCGGGCCTTCGCCAATCTTGGCGACCTCCACCTGCTTGGCGATCTCGCCGATGCGTCGACGGAGGCCTGGAACTCGGTTTCGAGCTACGTGGAATTCCTCGAGACCGATCTGGCGCCGCGCAGCAAGGGCTCGTTCCGTCTCGGACGCGAACGGTTCGAGCAGAAGTTCACGCCTCGACGAAGGCCTCACGATTGGCGCGGACAAGCTTCTGTCGATCGCAACGCGCGAGCTCCACAAGACCCAGGAAGAATTCCGCCGCGTTGCCTCACGCGTCAACGGCGGCGATCCTGTCGCCGCCTGGCAGAAGACCAAGGCGGATCATCCGCCCGCGGGCCAGCTGGTGGCCGTCGCCGAGGAACAGCTGGCCGAGCTCGCTGACTTCATTCGCCGGCAGCGCATCATCACGCTGCCCGAGGGCGCGCCGGTTGCCGTCCGGCCGACGCCGAAGTTCTATCGCTGGACCGCGGCGAGCATGTGGACGCCGGGCCCGTTCGAGTCGAAGCCCGTTCGCGCCTTCTACTACATCACCGACGTCGATCCGTCGTGGCCGCCCGAGCGGCAGGACGAGCACCTCCGCGACTTCAGCTACGGCGCGCTCTGGTCGATCTCGATTCACGAGGTATTTCCCGGCCATTTCCTTCACTATCAGCGCCTGCGCCAGGTCGAATCGACGCTGCGCAAATCGATCCTCTTCTCCTCCTCCGCCTTTGTCGAAGGCTGGGCGCATTACTGCGAGCAGATGATGATCGACGAGGGCTTTCGCAAGAACGACACCGGGGTTCGCCTCGGGCAGCTCGCCGAGTCCCTCATCCGGCTCTGTCGCTGCATCGTCGGGATTCGCCTGCATTGCGAGGACATGTCGGTGGAACAGGCCGTGCGCTTTTTCCGCGAAGAGGCGTTTCTCGAGGAGCCGACGGCGCGCCGCGAGGCGGAACGCGGGACGTTCGACCCGTCGTACATCCTCTACTCCGCCGGCAAGCTGATGCTGCTCAAGCTGCGCGAGGACTACAAGGCGCATGTCGGCGCCAAGTACACGCTACGCGACTTTCACGATACGCTGTTGGGCAATGGCACGGTGCCGATCTGGCTGCACCGCGCGCTGATGCTCGGTCCCCAAAACGGCGAAGCGATAGACTGACTTTATGCCCCTGTACGAATACGAGTGCAACGACAACGGACACCGTTTCGAACGCATTCAGAAATTCTCGGATCCGCCGATTGACGTGTGTCCGACCTGTGGCAGCGCCGTGCGCAAGCTCCTGTCATCACCTGCGATTCAGTTCAAGGGATCGGGCTGGTACATTACCGACTACGCGAAAAGAAGCGGTAGCGTCGAGTCCTCGTCGTCTTCGTCGTCGGGCTCGAGCAAGAGCGACGGCGGCGACAGAAGAGCGAGAGCCGACAAGAAGAGCGAAAGCTCCGACAAGTCCTCGACGTCGACCGAGTCGAAGCCGTCCGGCACACCTTCAAAAAACGACTGAGCCGACGAAGGCGCCGTTCAGCGCCCTGAGCCACCGTCGAGATCGATTGATTTGAGGTACTCGCGGAAGGGCGCCGCAATGTCCTTGCGCCGCAGCGCGAAGTACACCACCGCCTTGAGAAACCCGAGCTTGTTGCCGGTGTCGTGGCGCACGCCATCGACGCGGCAGCCGTAGATCGGCCGCTGCTTCAGCAGCTGGCGCATGCCGTTGGTGAGCTGAATCTCCCCCGTGCGGTCGCTCTTGGTGGCTTCGAGGATTGGGAAGATGTCTGGCGTCAGGATGTAGCGGCCGATGATGGCGAGGTTCGACGGGGCTTCAGCGCGCGGCGGCTTTTCGACCATGTCGCGGATCTTGTAGACGCCGGGCCGGATCTCTTCCGCGTCGATGATGCCGTAGCTGCTGACCGCCTCCCAGGGCACTTCCTCGATCGCGAGCACCGGCCCCTGGAACTCGTTGAAAATCTCGATCATCTGCGCCAGACCCGGCGGCGTCGCGTCGATGACGTCGTCTGCGAGGATGACCGCAAAAGGCTCGTCGCCGACGAGCGCGCGCGTCACGAGAACGGCGTGCCCGAGGCCGAGCGGCTCACCTTGACGGACGTACGACAGGTTGAACGCGCTCGAGATGCCGCGAATCTCGGCGAGCTGGTCCTTCTTGCCGCGCGCCTCGAGGAACGTTTCGAGTTCGACCGAGACGTCGAAGTGGTCCTCGATGGCATTCTTGCCGCGGCCGGTGACCAGGATGATGTTGTCGACGCCGGAGGCCACCGCTTCTTCGACGCCGTATTGGATGATCGGCTTGTCGACGAGCGGCAGCATCTCTTTCGGCTGCGCCTTGGTGGCAGGCAGGAACCGTGTCCCGAGGCCGGCGGCGGGGAAGACCGCCTTGCGAACCTTCTTCTGTCCGGAGTCGTTTGTCGGTGGCATCGTCGAGCATCGTATCAATCCCGCGCCTCGAGCGACAAGGCAGCATGAATCTATTAGGATCTAACCCATGATTGACCCGGCTCTGGTGCGCGATCACCTCGATCAGGTGCGCGCCGGCTATCGCAACCGCGGGCTCGATGCGGATGCCGATCTCGAGCAGCTCGCAACGCTCGAGACGCGGCGGCGCCGGCTCATTCCCGAGATCGAAGGTCTGAAGCGCGAACAGAATGCCGCCGGCGATGAAGTCGCGCGCGTCAAGCGGCAAGGCCAGGATGCGACGCATCTTTTTGCCGCGAGCAAGGCGCGAGGGCAGCAGATTCGCCAGCTCGAAATCCAGCTCGAGCAGACCGAGCATCAGCGCACGTCGCTCCTGCTGGCGCTGCCGAACCTGCCGCACGAGAGCGTGCCAGTAGGACGTTCGGCCGAAGAAAATCAGGAAGTACGACGCCACGGGACACCGCGTGCCTTCGACTTCGAGCCGAAGCCCCAC
Organism: uncultured Acidobacteriota bacterium; assembly: GCA_963830815.1. Lineage (GTDB taxonomy): Bacteria > Acidobacteriota > Vicinamibacteria > Vicinamibacterales > 2-12-FULL-66-21 > DATBJJ01. The sequence goes on along the minus strand of CAWHNN010000016.1, from coordinate 80,331 downwards.
TGGGATCTTGGCGTGGCCCTGGGCATCCTGGACTTCGAGCGCGCCACGCGGATGAGCGGCAGCCGCTTCTCAATCCTGATGGGCAAGGGCGCACGCCTGGCGCGCGCGCTGATCAACTTCATGCTCGACGTCCACACGAGCGAGCACAACTACACGGAAGCCGAGCCGCCATTTCTCGTCAACGCCGCGGCCTTGCGCGGCACGGGCAACCTGCCGAAGTTCGAGCAGGACCTCTTCAAGATTGCGGGCGAGTGGGATCTGTATCTAATCCCGACGGCAGAAGTGCCGCTGACGAACCTCCACCGCGACGAGATCCTCGATGGCCGCACGCTGCCGCTTCGTTACACGGCATACACGCCCTGTTTTCGCAGCGAGGCGGGGATCGTACGGCACCGACGTCCGCGGCCTGATTCGGCAGCACCAGTTCGACAAAGTCGAGCTCGTGAAGTTCACGACACCCGACCAGTCGTACGACGAGCTCGAGTCTCTGACACGCAACGCCGAAACGATCCTCGAGCGGCTCGGACTGCCGTACCGGACGGTCCTGCTGTGCACGGGAGACATGGGCTTCGCATCGGCAAAGACCTACGACATCGAAGTGTGGCTGCCAAGTCAGAAGACGTATCGCGAGATTTCGTCCTGCAGCAACACCGAGGCGTTCCAGGCGCGCCGCGCGAACATCAAGTTCCGCAGCGGCGGCACCGGCAAGGCGGAGCACGCGCACACGCTGAACGGTTCGGGCCTCGCCGTCGGCCGCACGCTCGATCGCCATCCTCGAGAACTACCAGCAGGCCGACGGGTCAGTCGTCATTCCTGAGGCCCTGCGGCCGCATATGGGCACGGATGTCATAATGAAGGCCTGACCCAGGAACGCCGGAGAGGTGGCCGAGTGGTTTAAGGCGGCGGTCTTGAAAACCGTTGAAGTCGAAAGGCTTCCAGGGGTTCGAATCCCTTCCTCTCCGCCAACCTTCGCCAGTCTTCGCTCGCGGCTCCGGCTAGGCAAGCCTCGTCAGGCGAGCGTTTTGGAAGGCTGTCTCGCCGCAGCGCGAAGGGCGAAGGCGGACTCTCGAAAGCACCAGCACGACTAGAATCCTCCCATGTGGCAGGACATCGCGGTCGCGTGGCGCTTCCTCCTCAAATGGCCGATCGCAACAGCGATCGCGGTGATGACCCTCGGCGTCACCGTCGCGACGAGCACGGTCACGATCGGCGTCCTGATCAGGCCCTGTGGCGCCCCGCCCGCGCCGAACACGGTCGCGACTCGTCACGATCTACAGCCGGCGCCTTGCGCCGCCCTTCTATCAAACGCTGTCGTATCCCGACTATGTGCAGGTGCGCGATCGTCTCGACGATGCGCTCGAACTTGCGGCGTTGGTGCGCGTCGAAAACACCATCGGCGGCGGTGAGTGGCCGACCCGCCTGACCGGCGAGCTGGTGTCGGGGAACTACTTCTCGGTTCTGGACGCAGAGCCGTTCCTGGGACGGCTGCTGACGCCAGACGACGATCGCGCTGGCAGCGCGCCAGTCGTCGTGCTCGGACACGATGTCTGGCGCCGCACGTTCAGCGCGGATCCCGCTCTGGTCGGATCGTCACTGCGACTTGGCCGCAGCACAGTCACTGTCGTTGGTGTGACGGCTCCTGGATTTCACTCACCGGCGTGGCCGTCCAACTACTGGCTGCCGCTGTCGATGGCATCGACGGTCTTCGGCGCGGAGCTCCTCTCTCGCGCTGACGCTTCGATCTTTCAGACCATTGGTCGCGCCCGGCATCCGGCCCCGGAGCGCAGGTGAGGAGCCGTATCCCCGCGATTCTTCCCTACTCGAGCGGCGACGGCTGGCGCCTCGACGTCTTTCCTGGCTCCTACCTGAGGTTCTGGCCAGCCTATCGCTCGACGGTCGGTCAATTCCTTGCTGTCTTTGCGGCGCTGGCGGCCTGCGTTCTCCTCATTGCGTGCGCCAATCTTGCGGGACTTCTCGTCGCTCGCGCCGGCGAACGGCCAACGCGAGCTTGCGGTGCGTCAGGCGCTTGGCGCCAGCCGTTTCCAGCTCGCACGCCGACTGGTTGCGGAAGGCGTGCTGTTGACGGCCTGCGGCGCGTGGTGGCGTTGTTGCTCGTGGCCTGGAGCGCACCGTTTGTCGCAACGATTTCGTTGCCGGTGCCGGCGAAGGTGGGGCTGACGTTCGATGTCCGGCTCGTCATCGTGCTGCTCGCCTTGTCGCTCGCAGCATCGGTGCTCCTCACTGCGCTGTCAGCATGGAAGGGGTTGCGCTCCGATCCCCGCGCCGTCCTGTCAGCCTCAGCTCTCACGTTCGCGCCGAGCTCGCGCGCGCACAGCATGCTCGTCGTCGCGCAGGTGGCTCTTGGCTGCGTCATGCTGACAGCCGGTGCGCTCCTGGCGCGAAGCGCATGGAGCGTCGCGCGCGTCGATGTCGGATTCGATGCGGCGAACGCCGTCCTCGGCCGTGTGGTGCTCTTCGATCAGGGATACACGGCTGACTCGGGCGGCGCATTGTACGAGCGGCTCCAGGAGAACCTGGCGCGGCTTCCTGGGGTGAACGCAGTGGCACTCGGCTGGCACGCCCCTGTTTCAGCAATGCGCGCCACGAAAAGCTTCACGATTTCAGGATCGCCAGACCCGCTGCAGACGCGCTACGACGTCGTCGCTCCAGACTACTTCACGACGCTTGGCATCGCGGTTCGGGCGGGACGCGAGTTCGACGCCCGCGATCGGCGCGACGCTGAGCCGGTGGCGATCGTCAACGATGTCCTCGCATCGCGCCTTGCCGGAGATCCGCTCGGGCAGATCTTACGCGTCGCTGGCGAGCCCACACCGCGCCGCGTCGTTGGCGTCGTCCGCGCGATCAAGAACAACGCCATCATCGAGCCCGCGCAGCCGTTCTTCTATCTCCCGCTGGCGCAGGCGTTTCGTCAGGAGGCCTACGTGTTACCTGCGTACGAGCCAACCCGAAGCCGAGGCTATGCTGCGCACGGAACTCAAGCAGCTCGACCCGAACGTCCCGCTCACCGACGTCCGGACGCTCGCCAGCCACGTGGAGGATGCGCGTTGAAACGTCGCGCACTTCGGCAGCGGCTGCCGTCAGCGCTGCCGGCGTCGCAGTGATACTCGCGCTCGTCGGGATGTACGGCGTGCTGACGACGCTGGTCGAACAGCGGCGGCGTGACTTCGCAATTCGCTCGGCGCTCGGCGCATCACCGGCAGATATCGTTGGCGAAGTCGTTCGTCGAGGACTGGTGCTGACGGTGATGGGTATTGCGCTTGGGATGGTGGCAAGCGTCCAGGCCGGAAACTTCGTCCGCAGCCTGCTGTTCCAGGTGGCCCCGCAGGATCCGCTGGTGATGCTTGCCGTTCCACTGGCGATCCTCGTTGTATCGGGCCTTGCGTGGTGGTCACCTGCCAGCCGAGCATCGAAGTAGCTCCCGCCGCCGTCGCTCAAGTCCTAGAGGCGGTGGGGACGCCAAATCGAGGCCCGCTGGGCGCACCGTCGAAGGTCTTCGACCGAACCCACGTCATCCACAGACCGCCGACTACGAAGACCGCGTCGACCAGCGCGAGGCCGCCGGCAGACGGTGGCGTCGACACCGAGCCTGCGACGGAACGCAACGCCGCGGCGTAGAACATCAAGATCCAGAACCCGCTGAAGAGGGCGATGCCTCCCTTCATTCTCGGGTCGGCGACGCCAAAGGCGACGATCCCGAGCACCATGGGCAAGGCCGAAACCGCGAGGCCGCTGTAGAGACGTCGTCGAGCCGCCTCGCCATTCGATCCTTCGCTGCGCGACCTGTCGCACGAAGATCGATGAACATCAATTCGCCCGGCCCGGGCTCGAGGCTTGCCTCCGTGTCAGACCCGCGCTGTTGCTCGAAGACTGTCTGTCGATAGGCCTGGTTGGCCGCGGGCACGACAAGAAACGTCGCAACGAGCGCGATGACCGCGCATGCCATCGAGGCGCCGACGATGGCCGGCAACACGCGCAGCGGCGGGCTTGACTGGCGATCGAGGACGACGGCGAAGAAGTAGGCAAGAGGGAAGAGCGACGACGAATGCCTGCGGCATGGTTGCCAGCAGAAGAAGGAGCAGGCCCTCATGCGGCGGGCGATTGAATGCGCCACTCACGACCGGGGCCATGAGGAGCGAGGTGATGATTGGCAGCCCCACCATCACGCGAAACACGATCCCATCGAGCGTCGGCCGCGCGATGCTGACGCTCTCAACGGCGGCGCAGACGACGATTGCTTTCCACAGTCCCCAATAGGCGCGCATCAGGACGACAAGCGACCGCATCGCTCCTCGTGCCGCCTCCGCTTCGTGCCGCAGGTCCTCGATCGCCGGTTCGATCACTCGCGTGATGGCGTTGGCGTCGAGCAAGCGACGCGCGATTCGGAGGGACCACTCACCCTTCAGGCGATCGTCGGTGCTCATCGTGCTGGCTCCATCGAGAAGGTGCGCGCGATTGTCGTCCACGCGTCGAGCACGCGGTGCCCGTGTGCGGTGGCGCGGTACATCCGCCGGGTCGGCGCATCGGCGCGCCGTGACACGGCTTCCTGCTGCGATTCGACGAGACCCTTTTCCTCCATCCGCCCCAGCGTGACGTAGACGGTGCCGCGTCTTGAGCGCGCCACGCGAGTCCTCGACGAGCTGCAACCCGTACTCGGCGCCGTCGCCGACGAGCAGTTCGAGCACCAGGCGTTCCTTGCCAGACAGAGTCGGGAGTCGGGTCGGCTTCATGGTCTTTTTGGAAAGTCTTACAAATTGTAAGACTCTCGTCAAGGGTACACTCGAAGGCCGGTCAATGGCCACGCCTTCGCCAACCTGGACCCGAACGCTTGCGCTCCTCGCGGTCCTCTTCGCCGTTCTGAGCACGGGCAACGCCATCAACAAAGGCGGCGACGCCGCGGTCTTCTTCGAGGGTGGACGCCGGTTCCTCGCTGTCGAACCGCTGTACGCCGGGAGCAGCGCGGCCGATGGCTTCATCGGCCCGCCGTTCCAGGCCGCGTTCTTCGCGCCATTTGCCGCCATCAATGCCGTCAGCCCTGTTGCTGCCAGGCTCTTCTGGCACGCGCTGAACCTGGCCTGTTTCACGCTGGGCGTGCGGTGGAGTCTCGAGGCCTGGAATGCCGCGCGCGCCCGGCTCGGGCTCGCAGAACTGACCTGGCTGCCGATGCTCTTCGCGCCGCTCGCCGCGATTCTGCTCCCGCTCCAGACGAACTTCGAGCATCAGAACATGAACGCGCTGCTGCTCGCGTTCATCGCGGGGGCGACAGTCCAGCTGCTGATCGGCTCGGCGATCGTCGCCGGGGTCTTTATCGGGGTAGCCACGGCGCTGAAAGCCTTTCCGGCGCTGCTGATCGTGTTACTTGCTGGTCCGCCGGCGCTGGACCGCCGCGCTCGCGGCCATCGCGTCCGCAACCGCGCTCTCGATCGTGTTGCCGCTGGGCGTCTACGGCTATGCCGGCTTCACAGACCTGGCGCGGACGTTCTGGCGACTTGGCAACAGCGGCTGGCCAGTGCGCGGCAACAATCAATCACTCGTCGCCGCCATCGATCGCCTGACGACTGGTCACTTCGGCGTCGGCGATGTGTCCGGCGTTCGCGTCGCCGCAGAGGCGCCGCTGGCCGCGACGATCTTTGCCATCGTTGCCGTGATCCTGCTGCTGATCCAGCTCGTCACGCTGCTGAGGACGCCGCGCGCGCGGGCAGCGGTGCCCGTCGAGATCGCAAGCGTGACCGTGCTCGCGATCCTTCTGTCGCCGATCGCGTGGGATCACTACTGGACGATGATGTTTCCGGCGTTCCTGATTATTTACGGGAGCAGCGATCGTCGACTTCTGGGGCGGGCCGCGCCGTGGCTGTTCTGGGTCGCCGCAGTGTTGACGTCCGGATTGTCGCCGCTGACGCTGGGGCGAAGTGGCTTCAACCTCGCGCGGGCGCTGTCAGTGGACACACTTGCGGCCCTGGTGCTTTTTGCCGGATTGATTGCCGTCGCGAACCGCGAGCAGCCAGCCGCGAACGGCGCGGCGCGTGCTAATGATTGATGTAGACCATCATCCACGGGCCGATGGCGCCAATGACGTAGATCATGGTGAGCAGCGACAGGGTGCGATGCAGGCCGCGCGTGTAGAGCAGGATGCCGCATGCGGCCGCGACAGTCTTTGCGCCAAAGAGGGCCGCCGCCGGTCCCACGAGCGCCATCCAGGTCGCGATGAGGAAGTTGCCCTCGGCGTTGAGCCCGTAGGCATGAACGGCCGTGTAGGTGAAGAGCCCGTCAAAGCCCTGCGCCGTCAGAAATAGCAGCAACATCACCCGCGAGACAACCATTGCCCGTTATTTCACTGCAAACTGCGCCGCCATTCAATCCTTTCTTTTTCAACAGGTTACAGCCGCGCAGTCTGCCTGACGCATGACTTTTGTCTCTCGACTATGGATCCGCTGACTTCCGCCTGGCTCGAGGCGCTCGAGCGCCGGCACCTCGCAGACCTGACCCTCAGCGAGGTCTCCAGAGCCCTTCGTGCGCTCTCCTCCTGCTATGTGGAGCGCCGCGACAAGCTCGTCTCCGGCGGGCCGTTGTCGTCGGCTGGCAAGCGCGCGGCGTTTGCTCTCTTCTACGGACCTCAGCACTTCGTCATCCTGCAGAAAATCGTGACCGCGATGAAGGAGTCCGGAGCCTTCGCCGGCACAGCGACCACACACGCTGATCGACCTGGGTTGCGGGACAGGCGCCGCTGGTGCCGCCTGGGCGGTCTCGGCCGGCATCCCCGCGATCCAGGGGTTCGACCGCAACGCCTGGGCAATCGACGAGGCCGCATGGACCTATCGCCACTTTCAGTTGCGTGGGCGGGCAGCGCGAAGGGACATCGTCAGCGCCGAACGTCCTCGGTGCTGACCGAGAGGACCGGCGCCCCCGAGGCGGCCGTGCGGTGCTTGCCGCCTACGCCGCAAACGAGCTCGAACCGGCGGGCCGGGAAGCACTCCTCGCGTCCCTCCTGGAGGCGCACAAGGCCGGCGACAGCATCCTCGTAGTGGAACCAATTGCGCGCCGCTCGCTGCCGTGGTGGAGCAAGTGGGAGGCCGTCTTCCTGAGCGCTGGCGGACGCGCTGACGAGTGGCGTTTTCCGGCCGATCTGCCCGACATCGCCAGGAAGTTGGCGCGCGCCGCCGGCCTCGATCCCCGGGAACTCACAGCGCGGTCGCTTTTCCTTTAGCACGAGCCTTCGACCAGCTGTAGCGCTGGGCGGACCCGCCGCAGCTCGGCCGCCCGCGACCATCTGGCCTCTGTGATAATCTCCCGCCCTGTCGGGTCGGCGCCCGAATCCATCCGCTTCGACCTGATGCTCGCGCTCGATCTCATCAACACTGTCGCAATCGCCGGCGTCGTCTTGTTCGCAGGCTACGGGCTGCGGCGCGCGCTTCCCGTGCTGGCGCGCCTCAACCTGCCAGCGCCGGTTGTTGGCGGGCTCGTCGTCGCCATCGCCATGACTGTCGCGCACAGTCGCGGCCTGCAGCTCGTGCGATTCGACACGACGCTTCAGACGCCGCTTCAGAACGCGTTCTTTACCTCGATCGGCTTCGGCGCCAGCTATCAGCTTCTGAGGCTGGGCGGCCCGCTGGTGCTGCGCTTCTTCCTTTTCGCCGCCGCGGTCGCCGTCCTCCAGAACGTAGTCGGCGCCGGCGTGGCGGTTGCGCTCGGTCAGGAGCCGCTGCTTGGAGTGCTCGCGGGTTCTGTAACGCTCACCGGCGGCCCGGCTACCGGTCTCGCGTTTGCGCCGCTCTTCGAGCAGGCCGGCGTTGCCGGCGCTGCTACTGTTGCTGTCGCCGCCGCCATGGCCGGAATCGTCTGCGGCGGCCTCGTTGGCGCACCCCTCGCCACGCTCTTGCTGGAGCGCGGCGGCATTGCCATTCCTGGCAAGACCTCACGAAATTCGGTTCCGTCGCGCGTCGAGCCAGCAACGCGCGTCGTCGAAGACCACGTCCCGGAGCCGCCGTCGGCGGCGCCATCCGGTGAAGATCCCGAGGCGTATGTTCTTTTGAAGCACCTCGTGCTGATGCTCGTCGCGATGTGGATCGGCGGCTTCCTCAGCCGCGCGCTCGCGGGCGCGGGATTGACCTTTCCCGCTTACATCGGCGCGATGATCGTCGCAGCGGTGATTCGCAATGTCGACGACCTCTCGGGGATTTTTGGCCTCTCGCAGCAGACGCTCGACGACCTCGGCAACGTCGCGCTGTCGCTCTTCCTGGCCCTCGCCCTGATGACGCTCAGGCTGTGGGAGCTCGCCGGTCTCGCCTTGCCGCTGACGATCATCCTCATCGTCCAGGTTGCGCTCGTCGCCCTGGTTGCGGCCCTTGCGGTGCCGCGGGTCATGGGCCGGGACTATGAGAGTATCGTGATGGCTGGCGGGTTCATCGGCTTCATGCTGGGCACGAGCGCCAACGCCATGGCCAACATGAGCGCGCTCGTCGAACGTTTCGGGCCCGCGCCGAAGGCGTTCCTGACCGTGCCGCTGGTCGGCGCGTTTTTCATCGACTTCATCAACGCCATGATCATCACGTTCTGCCTGAACCTATGGAATTGAGCATCGTGCCGCCCCCGCTCGACCGACAGAGGACTCGTGTGCATGGCGCAACCCGATAGCCCGCCGCCCCGCCGGGGCCCAAGCCTGACGCAGCAGATTTTCATCGGGCTCGCGCTCGGTATCATTGCCGGCTGGCTGGTCAGCGAGTTCAATCCCGCCGCGGCTGTGTATTTCCGCCCGTTCAGCCAGATCTTCCTGCGCTTGATCAAGATGATCATCGCGCCGCTGATCTTTGCCACGCTCGTTGCCGGTATTGCCGGCGCCGGCCACGTCAAGGTGGTCGGACGCATGGGGCTGCGCGCGATCATCTACTTCGAGATCGTCACGACCCTCGCGCTCGATCATCGGCCTCGTCGCCGTCAACATCATGCGGCCCGGTGTCGGCGTCAACCTGCCGATGGGGCAGAAGGCGGAGATCTCGGCCGCGGCCCAGACGTGGGATCAAATCCTTCTTCACACCGTGCCGGAGTCCGTGATCAAGGCGATGGCCGAAGGCGACGTTCTGCAGATCGTCGTCTTCAGCATTCTCTTCGCGGTTGCGCTCGGCATGATCGGCGAGAAAGGCCGGCCGGTCATCGAGTGGTGCGAGGCCGTCGCCGAAACGATGTTCAAGTTCACGAACATCGTCATGCACTACGCGCCGATCGGCGTCGGCGCGGCGATCGCTTACACCGTCGGGCACGGCGGGTTGCGCGTTCTCGTCAACCTCGCGTGGCTCGTGGCGACGCTGTACCTGGCGCTCGCCGCGTTCGTGCTGCTGGTTCTCCTGCCGATCGCGCTCATCTTCAAGGTGCCGATCCGCAAGTTCATTAAAGCAGTCAAAGAGCCGGCAATCATTGCTTTCTCCACGACGTCGAGCGAGGCGGCGCTGCCACGCGCCATGGAAGTGATCGAGCGCCTCGGCGTGCCGCGGCGCATCGTCGCGTTCGTGTTGCCCCTCGGCTACAGCTTCAATCTCGACGGCACGACACTCTATCTCTCGCTGGCTGCCGTCTTCGTCGCCCAGGCCGCCGGCGTCGAGCTGACCATCGGCCAGCAGATCACGATGCTGCTGACGCTGATGCTCACGAGCAAAGGCGTCGCCGGCGTGCCGCGCGCCTCGCTGGTCATCCTCGCCGGCACACTGGCGAGCTACGGTCTGCCCCTCGAAGGCGTGACGTTGATTCTCGGCGTCGACGAGCTGATGGACATGGCCCGGACGATGGTCAATGTCGTTGGCAACTGCCTGGCAACCGTCGTCATCGCCAAGTGGGAAGGCGAGTTCAAAGAGGCGAGCGACGAGACCCTCGAGCTTGCCGCCGCGCGCGGCGAAATCTGATCCACGTATGCCTTTCGGACTGACCAGGCGGCAACGGCGGCGATTCTCCCTCTGGCTTTTCGAGGGCCTTCGCGAGCCGGAAGGTCCGCACTCGACGCCCTCGCATGTCCACCAGTCCCCATGGTGGAAGGTCATGTGTCTTACTGGCGTCGACTACTTTTCCACGCTTGGCTACCAACCCGGCATCGCGTTCCTCGCCGCCGGTATCCTCTCGCCGTTGGCCACACTGGTGCTCGTGTTGCTGACGCTCTTCGGCGCGCTTCCCATGTACAACCGGGTTGCCGAGTTGAGCCCGCACGGCCAGGGGAGCGTCTCGCTTCTCGAGGATCTGCTGCCGCGGTGGCGTGGAAAGGTCCTGGTTCTCGTCCTGCTGGGTTTCGCGGCGACGGGGTTCATCATCACCATCACGCTGTCGGCCGCCGACGCCTCGGCGCACATCATCGAGAATCCGCTGGTGCCGCACTGGATGGATCATCCTGTCGCGATGACGCTCGTGCTGCTGGCCGCCTTGGGCGCGGTGTTCTTGAAGGGCTTCCGCGAGGCCCTTGGGCTCGCGGTGCCGATCGTCGCTCTCTACATTCTGCTCAACGCGATCGTCGTCGGGTGGGGCCTCGCGCATCTTGCTGCGCATCCGGATGCCTTCGCCAACTGGAGTCTCATCGCGCGTGGACAGTACGGCAGCGTGGCGAAGATGGTGATGGCTTCGTTGCTGGTGTTTCCGAAGCTGGCGCTCGGTCTGTCGGGCTTCGAAACCGGCGTAGCGGTCATGCCGCTCGTCAAAGGCGACAGCGGCGACAGCGAGGCACATCCCGTTGGCCGAATCCGCAACACCCGCAAGCTACTCACGTCAGCCGCGGTCTTGATGAGCGTCATGCTGGTCGGCAGCAGCATCGTGACGACGACGCTGGTTCCGCCGGCGGCCTTTGCGCCCGGCGGCGAAGCTGACGGACGCGCCCTGGCGTACGTGGCGCATGAGCGTCTCGGCAATTCCTTCGGCACGCTGTACGACCTCAGCACCGTGGCGATCCTGTGGTTTGCCGGTGCGTCAGCGATGGTTGGGCTGTTGAACCTGGTACCGAGGTACTTGCCGCGCTATGGCATGGCGCCGGAGTGGGCGCGCGCCAACCGACCGCTGGTATTCATCTTTGTCGCCATCACGTTCCTGGTAACGATCCTCTTCGATGCCGACGTCACGTCGCAGGGCGGCGCCTATGCCACCGGCGTGCTCGTCCTGATGGGATCGTCGGCGCTGGCAGTGACTCTTGACGCGCGCCGTCGCGGCCGCCGCTGGCAAGGCTATCTGCTTCTGACCCTGGTCTTCGCCTACACCACGGTCGTCAACATCGTCGCGCGTCCGGACGGGTTGAAGATTGCCGCATGGTTCATCGCTACCATCATCGTGACGTCGCTCATCTCGCGAGTGGTCAGATCGACGGAGCTCCGCGTGTCGCGGTCGAGCCCGACGCCACCGCGCTGCGTTTCATCCAGGAAGCGGTCGGCAGGCCGATACGGATCATCGCCAATCGGCCCGATACCGGCCTGCCCATGGAGTACGAACACAAGCTCCGCGAGGCGTCAGACTCACATCACCTGGCGCCGGACGAGCAGGTTCTCTTCATGGAAGTGCGGCCCGGCGATGTCTCGGAGTTCAGCGGCCGCATCCAGGTGGAGGGCGTCGAAGTGGCGTCGTACCGCGTCCTGCGCTGCGTGAGCTCGGCGATCCCCAACGCCATCGCGGCGCTGCTGCTCTACATCCGCGACGAGACCAAGCAGATCCCGCATGCCTACTTCGGGTGGACCGAAGGCAATCCGATCCTCTATTTGATGAAGTTCCTGGCGCTGGGTGAGGGCGACACGGCGCCCGTGACTCGTGAAGTCCTCCGCCAGAACGAATCGAACCCGCTCAGACGGCCGCGTATCCACGTCGGTTGACGTACCGTTACACTGCGACCAGAGATCAAGAGACAGGAGATCAAAAGCCTCTTGGAGTCTCTTGACTTTAATCTCTTGACCTCCTGTTCCTCGTTAGTCGACGTGAAGCTAGACGCTACTTACGGCGCCAGGCACACCGCGCATTCCTCGACGCCGCGGCCCTTGACCGCGGTGACGTCGAGGAGCAACCGGTCGTAGCGCACCGAATCACCAACCTGCGGTGGGCGTCCGAGCAGCGTCAGGACCAGGCCGCTGACGCTGTCGACGTCCTCGTGCTCGAGGTCGATGTCGAACTCCTGGCCGAGCTCGTCGAGCCGCATCGTTCCCGGCACGCGCAGGCGGCCGTCGCGGTCGCGATACGGTGGCGGGGTCGATCCAGGTCCGGCGTCGATGTCGCCGACAACTTCTTCGAACAGATCTTCGAGCGTGACGATGCCGGCGGTGCCGCCGTGCTCGTCGAGCACGACAACCATCTGCGTGTGCTCGCGCCGCATCGTCGCCAGCACGGTGTCGATCGGCGCAGTCTCGGGGACGAGGGGCAGCGGCCGTGCGTGCCGTGGTCCGATCGGCTCGTTGCGCAGCAGCAGCCGCAGCAGATCCTTGATGTGGATCATGCCGACGATGTGATCGAGATCCTGCTCGATGACGGGATAGCGCGTATGCGGCTTGCGGCCGAGGAGCTCGCGAATGCGCTCGGCGCCGCTGCCGAGCGGAAGACCCGTGACGCGAACGCGCGGCACCATCACCTCCGCCGCCGTCAGATTGGCGAAGTCGAAGAGCACCTGCAGCATCTGTCCGGACTCGGCGCGGAGGGCACCGCGTTCCTCGCTTTCCTGGACGACGAGCTGCAACTCCTCCGGCGTGTAGTACTGCTCGGCGTTCTGCGCCTGGCGATTGACGCCGCCGAGGCGCAGCAATGCGTTGCCGATCCCGTTGAGCGCGTAGACCAGCGGGAAGACGAGCGTCTTGATCCACAGCATTGGCGGCGTGATCCACAACGCCATCGTTTCCGCCTGCTGCAGCGCCAGCGACTTCGGGATCATCTCGCCGACGACGATATGAAAGTACAGTGAGGATGGCGATGGCGATGACACTGGCCAGGCCGTGCGACACGAGCCACGCCGGCGCGCCGGCATGGCCGAGCATGTCGTAGATGCCGTCTGCGAGAACGTGCTCGCCATACATGCCGAGCCCCAGGCTCGCGACGGTGATACCGAGTTGCGCGGTGGCGATGTACTGGTCCTGCCGCTTTGGATCGCGCAGTACCGCTTGCACTGCCTGCGCGAGACGATTGCCCTTGGCCGCACGCGCGTCGATCGAGGCGCGCGGCGCGCCGACGATCGCGAACTCGGCGGCGACGAAGATGCCGTTGAGGAGGATGAGGCCCGTGATGATGAGGAAAGCCGTCATTCGACTTCCTCCGTCTGCGTCGGCGGCGGCAGGACCAGCAACGACGCCACCGCGTCGCCCTCGACGGCCTCGACGACGATGTCTATGCCATCGATCGTGAGCTGCTCTCCCGGCGCTGGCACGCTGCCGAGCGACCTCGGAATGAACGTGCCGATGGTGTCACCGGCACCCTTCCATCCCGCGCCGAGGACTTGCGCTGCCTGGTCGACTCGCATCGCTCCCGGCAGGCGCACGCTGCCGTCCGGCAGGAGGATCGCCCGGGCTGGCGCTTCCTTGAACTCGTCGGACACACCGCCAATCAGTTCGGCGACGACATCCTCCAGCGTGATCAGGCCCTCGACGATGCCATCGTCGCCGACGACGAGGACCTGGTGGGTGCGCTTCTCGCGCATGTAAGCCAGGAGTCGATCGGCGGGGAAGCCGTAGTGCACTTTCGAGATCGGCCGCAGGAGCGCCGTCAGCGACCGCCGTGCCTGACCCTGGCCCTCGGCGCCGCTGATGAAATTCAGCACGACGTCCTTGGTGTGGAGGATGCCGATGATGTCGTCGGCCCTCTCACGATAGACCGGCAGCCTGCTGTAGGGACTCGTGGCGACCTGGCGGAGGACTTCCGCGAACGGCGTCGACACTTCGATTGCCGCAAGGCGTGCCCGTGGAACCATCAGCTCGCGCGCCGTGCGCAGCCCCAGCCTGAGCGCCTGGTGCAGCCGCACCTGCTCCTGAGGCTCGAGCAGTCCGCCGTCGCGGCTCTCGGCGATGAGAAGCTCGATTTCTTCGGGCGAGTGCACGTGGCGATGGCCGGTGTTCTTCACGCGCATGAGCGCGAGGACGAGGTTGCCGCTGCCGTTGAGAAAATCGATCGACCACGCGAACGCACGCTGCGACCACTGCATCGGCACGACGGTCCAGATCGCAGTCGTGGTTGGATCCTGGAGCGCGAGCGATTTCGGCACCAGTTCGCCGACGATCATCGCGAGCGTCGTGAGGATCAGAAGGACGACGACGGCGGACGTCGAAGCCGCGGTTTGTGGATCGAGTCCGGCGACACGTTCGATGAGTGGCGCGAAGCGCGGCGCGATTGACGCCTGGGCGTAGGCGCCGAGGATCAGGCTGGAGAGGGTGATGCCAACCTGCGATGCGGCAATGTAGCGATCGAGGGCATGCGGATCCTCGAGTACGGGCAGGACACGGGCAGCCAGGGGGCTACCGTCTTCCGCCAGCCGCCGCAACCGGCTCCGGCGCGCGCCCACGACGGCAAACTCCGCCGCCACGAACAGCGCCGTCAACAGGATCAGCAGGGTGATGATCCCTGACGCCAGGAGCATTCGTCAGGGATCGTACCTGCAAAAAACCCCTGCGCCCGCGCCGGCGACGCCCGATGTTCAAAACTGTCCACAGGGCGCTGTAAAGCCAACAGATTTGAATGGTTTAGCCGTTTTGCCGTTCGCCCCACCTTCCAAACCCGGCGCGAATTTCATACTATTTTCGCTTCAGCACTACCGCCCGGTTGCCGCATGAGCCCGGGCCCGCACTGGAGGCCATACCGCGTGAATCAGGTATTTCTGCAACGGCTGGGGGCCGGCATTTTCGCCGTTGCGAGCCTTGCCTGCGTCGAGTCGGCACAGTCAAAGATCATCACTCCGGCGGCAGCGCCGGCGCAGGGTGGGCCGGCCGGAGCCGCACCTCAACAGCACGTGAACGAGGCCCCGGTCAACCAGGCCGACGTCGACTTCATGTCGGGCATGATTGCGCACCACGCGCAGGCGGTCATCATGGCCGGCTGGGCGGCGAGCCACGATGCGCGGTCAGACGTTCGCATTCTCTGCGAGCGCATCGTCGTCGGCCAGCGCGACGAGATCGAGCTGATGCAGACGTGGCTCCGCGACCGCGGTCAGCCGGTACCGGACGCCAAGTCCACGCGCATGCGCATGAAGATGAACGGCGTCGAGCACGACATGCTGATGCCGGGCATGCTGAGCGATGAAGAGATGGCCGCTCTCGACAAAGCGCGCGGCGCCGAGTTCGATCGCCTGTTCCTGACCGGAATGATCAAGCACCACCAAGGCGCGATCCACATGGTCGACGAGCTGTTCGCGTCGTTTGGCGCCGGACAGGACGAAACGATTTTCCGCTTTGCTTCCGATGTCTATGCCGATCAGTCGACCGAGATCGATCGCATGGAGAAGATGCTCGCGGTTCCGGGCGGCAGCCGCATACCCTAGGGTCGCCCTTCCCTCGATACTCAATACTCGAAGACGGAGTCATCTCATGAGAGTTGTCCGGCACTTATTGGTCTCTGTATCGCTCGCGATGATGGCCGTCGTCGCGTGCGCACCCAAAACGGCGCCGCCTGCGGCTCCGGCGAGCGCCCCGGCGCCCGCCCCGCCAAAGCCCAGCGCGCCGACACCACCACCGCCGAGCGCGGCAGCGGCCGCTCCGAGCACTGCGGCAGCAGCGCCGAGCACGGCACCTGCCGCTGCTGCTGCCGGCGAACCCGCCGCCGCTCCAGCCGCCGGTCGTGGCGGCCGCGGCGGTCCGCCGCTTCCGCCGCCGCCTCCCGTGCCGGCAAAGATGCCTGATCCGGTCAAGCCGATCGTCTCAGCAACGGCGCCGAGCCCCGATCCGCGCATCGGCCTCAAGCCCGGATATTGGGACGCGGCGCAGGCAGCCTGGAACCTGAAGCTCGTCTCGACCACGCCGCCGCCCGAGAAGTTCCGCGGCGTCACGAGCTCCGACCTCGCCTTCACCGGCAAGTATGTCGTGCAGGGCAACTACAACGGCTTCCAGGTGTACGACATCTCGAAGCCGCTCAAGCCAGAGCCCGTGATGACGTTCGTCTGCCCGGCCTCGCAGAGCGACGTCTCCGTTTTCAAGAACCTGCTCTTCGTCTCCGGCGAAGGCCTCACGGGTCGCGTCGACTGCGGCATCCAGGGCGTGCCCGAGCCGGTGAGCAAGGAACGCCTGCGCGGCATCCGCATCTTCGATGTCTCCGACATGGCGCATCCGAAGTACGTGACGAACGTGCAGACGTGCCGCGGTTCGCACACGCACACGGTCGTCACCGATCCGAAGGACAAGGAGAACGTCTACATCTACGTCTCCGGCTCCGCTGGCGTGCGTCCCGCCGAGGAGCTGCCCGGCTGTGCGGGCGGTCCGATTGACGACCCGAACACCGCGCTCTTCCGCCTCGAGGTCATCAAGATTCCGCTCGCGGCGCCCGAGAAGGCGGCGATCGTCAGCTCGCCGCGCATCTTCAACAACCTGGCGCCGCCACCGCGTCGTGTCGAGCCAGGCCGTGGCGGTGCGCCCGGCAGCCGCGCCTGGTGCCGCAGCGGCGACGCCGCCCGCAGCGGGCGCTCCGGCAGCAGGCGCAGCGCCGGCTGGCGCGCCGGCAGCGGCTGGCGGCCGCGGCGCCGGCCGCGGCAACAGCGGACCGAATCAGTGCCACGACATCACGGTCTATCCGGACATTGGTCTCGCCGGCGGCGCCTGCGGCGGCTACGGTCTGCTGCTCGACATCAGCGACGTCGCGAATCCGAAGCGCATCGATCAGGCCGCCGACATCAACATGTCGTTCTGGCACTCGGCGACGTTCAGCAACAGCGGCGACAAGATCCTGTTCTCCGACGAGTGGGGCGGCGGCTCGCAGCCGCGCTGCCGCGACACCGACAAGATGGAGTGGGGCGCCGACGCGCTCTTCACCATCGAGAACCGGAAGATGACGTTCAAGAGCTACTACAAGATGCCGGCGGTGCAGACGTCGCTCGAGAACTGCGTCGCGCACAACGGCTCGCTCATTCCGATCCCGGGCCGCGAAGTCATGGTGCAGGGCTGGTATCAGGGCGGCATCTCGATCTTCGATTGGACCGATGCCTCGAAGCCGAAGGAGATTGCCTACTTCGACCGCGGTCCGCTCGATGCGACGCGCATGATCACCGCCGGCTCGTGGTCGGTCTACTGGTACAACGGCATGATCGTCAGCTCGGAAATCCAGCGCGGGCTCGATATTTACGAGTTGCTGCCGAGCGGTCTGATCTCGCAGAACGAGATCGACGCCGCCAAGACCGTGCGCTTCGACTACCTGAACGCGCAGGAGCAGCGCAAGCTGGTGTGGCCGGCGAGCTTCCCGCTCGCCAAGGCGTACCTCGATCAGCTCGAGCGCGACAAGGGTCTCGATGCCGCCCGCATCACCGCTGTGCGCAGCAGCCTGACGAGCGCCGAGAAGCAGTCGGGGCAGAAGCGCAAGACGGCGCTGACGCAGATTGCGAGCGAGCTTGCGAAGGAGACTGGCGGCGATCAGGCCAAGGTGAAGCTGCTCTCGGAGCGCCGTCACCGACCTCGCAGCGGCGACGAAGTAAATGCTGAATGCTGAGTGCTGACCCTTCGACAATGCTCAGGGTCATCCCGAGCCATGTCGAGGGATGAATGCTGAAGTAAAGTTTGAAGTCTGAAGTGTAGCGACGGGCCCGCTGGCAAATGCCGGCTGGGCCCGTTGTTTTAGGATCGCAGTGCCACGACCGGATCAACCCGCGTCGCGCGCCGTCCGGGAAGATAGCTCGCCACCAGCGCGACACTCGCCAGGATGCCGCTGACGGCGGCGAACGTGAGCGGATCGCTCGCGCCGACCTGAAAGAGCAGTCCCGCCATCAAGCGTGTCAGCAACAACGCGCCGGCGCCGCCGATGGCGATGCCGACCGCGACGAGCACAAGCGCCTGCCGCACGACCATCCTGAGCACATCGCCGCGCTGCGCACCGAGCGCCATGCGGATGCCGATCTCCTGCGTGCGTTGCGTGACGCCGTACGCGATCACGCCATAGATGCCGAGCGCGGCGAGCAGGAGCGCGACGCCGGCAAAGATTGTCAGCATCAGCATCGTCAAGCGCCGTTCGGCAACGGAGTTGGAAACGATCTCGTCCATCGTCTTGACGTTCGCGACGACGAGCAGCGGATCGAGTTGCCGCACGATGCCGGCGACGGCAGCAGCGGTCGCCGTCGGCTGGCCCTTGCCGCGGACCGCGACCGTCACGGTCCCGTAGTTGTTCCGCGCGAACGGCCAGTAGATCATGGCGCGGCTCTCGACGTCGAGGCCCTCGTGACGGACGTTGCCGACAACGCCGATGACTTCGTCGGTCCGCCCATCCCACGAGATGCGAACCTGCTTGCCGATCGGATCCTCGCCAGGCCAGTAGCGCTCGGCCATCGCCTGATTGATGACGACACGGTCCTTCGCGTCCGCCGGATCGTTCTCGTTGAAGAGCCGGCCCTTGATCAACGGAACTCCCATCGTCTTGAGATAGTCGTGCGAGATGACGCGAACGTCAGTGACCGGTTCCTGGCCTTTCGGCGGGATCGGTTTGCCAACAATCTCCATCGACGTTGCCGCGCCAAGCCCCATGAGCGGCAGGAAGGAAATCGCGCCAGCGGCGTCGACGCCCGGCAGCGCCGCGACCTCGGTGAAGAAGCGATCGAGGAAGGCCGCCCGTTGACCCTCGGCGCCATATCTCGCCTGTGGCAGCGACAGGCGCATGGTCACCGTCCTGGACGGATCGAAGCCTGGATCCTGCTTCAGGACGCGGACGAAACTCCGGACCAGCAGGCCGGCGCCCACGAGCAACACGAGCGCCAGCGCGACCTCGGCGACCACGAACACGGCGCGCGTCCGATTTCCGCGCGCGGCCGATCCACTCCTGCCGCCTTCCTTGAGAGAGTCCGTGAGGCTCGTTCCGGACGCGGTCAGCGCCGGGATCACCCCGAAGATCAAGCCGCAGACAACCGACGCGGCGAACGTGAACGCGAGCACGGTGGCGTCGATGCCGACGAGCTCCAGACGCTGGATTGGCAAACGCTCAGCGACCACCGCGCGCAGAAATCCGAGGCCCCACCACGCGAGCAGCAGCCCGGCAAATCCACCGGCGAGCGAGAGGACCAGGCTCTCGGCCAGCAATTGGCGAACGAGCCGGCCACGGCCAGCGCCGAGCGCGGCACGAACCGCCAGTTCGCGGTGTCGCGCGGTTGCCCGCGCCAGCAGGAGATTGGCGACGTTCGCGCAGGCGATGAGAAGTACGAAGGCGACCGCGCCGGCGAGTACGAAGAGCGCTGGCCGAATGTCACCCGTCAGTTGCTGCCGCAGCGGAACGACGTTCGATGTCCATCCGGTGTTGAAGTCGGGAAACATCTGCGTCAGGCTCGGCGGAGACCTGCGTCATATCCGCCTGCGCCTGCTCGACGGCTATGCCAGGCTTGAGGCGGCCGACGACCGTGAGCGATCGTCCGCGCGGTGTGCGCGACTGCGCTGTGAATCCGATCGGCAGCCAGACGTCGACGTTCCTGTCGAGGATCGAGAATCCCGGCGGCATGACGCCGACGATCGTGAAGGGTGTTCCCTGCGACACAACCGGCTGGCCAAGGATGTTCGGATCGCCGCGGAAGCGCCGCTTCCACAGCCGATCGCTGATGACGATCGTCGAGCTGCCGCGGGACGTTCTCAGCGGCCGTGAAGCCGCGACCCATCGCCGGCGTCACGCCGAGGATGGGAAAGAGCTCCGCCGAGATCGACTGCGCCTGAAGCTCCTCTGGATCGCCATTCCCGGTCACAGTCACGCTGTAGCTGAACGTGATCGCCGCGAGATCCTCGAAGACATGATTCATCTCGCGCCAATGCAGGAAATTTGCCGGGCCGACGACGTTCGTCTTGCGTTGCCGCGGCAGGTTGTGCTCCCAGACGACGACGAGGCGGTCGGCGTCGTGATAGGGCAGGCGCTGGATGAGCAGCGTGTTGATGACGCTGAAGATTGCCGTATTGGCGCCGATGCCGATGGCCAGCGCGAGAATCGCGACGATGCTGAAAGCAGGCGAGCGAATGAGCAGGCGCAGTCCGAGCCGGAGATCCTGAAGCATTGCACTCATGCGGACATGCTCCTTCGAGATGGAGGTGCGGCTTGCGTTCCGCAGGCGTCTATTTGCCGATTGCTCCGATGGCCCACGCTGCCTGACGGCGAACGCTGACGTTGTCGTCCTTGAGCGCGACGAGAAGTCCGGGCAGGGCGCGTGAGTCGCCAATTGCTCCGAGTGCCCACGCCGCCTGCTCGCGAACCCCCGCGCTCGTGTCGGTCAGCGCATGCACCAGCGGATCGACGCCGCCGGCGTCATCGATGGCGCCGAGTGCCCATGCCGCCTGCTTGCGGACGGCGTCAGCCTTGTCGCTGAGCGCCTTTGCGAGGCCGGGCACTGCCGAGCGATCGTCGATGGCGCCCAGCGCCCATGCGGCCTGGCTGCGTGCTCCTTCGTCCGTGTCGCTGAGCGTCTGAGTCAGCGCTGCAGTCGCGCGGGCGTCGTCCAACGCGCCGAGGGCCCACGCGGCCTGACGACGAACGCGGGCATCACTGTCCTTGAGGCTGGCGATCAGGGCGGGAACCGCGCGCTTGTCGTCGATGGCGCCGAGCGCCCAGGCCGCCTGCTCGCGCACGGAAGCTTCGCGATCGCGCAGCGCTTCGACCAGGCCGTCGACAGCGCGGTCGTCGTCGAGCGCGCCGAGCGTCCATGCGGAATTGCGGCGGGCGATCCACGCGTCGCCATGCAGGGCGGCCAGCACCGGCTGAAATGCGCGCGTGCCAATGGCTGCAAGCGCCGCTGCGGCTTCCTCACCGGGACTCGTCAGCGTGTCGTCACCATGGCGCGACCAGCGCCTGCCGCAGATCATGCCATCGACGGGGGCGCCGTCGGCGAGCGTCCGCACCAGTGGTGCGATGGCATCGGCCGCGCGATCGCCGAGCTCGCGCAGTCCGCACGCGGCGCGTGTGCGCGCCGCCGGGTCTGCCGAGGCGAGATCGCCGATCAGCTCCTTCGGCGCACGCAGTTCGAGCCCCTGGGCGGTGTCGAACGCGCGGCCGCCTTCGGCGAATGGAAGTGTCGTCAACAACGCGCAGAGGAACAGCGGTGCGTGAACCACGATCAGAAACCTCCTCGATAGCCCGGACGCGGGCGTGGGTTCGGATTCGGGTTGGGGTTTGGATTGGGGTTCGGATTCGGATTTGGGTTCGGGTTCGGATTGACGTGCACGTTCGCGTCAATGTGGTGGTCGTGGTTCGATCCTCCGCTCAGCTCCGCCAGCGCCGCAACGGCGGCCCGGCGCACGCTCGCATCGTCGTCTTTGAGAGCCCCGGTGATGGCGGTGATGGCGCTCGAGTCGCCAAGCTCACCGAGCGCCATGATGGCGCGGCGTCTGACGTCGACGCTGCTGTCCTTGACTACGGCAATGAGGGGTTCAACCGCGGCGCGATCGCGGGTTTCGCCAAGTGCCATTGCCGCCCTGGCGCGGACGCGCGGCTCGGAGTCCTTGAGGGCCTGGACGAGCGCGGCCGTTGCTCGAGAGTCGCCAAGCTCGCCGAGCGCCATCACAGCGCGCATTCGGACCTCGGGCTGCTGATCCTTCAAGGCCTCCATCAGCGCCGGTACCGCGCGCGGATTGCGCAAGCCGGCCAGTGCGGTCGCCGCCTGCAGCCGGACGCCCGCATCGCTGTCCTTGAGCGCGATGATCAGTCCGTCGATTGCCGCCTCGGTCGGACTCTTCTGCGCGGTGACGCCGGCGATCTGCATCCGGCCACCGGAATGGCCGCGAGATGACCACTCCCATGACGGATTGACGATCGCCAATCCGACGCCGAGACAGACGGCGCTCGATCGGCTGAGCGTGCGGAAGAAGACAGCTAACGGACTCATATCACCCTCGTTTCTCTGCTAGAAAACTAGCACCACGGTCCGCAGGAGATGCCGCCGGCAGCGCACCGGCCGAGCGGCATGTCCTGTTGGAGATTTAGCGCGCGAGCTGGCCGAGCGCGAACGCGGCCTGCTGGCGGACGTCAGCGCTCGTGTCCTTGAGCGCCGTCGTGAGCGCGTCGATGGCGCGCGGGTCCCGGATCTGGCCGAGCGCAAACGCGACCTGTTCGCGGACGTCGGCGGCCGGATCCTTGATAGCGATGACGAGCGCTTCGACGGCGCCGCGGTCACGAATCTGCCCGAGCGCGAATGCCGCCTGCTCGCGGACATCCGCCGCTTCGTCCTTGAGCGACGAGATGAGCGGCTGCACGCTGCGCGGGTCGCGAATCTGCCCGAGCGCAAATGCCGCCTGCTCACGAACGTCCGGCTTGACGTCGCGCAGGGCGACGGTCAGGCCTTCGATGGCTGACGGGTCGCGCAACTGGCCGAGCGCGAACACGGCCTGCTGACGGACGTCGGCATTGGGGTCCTTGATCAGGCCGGCAACCGCGGTGGTGGAACGCTTGTCGCGCATCTGGCCGAGCGCGAAGACGGCCTGCTCGCGCACGTCGCCGTTCTCGTCCTTGAGCGCGGCGATGAGAGGATCCACGGCGCGCGGGTCGCGGAGCTGCCCCAGCGCGGATGCTGCCTGCTCGCGCACATCCGGGCTCTCGTCCTTCAACGCGGAGATGAGACCGTCGACGGCGCGCGGATCGCGAAGCTGCGACAGCCCGTGGATCGCGGCCTCGCGCACGTTCGCGTTCGAATCCTTGAGCGCGCCCATGAGCGGGTCGACCGCACGCTTGTCGCGAAGCTGCGCCAGCCCGTGGGCGGCCTGTTCACGCACCTCCGGCGACGAGTCCTTGAGCGCCTGCACCAGCGGTTCGAAGACCGCCGGATCGCGAAGCTGCACGAGGGCATGCATCGCCGTCTCGCGCACTTCCTTGTCTGAGTCCTTCAACGCCGCGGTCAGCGCCGCGACCATCCGCGGATCGGCGGCAGCGCGTTTTCCATCTGCCTGAACGTTCGTTCCCTGCACTGCGCCCTGCACAGCTCCCTGGATGACGTGCTGCACGGTGGTCTGCCACTGGCTCTGCACGTCGGACTGAATCGCGCCCTGGACGGCTCCCTGCACCGCGGCTTGCGCGCGGACGGTGGCCTCCTGCGCGACGCTGTCGCTGATGTTCTGGCTGATCTGCGACGTGACCTGCTGGCGGATGTTCGTGTCGATCGGCGCTTGCGGCGCCGGGGCCGGCTCCGGTCGTGGCGCGGCGGCAGCCTGGGGAACTGGCGCCGGCAGTGGATTCGGCGTCGGCTCGGTCGCGGAAGGTTCGACGACACCGGCTTCCGCGGCCGTGACGGTCCACGGTTGCATCGCGGCGAGTGGCGGCAGCACGCAGGCAACCGCGACTGCTGCGACGAGGCTGCGAGCCGGCGATACGCCAGCACGCGGCAGCTTCGGGTCGAGAATGGCGATGAGGCGGCCCTCGAGCTGCGAGCGATGGGCCATGGCCAGCGTCGCGCCGGCGAGCAGCGCCGGATAGCGGCCGCTGCGCATGACGCGGGCGATCTCGAGCAGCTCCTCGGCGTAGTCAGGACCGCGAGTGCCGCAGGCGAGCACCAGGTCGTCACAGGCGCGCTCGCGCTCGGTCCGCACGTGCCGCGCGGCCATCCATACGAGCGGGTTGAACCAGTGCAGCGCGCATGCGAGCTGCGCGATGACGTGCGTCAGACAGTCGCGGCGCTTCACGTGCGCCGAGTTCGTGCAGCAAGACGATGCGCAGACGCTCGAGCGGCCAGCGGTTGGCGTCTTCCGGCATCAGAACCGCCGGCGTGAAGATGCCGGAGGCCATCGGCATCGTTGCGCGCGCGCTTTCAAGGAAGCGAAGCCGCCGCGTGATGCCGAGCCCGGCTGCGAGCTCCATGGCGAGGGGCAGCCACGGTGCGTCGACAACGCGGACGGTTCGACGCGACATCCACTGCACCGCGACGAGGCCGATTAGCAGCCGCGCGATGACAGCGATGGCGCCAATGGCCCAGATTGCGCACGAGGAGCGTCGCCACCGACAGGGGCGTCGCAGCGGCTGGAGCAGGCGCTGCCGCCGGAGTCGACTGGTGGTTCGAAACCGTCGTGCTCCTCGTATGATTGCGGCCCGTCTCCGGCTTGACGTTGAGTTGAGCCCTTCGCGCCGGCGCCGGCGCGGATGGCTCGACGGCCGGCGGCGATTCGACCGCGGCGGTCTTGAGCGTCACGACTGGCAGCTGCCATCGCGGCAAGGCCACCGAGAGAACCGGGAGAATCAGCGCGCAGCCCAGCGCCAGGGCCCATACGAGATGCCGGGCGGCCGCGGAGGCTTTTCCGAGTGCGAGCGTCGCCATTGCTGCAAGGCCGAAGACGAGCGTGACCTTGATCAATGCGTCGACTATCAATCCCGCGGGGGCTGTCAGCCAGGCTCCGTCGAGGCTGTTCAGCAACGCCGCGCTTTCCGCAAGAATGTTCATGGCTTAGGCTCCGGCCCGACGGGCTTCGTGAATCATTTTGGCCAGCCGATCGAGCTCGACGTCGGACATCTTCGTCGAGGAGTCGTCGAGCAGCGCCGAAATCGCCTGCTCCGCCGAGCCGTCGAAAAATGTCCGCAGCATGTGCCGCATCGCGGAACGCTTGGCGTTGTCGCGAGCCAGGGTCGGCAGATAGACGTAGCGTGGGCCATCCTGCTCGTGCCGGACGTGGCCCTTTTCCTCGAGAATCCGTAACATCGCGCGCACAGCCGAATAACTGGGCGGATCGGGCAGCGCCGCCTGCACTTCGGCGGCGGTCCCCCGGCCCTGGGTATAGAGGATGTCGATAATCTGACGTTCGCGGCGGCTGAGCTCGTGATGCTGAGGGGTTTTCATGGGTCTCTGTCTGTTGTCCACAACCCTTAGACGGATGAAACCGGGAAAAGGTGCTACGAACTTAGCACACCCGTGGTCGGCAGGCTCAAGGCGGGCCGACACGGATCAGTTAACTGCTTCATTCGGCGCTGGTTTCCGGCGCCCGAGCGGACATAAGCTAGGCGCGTCGGGCAGCTCGTCCGATGGTTTGGAGGCAGGGGGCGCCAGGATGTTGAAGGAATTTCGTGATTTTGCGGCCCGGGGAAACGTCATCGACCTCGCAGTCGGCGTCATCATCGGCGCGGCGTTCGGCAAGGTGGTCACGTCCGTCGTCAACGACCTCATCATGCCGCCAATCGGCATGGCGCTTGGCCGCGTCGACTTCACCAACCTCTTCGTGGCACTCGACGGCGGCTCGTATCGCATCGGTCAAGGCCGCGAAAGATGCGGGCGCGGCGACGATCAACTACGGCATCTTCCTCAATACCTGTCTCGAATTCCTCATCGTCGCGTTTGCCGTCTTTCTTCTTGTCAAGCAGGTCAACCGGTTCAAGCGGCCCGTACCGGTCGTCGTCGACAGCCGCGAGTGCCCGTTCTGCCTGAGCAAGATTCCGCTCAAGGCGTCGCGTTGCTCCGCGTGCACGTCCGAAGTCAAGCCGGCGGCATAGTCATGAAAGCCATGGGAGCGATGAAAGCAATGAAGCGAACTGCATTCGCCGCGTTCATCCCCATCACCGCTGCGTTCATGATGATCGCCATGGCGCAATCTCCGGCGCCGGCGGACAAGTTCCTCACGCAGCCGCTCGTGCGCGATCTCTACACTGCCGATCCCTCCGCGCATGTCTTCAACGGCACGATCTATATCTATCCCTCGCATGACATCGATGCCGGCGTGCCCGCCGACGATCTCGGCAGCCACTTCGCGATGCGCGACTATCACGTCTTCTCGATGAAGGCGATTGGCGGGCCGGTCACCGATCACGGCGTCGCGCTCGACATCAAGGACGTGCCGTGGGCAGGCCGTCAGATGTGGGCGCCGGACGCCGCCACGAAAGCGGGCAAGTACTACCTGTATTTTCCGGTGAAGGACAAGCAGGACGTCTTCCGGATCGGCGTCGCCGTCGGCGACAAACCCGCCGGTCCGTTCAAGGCGGCGCCGCAGCCGATCGCCGGCAGCTTCAGCATCGATCCAGCCGTCTTCACCGACAGCGACGGCAAGTCCTACATGTATTTCGGCGGTATCTGGGGTGGCCAGCTGCAGCGATGGGCAACTGGCTCGTACTCTACAAAGGACGTCTATCCGGCCAAGGATCAGGCCGCCCTCAGCGCCAAGATTGCCCGCCTCGGCGACGACATGATGACGTTCGCGGAGGCGCCGAAGGACGTCGTGCTCCTCGACGAGCAAGGCAAGCCGCTGACGGCCGGCGACAACAGCCGCCGCTTCTTCGAAGCCTCGTGGGTGCACAAGTACAAGGACACCTACTACTTCTCGTACTCGACCGGCGACACGCACTTCATCATGTACGCCACGGGTAAGTCTCCGTACGGTCCCTTCACCGTGCGCGGCAAGATCCTCGAGCCCGTCCTCGGCTGGACCAACCATCACTCCATCATCGAGTATCAGGGGAAGTGGTACCTCTTCTACCACGACGCTCAGCTCTCGGGCGGCCAGACGCACCTGCGCAACATCAAGATGACCGAACTGAAGTATCGAGACGACGGCACGATTGTTACCGTCGATGCGTACAAGGAGTGATCCCGCTGGAGAGATGTTCGGACAAGGGCGCTCGTCGAGCGTGGTCCGACTCGTCGGGATCGTCCTGCTCGCCAGCGTAGCAACCTGGTTCTGCGCGGCGCGCGTCTTCTGGACCTTCGACTTCGCGCGCATCAAGATGCTGCGCGGCCCAGTCGCCGCCGTCGACGGATCCGTCGAAGTCCCCGCGCAAGACGACGAGTTCAAGTTGCTGGCCGCGCCGGCGGCGCTCATTGCCCGCGTGCGCAATCAGTCCGACGCAGTCCAGTCATTCGCCTTTCAGGTCGACGGCGCACCGTCGTGCACGGTGAAGGTTCCGGCGATGACCGAGCGCCGCATCGACTGTTCCGCTCGCGCCGGCTGGGTCGTCCAAAGCCGGCATATCGTGAAGATTCGCGGAGCGCCAGTTCCCTGGACGCTCGAATATCTCGAGCTCGCCTCACATCACGGTCACACGACCGATCTCCTGCGCGCGATTGTCCTGCCCGCCGGCTCGCAACAGTTCCGCCGCCCGCCCGTACTCCTGCTCGCCTTCTCTGGCTCGGCCTCGTGCTTCTCTTTCGCATCACGCCCGAACCTTTCAGCTCGCGCGTGGGACGCGGTGCGTATCGCGTTGCCATCGCCGCGCTCGCTCTCGCCGGTGCGGCAATCGCCGCCTCGCCGTGGCTCTCGCCCTACCTCGTCGTCATCTCGCCGGCGACGTTCGCCGCGGCTGCGCTCGTCTGTGGCTTGCCGCAGATCAGAACGCTCGTCATCAGAGCCACGCCTGTCGGGCGTGGGCTGACGCACGCGTGGGTATGGGCCGGCACTCACCAGCCGGTGGCAGCAGCGACTCTCGCGATCGTCACGACACTCGCCACCGGGCTGTACGGCGGGCGGGCGATCGGTGGCTCGGACGAGTACGGCTATGCCAGCCAGGCCGAGTTGTGGCTGAAGGGAAACCTGGAAGTCGAGCAGCCATTCGTCGAGCATGCGCCGTTCGCGGACGCCGCCAGGATCTTCAGTCCGCTCGGATATCGTCCGCACCACTCGAAGCCGACGGTCATCGTGCCTGCGTATGCGTCGGGACTGCCGATGCTGCTTGCGCTGACGAAGTTCATCGGCGGGCAAGAGGCGATGTTCTGGGTCGTGCCTGTGTCGGCCGGACTTCTGGTACTGGTGACGTACGGCATCGGGCGTCGTCTTGGCGCCGAAACGCCAGGTCTTATCGGCGCCGCACTGGTCGCCACAAGTCCGCCGATGCTGGCGATGGCCATGCTGGTGATGACCGACGTGCCGGTCGCCGCGGCATGGGCAGGCGCGTTCTATTTTGCGCTCGGCGGGACGGCTCGGTCGGCGGCAGCTGCCGGCGCCTTGTCTTCCGTGGCCGTCCTCATTCGGCCGAACCTCGCGCCAGTTGCCGGTGCGCTGGTGCTCATCTATTTGCTGCCGATGCGCCGCGAGCAACTGCGCCGGAACGCGATGTGGCAACTGACGGCGTTCATCGCGGCGCTCGTGCCCGGCGTCATCGCCGTCGCGCTGCTGAACGCGCAGCTTTATGGCTCGCCGCTGTCGTCCGGTACGGTCACTGGTCTGAGCTCTTCGTGCTTTCGCGCGTTCCGATCAATCTCCGTCTCTACCTGTCATGGTTCGTGGAGAGCCACACGCTGCTGGCTCTGTCCGGCTTCTTTGCGCTCTTCGTGCCGCTTCGCCGGCTGTGGCCGGCTGTCGGCAATCGCGAGACCTTCATCGTCATGGCCGCCGTCGTTCTCATCGTCTGGGCGACATACTGCGCGTGGCTCGTTTTTGGGGACTGGTGGTATCAGAGATTCCTTTTGACGCTCCTGGCCGTTCCTGATGCTTGGTACCGGCGCCGTGCGGTGTCTGCGTATCGTGCAGGCGGCAGCTTCGTCCGAGCCGCCATCGTCCTCATCGTCGTCTCGCTCGGGCTGTATCAGCTCGACATCGCCGTGTCGCGCGGTGTCTTCGGCAATCGGGAAGGGCGTCGTCGATTCGTCGACGCAGCGGAGCTCGTGCGCAGAGTGACCGAGCCGAACAGCGCAATCGCCAGCCTTGATCACTCAGGATCCCTGCGCTACTACGGCGGCCGGATGACGATCAACTTCGGATCCGTTCCCGATCAGTCGTTCGACGCCGTCGTCGACTGGCTGAGCGAACACGGCGTGCGCACGTACCTGGCCATTGAAGAGTGGGAGCTGCCCGAGATTCGCCAGCGCTTCAGCACCAATCGATGTATGCGCGTCCTGGATGGGCCGCCTGTCGCCGTTCTCGAGTGGCCAGGGAAGATGCAGCTCTTCGATCTGACAGGCACCCGGCAGGAGAAAGAGCCGATCGTTGCGAGGCCGGCTCCCGGGCCGCTGTCGACGGCGCGGCCTGTCGCTCCACCGAGGCTCGTCCTCTCTCCGGCGCCGTAATCGACGAATTTCCGCTCTGATAGACTTCCGGCCTGAGAAATTACGGTCCGGATGAGCTAGTCCATCCAATCAGTCGGGCCCTGCGTAGTTACTAATGCCCCCCAGCGTGCCCATAACGGCGTTTGACGCTGACCGAGCCGCGGTGATTCGCATGGCGCGAGGTGACGGATCGGCCGTCGCCGAGCTCTACGACCGCCATTCTCGCGCGATCTTTTCGCTGGCGTTGCGCATGCTGACGGATTCGGCGGAAGCCGAGGACGTGGTGCAGGACGTCTTCACGCAGGCATGGCGGCAGGCGAGCCGCTACGACGCGGCGCGGGCGCCAGTCGTCGGATGGCTGCTCGTGATCACCCGGGCGCGCGCGCTCGACCGGTTGCGGGCGCGGAAGTCGCGGATCTCGGTCACCGCGCTCGACCCCGCGACGACCGATCCTGCCGATCCCGGGCTCGCACTCGATCAGCAGGCGATCAGCAACGAAGACGCGGTGAGAGTGCGCGCGGCGCTCGCGGCGCTGCCGGACGCGCAGCGGGAAGCGATTGAGCTCGCGTATTACAAAGGACTGTCGCAGAGTGACATCGCCGAGCAGCTGTCGCAGCCGCTCGGCACGGTGAAGACGCGGATGCGGGCCGGCCTGCTCAAGCTTCGCGATGTGCTGCGTCTGCCAGGGAGCGCCAGCACATGAGATGAAGGTCGGCCGGTTGACGGCGCGGCGCGGAACGGGGCGATGACCCACGACGAACTTCGCGATCTGTCCGGCGGCTATGCGCTCGGCGCGCTGAGCGAGGCGGAGCACCGCGCGTTCGAGGCACACCTGAAGACGTGTGCCGAGTGCGCCGCGGAAGTGCGCGAGTTCGCTGCCGTCGCCGCCGGGTTGCCGTACGCCGTGCCGCAGGTCGATCCGCCAGCCGCGCTGCGCGAGCGCGTGCTGCAGGCTGTCGCTGCCGAAGCGCGGCCGCCAGTTGATGTCGTTGTCAGAAAGAAGGGCGGTCGCGGGCTGCTCGGGACTTGTTGCCGCTGCCGCCGCGATCGCCGCCGTCGCCCTCGGTCTCTACGCGCAGAGCCTGCAGCAGCGCATCAACGCGCTCGAGGAAGAGCTGCGCCTGGCGACCGCGAGGATCGACGACGGCCAGCGGCAGGTGGTGCTCTATCGCGCCGCCGCCGATCGCACGGCGGAGATTCGCGCCATTCTTGCGGCGCCCGATCTGCGCCGCATCGACCTTGCCGGTCAGAAGGCCGCGCCGGGAGCGTCGGGCCGCGCCTTCTGGAGCCCGGCTCGCGGTCTCGTCGTCGCGTTCGACAATCTGCCGGCGACGTCACCAGATCGCGTCTATCAGCTGTGGGTGATCCCGCCTGGTGCCGGCGCCGCGCCAATCAGCGCTGCGCTCCTGGAGTTGCAGCCTGATGGCCGCGCGATTGCGCTCGGCGCCGCGGGCAGTGCGGCGCGCGTCGGCACGGTTGCTGTCACGCTCGAGCCCGCAGGCGGCGTTCCGGCGCCGACCGGCGACATGATCGTCGCCGGCGCGCTGTCGAATTGAACTCAGTTCCGAGCACGGCTCGGCGGTTCATGCCAACGCGGGGCTAGTGCCCGGAAACGGCCTGCACAGGTGCGATTGGTTTTTTCGATCCCACCAGGACGTCCCACCACTCGAAGTGGGCGGCGAGCAAATGATCCAGCTCGCGGGTTTCATTGTCCGATTCTTTTTGGTCGGCGCCGGGAAGGCAGTAGGCGGCGCGCGGCGACGCCCGCAGCATGTGGAGGACGCCTTCGGAAAATCCCTTGCCCGCATACGCGATGCAGCCCTGCATCGGAAGAGCATCGAGGTCGTCGAGCGCATAGGGGATCTTTTCGTCGACCGTGCCCTGGCTGTCCTGAAACTTGCACTCGATCGCGAAAGCGCGGTTTGACTTCTCGCAGATGCAGAAAACGTCGATGCAGCGGTTCTTGCCGATGATCGATTTGCCCACGCGAATCTCGCGATACACCTGCACGCCGCGGGTGCCGAAGCGCCGCGCGATGTAGGTCGCAATCAGGTTGGCATAGGCGGCGCCTGTCACGGACCGCAGGCTCAAGGGCACGAGTTCGAATGCGGGTTCCGCGGACAATTCCAGCCGGCTCCTGACCGGCGCCAAATTCCCGCAGCCTCTTCGCTGTCATCCGAACGGCCTCGATGTTCACGTCGGTTCCGATGAAGCGACGCCCCGAACGAAGCGCCGCGACGCCGACGCTTCCCGAGCCCATGAACGGATCGGCAACCGTTTCTCCCGCGGCGGTACTCTGCTGGATCAGGATTTCCGATACTTCGGGTGGCTTTTCCGCCGGGTAGCCGCGATGCACTCGCGGCACCGAGATGATGTCGGCGACACCAAGATTGTTGAGACGCCTCTTGCCCTTCTCGAAGAAGAGAACGAACTCGTAGCGGGCGCGGTAGTGATAGCCCATGCCGATGGTGCGCTTATCCCACACCAACGGCTTCCAGAACTTGAAGCCGGCGCGCTCGGCCTCTGGCTTTGCGACGAACATCGTCTCGGCGTCGCAGAACAGGTAGAAGTGGCGGTTCTGCTTCAGGGCTCTGTAGGCCTCGTCGAAGAGCTCGCCGAATCTTGCGTTCGGAAAGACTCGAAACCAGTCGTTGCTCGACGACTTGCTGTGCTTCAACCGCGTCGTCGTGCCGATGGCGCGATGCTTCTCGAGGGACTCGTACGCGGGATCTGTCAGCAGGAGATCGATCGACTCCGCGGGCTGCGCGCGCAGCCACTCCACGGCGTCGGCGAGCGCAAGACTGAAGATGTGTGTGTCCAAGGAACCTCGACCGCCACCCTTCGTGGCCGTTTCATTTTATGCCAGCGGGATCTCACCCACTATGCCAATGATGCCGGCTACCCGTGACAGCCTAGGTCACATCCCGGAGCTCGAAGCTGGCAGCTATCCCTGCCGATTCACGAGGAAAGTGGCAGTGTCGTGAAAGAAGCCACGAAGGACCGCATCAGCCTCGGCGGGAAGCGCCGCCTCATCCAGGGCGCGGTCCATCAACGAGACCCAACGGTCGCGCGCGGCGCTATCGATGTGGAACGGCCCGTGGCGGGCGCGCAGCCGCGGGTGGCCGCGTTGCTGGGCGTAGCGCGGCGGGCCACCAAAGCGGAAGACCAGGAAATCCCGCAGGCGTTGCTCTGCCGCCGCAAGATCGTGGTGCTGGTACATCGGGCCCAGGATTGTGTCGGTCGGCACCTGCGCGTAGAACGCGCGCACGAGCCTGCTGAATCCATCTTCGCCGATCGCGGCGTAGACATCGCCTTCGGTCATTAAAGGATCACCACAGAGAGCGCAGAGAACGCAGAGGATGCTTCTTGAATTTGCTATGCTAGAGTCGCGCTGACGCGTCGCGATCATCCGTCGCCGACCGCGCAACGCGCGGTCGCCTGGCTCCGAGCACACGCAGAATTGCAATTGGAATGCCCTCTGCGTCCTCTGCGGCCTCTGTGGTGATCATACCGTTCCGACGAGTGTCCGGCTGAAGCCGGACGCTACGAGCGGCGTGCGGGCAGCGGCGGATTCCGCTCGATGCCGAACTTGTGCTGGTGCCACATCGGGTACGGCTCCGGCAGCGCGCTGACCTCGTCGAGCCGCGCCATCTCCTCATCGGACATTTGCCACGCCGCCGCCGCGAGGTTGTCGAGCAGCTGCTTCTCGTCGCGGGCGCCGAGGATGACGGTGTCGACACCGGGCTTGTTCAGCACCCAGTTGAGCGCCACCTGGGCCGGACTGACGCCGCGCGACGCGGCCAATCTCCACCAGCACGTCGACGATGCGATATACGCGCTCGTAGTCGATCGTGCCAGGCGCGTCGAGCTCGTTCAGCCGGCTGACGGACGGCCGCGCGTCGCGCCGGAACTTGCCCGTGAGCAGGCCGGCGTGCAGCGGGCTCCACGCCATCACGCCGACGCCCTGGTCGAGCGCGAGCGGCACGATCTCGTGTTCGACGTCGCGGGCAATGAGCGAGTAGTTCACCTGCTGGCAGACGTAGCGAACCAGGCCGTTGCGATCCGAAGCGGCCAGCGCTTTCATCACCTGCCACGCCGCATGATTCGAGCAGCCGACGTAGCGGACTTTTCCCTGCTTGACGAGATCGTCGTAGGCGCGAAGTGTCTCGTCAATCGCCACCAGCGAATCGGGCTGGTGGCAGATGTAGAGATCCAGGTAGTCCGTGCGCAGCCGTTTCAGGCTTGCCTCGCACGCCTGGATCAAGTGCTGGCGTGACAGGCCGACGTCATGCGGACCAGTTCCCATCCGCATGTACGCCTTGGTCACGAGCACGAAGTCCTGTCGCCGGCCAACCAGCGCCTCGCCGACAATCTCCTCGGCGCCGCCGAAGGAGTAGATGTCCGCGGTATCGATCGTGTTGACTCCGGCATCGCGGCAGACGTCGAGGATGCGTGAGGTCTCGGCGACGCCGAGATTCCCCATCTTGCCGAAGCGATCCCGGCCGCCGATCGTCATGGTGCCGAAACTGAACGCAGACACACTCAGGCCGGAGTTGCCGAAACGCCGCTGTTCCATGGTGTCGAATTCTAAGTGATCCGGGGCCGCGCGCACTTCGTATCTGGTTCTACAGGCCGGTCGCGGGAGCCAGCAAGGGGTAGCTGACAATGGGAATCGTCGTCGCACACATGAGCATGTCGCTCGATGGATTCATCGCCGGGCCAGACGTATCGATCGCGCATCCGATGGGGATTGGCGGCGAGCGTTTGCACGAATGGCTCTTCGCCGCCGAGCGCGACGCCGGAGACTCGCAGGTCGCCGGCGACATGTTTTCGCACGAGACAACCGGTGCGGTGCTCATGGGCAACACCACGTTCACAGTGGGCGAGGCGCCGTGGGGCGACGACGGCGCATTCGGGATGCCATGTTTCGTGGTGACCCGGCATGCGCGGCCGATGCTCAGGAAGCAAGAGACAACGTTTACCTTCGTGACCAGCGGGCTGGCCGACGCGTTCGAGCAGGCACGCAGGGCCGCGGCTGGAAAGAACGTGAACGTCATGGGCGCGAACACGATTCAGCAAGTACTCGCCGCCGGCGTCCTCGACGAGCTCCACATCAGCCTCATACCGGTGGCCCTGGGTTCTGGAGTTCCTCTCTTCGGCTCCTGGAAGCCGCTATGAGTTCGAGAGAACTCGCACCATTGAATCGTCGGCCGCGACGCACATCAGGCTGACTGTGCGCAAGTCGTGACAGCGCCACCGGCAGCATGAAACGAGCCGTATACTCCCTCGATGTCTGTCTCTGACCTCGTCGGCGGCGCGATCGGCGTGCTGCTGTCCGGACTCGGCATCGCCTGCTGTCGTCGCATCGAGCTTGCGGGGGCGACGCAGCGATCGCGTCCTGTTGTTCTTCGGGACGTGGTGCGCCCTCTACGGACTCAGACTGCTCGCTGATACACCCTTCGTTGTGGAGACATTGGGTGTTTCCGCGACGAGCGCCGCGTACTTCCGCGCGTTCGTGACCTACACCATCAACGTACCGATCGTCATGTCCGTTGAATCGGTGATAGGCCCGGGCTGGAAGCAGTGGATCCGGCGCATGTGGCAGCTCCACGCCGTCTATGCGGTCGGAGCGATCACGACCGACGTCCTTCTCCAGCGGCCGCGCGCCGCCATGGCCCTCAACTCCCCGCTCGTTCTTCTTGGGGCGGCGATCGGACTCGCGAACCTGTGGAAGTTCCGAAACAACCTGAGCGCAACGCTTGAAGTCGCGCGCGATTGGGCTTGCAGCGATGATCATGCTGCTCTGCGTCGTCAACGAGAACGTTGGGCGGCCGGTAGTGCCTGACATCAACCTGGAACCAGTTGGTGTCTTCGTCTTTATCGTGGCGCTCGGCTACGGTGTCGTGACCAACGTGTTCCAGCAGGAAGCCGAGCTCGTCGCCGTGCAGCGCGAGATGGAAACAGCACGCCAGATTCAGACGTCGTTACTGCCGCGAACGCTGCCTGACATTCATGGGCTCGATGTCGCGGCACGATATCTCCCGATGACCGCCGTCGCCGGCGACATCTATGACTTCATCACGCTCGGCCCGTCCAGGGTCGGACTGCTCGTCGCGGACGTCTCGGGCCACGGTGTGCCTGCCGCGCTCGTTGCGTCGATGGTGAAGCTGGCGTTCGCCGCGCAATCCGACGACGCGAACGATCCTGCGCGTGTGCTTACCGGCATCAACCGCATCCTGTGCCGGCACGTGGAGAGCACGTTCGTGACGGCGGTGTATGCCGTCATCGATACGGATCGCCGGACGATCACGGTCGCGAATGCCGGCCATCCTCCGCTCCTGGCTGGCGGTCCGGCGGGCGCTGTTCGTGAGAGCGCAGAGCACGGGCTCATGCTCGGGATGTTGCCTGACGCCGTCTACACCAACGATTCGCTACATCTCGGCCAGGGCGAGTACGTCGTGCTCTATACGGACGGCATTCCAGAGACCCAGAATCCGGGCGGCGACTTTCTCGATCTCGATCGCGTGCGGACATGGCTGACATCCGGCGGCGGTCAGACGGCTGCGCGGTTCGCCGACACCACGCTCGAAAACCTGCGGAGCTGGCGCGGTGGCAACGCGTTCGACGACGACGTCACGCTGGTCGTCGCGCGCTTTGCGTGACTTGCGCCTCGACACGCCTCCGGGCACGGTTTACGATGGCAGCCCCGGAGGCAGTATTGACCATCATCAAATTGATCCCGCTCGCTGCGATCGCCGTCACGGCGACCCTCGCGGCGCAGGAACCGCTGACGCGAATCGACCAGGAGACCGGCAAAGTGACGCCGGCGCTGACCGAGATCCGCCACCAGATTCATCAGAATCCCTGAGCTCTCGAACCGCGAAGAGAAGACGGCGGCGCTCGTTGCCGACTATCTGCGCAAGCTTGGCCTCGAGGTCCAGACCGGCGTCGCGCGCACGGGAGTCGTCGCGATCCTCAAAGGAGGAAAGCCCGGGCCGGTGATCGCCGTCCGCGCCGACATGGATGCGCTGCCGGTGACGGAGCAGACCACGCTTCCGTTCGCCTCCAAGGTCCGGGCAACGTTCCTCGGCCAGGACGTCGGAGTGATGCACGCCTGCGGCCACGATATCCACACCGCCGTGCAGCTCGGCGTTGCCAGCGTCCTCACCGCGATGAAGAGTGAGGTGCCGGGCACGATCAAGTTCATCTTTCAACCGGCGGAAGAGGGTCCGCCGCCGGGCGAGGCAGGCGGGGCCTCGCTGATGGTCAAAGAAGGCGTGCTGCAAAACCCGAAGCCGCAAGCGATCTTCGCGCTGCACATGATGTCGGAGATGACGGTTGGCGACGTCGGCTATTCCGAAGGGCCAGCTCTCGCCGCATCCGATACCTGGGAAGTAAAGATCGTCGGCAAGCAGGCGCATGGCGCTCGCCCCGAGCTGTCGATCGATCCCATCGTGACCGCCGCCGAGTTCGCGCTCGCGCTTCAGACGATTCGCTCACGCAATCTCGCCGGCAGCGAGCCGGGTGTCGTGACGATAGGCGCCATCCACGGCGGCCAGCGGCAGAACATCATCCCCACCGATGTCACGCTGCTCGGAACAGTTCGTACATTCCGGTCCGGAGATGAGCGCCCTCATCGAACAGCGGATGCGGACCATCCTCAAAGGCGTGACGGAAGCCAATGGCGCAACCGGCGAAGTGACACGCTACGAGCGCGGCGCGCCGGCGACCATCAACGACCTGACGTTGACGCGAGAAAGCGTACCGGCCCTCGAGCGCGTGCTTGGCAAGGACCATGTCTCCCGGATTCCCCCGGCAATGGTGTCGGAGGACTTCTCCTTCTTCGCCAACGAGATTCCCGGCTTCTACTTCCGGCTCGGCCAGGTCAAACCAGGGACGACGTCGAGCGATCATCACACGCCGACGTTCGTCGCCGACGACAGCGCGATCCCGGTGGGCGTGAAAGCGATGAGCTACCTCCTCCTCGACTATCTGACCCGGCACGCGAAGTCGTAGCGCCCGTTTATTTCTGCTGAGCTCCGTCTCCGGCGGCGCCACGCTGCAGAGCCGCGGTAAGGCGTATACTCTGGCCGTTCGCTGGGCCATGTCTGGCAGATCTCATCACTATCCGAAATCGGAGGACATCATGAAGAGTGTCGTTGGATTGGTCGTGGCGCTCGCCGTAGTGATCTCGGTTTCAGCGTCCGCTCAGCAGAAACCAGGCGAGCAGACCTGGAAAGGCACGATCAGCGACAGCAACTGCAAGGAGAAGCATCCGGCGGGTGAGCATGACGGCAAGAAGATGACCGAAGCTGACTGCACCGCCGTCTGCGTCAAGAAGGGCGCGAAGTACGTGTTCGTCTCGGACGGCAAGGTCTATCAGATCGCCAATCAGGACTCGAAGCAGATCGCCGCGCACGCCGGACACGAGGTTGAACTCACCGGCACGATGAAGGCCGACACCATCACGGCATCGACGCTGAAGATGCCTGCCGCGAAGTAGCGCGTTTCGCCGCCAGCGATCCAGCGAATGCTGGCGGCGTAACTTCTTTCGCGCGGCACTACTTCATCGCGATCCGTTCCGTCACTTTCCCGCCCTCTATCGGCCTCACCGAAAAATCGGCGTTCCGTCGCATGTCGTCCGTGATGAATGGATCGCCTTCGAAGACGATCTCGAAGACGCGCGGTGTCCGTCCAGCTGCCGACACTTCGAAATGGATGTGCGCCGGCACACGTCCGTTAGGATACGAACCCGGCTTCACCGTTTCGAACGACCACGCGCCGCGCGCGTCCGAACGCAGGAACAGCTTGAGACGCGGGTTGCGGTTGTCGCTCGCCGGCTTCACGCCGTAGTAACCCTCGTGATCGGTCTGATAGATGTAGAGCGACGCATTGGGGACGGGAGCGCCGTCGGGACCGACGACGACGCCGCTGACGCTGAGCGGCTGACCAGGTTCGCCGGCTGGCGCGACGCGTCCGGCTGCTGGCGCATTCGCCGGCGCTTCGTGCACGGACTGAGCGGCGACGTCAACAGTCGAGAGAGCCGCGGTGAAAGACGCAGCGGCGATCGAGACACACAAGGCGCGGCTGACAGTCGTGAGCAGTGAATCGCGCATGAAAAGCCTCCGTGCGCGGATCGTCCCACGGATCACAGGCGGGCGCGTCGCCGCCGCGAAATTTGCTGTGGCGAAAACAGTGACGAAGCAGCGCCGGCTACTTTATCGCGATCGTGAAATCCCGCT
Organism: uncultured Acidobacteriota bacterium; assembly: GCA_963830815.1. GTDB lineage: Bacteria > Acidobacteriota > Vicinamibacteria > Vicinamibacterales > 2-12-FULL-66-21 > DATBJJ01. The sequence goes on along the minus strand of CAWHNN010000016.1, from coordinate 42,063 downwards.
GTGGATCGAGATCGGACTTCTGGATCTTCGTCTCCCCCGGCTGCTTGACGACGGACTCGCCGGGCTCGAGCGCGATTTCGAGCCGGTAGGTTCCTTCCGGCACCTTGATGGTGTAGCCGCCGTTGGTCCCGGTCGTCGCGTCGAAGCGCGCCCCGCTCGCCACGTCGATAGCGGTCACCTTGCGCCCGGGCAACGCCGCGTTGCCGTTAGTAGATACGATGCCGGCAATCGTGCCGCCGACGCTCATCTTGCCCTCCGGGCTCAGGACCGGTCCGGGGTGGCAGGCCGAGGACGCGAGCAGGGCGCAAAACAGCAAAAGGCTGAAAGTCCTCATCATTTCCGTAGCCTAGCATCGGCCCGGGGCGGCGGCTACAGAACTATTACAGTTGCCGCTGGGCTTGGCTGCTATGGTGAGCTGTTGACCGCAGTCCCGGAGGTTCTCCAGCCGTGAAATACGGACGCCGCTATCAAACAGGTCTGAACGTGACGACGACGGTGGCGATGGCCGCCTTCCACCTCGGCGCCGTGCTCGCGTTGTTCTACGTCAGTGTCGGCGCCATCGTTGCCGCGGCGATCCTGTATTGCGTTGCCGGCATGCTCGGCATCGGCATGGCCTATCACCGCCTCCTGACACATCGCGGCTACAAGACTTACAAGTGGGTCGAGTACTTCCTGACGTGGTGCGGCACCCTTGCACTCGAAGGCGGACCCATCTTCTGGGTTGCCACGCACCGCATCCACCACCAGCACTCCGATCGCGAAGGCGATCCTCACACTCCGCGTGAGGGCACGTGGTGGGCGCATGCCGGATGGATCCTGAGCGGCGAGGGATTGCACCACGATGCGTCCGTGCTGTCGCGCTACGTTCCTGATCTGACGCGCGATCCCGTGCAGGTCTGGCTCTCCAAGTGGCACTGGACGTCGAACGTGCTCGTCGGCCTCGCGCTGCTGGCGTTCGGCGGCATTCCTTACGTGCTCTGGGGCATCTTCCTCCGCGTGACGCTCGGCCTCCACGCCACCTGGCTCGTCAACTCGGCGACGCACAAGTGGGGCTCACGCCGCTTCGTCACGCGTGACGATTCCACGAACAACTGGTGGGTGGCGCTGCTCACCTTCGGCGAGGGCTGGCACAACAACCACCACGCGCATCCGACGAGCGCGCGGCATGGCCTCGCCTGGTACGAAGTCGACTTCAACTGGATGGGAATTCGGACGCTCGAAGCGCTCGGTCTCGCCTGGGACATCAAGCGCGCGCGCTTGCGCCAGGCGCTGGAAGAAGATCGCTCAGGCGAAGCAGTAGCCTAGCGTTTCGCCGGCGGCTTCTGCGCCGCAGCGATTTCTTCGGCGATGGCGACGAGCTTGCCAACGGTGTTGAGGTTGCGCGCCGTAGATGCGCTGTCGCTCTTGGGCAGCTTCAGCTTCGACCGGCCCATGCCGTCCGGATAGTAGATGTAGATTTCTTCTCTGCCGGCGACCACCTGCTCGCCGCCGGGCCCCACGAGCCCCTTGAACAGCTTCTTGTCGACTGGGGCGGACGAAAAGCCAACGATGATCTTTGCTGGCTCGCCTTCCGGAAACGGATTGGCCTTGAGCACCGCTTTCAACTCGGCGAGGTCGCGGAGCATGACGTCGACCTTCTTGCCCATGTGCGCGGCCAACGCCCGTTCCAGCGCCGCTTGCGTCTTCTCCCTCGTCAGCTTGCTCTGAAAGACGACGTTTCCGCTCTGGATATAGGTCCGGACCTTTGCGAACCCGAGATCGCAGCACATCGCCGAGAGGATCGTCATCGGCAGCATTCCCGTGCCGCCGACGTTGACGGCGCGGAGCAGGGCAATGAAGGTTGTCATGCAGACAGAGTAAAGCAGGAACTTGGCGACGACGGAAGCCGTTCGTGCGCGCGGCACGAACGGCCCCTTTTCCGGCTTACCACCAGGTCGGCAATTGTGCGAGTACCAGAGAGAACGGAAGTTGGCGTTCGTGACCTTGCTGAACGTCGCGCCGCCGTCGCTCGAGACAAACGAGAGACCGAGAATCGGTGCGGTCGCGTTCAGGCCGATGAGCGGCGGTTGACCGCTGATGCCCGGGTAGGGCGTCGTTGTCGGGATGCGCAGGACGAGAAACAGGTTCTGGATTTCTCCCCTGGCGATTCCACGTCGAATCTTGTTGGCCAGGCGCCGCGGCTGCTTGACGAAGAACGGCGAGAAGTCCGTGGACGATGAGTGTGCGGTCTATCGATCGTGTGTGCGCTGACTCAGCCGCACACGCAACTCGCTACGCGTCGACGCGAAGAGCAGTGACAGGATCGACGCGGGTGGCGCGGCTCGCCGGAATCAGCGCAGCTACGAGTCCGATCACCGCCATCGATGCCGCCGCCAGCGCGAACGCAAACGGATCGAGCGGAGAGACCTCGAAGAGCAGCGTCGTCATCACCTTCATCAGCGCGAGCGCGGCGGCGAGCCCGAGCGTCAAGCCGATGCCGACCATCCACGCCGCATTGCCGAGGACGTTCGCCAGCACGTTGCGCGCGCCGGCGCCGAGCGCCATGCGGATGCCGATTTCACGGCGGCGCTGATTGACGGCATGCGACAGCACGCCGTAGAGGCCGAGCGCGGCAAGCAGCGCCGCGACACCAGCGAAGGCGCCGATGATCCACGCCGGCGCCGTCTTCCCCGACATCGTGAGCTGTCGCACCTGCTCCATCGTCCGGACATCGCCCAGCGGCAAGCGCGGATCGAGCTCGGCGACGGCATGACGGATGGCGGGCATCGCGGCCGCAGGGTCGCCGAGCGTTCGCACGATGAACTTGATCTCTCGTCGCGGCGCCTGCAGCAGCGAGACGTAGACGACTTCTTGCATCGGCGTCTCGAGATCGCGTGACGCTCGTTGCGGATCATGCCGACGATCTCGACGTCTTCCTCCTGGCCGGTCTGACCGCGGTTCTCGTACATGCGGCGTGTTCGAGGCGGCACGATACGCCGACGATTGCCGCCGGATCGGCGATGCCCAGGCGCTCCGCCACACGCCGCGCGAGCGGTTCGTTGACGACGATGACTCGTGGCGCGCCCGGTTTGTCCTGTGCGGTGATGCTGCGTCCGGCAAGCACCGGAATGTCGAGCGTGGCGAAGTAGTTCGCGGATCGACGCGCTTGAAGCGGCTGCCAATGGCCTCGGCACCGGGAATGTTGAGGGCGTCGCCCTGACGGACGCCGAGCATCGGCACATCGGTCGCGATGGCGACGTTTTCGATGCCCGGGAATTGCGCGCAGGCGTTCTGACGGCCCGTTCGATGAAAAGGGTCGCGCTCTCCGACGTCGGATAGGTTCCGAGCGACAGATCGGCCGACATCGTGATGACGTTGTCGATGCGCACGCTGAGGATCGACGCGCTGCAGCTTGAGCAGACTCTTGAACATCAGCACGGCGCCGCAGATGAGCACCAGCGAGATGGCCAACTTCGGCGATGACGATCGTCCGCCGCAACCTGTCGTGCGATGGATGAGCCGCGGCTGGCGAGGTTGATCGCCTGCGACAGCCTGCCTGATGACGTCTGCAGCGACGGCAGCAGGCCGACGAGGAGCGACACGCCCGACGGTCGCCGCGGCCGCGAAGCCGAGCACGCGCGGGTCGATATCGACGGCTGCCGTTGCCGGCAGCGACGTCTTCGAGCAGCGGCACCGCGGCGTCGATCAAGAAATAGGCGAGGGCAACGCCGGCGAGACCGCCGAAGAGGCAGAGGACGAGGCTCTCGGTCAAGGACCTGCGCAACCAATCGTCCGCGCGTCGCGCCGAGCGCGGTGCGGACCGCCATCTCCTGCCGGCGGGCGACACCTTTGGCGAGGAGCAGGTTGGCGATGTTCGCGGCGGCAATCAGCAGCACCATCACGACGGCGCCGAATGCCACGGCGATCGCCTGCCGAAACGCGTCAGGAGACGAGCCCGCGTTCGAATGGATCGACCCGACGCTCCATTCGCGCTTGAAGGACGGCTGCTGCGCCGAGAGGCTGGCGCTGACCGCGCGCATTTCGGCTTGCGCCTGGTCCAGGCTGACGCCCGGCCTCAGGCGTCCGACGGCGCCCAGCCAGTGATAGCCGCGGGTGCGCTGCTCCGGCGGGAACACGATTGGTTTCCAGAAGCTGCCGTCCTCGCGATCGAAGCTGCCTGCCGGCAGCACCCCGACGACCTGGTGCGGCTCGCCGTCGAGCACGATCTGCGTTCGAGGATCCCCGGGTCGCCGGCGAAACGTGCCTGCCACGCCGCGTGGCTCAGCACGATGACCGGGTTGGCGCCCGGCTCGTCCTCGCCGGGGAGGAAGGCGCGCCCGAGGCTGGGTTTCACGCCGAACACATCGAAGTAGTCGGCGGACACCAGTGTGCCCGACAGCCGCGCCGGATCGCCGGTGCCGGTGAGCGCGACGTTGAGCCCCCGCACGGCGGACAGCGCGTCGAACGATTTGCTCAGGCGCTTCCAGTCGAGGAAGTTGAGGGTTGATATCCGTTGCGGGCCGTCGGGCTCGGCGCCTCCCAGAGGCGGACGATTCGGTCTGGGTCGGGATAGGGGAGCGGCTTGAGCATCACCGCGTCCACGACGCTGAACATCGCTGTTTTGGCGCCGATGCCAATAGCCATCACGCTGATGGCGACGACAGCAAAGATCGGATCGCGCCGGAGGAGGAGCAGGCCGTAGCGTAGTCCTTGCCCGAACGTTTCTATCCACCGGACGCTGCGGCGATCGCGGTGCTCTTCGCGGATCCGCTCGATGCTGCCGAAGTCGCGCCGCGCCGCGCGTCGTGCTTCTTCGGGAGACAGACCGGCAGCAAGAGCATCGCGTTCGGCCAGCTCGAGGTGGGCCGGACTTCGTCGTCGAGCTCGGAGTCGAGGCGGCGTGTCCGGAAGAGCGCCATGAGGCGCCGCGCAAACGCGGTCACGACTTCGCCTCGAGGAAACGGTTGACGAGCGCCGTCGCCCGCTCCCAGTTCGCGACTTCTATGCGCAGCTGGCGCGTGCCGGCGGCAGTGAGCGAGTAGAACTTCACCTTGCGATTGGTTTCCGAGACGCCCCACTGCGTGCGGATCCACCCCTGTTGCTCGAGGCGAATGAGTGCCGGATAAATCGAGCCCTGGCTCAGGCGCAGCAGGTTGTCGGCCACCTGCTCGATGCGGCGGGCGATGCTGTAGCCGTGCATCGCGCCCATCGTGTCGAGCGTCTTGAGAATGACCAGGTCCAGGGTGCCGTAGGGAACTTCTGTTTTGTATGTCGACATGTCGCCTCTCGACAGCTTAATAGTCGACTATCGACAGGTGCAAGTCAACGCCTCCACGCTGAATCAGGTATAACCAGACGTGATGTCCCATCTCTTTGATCCCCTGGCCATTCGTGGTGTGACCTTTCCTAATCGCGTGTTCGTGTCGCCGATGTGCGAGTACTCGTGCAGCGATGGGTTTGCGAGCGACTGGCACCTCGTTCACCTCGGTAGCCGCGCCGTCGGCGGTGCCGCGCTCGTCCTGACGGAAGCGACCGCGATTCTGCCGGAGGGCCGGATCAGCCCGCAGGACCTCGGTATCTGGAGCGACGATCACGTCGAGCCGCTCGCGCGGATTGTGCGTTTCGTTCACGCACAGGGCAGCGTCGCCGGCATGCAGCTGGCGCACGCCGGCCGCAAGGCGAGTACGCGGCGGCCGTGGGACGGTCACGGGCCCGCTACCGAAAATGAAGGCGGATGGCCGAAGGTTGTCGCGCCGAGCGCGGTCAAGTTTGCGGACAACTATCCGAGCCCCATGCGCTGACGCTCGATGGCATCCGCGTCGTCGTCGACGCCTTTGCGCGCGCGCGCGGCGCGCCTGCGAGGCCGGCTTCCGCGTCATCGAGATGCATGCGGCGCATGGCTATCTGATTCACGAGTTCCTGTCGCCGCTGAGCAACGAGCGAGACGATGACTACGGCGGATCGTTCGAGAACCGCACGCGCCTGCTGCGTGAGGTTGTGGCTGCCGTTCGCGGTGTCTGGCCGGAACGGGCGCCGCTCTTCGTGCGCATCTCGTCGACCGATTGGGTCGATGGCGGTTGGGATGCCGAGCAGTCGGTCGAGCTTGCGCGGGGATTGAAGAGCGAGGGTGTCGACTTGATCGATTGTTCATCGGGCGGCAACGTCGCGCACGCCCGGATCCCGATCGGTCCAGGCTATCAAACACCCTTTGCCGAGCGAGTGCGGCGCGAAGCAGGGATTCTGACCGGCGCGGTCGGCATGATCACGACTCCGGCACAGGCGGAAGGGATCATCGGCACCGGACAGGCTGACGCCGTTCTCCTGGCTCGCGAGCTCCTGCGCGATCCGCACTGGCCCCTTCGCGCAGCGCGCGAGCTGGAGCAGACGATCGCGTGGCCCGCGCAGTACCTCAGAGCCGGACCGCAGCGCGTACCTGCCCGCACCTCGATAGACCTCGGGGATCTTGGCCAGTCTCCTGCGCCAGAACATGTCTTCCAGCAGCGCTGAGGCCAGCGCCGCGGGCCGAGCAGCGACTCTGCAGCAGGCCGCGGCGCGGACGGGCCAGCGCATCGCACTTGCGGGCATCGTTGCCAGCGCCTTTCTCGCGTCCATCAACCTTGTCGCGGGCATCGTCTCGCAGTCGACGTCGGTTTTTGCGACCGGGCTCGAGTTTGCCGGCGACGTTCTCGCATCGACTGTCGTCTTCGTCGGCATGCTCGTCGCCGCGCGGCCCGCCGATGCCAATCATCCCTACGGACATGGCCGCATGGAGACGCTGGCCGCCTTCGTCGTCGGCATGGTGCTGAGCGCAGGTGGCGCCGGAATCTGCTGGAACTCGCTGCAGGCCGTCGGCGCAGTTCACCCGCCGCCGGGCGTAGCCGCTGTCGTCGCGCTCGCGTGCGCGATCGTCGTGCGTGCCGTGATGTCGACGATCAAGTTCCGCATCGGACGGCGAATCAGGAGCACGTCGCTGCTCGCCGACGCCTGGAACGATGCCGTTGACATCCTGTCGGCCGCCGCGGCGCTGACAGCAGTCGGGCTCACGATCTACGACTTCGAGCGTTTTCGCGCCGCCGATCACTACGGTGGCTTCGTTGTCGGCATCGTCGTGATCATCACCGGCCTGCGCGTGCTGCGCGACGCGTCCCTGGAGCTGATGGACACGATGCCGGATGCGCGCATGATGGAGCTCGTGCGCCGCGCTGCGCTGGCCGTCGATGGCGTGCGCGGCGTCGACAAGGCCTTCGCGCGCAAGACCGGCCTGCAGTATCACGTCGACTTGCACATCGAAGTCGATCCACACCTGTCGGTCGGGGCGGCGCACGACATCGGGGGGCAGGCGCGGACGAAAATCAAGGCCGAGCTGGCCTGGGTTGCCGATGTCCTCGTTCACGTCGAGCCGGCAAGCAACTGATAGCGAGAGCGCCTGGTGAGGCCGATCGGCGAGTAACACCTGTTGTCGCCGATCCTCTCGGCACAGTCTGGTAGCATGACGAAGCCCGACTCCAAGGAGATTGTTCAAATGAAACGCGGCCCGATTCTTCTGGCACTCATATCCGCGCTTGCCGTGAGCAGCGCTCTTCTTGCGCAGCAGACTCCTGCGCCAGCGCCCGCACCGCCACCCCAGCCGACGACCCCGATGCCGGCGCCACCGACCCGTACTGTTGAATCCGGGTTCACGAGCCTGTTCAATGGCAAGGATCTGACTGGCTGGAAGATTGGCGGTCCCGCCGAATCGTTCTCGGTCGATCAGGGTGCGATCGTCGCGCACGGTGCGGCATCGCATCTCTTCTACGACGGGCCCCTGAACAACCACATGTTCCGCAACTTCGAGCTCCGGCTCGACATCATGGCGCGAAACCGCTCGAACGGCGGCGTCTACGTGATGACCGAGTACCAGGAGAAGGGATTCCCCGGGAAGGGCTTCGAGATACAGGTCAACATCAGCCATACCGACCGCATTCGCAGCGGCAGCATCTACCACGTGATGGACCTGTCGTACATCCCGGCCAAGGATGACGAGTGGTATCCGATGGTCGTGGCCGTCGAAGGCGACACGATTACTGTCACGCTCAAGGGAAACCAGGTAGCGCGCTGGACGCAGCCGCCGGACTGGAATGGCGCCTACGATACGCCCGGCCGCAAAATCGCGCCCGGCACGATCGCCTTCCAGGCGCACGATCCCGGCAGCACGACGGCATACGCCAACATCCGGGTGCGCGTGAAGGACTAGTGCCCACGTAAGGAAGATCAGTCTGGGAGTGCCCATCCAACGTTGAAGCCCATCACCCACTCACCCTTGCGGTCGTAGTCGAGGCGCGGCCCAAAGCCAAATTCGTCTGGCGTGAAGCCGTTGGGATAGAAACGAAGGGTGAACCCGGCGCTGACACGCCTGAAGCTGACGTCTACTGGCGTGATGGTGAAGCCAAACTTGTCGAAGCGTCTGAAATCCTGACCAAACAAAAAGTTGTACGTGATTCCGGTACCGTGATAAAAGGTCAACTCTCCCACTTTTTTCGATTGAACCACTACCGCTGGCGATGCCGCGAGCATGTGGGCACGAAAGAAACGATAGTCAAACTGCTCGCCCGTTACGGAATCTTCAGCGTTCTTGCCCGTCGAAAATAGTAGGCACCGTTCAGTGCCACAAAGAGCCGAGCCTCTTTTTGATTAGCCGCTCGTTGCTGATCATTCGCAATCAAAGCGGTGTACCCGGCAACGCCTCCTAGTCGGCATCCTTTCTTGACGATGTTTGGTGGCGGCGTAAACAAGCATCCGTATCCGGCACCGATCATCTGTGGACCGCTCATCTCCCAGATGAAATCGAAGAGGCCGGCCTCACTGGTTCGAGGGGCGCCCAGCATGGCGAAGAACAAAGCACCCACAGCGACAAGCTTTCGAACCATCTCATAGCCTCCCGTCGGAGTCGCCAGGCGGTACTGGCGCGAGTGTTATTCGGGCACGAGGAACTGCCACTTGTCCGTATCGGTATGCGCGACGTCCGGTGAGTCCATCCGGACTCTGCGTGCCGTCGCGCTCGCCGTATCAGGTTTATAGAGCAGCAATTCTTCGGCGTTCGTCCCTATAACGAAGGAAGGCTGGTTTTTGTCACAGCACGCCCGGAAAGCGTTCCCAGACGAAGCGTCGCGGCGCTGTGGCGCAGACCAGGACAAGAACGCAGATCGCGATCGGGGCCCACTTCATCGCCGCGAACGAAAGATATGTCTTCGGCGCGGCGCTCGAGCCGCGGCCACCAGCGCCAGACTGTGAACAACAAAACGAAGCTGAGGACCGCAGAGTGGTATCCATAGCTGCGATACAGATCTCGAAAAGAGCGATCGAGTAGCGACAGGTCCCCGCGCCCCGGCCGCGGTGCCAGATTGCATCGCAAAGAGGGTTGAGAAGAGCGGCGAGTACCACCACGTGATCGCAGCCCACCACACGAGTCCCAGCACCGCGACGAGCGTGGCCAGGGTCGTTGCATCGATCGCGGCGATGCGGGCTTCGATAGGCCTCGTGAATCGCTCGATGATGGACCTGAATAGCATGCGAATCCACAGCAGCGCCGCGACGACGGCCGCTTCGAGCACCCAGAACATCGCAAAGGCCAGTAGCCCCCAGGTGCCGACTTGCAGGTATTTGAGCGGACCCGCCGTGAAACCCGGCGGGACGTGTAGCGCTACCTCGAAGGATCGACAGGCGACGACGCCGAGCACCAGGATCACTGCAACGACACCCATCAACCCGAGGAGGATCGCGGCCAATGACGGATACGCACTCGGCGTCGGGCGAGGTATCGGGACAGGAGCGGGTGTCGGCATTGGCGTCGGAATCGGTAGCGGCTCCGGGTGCGGCGCCGGCGATGGTTCACGCTCGAGCGCGGCGTGCAGCTGGCCCGCGGACTGGAATCGCCGCTCGGGATGCGGATCGATCGCTCGTTCCACCACGTTCACGAACCAGTCGGGCAGATCCGAGCGTAAATCACGAAGGTGCTGGCGCCGCTGTTGTGCATGCGCCAGGACCATGTCCGAAAACGACTTGCCCTCGACGGGAAAGCGACCGCTGACGAGGTAGTAGAGAAGGACGCCAAGCGAGTAGATGTCGCTCTCCACCGATGCAGCGCCGCCGGTCAGCAGCTCCGGCGCCAGATAGAGCGGCGTACCGTGCGGCCGCCCGGTCGCTGGCGCATCGCGGAACTCGCCGGCGCCAAAATCCATCAGGATGATGCGTCCGCCATCAGTCGCGCGCATGACGTTCTGCGCCTTGATGTCGCGGTGCAGTAGATTCGCCTGGTGCACCGCGGCGAGTGCCCGGCAGATTTCCTGCCCGACGTAGATCGTTTCGCCGGCGCTCAGACGCCCGTCGCGAACACGCTGCTCCAACGTCTGGCCTTCGACGAGATCCATCCAGAAGCCGACGCGTCCGTCGTGGCTGTCAGCGCCATGGACCATCACGACATTGGGATGTCGAACGCGCACAAGTTTCCGCGCTTCGTGCAGGATCTGCGGCGCGGAGCTGCGGTTGGCGACTTCAGGCTTGAGGAGCTTCAGCGCTCGCGGATGATCGAGCCACGTATCGAGGGCTTCGTAAACCTCACCGAAGGCCCCTTCGCCGATCTTGCGAATGAGGAGCAGGTGGCCCCACCGCGCGGCTTGTTGCGGCCCCTTCTCCGATGATGAGGGCTCGTCTCGAGGCGGGAGGCTGGCGGTGACGGTTTCAGCGAACTGAGAGCGGTGTACCTCAGCGACGCCAGCGACGATGCGAAGGTGCTCGAGGAGGCGACGTACGTCATCGTCGGGAGCAGCCGCACGAAGCGCATTCCAATCGATCGACTCTCCATCGGCGATCGATTCGCTGAGCCTGCCGAGTGGGTCGGCGTCAAGTGCCATGCGTCGGTGTTGGGACGGATGCCAGTTCCTCGTCGCGACGATGGCTTCCGCGTTCGCACCACACGCTTTGAGCTCGTGCCCATGTCGGGCCTGCCGACTACGGACCTCGCATGTGAATGGAACGGCCCCAGCTCGAGCGCAATCATACCCGACTAACTTCGCAATTCGTCATCCATAGCCTGAATAAGGCTTTTGAGCGCGCGTGACACCGCGACGCGAGCAGCATTGGCATTTGGCTTGTCGAGGGCAATTGCCACTTCCTCGTAACTCTGCTGCAGTTCGACCCTGGCGATGATGGCCTCGCGGTCGATGGGCCGCAGCTTCGCAAGCGCTCGTTCGTAGCGCTCGACACCCTGCTTACCGATCGCGATCTCGAGCGGCGAAGGCTTGGAGTCCGCGATGTCCGGCGGGTCGGCGCCCGGCTGATTCGGGACCCTGTCGAATCTCGTCCCGGATGTGGTTGGCGACGGCTTGTCGTAGATATGCCTGCAAGGCGCCGGGATGGCGGGCCTCGAACTGCTTGAGGTGTGGCAAGGCACGAATCAACGCGGTCTGCACGAGATCCTGGGTTTCCGCGAGATGGCGAGCCCAGCTTGGCAACCGGCCCCGGGCCCATCGCTGGAGTGGCGGAATCGAACGCTCGACGAGCAGCTCGATGGCCTGCTGGTCCCCGAGCTTGAAGCGCTCGAGAAGGTCCATGGTGCTCGCCAGATCACCGCCGGGCGGCCGGTCTTCCGATGGTTGCATTGCGCTGGTGTCGGTCATCATATCCCCCAGCCGAGGCGCCGCGATATCCGGCTGCCGTGGCTCACACTACATAACGGCCGACCCTGCTAAAACGAACCGAGGCCCTATTCGTTACCGAAGCGAACCTGGCTGGTTACTGGCTGTGGATGATTAGGTCCGTGCGCCACGTTATTCCAGTCGAGACTGAGAGCGGCGCCACACACTAGAGCGACGGAGCCAGTGAGCATCCGCATCACGACCTCCAGACAGAAGGTCACCTACAAGCTATGCGGGAACCAGCCGCCGGCCCGCAGTGAAGAGCTTGACCAGCACCAAGCCAGCCACGAAGCCGCCGATGTGCGCCATGTACGCCACACCGCCGCCGTCGCTCGTCTGAGCGATCGATCCGATCTGGCTGAACAGCTGGAGGACAATCCAGAGTCCGAGGACGACGATCGCGGGAACGGTCGTCATGCCGCCTCGCGTGAGGACCTTGATCCGATTCTGCGGGAACAGCAGCAGGTAGCCACCGAGCACCCCGCTGATCGCACCAGAGGCGCCAAGGCTTGGCACCGGCGATCCGCCACTGAACGCGATGTGCGCCAGGCCAGCGACGATGCCGCAGATTAGATAGAAGGCCAGGTAGCGAGCGGACCCCATCGCGCGCTCGACGTTGTCTCCAAAAATCCAGAGGTAGAGCATGTTCCCCCCGAGGTGCATCCACCCGGCGTGCAGGAACATCGAAGTGATGAGTGTCGACCAGTAGGGAACTGGAATCAGGGGCGGCAAATCTCGACCCACACTGAACTCACGCGGCACCACACCCCAGGCGGTGATGAACGACTGCAGCGCGCCTTCCGATCCCTGACCCAGCTCGAGAAAAAAAGCTAGAACATTGAGGATAATCAGGGCGATCGTCACAATGGCGATGCCGGCGCCCGGTCCTCGATCGTCTCCGACAGGAAACATGGTAACGACCTCCAGCGGCCGTGGAGCAACCTTTGTACCGGCCATGCGCCGGAAATTCGGTCGTCCGATCCGCACCAGCCCTCTAACCGTCGTGTTAGGATTCGCCAGACGTGACTGCCACTCCGCTCGGCCAGGATTGGGTCGGAGACGCGCTGCGACGTCTCGCGGACTGCACGAACTGCACGGGCGACGCCTATTTCCGGGGCCTCGTCGCCGGCCTCGCCGATGTGCTCTCCGTCCGCTGGGTGTATCTCAGCCGGCTGCATCCCGAGATTCCCGGTCGCGTTCAGGTCGTCGCCGGCTGGGCCGATAACGCGCCCGCCGAGAACATCGAGTACGACCTCGGGGGCACGCCCTGTGCGGAGGTGTTGAGCGGCGTCACCTGCTTCCACCCCAAGGGCGTCGCCGACAGGTTTCCCCTCGACGACATGCTTCGGCATCTCGGCGTCGAGGCCTACGCCGGCACTCCGCTTCGTGGCGCGGACGGGCAGGCGACCGGTCTGCTGGTGATCATGCATGACCGTCCCATGGACGGTTCACGCCACCATCCGTGCACCGATCCTCGAGCTCGTTGCAGGACGCGCTGCGGCAGAACTTGCCCGCTCACGGGTGGAAGCCGAGCTCAGAAACAGCGAAGAGCAGATTCGCTTCCTCAGTGAATCGACGCCGGCACTTCTGTGGCGGGCGACACCCGACGGTCGTCTCGATTACTTGTCGCCTCGCGCCGCCGAGTACACGGGCGCTCCCATCGAAACTCTCCTCGGCCACGGCTACGTTGCGTACATGCATCCCGACGACGTCGCGCCGAAGATGCATCTGTGGACTCGCGCGCGCGAGACGGGTGGGCCATTCGAGGCCGAGTATCGCCTGCGCGGAGTGAGCGGGACCTATCGCTGGCAGCTGACGCGAGCGCTGCCGAAGCGGGACGCATCCGGAGCCATCACCAAATGGTACGGCTCTGTCCTCGACGTCGACGACAGGCGGCGGGCGGAAGAAGCGCTTCGCGACGCCGATCACCGCAAGGACGAGTTCCTCGCCATGCTGGCGCACGAGTTGCGCAATCCGCTGGCGCCCATCTGCCACGCGCTCGCCGTGCAGGCGCGGTCGTCGGACAGCGACGTCTGGAAAGAGATGCGGCAGACCATGGAGCGTCAGGTCGAGCATCTGGTGCGCCTGGTCGACGATCTGCTGGATGTGTCGCGCCTCACGATGGGACGTATCACCCTTCGCCGGGAGCCGGTAGATATCCGCGACATCGTGACCGACGCGCTCGACACGTGCCGGCGCACGCTTGTGGCCAAGGGCCATCGTGTGACGACGCGCGTACCGTCCGATCCGCTCGTCGTCGACGGCGATCGCGTCCGTCTCGTTCAGATCCTGACCAACATCCTGAACAACGCGGGAAAGTTCACGGATCCCGGTGGTGACATCGACGTTCACGTCAGCGGCGGCTGCGAGTCGATCGAAATTCGTCGTGCGCGACAGCGGCGTCGGCATCTCCGAGGACCGGCTGGCGACAATCTTCGATCTCTTCTCGCAGAGCGATCCCTCACCCAATCGGGTCCACGGCGGTCTCGGTGTCGGCCTCACCCTCGCGCGTCGTCTCGTCGACATGCATGCCGGCACACTCGTCGCCTCGAGTCAGGGGCCGGGTCGCGGAAGCGAGTTTTCGATCTCTCTACCGCGGGCGATGCACGGCTCAGACCCCAGCGTCCGCGCCGCCGGGTGACGTCCTTCCGGAAGCAGTGCCCGCGCTGCGAGTCCTCATCGTCGACGACCATGTCGACGCCACGCGCGCCCTGAGGCGACTGCTCCACGTGATGGGCCATCAGGTCACGGTCGCGCACGACGGGAAATCTGGTATCGAGCTCGCTGAACAGGTCCGGCCCGACGTCATCCTCCTCGACATCGGGCTTCCGCGGATGGACGGCTATTCGGTCGCGCGTCATCTTCGGACACTGCCAGCGTTCGGGGCGACACGAATCATCGCTCTGACGGGTTATGGCGCCTCCGAGGCGAGAGAGAACGCACGTAAAGCCGGCTTCGACCAGCACCTCGTGAAGCCGGTGGACGCCGACGAACTCGAGGCCGCGATCTGCGGCCAGCGCTGACATTTTTGGACGTCGCCGCGCGCTGGTAGCGCTCGTGCGGGCCGTGGTGCGCGTGGTACCATTCGCGCCATCATGTCGAACGCCATCTCCCGGATTCTCATTTCTTTTTCCCTTGTTGCCATCCTCGGCGCGTCTGTAGTCGGCCAGCAACGCCCGGCTCTTACTCCAGACGACTACACCCGTGCCGAACGCTTCCTGGCGCCGGCAGTCACTCCGCTCGTTGTTGGCGGCGCCGTCTCTGCGACGTGGCTGCCCGACGATCGCTTCTGGTACCGGAATGCGATCACCGGCGGAACGGAATTCATCCTCGTCGACCCGGTGAAGAAGACACGGTCGCGGGCGTTCAATCACGAGAAGGTCGCGGCGGCGCTGTCGGCAGCGTCTAACACGAAGCTCGATCCACTGAACCTCGCGATTCAGGGCCTGACGCCGTCCCCTGACGGCACGGCAATCGCCTTCAACCTTGCAGGAAAGCGATGGAGCTGCGATGTCGAGGGCGCGAAGTGCGCCGACACTGGCGCGGCGACGACGACTGGCGGCGAGGCTGCCGATCCACCGGCGGGGGGACGGGGCGGGCGCGGCGGTGGTCGCGGCGGCGCAGCCGCACGCACGTCCACTGACGGCAAACCGCTCAACATGTCGCCAGACGGCAAGCGCGGCATCTTCATCCGCGAATGGAACCTGTGGGTGCACGACGTCGCGACACGCCAGGAGCGGCAGCTGACGACCGACGGCGCCAAGTACTTCGGTTACGCCACCGACAACGCGGGCTGGACGAGCAGCGACCGTGCGATCGCGCTGTGGTCGGCGGATTCGAAGAAAGTCGCGACGCAACAGCAGGACGAACGCGAGGTCGGCGAGCTTTACTTCGTACCAACCGTGCCCGGGCACCCGACGCTGCGGGTCTCGAAGTATCCGCTGCCCGGCGACAAGGTCATGGCGATGCTGCACCGCGTCGTCATCGACGTCGACTCCGGGAAGACCGTGCGGCTGCAGATGGAGCCCGACTTCCATCGCGGCACCCTGAGCGACAACATCAACGTCCGCGACTACAGCTGGAGCCCGGACGGGACCAGGCTCGCGCTCGCGTCGGTGTCGCGCGATCACAAGCAGGTGTGGCTGCGCGTCGCGGACACGGCGACCGGCGCCGTTCGCACGGTGCTCGACGAGAAAATGGCGACGCAGTACCGAATCACGCACCGGATGGCAGGTGCTGTGGCCGACCAACGAAGTGATCTGGTACTCGGAGCGCAACGACTGGGGCAATCTCTATCTTTACGATCTCTCCACGGGCGCGTTGAAGCATCCGATTACCATCGGTGAAGGTCCCGTCACGCAGATCGAGCGCGTCGACGAGAAGACGCGAACGCTGTGGTATGCCGCCAACGGCCGCGAGAAGGGCCGCGATCCCTACTTCACCAGCTACTACCGCGTCTCGCTCGATGCCGCCGGAGGCCGCGCCGCGGCTGCGGTTTCGTTGACGCCCGACGATGGCACGCACAGCCTCCAGGTGGCGCCTTCCGGCCGCTACGTGATCGACACATCGTCGAAGCCCGATGTCGCGCCGGTGATCACGCTGCGCGACGCCGATGGCCGGCTCGTGATGCCGCTCGAGCGCGCCGACGTTTCGAAGCTTCTGGCGACCGGCTGGAAGCCGCCGACACCGATCAAGATGAAGGCCGCCGACGGCAAGACGGACATCTACGGGATGATGTTCACGCCGTCGAAGATGGATGCCGGGCGGAAGTATCCAATCGTGAATCAGGTGTATCCCGGTCCGCAGACCGGCAGCACCGGCAGCCGCGCCTTCACCGCCGCGCGCGGCGATCGGCAGGCGCTTGCCGAGCTCGGCTTCATCGTCGTCACCATCGACGGCCGCGGCACACCAGGCCGATCGAAGTCGTTCATGGACGCGTACTACGGCGCCATGGGCCGCGACAACACCATCCCCGATCAGATCGCCGGCATGAAGGATCTCGCGCGGCAGTTTCCGTTCATCGACCTCGATCGTGTCGGGATCTGGGGCCACTCCGGCGGCGGCTTCGCGACGACGTCAGCGATGTTCCGCTATCCCGATTTCTTCAAGGTCGGGATCGCCGAATCGGGCAACCACGATCAGCGCAACTACGAGGACGACTGGGGCGAGCGCTATCAGGGCCTGCTCGTGAAGAATGCCGATGGGACCGACAACTACGAGGTCGAGGCGAACCAGAACTTTGCCAAGGACCTCAAAGGCAAGCTGATGCTCGCGCACGGGACAATGGATACGAATGTGCCGCCGTCGCAGACGCTGCTCGTCGTCGAAGCGCTGATCAAAGCGAACAAGGATTTCGACCTGGTGCTGCTGCCGAACCAGGCGCATGGCTACGCGCAGATGGCGCCGTACATGATGCGGCGCCGCTGGGACTATTTCGTGAAGTGGCTGCAGAACGTCGAGCCGCCGCCACAGTACAAGATGACGCAGTAGGCCTCGCGGCTATTCCGGCAGTATTCGCCGCAGGCAATGCGGCAATTGGTTGTTGGTTGCGGCGAATACAGGCTATAATCACCGCAGGACATGCGGTGAATGGCCACATATATCCATGAACTCCCGGACTGGCCCAGGTTTCACTGGGACGCCGGACGCCTGGCAGCGCCGTTGGCGTCCGCCAGGCATCTGCAGGGCCGTCTGGTCGGGCAGATGGAGGCGCTCGGTTTCAAGCTGCGAGAGGAGGCTGTGCTCCGCACCCTGACCGAGGACGTGCTGAAGAGCAGCGAAATCGAAGGCGAGAAGCTGGATGCCGGCCAGGTCCGCTCCTCAGTCGCTCGCCGGCTCGGAATCGATATCGGCGGGCTGCAGCCTGCAGACCGTCACGTCGAAGGCGTCGTCGAGATGATGCTGGACGCGACGCAGCGCTACCACCAGACGCTGTCCGAGGAACGACTCTTTGGCTGGCACGCGTCGTTGTTCCCGACCGGCAGGAGCGGGATGCATCGAATTGCCGTCGGCGCATGGCGTGACGACCGCACGGCGCCAATGCAGGTGGTGTCCGGACCTGTGGGTCGCGAACGCGTCCACTTCGAGGCCCCATCGGCCGACCGGCTGCATGAAGAGATGCGACGCTTCGTCGACTGGTTCAACAGCGACGCGAACATCGAACCAGTGCTGAAGGCCGCGCTTGCGCATCTCTGGTTCGTGACGATCCACCCGTTCGACGATGGCAACGGCCGTATCGCCCGTGCGATCGCGGACATGTCGCTGGCCCGATCGGAAGGCAGCTCGCAGCGGTTCTACAGCATGTCGGCGCAGATTCGCGAGGAGCGCGGCGAGTACTACCGCATCCTCGAAGAGACGCAGCGAGGCAGCATGGAAGTCACGGCCTGGATGGAGTGGTTCCTCGGTTGCCTGACCCGCGCGATTGAAGGCGCGCAAATGGCTCTTTCCGGCGTGCTCGACAAGGCGCGCCACTGGGAGAGGCTGCGCGATGTTGCCCTGAACGACCGCCAGCGGCTGGTGATCAACAAGCTGATCGAGGGCTTCGAAGGAAAGCTGACGACATCGAAGTGGGCGGCTCTGACAAAGAGCTCAACCGACACGGCGCTACGGGATATCCAGCAGCTCGTGGAACGTGGGGTTCTCGTCAGGAACCAGGCCGGTGGGCGGAGCACCAGCTACTCACTTGCGGGCCTGTAATCGGTTCGGCCTTCGGCGGCGACCCGGATGCCGCGATATCAGATGCGCTGCAACAAACTCCGCGTGTAGTTGATGCAGACATCCAGGTCGTCGATGCGCTGCTGGCCCGCGGTCTTACCCTCAGGCCGCGGCGTCGCCGGCGTCGGCTTGCCCTTCTCGGCCACAGCCAGGAAGCGGCTGAACTCTGACGCCGGCATCTTCTGCCAGTTGCTCCAGAACTTGGGATCGTAGATCGCGTGGACGCGAGGATTCCCCGACACGAGATTCTCGAAGATGATCGGGGCGCCAGGCTTGGCGGCGATGTACTTCCGGATCCAGCCGTCGATGTCGACGTTGCCTTCGCCCATGTTGACCCAACGCACGGCGATACCCTCGGGCACCTTCCACACGGCGCTGTCACGGACATGACAGGTCTCGGCGTACGGGATCAGCATCTCGAGCGTCATGTGCGGATCCTCGAGCATCCACACGGGGTTGCCCGAGTCCAGGCAGACGCCCATGATGTCGGGGCCGGCGGCCTCGATCATCATCTTCATCTCGCGCGACTGCAGGTCGCCGCCGTGGTTCTCGACGGCGAGCTTGATGCCGGAATCGACAATCCGCGTGCGCATGCCGCGGACGGCCTTCACCATGTTGTCGATGTGCATCTCGATCTGCGGCCGCTCGGGATCGCCGCCGAGGACGCAGCGCATGCACCGCGCACCGAAGATCTGTGACGCGCGTAGTGCCCGCGTCACCTGCTCTTCGAGCGTTCCGTTCTGCGGATTGAACGACTTCGCGCTCGGGCACATGGTGCCGAACGCCAGCTGAAGCTTGATGCCGAGGCGATCGGCGTGCTCCTTCACCTGCTTGACGGCGGCCTCGTCCGAGATGATCGGCGGCGGCAGCGAGATCATCGCCCACGTCAGCTTGCGCGAGCTGAAGTGATCGAGATACTGCGCGGGCGTGAACTGATTGCCGCCGACGCTGCCATCGACTGATCCGAGCTCGACGTTGGCTGCGGTATGCCACGCGGACAGCCGTGACGCGTGCAGGGCCGCGGCTGCGGTCCCGAGAATGAAATGGCGCCGGTCCATTGCAGGCATGAGCACTCCGAACTGATGACGGCCGATTGTAAGCCGATCGAGGCGCTGTCGCGGCTCAGGCCGACATCGTGCCAGCGGCTTTCGCGTCTAGACCCCGGCGCACGAGCAAAATCGCCGATGGCACAGCCAGCGCCACGGCGAACGCGGCCCATTCGGCGAGCGTGACGCTCGTCAGCATCCAGCCGATTATGAGCAGCGCCAGGACGACGACCACTCTGGGCGCTGGCACCTTGAACGGTACGCCGCCTGCGCGCACGTCGCGGCGCCGCAGCTCCCAGGTTGCGACGCAGCACGTGCCGTAGAGAATCAACGTCGACAGATTGGCCAGGATCGCGAGGCGTTCGAACGTACTGGTGATCGCCAGCACGATCACGAGCGCGCACTGAACCAGGATAGCCGCGGCCGGCGTTCGATACACGGCGTGGATTCGCGCCAGTTGTGGCGGGAAGAAGCCGTCGCGCGCGAACGCGAACAGCATACGCGGCGTCGCCAGGATCATGCCGCCGACATGGCCGACCATCGAGACCACCGCGCCGATGAGCAGCAGCTGCCTCGCCCAGCCGCCAAGCGCCACGCCGGCCGCCTCCGCGAGCGGCGCCGCCTTCGCGGTCGCGAGAGCCGGACCGAGCACGCCCTGGGCCACGAACTGGAGTGAGGCGTAGAGCACGGTGATGGTGACCATCGCCATGACAATCGCTCGCGGGACCGTGCGGTTGGGATCCTTGACCTCCCCGCTCGGCACGAGCGCGGCTTCGACACCCGCAAACACGAAGATCAACAGGATGCTGCTCCGCGCCAGCGTCGGCAGATCGGGCGGATTCACGATCGCCAGGTTACTGGAGTCGATCGCGAAGACGCCTCCGGCAATCAGCAGCAGCAACGGGAGGATCTTGGCGGCCGTCAGCGCGTTGTTCAGCCGCGAACCTCGCTCGACGCCGAGAATATTGATGGTCGCGAAGATCGCGTAGACGCCGATGAGCACTGCTGACGAAGCCCAGGGCTGCGCCAACGCTGGTATCAGTGCGCCAAGGCTTGCCATCAGAACGGTCGCGACTGCGGCCATCGCAAATGTCAGGACCATCCACAGCAGGAACCCGGCAAGAAACGCGACAGCGGGGCCGAAGGCGACTTCGATGTAGGCGTACAGGTCCGCCCGTCATCGATACGCGGCTCCCGGCTTCGGCCAGGCACAAGACGATGAGCCCCATGGCGATGGCACAGAGCAGATAGGCCACTGGAGCTGTTGGCCCGAGTGTCGCCGCCACGTCCGCCGGCAGGCGGAAGATGCCGCCGCCGATCGTGACGTTGACGATGCTGGCGGCAAGGGCGAGGGGCCCGATCGACCGTCGCAGAGACGACTCGGGCGACGAGGCGCGAGCGGTCAAGAGAAGAGCACGACGCGTGAACGGCTGAGCACGGTCGCTACTTTACTTCGAATTGCACGTCCCCGCGCCACCCGCGCGCGCGAGTGGCGCGGACTTCTATAATGCGGCATGAGTTCCGACGCCTCGAGCTCCGATGCGATAACGATCGACGGCAACCGTCTCTGGCGGGAGCTCGACGCGCTCGCGCAGTTCTCGGAGGCGCCGGCGCCAGCCGTCACGCGCATCGTTTTCAGCGATGTCGATCGGCGCGCTCGGGAGTACGTCAAAGGATTGTGCCGCGAGGCGCTGCTCGACATCCGCGAGGACGCCGTCGGCAACACCTTCTGCCGCTGGGCAGGGACTGATCCGGATCTGCCTGCCGTCGCCACCGGATCGCACATCGACGCGATTCCAAATGCCGGCAGATTCGATGGAACGGTTGGCGTGCTCGGCGCAATCGAAGCCTTTCGTGCGCTCCGGCGATCCGGTTTTTGTCCCCGCCGATCGCTCGAGGTGATCCTGTTCACATCGGAGGAGCCGACGCGTTTTGGCGTGGGTTGCCTCGGCAGCCGCTTGATGTCGTCCGCGCTCGATCCCGAGACGGCTGACAACATGAAAGACCGTGAGAACCGCACGCTGTCGGAGATCCGCGCGGCCGCGGGATTCGCGGGAGCACTGTCCTCGGTCGCACTCACCAAAGTTGGCTATGCCGCGTTCGTCGAACTTCACATCGAACAGGGACCGATCCTGGAAGCGCGCGGCCTCGATATCGGCGTCGTAACCGCGATTGCCGCGCCCGCCAGCTTGCGGGTCCACGTTGAAGGGGAAGGCGGGCATGCCGGCGCTGTGCTCATGCCCGAGCGACGCGATGCGTTCCTCGCTGCTGCCGAAGTTGCGCTCGCCGTCGAAGCGGCAGCGCGCGCGACCGGCTCGATAGACAGTGTTGGCACTGTCGGCGTCTGCGACGTATTCCCCGGCGCCATCAACAGCGTTCCGAGCCGGGCAACTCTTGGCGTGGATGTGCGGGACATCGACGGATCCCGGCGCGATGCGGCGCTGGCCGCGATTCGAACGGCGTGCGACGAGATTGCCGCTCGACGTCGCGTTTCGATCGCCATCGAGACGATAAACGCCGACGCGCCGTGTCAGTGCGCGCCCGCCATCATCGAGGCGATCGCGGCGGCGGCCGCCGCACGAGGATTGCGTGCCGCCTCGCTTATCAGCCGCGCGTACCACGATTCGCTCTTCATGTCGCGCGTCGTGCCCACCGGCATGATCTTCATCCCGTGCCGCGGCGGCGTGAGTCACAGGCCCGACGAATACGCGTCGCCGGACGCCATCGCGCGCGGCGTCGCCGTCCTGGCCGATACCCTCGCCGCACTTGGGTCCGGCTAAAGCCGGACTCTACATGGTCAACGCGGCGTCGCGGGTGGCCAGGCGCGACCGGTGAGCTCGCCGGCAAGCCAGTCGTTCCCCTCGTCTACCTGTTCCTGCGTCTGACGATGCCCGGTGTCGTACGCCAGGATCAGCCGCTTGGGCGCGGTGATGACGTTGTATGCGGAGTACATCGACGTCGGCGGGCACGTCTCGTCGTTGAAGCCCCACGAGTAGAAACCTGACGCCGTCACGCGGCGCGCGAAGTTCACGACGTCGTAGTACTGCATCGTGTTGAGCTTTGCCTCGGTGCGATGGACGTTCGGTCCTTCGACGGCGCGGAACATGTGCGGCCAGCCACCGGCGCGCTGGTGTACGTAGCCGGTCACGTCCGAGATCGCGGGGTAGTAGGCGACGAGCCGCGTGACACGGCGATCGAGGGCGGCGGTGACGATCGAGAGCGCGCCGCCCTGGCTGCCGCCCGTGACGCCGAGATTGCGTCCGTCCCACTGCGGCAGCGACGTCAGGAAATCGTTGGCGCGGAGCGTCCCGACGTAGACGCGGCGATAGTAGTAGCGCTCCCGCGAATCGAGGCCGAATGTCGGATAGCCGCTGAGACCGCCGCTGGCCAGGCTGTCGTAGACCTCCTGCGGCTGGATCACGGGGATGCCGTGGATCCCGATCTGAAAGGTGATCAGGCCGCGCGAGGCGAGCTCCGTCAGGCCGCGATACGGTCGCACGCCCGCGCCCGGAACGCTCAGCACCGCCGGATACTTGCCGGCCGCCTTCGGCATGCACAGGATTCCGTACAGCCGGCTCGTGCCCGCCGTCAGGCCGACGTTCTGCAAGTTGATCTGCGAACAGTCCACGTCCGCGGTGCCATAGTCCGGCAGTGGCGTCCATTTGGCGTCGATGGGCAGTGCTGCGAGACGCTTGCGCTCGCCGTCCCAGAACGCGTCGAAGTCAGGCGGGTTCACTTCGGTCGGCTGGATCTGTTCGGGCGCAAAACCGGCGGTCCCGACGCCGCGGTATGTTCTTCCCTCGACTGTTGCCGTTGCCACCAATCGCAGGAATCCCGGCGTCTGCGTCGTCCCGGCATCAACCATCAGCGGCGTGGTGCCGACGGTCGCAGTCGCCTCGGTGACGGGCGGCAGCATTTCAGGGCCAACGCCGTACTGGACCGTCGCGCCCGCCACCTGATGGCCGTCACGCACGACGTCGACGCGGAACTTCACCGGCTCGCCCGGCTGATAGGTCCAGCTCGGATGGTCGGGCGTGACGGTGACAGCGATGCGGCTGAACGGCTGCCGGACTTGTGCCTTGACCGCAGTAACCACGAGGCCGACAGCCAAACCGACAATAAGCAGGCGGGAGGTGATGGAACTGGCCATAGAATCGCCCAGCGAGCCGACGGCCACCATGGCCGCCGATAGATGCGGCCGGATGATATCCGAAGTCTCGCGCCATCGCTGTCTGCCGCGGCGTTGTTCAGTGCTAGTACGCGCCGCGACAATCGCGCACGCACGTTCGTCTGGCCAGGGCCTCGAACCGCTCTGCGTAGACGAGGGTGTGGGGCGTCAGGAGCTGCCGGACGTCATGGCCCACTGCGGACCAGGGGACCCTGACCCACTGCATGCCGGCGGCCCGGGCGGACGCGATGCCGGCTTCGGCATCCTCGAAGACCAGGCAGTCTGCAGGAGCGACGCCGAGCCTGCTGGCAGCGGTGAGGAAGGGCTCGGGATCGGGCTTGCCCCGCGCGTAGTCTTCAGCGCCGACGAGCACGGGAAATAGATCCAGGAGCCCGAGACGCGTGAGGGTGTCGACGATTGACGTGCGCGGCGAGCCAGAGACGATGGCAAAGGAAACCTCGCCGTGGCGCGCGTGAATGTGGTGAAGCACGCTCGCGACCGGCTTCAGCTCCGACAGCCGCGACAGGTAGAGACTTTCTTTGCGCCGTGACGACGTCGAGGACCGGCATGCACAGGCCGAAGCGCTCGTTGAGCATCTCGACTGTCCGCGGCAGCGGGATCCCGGCCCATGCGTAGAACAGATCTTCGGGGAACTGCCCGCCATGCTCTTCGACCGCCTGCCTCCAGCCGAGATAGTGCAGCGGCATGGAGTCGGCGATGGTGCCGTCGAGATCGAAGAGATACGCCTTGAAGTCGCCTGGTGGAAGATCGAGAGCCGTCATTGCACAGAAGGTTCGTCTTGGATGGTCACAGACTACTGCCGCTCGTAGATCACGAACCAGCGATCCGTAAACATGCTCACGTCGTCTGTCGGAACGAAGCCGCGGCCTTCATCCAGTCGTTGGCTTGCGCTTTCGACACGACCAGAGACGGATCACCTTTGTGCGGGCCGAGCGCCGCCGAAGTCCTGAGCGTATCCTATACTGCGACCGGCCGATGACTTTCCCCAGGCGTGAGCGCTCATCGTCGATTCGTGCGCCCTGGCGATCCTCGTTCTGGCTCTCGTCATGCTCGGCGCCGGGCTGAACCTGTGGAAGCTCCGTCAGCGTGAGGCGGCGCCGCCCTCCGCGCCCGTCGATACGAGCGCGCCCACTGCACCCACGCCGACAACAGCGCCAGATCGACGGCATCCCGATCGACTGCTTCCAGCGAGAACCTACGATCTCGCGGCTGACGAGGCCAGGGGCGGGCACACGCTGACACGGCACGTCGAGCGCACGGACGCACAGTTGCGCGAACGCCTGGAGCGGGAGCGAACATCAGCGCCGCATCGACCTATACCGATCGCGCCATCGCAGAGCGGACAGTGGCGCGGGCATTCGCGCGCGAAGCCGCACGTGTTTCGGCCTGGCGTGGCAGAAGCGGCAGCCGGCCGAACCTGGCGCTGAACTATCGCGGCTCCGCTGGCGAGCTTCTCGGGCGCACCCTCAGGCGCGGCCGCTCCAGCTCAGAGCCTTGCACGAACGCCATCGTCGTCTTGAGATGGGATGGAAGACCGGCTTCGTGCTCACGAGCTATCCAGAGGCGGCACGATCTACACGCCGGCGCACGGGATCGCGCCCGGCGGACGGCAAGCGATTTACCGCGCTCGCCGAGTTCGCGCGAAGTTACCTGCACGAGGACGTGATCGAGAGTACGGAAAGCGCGGCGGGGGCGGCGTCGGCCTTCTGCGCCGATGCCAGCGCGGACGAGTGTCGCGCCCTGGCAGACGATCTCATTCAACTCGCTGGGCGCGCCAGCGCACGGCAGCCACGCAACCTCGCGCGTTTTTTCAGCCGGCTCGGCGCGGCGTGGTCGCCCGAGACATTGGACGAGCTCCGCGAGATGGCCGCGATTGTCGGACGCGGCGCGACAGACGATCAGGTTAATGCCGGAGTCAGAAAAACCTGTGGTGCGATCCAGGGCTGCGCACCAGCGTCCTAGTTGCCATTCGCCCGCTCGTCGCTGTGTTCGACAACCGTGCCGATCCGATGCCTCAGGATCATCGCGAACGATCTTGAAGCCTCCAGAAGCGCTCGGCGCAAGTCACGCTGGGGCCATTACGTTGACGATCGGCGGCGACCCGCCGACGAAAGGCAGCGTGCGGCGGATCTTCCTGGCTGCCGAAACCACCGTCGGCTCGGACGGCCGCAACTCGCGGGCTCACTGCGGGCGAAGACGGCGTGCGCCTGCTCGAGGAGATGATACGCGCCAGATCGCGCCGCAGCACTTCATGCTCGACGCCTGATGGCGCGGCGACGTCCTGCGCCGACGTATAACCGCCTGCCATCGATGGAGCGCGGACCGAGTTCGGCGCACTGTCGGGCGCACTGCAGAACATGCGCGGTCCGGCGCGAGCAGGCGGTCCACCGCCGGGAAGGAGTCGTCGTAGTGCGTGACGCCCACCGCCTCGAACATCTCGGTGCTCACGACTTTGTCGAGCCGCCGGTCAGTTCGCGATCGTCCGCGCGCAACACCTCGGTGCGCGGAACCCGACTGAACCGATCCGCCGATCAGGTGGTCACCCGTCCTGGATTCGCAGCACGGGGGGGGAGTGGAGAGGTAGTGATCGTGCGGTCGTTGTGGACCAGGAAGCCGTATCGAGCGCAAGGGTGCGCTCGGGCCATGACCACGCTGTTGGTGTGGCCCCGGAGACGCCCCTCCTGTTCGAACAGGTGCACGCGATGCGGACGGCTGAGCAGCAAGGCGGCCGCCAGGCCCGAAATGCCGCCCCGACCACAGCAATATTTTTCATCCGCCTCAGGAGTATCAGTATCCGGCATATGTCCAGCTTTTGTCCATCAAATACATTGACAAATGACCGGGAGGCGCGGACGTTGTTGCAGAAAGCGGGATATCGATGGGACACACCCTTACGCATGCGGCCATTGGCGCGGTGGCCTTCATGGTTCTTGACGGCCTCTGGCTCGGACTGCTGATGAAGAACTTCTATCGCGAGCAACTCGCGCCGATCGTACGCATGGTCGATGGCGGCATGGCCCCCAACTGGCCCGCTGCCTTCGTGGTGTATGCGCTCCTCGGGGCGGCATCGCGTTCTTCGTCATCCCGCGCGCGGCGACCGTCCCCCCGGCCGCGGCCTGCGGGCCTCTGTTCGGCCTCGTGGTGTACGGCGTCTATGACTTCACCAACTACTCCACCCTGCGGCAGTGGCCGTTTGTCGTGACCCTGGCCGACGTGGCGTGGGGGACGTTTGCCAGGCCGCGTGCGCCGCGTCGTGAGGCTGGTGGTGCGATGAGCAAGGCCCGCGCGACTTCGGCCAGCTACCCGATCCGGGCCGTATCCAGGATGACCGGCATCGGCATCGACACCCTGCGGGCCTGGGAACGCCGTTACCGCGCCGTCACGCCGGTTCGTGATGATCGTGGACGGATGTACACAGACGCCGATGTCGCGCGCCTTCGGCTCCTCGGCGGGGCCGTCGAGCAGGGGCACAGCATCGGGAGGCTGGCCGGGCTCAGCAACGATGAACTGCGCGATCTCTGTGGCGCGGCCCGTGCCGTTGCCCTGCCCGGGGCGGACCCGGCGCGGCGGACGCCGCTCGATACGACTCCGCTCATTACCGCGCTGCGCCAGTACGACGCCGTGGGCATCGACGAGGAGCTCTCGCGGCTGGCCGGGGTGCTGCGTCCGCTCGAACTTCTCCAGGACGTGTTGATGCCGCTCCTCACACGAGTCGGCGACGAATGGCACCGCCAGCGGACGCGCATCGCGCAGGAGCACCTGATGTCGTCCACGCGGAACTGCTCGGGGCGTTTCTCCGGCTGTACGCGCGGCGCGAGGCACCGACCCGCCTGCTCTTTGCGACCCCCTCCGGCGAGCGCCACGAGATCGCGACGCTCGCTGCGGCGATGCTGGCGGCGAGCGCCGGGCTGGGCGTCTCTTACCTCGGCGCCGATCTGCCCGCCCGCGAAATCATCGACAGCGTCCAGCCCGCCGGCGCCCAGGTGCTCGTGCTCGGTTTGACGACCGACGCAGCCGCCAAGGCACGCGAACGAGAGCTGAAGACGATCGTCCGCGAGCTTCCAAACGGCGTCGAGTTTTGGGCCGGCGGACGTGGCGCGAGCGTCACGCCTCGATCATCCGGCCGCGAGGGGTTGTCGTTTCCGACTACCACGCCTACCAGCAGCAACTTGTCCGCATCGGGGGACGCGCCGCGTGACAGCCGTAACACGTCCCACCTTCACGTTCCGTCCGAGCATCTCGTTTGCGCTGGCCGCCGTGATGCTGATCCTTCTCTCCACGTCTGCGGCGGCAAGGACACGACCGGCGTGGGCGGCATCGGAGGCGTCGTCGTGAACGCCGTCGGTCAACCGGCGGAGGGGGTGCGCGTGTGCGCGCTCGACACCCTTCATGCACCACGAGCGACGCGCGCGGCGTGTTCCGCATCGGCGAGCTGCGCGCGGGAACGTATCGACTGGAGGTTCTGCCTCTCGAAGGCCTGCCCTTCACCACCGACCCCGTGGACGTGCGCGCCGGGCTCGACGGCACCGTGGAGATCACCCTGCCCACGGCGGAGAGTTCCAGCAGACGTTTACCGTGACCGCGCCCGAGTTCCGGGCGCCCGAGGCGGTGAAGAACTCCGGCTTTCTGGTCGCCCGCGAGATCCTCAAGAGCGCGCGGCCCTGCAGGACGTTCGCGCTAGTGCAGGGACTTCCGGGCGTCGTATCGGCACCAACGACTTCCGCAACGACATCATCGTCCGTGGCGGAGCCCCTCGAGAATCTGTTCGTCGTGGACAACGTCGAGATTCCCAACATCAACGCGTTCGCCAACTTCGCGTCGGCCGGCGGCACCGTGAGCCTGCTTGATGCCGAGCTGCTGCAGGATGTGACCTTCCTGACCGGCGGGTATCCCGCCCCCTTCATCAACCGCACGTCGAGCGTGCTGCAGGTGACGCAGCGCGAGGGCAGCCGCAAGCAGTTCGGCGGATGGGCGACGCTAGGCTTCGCGGGCGCGGGCGCCATTCTCGAAGGGCCGATCAATGGCGGAGAAGGGGGCGGCAAAAGGATCGTGGGTGGTGTCGGCCCGACGAAGCTTCCTCGATCTGTTCACCGATGACGTGGGGTTCGGTGGCGTGCCGGTGGTCTATGCGCTCAACGCCAAGGCCGTCTACGACCTCACGCCCCGGGATCGCATCTGGCTGGTCAACGTCGCGGGGATCGACGAGATTCGGCTCGGCCTCACCGAGTCCAGCGATCTCGACGAGGAGATTGCCAACTTCGACATCCGCTACGACGGCTGGCGCAGCGCCACGGGCTTCAACTGGCAACGCACGTTCGGGTCACGCGGCGTCGGCCTGCTCGGTATCAGCCACTCCGAGGCCAAGGTCGGCCAGCAGGTGAAAGACCTGGTGTCGCAGGGCGTGCCGCCGCCGGAGGCCGCCCGGAGACGTCATCGCGGGAGTCCGTCGTCTACTTCGAGGACTCGCGCGAGGGCGAGACCACTCTGAATTACCACCTCACTCTGCACCTGCCTTTGTTCGACACCGTGCAGGCCGGGGGCAGCTTAAGACATTCCACATCGACTACGCGGCGGAATCGCCCTACGGCAACGACACGCCGTATCGCTGGTGGCCGGCATCGACCCGTTCTATCTCGACCCGCGACCGCTCGTATCAAACCGCGCCTACCTGCAGGCCTCGAAGCAGGTGGCCTCCAGGGTAGTTTCACGCTCGGCGGGCGCTTCGATCACTACGCCATCCTGTCGCAGGCCCGGTTCAGCCCGCGCGCGGCGTCAACGTGCGCCTTGCCGACACTTGTCCTGGAATTCGAGCGCCGGGTCGTACCTACAGCCGCCGGCGTTCCTCTTCGTGTCGGCGTTTCCCCAGAACTCGTCCCTCGTGCCCTGGCGCGCCGACACTACGTGACGGGCCTGGCCTGGTCGCCCGATACGTCCCCGCAGTGACGGCAGAGGCGTATCGGAAAACTACACCGACTATCCGTGGCGAGCGACCTTCCCAGCGTGTCGCTGGCCAACATCGGCGACACCTTCGCGTGCGCGAGATCCTGTTTCCGCTCAAGAGCGACGGCGAGGGTTATCGGAGGGCGTGGAGCTCTTCGTCAAAAAGCGGCCACGTCGAAGCTGTATGGCCAGGGCAACCTGTCGTTCTCGCGGACGCGGCATGCCGGCCTCCACCGCGTGTTGCGTCCCGGCTCGTTCGACTACCCGCTCGTGTTCAATCTTCTCGGCGGCTATCGGCTGTCGCCGGTGTGGGAACTCTCAGCCCGGTTTGCGTTTCTGTCCGGCCGGCCTTCACGCCCTATGACCAGGCGGTGTCTGCGGAACAGGGGCGCGGCGTGTATGGCCTCACGCGCGTCAACGCGGACCGAGCGCCAATTACGGCCGTGTTGACATCCGCGTTGACCGGACCTTGACCGTGAGCGGGCAGCCGCTCAACTATTCTTTGGTGTGCAGAACGTGACCAACCGCCGCAACTTCGCGAGCTATACCTGGAACCGCCGTAGCAACACGCCAGCAGTTCGGCGAGCAGCAGGGCATCTTCCCGATCCTGGGATTCGACTGGCGGTTCTGACACCCACACTCATTGGAGTCCGCTTTATGTCGATGGCCACATTTCGAGCGGCCCCGTTCAGGATTCCCCGGGTCCGGATCGTTCCCGTGCCGAACACTCACGGGTCCCTGCTGACCGCGACGCCGCCGCGCTCATCCTGGGAGAGAGCGCGGCGATGCGCCGCGGCTGGACCAGGTGTCGCACGTGGCAGCGACCGATTCGACGGCGCTGCTCATCGCAGAGACCGGCACCGGCATGGATGTGATCGCCGCTTACCTTCATGCACTCAGCGCGCGGCGACAACGGCCGACGGGGTACGCGTCAATTGCTCGGCCATCCCTGCCACGTCATCGAGAGCGAGTTGTTCGGCCGTGAGAAGCAGGCGTACACAGGCGCGACGGCACGGCAGGTCGGCCGCTTCGAGCTGGTGCACCGTTCGATGATTTTCCTCGACGACATCGGCGACCTGTCAGTCGACACCCAGGTCAAGCTGCTGCGAGTCCTCGAGGAGCGGCAGTTCGAGCGGCTCGGCAGCCGCCACGCGTTTCGCGTGGACACGCGGATCATCGCCGCCACGCACCGGAACCTCGAAGAGATGATTGCAGCGGGCACCTTTCGCGAGGACTCGTTCGAAACCGGCTGGCTGTATTCCCGATCCAGGTGCCGCCGCTCCGGGAGCGGGCGACGCCATTCCCCTCCTGGAGTGGCGCTTCGTCGAGGAATCTCGAAGCGGTTCGGGAACCACGTCGAGTTCATCACGGACGAGAACATGTCGGCGCTGCGCAATGGTACCGGCTGGCCGGGGAAATCTGCGAGCCGCGGAATGGTCTCGATCGCGCGATGGGCCTGGCGACAGGACCTCGCCTGACCATTGCCCTGCCCGCGGCACTGGCGGTGCCGCGCCAGCGGAGCGCTACGTTGACCGACGGCACAGGAGAGCACATTGGCGGCGCGCTCGAGAGCGCCGGCTGGGGAATCCGAGGGAGGGTGGCCCGCCCAACGGCTTGGGCTCAAGCCCACCACGCTCGAGACTCACATGGCGCGGATCGGGCTCACCCGCCCTCAGCTTGCACCGTCCCCTTTGGCTGAGAGGACTCGCGCCCGATCTACGAGCCTCGCACGAATGATGGGGTTCACCGTGAACGGCCGCGAACCGGATCGCCGGACATCCGTCCCCTGTCCGGCGCGACCGGCTACATCGGTGGACGGCTGTTGCCTGTGCTCGAGGCCGCGGGAGTCAGGCTTCGCTGTCTGGCGCGGCAATCGGCCGCGCTTGCCTCTCGCGTGTCGCCGGGGACGGAGGTTGTCGCCGGTGACGCGCTGGTCGGAGGCGGCGCTCGGCAGGCCCGCCCGCGCCACTGGCCGATGCGCGCTTCGGTGGCAAACTCGTTGACGCACGGCGGCTACACGTGCGCGTCGACGCCGACCGCGCATTTGAATCCATCGCGAAAATCGCCGGGGAGCGCGGCTGGTATTTCGGCACCTGGTTCTGGCAACTCAGAGGCGCGCTCGACCTGTTAGTGGGCGGCGTGGGCATGCGGCGCGGCCGCCGCGACCCTGATGCGCCGGCCGTCGGCGACACCCTCGACTTCTGGCGCGTGGAGGCGTACGAACGGGACGACGGCTGCGGCTCTCGGCGGAGATGAAGTTGCCGGGCCGCGCCTGGCTGGAGTTCGACGTCGAGCCCGCAGCCGGCGGCGGCGCCATCGTCCACCAGACCGCCGTGTTCGACCATCGGCCTGTTTGGGTTGCTCTACTGGTATGTGCTGATCCCGTGCACGCCTGCTGTTCGGGGCCATGCTCTGCGCGATTGGACGGGCGGTGAGGGATGCTCTGTGACCGGGCTGAAAAATGAGGACCGTCGTGATTGTTTCTGAATCGAACCCCGCACCTCCCGCTTCGTTCGCGTGTGGCGAAGTGAGAGGCGGCAACGGGACGATCGATACGCAAGTGACGTTGCCGGGGCTTCGCGGCGTGCTGTACTCGCGCCCGTACGCGGCCAACCGGGGGCGACATCCACTACCTCTCGGTGTGCGGGTCCGGGCTGCTCGCCCGGGTGTGCCTGGCCGATGTGGCCGGACATGGCACGGCCGTGTCGGCCGTCGGCGCCGAGATGCACGCGCACCTCCGGCGCAGCGTCGACGTCATCGACGAGCGGGGTCCTCGACCGCTGATCGACGCCTCATTGTGAGGGAGCGGCGGTGATGACGACGGCTGTTCTGGCCACTTACTATCCTCCGCGGCGGCGGCTCACAGTGAGCTATGCCGGCCATCCCCGGGCTGGCTCTTTCGGGCGGAGACCGGCGCCTGGTCACCGCTCAGCGCGCCGGCACCGGCGTCTCGCCAACCCGGCTTCGCCGATTTACCGTTGGGCATCGGGTTCACGCCGGCCTACAGCCGGCATCGCGTCCGCGTATCTCCCGGCGACCGCATGCTCCTCTTCACCGACGGCGTCCTTGAGACCATCTCTCCCGACGACACGCCGTTTGACACGCGCGGGCTCGAGAGTGTGTTCAACGGGGAAGCAGGCACCTGCGACGACATTGCGCGTCGTCTGCTGGCGGCCCTCCACGCACATGCGGCGTGCGACGAACTGGTACACGACGACGTGACGTTTCTGCTCGTGGAGTTCGACGACGGTCCGCCCGGGCCCGCCTTGTGGCACGTGTTCAAGCATCGTGTTCTGGGACGGGAGCGGCGGTGAGGCGCCGCCTGCGACGTTTCTGGCGGCAGCACGGTGAAGAGCGGCCGGGCATGCGCCGATTGTGACCGGTCCCACCTTGGCGCTCCTCGGCCTGGGCATCATCCTGACTGCATCGACGCTGGTGTGGAGGATCAGTGTGAGGCTCGAGGATGCGAGTATCGCGGATATCTGCTGGGGGCTCGGTTTCGTCCTGCTCGTCTGGCTGTACTGCCTGCTGTCGCCGACCCTGACATCGCGGTCCTGGCTAGTTGCGTTCCTCATCACGCGTGTCCGGCCTCGATCGACGACACGGTGAGAGCTCCACGATTCGCGTCGACATCGAGCGCTGTGTGCCCGGAACTGTGCCCGCTGCCTTGAGGCACAGGCGCGACGGCGCGCAACGCCGCAAAGCACTCATGCGCTGGATACTTACGCATCAAACGCGTCGGGTTTCAACGCCGTTGCTTTGCTATAGGTGCCTTTCACGCAAGTGCATATATTGCGTATATTTGAACGTCTGCGGTGAGGTGGCTGAGTGGCCGAAAGCGGCGGTTTGCTAAGGCTGCCAGGAATCACAGAACGCGCCTGAAATTGATGATTTCAGGCCCGTTTTTCATTGGACGCTTGGTTGGCGTTGGCTGCCGATTGATGGTCCCCGGACCGAGTTTGGGCACACTGGCGGGCACACTGGAGCCGAAGCCAATGTGTGCCTATTAAGCACACGTTGTGCTACGCTAGATGGCGGTGAAGTACTTCGACTGGGACGACGCGAAGAACGCGAAGCTCAGGGCGGAGCGCGGCATTGGGTTCGAGGACGTCGTCTTCCACATCCAGCGCGGCGATCTGCTCGACATCCTGGAACACCCGAACCCCAGCCGTTACGCCGGCCAGCGCATCTTCGTCGTGCGGCGCGAGGGCTACGTATACCTGGTGCCGTTCGTCGAGGACGAACACACGGTCTTCCTAAAGACGATCATCCCGAGCCGGAAGGCCACGAAGCAGTACCTCGGCGAGGAGTCCGACGATCATGAAGATTGAGGCTGACGAGAAGGACCTGCTTGAGTCTGTCGAGCGCGATGAATGGAAGTCCGCCGGCGGCGGCTAGCGCGAGCGAACGCGCTACGCTCGCTACGCCAAGGCCACGTTTCGCAAGGATCGTCGGCTAAACATCCGGCTGTCGAGCAAAGACCTGGAGGCGATCCAGAAGCGGGCGCTCGCGGAAGGGCTGCCCTACCAGACGCTGATCGCCAGCTTGCTGCACAGATACGCATCCGGGCGCCTTAAGGAAGTGTAGACGGCGGACATGGTCACCAGTCGGCACACGCGGCGCACACAGGCCGCTCCGGCTAACTCCGAATGCAGAACACCCGAGGGCTTCAGAAATTCGGTGACATATTTTCCTGGCGCGCCGCCCGCATAGCCAAGGCGCGACGACCGAGAATACTCAGCGTGTTTGAGAGAGGAGCAACGCCGCCAGCCGGGATGCCCCGCCGGGAAAATGTCGGCGGATTTCGGACGCGCGACACTAGCTTCTGAGTTCCTTACCGGAAGTTCTCCACCATCATGAGGTCGTTGATCGAGGAGTCTATTCTGGAGAAGAGAACCGTACGACCATCCGGGGATGCTGTCAGGCCTTGCCCGATCCCTGCACCCAGGTCAGCGACGTCCCTGGACGTGCCAGCGGCAAAATCGAAGAACCGAAGCCGCCCGGCGTTTCCCGTGACAGAAGCTCCCACCGGGCATACTGGGCATCGGCAGAGCCGCTTTGTGCTCGGTCGCCTTTCCATGTAGTAAACGCCCGTTTCAAGTATCGTGAACGCCCGCCGGATGACTCCCTCCAACACCTTGACGGGCTCCCCACCGCGGGTCGAGATGCGCCATAGGATGCTGGGCGTATTCGAGGTCTGCGTATAGTAAACGTGAACGCCATCTGTTGACTCGAACGCCACGTAGCCGCCGTTATGTGTGACCTGAACGGCGTCTCCCCCGGAGGACGGAACCTTCCAGATCCGATGGGCACCGCTGCGATTCGAGCTGAAGTAGATCCACTTGCCGTCCCGGGAGAAGCTCGGGATGGCATCGTTGGCCGGATGGGACGTGAGGGGACGAGGCTTGCCGCCCGAGGCAGGAATCGTGTAAATGTCGTATTGACCTTCGAGATTGGAATCAAAGGCGATCGTCTGGCCGTCCGGAGACCAGCCGGGCGTCCCCGTCCTTGCAGCGTTCATCGAGGTGAGCTTGACGGCGTTCGAGGCGTCGAGATCTGCGAGCCAGATTTCGGATCTTCCTGACCGGTGCGAGCCGAAGGCGACTCGACGCCCGTTCGGAGAAAACGCGGGATTGTAGTCCCCCTGGGTCGACGAGAAGGACACGACCTGAGATGACGATGCGGGCCCGCCCGGTGGAGGCGTGTCCAGACGCCAGATATTCACGTCGAAAGAGCTACGGACGTAGACCAACCGGACCACTTTGTCCGGCTGCGACCGCGGCAGTGTCGGCATCGATGCGCCCTCCCCAACGAAAGGCAATCGTACCGCCGGGCGAGTGCCGGACACGCCGACCCTCCAGAGAGTGGCTTGCGCGGAAAAGAGGATCTCTTGGCCATCGGGTGTCCATGTGGGGTGTTCGGCATTCATCGAAGCTTGCGTAAGTTTTCGAGGTGTGCCGGCCGCGGTCAGGCCTTCCCCCAACGCGAGCCAATGGAGCTCACCGCCTACGGAGGAGGGAATCCGAACGAAGGCGAGGGAGCGCCCATCAGGGGACACCGCGGGCATGGTATCGCCCAGTAGAGGAGGCTCTGGATGGGTCAGGGGCCTCTTCTCTCCTGTCTCGGCGGAGATGACGAACAAGGCAGACGGTTTGTCCTGACCAGGCGAGTCCGTGACGATCAGAGACTGACCGTCGGGGGACCACGCCAGGTATGGCGGAGAGATGCCACTCTCCCGCCCTTGGATCTCCGCCAGCCTGCGCTCCTGCCCGCCAAGAGGTGGAACCAGCAGCAGCTCGCTGTTGCCCAGGCGCTCACCGCGGAGAAACGCGATCCAGCGCCCGTCGGGCGACCACGCGGGACTATAGTCAGTCGCGGCGTCGCTGGTCAGCCGCAACGGGTCCCCTGAGCCGATGAGCTGCACATAAATGTCGAAGTTATCTTGCCTGGGTCCCGACCAGGCGAACGCCACTTGTTTCCCGTCAGGCGAGAGCGTAGGGTACGTCTCCTCACCGGGAAAAGTCGTGAGCGGCACCACGCGCAATGGTTCGAAGGCGTCGTGAACCCGAAGCTGCCGCCAGGTAAAGAAGCCTCCGACCAGCAATATGGACAGCAGCGGCACCCAGACCCATCGCCGTCGGAACAGGGTTCGCGCCACCGGCGCCTGCGGTCCGGACGCCGATTCCTCTTGGACGTCCTCCAGCGCGACCTTCACGTCCGCCATGTGCTGATATCGCCGCGCCGGATCCTTTCGCAAGCATTGCGAGACGATCTTCGCAAGGTCCGGCGGAATCGACGGCACCAGCTGCCTCACTGGCTTCGGATCCTCGCTGAGAATCTTCGCCACCATCGAGAGCGGGGAGTCGCTGGTGAACGGCTTCTGACCGGTGATCATCTCGTAGAGCACCGAACCGAAGCTGAAAATGTCGGAACGGGCGTCCAGCTTCTGACCTTCGGCCTGCTCGGGGGACATGTAGGGCGCCGTGCCCATCACCATGCCTTCGCCGGTCACGGGGTGCGCGCTGAGCGTAGCGGCGTCGGGCGACGATTCGGATCGATCCGTGAGCTTGGCCAGGCCGAAGTCGAGCACCTTGACGCGACCCTCGGTCGTCACCATGAGGTTGGACGGCTTCACATCGCGATGCAGGATGCCTGCGTTGTGTGCCATCGCAAGCGCGTCGGCGATCTGGATGGCGTACTTCAGCGCCAGCGATGCCCGGAGGCCCTTGCTGGGAATCAGCTCGTCGAGGGGTTTGCCATCGACGTACTCCATCACGATGAAGTCCACGCCGTCGTCGGAGTTGATGTCGTGGACGGTGATGATGTTCGGGTGATTCAGCGCGCTCGCGGCCCTGGCTTCCTGAATGAACCGCCGCTTGCGTTCAGGATCGGCGACCCTGTCCGGCAGCAGGACCTTGATGGCGACCGGGCGGCCGAGGCGCGTGTCACGGGCCTCATAGACGACGCCCATGCCGCCCCGCCCGATCTCACGGACAATCTCGTGGTGGAGCAGTTGGCGATTCATGGGCCTCCGGGGAAGCGACGGCGGTACTTCCCTCTCTCGTGATGTTCTTGTAACGGCCGGATGCTAACACGAGCGAACGGCCAATTCGTGGCACGGTCTCGGTGACTGGACCTTTCAGATGATTGCGGTTGCAGGGACGCGGCCACTTGATTTTGCCGGCATCAGTGGCCCCTGGTCCGGCGATCCAACGTCACGCGGCAAGTGTCCCATCGCGACATGCGAGCGATGAACTGGCCGTCGACGTCGAGGCACCGGGACGTCGTGATGGTTGAACGCGAGTTTCTGGACCGCTTGCATCTTCGGTGAATCAAAGGTTTCCTCGAGTGTGCCCAGAGTTCGCGAGTCTGTCATCGCGAAATCACGCGATTTTTCCGTCGAATTTGACGAAGGCGGTGGTTTGAAAAACCGTTGTAGGGAGCTCAAGAAAACCGCGATCGGGCAAGTGCTGGCGTGCCGTATAATTACAGTCCGCGGTGAGGTGGCTGAGTGGCCGAAAGCGGCGGTTTGCTAAACCGTTGTAGGGGCTTTAAACTCCTACCCAGGGTTCGAATCCCTGCCTCACCGCCAGTTTCTCAGCCGATTCCTTGAGGGCCGCGACCGGCCCGAGCACTCCACCCACTACGTCGTTGCGGCCTTCCGCTGCTCGGCCCGCAGAGCCCGGCCGCGCCGGACCACGATCTCCGGCAGCGCCTCCACGTCCGCCCGTTCGGTATGGAAATTGACGATGCAGGCGCGCAGCACGTACCGTCCGCCGATGATGGCGTTCGACACAAAGATCTCGCCTTCGCGCTGCAGCCGGTCGAGCAGGGCGCGGTTCAGACTGTCGAGCTCCTGCTCCACGGCCTCAGTGCCCATCCCGCCGCGCAGGTCCTCGGGAACGTAGCGGAACGTCGTGATGCTCAGTTCCTGGCTCGTGAGCTGCAGCTCCGGATGACGGTCGACCGCATCCGCCATCACGCCCGACAGCCGGATGTCGTCGGCAATCATCGTGCGATACCCGGCAGCGCCGACCTGGCGCAGCGCCAGCCAGACCTTGAGCGCGCGGAACCCGCGCGAGTTCTGCGGCCCGTAGTCGACATAGTTCGTGGTCCTCTCGACGAAGTGGTAGTACGGCGGGTGGTACGCGAACGCGGCGCGCAGCTGTTCCGGATCGCGCACCAGCGCGCAGCCGGCTTCGAGCGGCGCGTAGAGCCATTTGTGCGGATCGACGGCCACGGAATCCGCGAGGCTGCAGCGCGCGCAGGTCTTCTGACGCGTCTGGCGCAGCCGCCGCGAATCCGCCGTACGCGCCATCGACGTGGAACCACACGCGGTGCGCCTTGCAGATCGCGGCGATGTCGCGAGAGGATCGACGGCGCCGGTGCTCACCGAGCCCGCCGTGCCCGACCACCACGAACGGCACGTCGCCGCTGGCGATATCTGCCTCGAGCTGCCGCTGCAGTGCCTGCACGTCCATGCGCAGTTCGGCATCGGCAGGAATCCAGCGGATCGACTCGGTGCCCAGGCCAGCCAGGTCCGCGGCTTTCTGGATCCACGTGTGCGTCTCGGTGGAGGCGTAGACGCGCAACCGGCGCCCGGCGCCGCCGGCGATCCCTTGCGCGCGCACGTCCCAGCCAGCGTGCGCCGCACGCGCCGCGATGAAGCAGATCATGTTGGCCATGTTGCCGCCGCTCGAGAGCAGTCCGCCGCCCGTCGACGGGAAGCCGATCAGCTCCGCGATCCAACGCACGGTCTGCGTCTCGATTTCGGTGGCGGCCGGCGCCAGTGTCCATGCTCCAACGTTGGGATTGACCGCCGCGGCCAGAAAATCGCCGAGCATGCCGATCGGCGCCGGCGACGCCGTGATGTAACCGAAGAACGTGGGTGCCCGTTGAACAGTGAGTGCTCGAAGAGCAGCTTCGCAGTTTCCTCGAGCAGCGGACCTGGTCGGTGCCCTTCTCCGGAAGCGGGCCGTTCAGGCCGAGCGCGCTCGCGGACTGCGGATGGCGACTCGTCGCGAGTGACTGGACCAGCGGTATCCCCTCGAGCAGCCCCGCCACCTGATCCACCAGTTGATGCCCCAGCGCACGGAACGTCGCAGGGTCCATCGCCAGGGGTGCGTGCCGGCTGGTGTCGCTCATCGCTGAATCCCTTCGAAGAGATCGGTTTCACGAACGCGTCCGCCATTGACCGTGCTGAAGACGCGGTAGAACGACTGCCAGCCCCAGAGCGCTTCGTGATGTTCGGGCGCCAGGTCGCGCAGCCGCTCGTACGCGGTCACCTGCGAGGCGTGACACGAGATTGCCTGCCAGACCGTTGGCCAGAGGCGCGTGTATCGATCACAGTAGTGAGCGCCCATTCGGGCCAGGGCGTGGCCTGTCGCGCGTTTCCGTCGACGGTGGAAATCAGGCGGCGGAAGGCGGCCTGGTACGCCGCCCAGGCGGACACCGGCCACGCCAGTAGTACAGCTTCGAGACGACGTGCGGCGGATCACCGGATCGGACGCGTGAACGTGCGCGGCGGCCGCGACGATCGCCGCCGTGGTGAACTGCGAGATCGCGATGTGATCGGGATGGCCGTAGGCGCCGTCGGCGCCGAACGTCAGGACAACGTCGGGCGGAGGCGCCGATGTGTCGCGCGATGCCGTCGATCGCGTCGCGCGGCTCGGCGCGATCGAGCTGCTGATCGTGGTAGTCGAGCAGCACCAGTTCGCGGACGCCCAGCACGGCGGCTGCCGCGCGAAGCTCCCCCTCGCGGATTTCCGCCAATGCGCGCGCGCCGGGGTGCGCTTCGTGCTCTTGCGGATGGCCGCGATACCGGCCCGCGTCGCCTCGCGTGGCAGTCAGCACGGACACGTCCACGCCTTCCGACGCGTACTTGGCCAGCGTCCCGCCAAAACCCAGCGACTCGTCGTCGGGGTGCGCCAGCACGGCCATCAGTCTCAGTGGAGGCACGCTTTCCTCTGCGACCTAACGTCGCCACTCCGGCGCGTAGTCCCGGTTGCTGATTCGCCGCTCGACGGCCAGGCTGATCGTAAAGAGGAGGAACGTCTCCGCCAGGCCTATGCTG
Organism: uncultured Acidobacteriota bacterium; assembly: GCA_963830815.1. GTDB lineage: Bacteria > Acidobacteriota > Vicinamibacteria > Vicinamibacterales > 2-12-FULL-66-21 > DATBJJ01. The sequence continues at coordinate 1,950 of CAWHNN010000016.1, read as the reverse complement.
GCGTAAATGGCGAACCGCGCGAAGGCGCTCGGCTCGACGAAACACAGCAGCTCACCCGTATCGAAGCAGGCTTTCACGGCACGGTCGATCTCGATGTATTCGCGGAAGATCAGCGCGAGCGCCCACATCAGAATCACGCCGGTGCCGACCAGGTTCCCGAAGATGGCCTCCGTGCGACGCCAGAAAAGCCAGGCTGGTGGCAGCGCCATCAGCGGCGGCACGATCAACTGCATCGTGATCCAGTACCAGTTCGGATTCTGCAAGCCGGCAAGCGCCGGCGCGACGGCGTTCTGAAGCATGGAACGTGTCGGATCGTATCAGCTGCAGGCTCTTGGCTGCTCGCGGTTGGCTGTTGGCTGTTGTGGTCCCGACCAACCAGCGTACTTTGGCGAGCCCCGCGCCCCAGCCCCGAGCCCCGAGCTACCGAGCTACCGAGCTACCGAGCTACCGAACTACCGACAATCCATTACGATCAAAGGATGCGCGTTCGCTTTGCTCCCTCCCCAACCGGCTACCTCCATGTCGGCGGCGCCCGCACAGCGCTCTTCAACTGGCTCTACGCCCGGCGCCATGGCGGCACGTTCGTCCTGCGGATCGAGGACACCGACGCCGAGCGCTCGTCAGCGGACATGGTCACCGGCATCCTCGAGGGGCTGCGCTGGCTCGGGCTCGACTGGGACGAGGGTCCGGACATCGGCGGCCCGCACGCGCCGTACTTTCAATCGGAGCGGCTCGATAGATATCGCGCGATGGCCGACCGGCTCGTCGCGTAAGGCCGCGCCTACTACTGCTACTGCCAGCCAGAACTGCTCCAGCAGAAGCGTGCAGGCGGCGGAAGCTGCCGGTGGCGGCTGGATGTACGACCGCACGTGCCTGTCGCTGGCGCCGAAGTAGATGAGCAGCGCCCGGCGCGTCGCGGAGCGCCGCGCGCCGTGCGGTTCAGGGTGCCAGGCGGCCAGACGCAGTTCGACGATCTCGTGCGCGGCCGATCGAGTTCGACACGCGAACATCGAAGACTTCGTCATCCTGCGCTCCGACGGCTATCCCACCTATCACCTCTCTGTGGTTGTCGACGACGTGGAGATGGAGATCACGCATGTCATTCGCGGCGACGATCACATTTCGAACACGCCGAAGCAGGTGCTGCTCTACGAAGCGTTCGGAGCGCCAGTGCCGGAGTTCGCGCATGTGCCGCTCATCCTCGGTCCCGACAAGAAGCGCCTGAGCAAACGGCATGGCGCCACATCGGTGATGGAGTATCACCGCCTCGGCTACCTCTCCGAAGCGATGATGAATTTCCTGGCGCTGCTCGGCTGGTCGCCCGGCAGCGATCAGGAGTGTTCTCGCGCGACGAACTGATCGCGGCTTCTCGCTCGACGGGATCAGCGGCGGCAACGCCGTCTTCAACCCCGAGAAACTCGACTGGTTCAACCAGCAGCACATCATGCGGCTCGCGTTCGACGATCTGCGGCGCGCGTCAGCCGCTCTTCGCCGACGTAGGCCTGTGGCGTGACTCATATGCGACGACCGAACGTGACTGGTTCCACCGCGTGCTCGAGCTACTCAGGCCGCGCGTGAAGAAGCTTGGTCAGTTCGTCGATGATGGCCGGCCGTTCGTTGCCGATGTGATCGAATACGACGCCGCGGCGGTACAGAAGCATCTGCGCGTCGCGGGCATGCGCGCTCATCTCCTCGAACTCAGCAGAGCGTTCAGCGGAGCTGAGCCATTCAAGCCCGCTGGCACCGAATTAGTGCTGAGGTCAGTCGCAGAGGCGCGAGGTCTCAAACCCGCTCAGCTCATCCACGCGACACGAGTGGCCGTCACAGGCCGCAGCGTCAGCCCAGGACTCTACGAGTGTCGAGCCATCGGGCGCGCGCGATCATGCGCGCGAAGAGAGGACGCAGCCTCTCTCTCGAGCGAGTAAGTAGTTACACGGTGTGCGCCGCCAG
>CAWHNN010000015.1:0-203720 GCA_963830815.1 uncultured Acidobacteriota bacterium | reverse complement strand
CTTTGCATAGCCCTCGCAACACAGGCCAAGCTTGAAATGTTTGCCACAGCCTTCCGCTTGACGAAAGCCCATGCACAGATTGAATCTGGCGCTGACTCAGAACTACCTGACTTGATGATAGTGCTCGCCAAGATTGGCCGCTCGGGCTGGTCGGCAGCTTCCACGCTATCCTTGGAAAGGCGCTTGTTCGGTGCGGGAAGCGGGAGAGGGGCATCGATCACGTTGCACGAGCGGTCACGGTTTTACAGGGAGCGGGCGACCTTGCGACGGCGAGGCACATCACACAAGGAATTGAGGCGTCCGCCGGTGAGCCCACAATTGAAGGATTCCGCCATCTCGACTCCGCAGTCGCTCTACTCGAGCTCTCAGGCCACCCTCACATCCTCGGCCGTGAGGCTTTCGCGATGCTGCAGGATGCGTCCTGCGCGGAAGCGCTCGCGCTCGGAGCGCGCGGCCCGCAAGGCCTCCGCCTCATCACAGCCGACGGTTGGAGCGACAGCGAGGCGCTCACGGCATTGCGCGCCGCCACAGCCAACGACCTCATGATTCTCGGTCAGCATCGCGACGAGACCTGGGAAATCCTCGCGCGGCCGAGGCCCGAGCTCGAACACCGCTGCACGCTCACCGCCATCCGCAAGCTCATTGCCACGGCGCGCTCCCTCGATCACTACCGCCGCGAGGAAAAACAGCGCGCCGCGCTGTGGCCGACCGAGGCGCTCGAAGCCGACTCCGACAGCCTCTGGGTCTCGGAACAGTCGATGGAGCTCGTGCGCATCGCGCGGCAGGTCGCCTCGAGCCCCCTGCCCATCCTCCTGACCGGCGAAACCGGCACCGGCAAGGAAATGCTCGCGCGGCTCATCCATCGCGCTTCGAATCGCGCCGACAAGCCGCTCGTGCCGGTCAACTGCACGGCAGTGCCACACGACATGCTCGAGAGCCAGCTGTTCGGCCATCGCCGCGGCGCTTTCACCGGCGCCGAGGCCGCCTTCAGCGGCGTCATCCGCGCCGCCGACGGCGGCACGCTCTTCCTCGACGAGATCGGCGACATGCAGCTCGACCTGCAGCCCAAGCTGCTGCGCTTCATCGAAGAAAAAGAAGTCCACCCGCTCGGCGAGCCGCGCGCCGTCAAGGTCGACGTCCGCATCATCGCCGCCACCAACGTCAACCTCGACGCGCTCGTGAGCGAAGGCCGATTCCGCCAGGACCTTCTCTACCGCTTGAAGATCCTGCCGCTCCACATCCCGCCGCTGCGCGAGCGGCGCGAAGAGATTCCGGCGCTGCTGCAGCATTACCTGCAGAAGTTCGGCGACGAACAGAAGAAGGGCCGCGTGACGCTCAGCGACGAAACGCTCGAGTATCTGCTCCTCTACTCATGGCCGGGCAATATCCGCCAGCTCGCCAACGAAGTGCGGCGCGTCATCGCCCTCGCCGAACCGGACGCGACGGTCACGCCCGGCGATGCTGTCCGCGGAGATCCAGGCCTCGCGGCGCACAGTGCCCGCGTCTGCCCCGACCGAGCCCGAGATTCGCCTCCGGCTCGATCAGCCGCTGCCAGCCGCCGTCGACGCGCTCGAGCAGAGCCTGGTCCGGCACGCCCTCGAACGCTCGAATGGCCGCGTCGAGGAGGCGGCGAGGAAGCTCGGGATCTCGAGAAAGGGGCTCTTCCTCAAGCGCCGGCGCTGGGGCCTGCAACAGGCGTCCTGAACCGCTACCGCCCGAGCGCGAGCTTCGCCTGCCTGTTGTGCCTGATCGTGTGGGCGGTCGCCCACTCCGCTACCTGATACAAGTTGATGGCGCCGACGATGGGACTCGTGATCCCGTAAGAAGACGCGCGCTCCGATCCAAGGCTGTCCAGGGACGCCAGCATCCTGATTTCAGCAGCCTCGAGCTCGGCGATCGCCTGACTACATTTGACTTCCGGCGGCGGTTGCACAGTCGCCGGCGCCCGGAGGCGTGCGGCGATGGTCGGGACAATCTCTGCCCACGGCCGCTCGCGAAAATCCGGCGCCACTGGCTGCGCTCCGGGGACTTCGCCGGAGATTATTCCGGCAAATCTCGTCGTCACCGCCGCCACGTGCCAGCCAATCTGGGCCGGTGACCAGCGATCCTCCCGAGCGCACTCGCCGTCGTCACCGGCGTCACGGAGCCGTTGCAACAGCCTGTGGTTGGCCGCTGCGAACGATTCGCGCAGCTGCGCGACGCGAGCCCGATGCTGCTCCTGCCCGTCCATGTCGGCGGGTCTCCTGGCCAGCTCTTAGCGCACACCGCCGAAGAACGACGGGATGGGCATGTCACGCATCGTGTGCAGCCCCGGCGTCACCTCGAGGATCTTCGGCAGCGAGTTGACGACGATCGACGCGGTTGCGATGTCGCCGTGCACGCCGCCGGCAATCTTCATCTTGAGAGCCGGTGAGCCGGTGATTTCCACCGAGTCGTACAGACTCGGGCGCACCGAGATAGGCCTCCATGTGCAGCGTGATCACCGGCATGCCATTGCGGTAGCCGATGCCATCCTGCTCGATGCCGCAGACGTAGCCGGGATCGACAGCGAGGTACTCGCTGGCCACGGTCTGCGTGGCGATGCGCGGGCGGATGTCGTCGGTGATCTTGTCGAGCTTCCAGCCCAGCGCTTCGGCGATCATCGACACCGACTCGGCCAGCCCGACGTGACGCACGCTGCCCTCGTCGACCTTGCGCTGGAACTGCTCGCGCGTCAGGCCGGCGCCAATCTTCTGCTGGAAAGGCAGCCGTCGAACTCGCGCGTCCTGAATGCGATCGATACGCAACGCGTCTACCTTCTCGCACACGCCGGTCAGCGTGATCGGCAGCGCGTCCATCACGAATCCCGGGTTGACCCCGGTACCCAGCACTGCGACCTTGGCCTTCTTTGCCATCTGATGAATGGCCCGCGCGTAGCGCATGTTGCTCTTCGTCGGGTACGCCAGCTCCTCCGTCGTCGAGACGATCGGCACCTTCAGCTTGAGGATCGCCTCCATCTGCGGCAGCACCTTCTTCATCGACGAGTTCGTGCACAGCACGACGACGTCCGGCTTGGTCGACTTGATGGCCTTGCGCGCATCGTCGGAGACCTTGACGCGCAGCGTACGGCCGACGGCGGCGATCTCACCGAGATCGCGGCCGACCTTTGCCGGATCGATATCGACAGCGCCGACGATCTTGAAACCCTTGCGCTGCGCAACCTGCTTGACGACCCCGACACCGATTGGACCGAGCCCGAAATGAAGAACCTTGATGGGTCCCGTAGACGCCATGAGCATGCTCCCTGAAAAATGAACGAGTCCGACCTGTGATTATAGCTTCCATGCACCGTGATAGGATTTCGCCGTGCTCGGGCGAACAGCCACTGTCGCAGGCCTGGCCTGCTGCGTGGGCCTCCTCACGCTCAACATGCTCACCGGGGCAACCGCAGAGCAGCGCACGAGCCAGCCTGAGCCACGACCTCCAGCCCGCAGCGCTGTCGCACCATGCCGCCCAACCGACACGATCTCCTCGCAACGCCAACTACACGATCACGGCCAGGCTCGACCCGTCCAGCCGCACGCTGACCGGCGAGCAGATCCTCACCTGGCGCAACACCTCGACTATTCCGGCGACGAGCCTCCGATTCCACCTCTATTACAACGCCTGGCGGAACACGCGCTCGACCTGGATGCGGGAGGCGGCCCTTGGCGGCGACTCCGACTTCTCGGATCGTGACGAGTCCGACTGGGGATGGATCGACGTCACCAGCCTCAAGTTGCTCGGCACCGCCGGCGCGCCAGCCGACGTCACGTCGACGATGCGCTTCATTGCGCCCGACGACGGCAACCTCGATGACCGCACGGTGGCCGAAGTACCGCTCGCTGCGCCCGTCGCACCGGGCGAAACCGTCAATATCCAGATTGCCTGGTCGTCACGCGTGCCGCGCACGTTCGCGCGCACCGGAGCCATCGGCAACTTCTATTTCCTCGGGCAATGGTTTCCAAAGATCGGCGTTTTTCAGGACACGGGCTGGAACTGCCATCAGTTTCACGCAGCGACCGAGTTCTTCTCCGACTTCGGCATCTACGATGTCCGTCTGACCGTCCCCAAGGGCTGGACCGTCGGCGCGACGGGAGCGGAACGCGCGGCGCCGCGCGACGAAGGCGACGGCACGACGACGCACAACTACTATGCGGAGGACGTGCACGACTTCGCGTGGACGACCAGCCCTGACTACGTCGAACGAATCGAGCAGTTCAGCCATCCCGGGCTGCCGGGCGTTCGCATGCGGCTGCTGCTGCAGCCCGAACACGTGCAGCAGGCGCCGCGCCACTTCACAGCAACGCGAGCGGCCCTGCGCTATTACGGTGAATGGTTCGGCCCGTACCCCTACGGCAACATCACCATCGTCGATCCCGCGTGGCAAAGCGGCGCCGACGGCATGGAGTACCCGACCCTGTTCACTGCCGGAACGCGGTGGCTCGCGCCCGCCGGCGTCGCCGACCCCGGAAGACGTCACCGTGCACGAAGCCGGGCATCAGTTCTGGTATGGCGTCGTGGCGAGCAACGAATTCGAGCATGCGTGGATGGACGAGGGACTCAACACGTTCTCGACGGCGCGCGCGCTGGAGCAGTTCTTCGGGCCCCAGTACCATTCCGGTCGCTATTTCGGGGGCTTCGTGCCCTGGGTGTTCAAGGACCTGCAGCTCAGCCGGGCCACCGACGGCAACTACCTCGCCGGCTACCGCAGGGCGCCGGCTGCCGATGCCCAGTCGACACCGACGTGGCGGTACTGGCCGCCAACGGCGGGCGTCGCCACCTACTTCAAGACGGCGCTGTGGATGAATACGCTCGAGCGCATGCTCGGCTGGGAAACCCTGCAGAAGATTCTGTCCACCTACTACGCGCGCTATTCGTTCAAGCATCCCGACCCGCGCGACTTTTTCGCCGTCGCCAACGAGGTCAGCGGCCGCGACCTGACGTGGTTCTTCGATCAGGTGTACCGCAGCTCGAACGTCTTCGACTACGGCGTGGACGTCTTCACGAGCGAGCGGGTGACCGACCAGGGCTATTTCGGCGATGCGAGCCGGCAGAAGTACTCGGCGGAAGAGCGCTCGGGGGACCTCTATCGCACGCAGGTGGTCGTGCGCCGCCTGGGTGACGGGATCTTCCCTGTCACGGTGCGCGTCACGTTCGACAACAACCAGGAGGTCCGCTGGCAGTGGGACGGACGCGACCGCTGGAAGACGTTCGAAGTCGATCGACCCGTGCGCGCAGTGACAGCGGCCGTCGATCCCGATCGCGTACTCCTGCTCGACGTCAACTACACCAACAACACGCGAACGCTCGAGCCGCAGGGTGACGCCGCGGCGCGCAAGTGGTCACTCACCTGGCTGATCTGGCTCCAGGATCATCTGCTGACCTATGGCTTCTTCATCTAGGTGGCGACGCGGATGACAGTCTGGGCTGCCTGGCGTGACGGCGTCCGGCGCGTCAACGGCGCGCCGGTCGTGCTCTTTGGAATGGTGCTCCTGACGCTCCTGGTAGCGCTGCCGATGTCCCTGGCGCTGCGCGGCATGATTGCCACGCATCTTGGCGACAGCCTCTACGGAGACGCGCTCGCCGCGGGCGCGAACTATGACTGGTGGCAGGAGTTCTCGGCCCAGGCGACAGGGCTTGGTACGACATTCGTCCCGTCCATCCTCGGTTTCGGCGCGGTGCTGGAGAACATCAGCGCCATCCTCGACAACCGGGCGATGGCGGCAACCATCGCTGGCGCGACAGCCGCGTGGCTCGTGCTGTGGTCGTTTCTCAGCGGCGGCGTGCTCGATCGCTACGCGCGAATGCGGCCGACACGCGCTCCCGGATTCTTTGCCGCGTGCGGCACGCACGTGTGGCGCTTCGCAAGGCTGGGCGTTCTCGCCTGGATCTTCTACTGGTCTCTGTTCACCGTCCTGCACCCCTACTTGTTCGACTCGTTCTATCCCTGGGCGACGCGGAACGTCACAGCGGAGCGAACGGCGTTTGCCGTCCGCGCGCTGCTCTACCTGTTTTTCGGAATGCTGCTGATTCTCTTCAACGTCATCTTCGACTACGCGCGGATACGCATCGTGGTCGAGGATCGGCGCAGCGCGGTCGGGGCGCTGGTTGCCGGCGCACGCTTCGTCCGCCGCCACCCTGCGACGCTACGGCTCTATCTTCTCAACGGCCTGTGCTTTCTTCTGCTGGCCCTCATCTATGCGCTCGTCGTCCCCGGAGCGCGATCGGGCGCGACCATCTGGCTGGCCGTCATCGTCGGGCAGATCTACATCGTGCTGCGGCACTACGTGAAGCTCTTGTTCTACGCGTCGGAGACGGCGTTCTTCCAGCAGGCTCTGGCCCACGCTGCCTATACGGCGGCGCCGCCCGTCGAGTGGCCGGACTCGCCTGCCGCCGAATCGATCGGAAACGCGGCAGTCTGACCGTCTTCCCGCAGGATCTCGCAGCCGGGATCCGCACCGCCACACCTGCTATATTCGCTGTCGTGAACGACATCGTCACCTGGCTGCGGCAGCGGGCGACGGCGGCGACGGCGCGCGGCTTCGTGGTCGGCCTGAGCGGCGGGCTCGACTCGGCGGTGGTCGCGCGGCTGTGTCAGCTGGCGATCCCCGGGCAAGTGGCGGGAGTGATCATGCCCTGCCGCAGCGATCCGAACGACGAAGCCGACGCCGCACTCGTCGCCGATGCGTTTGGTCTCACGACACTCCACGTCGATCTGAACGCGGCGTACGAAGCGCTCCTCGACAGCGCGAGCGCGGCGCTCGCGGCGTTGCCTTCGGAGATGCGGGCAACGACCGGCGAAGCGGCTGAGCGCATCGCCAACGGCAACATCCGGGCGAGACTTCGCATGGCGACGCTCTACTACGTCGCCAACTCTCTCGAGTATCTCGTCGTCGGGACCGGCAATCGCAGCGAGCTGACCATCGGGTACTTCACGAAGCACGGCGACGGCGGCGTCGACGTGCTGCCGATCGGGCATCTCTTGAAGAACCAGGTGCGGAGTGCGGCGCGCGAGCTCGGCGTCCCGCAGGCGATCATCGACAAGGCCCCAGCCGCCGGGCTCTGGCCTGGCCAGACCGACGAGGCAGAAATGGGCTTCAGCTACGCCGATCTGGAACGATATCTGACCAACGGTCCCGAGGGTGTCTCTCCGGCGCTGGCGTTGCGCCTCGAGCGCGTCATCCGATCGACCGAACACAAGCGGACACTGCCGCCGACGCCTGAGTCCTGAATCCTCAGCCCGTGCCGACGCCAAGGCCCATGGCGGCCGGGGCCGGTTCCTGGATTTGCGGCGTGACCGCTTCGCCTCTGAGCCGCCGCCGCGCGACGCGCACGCTCTGCTTCAGCACCGGATCGGAGTCGTTGTCGAACTTGTCCAGCTCACCCGCGAGCGACTGCAGCTGCAACGCGCCGACGGCATAGATGGCGCTCGAACGGAGCCACGGATCCTCACTCGACAGCAGGGTCTCGACGGCTTGTTCCGCAGTATCCAACGGCGCGCCGACCAGCCGGTTGGCGATGGCAATGCGCTCGTCGGTAGAGATTTGAGAATCGAGCAGCGGCACAAGGAGCTGACGCAGCGACGGCTCGAGGACGTTGTCCAGGAGCTCGAGGGAGTTGGCACGTACGAGCTCATCGGATGACTGCAGCCCCACATAGGCGTCGTGCAGACCGACGCTCGGCAGCAGCAGCCCCATCAGCCTGAAAATGCGATCGAGCTCCTGATCCATCGCATGACGCATGGCCTGCAGCACGGGGTCGTCGTCTTTGAGGCGTTGCTTGAGCGGTCCGAGCACCTGGTACGAGCGGTAGTGCCCGGCAATCTCCGCGGCCAGCAGCAGGTTGATGGTCGAAGGCTCGAGACGAACCTCGGGATGAAGAAGGCGCAGCTTGTTCAGCGAGGCGATGACGCGATACCGAAGCGTGACATCGGCTTGCAGCAGGCTCCCGATGAGCGCCTGCTCCGCCTCTGTCGTCCCGATACGCACGAGAACCGCCGGCAGCTCGTGGCGAATGTCCTGCGCCGTGGACTCGTCCTGCATGTGGCGTTCGATCACGGGGATGATGTTGTTGCCGTAGCGGGAAAGCGCGTGCGTCGCGTCGTCGACGAGGTCCTCCCGGCCGAGCACCGCTATGAGCGGCTCGACGAGCTCGTCGGTCGTGATCGTGCTGGCTGATCGAACAGCAGCGCGGGCAACGGTCTCATCCGGATCCGTGAGGAGTTTCACCAGCAGGTCGACGAAGGCGTCAGGCACGAGCGCGATCAGGCGCGCGGCCTCGGCGCGCTCGCGGGCGCCATTTGGACCGGACGCAACGACCATCTGCTGCAGCAGCGCGCGCGCGGCGACGAGGTTCTGCGTGTTTCCCGGCGACGCGAGAAACGCCGCCATCCCGGCGCGAATCGAGAAATCCTCGAAGTCGCCGAGTTTTTGAATCTGAGCGAGCGGATCGACATGCATCTCGCGCGTGAGGTAGAGCAGCGCCTCGGTTCGCACGCCGAGATCGGGATCCTTGAGGAGCTCTACGGCGGTGCTCGCAATCTCGCGATCGCCTGCGGCGCGAAGCAACGACAGCGCGCGGCGGCGGATATCGCCTTCCGGATGGTGCAACAGCGCTCGTAAAGCAGGCTGCCAGCTGCGGGTGTGCTGGACCTCGAGCAAGCCGAGGGCGTAGCGCACCTCACCGGCATCGCCGCCGGCAAGCTTCGCGCGCAGGGCCTCGGCCGCCGATCTTTCGATGGTTGTCGAAGCCGCGCGCTCTGTATCGAGACGATGGCGGTGAATGCTGTCGTGGATCGTGCGCACGTACTCGACGCGCAGCCGCCAGGCGACGACCAGCCACATCGCGATGAAGAGACCGTTGACGGCCGCCGTCCCGCGCAGCCCGAGCCCGAGGCCGGGAATCACGCTGAAGCCTTGTGTCGCCAGCCCGAGGAGGAGCGCGCCGCAACCGTCGGCGACCCGATTGACCATGATGTCAATCGCGTTCTTCACCGGGATGCGCTGCGCCGGCGGAATCGGAAGATAGAGGAGCTCGTAGCTGGCCTTGTCGACCGAGAATCGGAATCCCTGATCGAAGGCGTTGGTCACGAGCACGGTCCACAGCCCCGGCAACAGCCAGATGAGGGCTGGTACCGAATCCGAGCGCCAGTGGAAGGACGAGAACGGTGACCGCCATGCCGAAGCGGCGCAGGGCCGGCCCCGTGAGCAGCAGCTGAATGACGAAGCTGATCACGCCGAGCGTGAGGTTGAAGGTGCCAAAGAAACGCGTGAGCGCGTCCGCGTCTCCGGCGAAGCGCTGGTCGGCGACGAGGCTCAACTGGAACGCCGTCCACTGCGTCACGATGGCCACGAGGAAGACGAGCGCCGCCATGAGCCTGAGGTACGGGCTGGCGGCAATCTGGCGCAGGGCATCACGCAGCGGATCGCGGCTCGGCGCGGCCGCCCGCGTCACGGCCTTGCGGCGGATTCGGGCGTTGGCAACCGCGACAATCAGCGCGGCGAAGGCAATCAGCGCCGCGAGGACCAGCAGCATGTTCACCGTGCCGCCGACCGGACCGACGAGATAGCGGGCTACGACGCCGCCGGTGATGGCGCCAAACGACGCTCCGGCGCCGATGAGCCCGAAGAGCCGCTTCGCCTGGCGCGTGTCGAACAGCGAGTTTGCGAAGCTCCACGCCTGGACCGGCGCGATGATGCCGAAACAGTTGACCCAGACGAAGAACACCGCTGGCAGCAAGCGGACCGGATGGAAGCGGAAGGCGTACCAGAAGACGAGCACGTTCGCCGCAAAAAACAGCAGCGTCACAACCGTGACAGTTCGCGTTCCGATCTTGCCGACGGCGCGGTTGTACAGCGGAACGAAAAACGTCAGCGCGATCGGGTACTGCGGCGTAGACGTAGACGAGCGAGTACGGTCCGTACTGTTCGAGGAAGAGACCATTCCTGATCGGCTTCGCGAGCAGGAACGAGGCAACGACGGTGGCGATGTAAAGGAAGGAAAGAAGGACCGAAAGACCCTCGCCCGGCCTGACGTCTAGGAACCGGCGCAACCGCTGCAGCATGGACTCTTCGGCAGTTTACTTCAGTTTCTGCATCGCTTAGTCTTGGCCCATGCTGCAGCGTCTGCTGTCTCCCCTGGTCGAATTACGCAAGGAAGAGGGCGCCACCGCGCTCTTGATGTTCTCATATTCGTTCCTGGCGATGACGGCGTACAACGCCATCAAACCGCTCACCCGTTCGAAGTTCATCGCCGACCTCGGCGCCGACAATCTCCCCTACATCCTGCTCGTGTCCGGCTTCATCATCGGCATCCTCATGACCGGCTACTCCTGGCTCATGGCGAGGCTGCCGCGGCGGTGGGCGCTGCCGATCACCCAGGTGGGCATGGGCGCCATGCTGCTCGGCTTCTGGGTACTCTTCCAGCAGTCGGCATCGTGGGTGTCGGTCGCCTTCTACCTTGCCGGCCAGATACTCGGACTGCTCCTCATCAGCCAGTTCTGGACGCTCGCCAACCTCGTGTACGATCCGCGCCAGGCGAAACGGCTGTTCGGATTCGTCGGCGGCGGCGCGCCGCTCGGCGGCATCGCCGGCAGTGCGCTCGCCGTTGCCTCCCCGAAGTTCGGCGCCGTCAACCTGCTGTTGCCGAGCGCGGCGATGATGTTCCTGTGCGCATTCGTCGTCAGCGTTATCGTCGGCCGCGAGAGCGTACGCCCGGAGTCGTCACTCGCGGGTAAACAGGAGAAGGGCGTCAGCGCCGCCGAAGCCTTTCAGCTCCTGCGTAGCTCATCGCACCTGCAGATTATCGCGCTCGTCATCGGCTTCGCGGCCATCGGCGCCGCAATCATCGAACAGCAGCTGAACATGGCGGCAGCCGCGGCGAAGGGTGCCGGCGGCGAGGACTCGATCACCGCGTTCCTGGCGCAGGTCGGTTTGTGGATGTCCGTCATCGGCCTGGTCATCCAGGTCTGGCTGACGAGCAAGATCCATCGCTATCTCGGCATCGGGTTCGCGTTGCTGGTGCTGCCGTTCAGCCTTGGCTCGACGGCGCTCATCATGCTCTTCAACGCCGCGCTGTGGGCGCCGGCGCTGGCGCGTATCCTCGATCAGTCGCTGCGCTACACCGTCGACAAGACGACGCGCGAGATCCTGTTCCTGCCGCTGCCAGGCGACATCAAGCTGAAGGCGAAATCTTTCGTCGACGTCACCGTCGACCGCGCCGCCAAGGCCGCGGGAGCGGTCCTGCTGATTCTCCTCGTCAAACCGTGGGGCCTCCATCTCAGCTGGCAGCAACTCAGTTTTGCCAGCTTGACTATGACCGGGCTGTGGGTGCTGATGGCGATTCAAGCGCGACGCGGCTACCTGCGGGCGTTCCGCCAGAGCCTCGTGTCGCGCGACATGCAGGCGAGCGAGCTGCGCCTGGACGTCGCGGACCTCACGACAATCGAGACCCTGGTGCAGGAGCTGTCGCACCCGGATCCCAAGCGCGTCGTGTATGCGATCGACGTACTCGAGTCGATCGACAAGCGGAATCTCGTGACGCCGCTCCTCCTCTATCACGAGTCGCCTGACGTGCGCCGCCGCGCGCTTGCTGCCCTCGGCGCCGTCCGCAGCGACATCGCGCAACAATGGGTGCCACACATCCGCCGCATGCTCGGCGACGCCAACTCCGGCGTGCGCGCAGCGGCCATCGGCGCGCTCTCGTCGATCAGCCAGGAGGATGCGGCGTCGCTCGCGCGCCCGCTCCTGACCGACGCCGATCCGCGAATTCGCGCCACGGCGGCCGTCGCGATGGCCGGAAGCTCGCGGCCAGCGGACGTCGACCTCGCCGAATCGACGTTGCTGGAGCTGGCAAGCGGCACCGACGACGCATCCCGCGGCGCACGACGTGATGTCGCCGTGGCGCTGCGGCAGATTGCGGATCCGACGGTTTCGCCGGTTGCTGGTGCCGCTCCTCTATGATCCGGCGCCGGAAGTCGCCGACGAGGCCATGGAGACGGCGCAGGCGTCGAGCAAAGACGATTTCATCTTCGTGCCGTCGCTGATCGCCCTGCTGCGCAACCGGCGCCTCAAGGGCCGGGCGCGCGCGGCGCTCGTGTCGTACGGCGAGCCGGTCGTCGATTCGCTGGCCTTCTTCCTCCGCGATCCCGAAGAAGACATCTGGGTTCGGCGCCACATTCCCGGAACCCTGGCGCAGATCCCATCGCAGAAGACGATCGACGTGCTCGTCGCGGCGCTCGAGGAGCGCGACGGTTTCATCCGCTACAAGGTCGTGTCGGCACTCGAGCGGCTGCGTCGGGAGCGCCACGAGTTCAGGCTGAAGCCGGAGCCGATTGAACACCTCGTCGTGCAGGAAGGACGCCGCTATTTCAACTTCCTGTCACTCCACGACAACCTGTTCGGCAAATCGAAGCTCGCCGCCGACTCGCTGCTCGCCCAGGGCCTGCGCGAGCAGATGACCCGCCTGCGCAATCGCATCTTCAAGCTGTTGACGCTGCTCTATCCGCCCGCGGACATCGACGCCGCGCGCTGGACGCTCGACCATGGCGACTCGCGAGGCCGCTCGGGCGCATCCGAGTACCTCGACAACATTCTTTCGGCGCCACTCCGCAAGCAGGTCCTTCCCGTCATCGAGGACATGCCGCAGGAGGAACGGGTGCGCCGCGGCAACGTCATTCTGAAGACGCGACCGCGCGACGTCGAAGAAACGTTGCTGCAACTCATCAACGATGACGATCCGGTCACCGCGGCCGCGGCCATCGATGTCGTACGCGAGCAGAAGATGTGGAGCCTTGCCGATGACGTCGAGCACGTGCTCGCGCATCGCGACGTGAAGGACTGGTATGTTTTCGAGGCCGCGTCGTGGACGCTGGCCGAGCAGCGCATGCCCGCCGAGCGGCGGCGTGAGCTGTGGCTCGAGCCGTTGCCGGCGGCCGAACTCGCCGGCCGCCTGCGCCGCCTGCCGCTCTTCGCCTCGGTCAGCATCGACGAACTGTTCCGCATCGCGGGCGCCTCGCGCCAGGTGCGCCACGAGCCCGGCAGCGTGCTGACACAGGAAGGGGCCGTTCCGGCAAGCATCCACATCCTGCTCGATGGCCGCGTCGCGACCGGATCGCGCGGCGCTGGAACAGGTGCGATCGACGCGCCAGCAGCCTTGTCCTTTGTCGAGGCCATGGCCGGACTGCCGGTCGCGGAAACCCATCGCACGACCGGTTCGGCGGTGACGCTGGCATTGACCGTCGACGAGCTCCGCACGCTGCTCGCCGACAACACCGACCTCGTCAGCGGGCTCTTCGCGACACTCGCCGACGCCGCGAACGAACCGGACACCATTGTCCACCAGACGCAGGCAGCACCCGAGCTGGCGCAGCTGGCGACCGGCGGCCTGACCGCGATCGATCGCGTCTTCGCGCTGCAGTACGTGCCGCTCTTCCGCCGTGTATCAGCCGACGAGATGCAGTACCTCGCGACGTCGGCGGCACCGGTCACGATGAAGGAGGGCTCGACGCTCTTTGCGGAGTCGGCATCGCCAGCATTGTGGCTGCTACTGACCGGCGAGGTCGTGCTGGAGAGCTCCGATGGTCAACCGGCGGTGACGGCAAGAGGCGGCGACATCATCGGCCTCACCGACACGATGGCCGGGCGGACCCTTGGCCGGTCCGCGAAAGTCGCCCGGGGCGGAGTGGCGCTGAAGATCGACCGTGAAGATCTCTTCGACGTGCTCGCCGAGCGGCCGGAGCTTCTGCGTCAGATGTTCGCCGGCCTGTTCAAACGCGAGCGGCCGCTTACCGCGACGCGGTAGCGCCTCGCAACGCCAACGCGCGACGCGCAACTAAAGTTGCGCGCTGCGGCGCGGCGCGCTACGTCTGATTGGTTGCGGCGGCCTGGCCCCGTGCCTTGCGCTCCATCTCCTGCTGGCCGCGCAGGATGCTGCACCACTGCTTGTGCTCGGCGATGGGCATGCCACACTCGACGCACACGCGAATCCGCTGCTTGGGCTCGGCCTTCTTCGAAAATAGCTTGGACAGAAAAGACATGATGACCACCGCTCGAAATGTGCCGGGCGTCGACGCGCCGCCCGTCAGTGGTATGAGACGGATAAACCGGGTCAGAGGTTTGCACGAGTTGCGGCTCAGCCATCCTGGCCGGAAACTGACGCTGGGTGCGCTGTTTCTGGCGCTCGCCGCCTTCGCCGCCCCGGGCCTCGATGCCTTCGGCGATCCTGGCCATCGCGTCATCGGACGTGTGGCTGAGCTGCAGTTGCAACAATCCGGTAAACCTCGTGCTCTGAATGAGATCAGGCGAATACTCGGACCGCAGGAAACCCTCGCCGCGGCCACGCTCTGGGCCGACACCATCAAGAATCCCCTCTACGAGGATGGCGACACGCCCCTCTTCCGGCTCGAGCATCCGGCGCAGGACACCTATCACTACACCAACATTGCGTTCCAGGAAGCCAGGTACGAGTCGTCCCTGCCCGGAGCGCGGCCGACCGACATCCTGCAGATGACGCGCGAGTGCGTGCGTGTCCTTCGCGGCACGTCGCAGGCTTTTACGCAGCGCGAGGCGCTGCGCATGCTCGCGCACCTCGTCGGCGACATGCACCAGCCGCTGCACTCGGCCAATGCCTTCGTCAGTTCCTCCGGCGCGCTTCGTTTCGTCCTTCCCGATGGGTCGAGCGGCTGGCGCAGCTCCGCCGGCGGCAACGCGCTCGTCTACGGACCGCAGGATCGCTTCAACCTCCACTCCTACTGGGACTCGCACATCGTCAATCTCGCGATGAGAAACGATGACGTCGAGCAGTATGCGGCACGGCTCGTGGCGGAGGTAGCCGTGGCCAGCGACTGGAAAGACAGCGGCGATCCGGATACATGGCCCGAGCGCTGGCTCAACGATTCGCTGCTCCTGGGCAAGGAGGCCTATCAAGGCATTCGCCTCACCACCTACCTCGGGCCGGACGACGCGGGGCGAACGCCGCACCGGTGGCGTATCGAACAGCCGACCGGCTACGACGATCGGTCACGGGCCCGCATCCGCATCCAGCTCGCCAAGGGAGGCTTCGGCTCGCGGCCATACTGAAAGCCATATGGCCTTGAGGCAATGCTGAATTTCGAATGCTGAATGCTGAATGAAGATCTGAAGGCTGAAGTTCGAGAAACAACAGCCAGCGAGCCAGCGAGCGAGCCGCGACCGCGACCCGAACTACCGAACTACCGAACTACCGAGCTACCGAGCACCGAACTACCGAACTACCGAGCCACCGAACCACCGAGCAATACTGTATAGTAAGCCTTCCTACATATAGGGAGCCTTACCGACATGTTCAGCTCGGAGCTCAAGAAAGGCAGCACGGAAATGCTCGTGCTCTCTCTCCTCGAAACGCAGGCGCGGCACGGTTACGAGATCGGCAAACTCATCGAGTCGCGCTCCGGCGGCCGTCTCACCTTTGCGCTGCCGACGTTGTATCCAACGCTCCTCAAGCTCGAGAACCGCGGCTGGATCAAGGGCCGCTGGATCGAGAAAGCGGGTCAACGAGAACGCTGCTTCTATCGTCTGACTCCCGAGGGCCGCCGCGTGCTCGCCGCACAGCAGGAGAACTGGCGCGCCTATGTCGCGGCGGTCAACGACATCATGGGGATTACCGGTGCGTGACTGGCAGGCGTTCGTTCGCGATCGCCTGCGCCTTCCGGGACTGACGCCTGAGCGCGAGGCGCGAATCGTCCGCGAGCTGGCGGCACAGCTCGAGGACTTCTACCGCGAGGCCATCGCGGCAGGCGCAACAGACGACGCGGCGGATGCGCATGCGTGCCAGCAGATTCAGGACTGGGAACAAATGTCGCGTGACGTCTCGCGCGCGGACCGGCGGCACGCGCGGCCCGCCTTTGAAAGACACGTCGAACCGACGCTCGACCATCTGACCAGCGCGCAGCAGCGGCGCCCGCTGACGTCTCGAGGAGGACTACTCGTGTTTGCGAATATTCTGCGCGACACCCGCTACGCGATGCGACAACTGGTGCGCACTCCCGCTTTCACCATCGTCGCCGTCCTGACTCTTGGCGTCGGCATCGGCGCCACCAGTGCCATCTTCAGCGTCGTGAACGGCGTACTCCTCCGTCCGCTGCCGTATCCGAACCCTGATGCGCTCGTGCGTGTACACGAGGTTTTGCAGAAGTTCGGCCGGTTCTCTGTCGCTCCGGCGACGTTTCTCGACTGGCGGCAGCAGAACACGACGTTCGAGCGCCTCGCGGCACTGAATTCGGCAGGCGCGACGCTCATCGGCGCCAATGGCGCCGAGCGGATCTCGGGCGGCGCGGTGTCGTGGGATACGTTCGACCTGCTGCAGGTGCCGCCGGCCATCGGCCGGACTTTCCGCGCAGGAAGAGGAAGCTCCGGGCAAGGACAACGTCGTCATACTCAGTCACGGCGCGTGGCAGAGGCGATTCGGCGGCGACCGCCAGGTGCTCGGCCAGTCGATCACGCTGAGCGGCGTGCCGGTGACGGTTATCGGCGTGATGCCCGCGGGATTCGCGTTCATGGGCGACGTCGAATACTGGCGGCCGCTTGCGCTGGGGGCCAATCCCACTCGTGGCGGTCATTTCCTTGGCGTCATCGGCCGCGTGAAGCCAGGCGTGACGGTTCAACAGGCGAATGCCGAGATGAAGGCCATCTCCGAGCGACTGGCGAACCAGTATCCCGACAAGAGCGCCGGTGAATCCGCCGAGGTCATCGGCCTTCGCGACAGCGTCGTCGCTGGCATACGCCCGGCGCTGTTGACCCTGTTTGCCGCGGTCGGCGTCGTCATCCTCATCGCTTGCGCCAATGTCGCGAACCTGCTGCTCGTGCGGGCCTCGGTACGCGGCAAGGAGATCGCCATCCGTACTGCGCTCGGCGCTGGCCGCCGCCGCCTCGTGCTCCAGATGCTGTCGGAGAGCGTTCTGCTCGCCCTGGCGGGCGGTGCGGTCGGACTGCTGATCGCGTACCTGGCGATCGTCCCGATTCAGACGCTCAGCGCCGGAAGCATTCCCCGCGTCAGCGATCTACGGATCGACGGTGCCGTTCTCGCCTTCGCGCTCGTCGTCTCCCTCGCGACCGGAATTCTCTTTGGCCTCGCTCCGGCGTGGCAGGCGTCGCGCTCGACGATTGGCTCCGTGCTCAAGGAGGGCGGACGATCGTCGACTGCGGCCAGCGGCCGCTGGCTGCGCAGCACGCTGCTCGTCGTCGAAGTCGCGATGTCGATCGTCCTCCTTGTCGGGGCGGTGCTGCTCCTGCGCAGCTTCTCCCGGCTGACGAGCGTCGATCCCGGCTTTCATCCCGAGCGCGTACTCGCGTTTCGCGTTGCGCTGCCGAACGTGACGTACCCGGAGCCGCATCAGCGCATCGCCTTCTTCACGAAGCTGCTCGAAGGATTGGACGCCTTGCCCGAAATCACGTCGGCAGGCATGACGCAGACGCTGCCGATGCGCGGCGACTACACGCTGTCGTTCACGATTCAAGGGCAGCCGGCGCCAAAGCCCAACGAGGAGCCTTCCGCGAACTACCGCGTCATCAGCCCTGAGTACTTCCAGGCGCTGGGCGTTCCCCTCGTGCGCGGCCGGGCCATGACCGAACGCGACACCGAGACGGCCCCGAAGGTTGCCATCGTCGATCAGAAGTTCGTGGAGCGCTATTTTCCGGACAAGGATCCGATCGGGCAGGGTATCGACATCGGCAACGGCACGGACGGCTTCTTCGAAATCGTCGGCGTCGTTGGCAACGTCCGAGACGCCAGCCTCGACACGACCCCGGCGTCGACGATGTACGTGCCCTATCGCCAGGATCCGTTCAGCGGGATGTGGGTCGTGGCGCGGACCAACGGCGATCCTGCGGCCCTCTCGGCAGCAGTGCGGCAAACGGTCCAGGCGATCGATCGCACGCTGCCCGCGTTCGCCATGACGCCGCTCGCGACCGCGGTCAGCGACTCGGTGGCGCAGCGCCGGTTCTCGATGCTGCTACTGACGGCTTTCGCCGCGATCGCGCTGTTCCTCGCCGCGGTTGGACTGTACGGCGTCGTTGCCTACACGGTCAGCCAGCGCACGCAAGAGATCGGACTGCGGATGGCGATTGGGGCGCAGCATGGCGATGTCCTTCGGCTGGTGGTTGGCGGCGGGATGAAGCTGGCGCTTGCCGGCGTCGCCATCGGCATCGCCTGCGCGCTCGCCCTGTCGCAACTCGTCGCGACGATGCTCTTCGAGGTCACGCCATTCGATCCAGCCAGCTACTCGACAACGGCCATCATCCTCCTTGGCGTCGCCGGTCTGGCGTGCTACATCCCGGCCCGGCGTGCGACGCGCGTCGACCCGATCGTCGCCCTCCGGCAGGAGTAACCGCCGGCGGCAAGATGGAGGGACTATAATCCGGCCTGAGTGCCGAGCCAGGTTTCGCATTACCGCATCGACGCCGAGATCGGCCGCGGCGGCATGGGCGTGGTCTATTCCGCCCACGACACGCGACTCGGACGGTCGGTGGCGATCAAGATGCTGCCGGCCGATGCCACGGCCGATGCCGATCGGAATCGCCGCTTCATCCAGGAGGCGCGCGCCGCCTCCGCGCTCAACCATCCGCACATCGTCACCATCCACGAGATCGACGAAGACAACGGCCGACGTTCATCGCCATGGAGCTTGTCGATGGCGTCGCGCCTCGACACGCTGATCGCTCGTGGCCCGATGCCGGCGGCGCAGGCGCTCGAGTACGCGTCGCAGGTTGCGTCCGCGCTTGCCATAGCGCACGAGAACGGCATCGTGCATCGCGACATCAAGCCGGCCAACATCCTGATCACCCGCGATGGCCGGGTAAAGGTCCTCGATTTCGGTCTTGCCAAGCTCGTCGAGCGCGGTCAGGCCAAGGACACGATGACCGGGCTCGACACACAGCCTGGCTTGATCATGGGCACGGCGGCGTACATGTCACCCGAGCAGGCCGAGGGCCGGCCGGTACCGCGCGGTCGGACATCTTCTCGCTCGGCGCCGTCCTCTACGAGATGCTCTCGGGAAGGCGGCCGTTCGCTGCCGATTCCGATCTCGGCCTGATCACCGCGATCCTGCGTGACGAGCCGCCGCCGCTGCGGACGACCGGGGCCGAAGTGCCCGCGGAGGTACAAGGGATTGTGAGCCGCTGCCTGGCGAAGGATGCTGAGGCACGGTATCCCTCGGCACGCGAAGTGGAACGCGCGCTCAATGAAGCACGCGCCGGCTCGCGCACAAGCCGGCGCCGGCCTGGAGACGGCCGGCCGGTGCTGATTCCGGCCGCACTTCTCCTCCTGGTTGCCGCAACCTTCGGCACGTGGCAGACCGTCCAGGCGCGTCGCCTGCGCTGGGTGCAACAGGAGGCGCTTCCGGAGATCGAACGATTGCAGGGAAGTGATACCTCACTGGATGCTTTCCGGCTGGCGAAACAGGCCGAGCCGTACGCGCCGGACGTCATCAGACGTCTTCGATCGCGTTGGTATCCGATCAATGTCGAATCGGATCCGGCCGGGGCGGTTGTCGAAGTACGGAACTACCTCGACACCACAGGATCCTGGGAAAGGCTCGGCACCACACCAGTCGGCGATCAGTACTGGCCACTCGGTTTCTATCGTGTCCGGCTCTCCAAAGCCGGCTACGCACCGGCCGAGATCACGATGGCCTCCGCAAACCGTCGTGTCGTGACGCTGGTAGCGGAAGGTTCAGCGCCGCCGCGCATGGTGCTGGTCACCGTGCCCGGCGCCAGCTACGGCGTTGGCGTCGCCCGCACCGTACCCCTGCCGGACTACTGGATCGACAAGTTCGAAGTGACCAACGGCGAGTTCAAGAAGTTCGTGGATGCCGGTGGATATCGTGAGGCGAAGTACTGGACGCGACCCTTTCGCGACACCAGTGGTGTGCTGACGTTCCACGACGCGATGGAACGATTCCGCGACAGCACCGGACGTCCGGGGCCGGCGACATGGCAGCTGGGTAGTTTTCCCGATGGCCAGGCGGAGTTTCCGGTGGCGGGCATCAGCTGGTTCGAGGCGGCCGCATACGCGAACTTCGTCGGCAAGCGCCTGCCGACCATCTATCACTGGTTCCGCGCCTCGAACCCCGACGAGCTCTTCGCCGATATCCTGCGTCGAAGCAACTTCGACGGCCAGGGTCCGGTGCGTGTCGGCGAGCGTGACGGCCTCGGTCCATGGGGCACGCTCGACATGGCGGGTAACGTCAAAGAATGGTGCGAGAACGCCACCGACAAGGGCGACGTTCGCTACATCCTTGGTGGCGGCTGGAACGAGCCTAGCTACCGGTACAGCGAGGCCGACGCGCGAAATCCATGGGAACGGGGTTCGACGTTCGGAGTGCGGTTGATCAAACCACTGGCGGCACGGCCGCCAGGTGAGGATGCTGCAGCGGCCTTGATCCCGCACGTCTACGGCGACCCCAAGAACGTCGTGCCGGTGTCGGACGACCTCTTTGCCGTCTATCGCAACTTCTACTCATACGACCGGACACCGCTCGAACCCAAAGTCGATGGCGTCGACGACGGCTCGCCCTACTGGCGCGAGGAGTCGGTGTCGATCGCTGCGGCCTACGGACAGGAGCGCGTGCCGGCGCGGCTCTTCCTGCCGAAAAACGCCACGCCGCCATATCAGACGATCGTGCTCTTCCCAAGCGCCTACTCGCTCAGTGCCGGCTCGAGCAACAAGCTGGACCTCGCGAACTTCGACTACATCATCCGAAGCGGGCGGGCCCTCGTGTATCCCGTCTACCAGGGAACCTTCGAACGGCGATTTACCACTCCGCAATCGCCCATGGCCCGGCGCGACATTCAAGTCCAGCAGGCGAAGGACCTCTTCCGAACCGTCGACTATCTCGTGACGCGGCCCGACATCGACAAGGACCGCATCGGCTATTACAGCCTGAGCATGGGCGCCTATTTCGGCCCGATCCCCGTCTCACTCGAACCTCGCATCAAGGTGGCCGTGTTCGCCTCAGGCGGACTCCGCTACAGCGGTCCGGCAGAGATCCAGCCGGCAAACTTCGCCCCGCACGTGAAGGTCCCGGTGCTGCTCGTCAACGGCAAGAATGACTTCCAGAATCCGCCAGGAGCGCCAGAGCGCATGCTCGAACTGCTCGGCACGCCTCCGGAGCACAAGAAACTGGTCAAGCTCGAGGGCGGCCACGTGCCGAACGACAGGCTCTCGGTTATCCGGCTCGTTCTGGACTGGTACGACAAGTATTTGGGGGCGACTAAGTAATGCTGAATGTCGAATGCTGAATGCTGAATGAATTTTCGACTGATGACTGTGACTGCCTGACTGATGACTGTGACTGCCGACTGAAGACTGACGACTGACGACTGAAATGTCCTTAACCCTCCTCTGCATCGCGACATACCGCAAGGGCGACGAGTTCCTGCGCGAGTGCAAGCGTCAGGGCTGCCGCGTGCTGCTCCTGACGGAAGACAAGCTGCGCGATTCGGACTGGCCGCGTGACGCGATCGACGAGTTCTACTACGTGCGGCGCGACATGCCGCTCGAAGACATCCGGCGGGGAGCGGCACATCTGGCACGTACAGAGCGCATCGATCGCATCGTTGCGCTCGACGACTTCGACGTCGAGATGGCGGCGATGCTCCGGGAATACCTTTTCGTGCCCGGCATGGGCGAAACGACGGCGCGGCGGTTTCGCGACAAGCTGGCCATGCGCCGGCGCGCGCGGAGCAGCGGCATTGCCTGCCCGCCGTTCGTGCACACGCTCAACGATGGCGAGATCACGCGCTGGATCTCGGCGGTCCCGCGCCCTGGGTGTTGAAACCGCGATCGCAGGCGGCGGCCCTCGGTATCCGGCGGCTCGGCTCAGCCGACGAGCTCTGGAGCGCGCTCGATACGCTCGCCGATGATCGCGCGGGATATGTGCTCGAGCAGTTCATTCCCGGGGACGTCTTTCACGTCGACTCGATTGTCTTCAACCTCGAGATGCAGTTTTCCTGCGCCAGCCAGTACCAGACGCCGCCGCTCGTCGTGGCGCACGACGCCGGTATCTTCGTCACCCGTACGCTCGCGCCGGATGACGAGAAGGCGATCGCGCTCGCAGAGCTGAATGCGAGAGTACTGAAGTCATTCGGCCTCGTTCGCGGCGTGTCGCACACCGAGTTCATCCGTGCGCGCGACGGCTCGTGGCACTTTCTCGAAACTTCGGCGCGGGTCGGCGGCGCGTTCATCGTCGATGTTGTCGAGGCCGCTACCGGCGTGAACCTGTGGCGTGAGTGGGCCCGCATCGAAATCGCTGGCGAAGACGGCACCTACGAGGCGCCCGCGCGCCGCGATCTGCATGGCGGCATCATCCTGTCGCTGGCGCGGCAGGAAACACCGGACATGTCCGCATATACCGATCCGGAGATCGTCATCCGGATCAGGAAATCGCATCATGCCGGGTTGGTCGTGGCTTCTGCCGATGGCCACCGCGTGCTGCAGCTGTTGCGGGGATATACAGACCGGTTCTTCGCTGATTTCCACGCGTCAGCTCCTCCCCCGGACCGTCCGCTCGACTGAAAGACCTCGTCGGGCGGCACAATTCTGTCAGCGCGCCGCCACAACTGTCAGGGGTCGATGGTTCCCAAAACGTTTCGACTCAGACACTTGCGCGGAAATGTGCCGTGGTACAGCGCTTGCCCCTCCTCCAGTGCGCTTTTAGCGCAATCAGGAGCAGGTGTGTATGAATCGCTGCAAGCAGTGTGGCCAGGAAGTCTGGGAATCGGAAACCACGTGTGCCGCGTGTGAAGCACGGAGCACTGCGCTCGTTCTGCGGAACGACGCGCCAGCGGCGTTGTCTTCATCTCACGCCGGTGAAACGTTTCCGGCACTCGACAAGGTCGAGCCGAAACCAGCGTCAGCCAACGTGTCGCCTTTCGAAGCGATCTTCAATGAGGCCGCACTCGAGCCAGCAAAGATCAGGATCAAGCCGGCACCTGCGGACGTGAAGCCAGCGGCATTTGACGAGCCACCGAGCGCCAACAGACGATGAGCTCGCTGCGGCAGCGTTCGCCGAGGACGATTTCGATCCGGTTCTCGACTACGCGACTCGAGTGGCACAACAGGAAGCCGAGCTGGTCGCGTCACCCGCACCCGCGGTTTCTCACGCCGCGCCAGCCCTTTCGGCGGCGCCGGCTGCAGCCGCCACCGCCGTGATGGAGCCGCCAATCATGAAGAGCGCACCTGCTGCATCCGTTCCGGCGGCAAAGGCTGCCCGGTCAAACCGCAAGATGCTTCTCGCCGGGCTGCTGGTCGTCCTCGGCGGAACGTTGACGTTCGCCATGCTTAGACCGGCGCCCGATACGTATGTGGCGCCCACGCCAGCACCGGTCGTCGCTGCGCCACCGGCGCCACCGCCTGCGGCACCGAAGCCGGCCGCTTCAGCACCTGCCGTCACCGCGCCGGCGGTTGCATCGCCCGCGGCTCCGGCCCCGGTCCCGGCTGCAGCAGCAGGACCAGCGGCGCCCGCGCCAAAACCGGCGCCGGCGAGCTCCCGCACGCAGCTGCAATGCCAGCGCCCGCGCCGGCAGCAGTCGCGGCAGCGGCCCCTGCGGCCGCGGCGCCGAAAGCGACGGCCGCGCCAGCGCCCGTACCGGCAGTCACTCCGGCAGCGGCAACGAAGAACGCGCCTGCAGTAACGCCGGCGCCGGCCGTGGCTGCGGCCCCGGTCAAAACCGCAGCGCCCGCACCATCACCTGCGCCGGCCCCGGTTGCGAGCCCCGCTCCGGCGGCGGCCGCAAAGCCCTCGCCAGCCCCTGCTCCAGCGGTCGTTGCCGCTCCAGCAGTCGCATCGAAATGGAATGCGGGCAACCACGATTGGCTGGCCAACAACAAGAAGGCCGTGGCGTTCGAGGTCAAGTCGATTAACCGCGTGACGGTCTGGCAGGGCGTCAGCCAGCCGGTACTCGTCGTCCGCTGCGACGCGGGGAAGATTCAGGCGTTCGTCTACACCGCCTCGGCCATCCAGATGGAGCCGCAGGACGAGAACCACAGCGTCGGCATCCGCTTCGACGATCAGCCGGAATCGAGCGAGCGCTGGGCCGACTCCTCCGAGCACGACGCGCTGTTCGCACCAGACGGCGCCGCATTCGCCAGCAAAATCGCCAACTCGAGCAAGGTCCGATTCAGCTACAAGCCCCACAACGCCAATCGCGCCGTCGCGGAATTCCCGACGAGCGGCCTGATGCAGGCGATGGAACCGGTCGCAAAGCAGTGCGGTCTCAAGTAATGCTGAATGTTGAGGCTGAATGCTGAAGTCAGGTTCTGAAGGCTGAATGCTGAAGTAAGAAATGACGACAGTCGACTGACGACAGTCGACTGTCGTATCCTCCCGTCGCATGAAGCGACGAACCTTCCTCGCATCCCTGGCGGCTGTTCCCGCTCTCTCGTTGCTCCGCCCGCGCTTCGCCGAAGCGCAGCTGCCTCGCGCCAAGATCACGCGCGTTCGCATCTACGAGCCGCCCAACCTCAACCCGCTCTTCAACCAGAGCAACATGGTGTGCACGGTCGAGACCGACATCGGCATCACCGGCATCGGCGAGGGCGGCTCCAAGGACACGCTCGAGCAGTGTGCCGGCACGCTCATCGGCAAGGATCCCTTCCGCATCGAGGCGATCTGGCAGGAGATGTTCATCGCCTGGTTCTATCCGCCGGGTCGGGAGAAGACGCATGCGATGGGCGCGATGGATCTCGCGCTCTGGGACATCAAGGGCAAGGCGCTGAAAATGCCGGTGCACGAGCTTCTCGGCGGCACGGTGCGAAACTACTGCGAGTGCTATGGAACGACGACGGTCG
Organism: uncultured Acidobacteriota bacterium; assembly: GCA_963830815.1. GTDB lineage: Bacteria > Acidobacteriota > Vicinamibacteria > Vicinamibacterales > 2-12-FULL-66-21 > DATBJJ01. The sequence continues at coordinate 178,877 of CAWHNN010000015.1, read as the reverse complement.
TGCCTTCGGCGCCGGGCAAGCCCGTTCCGCTGCGCGATCGTGCCAAGGCCGCAATGGATGCGGGCTACCGCGCCTTCCGGATGGGCGCGGCCGACCTTCCGATCGGCAGCGTCTACAACACGCGCGAGGCGGTCAACCGCGTGATCGCGCAGTGCCGTGAAGCGCGCGAAGGCGTCGGTCCCAACGGCGACTGGTGCATCGACTTCCACCAGCGCTTCGACTACAACGACGCGCTGCGGGCCTGCCGCGGCATCGAAGAATTTCAGCCCTACTTCGTCGAAGACCCTGTGCGTGACGAGCATGCGCTGATGGATCTCCCCAAGCTCCGGCAGATGACAGCCGTCCCGCTCACGCACGGCGAGGAGTGGGGCAATCGCTATGACTTCAACAAGCTCGTCGAGAACCACGACGTCGATTACATCCGCGCCACGCTGCCCAACGTCGGCGGCATCACCGAGATGATGAAGATCGCGGCGATGTGCGAAACGCACGCCGTCGGCATTTGTCCGCACTTCACCGGCCCGATCGCGACCGCGGCGCTCGTCAACAGCCTGTCGACGTTTCCTGGCCCGGTGATGATGGAATACAACTTCGGCGGCCGTCCGATCGACTACCTGCCTGAATGCCTCGACTTCAAGGACGGCAAGGCGTACATGAACCAGCGCCCCGGCCTTGGCGTGACCATGGACATGACGAAGGTGAAGCAGATTGGCGAGGTGACGCAGCCGGGCCGCCAGAACATCTTCCGGCGCCCCGACGGATCACTGACGCACTGGTAGGCTCAGCGCACGATCCACAGCTCGTTCTGTGGACCGGAGAGGAACTGCTGGCTGCCGTCCTTGCGGACGTGAAGATCTTCCTCGCGCATGATCCGCACGCGCTGGCCGCCCCACTCCGGTACGACCGTGGACGAAGAAAACTCGAGCGACACCCACTCGCCGCCGAGCAGCTTCGAACGCGGATGCGCGCCGTACGCTCGGGCCAATCCGGATTGAGCCACACGCCGGCGTCGTGCACCCAATAGCCCTGCACGTGTGAGTACACGTTGACGTCGAGGCCGGCGGCTGCGGTCTTCTTCTCGGCTGCCGTCTTCATCTCTGGCCGATACGCCCCGGCTTGATCTCTTCGCAAATCAGCTGCGCCGCCTTGACCGAATCGGCAAACGCCTTCACGAGGCCCGGGCGGCGGCGCTGCTCCCCGCCTTCAGCACGTACGCCATCTTCTGCTGATCGGTGACGATGCCGGAATTGCGCACGCCGAAATCGACGTGCAGGAGATCGCCGCGCTCGATCACCGGGTTCTCCGCGTCGTCGAGCCTGACGTTCCCGGTGCGCTGAAGGTCGAGCGACGCCGGAAAGTCGAACTCGAACCCCTGACGCTTCCACTCCGCAGTGATCCAGTAATGCACGTCCATGAGGCGCGTCTTGCCGGGTGTGATGACCTCGTTCGAGAGTGCCCGCTTGAGGATCGCTTCGGTCGCGAGGCTGGCCTCGCGCTCGATCTCGTCCTCCTCGGGAATGTGCAGGGACGCGTACTCGACGAACATCGGCTCCGATGACGTCAGGCGCGCGGCGTACTCGGGCCCGATGGCGTCGATGAGGTAGTCCTTGAGCGAAGCCGTGAGGCCGTCGGCCATGCTGATGGTCCGCGACTGGTTGATCGCGATCTTCCTGGGCTTCACCGCAGCAAAGTATTTCTCGAGGTGCGGCTTCAGACCCTTCCTGGCCGTACGGTTCGATCTTGTCGTAGAAGAGCTTGAGATGCCCGCTCAGGTGCGTGCCGATGACGTGCGTCTCGAGCGGCTTGCCGTCGCCAGGATCGCGGAAGAGGAATGCATTGCGGTGGCCGTATCCACCCGTGATCCCGTTGCCGCCGAAAAGCTCGATGGCCGGATCGGGCGCGTTCTCCCGGCTCATGATCACCCACAAGTCGATGCCGTGGCGACGCATGACCGGCTGCAGCAGCTCGCGCATCTTCCTGGCCTTGACGCGCCATTCGCGCTCGACGCGGCTGCGAACGAGCTCGGGCGTGAGGGTCGGCGGCTGCTGCGCGGAGGCGGCGGCCGATGTCAATGCGCACAGGACGACGAGCGAGGCGAGGAGTCTCATGTTGAAGCGGGAGGATAACATGAGGGGCGAAGTGGAGGAGACATGGACCCATGCCTGCTGTTCGTCTTCGCGCATCCCGATGATGAGAGCTTCTCCGGCGTCGGGACGGCGATGGAGTGCGCATCGCGCGGCGCCAGGACGGCGCTCGTCACCGCAACACGCGGCGAATGCGGAAAGTGCGGCGAACCGCCGATCTGCACGCCGCAGACCCTGCCGTCGGTGCGCGAGGGAGAACTGCGCGAGGCGGCACGCATCGCCGGCTTCGATGAATTACATCTCCTCGACTATCGCGACAAGGAGCTGGCAGAAGCGCCGCCCGAGCAGATTCGCCTGACGCTCGTGACCCACATCCGCCGGCTCAAGCCGACGATCGTCTTGACGTTCGATCCCAACGGATTCAACGTGCATCCCGATCACGTTGCGATCAGCCGTTTCGTCAGCGACGCGATAGCGGCCGCGGCAGATCGCCGCTGGCTGCCCGACGCCGGTGAGCCCCACTCCGTGGCACGCCTGCTCTGGACGCCGCTCCTGCCGCCGTGGGAGGTTGCCGCCATCGATCGCATCGAAGACAGCCCTGGCGTCGATGTCGCGATCGACATCAGCCGCTGGCGCGATCGAAAGGCTGCTGCCCTGCGCGCCCACAGAACGCAGCACCTTTCGATCGATCGCTGTTTCTTCAGCCAGCCCAATCTCGATCGCATCCTGTCGCTCGAGATCTGGCGCCAGGCGTGGGGGCCTCCGCTCGACGGGCCGGCGCACGACCTGCTGTAGTTGAGACGGACGCGCATCCGGCCACCTTTCCACCTGCGACGGAGCCGGCTATTTCGCCGGCTTTGGCATCGTCTTGAGCAGCTCGCAGGCGCGCGCGTGCTGGCCGCCGCATGCCTTCGTGAGGAGCTCGCGCGTTCGCAGCAGATCAGCCTCGGTTCGTCCCGCTGCGACCAGGAGCGCAAGCTGAGTGCACGCCTCCATTTCACCGCCAGAACACATGCCGTCGAGCAATGCCTGCGCCTTCACGGCGTCCTTCGCGACCCCGTTGCCGCGTGCCTGAAGCAACGCGAAGTTGATGCACCCCATCGTGTCCTTTGCATCACATGCCTGGCGATAGAGCTCCGCCTGCGCGAGCGGGATTGGCGGCAGGCCCCTGGCCGCGCTCGTAGAGATAGCCGGCGAACCCGCACGCGCGTCCGTTCTTCGCCGCGCACTCGGCCTCGATCGTCGGCAGGAGACGAGTGACAAGACGCCTTGTCGCCTGATTGGCAGGCGTCGTTCAGCGCGTTGAGAGTGTTGAAATCGGTTACCGGACCCGCAGGTGTTGCGGCGTCCGCCGGCGCGGCTGTGGACGTCGGCGCCGTAGCCGGAGGTGAAGCCGTAGCCGGTGCGGTGGCAGGTGCCTTCGACGACAGCATTCCTGCCGCGCTGTCGAGGAGTGACTGTGCCTCGCGCTTCGTACGCTCGTCGGTCGCGAGCTCCAGTGCGGCTTGCGCTTCCGTCCGCGCCTCTACCGGTTTGCCCTGGCGCAACAGCACCTGGGCCGCCCGGATACGATGGGCCGGATCGAGGGGCTCCAGCGTGATCGCGCGACGGATGAGGCTAAGCCCATCACCCGTGCCGAGCGTCGCTCTCACCTGACCAAGCCACGCGTAGGCGCCGGCGAACCTGGTGTTCAACTCGATGGCCTTGGCCAGCTGCTTCTCGACCTCGACGAGCACATCGCGGGGCGTGTTCGGTTGCCACAGCAGCGATGCGTAGCGATAGTAGGCGTAGGCACTCGTCGAATCGAGCTCTGACGCCTTGGCGAACGCCGCCTTCGCTTCCGCATCCTTGTCGTCTCTGTCGGCGAGCATGCCCTCGACCACATAGCAATCCGCGCAGGCCGGGTTGGCCTTCCTCGCCTCGGCGACAGCGGCTCTGGCCTCGACGGGCCTGCTCGTAGCCGCGTGAAACATCGCACGCAGGCTGGCCGCCTCTACTTGCGTGAGCGGACGGACTGGAAAGCGCTCGCGCTCGACGCTGACGTCAATCTTCAGGCGGCGAAACTGAAGATCGGCCGTTGATAGTAGAGACGGAACGGACCGACCAGCGACTCGACGGTGCCGAGCGTCTCGGTAAACGCCACCCCCGGCTCTTTGCCAGAGCTGACCATCGCGGCGAAGGCGCTCAGCTTGTCAGCACGCGCCCCCTCGTCGCCAAACATGAGGAAGTGCACGAACGCCCAGGTCTCGGCGTCGTAAACTTCTCGTCTCGTAGCCTCGGTGTACTCGGCGACTCGCGCGTCACACTGAGCAGCTTCGGCAGCAGCAGCATCTGGCGCTCGCGGAGGATCTGCAGTTCCCAGGGAATCGGCGCGCCTATGAGGATGTCCCCGTCGCGTACGATCGTGTTGCTGAGAACGGTGGTAAAGCCGCGACGCAGCCAGAGCGGCAGATCGCGAGCGGCGCTCTGACCGAGCACGAGATCGATGTATGAGGCATACGCAGTGATATACGGGTTGATTGTACCTTGCTGCTCGACTTCGACATCGCTCCGGATCACCATGTAGTGCTGGTCTGGACCGCTCGCCCAGACGCTCGCCGGGCGGACGGCGCGGCGGTCCTCCCAGTACTGCGGCGCCCACACCCGCATGGAGTTCTCGTCCTTCACCACGACCACGCGCAGCGGCTTGACGAGGTCGGTCTTCGCCCAGGCAAAGAGCGTCGACGTCGCGCTGCGCACCTGCTCGAGCTGCCAGACGAGCCGCCTCGTCGTACGCTCGCCGGCGTTCGAGACGACGGTGAAGTGTGCGCTTTTGACCTCTATCCAGTCGTCCGCGGCGGCGCGGGCGCGCGTCGACACGAGGACAAGAGCCGCGAGAGCCGCGATCGAGAGCGCACGCCGCATCATCCCTCCACCGGCGACTTCACCCAGCCAAGTTGCTGATACATGGTCAGGAAATCGAACGTGTTCCACCCCTCGACGATCTGCCCGTTCTCGATGCGGCCCATCGTCATGCCCCAGAAGTCGATCGGCTGCTGGGTAGCCTTGCCGCCAAGGGCATCGCCGTCATGCTTGCCGGTGACGTGACAGAGAACGGCCACGCGGTCTCCGTCTACCAGCGATTGCGTAATCTCGATCTGGAAGTCGTTGAAGCTGTCGCAGAACGTCTTGTGGAACGGCTTGAAGGCCGACGCGCCGATAATCGGGACGCCGGCGAGCCCGTGCACCCTGGCGTCGGCAGACATCAGCTTGTCGATCGCTTCCGCGTTGCGTTCGTTCCACACTTCCTTGAACCACTGTCGCATCACGGCATCTGGAGTTGCGGCCATCGGAGTTCTCCTCGTAATTGCTGCTGGAATCGGCGCGCGGGACGGACGCCAGGCATCCATGCCGTACGCGCGTATCCTGGGGTAACCTGGGAACCCTGAGAACCTGGGAAAAAGGCCCGGAACTACTGCTGGAAAGCATCGTCATACTGACGGTGGGCCCGATTCTTGTCAATCCCTTGCGCTGTCGTCTCCGGCCGCTCCCGACTGATGCGCCGGACTAACATGGTGACGCTCGGCCAATGATCCGGCTCTTGCGCAGCTGCTCTCACAATCGTTCGATGCCATGCTGCTTCTCCACTCCGGACGTCCCGCCGAGGCCTATGCCCGCCTGGAGAGCCTGCCGGACGTCAAGCAGCCATTTCTGCTGACGTGCCTGTTGACGCGTGCGCGGGCGGCAGCTGCCAGCCATCGATGGCAGGACGCGGAGCGTGACTATCGAGATGTGCTCGCGCGCCAGAAAGGCTCGCAGTTCAATCTTGCCGTGCCTATCTCGCACGCAGGGTTGGCGCGTGCCCTCGCCGCGCAGGGCAAATCGTCGGAAGCGCGCGAGGAATTCAAGAAGTTCTTCGCGCTGTGGAATGGCGCGGATGCCGAGCTGCCGATGGTGGCGTCCGCGAAAGCCGAAGCCGCCAAGCTTGGCAGCTGAGCCACCCGCGATTACTTCGCTGCCGGGACGTATTCCAGCACCTGCCCATCCTTGAGCAGCCGCTCTCTCAACTCGGCGTACGGCACGTTCTGTACGCTGACGCCCCGGTCGATCGCGATCGCGGCCGCCGTCGCCGCCGAATGCGCAAGCACCATGAAGACGGGCTCCATACGAATCGAGCCGAACGCGATATGGGTGCTCGACACGCAGACGGGCACGATGAGGTTGTCGGCCTGCCCCGCTTTCGGCACCAGTGCGCCATAGGCGATCTCGTACGGGCCGGGAAGAGGTACGCCGATGTCGCCCTCGTTCTGAACGTAGCCTTCGGGCGTGATGTAGCGCTGCACGTTGTGCGAATCGATGGTGTAGGAGCCCATGCCAATCGAATCGGGTGTCGGGCGGCGCTTCATCAGCTCGTTCTCGGTCATCACGAAAGCCCCGACCATCCGCCGCGCCTCCCGCACGTAAATCTGATGCGGCCAGCCGCCGTTGTCCGTGAATTCGTCCTTTGCCAGCCCCCACGACTGCATCCGCTCCTGGACGTCCTTCGGGACACGAGGGTCGTTGGCGATGAAGTACAGCCAGCCTTTCTGATAGGTCTCGTGCTCTTTGAGGATCTCGCGGCGGCGTTCGTACGACGCCTCGGGATAGTCATAGCTGAGGCCGATGTTGTCGCTGCTCATCGGACCGTGGTTGTTGCTGTCGGTCTTGCGATTGGGGATGGGATCGAACTTGTCGAATGTCTCGCGCCATCCAGTCTCATAAATGCGGAGCAGCAGTTCGTACTGCGACGGATCGTAGCCATCGGGCTTCGGGAACGCGATGCGATTCTCGGGATGATCGGTTACGCAATAGCGATAGCAGTACGCCTGTACTTTCTTGTCGGCCTGCCCGTATTCGCCGGGGCTCGCGCTACTGATGCGCGGGAGCGTTCCGCTCGTCGGATCTCCAGGCACGACGTAGGGACTGACTGGCTTGCTGAGGACGCCGAAATGATGACGATGGTGCAGGACGCCGGTCTGCACACCATTCCACTTCTCTCCGAACTCCGCCTGCGACTCGCGGCCGACTTTGTAGTCGACGCCAGCCGCCGCCATGAGATCGCCTTCGTAGGTGGCGTCGATGAACATGCGTCCGGTGTAGACCATGCCGCTGACCATGGCAATCGACACGATTCGGCCGCCGCTCTTGACGACTCCCTTGCTGCGATCCAACCACTGGTTGCGATCGACTCGCAGCTGATACTCACTGACGAGATCCTCGAACACCCTCTCGGCGACGTGCGGCTCGAAGATCCACATCGTCCGCTGCGCGCCGTCGATGGCCGGCGTCCCCTGCCCCTTGTTTCCGTACTCCTCCCGCTTCTGCCACTTCCACGATTCAGGCCGGTCGTAATGACGCCAGACACGCTGGTAGAAGTCCCGGGACAAGCCGCCGATGACCGCCTTGTTGCCGGTATCGGTAAAACCCAGGCCGCCGCTCGACAGACCGCCGAGATGAAAATCCGGGCCGACGATGACGGCCGTCTTTCCGAGTCGCCGCGCCTGTACCGCCGCAATCACGCCCGCTGACGTTGCGCCGTAGATCACGACGTCGAATTCCGGCCGCGCCGGCGCCTGCGGCATGGGCTGCGGCAGGACGGAAAGAACTAAGACGAGGTTCAGGATCTTCAGGAGCTTCACGGATCACACCTCGAGCAGCACTTTGAGCGCACGCCGCGCCTCTGCGAACGCCGACTCGTAATCTTCGAGGCGGGCGATTCGCGATATCAGCGGCTTGACCTGCACGGCGCCCGATGCCAGGAGCTGCAATGCCGGCCGGAACGGGCCGCATCGGGAACCGAGCAGCGTGACCTCATCGACGACGACCGGCCACGTCGTTACCGGCGCCTCGCCGTGAAACGTCGACTTCATCACGACCGTGCCGCGCGGCTTCACGATCTCCAGCGAGCGGCGCAGACCTTCGGGCCGCCCGGTCACGTCGACGACGACGTCGAATCGCCTGCCAGCCGGCTGCGATGCGTCGCTCTGCTGTGCCTGCAGGCCGAGACGCCTGGCAACCGCCAGCTTGTGCTCGTGGCGCCCGAGCACGGTGACATCAGCGGCGGCCGTCTTCAGCACCTGCGCCACCAGCAGCCCCATGCGGCCGTCACCGACAACGGCAACCCGCGCCTCGGGCGCGATCGTCATCTGTTCGAAGATGCGGCAGGCAGCCGCCACGGGTTCCGCAAACACCGCAGTATCGTCGTCCACTCCATCGGGCACGGCGTGCAGGTTCTCCGCCGGCAGCGACAGGTACTCCGCGAAGGCGCCGTCGTGCAGGCGAATGCCGACGACGCTGCGATTGTCGCAATGCTCACGGATACCGCGGGCGCACCACTCGCAATGATGACAACCGATGTTGATCTCGCCGACGACGCGTCTGCCGATCCATTCGCGGTCAGCTGCAGGCGCCTCCTCGACGACGCCGACGAATTCGTGCCCGGGAACTCCTACGAAATCGGCGTAGCCTTCGAGCAGCTGCAGGTCCGTCCCGCAGATGCCGGCGCGCCGGATTCGGATGAGGCACTGGTCGGCGCGACTCGGCCGTGGCAGGTCTCTTAGCTCGATTGTTGCAGGTCTGGTGATGACGAGAGCTTTCACGAAACCAGGCTCGGCTTGGAGTGCATGAGGAGTAGACGATATGACGACTGCGAGCTCACGGGCAACTGACGAGATCTCGGCACTGTACGACGGCTGGGTTGCTGCGATTCGCGGCAAGGACCTGGCGGGAGCGCTGTCACACTATTCACCCGACGTCGTGGCGTTCGACCTCATCAACCCTCTCCAGTACAAGGGCGTGGACGCGGTGAAGAAGCGGCTGCAGCAATGGTTCGCCTCGTTCAGCGGCCCGCTTGGATACGAGGTTCGCGACATCCAGGTCTCAGCTGGCGAGGATGTGGCGTTCTCGCACAGCTTGAACCACGTGCAGGCGACTACGAACGACGGCAAGCCACTCGATATGTGGTGGCGCGCGACGCTCTGCTATCGCAGGAACGGCCAGGAATGGGTGGTCACACACTCGCATACGTCGGTGCCCTTTGACATGAGCACGGGCACGGCGTCGCTGGGCCTGAAGCCATAGCGCCTGGCGCGGGCGGCCGCGCAACGGTTGTGCTCCTACGGCATTCTGTGTTTGTCTGGAGCGTGCATTTTCAGCGGCAACAGCGTCTTCGCGTGCTCGAAGCCCTCGAGCTCGAGGCGAAACAGTTTCGCACCCGCGAGGAGCTGTTTCCACTGCGTATCCCCCGGGACCCACTCAGGCTCGACGATGTACTCGAGCGCACGCTCGGCGACGAGGCGCAGCGCTTCGATCCGTCCAGCCTCCGCGCGCGCACGCTTCTTCGCCTCGATTGGCCCGACGGCAGCAACTGGAACGCCTGGGTCATCATGCTGCCGTCGCAACTTCGCCTGTTCTGTGATGCCAGCGACATCCATGGCGCGAGAAGCGATGACCACGAGACGCGCGTACTCGCTTCTGGCGGCCGCAACGCCGGCGACGAGACGGATCGCCAGTTCCTGACACTCCTGGCCGAGTCAGCCGGGGATATTTTCGGCATTGAAATGTCGGGGCCGCCGCCGGCTCGGGTGCGCTCCTCGATCGCCGACCGCGCGTTTCTCGTCGATGTCTTCGTTACCCTGTTCGAAGTCCGTGAAATGGAAGCGGAGATCAGGCGCGATCTCGAGGAACTGGAAGACGAACTGCAGGTAACGCACGGGCCGCCGGACGCCGCCGCCGGCAGTGACTTTCGCGTCGACATCGAGCGCTGGCTGGAACTCGTGGCGCGATAATATCTCTCGACGTGAGTTCAGGGCCGCCAGCACGCCGGATTCGACTGGGCACGATTCTCGTCCTGCTCCTGCTCGTTACCCTCGTCCCCCTCGGGCTCTTCGCCGGACAGCTCGTGCTCCGCAGCTGGCAGCAGCAGCAGAATCTCGTCAACAACCAGAACGTCGAGCGCGCGCGCGGCTTCCGCGTCGCCGATCGATCAGGAAGTGCAAAGCACGATCACGGCGCTCAACGCGCTGGCGACGCTCGGCGATCTCGAGGTCGGCGATTTTCACGCCTTCTATCGAGGCGTCCGAACGCATGGTTCAGCTCCTGCCGTCATGGCAGTCCGTGCGCCTGGTCGGTCTCGATTCTCGCGTGATCGTCAACACGGCGGTGCCGCTCGGCACGCCGTCGGCGCTCGTCAACGACGATTGGGTGCGGACCGTACTTACAGACGAAGCTGCCGGCGGTCTCCTCGCTCGTCCACGATCCCGAGGCTGGCCAGTATTTCGTCTCGATTGGCGTACCCGTCATGCGCGACAAGCAGGTTCGCTACGTGCTTGGCGCGCGCATTCCCGCATCGGCGTTCAGCGCCGTGCTGCGTCAGCAGAACGCTCCTGTGGACGGCGTCGTCGCGGTCATCGACGCGCGCATGACGATCGTCGCGCGCACTCGCGCCGAGGAGAAGTTCGTCGGCGGCAACCCGAGCCCGGACTTTACCAAGGCCATCACGAGCGCCGACGAGGGCGCGGTGCGCTCGACGCTCCTCGAAGGAATCCCGTCGTTCTCGGCATGGAGCCGTTCGCCTCTGACGGGCTGGATTATCGCCATCGGGCTGCCGGCGTCAGCGGTCAACCAGCCCACCTTGCAGTCGCTGCAGCTGCTCGTGACGGTGGGGATGCTCACCGCGGGCGCAGGGACTGCTGATGGCAGTTCTCGTTCGCTGGCGCATCGTCCGCGCCCAGGTGGCGGCCGTCAGAGCGGCGCGGGCGCTGGCGCGCGGTGAGCCGATCGCGCCGTGGACGTCGCGTATCACTGAGTTCAGCGATCTCGCCAATGGCCTGCGCGATGCGGGCGCCATCCTCGAGCGGCGGTTGCAGGAGCGGGACGAAGCCGAACGCAGGCGCGTGAGAGCCGCCGATGAGCTCGAGGAAGCGCTGGTCCGCGAGCACGCCGCGCGCGTGACCGGCGAGCGCAACGAAGCGCGCCTCCTTGTCACGATGAGCAGCATCGGCGACGCCGTCATCGCGACAGATGCCGAAGGCCGGGTGACCATCCTGAATCCCGTCGCCCAGAAGATGACGGGCTGGTCCGAGGCAGGAGGCGATCGGAACGCCCATCGGAAACGTCTTTGTCACCATCGACGAGCATTCCCGCCAGCCCAATCCCAGCCCGATGGCGCAGGTTACGGCAACGGACGCCACCGCGATCCTGCCGGCCCAGGCGCTGCTGATCGCCAGGGACGGCCGCGAAATTCCGATTGGCGACAGCGGGTCGCCGATCAAAGCTCCCGACGGCAGGTTTCTCGGCATCGTCGTTGTTTTTCGCGATACCACCGCCGAGCGCGAGGCCGAGCGGCAGCGGGCAGGGGCGCTCGAACGGGAGCAGGCGGCGCGGCGCACGGCAGAGACGCTGAGCCGTGCGAAAGACGAGTTCGTGGCGACGGTATCGCATGAGTTGCGAACGCCCCTCAATGCGATCTTCGGGTGGGTGGCGATGCTCAAGCTCGGCGCGCTCGACGCGGCGGGACAGACCAAGGCGCTCGACGTCATCGACCGCAACATCAGGGCTCAGGCTCAGCTCATCGAGGACCTCCTCGACATGGCGCGCGTCATTCGCGGCACCGTGCGCATCGAGATGCTGTCCGTCGATCTCGCCGCCGTCATCGAGGCCGCCGTCGACGCGGTGAAGCCGGCGGCGGATGCCCGGCGCGTGAGTCTCCATATCCACGCGGCGCGCGAGCAGGCGGTCGTCTCCGGAGATCCCGCGCGCCTCCAGCAGATTGTCTGGAACCTGCTCTCGAACTCGATCAAGTTCTCCAACACCGGCGACCGCGTCGAGATCACGTTGGCAGCCGACGGCGACGATGCGGTCCTGACCGTGCACGACACGGGAACCGGGATCGATCCCGCCTTCCTGCCGCATGTGTTCGAACGCTTCCGCCAGGAAACATCGGCGGTGACCCGCGAGCACGCGGGGCTCGGCCTTGGCCTGTCGCTCGTGCGCCACCTCACCGAACTTCACGGCGGCACCGTGCAGGCCGAGAGCGAAGGCAAGACGCACGGCGCGGTGTTCACGGTTCGCATTCCGCTCCTCACCGCAGAGAGGCGCGAACGACTCGGAGCCGACGGCGCCGACACCGTGCCGTCGCAGGAGATGCTGCCGACGTCGTTGCAGCACATACATGTGCTGGCTGTGGACGACGATGTGGACGCGCGAGAGTTGATTGCCGCGGTACTGCAGCAGGCGGGAGCGCGGGTGACATCGGCGGCGTCTGTCCAGGAAGCGCTTGCGGCGATTGCCGCGCAGGTTCCGACCGTGGTTCTGACCGACATCGCGATGCCGCATGCGACGGGTTTCGACCTCGTGCGTGAGCTTCGCTCGTCGCCGTTATGGCAGAGACGTGCCGGTGATTGCGTTGACGGCCTACGCAAGAGCCGAGGATCGCGCGCAGGCGCTTGGCCTCGGATTCACCGCGCATCTCGGCAAGCCGTTCTCACCGCGAGCGCTCGTGGCGCTCGTCGCAGACGTCGTCAGGAAGTAGCTGATCTATCGCGCCGAGGGCGCGGTGGTCGCGGCGCCGACGGCTATCGCCGCGTGCGAACGGCGTGGCTCGGCGCCGCCCTGCACCTGCCGGCGCTCGACGTCGACTACGGCCGCCGCGGCATAGCCGTACCGAACCTCGCCTTTTCTCCCGATCTTCTGGAAATGATGGCCGCGGGCCGTGAGGTTTTCGAGCACGCCGCGCGGGATGCGATCCTCGATCTGCAACCGGCTCGCGCCGGGGTCTGCCGGATCCCGGCTGATGAGAAAGCGGGGCGCCTCGATGGCATGCTGCGCGTCCATGCCGCCGTCGACGACGTTGAGGATGATGTCGTAGACCGAGGCCGGGATCCAGTTGTTGCCGGCGGCGCCGACCGCAAGGCGTGGGCTACCCAGCGCTGTGGCCGCGCCAGACGACTTGAACACGAGCGTCGGCACCGTCGTCGACGACGACCTGGCCAGCGGCAGGAAGCGGCCGGGGGCGCCACCGCCGAAGCGAAGGTGATTGTTGTAGAGGAAGCCCAGGCCGTCGGACACGTAGAACGTGCCGCCCCATGTGCTCAGCGTCTGCGTAACCGCGATCATGTTGCCGTCGGCATCGGCGACGGCAAACGCCGTGGTCCCGCGGCCGATCCGCTCTGGCGGCGTATCCGCAGGCGGCGCCGGCCGATCCCGATAAGCCTTGGCCGGATCGATACGCTTGAAGAGGTTTGCCGCATGGCCCGGCTCGAGATGCGGTCCCAGCGTGACGTCCCACAGCGCGGGATCGGCAATTCTCGGACCCTGATCGCGCACCCGCCACGCCTCTATGGCGTAGTGGAGATAGTCGGCGTCGGTCGTGTAGGTAGCGCCGGCCTTCGGCTGGTAGTTCTGCAGGATCTGCAGCGTCTCGATCAACGTCGCCCCTGTCGACACCGGGGGCGGCGCGGAATAGATCTGATGATCGCGGTATCGGCCGGCTGAGCGGCCGGCGCTCTATCGCGCGATACTGCGCGAGATCGTCGACGCTGATCAGGCCGCCGTTCCTGGCCATGTCATCTGCGATCCGGCGCGCGATAGAACCGCGATAAAAAGCGTCAGCGCCGTCCTTGGCGATGATCTTCAAGCGTCGCCGCATAGTCGCGGTTGACGAAACGATCCCCGGCCTGCGGGTACTTTGCCATCAGGCAGGTAGATGCGGGCCGCGGCACGGTACTTCTCGAAGAACCGGCGGCCTTCCGCAACCGTCGTCGGCAGGGCCGCATCGAGCTCGTAGCCGTTCTCGGCATATTCAATCGCCGGCGCGATGAGGTCGCTCCACGAAATCTTCTTGCTCGCGTAGTTGCGATAGAGGAGATCGAGGCCCGCCACGACTCCCGGAATGTTCGCGGCCGATGCGCCATCGCCGGTGCCAGACGTCAGCAGCGGATTGTCACGCGTCGCCCTGATCGGGACCTGATCCTTGTAGTCGATGGCAATCGGCTCGGGCATGCCCTTCAGATAGAGCACAGCCATGCCGTCGCCGCCGATCCCTGACGCATCCGGCTCGACGACGCCGAGCGCGAACGATACGGCAATCGCCGCGTCGACGATGTTGCCGCCGCGCTCGAGGGCAAGAGCGCCAGCGCGCGACGCGAGCGGGTGGCCGGATACGACGACCGCGCGATCGGACACCGCGAGAGGCTTGATGAGCGGCTGATCGGCAACCATCGCGTCGACGGCCGTTTCGAGCGCGCGCTCGTCCTGCGCCGACTGCGCCTGCGGGCGATACTTCGCTTTGAGCTCCTGCCAGCGCGAGGCGGACGGTCCTGCCGAATAGTAGAGGCGCCGCAGCGTCTCCCACACCCGATCGAAGGCCGGCAACAGCTGGTTGTCCCGCGGCGGAGCGGTCGGTGATTTCGCGCTCGCCGGAGTCCACGGGAAGCGGCGCGTCGACGAGCCACAAGCGGTAGGCGTCGCCACCGGAGAAGAGCGGCGGCGGCTCGTCGTCGTTGCGATCAGGATTGCCGTTGTAGCCGGGATCGGGTGGCGGGAGGTTGGCAATCGCGAGACGCTTGCCGTCGGGAGACCACGACGGGGCGCCGCCGTGCTTCGATACCAGCATCGCCGGCTCGATGGCCCGGGCTCGCGCTGGTGGACCAGCATCCGCGGGGGCCTGACCGGGAGGCGCGGCGCCGACGACGTCGGGAACCGCGACAACCCATACGCCGCCGACGCCTTCCCGTACGGCAAAGAACGCGATGCGAGTGTTGTCGGGAGCCCACGACGGAAAGCCCTCGACGCCGCGTACGCGGGCCGAGACGCGTGCGGCTCACGCGATCCCGCGGACCGGGCGAGGAGGTCCGCGACCCACAGGTCGTGATCGCCATCCTCGCTCTCACGATCGGAGATATAGGCGATTCGCTTGCCGTCAGGAGAAACCCTTCCCTGCTGCTCGTCGTCGCCGGCCGTGTCGTTGTAGAGGGGCTTGGGTTGGCCGCCCTTCACCTCGACGGCGTAGAGCCGCCAGCGGCCATTCGTGCGGTGCGAGAAAACCAGGCGGCCGTCATTTGTCCAGGCCGGCCAGCGCTCATCGCCGGCGAGCGAGGTCAGGCGCCTGACGTCGCCACCGCTGCTCGACGCGACAACAAGGTTGAAGCCGTCGCCGGCGTCTGCAGCAAAGACAATCGAACGGCCATCGCTCGACCACGCCGGATCGCGCTCGACATCGCTGCTGTCGGGCCGCAGCGCCTTGCCGCCCTTGCCGTCCGGCCCCGAAAGCCAGATGCGATCGAGGTATGAAAAGGCGAGCCGGCGGCCGTCCGGCGACCAGGCGGGGTCGCGAGCGCCACGCGATGGCGCTGGCTGCGGCGCGGTCTGAACCACAAAGGTCAGCGCCAGCGTGGCGACGGCGGCGCCGACTGCAGTCCTCAGCACGTTCGGTTATGCCGACTTTCGCACCGCGTCGACGATGTGCTTCGCGGAGATCCCGAAGCGCTCGAGCAATTCGTTGGGCTGCCCGCTGCGGGGCAGCTCGCGGACCGCCATCCGCTGGACGGTCAGACCCGCCGACGCGACGCCTTCGGCCACGGCATCGCCAAGGCCGCCGGCAAGGTAATGGTCCTCGACCGTGATGATCCGGCCCCCGGTCGCCTTGCCAGCGGCAACCAGTCCCGCGGCATCAACCGGCTGCACCGAGTAGGCGTCGATGACGCGGATGTTGATGTTCTGCGCTTTGAGGAGGTCGTACGCCTTCAACGCTTCGAACACCGTCACACCGGCGCCGACGACTGTCGCCACGTCGTTCGCGCTCTGGCGAAGGACCTTCGAGCCGCCAATCGGAAACTGTTCGTCGAGGCTGTAGATGATGTCGGTCTTGGGCCGCGAAGTACGCATGTAAGCCAGGCCGTGATACTTCGACATCTCGACGACGAGGCGTTCCGTACTCACGGCATCGCACGGGTAAATGACCGCGCAATCGGGAACCGCGCGCGTCATCGCCAGATCCTCGAGCGCCATCTGCGACGGCCCGTCTTCTCCGATCGAGATGCCGGCGTGCGAGCCCGTGAGCTTGACGTTCAACTGGTGGCGCGCGTTCGAGAGTCCGGCCATGCGGATGAAGTCAGAGGCTCGCGCCAGGAAGCACGCAAACGTCGTGGCAAAAGCGATAGCGCCGCGCGCCGCGAGGCCCATCGCCGCGCCGACCATGACCTGTTCGGCGATGAAGTTCTGGTAGAAGCGATCGGGAAGACCTTCTCGAAGCGATCGCTGAACGTCGAGTTGCCGACGTCGGCGTCGAGCGCGACGACGCGGGAATCGACGCGCGCCCAACTTGGCCAGCGCCGTTCCCCAGGCTTCGCGCGTCGCGACCTGTTCGCCGGGCTTGTACGACGGTGGCACCATCTTCGAATAGTCCGGAGAATAATCCGGCGCCTCGCCGTGCGACTTCGCCGTCGGCGCGGGGATATCGGGCAGGACACCGCCCGGCTGCAAGTGCGCCTTCAGCTCGGCGATCGCCTTGTCGGCTTCCTCGCCCTTCTTGAACGCCTTGCCGTGCCAGCCGTCCTTGCCTTCGACGGCGCTGACGCCCTTGCCCTTGATCGTGCGCGCCAGAATCATCGTCGGGTTGTTCTTCGCGGCGCGCGCGGCGGCGAACGCATGCAGCAGCGCTTCGACGTCGTGCCCGTCGACGATCAGCGTGTGCCAGCCGAACGCGTTCCATCGCGCCGCGATGGCGTCCATGCTGATGCTCGAACTGCGTGTGCCGGCTCTGACCGAGGGCGTTGACGTCGACGATGCCGCAGAGGTTGTCGAGCTTGTGATAGAGCGCGACGTCGGCGGCCTCCCACACGGAGCCTTCCGCCGATTCTCCGTCGCCCAGCAGCACGTAGGTGCGGTAGTCGGAGCCGATGCGGCGCGCGTTCAGCGCCGTCCCGACGGCGGCGCAAATCCCCTGCCCGAGCGATCCCGTGGCGACGTCGACAAACGACAGCCGCGGCGTCGGATGCCCCTCGAGATCCGAGTCGAGGCGGCGCAGCGTGAGGAGGTCCTTTCGCGGGAAAGAGGCCGGCGTGCGCCCATGCGGCATACAGGATCGGCGCGGCATGGCCCTTCGACAGCACGAAGCGATCGTTGTCGGGATTCTGCGGGTTCTCTGGGATCGAATCGCATCTCGCCGAAGAACAGCGTGGCGACGATTTCCGCCGCGGACATGCACGTCGTCGGATGGCCGCTTCCCGCTTCGGTGGTCGACTGGATCGAGTCGATCCGGAGCTCGGTGGCAAGGTTTTTCAGGGCTGTAATCGATTCTGGCTTCATGGGATCTGTGAGTTTATCAGGTCAGCGGTCAGACTTGCTCGGGCTCGGGGCCAGACAGGGTTCAATCGCGCGCTGCCAGAGCGGCCGCTAGGGATAGTGCGCGCCAGCGGCGCCATGCCTGCCGCCAGGGCATGCGCGACGTGGCAGCGGCACGACGCGAAGTCGTGGTCGCCTTTCGTGGCGCGACAGCCGCCTCAGCAGTCGGGCGGCGTCACAGTTGGCGACAAACGGCTTGCGCCGCTCGCGCATCAGGCCGATGGCCTCGTCCGGATCGGGAATCGACCGATCGAAGAAGCCGCCATCCTGCTCGTCCCACATCGCGCGGACGCGCGTAGTGCGCCAGCTCCTGCGCCATCATCAGGTACACGACATTTCCCGGTGGCGGTGTAAACATCGAGCGACGCTGAGGCCATCGCCACCTGATCGTCCAGCAGGCCGCGAACCGAAGGGCCCTGGTCGAGACAGTGCGCGATGCCTGCGCCGGGCGGTAGCAGGCTAGAAGTCAGGCGCTCGAGCGACTTCACGGCAAACTCGCCGAGGCCGGAGTCGTCCAGCAGTTCCGCCGCCCGGAGCATGCGCCGAGACCATCTGCCCATTCCAGGCCGTGTAGAGCACGGTATCGACGCTTGGAGCTGCCATCTCCCGGCGCGCCTCGGCGTAGCCGAGTAGTAGCCGATGTCCCCCTGCTGCGATCCGGACCATCCGCCGTCGACTGGATCCGCCAGCCACGTCTGGACGTAGCGAATGACGTCGGACGCGCGTTCCTGATACCGGGTAATCCGAAGCACGTCGGCTGCTTCGACAAGCGTGCGCAGCACGCAGGCGTTGACTTCGAGCGTCTTCTCGCTGCCGCGGATCCTGCCAGTCGGCAGTTGCCGCGCACCGGAAAAATCCGCCGTCGACTTCGTCGTGCAGGCCACGCCAGCCCATGGCATCGAGCGTGACCTCGACGAAGTGCGCCATCGCCTGGTCGTGGTTTTCGCGATAGACCTCGATCGCGAGCTCGAGGGGCGACGTGATCGGAAACTTCGGGGCGCCGCCGAATCCGCCGTGCCGGTCGTCGAACGCCCGCGAACACGCAGCGCATCAGGTCGCTGTCGTGTTTCGCATCCGCGTTCGCGAGCGGCCGGGGCGCGGCATGGAGCGCTCAGCTCAATGCGGTGCGAACGTGTATGCGCCGGCGACGCGATCGAGGATCGCCGGCATCCGATCGAGCGTGACGTAGGTGCCGCCGCCGAAGACGTCGCCGTCCGGCGTCAAGAAACGCGGTCGTTGGCCACCCGCCGAGGCATACCGCTCGCCGATATCGGGCCGCCGATCGGCGTCGACGCGAATCGGCACAAAGGCGTCGTTGACGGCCGCGCAGACGCCGGCATCGGCGTACGTCGTCCGATCCATCTCGCGGCAGGACGTGCACCACGGCGCGACGATCGACAAGAGGACGGGCCTCTTTTCGACGCGCGCTCGAGCGAAAGCGTCCGCGCCCCAGGGTAGCCAGTGAACGGTCGGCACGATCTACGGTCAATTATAATGAGGGCAATGGTTGTGCTTCGGTTCGCCACGGTCCTGGCGATTGCCGCCTGGATTGGCGGACTGGTCGCGCTGGGGGCGATCGCGGCGCCCGCGATCTTCGAGGTCGTCTCCCTCCGCCAGATGCCCGACGCGCGCATGCTGTCGGGGGCGATCTTCGGCGAGATTCTTCGCCGCTTCCACCTCGTCAGCTACGCCTGCGGCGGCCTGATTCTCGTGGCCCTGGCGGCGCGGGCCGTGCTCGGACCGCGGCCGCGGCGCTTCGCCGCCCGTTTTGGCCTCGCGGCGCTGATGCTGGCCGCGACGCTCTACTCAGGCCTCATCATCTCGGGCCGCATCGAGCTCGTCCAGCATGCCATCGGCGTTGGCGTCGCGCCCTCGAGCTTGCCAGCCGGAGATCCGCGGCGGATCGAGTTCGGACGGCTGCACGCCCAGTCCACGCTGATTCAGCTCGTACCGCTCATCGGCGGCGTGATATTGATGTTGTTCGAACTCGAGGACTGAACCGTGAAGTACAGAAGGGCTCTTCACCAGGATCGAAACCGCCATCGAGCGGGACCCGGCTCGCGCTCTCGACGAAGCCGTCCGCCTCCTTGCCGCCGAGATGCCGCACTACACCTGGGTCGGCATCTATCTTCTCGACGGTGACGAGCTGGTGCTCGGACCGTTTGTCGGCAAGCCGTCACCGCACACGCGCATCCCGCTCGGCCGCGGCATCTGCGGCGCGGCCGCCACGCGAGAAGGCAACCATCGTCGTCGACGACGTCAACGCCGATCCGCGCTATCTGGCGTGCAGCCTCGAGACGAAGTCGGAGATCGTCGTGCCGATCATGCTGCGACGGCGACGTCCTCGGCGAGATCGACATCGACAGCGACCGCCCGGCGGCGTTCGGCGATGCCGATCGCGTGCTGCTCGAAAAAGTCGCGGCGCTTCTCGCGCCGCGCGTCCGCAAGGCCTTCGTCCAAAGCAGGTCCACTGCATGTCACATGTCATCACGCTGATCCCCGGCGACGGGATCGGTCCCGAAGTCACCGAGGCGGTCGTCCGCGATCTTCAAGGCCGCGGGCCTCGACGATCGAGTGGGACCGCCACGACGCCGGCGTGATCGCGTTCAAGCGCTTCAACCAGTCGCTGCCGGTCGAGCTGCTCGATTCGATCCAGCAAGAACAAGGTCGCGCTCAAGGGACCGGTCACGACGCCGATCGGCGAAGGGTTCACCAGCGTCAACGTCGGGCTGCGAAAAGCTCTCGATCTCTACGCCAACCTGCGGCCGGTAAGAAACATCGACGGCGTCCAGAGCCGCTTCCAGGGCGTCGACCTCGTCATCGTGCGCGAGAACACCGAGGACCTCTACTCGGGCCTCGAGCACGAGGTCGTCCCCGGGGTCGTCGAGAGCCTGAAGATCATCACCGAGAAGGCGTCGACGCGCATCGCCAAGTTCGCGTTCGAGCACGCGCGGCACAACGGCCGCAAGCGCGTCACGGCGATCCACAAGGCCAACATCCTCAAGCTCGGCGACGGCCTGTTCCTGCGCAGCATCAGAGACGTCGCGCGCGAGTACACCGACATCGGCTACGACGAGAAGATCATCGACGCCGCGTGCATGTCGCTCGTCATGGCGCCGGAGAAGTTCGACGTCCTGGTACTGCCGAATCTCTACGGCGACATCGTCTCGGATCTTGGCGCCGGCCTCGTCGGAGGGCTCGGCGTGGTCCCGGGCGCGAACATGGGCGAGACCTGCGCCGTCTTCGAAGCCGTGCACGGCAGCGCGCCGGACATCGCCGACAAGAACCTCGCGAACCCGACGGCGCTGCTGCTCTCCGGGCTGATGATGCTCGATCACATCGGCGAGCGCGAGATGAGCGTCCGCGTTCGAAAAGCGCTCGGCCGTGTGCTTTCCGCCGGCAAGGTCCGCACGCGCGACCTCGGCGGTCAGGCGTCGACGACGGAATTCACGGACGCGGTGTGTAAGGAGATTGAGAAGTAGCTGTCGGCTGCTCGCTTCTGGCTGTTGCTAACCCCGACGCTCGGCTACGCGACAACGTCAGCAGCCAGCAGCGAGCCGCGAGCCGCCCGGCGAGCCCCGTGCTATCCGGCGAGCACGCGAGGTAGTCCTTCACCGCCGTCTCCAGCCCGACGTACAGCGCGTGGCTCATCAACGCGTGGCCGATCGACACCTCGTCGAGGTGCGGCAGCGTCCGGAACAACGTCAGGTTGTCGAGATCGAGATCGTGGCCGGCGTTGATGCCAAGCCCGAGGCTGTGTGCGAGCGTCGCTGCCGCGGCGTAGCGGGCGAAGCTCTCCTCGCGTTCGCGGCCGCCCGCGGCGAACGACTTCGCGTACGGCTCGGTGTAGAGCTCGATACGATCGGCGTCGAGCGCCGACGCCCATCGCACGGCGTCGAGGTCGGGATCGATGAAGATGCTGACGCGAATCTTGTCGCGCCGCAGCGCGCGCACCGTGTCCTGCAGGGCCGACACCGGCGTGGTCGGCGGCCAACCGGCCTGACTCGTGACCTCGCCCTCGCGAACTGGCACGAGCGTGCACTGGTCGGGGTGCACCTCGTGGACGAGCGCGAGGAGATCGGGCCGCGGATCGCCCTCGATGTTGAACTCGATCCCGGGGTGGCCGGTTCTCAGTTGCGCGGAAACGTCGCGTACATCGGCCGACGTGATGTGCCGGGCATCCGCTCTTGGATGAACGGTGATGCCGGGGGCGCCGGCGGCGATGCAAACGCTGACCGCCTCCGTGACGCTTGGCAAGTGGCCGCCGCGCGAGTTCCGCAGCGTTGCGACCTTGTTCACATTGACGCTGAGCTTGGCAGTGGCCGTCACCCCAGCTGCTCCTTCACTTTCCGGCAATCTCCGCTGCCCACGCCTGGATTTCCTGCTGATCGCGCCCCTCTAACATGACGCGCAGGAGAGGCTCGGTCCCCGAGTAGCGCACGAGCAGCCGGCCGTGCCCGGCAAGCTGCTGCTTCGACACGCGACATCGCTGCCGCAATCTCAGGAACGGCGCGCAGATCTTTCTTCTCGCGCACGCGGATGTTGACGAGCACCTGTGGGTAGGTCACGAGCTCGCCCGCCAGATCCGCCAGCTCGCGTCCCGTCTCGGCCATCACGCGCAACACATTCAGCGCTGTGGCTATGCCGTCACCCGTGAAGAGGTGATCGGCGAAGATGATGTGCCCGGACTGCTCGCCGCCGATCGACAGATCGCGGCGTACCATCTCCTCCATCACGTACTTGTCGCCAACCGGCAGTTCTGATCATCTCGATGCCGCTTTCGCGCAAAGCGATCTCGAGTCCGATATTGCTCATCACCGTGGCGACGACGGCGTTGCCTTTCAGCCGGCCCTGCGCCTTGAGAAACCGCGCGCACATCAGCAGGACGGCATCGCCGTCGACGATGCTGCCAGTCGCGTCCGCGAAGATCGCTCGATCGCCGTCGCCGTCGAACGCGACGCCCATCCGGCATCCGCCGTCACGCACGGCCTGTGACAGGCCAGCGGGATGCGTCGATCCGCAATTGAGGTTGATATTCCGGCCGTCCGGCGCGGCGCTGAGGAACACGAGATCGAAACCAAGCGCGGCGAAGAGCTGCGGCGCCACGGTCGTTGTCGCGCCGTTCGCCGTGTCTATCGCGATCTTCGCGCCTCGCAGCCCGCGCGGATCTGGCAAAGCGAGCAGCGTATGCGAGATGTACTCCTCGACGACGTTCGTGTGGTCGAAGCTGGCAACCGCTTCCGCTGGAACCGCCCAATCGGTCCGGGCGACGATTGCTTCCACTTCCCTCTCGAGCGTCTCGGTAAACTTCTCGCCCTTGCCGGAGAACACTTTTATGCCGTTGTCCTCGAACGGATTGTGCGACGCCGAGATGACGATGCCCGCATCGAACGCCATCGCCGGCGTTACGTAGGCGATCGCGGGCGTTGGTATGACGCCCGCGCTGGTGACGCTGGCGCCCTCGGATACGGCGCCACGCGCCAGCTCCTCCTCTATCCACGCGCCGGACTCGCGTGTATCGCGGCCAACCACGAAGCGGAGACCGCGCTCCTGCCTGCCCGACGCGCGCATGGCGCGAACGAGCGCCGCTCCAAGCCTCGCCACAGTGGGCCGGTCGAGCGGATAGTCGCCGGCCTTACCGCGGACACCATCGGTACCAAACAGCTTCTTCTCGGTCATTTAATAGTGACTGTCACAACGCTTGGCGTCACGGCGCCAACGCCTACTTCTTCGGACGGGTCGACCTGCACGCGCAGGCTGTAGCGGCCGGGGCCGAGCCCGGCGAGATCGACGAAGGCGTCGATGTTGTCGGGACGCAGGCGCGCCAGCGCATCGCGCTGGCCGCGCACGCCGACGCGAACCACTGCCGGCACGATCCGCGGCACCCAGGCCCGGCGCGAGATTGCGCGAGCGTACCGGAACGCCCGATCAGATCGCGCTCGATCGGCGCCGGCCAGATGTCGATGACGACGGTTGTCGTCTGCGGCATGTCGACCAGGCGGACCTGCGAGTCTGTGACGCCGATATTCACGACTTCGCGGACGCGCTGGTCCTTGCCGTCGATATCGACTGGCTCCGTCGTCGCCGACGCCACATCGCGCACGTGGCTCTCGGGACCCACGATCATCACCGTCGAGGGCTCAGCAAGGATCCGGCCAACGACAAACCCGGCGGCGGGGTCACCGTCGGTCGCCGGCACGATCGGCACGTGAGCGCTTGACCGATTTCTCGAGCGATAACGAAATCGTCGGCGGCATGACTTGCGCGACTTCGATGCCATACGGCACCCGCACCTCGTCGGCGCGCAGATGGAACAGGCGCTGCCCGGTGCGATCGGACGACAGATCGAGCATCGCAACGACGTCACCGGGATCCAGCCGGCTCAGCTGCGCTGACGATCCACGAACCCGTACGTCGACTGAATCCGGCAGATCGCCCACGATCTCGAGGTGGGTCGGCAGGTTGCGCACCGCAAGCGGCACACGCAGGCTGCGCTCGACCACGTGTTCCCCGGCCACGGTGAACCAGAGCACGCTCGCCAGTGTGATCGCCAGGACCTTCAGGCCGAGGTGTCGAAAGGGGTGGTACGCCATCAGTGGTCGTAGACCGCTGTCGCCGGACGCCGGACTCGAGTGCGTCGCGGCAAGATCAGCGTCTGCAGGCGATCGCGCAGTTGATCGGGAGTGAGGTCACGCTCGAGGCGGCCCTCGATGGCGATTGCGATCTGACCCCGTTCCTCGGAGACGACGACCGCGATGGCGTCGTTCTCTTCGGTCAGGCCGATGGCGGCGCGATGCCTCGTTCCGAGATCCCGGCTGACGACGGGATTGATCGTCAGCGGCAGAAAGCACGCCGCCGCGGCGATGCGATTTTCCTGCAGGATGACCGCGCCGTCATGGAGTGGTGATCCGGGTTGAAAGATCGTCACCAGGAGGTCGTAGGTCATCTCCGCGTCGAGCGGGATCCCGCTCTCGATGTAGTTGCGCAGACCGATCTCGCGCTCGATGGCGATGATGGCGCCGGTCCTGTGCGAAGCCAGCATCGAGGCCGCAACGACGACCTCTTCGATGGTCTCGTTGGTAGCCTCCTGGCGGTTGAAATAGCGGAAGAACGGCGCGCGCCCGAAGTGCGCGAGCGCCCGCCGGATATCGGACTGGAAGATGACGATGGCCGCGAACGCCACGTAGACGAGGGCGTTGCGGATCATCCAGTTCAGGGTCTGCAGCGGCGCCAGCCGCGACACGTAGAACAAGCCGACGATGAGCAGCGATCCAACCGCCATCTGCACGGCGCGCGTGCCCCTGATCAGCTTCAGGAACTCGTAGATCAGGATCGATACGATGGCGATGTCCAGCAGGTCCCACCAGCCGGCGGCAGGCCGGTAGCGGAGCAGCGTGGACAAGTACTCGTTCATCAGGATTAAAGGCTATCTCAGTCAGTGCCGCCGAGTCAGCCTAAGTTCGCTTTGGCCCGCCTGCGATCGCCGCGGCAACGACCCGATCAGCGACGCGCACGACGTCCGCCATCGCCCGAACGTTATGCACGCGAACGATATGCGCTCCCCCGAGGATGCTGGCGGTAACAGCGGCGGCGGTGGCCCAGTCGCGGTCCCGTGGCGCGCGCTCGCCGGTGGCCGACGTCAGGAAGGATTTGCGCGAGGGGCCGGACAGGAGCGGCCGGTTCAGTGCCTGCAGCCGTTCGAGGCCGGCAAGCGATGCCCACGTGTGCTCGGCACGTTTGGCGAAGCCCAACCCGGGATCGAGGATGATCGCCTCCCGGGAAATCCCGGCGGCCTCGGCGCGCGCCATCGCCTGCCGCAATTCCTCGACCACCGCCGCAGTCACATCGTCGTAGACCGCTTCCAGGTACATCGACTTCGATCGCCCGCGGTTGTGCATGAGCACTATCGCCGCGCCCGCCTGGGCGACGACTTTCCCCAGTTCCAGGTCGTATTGCAGGCCGCTGACGTCGTTGACGAGCACGGCGCCGCGAGCAATGGCCTCGGCGGCGACGGCAGCCTTGTAGGTGTCAACCGAGAGCGGCACGCCCGGCGCCCGCCAGCCCCTCGACAACCGGAAGTACTCGGCGCAACTCCTCGTCCAGAGGAACCGGTTCGGCGCCAGGCCGCGTCGACTCCCCTCCCACGTCCAGGATGTCGGCGCCGTCCCGCGACCATGGCCAGACCGTCCGCCACCGCGCGCGCCGCGTCGAAGCGCTCCCCGCCATCGGCAAAGGAATCGGGGGTCACATTGATGACGCCCATGATGAGCGTGCGCTCGCCCAGCGGGAGCGACGCGCCACCCGGCAGCGGCACGCGATAGTGTTGGCGCGGACTCATATAAACGACGAAGGCCACGAGAATCTCGTGGCCTTCGAACTAACGATTGTGACTGTCGACTGCCGACTGAAGACTGTCGACTGAAGACTGCCGACTGTTCTATTCCTGGCCCAACGGCTTGTTGAGCGGTGGAATCGGCTGCACGAGCGAGGGACGTTCCTTGCTCGAACGCTTCGAATCATCGGGCGATGGCGTGGATGACGACGCTGCCGGCTTGTGCTCCTCGAGCGCTTCGCCAGCGACGATCCGGCGAACCTGCTCGGCATCGAGCACTTCGCGCACCAGCAACGCGTCAGCGATCGCGCCGAGCGCCATCTGGTGTTCCTCGATCAGCGCCTTGGCGCGAGTGTAGTTCTCCGTCACGATGCGCTTGATCTCGCGGTCGATCGCGATCGCGGTGTCCTCGCTGTAGTCCTGGTGCTGAGCGATCTCGCGGCCGAGGAAGATCTGCTCTTCCTTCTTGCCGAAGGTCAGCGGACCCATCGAGTCGCTCATGCCGTATTCGCAGACCATCTTGCGCGCCATCTCGGTCGAGCGTTCGAGGTCGTTGCCGGCGCCGGTCGTCATGCTCTTGAACGTCAGTTCTTCGGCAAGGCGGCCGCCGAGCAGGATGGCGATCCAGTCGTTGAGGTACTCGCGAGTGTAGTTGTGCTTGTCCTCGATCGGCAGCTGCATCGTCACGCCCAGCGCCATGCCGCGCGGGATGATCGTGACCTTGTGCACCGGATCGGCGTTGGGCAGCAGCACCGCGAGAAGCGCGTGTCCGGCCTCGTGCACGGCCGTGACCTTCTTCTCCTCGTCGTTGATGATCATGGACCGGCGTTCGGAGCCCATCATCACCTTGTCCTTGGCGAACTCGAAGTCGAGCATCCGCACGACCTTCTGGTTGTAGCGGGCGGCGTTGAGCGCCGCTTCGTTCACCAGGTTGGCCAGGTCGGCGCCCGAGAATCCGGACGTGCCGCGCGCCAGGACGTTGATGTTCACGTCGTCTGAGAGCGGGATCTTCTTCGTGTGAACGGCGAGGATACCCTCGCGGCCCTTCACGTCGGGACGATTGACGACGATGCGGCGGTCGAAGCGCCCGGGACGAAGGAGCGCGGGATCGAGCACGTCGGGCCGGTTGGTCGCGGCGACGAGGATGACGCCCTCGTTCGACTCGAAACCGTCCATCTCGACCAGGAGCTGATTGAGCGTCTGTTCGCGCTCGTCGTGACCACCGCCAAGGCCGGCGCCGCGATGGCGGCCGACGGCGTCGATCTCGTCGATGAAAACGATGCAGGGGGCATTTTTCTTGCCCTGCTCGAAGAGGTCGCGGACGCGCGAGGCGCCGACGCCGACGAACATCTCGACGAAGTCAGAGCCGCTGATGGAGAAGAAGGGGACGTTGGCCTCGCCCGCGACGGCGCGAGCGAGCAGCGTCTTCCCGGTTCCCGGGGAGCCCATGAGGAGCACGCCCTTCGGGATGCGGCCTCCGAGCTTCTGGAACTTCTGCGGTTCCTTGAGGAACTCGATGATCTCCTGCAGCTCTTCCTTCGCCTCGTCGACGCCAGAAACGTCCTTGAACGTGACCTTCTTCTGGGAGCTGGAGGAAAGCTTCGCGCGGCTCTTGCCGAACGACAGGGCCTTGTTCCCGCCGCTCTGCATCTGCCTCATGATGAAAATCCAGAAGCCGATCATGAGCAGGATGGGCGCCCAGTAATAGAGGACGTTGGCCCAGGGACTGGCCGCGGCATCGCGGCCGAGAATGACCACGCCCTTCTCCGTGAGGAGATTACCAAGACCTTCGTACTGGCTGACGGCGTAGGTGCGGAACGTATTATCCGGACCGCCGGAGACGTACTTGCCCTTGATGTCGTTGCCGGTGATCTCGACTTCGGCAACTTTCTGATCGTTGACGTCCTTTAGAAAGGTCGTAAACGGAATCTGCTGGGGGCCCTTACTGAAGTTCGCGGAGAAATTCCAAATCAGTACCCGCGACCACGACGAGGACCATCCAGAAGAGCAAGCTCTTGAGGGTCGAATTCAACCTTGGCCTCCTAACCGCCTTGCTTTCAAGAATATCACGGCCTGTGAAGCCCTTGTGACCCGAAAATCCTCGGCCACCGACTGCCCCACAACCCACACGATGTTATCGGCGCTATCTACAACCAGGGGCAGGGAATCGCGCACTTCCCGGGCCACTTTCCTATCCACCAGGACGTCCTGGAGCTTCTTTTTTCGCCCGCCCATGCCGAGCGGGCTGAACCGATCTCCCGGCTTGCGCGACCTGACCGCCAACGGCAGACTCAGCCCGTCCGCAGCGACTGGCTGCTCGAGGCGGGGACACTCAACGTTGAGTGTCCCGGTTGAGTGTCCCGGTTGAGTGTCCCCGGGGGTGGCAGACACTGCCCACCCTTGGCCGGCCAGGACGACCTCTCCTGGTATAGACAGCGAAACGCGAAAAGAGTTCGCGAATGGCTGTGGCAATTCGGGCCGGCGCAGCAGGATCTTCGATCCCTGGCGGCTCGCGGACTGCCCAGGCAGGCTCAGCGGTCCTCTCGCTCCCTTATCTCTCGCAAACTCGAGCAAACGGTCGATGTGATCGAACCCGACGAAACACCCCGGTGCGACCCTTTCCATTGCCAGCCGCACAACCCGGCCTGCCAGTGCCGGGTGCGTCGCAGAGAGGGCATCGGCATCGACCTCTACCCCGGCGGTGTCACAGGAACTTTCGTCGTTACTTCTTAAGACGATCAAACCGGCGAGATCGATTGCTTCACGTTGCAGTCGATCCTCGTCGCTCCTGGCAATCTCGGCCTCGCGGGCCAGAATCCCAACGATCCCGGGCGAAAAATCCCGCTGCAACAGCGGCAGGAGCTCATGGCGGATGCGATTCCTCGGGATCCCCACGTCGTCGTTGCTCGCGTCGTCGCGAAACGGCTGGCCCAGCTGCGCCAGGTAGGCGCGGAGCTCGGCGCGGTCGAGGTCGAGGAGCGGCCTGATGACCTGGCCGGCACGCGGATGGACTCCGCCAAGTCCACGTGGCCCGGCACCGCGAAGCAGGCGGAGGAGGAACGTCTCAGCCTGATCGTTCAAGGTATGGCCGGTCGCGACGACATCGGCCTGCAGTTCACGCGAAACGCGAGCAAAGAGCTCGTAGCGCGCCGTCCGTCCAGCGTCCTCGAGCGTCGTGCGGTGCTCTCGCCGCCCGGCGGCGAACGTCGACAAGATCTGATCGAAACGGCAGATCGCAGCTGCCGGCAAGCGCACGGCAAAACTGCTCGTCGTCGTTCGCGGCGTCGCGCAGGCCGTGATTCAGGTGAGCAACGCCGGCCACGGTCAGCTCCCCGGCTGACGCCAGCTCGCGCAAGAGAAACAGCAGCGCAACCGAGTCCGAGCCGCCGGACAGTGCGACGAGCACACGCTCGCCGCGGCGCAGCAGCGCGTGGCGACGAATCGTATCGAGAACGCGCGCCGCCAGTGCCATGCATTCCCCGGAAAAACGCAAAGCGGGGACGAGGAACAGGTGCCTCGTGCCCGCTAGCGTGCCGTCTTGGCGTCAGGAAAATGGTGCCGGTGCAGGGACTTGAACCCCGGACAACGCGGATATGAGCCGCGTGCTCTAACCAACTGAGCTACACCGGCAGGAACTGATGATTATATCTCAGTTGGCGGCCGGCAGTTCGCAGCTGGCGGTTGCCCTGGTCGCGCGACTTTGCAAAAGCCAACGCAGGCAGCGGCAGCCAGCGAGCCCGCGAGCCTCAGACCACCAGCATCGCGTCCCCATAGCTGTAGAACCGGTAGCGATGCTCCACGGCAGTTCGGTAGGCCTCGAGGACGGCGTCGCGGCCGGCGAATGCGCAGACGAGCATCAGGAGCGACGATTTCGGAAGGTGGAAGTTCGTCAGCAATCCGTTCACGACCTGGAACACAAATCCCGGGTAGATGAAAAGGTCGGCAGACGCGGCTCCAGCGTTGACAGTACCTGCGCCCCTTCTCGCCGCATCTTCCAGTGCCCTTGTGGTCGTCGTTCCAACTGCGATCACACGCCGGCCATCCGATCGCGCCCGCTCGATGGCGGCCGCCGCGGCGACACTGATCTCGTAGTGCTCGGGATCGACAACATGTTCTTCCACCCGATCGACTGTGATCGGTTTGAAGGTGCCGTAGCCGACATGCAGCGTGATTTCTGCGCGCTCGATGCCCTTCGCGGCTAGGGCGTCGAGTAACCCGGTGGTGAAATGCAGTCCGGCAGTTGGCGCCGCAATCGATCCGCGCTCACGCGCAAAGACTGTCTGGTAGCGTTCGCGGTCCGCCGGGCTGTCGTCGCGCCTGATGTAAGGCGGCAGCGGCACGTGCCCCAGGGCATCGATCAGCGCCATCACGCCGCTCTCCGACTCGGTCCAGAGGCGAATCGTTCTCCGACCCTGGAAGCGCCGTTCCAGCACCTCGCCCATCAAGACGCCAGCAGGGCCCTGAAACCTGACGACCGCCCCCGGCTTCAGCTTCTGGCCCGGGTGCATCAGGGCCTCCCACTCACCGCCCTCGGCGGGCGCCCGCTGGCTCAACAATAGGCACTCCACTGCCCCACCAGTTGGCACCCGGTGACCCAGCAGACGCGCGGCAAAGACGCGAGTGTTATTGACGACTAGGAGATCGCCGGGGCGGAGGAGTCCCGGGAGGTCGGCAATCGAGCGGTGCGACAGATGCGCGCTGGCTTTATCCAGCAGCAACAGCCGCGATTCCCCGCGTGGCGCCGCGGTTTGCGCGATGAGTTCGTCGGGGAGCTCGAAATCGAAATCGGATACCAACATAGACTGTGCGTGGGCACGATTCCTGCTCTCGACCCCATCCACCATGAAAGAGCCTGTCACGCCGGCGAGCGAAAAGGAAGCGTCGGAGGACAAACCCGACCCGCTCGTCATTCGCATGCCGGTGGACGTGCGCAGCCTGTCGCTGTCGATCCTCGGCGGCCTCGCGCTGATCCTCGCGATGCAGTACGCGCAGACCGTCCTTATCCCGATCGTCCTGGGACTTCTCTTGAGCTATGCCCTGAGCCCGCTGGTCGGCGCGCTCGAGCGCTACCACCTGCCGCGCTTCGCTGGCGCCGCAGTGGCGGTATCACTGCTCGTCGGCAGCCTCGGCCTCGGCGTTTATACGTTGAGCGACGAAGCGACGGCGATCGTCGGTACCATCCCGGACGCCTCGCGGCGCATCCGCGATCGCGTCACCGCGCAGCGCCGGCAGAACACGACGATCATCTCGCAGGTCCAGGAGGCCGCCAAAGAGATCGAGAAGACCGCCGACGCTGCGACGACGGCGCCCGATGATGCGCGACCGCGCGGCTAACCAGGTGCAGCGGGTGCAGATCGTCGAGCCCGCCTTCCGTGCCAGCGACTATCTCTGGATTGGGGGCATGGGGCTTTTCGGGTTCCTCGGCCAGTTCGCGATGATCCTGTTCCTCGTCTTCTTTCTCCTCGTCACCGGCGATCTCTACAAGCGCAAGCTGGTGAAGATCGCCGGACCGACGCTGTCGAAGAAAAAGGTGACGGTACAAATCCTCGACGAGATCAACGACCAGATCGAAAGCTTCATCAAGGTCCAGGTCATCACCAGCCTGGTGGTGGCCGTTGCGACCGGCTTCGCGCTGTGGATGTTCGGCGTGGACAACTTTGCGATGTGGGGGCTACTCGCCGGGCTTTTCAACTCGATTCCTTACATGGGCCCCCTGCTCGTCACCGGCGGCCTGGCGCTGGTGGCGTTCATGCAATTCAATGACATCGCCCGCAGCGTCTACGTCAGCGGCGTCGCGTTCGCCATCACGAGCCTCGAGGGATTTCTCCTGACGCCGATGATGATGGGCCGCGCCGCGCAAATGAATCCGGTGGCGATCTTCGTCGGGCTGCTGTTCTGGTCCTGGATGTGGGGCGTGTGGGGCACGATCCTCGCCGTGCCGATGCTGATGATGTTCAAGTCGGTATGCGACCACGTCGAGGATCTGCAGCCGATCGGGGAGCTGCTCGGGGAATAGATAACTGAGGAGGCGGAGGGAACGGGATCACAACGGAGGAACGAAGAAACGAAGATTTTCGCGTCGCAGCTTGTCCGATCTCCCCAATTGCCTGCACCGCGCGAAGCGCGGTGGTTGATTCGCGAGTCCGCGATCACGAGCACCCATCAAGCCGCACCCGGTGTTCGTGATCGCGGACTCACGAATCAACCTGCGCCAGCCAAGGCCGGCGTGCAGGCATCTCGCTAATTGGAATCTCCGTTGCTCCGTTTCTCCGTTGTGATCCCGTTGACTCCGTCCCCTCCGAGACTCACACCAACGAAAACCGCGACAACAACCAGATCAGCAGGACGATCGGCACGAGCGCAATCAAGACGACGACCGCGATGCAGCCGATGACGAACAGGTAGTCGCCGCGCGTTGGAGGCACACCCGGGCGCGCGTGCCGCTCGAGCAGCGCCATGTTCCGGAGGTCAGCCTTCCAGAAGACGTCGCCGATATCACCGGCGATGGGTATCAGCCCCAGCAGCATATCTATTCCAGCGATGAACACCATCCGTGCGACGACGACGGCGGGGACGCGCATCTTGAGCGCGGTGCCGAGAAGAATGACGGTGAAAATCGGCGCGACCAGATCGCCCAGACCTGGAACGAGGCCGATGATCGCATCGAGGCCAAAGCGGACGTTCGTGCCCGGCACCTTGAAGGCGCTGTCGAGCAGCACCGCCCAGCGGCGAAGCGCGTCCATCGTGGCGGCGGACGTCGGGCGCACCGCAGCATCGTAGTCCGAATCGAGCGATTTTGCCTTCAAGGATGTCGTGCGCCAGATGACAGGAGCGCGATTCAATACGAACCGCAGAGAGCGCAGAGGACGCAGAGAACATCGCTCCGTTCCTCTGCGCTCTCCGCGCTCTCTGCGGTTAAGCCTTCTCTTATCTACCCGTCACGGCGCGCTCGAGCGAACGCACGCGATCGTGCGTGCTGTGCACGATGCTCGACTGCTGGCGGATAAGGGCCTGCGTTTGCGTCGACAGGATGCCGCCCTGGCTCAGCGCGTCCTCATAGGACTTCTTGGCTGAGTCCTCGCCGCGCTCGGCCTCGGCAACGATGGCTCCTTCGTCCTTGCCTGTAACTGCTGACTTGATATTGATCCAGCCGCGATGAGCGGCGCCGGATACGCTCCCGCTCTTTTCGGGATCGCCGCCGAGCCGGCGCACTTCGCCCTGGAGCTCGCGCGCCATCCCGGCACGCTGCTGCGAGAACTGTTGGAAGAGCGAACGAGTGTCGTTATCTGATACGCCTTCCGCGGCGGCCTTGAAGCCGTACTCGCCGTCCTTGCACGTTTCGATCAGGCTGTTCAGCACCGAGATTGCCTTGTCGTTGTTCATTGCTTACTCCTTTTTGTCCTCCGCTTGGTGTCAGGACTAAGGGAGCAAACACGGGGCCATTTACGCAGAAATGCTGACGTCGCGGGCAACGGTGAGCTCATCGCGGCATTGCCATCACAGCCGTTTACGTGGTACCTATCGTGACTTGTGCCCAAGAGTAGCCTTCGAGTCTGGCCGGGCGCGCCGCACCCCCTGGGGGCGACGTGGGACGGCGTCGGCGTCAACTTCGCAATCTTTTCGGAACACGCCACCCGCGTCGAGCTGTGCCTGTTCGACTCGGTCGAGGCCGAGGTCGAATCGTTAACGATTTCCCTGCCCGAACACACCGACATGGTGTGGCACGGCTATCTGCCGGACATCCATCCCGGTCAGCTCTACGGATACCGCGTCCACGGCCCCTACGCGCCGCAACACGGGCTGCGCTTCAACGCGCGCAAGCTCGTGATGGACCCCTACGCGAAAGTCATCGGGCGCGCCACGCGCTGGCACGATTCGCTCTTCGGTTTTCGCATGGGCTCGCCCGAGGACCCGACGCCCGACGAGCGCGACAGCGCGCCATACGCACCGCTCGCCGCGGTCGTCGACGATGCGTTCACGTGGGGCAACGATCGATCGCCGAAGACACCGTGGCACGAAACGGTGATCTACGAGCTGCACGTCAAGGGCTATCACGCAACTCCACCCGCACGTGCCGGAGGCGCTCCGCGGCAAGTACCTCGGCCTCGCCTCGGAAGCCGCGATCCGTCACCTCACCACGCTCGGCGTCACCGCCGTCGAATTGATGCCGGTTCACCATCACAACGACGAGTGGCACCTGGTGCAGCGCGACTTGAACAACTACTGGGGGTACAACACGCTGTCGTACTTCGCGCCGGACGTGCGCTTCGCGTTGTCGCCGCTGCCGCTCGAAGCCGTACGCGAGTTCAAGGTGATGGTCCGCGCGCTGCACGCCGCCAACCTCGAAGTCATCCTCGACGTCGTCTACAACCACACGGCGGAAGGCAATCACCTCGGTCCGACGATGTCGCTGCGCGGCATCGACAACAGCTCCTACTATCGGCTGCTCCCGAACAACCCGCGCTACTACCAGGACTTCACCGGCACCGGCAACACGCTCAACATGCGCAGCCCGCGCGTCCTGCAGATGATCATGGACAGCCTGCGCTACTGGGTTCTCGAGATGCACGTCGACGGCTTCCGCTTCGACCTCGCGAGTGCACTGGCTCGTGAGTTGCATGCGGTGGACAAGCTCGGCGCGTTCTTCGACATCATCCATCAGGACCCGGTGCTGTCGCAGGTGAAGCTCATCGCTGAACCCTGGGATCTGGGCGAAGGTGGCTATCAGGTTGGCAACTTCCCCACGAAATGGACGGAGTGGAACGGCAAGTACCGCGACGCGGTGCGCCGGTTCTGGCGTGGTGACGACGGCGTAGTGTCGGAATTGGCAACACGACTGTCAGGAAGCAGCGACTTGTACGAACAGAGTGGGCGGCGGCCTTATGCCAGCATCAATTTCGTGACCGCGCACGACGGCTTCACGATGTCCGATCTCGTCAGCTACAACGTCAAGCACAACGACGCCAACGGCGAACACAACCAGGACGGCGAGAACCACAATCTCAGCTGGAATTGCGGCATCGAAGGCCCGACCCAGGACCGCCGCATCCTCGATCTGCGCGATCGCCAGCGCCGCAATCTCATGGCCACGCTGATGCTCTCTGTCGGCGTGCCGATGATGAGCGGCGGCGACGAGATGGGGCGCACGCAAAAGGGCAACAACAACGCCTACTGCCAGGACAACGAGGTGAGCTGGACGAACTGGGAGCTGCCGCCCTCCGATCGCGAGTTCCTCAGCTTCGTCAAGAAAGTGATCAAGATTAGAAAGGACCACGCCGTTCTGCGACGGCGGAAGTTCTTTCAGGGCCGGCGCATTCGCGGCAAGGACGTCCTCGACATCACGTGGCTCGACGCTTCGGGCCGGGAGATGGCCGACGATACGTGGAGCTCGCCGGGCGTGCGCTGCCTTGGTGTGCGTCTGAATGGCGACGCCATCGACGAGCTCGACGAGCGCGGCGAGCGCATCGTCGGGGCCACGCTCGTGATACTGCTCAATGCAGGCGTCGACGCCATCCCTTTCGTGCTGCCATCGACGGCCGCCAGCGAGCGCTGGGAAACCCTGCTCGACACGGCAGACCCCTGGCAGCCGCCGCGCGCGCTGCGTGGTCGCGAACGCTATCAGCTCCAGTCGCGATCGATGGCCGTCCTCAGGCTCGAAGGCGGCAGCCGCGATGCCGAATGGGGGCCGATGGGGGTCGTTTAGCAATGCTGAAGTTTGAATGCTGAATGCTGAATGAAAGTGTGAAGGAATGCTGAAGAAGGCCGAATGGCAGCAGCTAACTGCCAGCCGCTAACAGCCAACAGCGAAACGGGAGCCAAAACGGAACGTGAGCTCACTGTGGTACAAGGACGCGGTCATCTACCAGGCGCATGTGCGGGCGTTTGTCGACAGCACGTCCGACGGCGTCGGTGACTTTCCTGGCCTGACAAGCAAGCTCGCGTATCTCGAGGGGCTCGGCATCGATACGCTGTGGCTGCTGCCCTTCTATCCGTCGCCGCTCAAGGACGACGGCTACGACATCGCCGACTACGAGAACATTCACCCCGCCTACGGAACACTGGACGACTTCGATCGCTTCGTCGAGGAAGCGCACCGGCGCAAGATCCGGATCATCACCGAGCTCGTCATCAATCACACGTCCGATCAGCATCCGTGGTTCCAGGCGGCGCGGCAGGCGCCCCCGGGATCGCCGGCGCGCGAGTTCTACGTCTGGAGCAACACCAACCAGAAGTATCAGGGCGTGCCGATCATCTTCTCGGACACCGAGAAGTCGAACTGGTCGTGGGACGAAACGGCGGGCGCCTACTACTGGCACCGCTTCTTTCATCACCAGCCGGACTTGAACTTCGACAACCCGGCGGTGTTCAATGCCGTCGTGCGAGTCATGCACTTCTGGCTCGATCGCGGCGTCGACGGCATGCGCCTCGATGCCGTTCCCTACCTTATCGAGCGCGAGGGGACGCCGTGCGCCAACCTCGACGAGACGCACGACATCCTCAAGCGCATTCGCGCCGCGATGGACGCGCGGCACAAGGATCGGCTGCTCCTCGCCGAGGCAAACCAGTGGCCGGCGGAAGTCAGGCCGTACTTCGGTGACGGCGACGAATGCCACATGGCGTTCCACTTCCCGCTGATGCCGCGAATGTTCGTGGCGGTGCGGCAGGAAGATCGGCACCCGGTCGTCGAGATCCTGCGCCAGACGCCGGACCTCCCCGAGTCGTGCCAGTGGGGCCTCTTCCTGCGTAACCATGACGAGCTGACGCTCGAGATGGTCACCGACGAAGAGCGCGACTACATGTACCAGACCTACGCCAGCGATCCGCAGATGCGGATCAACGGCGGCATCAGACGGCGGCTGGCGCCGCTGATGGAGAACAGCCGGCGCCGCATCGAGCTGATGAACAGCCTGCTCTTCTCGTTGCCGGGCACGCCGGTCGTCTACTACGGCGACGAGATCGGCATGGGCGACAACATCTATCTCGGCGACCGCAACGGGGTGCGCACGCCGATGCAGTGGACCGGGGATCGCAACGGCGGATTCTCGCGCGCCGACGCGGCGCGGCTCTACGCTCCACTTATCACCGACCCGGTCTATGGCTTCAACGCCGTCAACGTCGAAGCGCAGGAGCGGGCGCCGTTCTCGCTCCTCAGCTGGATGAAGCGGCTCATCGGCCTGCGCAAACAGCATCGTGTCTTCGGACGCGGGGCAATCGAGTTCGTCGCGTCGCCCAACCGCAAGGTCCTCGCCTACGTGCGCCGCGACGAGACAGACACCGTCCTGTGCGTGGCCAACCTGTCACGAAGCGTGCAGCCCGTGGAGCTCGATCTGTCCCGTTCCGCGGCATGGTGCCGGTCGAGATGTTCGGGCAGACGGAGTTTCCCGCGTATCGGCGATCAGCCGTATTTCCTCAGCCTCGGCGCCTACGCCTTCAACTGGTTTCACCTGCAGCAGGCCGCGCCGGCGGTCAGCGAGCGCACGTCGTCCGATGTTCCCGGCGCCGTGCCGGAAGCCCCGGCGCTCTTTGTGGGAACGGTGTGGGACACGCTGCTCGACGGCACCGTCCGGACCCTCATCGAGCGCGATCTGCTTGCCGGGTTCCTGCATCGGCAGTCGTGGTTCCAATGGACGAGGCCGCGTTCGGCGCGCTTCAAGGACTGGGGCGTCCTCCGCCGCGGAGCGGAACCCATCTTCGTGACGATCGTCGAAGCCGAGCTCGACGACCCGTCGGTGGCAAGCGGAACCGTGACGCGGCTGTACTTCCTGCCGCTGGCCCTGGCGTCGGGCGATGCGGCAAAATCGGTGCAAGAGCGTTTTCCGGCGGCGGTCGTGGCGCGACTGAGCGGCGCCCGCAAAGGCGCGATTTATGATGCCTGGCACGACACGCGGTTCGTCGATTACTTGCTCGAAGCGGTGGGATCGGACACGACGACGGCGATGCGATTCGGCCGGGTGCAGAGCCAGCGCGGCAGCGCCTTCCCGCAGCTGCGACGCGCGTCCGATCTCCAGCCCGCGGCAGTCGCGAAGACGGCGACCGCCGACGGCGTCGTCTATCGCGGTCCGCTCGCGCTGAAATTGTTCCGGCGCGTCGAGCCGGGCGTTCATCCCGAGATCGAAATTACCGAACGCCTGTCGGATGCCGGCTTCTCGCGCGTGCCGCTGGTGGCGGCGATGGTGGACTACGTGACCACTGGCGACGGGCAGAGCTCGGTCGCGATGTTCACGCGGCCGCAGCAGTCCATC
Source organism: uncultured Acidobacteriota bacterium (assembly GCA_963830815.1). Taxonomy (GTDB): domain Bacteria; phylum Acidobacteriota; class Vicinamibacteria; order Vicinamibacterales; family 2-12-FULL-66-21; genus DATBJJ01. The sequence goes on along the minus strand of CAWHNN010000015.1, from coordinate 140,859 downwards.
GAGGGACAGACCGACGGCTGGACGCACGCCATGGAGTGGCTCGGGCGGTTGTTCGATCAGGTTCGGGCGCGCAGCCTGCCGGCCGATGCGCCGCCCGTGAATGTTCTCGAGGCGCCGCCAGCGCCGGTCGCCGAGGTCCTTGCCACCTACCTCGAGGTCGCGGCGACACTTGGACGGCGCACCGCGGAGATGCACCTCGCGCTGTCGATCCCTTCTGACGATCCACGGTTCGCGCCAGAGCCGGTGAGCGATACGGACGTCGCCGCAGCCGTCGGCGGGGCGCATGCCCGCGCCGAGCGCACGCTGGCCAGCCTCGAAGCGACGCTGATATCCGCGGCCGGCCGGGTACCGCCTGATGTCGTGCGCGACGCCAGGACGCTGCTCGCCGCCAGGGATCACCTCCTCACGTCGCTGAGCTCGGCGGCAAAGATCGGGCCGCAGGCGATGAAGGTCAGGATTCACGGCGACTATCGCCTGGGCCAGGTGATGCTCGCCGAGGGCGACGTGTATGTCCAGAACGTCGAGGGTCATTTGTCGTGGCCGGCGGCGGCGCAGCGCGAGAAGCTATCCGTGCTGCGCGACGTTGCCGGCATGCTGCGCTCGTTCAGTTACGCTCGTCATGTCGCCCTGCGCACGCGGGCGGCATCCCAGTCCGATCAAATCGCGCACCTCACGCGATGGGCCGAGACGTGGGAGGCGTACACGAGCGCCGCGTTCCTGCAGTCGTACTTTGCGACCGGAGGCGCCGCGTCGGCCCTGCCCGCAGACACGGAGGCGCGCGCCGGCTACCTGAGATTTTTCATGATCGACCGAGCCGTCCGCGAGCTCGATGGCGAGTGTAACAACCGCGTCGAATGGATCGGCATCCCGATCAGCGGGCTCGTGGATCTGCTGGCGCTCGGCTAGATGCAGCGATGTACGTTCCCCTCGGTACATATCGTCTCCAGCTGCATGCCGGCTTCGCGTTCGACGCGGCCACTGAGCTCGTCGAGTACCTGGCGCAGCTCGGCATCGGCGCGTGTTACACCTCGCCGTACTTCGCAGCGCGCCCCGGCAGCACCCATGGCTACGACGTGTCCAACCACAACGCGATCAACCCCGAGCTCGGCGGCCCGGAGGCTCACGCGCGATTCGTGCAACGGCTTCAGTGCGCTTGGCCTCGGGCACATGGTCGACTTCGTTCCCAATCACATGGGGATTAGCACTTCGACAAACCTCTGGTGGCGTGACGTCCTCGAAAACGGTCCGGGTTCCCCGGGCGCGGCGTTCTTCGACGTCGACTGGTCTCCGGTCAAGGCCGCGCTGCGCGACAAGCTGCTGCTGCCGATCCTCGGCGATCAGTACGGACGCGTGCTCGAGCGCGGCGAGCTGCAGCTCGATTTCACCGACGGCCAGCTGACGCTGAAGTACTTCGACCACGAGCTTCCGATCAACCCCAAGCAGGCTCCACAGGTCCTGCGGCGTGCCATCGGGCCGCTCACCGCGGCGCTCGGCGCCGACAGCCCGGCACTGCACGAGTTCCTGAGCATCCTGACATCTCTGCAGAACCTGCCGGGGCTCGGCGACGACAGCAACCAGACGCTGCCCGCAGTCGACGAACGCCAGCGCGAAAAAGAAGTGGCGCGCGCGCGACTGGCACGGCTGGTCAACGAATCGCCGGCGATTGGGAGCGCGATTGATCTCGCCGTGCGCGAGGTGAACGGCGAGCCAGGCCGGCCCGACAGCTTCAACGGCCTGCACGAACTGCTCGAAGCGCAGGCCTACCGGCTGTCGCACTGGCGAACCGCGTCGCACGAGATCAACTACCGGCGCTTTTTTGACGTCAACGAGCTCGCGGGGCTGCGCGTCGAGGATCCGCAGGTCTTTGCCGCGACCCACCAACTGCTGGCGCAGTTGCTGCGGGACGGCAGCGTGCAGGCGGTGCGAGTCGATCACCCGGACGGCCTCTTCGACCCGGCGCGCTATTTCGCGATGCTGCAGGATCTCGGCGGCGGCGATCTCTACGTCCTCGCCGAGAAGATTCTCTCGAGCGACGAGACCTTGCCGGCGCGCTGGGCGGTCGCCGGCACGACCGGCTACAACTACCTCAACGATCTCAACGGCGTCTTCATCGACGCGACAGAAGTCAGGCGCATGCGCCGCGCCTACGCGAAGCTGACGGGGCACACCGACTCCTTCGACGAAGTGCGTTATGAGAGCAAACGCCTCATCATGACGACGGCCATGGCGAGCGAGCTGAACGTGCTCGCTCATGCGCTCGCGCGCATCGCCGAAGGGAACCGTCGCTCGCGCGACTTCACCCTCGATAGCCTGCGCGAAACGCTGACCGAAGTCGTCGCCTGTTTCCCTGTCTATCGCACTTACGTCGACGAGGACGGCTGGCGCGCCGAAGACCGCTCCGTTGTCGAGCGCGCCATCGGGCGGGCCCGGCGGCGCAACCCCGCGATGGAGGCGTCGCTCTTCGACTTCTTCCGTGAAGTCATCATGCCGCGCAGTCCCGACGCGGCCCCTGGCGCGAGCGCCAATGGCGACCGCGTCAACGATCGCCGGCTGGGCTACCCGCCAGCCGATGCCGTGGAAGCCAGGGACCGGCTGCACTTCGCGATGAAGTTTCAGCAGTACCTCGGGTCCCGTGCAGGCCAAGGGGCTGGAGGACACGGCCTTCTTCCGCTATAACCTCCTTCTGTCTTTGAACGAAGTCGGCAACGACGTCGAGCGGTTCGGCCGATCCGTCGAGGAGTTCCACGACGCCAATGCCGAGCGGCTGCGTCACTGGCCGGCCGAGATGCTGGCAACGGCAACACACGACAGCAAGCTTGGCGAAGACACGCGGGCGCGCATCAATGTCCTCTCCGAGATTCCCGACGAATGGACGCGCGAGGTCACGCGCTGGATGCGGTTGAACCGCGCGCATCGAACGCTCCTCGACGGCGAGCCGGCGCCCAGACCGCAACGACGAGTACCGCTTCTACCAGGCGCTTGTCGGCGTCTGGCCGGTGGATCCCGATGCCGGCAACGGTGGGCATGACGTCGATGGCTCTCGCTGGCAGCCCGACATCAGCGATCTCGCCGCGCGCCTGCGCGCCTACATGTTGAAGTCAGTCAAGGAAGCGAAGCGTCACACCAGCTGGCTGACGCCGAATGACGAGTACGAGGCCGCCGTCGCCCGGTTCGTCGAGGGCGTCCTCACCGGGCCCGGCGGTGCCAGGTTCCTGCCTGCGTTTACGTCATTCGCGGCCCGTGTCGCGCAGGCGGGCATGGTCAACGGGCTGTCGCAGCTGGTGCTCAAACTGGGATCGCCGGGTGTCCCCGACTTCTACCAGGGCTCTGAGCTCTGGGACCTGAGCCTTGTCGATCCCGACAATCGACGGCCCATCGACTTCGACCACCGTCGGCGTCTGCTCGCAGCCCTCGATGCAGGGCTGGGCGAGCCTCCGGCGTCGCGCGCCGCCGCGGTGTCGGACATGGTCGGCAACTGGCGGGACGGCCGCGTCAAGATGCTTTTGACGACGCTCGGCCTGCGGCTGCGAAAAGAATGGCCCGAAGTCTTCAGGACCGGCCGATACCTGCCGCTCGTCACGGATGTCACGGTGTCCGCGGGGCTCGTCGCCTTTGCCCGCATTCACGAGGGTCGCGCCGCGCTCTTCATCGCGCCGCGCTTTACGTCGCAACTCACACCAGGAGTGGTAAACGTGCCGCTCGGCGGCGAGGCCTGGAAGACGACGCGAATCATCCTGCCGCCGGAGCTCCGCGGCCGGAGATTCCAGCATCACCTTACAGGTGCGGAGATCCTGCCGACTGCCGCCGTCGGCGACGAGTGGATTTTCGCGGGCCAGGTGTTCGAAACGATTCCCGTGGGAATCTTGCGCACGACCGACTAGACGTCGAAGACATCAACGCGCCATAGCTGCAGCCACGATCGTTTCGCGGCCATCGAGGGTCGCGGTCGCCTCGGCAATCTTCTCCTCCGAGAGCCCGGCCATGCGCCCGAGGATGGTTGCCCCCGGCGCCGCGTGGCCCACCGCTTTCCACCGCGCCATGTCCACGAGCGACGCCAGCGCTTCGCGCCGCAGGCGCGCGAGGAGCGCGGGATCGCGGGACTCGGTCAACCTGAGCAGCGCAAGGCTGGCCTTGTTCCTGTCCGTCCACACCGGCGAGTTGAGAAGACCGACGAACCCGTCGACCGGGATCGCACGTTTCGGCCGTGCCGCCGGTGCTGCCGCCGCGAACACCCCCAGGGCGCGCATCGCGTTGTTGCGGACGTTCTCTGACGGATCGCGCATCGCCCGCGCGAGGTCATCGATGACATCGTCCTTGCGTGCCGTGTAGGCGATCACCTGTGCGGCCAGCGCGCGGTGCTCGGCGTCCGACGATTCGCGCAGCACCTGGCGCAGAAGCGTCAGATCGCGGGCGGCGAAGCGCACGAAGTGTTCCTGGACAGCCCGCGTCGCCGGATCGTGAAAGAGCGCGTGTCCCTGCGAGTCGTCTTCGGCGGCGTCCCCGCGGCCGACTGCCGCCGCCATCGCATCGTCGAACGCTGCGCCGGCCTGCACGACGTCCGCCGGCAGGCGCACTGAGCCCTTCGGCACCGGTAGAAACACGAAGCTCTGCGCTCCATCGCGCTCGACGCCGACGTAAACCGTCACCTTGCCTGCCTCGCAGCAGACGACATGAACGTGCCCGGCCCGCACGCCCGGGAGGGCCGCCAGGCCGCGCTCCGACGCGGCGATGAAACCCGGCCGCTCGCCGTCGAACGACACGACATCGCCCTCTTTGACCTCGAGCGCCCCGCGCGCGTCCTGGGCGCGCAAATCGCCGAGGCCGTAGAAGTCGATGGTGCCGACGGAAAACTGCTGGCCCGCGGCGGACACGGCCGCGACGCAGCAGCACGATCATCCCATTGAGCATTAATTCAACATTCAGCATTCGACATTCAGCATTGTATACTCTCCCCTAGTCTAACTAGGAATCAACCGATCGATGACCAAATCAGCAGCACTGTTGCCAGGCACGCTCGACATGCTCATCCTGAAAGCGGTTTCCTTGAAGCCGCTGCATGGCTATGGGGTGCTGCTTCGCATCAAGCAGATTTCCGGGAACGCCCTGGACATCCCGCAAGGCTCTTTGTATCCGGCGCTCTACCGGCTGGAGCATCAGGGACTCATCGGCAGCAAATGGGGAGCCAGCGACAACAACCGAAAGGCCAAGTTCTACAGCGTGACGGCCGCAGGGCGGCGGCGGCTCGATGAAGAGGCGGCCGGCTGGAACCGGCTGGCCGACGCTATCGGCGCGGCGCTCAACGCCACGCTCACCGACACGGTCGACAAGCCTACTTGAGCGGGGTGAGCCGTGGCGGACGAACGCCGTGGCGGATGGCGCCGGCGACTGGCACGTACGCGAGCTCCTCGGCTGAAGAGACGCAGCGCAGCATGAGCCCGCCGCGGCTCATGTCGCCGCGACCGACGAAGTCGGACGGAAAGAGCAGCCGCTCGCCAAAAATACTCTGCAGGACTTCGACATACTTCGGCGAAGCGATGCTGCCGAGGAGAATCACGCGGCAGTCCGGGCCGATATCCTGCGCCAGAGCCCTTGCGCTCTGCTCGAGAGGTTTTCGATATCTCGGATTGTCGATGGCGATGTCGACGCGCGCGAAGTTGCGCAGGGCATCGATGGTCACGAGCGTGTTGATCGCGCGCAGCCCCGCGTTTGGCGTGATGACAAACGATCCGGCGCCCGAGATCGGTGACTCGGGATCGGGTGGCCGGGCAAACGCGCGAGCGTACGCGAGCTTGCCGCGGAAGTAGAGTCCGCTCAAGAACGCGAACACGTCCCCGAGCGGCGCGCCCTCGCGCGTCCGCAGTTGCGCCGCCAAATCAAACGTCGCGCGCTCCGACATCACCATCGAGGCGCGACGGCCGGCGCAGTTGGCAGGGGACAGTAGGAAGATCTGGGGCATCAGGTTCGGGGTTCGGTAGCTCGGTGCTCGGTAGCTCGGTAGCTCGGTAGCTCGGTAATCGAACCACACCAACCGATTATCCGTGCTGTCCGTGTTTTCCGTGGCCCGTGTGTCCGTGGCCCGTGTTCTCCGTGGCCCTACTTGACCGGCCAGCGGCTGGACTCGGTCCGCGCCCCTTTCAGATACTGCTCGATCTTTGCGACAACCTCCGGGTTGTCAGCCGCGACATCGCGCTGTTCGTACGGATCGTTCGGCAGATCGAATAGCTCGAGCGGCCCATCCTTCTTCAGCCGCACCGCTTTCCAGTAGCCCATCCGCACTGCCTGCTGGAAACCCCGCTCGTGAAACTCCCAATAGAAGAAATCATGCGTCGGCTGCTGCTGGCCCTTGAGCGCGCGGGCCATGGACATGCCGTCGAGGCCGGCCGGCGTTTTCGCGCCGGCCAGCTCGGCGAGCGTGGGCAGCATGTCCCAGTGCGCCCACTCGTGGTAGCTCACCTGCCCGGCTGGAATCGTCCCGACCCAACGCGCGATCATCGGCACGCGAATGCCGCCCTCGTACAGATCGCGCTTGATGCCGCGCAGGCCGCCGGAGCTGCGGAAGAAGGCCGGATCGCCGCCGCCCTCCTGGTGCGGGCCGTTATCGCTCACGAACATGATGAGTGTCCGCTGATCGATCTTGCGCTGCGACAGCAAGTCGGTCAACCGGCCGATGTCGCGATCCATCCGCGTGATCATCGCAACGAATGCCGCGTGCGGCGTCGGCTGCGACCGGTAACCGAGCGACGCGCCATCGGGCGTCGCGCCGGCGGTGACGGCATCCGCCTTGGCATTGACGAACGGCGTTTCCGGGAACTTCCCGCGCAGCGGCGCCAGCGAGTCTTCCGGCACGCGGAGCTCGGCGTGCGGCACCGTGTAGTTCAAGTAGAGAAAGAATGGCTTGGCTTCATCGCGCGCGATGAACGACTCCGCTTCCTTCGTGAAGAGGTCGTTCACATAATCGCGCGACACGTCGACCGGCGACTTTCTGCGAATTCCGGTACAGGTGATCGGTGTACTGGCGATGCGCGTGGCGATGATCGAGAAAGCCGAACGAGTAGTCGAATCCCTTCTTGTCCGGTTGCCCGGAGGTGCCGGCAACGCCGAGTCCCCACTTGCCGATGACTGCGGTCCTGTATCCAGCGTCGCGCAGCAGCATGGCGACTGTCACGTCGCTGGCGCGCAGCGGAATCTCGCCGTTGCCACGAATCCACGCCGTGGCCGGTATGCATGCCGGTCATCAACGCCGCACGCGAGGGCGCGCACACCGTGCTCCCGGAGTAGTAGTTCGTGAAACGAATCCCCTCGCGGGCAAGCCGGTCGATCCCGGGCGTCGAGAATTTCGCCTGACCGTAGGCGCTCAGATCGCCATACCCGAGGTCGTCAGCCTGAATGAGGATGATGTTCGGTTTGCCTTGCGCCTGGGCCGCCGGCGGCGACAAACCATCTCCGTGCGCGGCGAGAACGGCTCCAGCGAGAAGTCCGGCGACAACGAGGCGCTTCATGCTGATTATGGTAACCGCTCCCGATAGAACGTCACCATGTCGCAGCTCTTGGGCGGCGCGGCTCCAATCTGCCGCAGCATCGTCGTCACCTGGCCACGATGATAGCTGGCATGGTTGACGACGTGCTGGAACATCTGCCAGAAAGGCGATGACGTCGGCAGGCCGCTCAACAGCTTGTAGTGCAGCACACGATTCATCCCCTCGTCGCCCAGGTCCGCGATGAGTGCCTTGACCGTCTGTTCGAGCTCTGCCCACTGCTGACGCGTGGACGCAACGTCGGGAAACTGCTCGGCCGGAAGCATCGCTTGTGGGCGTCAGCCCCTGCCAGCGCTGATTCCACACCCACTCGGCCGAATAGGTGTGGGCGATGGTGTCGCGAATCGAGCGAAAACTATTGCCCAGGTCGCGTGTGAACTCCTCGGGGGTGAGAGCGTCGAGCGCGTCGAGCGTGCGATCGCGCGCCCAGTAGTGATAGTCGAAAAGGTTCTTCACGTCATCGTAGGTCATCGTCCAAGCTCCGTCCGCGATCGTAGCGCATCTCGGCTATCAGCTGCCAGCCTTCAACCTTCGACATTCAACCTTTCACTTCAGCATTCAGCATTCAGCATTCAGCATTTCTTCCTGCCCATCCGGGTGATGTGCCGGCTGCCCTGCCAGCCGCAGAATCGAGACATGGAAACCAACGCATTGACAACTCTCTCGGAGAACATGGCGCAAGCCGTCGACGCGATCGCTCCAGCGGTCGTACAGGTTCACGGGCGGCGCCGGCCTGTCAGCGGCGTCGTCTACGCCAGCGACATCGTGCTGACGAGCGCCCGGGCAATTGGCGGCGAAGATGGCGTGTCGGTGACGGCGCCGGACGGGCGGACGGCGGCCGCGGAGCTCGCTGGATGGGACCCCGCCAGCGGCCTCGCGGTGCTGCGAGTGCCCGGACTCGGTCTCACGCCAGCGCAGCTATCGGAGTCGTCACCGCGGGTCGGCAACATCGCGCTCGCGGCGGCCCGTTCGTGGAGTAACGCGCTGACGGCGAGCGCCGGCATTGTCGCCGTGATCGGCGGCCCGCTGCGCACCGGCCGCGGACGAAAACTCGAACAGGTCATTCGCGTCACCGCGCCGCTGCACGAGGGCTTCGCCGGCGGCGCCGTCGTCGATCGCCTCCGGCCGCCTCATCGGCATCGGCACGGCCGCGCAGATCCGTGGCCTCGCTGTCGTGATTCCTGCGGCCATCGCCTGGAAAAGCGTCGCCCACGTGCTCGAACACGGCCGTCCGCGTACGGGCTTTCTCGGTCTGTCCGGGCAACCAGTGCGACTCACCGAGCGGCAGCGCGGCAACGGCGGACGCGATCGCGGGCTCCTCGTCCTCGACGTGACCGCAGGCGGACCAGCCGAGGCCGCCGGCGTCCTGATTGGGGATATCGTGCTCGACCTCGATCAACAGGCAATTGCGTCAGTCGACGACCTGCTCGCGCTGCTCAACACCGAACGCGTCGGACGCAGCGTGCCGCTGAGAGTCCTCCGCGGCGCCGCGGCGACCGACCTCTCGGTGACGATCGGCGAACGCTAAGACAATGCTGAATGTCGAATGCTGAATGTTGAATTAAGGTCACAATTCATTCAGCATTCAGCATTCAAACTTCAGCATTGTGATGAGGCTCGTCATCGTCGGCACATCAGCCGCACGCGCGCGGCTGTCGGCGGCCCTTCCCGAGGAGCTCGAGGTCGTCGGCGAGACGCGCACGCTCGCCGAGGCGCGCAAGCTCACAGCGAGCGCGGATGCCTGGCTCGTCGCCGCCGGAACGCATGAGGATGAGGAAGAGGAACTAGAAGGACGCGAGCACCTGACCCCGAGGGAGCTCGAAGTGCTCGAGCTGCTCGCGCAAGGCCTGCCCAACAAGGCGATAGCAGCGCAACTCGGGATCAGCGATCAGACCGTCAAGTTCCACGTCGCCGCGATCTGCGGCAAGCTCGGAGCGGCCAACCGTACAGATGCCGCCCGGCGCGCTTTGCGCTTGGGCGTCATCTCGTTGTAATGCTGAATGTCGAATGCTGAATGCTGAATTAATTCAGCATTCAGCATTCAAACATTCAGCATTGTTCAGAGTCCCCAGCGCAGCAGCACGGCGCCGACGGTGAAGCCGGCGCCGACTGACGTCAGCAGCACCAGGTTCCCTTTCTTCAACCGCCCGTCCGCCACGGCATCGGCGAGCGCCAGCGGGATGGTCGCGGCGGTGGTGTTGCCGAAGCGCTCGAGGTTGATGACCACCTTGCTTTCGGGGAGGCCAAGTCGATCGGCGGCGGCCTGAATGATTCGGCGGTTGGCCTGGTGCGACACGAAGAGATCGACATCTGCCGGATCGACGCCGTACTTCTTCAGCACGCGCATGCAGATTTCCTCGGTCTTGCGCACCGCGAACTTGAACACCGCCTGGCCGTCCTGCTTGACGTAATGCAGGCGTTGCTCCACCGTTTCCTGCGATGCCGGCATGCGACTGCCGCCGGCGGGCATGCACAGCGCCGGTCCGCCGCTGCCGTCGATCTCATGCGAAAAGCCGACGATTGACGCTTCTCCCGGCTGCGCTGCCGACAGCACCACGGCGCCGGCGCCATCGCCAAAGAGCACGCACGTCGCGCGGTCGGTGTAGTCGATGATGCTCGACATGACGTCAGCGCCAACTACGAGCGCGTGGTCGTGCGCGCCGCTCGCGACCATGAGCATTCCCGTCGTCAGCGCGTACGTGAAGCCCGAGCAGGCGGCGCCGAGGTCGAACCCCCAGGCCGAAGTCGCGCCGATCTTGTTCTGCAGCACGCAGGCGGTACTGGGAAGATCGTATCCGGCGTCGTCGTGCCGACGACGATGAAGCCGATGTCGGTCGGCGCAACGCCGGCCTGCTTCATGGCGCCGAACGCCGCTTCCTTCGCGAGGTCGGACGTCGCCATGCCCGGATCGACGATGTGGCGCTCGCGAATGCCGGTGCGCTGAAGTATCCATTCGTTCGAAGTCTCGACGAGCTTCTCGAGATCCGAGTTGGTGAGCACACGCGGCGGCACGAAGGTCGACAGCCCGGCGATCTTCACCGGTCTCATCATGGTGGTGCCATACGGCGCGGCGGTTGTGCTGACGGTCTCTACCACAAGCGATCCTTTGCTGGAGCGTTCAGGCCGAAATACTCGTAGGCGCGGGGCGTGGCCACTCGGCCGCGAGGCGTCCGGTCGATGAATCCGATTTGGATGAGGAACGGTTCGTAAATCTCTTCGATCGTATCCTTCTCTTCGCTGAGCGCCGCCGCCAGCGTCGCCACGCCGACCGGACCACCGCCGAACTTGTCGATGATCGTGCGCAGGAGCCGGCGATCGATCTCGTCGAAGCCGCGGCCATCGACCTCGAGCAGCCGCAGAGCGTCGTCGGCGACACGCCCGTTGATGTGACCGTCGGCGCGGACCTGGGCGAAATCGCGGACGCGCCGCAGCAGCCGATTGGCGACGCGCGGCGTCCCGCGCGACCGCTTCGCGATCTCTGCCGCGGCGTCATTGTCGATCGGCACGCCGAGAATTCGAGCGGACCGCCGGACAATCTCTTCGATATCGTGCTCGCTGTAGTAGTCGAGCCGATGGACGATGCCGAAACGGGCGCGCAGCGGCGACGTCAGCAGCCCCGTCCGCGTCGTGGCACCGACGAGCGTGTACGGCTGAATCGACATCTTCATCGAGCGCGCGCCGGGGCCCTGCCCGATCATGATGTCGAGCACGTAGTCTTCCATCGCCGGGTAGAGCGTCTCTTCGATGTTCGCCGGCATGCGGTGCACTTCGTCGATGAAGAGAACGTCGCGCTCCTGCAGGTTGCTGAGGATCGCCGCAAGGTCGCCGGCCTTCTCGATGATTGGACCGGCCGTCGATTGGATGGCGACGCCGAGCTCGTTGGCAATCACATAGGCGAGGGTGGTCTTGCCAAGACCGGGCGGACCGTAGAGAAGGACATGATCCAGCGCTTCGCCGCGCTGCTTGGCGGCAGCAATGGAGACCTGGAGGTTCTCGCGCACGCGATCCTGGCCGATGTAGTCGTCGAGCGTCCGCGGCCGCAGGCCGGCCTCGTATTGCGCGTCGTCCTCCGCGCGTCCGGCGGTGACGAGCCGGTTGTCGGTCATCTTCCCTTCATCATCCCTTGATCATGAACCGCAACGCCTGCCGCAGCGCCTGCTCGAACTCGGCATCGGGTTCCGCGGCGATGATCTTGTCGATCGTCTTCTCCGCCACGGCACTCTGGTATCCGAGGTTGGTGAGCGCCGAGAGCAAGTCGTCCTTCAACTGGTCTTCCGGTCGCGCCGCGGTTGACGCAGGCTCGGCAGGCTGCGTGGCGGCAAGCGGCAGCCGATCCTTCAACTCCAGGCCAATGCGTTCCGCGGTCTTCTTGCCGATGCCCGGGATCTTGGTCAAACGCGCCACGTCCTGCGTGCGAATCGCGCGCACCAGATCGGCGGGTTCGATACCGGACAGGACCGCGAGACCGAGCTTCGGGCCGATGCCGCTGACCGCGATCAAACGTTCGAACAGATCCTGCTCGAGCGCTGTGCTGAAGCCAAAGAGCGCGATGGCTTCCTCGCGGACGTGCGTATGGATACGCAACGCCACCGTCGTGCCCGGCTCGCCGAGGCCGTAAAACGTCGACAGCGGCACCTGCACGTCATAGCCGACGCCGCCGACGTCGACGACGATGCGGCTGGGAAGCTTTTCGATCGAGGTGCCGCGAAGTCGCGCGATCACGGTCGGTACTGACGCCACGATCGCAGATGCGACTGCGGCTTCAGATTATTCTGCCGCATCTCTTCGGCGACGCCGCCGGTCGATGCCTGCAGGTGGCAGATCGCGACCGCCAGGGCGTCGGCGGCATCGTGCGGGGTTGGCGGCTGGGCGAGACCGAGCAGCAGCTTCACCATCTGCTGCACCTGCTGCTTTTCGGCGCGGCCGTAGCCGACGACCGCGCGCTTCACGGCCGCGGGCGCGTAGGACACGACCGGCAGGCCGGCTTCCGACGCCGCGAGCAGCGCGATGCCGCGCGCCTGACCGAGCTTCAGCGCGCTGCGCACGTTGCGGTGGTGAAAGATGTCTTCGATGGCGACGCAATCGGGCTGATGACGCGCGATGAGCGCCTTCAGCCCTTCGTGGATTGCATGCAGTCTGTCGGGGAAGGTCGCGCCTTTGGGACCCGAGAGCGACCCGCAGATGACGAGCGCCTGTCCGCGGCCGATCCGCTCGACGCAACCGTAGCCGGTACGCTGGGAGCCTGGATCGATCCCGAAAATTCTCACGCCAACGAGGCCTCGATCTCCTTTTCCTCGATGTCGGCGTTCGACCAGACCTTCTTCGAATCCTCGTGATCTTCGAGGATGTCCATCAGCTTGACCATCTGCTGCGCCGCTTTGCCTTCGAGCTTGACGTAGTTCTGCGGCAGCATCGCGATTTCAGCGGCATCCGGCTCGATGCCGAGCCCCTTGACGGCCTCGAGCACCGGCTGGAACGCTTCCGGCGGCGACATGACCTCCCAGTTGTCACCATCGTCTCGCAGATCGTCGGCGCCGGCGTCGAGCGCGGCCGCCATCAGCGCATCCTCGCCCGCCTTGGTCTTGTCGATGACGATGTAGCCCTTCTTGTGGAACATCCAGGCGACGCTGTTTGTTTCACCCAGGTTGCCGCCGTACTTCGTCAGCGTGTGACGCAGCTCGCCGACCGTGCGGTTGCGATTGTCGGTGAGCACTTCGATGATGAGCGCGGCGCCGCCGGGCCCATAGGCCTCGTACGTCACCTCTTCATAGTTGACGCCCGGCAGCTCGCCCGTGCCGCGCTGAATCGCGCGCTTGATGTTGTCGGCCGGCATGTTGACCGACTTCGCTTCGGCGATGATGGTGCGCAGGCGAGGGTTCGAATCAGGATCGCCGCCGCCGGCGCGAGCCGCGACGCTCAATTCCTTGATGATCCGGGTGAACACCTTGCCGCGCTTGGCGTCGGCAGCACCCTTCTTGTGCTTGATTGTGTGCCACTTGGAATGGCCAGACATCGGCGGAACTCCCCACTTCGAAAGAGAAAAAGACGCACGATCCTATCACGAATCGCGAGGGCCGCTAGCGCTGGTAACTACTTGACCTGTTGGAGCTTGAGAGCCGAAGCCGGCGCCTTCCCGCGGCCGGAGCCGGCCTTGCGCGCCAGGATCACCCAGACGTCGGCCCGCTCATCCCACGGTCCGCCCTGATAGTCGCCGAGAATCGCCTCGATTGAAAACCCGGCGGCCTCCAGCCGCTTGGCCATCTGACGCACCGAAAGCGTGCGGAACGTCAGGGAGAACGGTGCACCGATCGCGCGGTGCCGCGGCGCTCGCACGTACTCCTGATCGAAAATCGTCAGCTTGCGCCGGCGGTCCTGGCGCACCGACTCGATGAGGGTCACGGTCGTCTTGCGGCCCCGCCGTCCCTGCAGGCTCGTCCGCCGCTGATATTCGCTCCACCGCGGCAGGTCGGGCACGAGATCGATGCCGAAGAGCCCGCCGGGCCGCATCACGCGATGCACGGACTCCAGCGTCGCCTTGAGATCGCGTTCGCGAGTCAGCGACTGCAGGATGCCGTACGGCGCCATCGCCAGGCCGAATCCGTTCCGCGATCCGAACGGCAGCTGACGGATGTCGGCGCGGACGAGCAGGGCGCGGGATGACAGGCGGGACCGCGCCAGCCGCTGCCGCGCACGCGTCAGCATGGGAATCGACAGATCGACGCCGACAAGGCGCGCGCCGACGCGGACGACGGGCAGCGAGACGCGGCCCGTGCCGCAGCCTAGCTCCAGCACCGGTCCGTCGTTCGGCCATGGCGAGCCGCTGCCAGAACGCGACGTCCCGCCGCGCCACGGTCTGCGCGTTTTCCCAGTCGTAGAACGGCGCGTACGCGTCCCAGCCTTCCGTGCCGCTGGCGACCGGTGCGGTCACTCGTTTCGCTGCCCGACGGTCGCGAACAACATCGTGTTCTGGATTTCGACGAAGGAGGACCCGGCGCTCGCGGCGTCGCGGGCGTATTGATCGATGGCCTTGAGGAAGTCGGCACCGAGGCGGCGCAACGCCTCATCCGGCGCCTTGGCAATCACGTCGCGAACCGCCGTGCGGCGCGAGTCCCAGAAAACTGGCGGCGGCACGCCGAGGTGCGACACTGACACCGGGAACAGGCGAACGGACACCGGTTCGACTTCGGCGGCCGCGAGGAGGCCGGGCACGAGAGGCCCGACCGCCGCGGCCGGCGACTCGCCGCGCACCGACGACAGTCCGCCGAAGAACCGCCGGCTGATCTCGAACGCGTCCATGCCGCTCTGCACCGAGCTGAACCAGTAGCGTGCCGCGTTGTCCGGCTCGACGATGAGGACACGGCCACCAGGACGGGTGACGCGCGCGATCTCGGCGAGCGCACCTGACAAATCACGAATGTGCTGCAGGACCGCCACGCAGTAAGTCGAGTCGAACGAGTCGGCGGCAAAGGGCAGGCGGCAGGCATCCGCGGCGGCGTAGCCGACGCGCGCGTTGATCCCTCGAGTCGCGGCGTGGGCGTCGCGCAGGCGTTCGGTGACGAGGTCGACCCCGAACAAGTGCATCTGCGACAGGCGCAGTCGCGCCAGGCTGATCTCGGCGGTACCGGTGCCGCAGCCCACGTCCAGGATCCGCTTGCCTGGTCTCGGCTTGCAGCGTCTCTTCGAGGAACGATGTGAAAGCG
Organism: uncultured Acidobacteriota bacterium; assembly: GCA_963830815.1. GTDB lineage: Bacteria > Acidobacteriota > Vicinamibacteria > Vicinamibacterales > 2-12-FULL-66-21 > DATBJJ01. The sequence continues at coordinate 125,624 of CAWHNN010000015.1, read as the reverse complement.
TCGTCCCACCAGTGTTCGCGGAGGTGCTTGAGCGTGGACGAGGTCAGGGCGTCGAGATCGCGGCTCATAACGAAGCGGGCGATTCTACCATGCGAGCCCGGGCCAGCCGGCCGGCGCCTTCGACTCAGAAGCTCGACCAGGCGGATCGACGGCGCCATCGTCGGCGATCGCGACGTCCGATCCTCGTCGCGGCATCTGGATGAACGCGCCGTGTCCGAGCCGTCTCGTCGCCGGCTCAATACGCCGACGAGTAACCGCGCGGCGCGCTCGAGGTCGTCGTCCGAGGGGAGGAACGCGGCTTCGAGCGGCGGCGAGTACGGCACCGGCGTGTCGAGCGCGCCAAGAATGCGAACCGGCGCGTCGAGAGACTCGAACGCCTCCTCCTGAATGATGGCGGCGAGGCTCTCGCCGATGCCGCCGGTGCGCGAGTCCTCGTGCACGATGAGGACCCGGCTGCAGTGGCGGGCGCACGCCAGCACTGCTTCGCGGTCGAGCGGGGAGAGCGAGCGCGAGATCGAGCACGCTGGCCTCGATGCCGATCCGCTGCCAGCCTCTCGGCAACGCGCATGCGCGGCATGCACGTAGGCGCCGTAGGAAATTATGACGCAGGTCGTCGCCTTCCCGACGCAGCGCCGCGCGGCCGATTGGCAGCGGCGCCGGGGCGTCGTCCGGCGAGCGCCTGCTTGATACGCGGATCGCGATAGAGCGCGATGTGCTCGAAGTAGAGCACCGGATCGGGATCGGCGACGGCGCTCGCCATCAGCGCGCGCGCGTCCGCCGGCGTCGAGGGCACGACGATCTTCAGGCCGGGCGTGCGATAGAACCACGCCTCGGTGTTCTGGCTGTGGTACGGCCCGGCGTGACGGAGCCCGCCCCACGGCATGCGCAACACCATCGGCACCGAGCCGCCCCAGCGATAGCGGATCTTGGCGGCGTTGTTCACGAGCTGGTTGAAGCCGGTCGCGACGAAGTCGTTGAACTGCATCTCGCCGATCGGACGCTGGCCCGCCAGCGCGGCGCCGACGCAGGCGCCGAGCACGGCACCCTCGGCCAGCGGCGAGTTGAGAATCCGATCGCCGAACTCCTCGAGCAACGGTCGCAGCAGCAGGAACGCGTTGCCGTAGGTTCCGCCGACGTCCTCGCCAAAGACGAACACGCGACGGGTTCGCGCGCAAGCGCGTCGCCGACGCCGAGCATCACCGCTTCGAGAAACGTCCGTCCCGAACGATCGAATGCCGGGCCGGCATCGAGCGGCGGCAGGTCGGGCTCGACGTCGAGATCGCAGGCGCACTTGCGGATCGAGGACCTCGACGCGCTGGCGCGGGGCTTCGCCGGCGAAGACGCCGTCACCAACCTGCGCAGCCGTCCGGCCACGGCGCCGCGATGACCTCCTGCGGCCTCGAACTCGACGATGCGCGGCGCATCTCGTCCTTCAGACGTTCGAGCTCGCCCTCGTCGATCACGCCGTCGAGCTCGAGCCGTCGCGCATAGCCGGGAATCGGATCGCGCGCCGACCAGAAGGCGTAGAGATCCGGATCGGCATAGCCCTGCGCGCTGCAGCGCCGGATAGTCCCACCCCGGCTGCGGATCCCGGCCGATGTAGAGCATGTCGTCGTGATGCGCGTGGCCGCACATCCGCATCGAGACGAGCTCGATGAGCGACGGCCCTCGTCCTGCCCGCGCCCGCTCCACGGCCCACGCGAACGCCGCCGCGACTTCGTCCGGATCGGTACCGTCGATCGTGATGCCCGGTATCCCGTAGCCTGACGCCTTGTCGGCGAAGACGCGGACCGCAGACTGCTCGCGGACCGGGGTCGAGAGCGCCGTCTGATTGTTCTCCACGGCAGAAGACCGCGGGCAGACGGCGCGCAGCGCACAGATTGATCGCCTCGTGCCACTCGCCCAGCGACGATCCGCCTTCGCCGATGAACGACAGCGCCACGCGGCCCGCTGCCGTCGCGCGCGAACGCGAGCGCCATCCCGGCGATCGTCAGCGATCCGATCGCGAGCGGCGCCGCCGCTGGCAGAATGCCGTTCGCGAAGTCACCGACGTGCAGGTCCCTGCCGTCGCATCGGTGGGCCCGCTTTCGCCATCTGCGCCGACAGCACCAGGCGAACGGTCTCCGCGTCCGGCCGCATCGCCAGCGTCGACGCCCAGATCGCGAATGAGCGGCGCGACGACGTCGCCTTGCCAGTCGCCGCCGGCGCGAAAGGCCTCGCCGCGCCGCAGGCGGATGCCAGCGGCGTAGATCGCTTCCTGGCCGAGCGAGCGGAAGCCCTTGCCCTGAAACGCGCTCTCGCCGTAACGCACCTCGCCGCCGGTGAAGAGCGTCTTCAGCCGCGTAGTCCGTCGCGCGTGTCAGCACCATGCCGCGCAGAATCTCGCGGCGTTCGTCGGCGGTGAGTGACGCGCGGATCGCGGCGCGGCGGAGAAACCCGTCACAGGCGTCGAGCAAGTTCGTCGATGGCCAGCTGAAATCGCGCGGCGCATCGACGCCGGGCGTCGTCGTCGACGCGCTCGGACGGGATCAGATTCTCGAGGCGCGCGCGGAGGGCCGGACGCAGAACGTCGGACGAGGCATCGAGGCCGGCTTCGTCCGTTCTGACCGACCCCTTGCACGCGTCGAAGCAGCGCGAACGCGGCGCAACTGCAAAGGGAAAGCGTTCGACGACAAAGGCTTCGAGGCGGCGGCGCGAGATCGCGTTGCGGGATGAACCGAAGCAGCCCGGGCCATGACGAGAATTCTACCGCGCGACCGACTGAGCGATGAACGACTCGATGTCCGCAGCCGGCCGTGCACCGGACGTCCGTGCCACTCTCCCGCCCCTCGGCAAACACCGCCATCGTCGGAATCGACCGGATGCCGAAGCGATCGCCGAGCTCGGGCACGGCGTCGGTGTTCACCTTGACGACGAGGTAGCGGCCGGCGTTGTTGGCGGCGACACGCGCAAGCTCGGGCGCGACCATCCGGCACGGACCGCACCATGGCGCCCAGAAGTCCACGACAACCGGCAGTTTTGAAGACGCAACGAGCGCATCGAAGCATGGCTTCGTTCGGCACTTCGACAGGTTCAGCGGCGGCGGGAAGGAGCGTTCCGCACTTCTTGCACTTCCGCTGATTCGGCGGTCTCGTGGCCGAAGGGCACGCGATTACGCTGCTGGCAGGATGGGCAGCTGACGATGAGTCCGCGGTCGTCGATCTGGGTCATACCCGATCGTACACCGTCGGCCATCAGTCGGACACGGCGAGCTCACCCGGAACGATCGGACGAGTTCGCGGGAGCAGTCCGCGCCGTGCCTGGTTGCCGAGGAACGCAAGGATGCCCACGAAGATGATGAGCTTGATGGCGTCGGACGGGCGCGTCTGTGGCAGCACCTTCCACAGCACTCCGAGGATCGGCTGCGCAATCGCCACGGCCCACACCGAGCCATAGAAGTAACGCCGCTCGTGCCCTTCGCCCTGCGTCGATGGCTTGACGCGCGGCAGCAAGCCAAAGGCGCCGAGAAGCCACACGGTGCCGACGATCGGAAAGTAAGCGACGTCGTACAGCTGACGCAGCTGCCAGGTGCCCGTCACGATGGCCATGACGAGCCCGGCGATGTTCAGCACGGCGAAGGCGATGACCTCGCTCCAGGCCAGCGTGTAGCAGACGCGGCGGTAGAGCGGGTTCGGACGATCTTCAGTGAATCGGATGATGTAGGGACGGGGCTCGACGCCGGGCAGGCTGCCAAGCAGGCCGGCAATGCCGGTAGCGACGAGAACGGCCAGCAGCCACAGCGCCATGCGCCGGTCGAACCCGTGCGCGAACAGGTCGAACGTCAGCGGCCCGGGCGCGATGAAGAACACGAAGATCCAGATCGGCCAGTGCGCCAACCGGTAATTGATCTTGTTCCGTTCCCTGATGCGTCGGTCTGTCGCGAGCTCGATACGCTCCGCGTGACCGTGCCGGCGCTCGTAGGAAGGGGGAAGTAGCGGCCAGGACAACGGGTTCGACTTTAGCACAGCCATCCCGCGGCGGAGCGAACCGCGGACTCGGTCCGGCTCGTATAGCACCAGCAATCCCATGGCTTCTTTTGCAGGACCTCCGCTACGGCGTGCGCATGCTCGTCAAGGACAAGCTGGTTCACGCTCGTGGCGGCCACGGCGCTGGGCCTGGGCATCGGCGTCAACACCACGGTCTTCTCGCTGGTCAACGCCGTCCTGATTCGGGGCCTGCCCTTCCCGCGCTCCGAAGAGATCGTGTATCTCGCGACGCGGAATACCACTCGCGGCGCCGACGACAGCTCGCCGGCGTCGTGGCGAGAGTTCGAGGACTGGCGCGCCAAATCGCGTCGTACGCCGCCATCGCGGCGTTCCGGACACAGCAGTTCAACCTGAGCGATCCCGATCACCCGGCCGAGCGCGCCAGCGGCGCGGGGGTTACCGCAAACCTTTTCGGCCTGCTCGGCCAGCGCCGGTCCTCGGGCGCGACTTCGCGCCCGGCGAGGACGCCGCTGGCGCCGCCCCGGTCGTCATCATCGGTCACAGCATCTGGAAGAACCGCTACGACAGCGATCCCGCCGTCATCGGCAGGACGCTGAAGCTGAACGAGGCTGCCAGCACGATCATCGGCGTGATGCCGCCGGGGATGCGCTTTCCCACCAACGCCGATTTGTGGCGGCCGCTGACGCCGCCGGCAGCAGACGCGCGTCAGGCGCGCAATATCAACGTCTTCGGCCGGCTCGCCCCCGGGGTCTCGTGGAATCAGGCGGCGTCCGAGATGACCGCCATCTCGAAAGAGCTCGCAGGCTGCCTACCCGGACACGAATAAGGACATGGCCGGCCGCATGATGACGTTCAACCAGCGCTTCAACGGCGGGCCGATCCGGCTCATCTTCCTGGCGCTGCTCGGCGCGGTCGGGTTCGTGCTGCTCATCGCCTGCGCCAACGTCGCCAACCTGCTGCTCGCGCGATCGGTGTACCGCGGAGCGCGAGATGGCGGTGCGGACCGCGCTCGGCGCCGGACGCGGGCGCATCATCCGGCAGCTGCTGATCGAGAGCGTCATGCTCGCGTGCCTCGGCGGCGTCGCTGGGCATGGCGCTCGCCGTCGTTGGCATCCGCCTGTTCGATGCCGCCGTCGCCGACGTCGGCAAGCCGTACTGGATCGTCTTCAACATCGACTGGCCGGTCTTCGGCTACTTTGCTGCGATCTGCATCACGACGGGGATCGTGTTTGGCCTGGCGCCGGCGCTGCAGGTGTCGAAGACCAACCTGAACGATCTGATGAAGGAAGGCGGCCGCGGCCAGGCAGGCGGCGCCCGCGCGCGCTGGCTGACCTCGGGCCTCGTCGTCGGCGAGCTGACGCTGACGCTGGCGCTCCTCACCGGCGCCGGGTTGATGGCGCGCAGCTTCATCAAGCTCTATTCGCTCGATCTCGGATTCGAGACGAGCCATCTGCTGACGCTGCGGACGCAGCTCGTCGAGAGCAAGTACCCGAAGCCGGAACAGCGGCAGATTTTCTTCGACGCCTTGCAGGCGCGGGTGCGTGCCCTGCCGGGCGTCACCAGCGCCGCGCTGGCCTCGTCGTTCCCGCTGTCCGGCACCGGCCAATACAAGTTCGAGATCGAAGGCACGCCGGTCGATCCGAATGCCGTGGCGCGACAGATCGCTGTCATAGATGTAGGACCGGGCTACTTCGAAACGCTGGGCGTTGCGCTGGCGCGCGGCCGAACGTTCACTGACGCCGACGGCGCCGCGGGCTCCGAAGTCATCGTCATCAACCAGCGGCTGGCCAACGAGTACTTCGCCAGCGGCGATCCCCTCGGCCGCCGGATCAGGATCTTCGAAGGCCCGAAGGAAGAATACTGCCGGCAAGTGGATGACCGTCGTCGGCGTCAGCCCGACGATCCGGCAAGGCGAAGTCCAGGCGCTCGAGCCGGCCGCCGTGCTCTATCGTCCGACGCGGATGGTCGGGTCGCTGGGCGCCGGAATGATCGTGCGGACGGCCGCCAACCCGGCAACGATGGTGACCGCCGTGCGCGAGGCGGCGAAAGCTGCTGGATCCGGACCAGCCGCTGTTCGCGGTCCGGGCCTTCGACGAAGCCGTCGCCGAAACGCGCTGGCCGTATCGCGTCTTCGGCACGCTGTTCGTCATCTTTGCCGTCATCGCGCTGGTGCTGTCGTCGGTCGGCCTCTACGCGATTACGTCGTACTCGGTGTCGCAGCGCACGCAGGAGCTCGGCCTGCGCCTCGCCCTCGGCGCGCAGGCGCCGCAGATTTCCTGGCTGATCCTCAAGACCGGCCTCGTGCAACTCGGCTTCGGCCTCACCCTCGGCCTGGCCGCGGCCTACGGCGTCAGCCAGGCCCTGAAGTCGATCGTCGCGCAGATTCCCGCGGCCGACCCCCTCACCTTCATCGCCATCACGCTCCTTCTGTCTGTCGTGATGCTCACCGCCTGCCTGATCCCCGCCCGCCGCGCGACACGTATGGATCCGCTCGCGGCGTCTGAGGGTGGAGTGACAAGATCGCATCGCAGGGTCAGGTTCACACGGTCTAGGTTGCAAGTCTGAACTTTGAACTCTGAACCGCTGGAACGATCGCGTGCAGTTCCTCCCCATGCGCACGCGCGTGGCGATCACCACGCTTCTCATCGGCCTCGCGATCTGGGTGTTCGTCTACAAAGCGGCGCCGAAGATGCCGGACTTCGAGGTCTACGTGAAGACGGCCTCGCGGGCGGCGCATGCCGAGCCGCTCTACCGCGAGAGCGACGGCCACTTCGTCTTCAAATACCTTCCGGCCTTCGCCGTGCTGTCCGTTCCGCTGGTGCTGATTCCCGAAAGGCTTCGCCGAAGGCATCTGGTTCATGTCTTCCGTGGGGCTGCTCGTCGCGCTCCTGGCGCTGGCGGTCCGCCTGCCGGTCGAGCGGCGCAAGTCCGTGCGCTGGCTCGTCCTGGTCACGGTCATCAGCTTTGCGAAGTTCTACGCCCACGAGCTCGTGCTCGGCCAGGTCAACCTGCTCTTCGCGGTCATCGCTGTCGGCGTGCTGCTGGCGATGAAGTCGGGGCGCGAAGCGCTCGCCGGCGGCCTCGTCGTCCTCGCCATCGTCGTCAAGCCGTACGCGATCCTCTTCGTGCCGTGGCTGGCCGCACGCCGCCGGGTACCGTCAATCGTCACGGCACTCGCGGGGTTCGCCGCAGTGCTGTTGCTGCCGGCGCTCGTCTACGGCTGGAACGGCAACATCGAGCAGCACCGGCAATGGTGGCGAATGGTCACGGAAACGACGGCGCCGAATCTCCTGGTGCACGACAATGTCTCGCTCGCAGCGATGTACTTCCGCTGGGTAGGACCAGGCGTGCTGTCGGCGCGGCTGGCGCTCGGAACGGCAGTCGTCCTTCTGCTCGTGGCGGGCGCCGTGTTCCTCTACCGGCGCGGCGTACGGTTTCCGGAAGGTGTCGAGGGCTCAGTGCTTCTGACACTGATGCCGTTGCTGTCGCCGCAGGGATGGGACTATGTGTTTCTCATCGCAACGCCGGCCATCATCTTTCTCGCGAACTACCTCGACCTGCTGCCGCGGCCGATGCGAATGCTGACGATCGTCGCCGTCGCGACTATCGCCTTCAGCCTCTTCGACATCATGGGACGGGCGGCGTACAACGTCTTCATGCAGCTCTCGATCATCAGCCTGTGTTTCTTCGTGGTGGTTGCGGCGCTCGCGACGCTGCGGCTGCGAAAGATCGCCTGATATGATGCGGGCATGATCCGTGGCTTCGGGCTGCTTGCGCTCGCCGCAACGATGGCAACAACCGGACTGACGGCCTCGCACATGGTCCCGCTGCAACGCCCTGGCGCTTCCGCACCGCAGATCGGGCCGGGCATTCCGCTCACCCTGGCGCAGGATCGCGCGCGTCGCGTCAGCGACCTGCGCTATCGCCTGCATTTCTCGATTCGCGCCGAACCCGGGTCTCCAATCGCCGGCCGCGTCACGCTGACCTTCACGCTGTCGGACGCCGCAGCGCCGCTCGCGCTCGACTTCGCGGATCCCAAATTGGTGCGCAGCGTTCGGGCCGGCGGCACGCCGGTGACGCCGGCGATAGTCGCGGATCACATCGTGATCGCCCCGGCGAATCTCCGCGCGGGAAAGAACGAGATCGACATCGAGTTCACCGCCGGCGACGCGGCACTCAATCGCACTCCCGAGTTTCTCTACTCGCTCTTCGTGCCGGCGCGGGCCCATCTCACGTTCCCTGTTTTCGATCAGCCTGACCTGAAGGCGCGATGGACGCTGAGCCTGGACGTACCGGAGGGGTGGGAGGCGCTCGCCAACGGCGCCGAGACCACGCGCGGCGTGAAGGACGGGCGGCAGCAGCTGACGTTTGCAGAAACGCAGCCGTTGTCCACCTACGTCTTCGCGTTTGCCGCCGGCCGGTTCTCCGTCGAGACGGCGGAACGAAACGGCCGCACCTTCCGCATGCTGCATCGCGAGACCGACGCGGCGAAGGTTGCGCGCAATCGCGACGCGGTGTTCGATCTGCACGCCTCGGCGATCGCATGGCTCGAGCGCTATACCGGCATCCCCTATCCCTGGGGCAAGTTCGACTTCCTGCTGGTGCCGTCATTCCAGTTTGGCGGCATGGAGCATCCGGGAGCGATCTTCTACAACTCGGCCAGCCTGTTTCTCGATCCTTCGGCAACGCAGAATCAGAAGCTCGGCCGCGCCAGCCTCATCGCCCACGAAACCGCGCACATGTGGTTCGGGGACCTGGTGACGATGCGCTGGTTCAACGACGTCTGGATGAAAGAGGTCTTTGCCAACTTCATGGCGGCGAAGATCGTCAACCCGTCGTTTCCCGAGATCAATCACGAGCTGCGCTTCCTGCTCGCGCATTACCCCTCGGCCTACGACATCGACCGCACCCCGGGCACGAACGCCATCCGCCAGCCGCTCGACAATCTCAAGGAAGCGGGCTCGCTCTATGGCGCGATCATCTATCAGAAGGCGCCGATCGTCATGCGCCAGCTCGAGACGATTCTCGGTGAGGACGCCTTCCGTGACGGCCTGCGCGAGTATTTGCGCGCCCACAGTTTTGCGAACGCGACGTGGCCGGATTTGATCGCGCTGCTCGACGCACGGACGCCCGAGGATCTCGCCGCGTGGAGCCGCGCCTGGGTGGAAGAGCCAGGCCGCCCCATTGTTCGCACCGATTTGAAGATCGAGAACGGCCGTATCGCCAGTCTCGCGTTCGTGCAAAGCGATCCCGTCGCCCGGCGCGGACTCATCTGGAATCAGCGCCTGCAGGTAGCGATCGGCACAGCTGAAGGCATCAAACTGCTCCCCATCCGCAGCGCGAGCAACCGCGCCGACGTCCCGGAAGCAGTTGGACTGCCGGTGCCGCGCTTCGTCCTGCCTTCCGGTGCCGGCGTCGGCTACGGCGGCTTCATCCTCGACGTCGATAGCTTGCGCTATCTGATGACGCAACTGCCCGAGATTGGGGATCCGCTGACCCGGGGCGCCGCCTGGATCACGTTGTGGGAAGAGATGCTCGATCGCCGGACGTCAGCATCGAGCATCGTCGATCTGGCGCTGCGCGCCCTGCCGCGAGAATCAGACGAGCAGAACGTCCAGCGCATCCTCGGCTACACGCGGCAGGCTTACTGGCGATTCCTGCCGGCGGCCGAGCGCGCGCGGATCGCGCCGCGGCTCGAGGACGTGCTGAAGACCGGCCTCGCCGCCGCCCAGACGTCAGAGCCTCAAATCCGCGTGGTTCTCGGCGCTGCGTGACGTCGCGATCACTGAGCCGACAGTGGCGTGGCTGGAGAAGGTGTGGAGAAAGACCGAAACGGTTCCCGGGCTGACCCTGGCTGAGCCGGACTACATCACGCTCGCGCTCGAGCTTGCCGTGCGGGAGCGGCCGGCGTGGAACGAGATCCTCACCGAGCAACTCGCCCGCATCGAGAATCCCGATCGCAAGGAGCGGTTCGCGTACGTGCGGCCAGCGTTGTCAGCCGACCAGGCCGTGCGTGACAGCTTCTTCGATCGTCTCGAGCAAGCCGCCTTCCGGCAGCGCGAGGCCTGGGTGCTCGAAGGATTGAGCTACCTGCACCATCCTCTGCGCGAAGCATCGTCGGAGAAGTACATTCCGAAGAGCCTCGCGATGCTGACCGAGATCCAGCGCACGGGCGATATCTTCTTCCCGAAGCGCTGGATGAATGCCACGCTTGGCGGACATGGCTCCGCGACGGTCGCGCGAATGGTCGCGCACTTCCTCGCGGAGCTTCCGGCGGGCTATCCCGATCGCCTGCGGCGCGTCATCCTGTCTTCTTCGGACGACGTATTCCGCGCGAGCGGAGTCGAGCGAGCGACGCCCTGACGCCTAGGCGCTCTGACGCTTGCGTGAACCGCGGCGACGAACGTAGAAGATTCCGATGACGCCGATCAGAACTGCAGATATCGCGAACAACATTGTGAAGCCTCCGGGCTCCTGGCGTGGCAAGCGGGGTGCCGCTCGCTGGCATCCGCCACGGCGCGCGTCGGCAAACTGTTCAGATAGATGGGGTTACTGCGATAGATTGCGTCGGCTGCCGGTCCTGACGCGGACGGCGACGAGCCAGGCCGCAAGACAGATCGGGCAGCGCGATTTCAGATCCGTCGTCGTGAGGCGTGAGCCTCAGCGTCGTGCAAATTCGGGAAGAATTGAAAAGAGATGCGCATCCGAGTCCTCGTCACCGGCGGCACGTTCGACAAGCAGTACGACGAGCTCACCGGCCGGCTGTTCTTCCGTGACACCCACGTGCAGGAGATGCTCGGCCGCGGCCGCTGCCGGCTCGACGTCGCCATCGAGACGGTGATGATGGTCGACAGCCTGGAGCTCGACGAGGCCGGCCGCGGAAGGATCGTCGAGCGCTGCCGATCGACCGAGGAGCGCGCGATCATCGTCACGCACGGCACCGACACGATGGTCGACACGGCGCGCGCAATCGCCGAAGCGGACCTCCGCGATCGCACGGTCGTGCTTACCGGCGCGATGGTGCCCTATGCGTTCGGCAGCTCTGACGGGCTCTTCAACCTGGGCAGCGCGCTGTCATTCGTCCAGGTCCTCGCGCCCGGCGTCTATGTCGCGATGAACGGTCAGTATTTCCCCTGGGACAAGGTGCGCAAGAATCGCGCGAGCGGCGTATTCGAGGCGACTGAATGATCCGCGTCGAGACCAAGCTGCCGGCAGTCGGCACCACCATCTTTACTGTCATGTCGCGGCTGGCAGCAGAGGTTGGCGCCATCAACCTCTCGCAGGGCTTCCCCGACTTCGACTGCGATCCGGCGCTCATCGACGCTGTCGTCGGGCACATGCGCCGCGGCCAGAACCAGTACGCGCCGATGCAGGGCGTGCTGCGGCTGCGGGAAGCGATCGCGGCGAAGTTCGCGGCCGCTGGCGGCAGGCAGTACGACGCCGACACTGAAGTCACAGTGACGTCGGGCGCGACCGAAGCCATTTTCGACGCCGTCGCGGCCGTGGTGCGACCCGGCGACGAGGTGATCGTCCTCGAGCCGTGCTACGACTGGTACGCGCCGGCAATCGAGTTGAGCGGGGCGACGCCGGTCTTCGTGCCGCTGCAGTATCCCGACTACTCGATCGACTGGGACGCGGTTCGGCGGGCGGTTACGCCGCGGACGCGGATGATCATGATCAACTCGCCGCACAATCCCTCGGGTGCGGTGCTCGGGCCAGGAGACATGCGGGCGCTCAGCGAATTAGTCGACGGCACCCGCATCCTGATCATCAGTGACGAGGTCTACGAGCACATCATCTTCGACGGCCTGCGTCACGAGAGTTGCGCGCGCTATGACGCGCTCGCGTCGCGGGCGTTCGTCGTCGGGTCCTTCGGCAAGACCTATCACACGACGGGATGGAAGGTGGGTTATGCAGTTGCGCCGGCACTGCTGACGGCAGAGTTTCGCAAGGTCCACCAGTTCGTGACGTTCTCCACCAACACGCCCGTGCAGCATGCCATCGCCGACTTCCTCGAAACGCGGCGCGGCCTCGACGAGCTCGGTCCGTTCTTCCAGGCGAAGCGCGATCTCTTCCTGCGTCTCATGGCCGGCTCTCGATTCACGCCGCTCGCTTGTCATGGCAGTTATTTCCAGCTGATGGACTACTCCGCGATCACCTACGGAGCCTGATGCCGATTTCGCGATACGCCTCGCGAAGGAGCACGGCGTGGCGTCGATCCCGACGTCGCCCTTCCTGCGCCAGCAGCAGGCGCCGAAGGTGCTCCGCTTCTGCTTCGCCAAGCGCGACGACACCCTGGAGCAGGCGAGCGGGAACGGCGGACTGTCGCAGTGCGTCGGTCTGGCCGCGAGGCGCACGGAGCGGCGCGATGACTCATTCGTTCGCGCGCTCGTCACACCAACCGCGCGTTCCGCGTGCAGCAGACAATCGGCGGAGCTCCGTCCACCGCTCGTTGATCCCGTGTCCCCTCGCGGACCGCGCCGCATGTTACACTCCCCGGCGTTATGGCCGAACTCGACCTGTGGTCGATGCTGTTCGTGTTCATGCTCGCGACGTTCGTTGGCTTCCAGGTCATCCAGAACGTGTCGCGCCTGCTGCACACGCCTCTCATGTCGTTGACCAACGCTATCTCCGCCATCGCCATCGTCGGCGCGATCGTCGTCGCCGGTGAAGAGGAATCGACGGCGACGACCATTCTCGGCGCGGTGGCCGTAGCCGCATCGATGACCAACATCGTCAGCGGCTTCCTCATCACCGATCGCATGCTCAAGATGTTCCGTGAGCGGGAGCGCAAGCCGTGATCCACGGCCTGACCCAACTCACCTATCTCGCGGCCGCGGCGCTCTTCATCCTCTCCCTTCGCTGGCTGAGCAGCCCGAAGACTGCCCGCCGTGGCGTCGCCGCCGGCGTCGGCGGAATGGCCCTCGCGATCATCGGCACGCTCTTCGCGCCAGAAATCGTGAACTTCTCCTGGATTGCGATCGCCGCGGTCGTCGGCATCGTGATTGGCGTGCCACTGTCGTGGGTCCCGCTGACGGCGGTACCGCAACGGACGGCGCTGTCGCACGCCTTTGGCGGCCTCGCCGCCGGGCTCGTCGGCACCGCCAAGTACATGATCTGGTTCCAGCACGGCGAACTGACGCCGTTTCGCACCGGCGCCATCGTCCTCGAGATCATCCTCGGCTACCTGACGTTCACCGGCAGCCTCATGGCGGCGGGCAAACTGCAGGAGATCGTTCCGACACGGCCGATCACCTATCCCAATCAGAACGTCGTCAATCTCGGGCTGCTGGCGATTGCCATCGGCGCCGGCGTCTATCTGACGATCGACCCGTATCTGCCGTGGGCGTTCGCGATCATCATCCTGCTGTCGCTCGCCTTCGGCGTGCTGCTCATCCTGCCGATCGGCGGCGCCGACATGCCGACGGTCATCTCGCTTCTGAATTCGTACGCCGGGCTCGTCCGCCGTCGCGATGGGCTTCGTGCTCGAGAACAAGCTGCTCATCACCGCGGGCGCGCTCGACGGCTCGTCGGGCCTGATCCTGTCGATCATCATGTGCCGGGCGATGAACCGGTCCTTCACCAACGTGCTCTTTGGCGCGTTCGGTCAAGTGCAGGCCGTGGCGGCCGCTGGTGAGGCCAAGACCGCCAAGAGCGCGACGCCGCAGGATGTCGGCGAGCTCCTCACGAATGCCGACCGCGTCGTGATCGTTCCCGGCTACGGCATGGCCGTGGCGCAGGCGCAACACAAGGTGCGCGAGCTCTACGATCAGCTGAGCAAGCGCGGCGTCGACGTGAAGTTCGCGATCCACCCGGTCGCTGGCCGCATGCCGGGACACATGAACGTGCTGCTGGCGGAAGCCGAAATTCCCTACGATGCGCTCGTCGAGATGGACGACATCAACTCGGATCTCGCGCAGACCGACGTCGCGCTCGTCGTCGGCGCGAACGACGTCGTCAACCCGGCGGCGCGCCACGACAAGACCAGCCCGATCTTCGGCATGCCGATCATCGACGTCGACAAGGCCAAGAGCGTGATCGCGATCAAGCGCTCGATGAACCCGGGCTTTGCCGGCATCGACAACGAGCTCTACTACCTCGATCACACGCTGATGGCATTCGGCGACGCCAAGCAGGTGTTAGGCGATGTCGTGAAAGCGATTGCGGGGGAAGGCGGACATTAGGCAATGCTGAAGTTTGAATGCTGAATGCTGAATGAATTTCGAATTTCGCATTAATTCAGCAGTCAACATTCAAATTCAGCCTTCATTCAGCATTCAGCATTCGAAATTCAGCATTTCTTCTCATCCTGTGATTTTGAAGCGGATGAGCTCTCTGGCGGAGCCGCCATCGCTGCTGACGGCAACCTCGATCGAATACTCTCCTGGCGCGAACTGCGCCAGCGGCAGATCGAACTGCGACAGCGTCGGCCGGGACTCCTCCGGCATCGGCGTCAAGTCCGCAAGCTTCGCACCGACGCGGTTGATGAGCATCGCCGACACCTGCACGGAGTTGCCGGCCGGTTCGTAGGTCGGAACCCGCAACACCAGGCGTTCTGTCCGGCGGAACTCGCGGCCGGGCAGCGGCGCGGCGTTGGCGTCGGTGCTGATGTCGCGAAACTCCCGCGCCGAACCGGCGCTCATCAGCTGCGGCGGGAATATGACCGGCGTCACGCCGCGAACGGCGGGCACCTCGATGTCCTGCGCGCCGAAATCCACCTTGCTTCCATCGGCCGACAGGATCGACAGATCGAACTGCAAACGGCCGGGCGTTGTCTCGAAGACCGCGCTGTCCGGACGCAAACCCGTGGACGTCTTGCCGGGACGCGCCGGCGCGACTTCGCCTTCGAAGAGCACCACGCCCGTCGAGGCCGTGACCTTGAGTCCGACGATGTCGGCGCGCGCCATGGCTTTGGCTCGTGAAGGCGTCGCCGCCTTCGGCGTCCACGTAAAGATCATGCGGCGGCGGCCATCGGCTTCGACCGTCTGGCCCAACCACGAGTCGATGAGCGGACTGCGCCGCTGGGCGCGCGTCGGAATGAACGCCGGCATTGCGATGACTGCCCCCGCTCGCAGGGACGTCGGCAGCGGCGTCCAGTAGCCGGAGCGCGCGCGAACTTTCGTGTCACGCCGCGTCGTCGCGATCTGCACTGCGTGGAAACGCCCGTCGTCAGGATTGGCCGTCGTGAAGGTGATCACATAGTAGCCGTCGAGATCGCGCGAGACGCGCCGCAGCGCGACACCGAGATCCTCGCCTGCCGCGAGCGCGTCGCCGCCGGTCTGACGCGCCAGGTTCTGCAACGCCACCGGCGACTCCGAGGCGCCGTCGTCGATCTGGGCCGGATCGGCGGCCGCACTGGCGGCGCCGGGATCGAAAGCGTAGAGCAAGACGCGGAACCGGCTCGTCGCGCGGACGAGGCCTTGCAAATCCGGCAGCCTGCGCTCGCGCGCGCGGGGAACATCGGCAATGAATCCCTCGCTCACGACAACGACGGCGCCGAGCGCGGCGTTGAGGTCGCCCATGCGCATGGCGATGGCGCGCAGGCCCGACATGACGATCTGCGCGCGCGCGGCGCGCACTGCCACCGGAGACCGGCCGAGGTACTGCTCCTCGAATTTCGAGCGCGGCGTGAAGTCGTTGCGCCGGCCGCTGAAGCTGGCCACAGCTGACGAGCGCCGTCGAGATCGCGCGTGAAGCGGACGTCGGTAATCGCATCGAGCGGTTTCATCACGAGCAACAGATCCGCCGGCCGGACCTGCTCGTCGATGAAGCGCGTCACGGCCTGCCGCACGCGCTCGCTGTCCTCGCCGGCGTTGACGTGGTACTCGTCGAGGTAGAGCGCGATGAGGCGCGTGCGCGGCTCCTGCGCGGCAGCCGCTTCGTCGCGCGCGTTCTCGATCGGCGGCGCCGGTGCGACGGGCCCCACCGCCGGCGGGACGCTCGAGCGCCACTCCGCACTGCCCACCTTCTGAGCAATCCCGTTGTCCGTCACGATGAAATCAGAGGCGCGAAGATTCGAGACCGGCGCACCGAGCTTGTCGGTCACGATGGCTTCGAGACGGATGGTGCGCGGGACCGGACCGGGATCGGCCGCGAGCGCGGCGTCGACTGCGGTTGGAGGAGGAGCTGGCTTCTGCTGGCCGGCGTGACCATCCAGCTGCGTGCAGAGCGCACCAAGAGCACCCAGAATCGCAGCAACGACAGCTGACGGGATGCGGACCAGACAAAACCCCCGGTGGATGTAAGTCTATATCTTCAGTCGGCAGTCGTCAGTCGGCAGTCTTCAGTCGGCAGTCTTCAGTCGCAGTCGTCGGTCGTAGTCGTCAGTCGACAGTCAGCCCGAGAAATGGCGCCATCTCCCGAAGCTTCGATTGGATGATCCTCACGTTGCGCGGTCCCATTCTCAGGAACTGACGCTGAACGGACGACAAGCCCTTGAAGCCGCGGATCCGCATACTCATACGCGACGCTTTTCGAGGCCAGCGCGACATCGCCCTCGAGCACCGGCGTCTTCAGGAGCTCGACGAGGGCTTGTTGGAGAACTGGATCGAAATTGCCGTCCGGATGCCCAAGCTCCTTGTAACCGTCCTGAATTCTGGGCTTTAGCGTCGCATACAGGCGCGCAGTACCGCGCGCGTCGAGGCCCGCGACTGCATCCGCAATCTTGTCGTAGCGCTGGTAGCTGCGCGGATCGATCGAGATAGAGCCGCGTTCCTGGCGAACGATGAAACCTCCGGGGGGACGCACTTTGCCCAGGTGCGGCGACGGCGTTCGCCCGGCCGCAATGGTTTCGACGACGACCGTGAAGTTGCGGATCAGCTGGTCAGTCGTGAGCCAGGCCGCGATCGTGGGATGGGAAGACAATTTCGCGACGAGCTCGCGAACGATGGGATCCGTTTCGGGAAGCGGCGGGAGATCGATGATCTCGCCGGCTTCGGGAAGCGGCTTGGCAGGAGCTGCAGGCGCGACAGCCTGCTCGGTTGCCGTTCGAACCTCTGCCGCCGGCTGAGGTTTTTGGCGCCGGTAGAAGTAATACCCTCCGCCTCCAAGTACGACCAGCAGCAGGACCGCTACCGGCGCAATCCATCCCCTCCGAGCCGGTTCCGGCTCGAACGATCCCTGCCACTTGTCGAGTTTCAGATCGTTCAGATCAGGCATGGTTGGGGAAAGCAAATCGTTCAGGGTTCAGCGTTCAGAGTTCAACGTTCTGGGTTCAGAGGTTCATCGGTTCGTGGTTCTGGTCGCGCTCTAGCTCCGACTCTAGGGTAGTAGCAAGCGCGGTCAAACGCCAGAACCCTGAACCCTTGAACCCGGAACCCTGAACGCTGAACCTTGAACCCTGAACGACGAGCGAAGGCTGGTACTTTTGACGCGGAAAAAAAGAAGCCGGCCGGGAACGGCGAGTTGGGAACCGTCCCGGCTCGGCTGGGAGGAGAGGCTGACAATTCATGAAACGACCACGTTCTGGAAACCGAACACGAAAAATGAACTTCTCGGGTGCGGGACCGCGAAACCTCGTTTTCTCCGTTACCCTTCACCGGTACGAGGTCTGCAATAATCGACCTCATGCGGTTTCTCTCAGCGTTTTTGTGTTTCATTGCGGTTACAGCCTGTTCACATCGCCCTCGACACCCACGCCCGTCAATCGCGACTTCGTCCTGGGGCCGGGTCAGACGGCGGCAGTCGGCGAAGCGAACATCACGCTGCGCTTCGATGGGGTCAAGGGCGATTCGCGGTGTCCGGGAGACGCGATCTGCATCCAGGGCGGCGATGCCACGTGGACATCACCGTTCTGACGGGTCAGGGGCGCGTTCAGCCGTATGCCCTGCACACCGGCGACATGAAGCCTGTGGCGCACGAGGACCTGACGATCGCGCTGGTGGAACTGTCGCCGTACCCGTTCTCTTCGAGGCCGATACAACCAGGCGACTACCGGGCTACGCTTCGCGTCACACGCTGAATCAGCCGACTGGACTCGGGACGTTTGCCGGAGCGATTGCCACCCGGCGCTACTCGGGGCGGGCAAAAAATGCCCGCCACGGATGGGGAGGAGACCACCCGTGGCGAGCCTCAGAACCGGCGGGAGGAGGAGGTGCCGGCTCGAGTTCGATGCTGATTGATTGCAGCTGCCTGCGCGCAGTTAGAAGCGACGCGGCTGCTGCCCCATCAGCGGATTGTTCGACGGCGCGCTCTGTGTCGGCGCCGTCGTCGTGCCCGGCATCGTCACGCGAGTCGCCAGGCTCGTGCCTTCCTGAATGTCGCCGGCGACGATCTCTGTGAACGTCGCATCGGCGATGCCGACGGTGACCGGCACCGGGCTGATGCTGTCGCCGTCGTAAACCCAGACTGTCGCCTTGGCGGGAGCGCTCGTTGCGCGCCCTGACGTCGCGACCGGCTTGGCGTTGGCGCCCGGCGTTCCTGAGTCCACGTCCGTATCTGCGAGCGCCGCAAGCATCGCCTGTGTCGGCCGGAACCGCAGCGCCGTCGACGGCACGCGCAGCACGTTGTCCTTCCGCGCCGTTTCGACATTCAGCGTCGCTGTCATGCCAGGCTTCAACTTCAACTGCGCGTTCGGCGCCGAGATGATCGCCGCGTAGGTGACTACGTTCGACTCGATGACCGGGTTCAGCCTGATCTGCTCGACGCGGCCTGCGAAGGTTTCGTTCGGATACGCGTCGACGCGGAACGTGACCGCCTGCCCCTTGTTGATGCTCCCGAGATCGGACTCGTCGATGCTGGCCTTGAGCTGCATGTTTCGCAGATCCGCGGCAATCGTGTAGAGCGTCGGCGCCTGCAGGCTGGCCGCGACGGTCTGGCCGAGTTCGACCGATCGCGAGATCACGATGCCGTCGATCGGCGACTTGATCACCGTCTTCTGCAGATTCACGTCCGCCTGCGCCAGCGCCGCCCGGGCCTGCGTCACTTGCGCCATCGCCGCCTTGACCTGTGCCTCGGCGCTGCGTTGCGTGATGTCGGCAGCATCGAGGTCGCTCGCGGCTATCAACTGCCTCGCTGCGAGCTCCTTGGCGCGCCCCAACTTGGTGGTGGCGTCGTTGAGCTGCACCCGCAGCCTCTCTGCGTCAGCCTCGGCGCCCAGCAGGTTCGCGCGCTGCACGTTCGATGTCCGCCTGGATGATCGACGGGTCGAGCCGCGCCAGGACCTGGCCCTTCTTGACGATCGAGTTGAAGTCCGCGCCCAGTGACTGAATCGTGCCCGATACCTGGGTGCCGACCTGCACCGTGTCGACCGCCTCGATGCTGCCGTTGGCGGTGACGACCGTGCGGATGTCGCCGCGCGACACGACGTCGGTCACGACCGCCGGCGCGTCGACGCCCCGCCGCGCGTACATCGCCGCAGCGCTGAGCCCGGTAACGGTGACAAGCCCGATGACGACGAAGAGTTTGCGTTTCATGTTCGTTGCGCTCTGAGGGTTAAGACGAACCGGTCGTGGCCGGGCGGTGACGGGGCGGTGAAGAAACGATGGCAGCGCCGGGAACCCGTCCCAGGCACGGTTCGCAGGGCTAAACTGATGGCATGGATTCGGACGAACGGGGCCTGGAACCGTCGGGCGCGCGCGTTCTCGTGGTCGAAGACGAGCCGCACATCCGCGACCTCATCGCCCTGCACTTGTCGCTCGAAGGCTTGAAGCCCATTGCGGTCGGCGATGGCGACGAGGGGCTGAAGCTCGCGCGCGCCGAACCGTTCGACCTGATCGTTCTCGATCTCATGCTCCCGGGGCTCGACGGCGTCACGGTCTGCCGCGCCATCCGCCGCGACACGACGAACAACGACGTCCCGATACTCATGTTGACCGCGAGGCGCGAAGAGTCCGACAAAGTGCTCGGGCTCGAAAGCGGCGCCGACGACTACCTGACCAAGCCGTTCGGAGTGCGCGAATTCGTCGCGCGCGTGCGCGCGCTCCTGCGCCGGCCCCGTTCCTCGCGCCTCGCGTCCGGCATCGGCGACGACGCGCGGCCCGTCGCGGTCAAGGGACTGACGGTCGATCCCGCTCGTCGTCACGCGCGCGTCGATGGCAAGGAGATCGAGCTCACGAGCCACGAGTTCGACATGCTCTATCTGCTCGCCAGCCATCCCGGCATCGTCTTCAGCCGCGAAGCTCTCGTGAAGCGTGTCTGGGGTGACGACACGTTCGTCACCGAGCGCAGTGTCGATACCCTGATCAAGCGCCTGCGTCGAAAGATCGAAGGCGACGCCGCCGATCCGCAGCTCATCGTCACCGTGTGGGGCACCGGCTACAAGTTCTCAGATGCCTGATCCTGTCTGGTACAAGAGCCTCTACTGGCGCATCGCGTTTGGTTTCGTCGCGGTGCTCGCGCGCTGTACCGCTCGCGCAGGTGCTCGTGGCCGCTCTGGCTGACGGATCGTGTCGTCGGCTGGTCCGCGCAGACTCCGGAGGAACTGGTGACGTCGGTCGCGTCGGATTTGTCCGCGGCCTTGACGCGGAATCCGGAGCTCACGCTCGAGACCTACGTCCGCGACGAATTCAGCCATATCTACCGGCCGTTCGCCGTCATCACAGTCGATGGCCGGACGATGTCGAACCGTCCGAACAGTCTGCCCCAGGGCTACTTCCGCTCCATGCAACTGCGCCTGCGGCGCGGCGAGTCTCTGAACACGGCCGACCCGCGAGATGGTCCGCGCGACGGCCCGCGAGATCGAGACAGAGGTTTTGGCGGACCGCCGCCCGGCTTCCCTCCTCCCGATCGCGATCGACCGCCCGATGCATGGCGTGGCGGACGGCCGGAGCGAAGCGATCGTGGCGGACCACCTGAGCCCGGCGACGGCCAGGGCCCTCGCGGTGGTGGCCCCGGCGGCCCGGCACGCGGATCGGCAAGTGCACCGATCACTGTCGCCGGCAAGACGCTGGGATACGTTGTCATCCCGATAAACCCGCCGCCCGTGTTCGTCGCGCTTCGCGAGCTCGGTCCGACGTTGACGTGGGTCGGCTTGATCCTGCTGGCGATTGGCGCGGCGAGCGCCGCGCTCTTGATCTTCGGTCCGGCGCATCGCCGGCTGCGGACGCTCGAACAGGCCGCGCGCGCGCTCGGCGAAGGACGCACGGACGTGCGAGCCGTAGAAGCCGGCGGCGACGAAGTCAGCGCGCTGGCGCACGCGTTCAATACGATGGCCGACGATCTCGGCACGCGCGCCGCGGCGCTGGCGGCCTCCGACAAGGCGCGGCGGCAACTTCTGGCAGACGTCTCACACGAGCTGATGACGCCGCTGGCGGCGATTCGCGGCTACACCGAAACGCTGGCGATGCCCGAGCTCAAACTCGATCAGCCGACGCGCGGCCGCTACCTCGACATCATCGGCGACGAGACGCAAAAGCTCGAATCGCTCATCGGTGATCTGCTCGACCTCGCGCGTCTCGAAGGCGGCGGCGGCACGCTGACGCTCGAGGACGTGCCAATCCGGGAGCTCTTCAGCCGTGTCGCCGATCGCCACGGGCCGTTGATTCGCGAACGCCACGTCACGCTCGAAGTCGATGTGAAGCCTCCTGACCTGACGGTGCGGGCCGACGGGCAACGCCTGGAACAGGCGCTGCAGAATCTCGCCGCCAACGCGCTGCGCCACACGCCAGAGAACGGCAAGCTCTCGCTCGCCGCCAGGACGACGGCGGGCGGGACGAGCATCACGGTTCGCGACACCGGCCCGGGCATCCCGGCCGAGCACCTGCCGCATATTTTCGAGAGGTTCTACAAGGCAGATTCAGCCCGAAGCGCCACCAAGCTGTCTGGCAGCGGCCTCGGGCTGTCGATCGTTCAGGCGATTGTCGAACGCCACGGTGGAATCGTGACCGCGACGAACGCTCAGGAGGGGGGAGCGATCTTCGAGATCACGATTCCAGGCGTCAGTACCCCTGAGACTGACCCGCAGTCGTCAGACTGACGTTGATCCGAACGGTCTCGCCGCGACGAACGCGGACGCTGGTCGAATAGCTCTGAAAACCGTTCTTCCGCACTTCGATCCGGTGCGGCCCTTCCGACAGCTCGATCGCGAACTGGTCCTGCCCATCGGGCGCGGTCCACGCTTCCCCATCGACGAGAATAGTCGCGTCTGCCGGGCGCACTCGAACCAGCAACGATCCGAAATCTGATTGCGGATCCTGCCGTACTGAAGGCGGCGGCCCCTGACGATTCGGATTTCCATAGTCGGGTTGCATGCGCATGCCCGGGTCTGGTTGTTGACGGACCGCCGGGTCCGGCTTGGGCGGCGCGCCGGAGGATTCGCCTGGTGCCAGCGGCTCCATGGCGTGCGTGATCCTGAGCGTGCCACCGCGCGGGAAGAGCACCTTCTGCGTGAACGGACGGTAGCCCTCGAGGTACAGCTGCAGTTCGTGCTCGCCGGCTTCGATGTTCAAGCGCTGCAGCGTGCCGTCGAAGTTGTCGACGACGCCGACGAAGTAGCCATCGATGTAGACCTGCGTGTTCCGCGGCGACACCTGCAGCCGCGCCGAGCCGGAGTTGTCATAGACCGGGTAGTAGTACGGCCCGTACGGATACTGGCCGTACGGACCCCAGCCATATCCGGCACCGTATCCGTACCCGACGCCGTATCCATACCCGACGCCAAAGCCGTAGCCGCCCCAGAAGTACGAGCCGTAGAAACCCGGGTAGAAACCCGGGTAGTAGTACGGGCGGTAGCCGTAGCCGTAGCTAATACGGACGATAGCCGTAGTAGGGCCGGTAGCCGTAATACGGACGGTAGCCGTTTGACGGCCGGTAGGCCCTGATTGTTGTAGCTCCGCGGCGCGGTCTGGACGGCGCGACCTGTCGGGCGTGAGCCGGAGGGCCGGGAGCGTTGCTGCGCTGAAACGTCTGTTGGCCACAGCAGGCTCGTCGAGAGCGCCGCGGCGAAGAGTGAGTTGATGGCGATGCGTGTGTGCCGAGTCACGGTGGGCCTCCGGTTGCAGGTACCAACTGATCAGCAATGCCAGTGCCAGTTGGGCTGGCGCTAAAACTGCGGTAAATCGCGTTCCGTCAACTCCGGCGCGTCCTCGCCCGGCATCATCCTGTGCGGGTCAGAGGACAGGAGGCCACGAGATCAAAGAATCAGGAAGTCAGAACGATTCAAGCTGACCTCCCTTCCTCCTCTTGAGTCTGAATCCTTCGAGCTGATCCCTATCCCTCTAAGCGCACCGGCTCCATCTTCGGCACGAGGATGTGAATCGACCAGCGAGCGCCACCAGGTAGGCGAATGCAGCCATGAAGAAGATCGGAATGTAGCTGCCGGTCGTCTGCAGCATGTAGCCCGTGATCTTCGCGATGAGCATGCCGCCGACGGCGCCGGCCATGCCGCCGAGGCCGACGACGGAGCCGACGGCCTGGCGCGGGAACATGTCCGAGGTCAGCGTGAAGAGATTCGCCGACCAGCCCTGATGCGCGGAGGCCGCGAGGCTGATGAGCGCGACGGCCACCCACAAGTTCTGTCGCCCTCGACGCAAACGCCATCGGCAACACGGCGAGCGCGCACACCAGCATCGCCGTTTTGCGGCCTGCGTTGACGGTCCAGCCGCGCTTGATGAACGCCGACGACAGCCAGCCGCCGCCGATGCTGCCGACGTCAGCGATCAGATAGATCGCCACGAGCGGCAGACCGACGTGCTCAGGTTGATGCCGTAGTTGCGGTTGAGGAAGTCCGGAATCCAGAACAGGTACAGCCACCACACCGGATCGGTCAGGAACTTGCCGAGCGCGAACGCCCAGGTCTGGCGGTAGCGCAACAGCTTGCAGCCACGGAATGTGCGTCGGCGGATCCGGCGGATCGCTCTTGATGTGGGCCAGCTCGGCAGCGCCGACACGGGGGTTGTCGCTCGGGCAACGTGTAGAGCGGCATCCAGAAGAACAGCCACAGGAAACCGAGGGCGCCGGTGATCACGAACGCCCAGTACCAGCCCCAATTGATCGTGATCCACGGCACGACCAGCGGCGTCAGGAGCGCGCCGATGTTGGTGCCCGAATTGAAGAGGCCGGTCGCGAACGCGCGTTCCTTCCTCGGGAACCACTCCGCGGTCGACCTTGATCGGCGGCCGGGAAATTCCCTGCCTCGCCAAACCCCAGCGCCAGGCGCGCGACGATGAAGCCCGCCACCGAGGCCGAATAGGACAGCCCGATCACGGCCAGCACCGACGCCGCGGCGGCGCCAAATACCGGCGCCTCGGCATGCGCGATGGCGGCGATGCTCCAGATGACCAGCGCGACGACGTAGCCCTTCTTGGTGCCGAGCCAGTCGATCATCCGGCCGGCAAAGAGGAAGGCGATGGCATAGGCCATCTGGAACGCAAAGATGATGTCGGCGTAGTCGATCTCGCTCCAGCCGAACTCTTCCTGCAGCGTCGTCTTCAGGATCCCGATGACCTGCCGATCGACGTAGTTGATCGTGGACGCGAAGAACAGCAGGGCGCAGATCACCCAGCGGTACCGTCCAATAGCCCCGGCAATCGACGGCGTGGCAGCGGACGGCGCGCTCATCTGCATGCGGCTCTACTGACCCTCATATAGTGGGATTGCGGCGATGGATCGCGAACTCGCGATGCCCAAGTCGTTCGGCGGAGGTCTCGCGTCCGGACGCCACAGCGAGCACTTCCGCAAACAGCCGATCGGCCGCCGCATCGAGCGTCTCGGAGTCGTCCATGATGCCGCTGACATCGAGATCGATGTTGTCGGCCATCTGCCGCGCCGTGCGGGCGTTGCCCGTGATCTTGATGACCGGCGCGATCGGGTTCCCGGTCGGCGTCCCGAGCCCTGTCGTAAAGACCACGACCTGGGCACCGCCGCCCACCATGCCCGTCACCGACTCGACGTCGAGGCCCGGTGTATCCATCACGGTCAGACCCTTCCGCGTGATCGGCGCCGAGTAGGCGACGACGTCCTCGAGCGGCGCGACTTCCCCGCCTTTATGCGTTGCGCCGAGCGATTTTTCTTCGATCGTCGTCAGCCCGCCGCGGATGTTGCCGGGCGAGGGCTGCGTGCCGCGGATATCGAGGCCGAGCGAGCGCGCCTCGGTTTCGACGCGGGTAATGATCTGGATGAGTTTGGTTGCCGTCGCCGGCTGCGTCGCGCGGGACGCCAGGAGGTGTTCCGCGCCCATGATTTCCGCGATCTCGCCAAGCACGGCAGTGCCGCCAAGCGCGACGAGGCGGTCAGTTACCCGTCCGAGCGTAGGATTCGACGCCAGCCCCGAGGTGTAATCCGAGCCGCCGCATTTCAGCGAGAGGATCAGTTCCGATGCATCACACCACTCGCGCGGCTGCGCCGCGAGGATGTCGGCGAACTTCTTCGCGATGGCGGTTGCGCGTTCGGTCGTCCGCACGGTCCCGCCCTCGGACTGAATGGCGACGATCTCCACGGGCTTCCCGTGGCGCCGCGCTGATTCCGCCAGCATCTGCGCCACCACCTGCTCGCAGCCGAGCGCGATGACGACGACGGCGCCGACGTTCGGATGGCCGCAGTAGGCGGCGAGCGTGTCGTGGGTGACGCGCATATCCGGCCCGAGCTGTCCGCAGCCAGCGAGATGCGGCACGGCGGTTCCAATCGGCTGCGTCGCTGCCGCCACTCTTTCCGCCACCACCGACGAACAGATCACCGTCGGCACGACGAGCACGTGGTTGCGCGTCCCGACACGGCCGTCGGACCGGCGATAGCCGTGAAAGCCCGGCCGATCGCTCATGGCTTCACCGTCCCGGGGCGATCGATCCCATTGCGCTCGTCGGGAGGCTCGGCGAGGCGAGGCTGCAGGTCCGGCGTCGGCGCTTCGAGATCGCCGCGGCCGCGCGTGCTCGCCACGTTGTGCGTGTGGACGTGCGCGCCCGCCGGGATGTCGGCCGTCGCCAGGCCAATAGGGCTTCCGTATTTGATCACCGCTTCACCCATGCGAATCGTACGCAAGGCGATCTTATGTCCGGACGGCACGGCGTCGCGAACCGCAATCACCTGGTCTCCGAGCGTGAGGTCGCGTCCCGGCTCCAGCGGCTGCAGAGCCGTCGCGACGTTATCGCGCTCCGTGATGACCAATACCGGTTTCATAGTGCTGCCCAAACTGCGGACCGCCCGAGCTACCGAGCTACCGAACTACCGAACTACCGAACTACCGAACTACCGAACTACCTACAGAGATACGAAGACGGACTGGGAGCCACCGAGCTACCGAACTACCGAGCCCCGAGCCCCTACTGATTCACTCCACTCGCCAGGAACCCGCCATCGACGGCCAGCATGTGGCCGGTCACGAATGACGCGGCGTCGGACGCGAGGAACACCGTCGCGCCAATGAGCTCGTCGATGTTGCCAAACCGCTTCATCGGCGTGCGCAGGAGGAACTCCTGCCCGCGCGGCGAATCGAGGAACGCGGCGTTGAGGTCGGTGCGAAACACGCCCGGCGCCAGCGCATTGACGGTCACGTTGTGCGGCGCCCACTCGACGGCCAGCGCCCGCGTCAGGCCCGCGACCCCGGCCTTGCTCGCAACGTACGCCGCGACCTCGAAGAGTCCGACGAAGGACGACAGCGAGCCGATGTTGATGATGCGCCCCGACTTCTGTTCGACCATCGTCCGGCCGAACACGCGGCAGGCGCGGAGCGTGCCGGTCAGGTTCGTGTCGATGATGCGCTGCCAGTCGGCCTCGTCCATTTCGAGGGTCGGGCTCTTCTTCGAGATGCCGGCGGCGACGAGCAGGATGTCGACACGGCCGAACTTCTCGATGCATTCGTCGCGCAGGCGCTCGAGCGACGGCACATCGGAAACGTCTGCCGGCTACCGCGAGGGTGCGGCGGCCGCGGCGCTCGATTTCCGCGGCCACGTCCTTGACGAGCTCGAGGCGGCGGCCGGTTGCAACGACGTCCGCGCCCGCATCCGCCAGCCCGAGTGCCAGGGCGCGGCCAATTCCACTCGTACCACCAACGACGACGGCCGTCCGGCCGGAAAGATCAAACAGCTTCATGGGTGAATCAAACAGCTGACGGGCGGCGGCGCACGCGCGCGCGCCGCTGCGAATCGAGCGGCGCCGCCGGCAGCCGCCTCAGGGATATGTCGCGTTCGGCCGCAGGCTCCTGAGCCTGGTGACGGCTCGCCTGGACCAGGTGATCGTGCATCGTCCGGCGCGCGGTATCGGCGTCGCGGGCGCGGATGGCCTGGTAGATCCGGCGATGCATTTCCGCGGCGTCGCGGAGGTCGCGCTCGCTGGCTCCGGCGGCGGTTTCGCGCCGCCGCTCGTAGTACAGCGCCGACACCATCTCGACGAGAGAGGCGACGATGGGATTGCCGGAGGCGGCGGCAACGGCGCGGTGGAAATTGATGTCGTGCACGAGAAACACGCGCGGCTCCTGCAGCGACGCGAACAGGCTGGCGACTTCTTCCGCCAGCGTTGCGATTTGATCGGAGGTCGCGCGATCGGCCGCGAGCCCGGCGGCGCCGACTTCGAGGATGCGGCGCGCTTCGTACATCTCGTCGCGGGTGAAGCCGTGCAGCGCCGCAAGAAAGCTCAAGGCGTCGGTATTGAGCGCCGGCGGTCCCTCGGGAATGTAGGTTCCCGAGCCGTGGCGCGAGCGCACCACGCCCATGGCCGCCAGCGTCCGCAAGCCGGCGCGAATCGTTGGCCGGCTGACGCCAATCTGCGTTGCGAGTTCGCGTTCGGCGGGAAGGCGATCGCCGGGCTTGAGCGCGCCGCGCTCGATGAGGTCGCGAACATGGGAGACGACCTGCCCCGTCCCGCTCTCGATGCGCAAGCCGGACGCCTGCCCGCGGGAATTAGCGTCCCCGGCCGTGGATCTGCTGCGAACGGCGCCTGTGGTCATGACAATCGACGGATCATCACGGCTTTGCCCCCGGCAACCGTGTGATGCCGGCCCGAGTATAGACTCGGCGATAGAGGGTCGCGGGCGCCGCACGTTACCTCGAAGGCCCGCATCCCGTCAGCCTCAATCAGGAGGTATGACCAATCTTAGTATCAGAACGTGGCCAAATATCGCGTCCATCGCCACATTTCTCGTCCGGTCTATTTGTTCGGGACCTGACGTAAATGCGGCGCGGGTGACGAGGTGTAAAGCTGCGATTGGTCTGTCCAATTCTGAGAGCGCGGCGAGCGCACCGGATGAAACTCCGCCGATAATGTAACGGTGGTGTACGCGAGCCACAGGAAACGCGCGACTCCCGCTTCATGCCTGAAACCGCAACCCCAGTCACAGCACCTCCCGTACAGCATCCCGGTCTCGGGGCGCTGCTCGTTCCGTATCGAGGAATCATCGGCCTGCTCGTGGTGCTGACCGTTGCCGGCAACACCCTCAACCTGTTGATTCCGCGGCTGGTGGCAAATGCGATCGACAGTTACAGCCGGCACGCGCTCGTGGTCGCCGTCGTCGCGCCCGAGCTGCTGCTGGCGGCCATCGGCATCTTCGTCTTCGCGTACCTGCAGGGAGTGGTGCAGACGTATGCGTCCGAGCGGGTCGCGCGCGATCTGCGGACGCGCCTCATCGCGAAGGTGGCGGCGCAGGATCACTCCTACATCCAGCAAATCACGCCGTCGGCGCTCCTGACGCACCTGACCTCGGACGTCGATGCCGTCAAGATGTTCGTCGCGCAGGCGGTGGCGTCGCTCATCTCGTCGGTGTTCCTGATCATCGGCGCGAGCGTCCTCCTCCTGGCCATCGACTGGCCGCTCGCGCTGGCAGTGCTGGCCGTGCTGCCGCTCGTCGCGATCACGTTCTCGCTGGTGCTGCGGCGCGTCCGCACGCTCTTCAAGCGCGGCCAGGAGTCCATCGACCGGCTCAACCGCGTGATCAACGAAAGCATCATGGGGGCGGCGCTCGTCCGCCTCGTGAACTCGCAACAGGTCGAGTTCGACAAGTTCCTGGCGGCCAATACCGAGGCCCGCGACATCAGCCTGAGCATCCTCCGCCTGTTCGCGTCGCTGATTCCGGTCATCGTGTTCGCCACCAACCTGGCCACGCTCATCATCCTCACGCTCGGCGGGCATTTCGTCATCAACGGCAGGATGACGATTGGCGACTTCACCGCGTTCAACGGCTATCTCGTCATCCTCATCTTCCCGGTCGTGATGATTGGCTTCATGGGCACGATGATGGCGCAGGCGAGTGCCTCGTACGGGCGTCTCGCCGGAATCCTGCACGCGACGGAGCCAACGCGATCGGGAACGATCGCGTCCCCGCTGCGCGGCGACATCTCACTGAGTCACGTGAATGTCGTGCTTGCCGGGCGCCAGGTCCTCAAGGATGTCTCGTTTGCGGCGCACGCCGGATCGCGAACGGCGGTCATCGGTCCGACCGCGGCGGGAAAGACGCAGCTGCTCTATCTCCTCACCGGCCTCATCGAGGCCGAGTCGGGACGCGTCGAATACGACGGCCACGCCATCGCCGACTACGATCAGGAGGCCCTGCATCGCCAGGTCGGCTTCGTGTTCCAGGACAGCATCGTCTTCAACATGACCATCCGGGAGAACATCGCGTTCAGCCCCTCGGTCACCGATGCCGATCTCCAGCAGGCTGTGGCGACCGCCGAGCTCCACGATTTCGTGCGCGTGCTGCCGGCGGGCCTCGACACGATCGTGTCGGAACGCGGCAGCAGCCTGTCCGGCGGCCAGAAGCAGCGCATCATGCTGGCGCGTGCGCTGGCACTGAACCCTCGGGTGCTGCTGCTCGACGACTTCACGGCTCGCGTCGATACCGCGACGGCGAGAAAGATCCTCGAGAACGTGCACCGGAACTATCCGGGCATCACGCTGCTGTCGGTCACGCAGCAGATCGCGCCCATCGCCGACTACGACCAGATCGTGCTGCTGATGGAGGGCGAGATCCTGGCCATCGGCACGCACGACCAGCTCCTGCAGACGTCACCGGAATACGCGCAGATCTATGACTCCCAACGCAGCACCAGCCAATACGAATTCGTACGCCCTCGCTAGCGCGCCGCCCGGGACGCAGCCGCCCGGGATCCTCGCGTCGCTCGGGCGGTTGCTGCCGCTCATGGCGACCGAGCGCAAGCGCGTCACGACCGCGTGCATCGCCGTCGTCGTGTCGTCGCTCGCCGGCCTGGTCGGCCCGCTCATCATCGCGCACACGATTGACACCTACATCAGCAACGGCCAGTTCGCCGGTGTCCTCCGATTCGCGGCGCTCCTGCTGGTCATCTACGCCGCCGCGTTCGTCGCCACCTACGTCCAGACGCAGGCGATGGGCGGTGTCGGCCGGCGTGTCCTCTTCGCCCTGCGCAACACGCTCTTCACGAAGCTGCAGTCTCTACCGCTCGACTTCTTCAATCAGAACAAGGCCGGCGATCTGATCTCGCGGATCAACAACGACACCGACAAGCTCAATCAGTTCTTCGCTCAGAGCCTCGTGCAGCTCGCCGCCAATCTCTTCGTGATGATCGGCGCGGCTATCTTTCTCCTCAGCTTGAACGTGTGGCTCGGCCTCGCGGCGCTGGCGCCGGGTATCGCCATCTTCTTCGTCACGCGCCTGACCGGCCCGTGGGTCCGCAGCCGCAACGTCAAGAGCCTGCAGTCGCTTGGAGCGCTGAGCTCGGAAATTCAGGAAAGCCTCGCGAACTTCAAGGTCATCGTCGCGTTCAACCGGCGCGACTACTTCCGGAAGCGCTTCGACGAGGCCAACGCCCGGACGTTTGCGGCGTCGGTGTCCTCGGGGATCGCCAGCAACGTGTTCCTCCCGATCTTCGGCCTCGCCTATAACCTCGCCCAGGCGATAGTCCTCCTCTACGGCATCCACCTGATTGCGACAGGGAGCATCACCGTCGGATTGCTGATCGGCTTCCTGATGTACGTGAACAGCTTCTACCTGCCGCTTCGGCAGCTGGCGACAGTCTGGGCGTCGTTTCAGCTCGCCCTCGCCGGACTCGATCGCATCTCGGACGTGCTGGCGCTCGAGTCGAACATGCCGGTGATCGCGGGCGAACCGGCGGCAGCGAGCCATGCGCTCCTCGAGTTCGATCATGTCGGCTTCGCCTACCCCGGCGGCGGAGACAACGAGGTCCTGCACGATGTGTCGTTCGCGCTCCAGCCGAAGCGCACCTACGCCCTCGTAGGCCCGACTGGCGGCGGCAAGACAACGACTGCCGCGCTGATGGCGCGACTCTACGATCCGACGCGCGGTCGAGTGCTGCTCGATGGCCGGGATATCAGGACCTACACGCCGCAGGAGCGGGCGGACAAGATCGGCTTCATCCTGCAGGAGCCGTTCCTGGTCAGCGGGACCATCCGCGAGAACATCCTGTACGGCAACCAGAAGTACGCGAGCTATTCAGGCAATGACCTGATGCAGCTCCTCGCTGAACACAACCTGAGCGATCTCGTGTCGCGTTTCGACCAGGGCCTGGACACGGCGGTGACATCGGCGGGCGAGGCCATCAGCCTCGGTCAGAAGCAGCTCATCGCCTTCATGCGCGCCGTGCTGCGCGATCCGAAGATTCTGATTCTCGACGAAGCGACAGCCAACGTCGACACGGTCACCGAGCAGCTGCTCGAACAGATTCTTGCCAAGCTGCCGGCATGGACCACGAAGGTCATCATCGCCCACCGCCTGAACACGATTGCCGACGCCGACGAGATCTTCTTCATCAACGCCGGCACGATCACTCCGGCTGGCTCGATGGAGCACGCGCTCGATCTGCTGCTGCACGGCAAGCGGGAGTCGTAAATCAGGAGCTAGGAGTTAGGAGCTAGGAGAGCGCCTGCGGCCCGAGCGAGGCGCGCAGCCGCCGGCGCGAGCAGCGAGCGGGGGTGCCCGCCTCCGCTGGTCGCGCAGGTTGAAGACGACCAGCTACGGCGAGGTCTCGCCGTAGCGCGCCTGATCGATAGCGCGGAGGCGGAGGGCCCCGCGAGCTTTGAGAAATGCAGACAGGAGTTTACGACGTACGCTGCTGCTGCCGACCGCGGCAACAGACGCGACGGCAACCGCGCCAATCGCGGCAAGCACGACCAGCACGAGGAAGCCGGATCGATAACTCCCGGCGGCGTCGCGCATGGACGCGACGAGCATCGGCACGAGCGACTCGGACACGCTGTCGGCGGTCAGGACGATGCCCATCACGCGACCGAGAATAGCCACGCCGTAGAGCTCGGCGGCCATGAGCGGGATGATCATGTAGTCGCCACCAAGACCGATGCCGAAGATGAACGCGCAGATCTTCAGCGTCGCCGGCGTTGGCGCGTAGACCAGCATCGGGATCGAGAGCGCGACGATGCTGTAGATCAGGAACATGACGTGCTTCTTGTGCCACCGATCCGCCAGCCAGCCCATCGTCAGGCGGCCGATGACACTTCCGGCGAGGATGATCGACAGCGTCGTATCGATCTCGACCTGCGGCAGCTTGCGATCGAGGCTCAGGTAGAGCGCCAGATTCTGAATCGTCCCGCCGACAGCGCCGATCGACGCCATGCTGCCGAGCATCAGGAGATAGAAGGCCGGCCGCGACAGGATCCGGCGCAACGGCAGCGCCGGCGCAGCCGTCCCTGATGCCTTGCTCGAAGCAGGTTCGCCGACGAAGTACGCCATCGGCAACGCCACGGCAATCATCAGCAGGCCGAGGATACGCAGCGCGCCGCGCCAGCCGTACGCCTGTGTCAGCGCGAACGCGAGCAGCGGTACGAGCGCGCCGCCGACGCCGATGCCGAGATAGGCGATGCCCATCGCCTTGCCGCGCGCCTTGTCGAACCATCGCGAGAGGAGCACCTGGTTGGGCAGCGGACCGCCGAACACGTAGCCGAGCGCGTTGAACGTGTAGAAGAAATAGAACGCGCTGAGCGTCGTCACGTACGACAGGCCGACGAGGGCGCCGCCGGCCATGACGATGCCGCCGAGGAGCAGTCGGCGCGGACCAAAGCGATCGACCAGCCGTCCGGCAAAGTAGCCGAAGGCCAGCGCGACGAAGATCTTGCTGTAGGCGTTTCCGGACGTGACCTCCTGCCGGCTCCAGCCGAGCTCCTGCACGAAGTAGGGATAGAAGCGCGGCAAGCCGTAGAGCGCGAAGCCGACGACGGCGAAGAGCGACAGGAACGCCGTGAGGACCGCGACGATCTGGCCGGATCCGTCCTGGGTGCGATGATTCATGTCCGCGCCGGAGCCTTGGCCTCTTTGAGAATCGGCGCGTGCGGATGGGCGACGTACAGCGGATCGAGCGGATAGCAGCCCGAGACAAGACCAAGGCTGCGGACCGGTCGTGCAATCGCTGAAGGTACGGCAGGTGAGTTTGCGCACGAGTGGCCGGCCCTCCAGTACGTCCGCTGCGAGATCGGGGTACGACAGCATCATGCGGCCGAGGCCGACGAAGTCCGCCATACCGTTGCGCAGCACATGCTGGCCGACGTTCGGCAGCCACTCCTGCAAATAGGTGTACGCGGACCCGACGAAGATCATGTCCGGAAATTCCGCCTTGAGCGTTGCCGTCACGCGCAGCTGGCGGGCGACGCCATGCAGCGGATCCTCGGGCGGCTCGTAGCCATCGGCGGGCGGGAAGAGCGCCGGCCGGACGACGTGCGGGCAGTAGTAGGGGCTGCCGGCGGTCAGGCACACCCAACGGATGCCGCGCCCGCGCAGGACGCGGAGAAACTCGCGGCCATCTTCGAGCGCGCCATCGATGGCGCCCGGGGGGCCTGTCGAGTCCTTGAGAACGCCGAAGCCGTAGCGATAGCCGTCACTCGACACTTCCGGCTCGCCCGGGCCGTCGGCGGTCTTGCGAAACGGGACGCTGTCGACGACCGACAGCCGCACGCCGATGCCGAGCTGCGGCACGGCGGCGCGAATGCCGTCGGCGACGCTCGTCAGGAACCGCGTCCGGTTCTCGAGGCTGCCGCCGTACTTTCCGTCGCGGCCGCGAGCGCTGAGCAGCTCGTGGCCGAAGTAGCCGTGGCAGTGCTTGATGTCGACGAACTGGAAGCCGATAGCGTAGGCGCGGCGCGCCGCCTCGATGAAATCCTCGATAAGGCGATCGATCTCCGCGTCCTGCATCAGGCGCACGCCGCCGGGGAAACGCTTGTCGAGTACGGCGTTGGTGTGCGCGGCGAGCGGCTCGGGCTTGTTCCAGACGTTCGGACGCGAGAAGCGGCCCGAGTGCGTCAGTTGCAGGCCGAGGTACAGGTCCTTGTCGGCATTCGCGCCAAAGCGCTCGCGATGTGCAGCGACGAGGTCGTCGCGCAGCGACGCCAGCGCCGGCTCATTCGTCTGCGACATCAGCAGCTGATTGGGATTGGCGCGGCCGTCGTGGCGAACGGCCACGGCTTCCCCGCCCCAGATCAACTTCGCTCCGCTGGCACCAAAGCGCTTCCACCGCCGCCGCGTCAGGTCGCTCGGCTCGCCCGACGCCGTCCCATCCCAGCCTTCCATCGGCAGGACGCAGAAGCGATTGCCGACACGAGTGTCACCGTCGACGAACGGCGCGCCGAATGGTGAGTCCGCCGGCGGCATCAGCTCGTCGTCGAACGCGAGGTCGATCCCGGATGACTCGAGATGGCGGCGAAAGACGGCGGCGTTCTTGAGCGCGGCGACGCGAACGTAGCGGTTATCGCTCACGCCGGGCGCTCCCGCTTTTCGTGATCGCTCGTGCCCTCGAGATGCGACATGTACGCCGCAAGGGCGCCGCGATTGTGATCGCGAACCGTCTGCTCGAGCGCGGTGATGTCGTGCGTCTGCATCTGTACCAGCATCGCGCGGTGCTCTGCCTGCGCCAGCCGCGTGCGGTGGATGAGGACATCGCGGAAGTAGAAGCGGCGCACGCGGTCCCAGTAGTCGACGGCACGCTGCATCATGTCGTGCAGGATGGGCATGTCGGCGAGCTGGCTGATGGCGAGGTGGAACCTGGTGTTGATCTCGGCCCAGTGGAGCGGCGAGCCCGACTCGAGCGCACGATCCATGTCCGCGACGTAGCCGCTGAGCGTCTCGAAATCGGCTGGAGTCGCACGCTCCGCGGCGACTCGCGCGGCGACGACCTCCAGGCCCTCGAGCAGGGTGAAGACTTCGGTCACCGACGCGCGCGAGATCGGCGCGACGGTGGCGCCGACGTGCGCCACGCTGAGGACCAGCCCCTCCGACTGCAGCAGCCGCAGCGCTTCGCGCACCGGGATGATGCTGACCTTGAATTGCCGCGCCAGATCGTCAATGACGAGGCGCGTGCCCGGCGGCAGCTCGGAACGGATGATCGATTCGCGCAGCGTCGTGTAGACGAACTGCTGCTTCGTCAGGTGGCCCGCCTTGGACGACGAGGCGAGCTTGATGGGGTTGGGACTCATATGGTCAGTCGTGTCTTCTGCCAGATCCGACGTGGGGCATACGATCCGGCCAGAGAGTATTCGCCGGAGAACGGCTGATGTCAACGGATCATATATGATATGCCGCCGACGGCGCCGCCATGGTCGCGCCGATGTGAAGGCATTCGCGACTTCGAACTTCATTCAGCACTCAGCATTCGACACTCAGCATTGCCCATGCTTTTCACCGATCCGACACTCACCGCCCAGGGACTTCTCCCCCGGATCAACCGCCTTTTCGAGCTTTCCGGCGACAAGATTCGCAACCTGGAAGCAGCGTGGGATCCCAGGCAGGGCGCCCCCGTTTTCACGGTGGAGGGGCGATACACGGCGCGGGGCTGGACGGAGTGGACCGAGGGCTTTCAATACGGCGCGGCACTCCTGCAGTTCGACGCAACCGATGACCCAGCCTTCCTGGACCTCGGCCGTGAGCGCACGCTCACACGAATGGCGCCGCACCTGACGCACGTCGGCGTTCACGATCACGGTTTCAACAACGTCAGCACCTACGGCGCTCTCTGGCGCATGGCAATCGAGGGCCGCATCGAGGCGTCGGAGTGGGAGCGGCGCTTCTACGCGCTGGCGCTGAAAGTCAGCGGCGCGATCCAGGCGCGGCGCTGGACGTCACGCCCGGGCGGCGGCTACATCTACTCGTTCAACGGCGCGCATTCCCTCTTCGTCGACACCATCCGCTCGCTGCGGGCGTTGGCGCTGTCGCACCTGCTCGGGCACCGGCTGGTCGAGGAGCAGGACGCGCAGATCAACCTGTTGCAGCGCCTGGTACAACACGCGCGCGCGACGGCGGAATTCAACGTCTTCTACGGCACGACCGGCGCGCCCTTCGATGTGCGCGGCCGCGTTGCCCACGAGAGCCTCTTCAACGTCGCCAACGGCACCTATCGCGGACCGAGTACTCAGCAGGGCTACTCGCCCTTCAGCACATGGACGCGCGGCCTCGCGTGGGCAATGCTCGGATTCTCGGAGGAGCTCGAGTTCCTGAGCACGCTTACACCTGCCGACGCAGCGACCGCCGGTGTCACCGACGCTCTGCCGCTGCTCGTCGACGCGGCCCGAGCCGCTTGCGACTTCTACATCGATTCGGCAGCCTGCGCCGACGGCATCCCCTACTGGGACACGGGCGCTCCAGGACTGTCGTCACTCGGCGACTGGGGAAGCCGGGCCTCCGATCCGTTCAACGACGTCGAGCCCGTGGACAGTTCCGCGGCGGCAATAGGCGCGCAGGGCCTCTTGCGCTTCGGCAGGTTCCTCGACGGGCGCGGCGATGATGGAAGCCGCTACACTCAAGCCGGGTTGAAAGTACTCGACACGCTCTTCGACGATGCGGGCCCCTACTTGAGCACGTCTCGGCGATCATCAGGGCCTGCTGCTGCACTCGGTTTATCACTGGCCGAACGGGTGGGACCATGTTCCTTCCGGAGCAAAGATCCCGCGCGGCGAGTCGAGCCAGTGGGGCGACTATCACGCGCGCGAAGCTGCGCTCTACGTCAAGCGGCTCGCAGAGGGCAAGCCGTACCTGACGTTTTTCGGGCCACCGCGGTGACACAAGACACGCGAGCATTCGCGCACCCGACGGCCAGGCCTGTGGCCCTCGTCACCGGCGGCACTCGCGGCATCGGGCTCGGCATCGCCCGCGCCCTGGCCGCCGAGGGCTGGAATCTCGTCGTCAGCGGCGTGCGCCCTGCCGGCGAGATTACTCCGGTGCTCGAGGAGCTGCGAGCGCATGGCGGAGAAGCGTCGTACGTCTCTGCCGACATCGCCAGCCGCGAGGCTCGCGCGGCGCTCGCCGCCGAAGTGCGCAATCGCTGGGGCGCCCTGAATGCGCTCGTCAACAACGCCGGCCGGGCGCCGCGCGTCCGCGCCGACTTGCTCGAGGCCGCCGAAGACAGCTTCGAAGAGCTGATGCGCACGAACCTGCAGGGGCCGTACTTCCTCACCCAGGAGGTCGCGCGTGACATGGTCGAACGGCGCCGCGCCGACGTCAGTTTCCGCGCGACGATCGTCTTTGTGACCTCGGTGTCCGCCGACACGGCATCGATCAACCGCGGTGAGTACTGCGTCAGCAAGGCCGGGCTCGCGATGACCGCCAAGCTCTTCGCGGTGCGACTGGCGGCTGACGGCATCCCAGTCTACGAAGTGCGCCCGGGGGTCATCGCCACCGATATGACCGCAGGCGTCAAGCAGATCTATGACGACCGCATAGCCGGCGGGCTGATCCCGGAGCACCGCTGGGGCCAGCCGGACGATATCGGCCGGGTCGTAGCTGCGCTGGTCCGCGGTGATCTGCCCTACTCGACCGGAACCGTGATCAACGTGGACGGCGGTCTCTCGGTTCCTCGTCTCTAAGCCTCGTCCACAGCACGGTCAGCCGCCGCCTACGGGCGAACAGGAGCCGGACTCTCGCGGGTCCATTCCGTTTCGCGCGCGTGCCAGCAACCGTGTCCAGCGTCCCGCACGGTAAAACGACAGGCCGTGCGTCCTACCGTCCATTCGTGCACAAAACACTAAGAATATTGAATAAACTCGCAATTTTGCAGCGATGTGACGGTCATGTTATGCTGGCTGACGTTTCGCTATGAGGAACGAGCACGGAATTTGAACATGAAGCCCAAGCCGCCGTCACGCGACCCGTACCTCGTGAAGTCGGTGATGCACTCGTCCGAAGTGCTGGCGGCATTTCGATCGTCCGGCGAAGCGTTGCCGCTTCGCGAAGTCGTCGCGCGCAGCGGGCTGCCGAAGAGCATGGCGTTCCGCCTCCTCTACACGCTCGAACGCTGCGGCATGATCGAGAAGGTTGGCGAGAATCTATATCGTTCGTATGTACGGCCGTTCCGCCAGAAGCCATATCGCCTCGGGTATGCGGCGCAGGGTACGGACTATCAATTCTCCAAGGAAATTTCTGAAGGCCTGCAGCGTGCGGCCGCGGCGCAGGGCATCGAGCTCATCTCGGTCGACAACCGCTACAGCCCGAAGATCGCGCAGCGCAATGCCGACGTCCTCGTTCGCGAGAAGGTCGATCTCGTCATCGAGTTCCAGACCGACGAGCACGTCGCGCCGATCGTCGCGGCCAAGTACCGCGAGGCGAACATCCCGCTCATCGCCATCGAGATTCCGCATCCTGGCGCGACCTACTTCGGCGCCAACAACTACGAGGCGGGACTGATCGGCGGCCGTTATCTCGGCCGCTGGGCGAAGCAGCACTGGCCGGGCGAAGTCGACGAGATCGCAATGATCGCGCTGCAGCGTGCCGGCAGCCTGCCGAAGATGCGGCTCACCGGGATGCTGGTGGGGATGAAAGAGGTCTACCCGCTGCTCGAGAACTGTCGCGTCACGTACCTCGATGGCGACGGCAATCTCGGCCCGAGCTTCGAGGCGATGCGCAAGCACTTGCGGACGTCGAAATCGCGGCGGCTGCTCGTCGGCGCGATCAACGATCCGAGCGCGCTCGGCGCGCTGCGCGCGTTCCAGGAAGCCGGGCGGGCTGAGAGCTGCGCGGTGATGGGCCAGAACGCGTCGCCCGAGGGCCGCGCCGAACTGCGCGAAGTGGGAACGCGGCTGATCGGATCAGTGGCGTACTTCCCCGAGAAATACGGCACCGAGATCGTCGCCGTCGCTCTCGATATCCTCCACCGCCGGCCGGTGCCGCCGGCCGTCTTCGTCAAGCACCAGCTCGTCACGCCCGAGACCGTCGATCACATCTATCCAAACGATCGACTGATGCAAGTCGCGGCTCGATAACCCCAAGCGCTGTTCGCGTCGAAAGAGCCTCTCACCGCTGAGAGCGCAGAGACCGCAGAGCGGCTTTGGAAGCCTGGGTACAATCTAGCGACCTCCCGACCCTTTCTACGAAATTCCTCACGGACACGCTAACGTTACGAGATCGCGAAGCCGCGAAGCTCGCGAAGTTTCGATCGTCACGGTGCCTGCGGCTTTCACGATGTTCACGATGACACGATGGGCACGATGAAGAACAGTTCGAGGCCTCGACACCACCGATTCTGCAGCCGCTGGCACCGCGCATCGCGCGGTGGGATGAGCAACCGAGAGGTCAGCGAGAGCACTGTCCATTCCCAGCAGTGTTCTCGCTGACCTCTCGATTGCTCATCCCGACGCCGGCCTGCAGGCCGGCGTGCCAGCGTCTCGGTGTGAGAGTTCGACAGCTTCGCGGTCGTTCGCGGCCTTCGCGAATGATTGCCGTGATCCGCTAACTGAAAAGAAACCTTTACCGCAGAGCTCGCGTAAAACTGGTAGTCTCTGCGGCCTCTGCGCCCTCTGCGGTGAAGAGCTTTTGGACAAGCAACTGGCGCCGGGGTCTACCTGAGGAACGCCTCCGGCAACCCGCCATCGACCGGGATCACGTGCCCCGTGGTCTTGGCGCTCTGATCGCCCGCGAGCCAGCAGATGGCGTTCGCGCAATCGATCGGCAGGATCGGACGGCGCGTGATCGTGCGCCGCGCGTAGAACTCGGCGAGCTTGCCGCGCAGGCTCTCCACCGACTCCGACTCGTCGAACGCAATCTCGTACTTCTTCAGCGACACCATCACGCGATCTTTCGGAAACATCGCCGAACCCGCGACGACGGTCGCCGGCGCGATGCCGTTGACGCGCACGAGCGGTCCGAGGCCCATCGCCAGCTCGCGAATCAAGTGATTGATCGCGGCCTTGCTGACGTCGTACGGTTCGCTCCCGAACTTCGGCACGACCGCGTTCGCCGAGCTCGTGAGCACGAGCGACGCCGGCAGCCCCTGATCCTTCAGGATCTTCATCGCTTCGTCGGCGAGGACGTAGTTGCTCGTCACGTTGACGTGCATGGCCTTTGCCCACGTCGCTTCGACCGGCGTTCCCGGCGGCGGCGTTGGATAGATGGCCGCGGTGTTGACGATGGCGTCGATGCCACCGAAGCGGTCGACTGTCGCGCGGAACGCTGCGGCGATGCTGTCGCGCGACGTCAGATCGAGTGCGGTCGCCAGCACCATTTCCTTCGACGAAACGGCCGCCGCCTCCCTGGCCACTTCCTGCGCGCTGTCCGCGTTCATGTCGGCGACGACGACGTGACCGCCGCGCTTCGCGATCTGCAGCGCGACTTCGCGGCCGATGCCGCTCGCTCCGCCGACGACGACAACGATCTTGCGGCTGAACTCGCGCTCAGGCGGCATCCGCTGCAGCTTGGCTTCTTCGAGCGCCCAGTACTCGATGCGGAACGCCTCCGACCGCGGCAGCGCGACGTAGTTCTCGAAGCTCTTGAAATCGCCCGCCTGCTTCGGATGCCGCGCTTGCGGCGGTTCCGAAGTCGCCTTGTCGCCGCTTGCAGCACCCAGGGCATTGGCGCCCGACATCACGTGGATGGCGTTGACGAAGAACTCGGACGTGATCCGCGCCTCGCGCTTGTCCTTGCCGAAACCGAAGAGGCCGAGCCCCGGGATTACGACCACCGACGGGTTCGAATCGCGCAGCGCCGGCGAGTCCGGCAGGGCGTGTGCCTTGTAGTAGGCGGCGTAATCCTGCCGGTACTTCACGAGACGCTCGGCGAGACGCGCTTTGAGCTCGGGAATTCCGTCCTTGGCGGCATCGAACGGCACATACAAGGGCGAGATGCGCGTGCGCAGGAAATGATCGGGGCAGCTCGTGCCCATCTGGCACAGCGACTCCGCCCACTGCGCATTGGCAAACGCCATCGCGTCCTCGCCGCCATCGTAGTGAGCGATGACGCGGCGGTTCGACGACACAGCGCCGCGCAGTGCCGGCAGGATCCCCGTGACAAGCGCCTGCCGTTCGGCCGCTGCGTTCGCAGTCGGGCCGCCGAAGAGCGGACGCCCGGCGCGCTTCCCGTGATCCTGCACGAATTCGCCCATCTGATCGATGGTCTTGATGCTGCTGAGGTACGCCTCGTGCTGCGTCTCGCCCCACGTGAACAGCCCGTGACCGCCGAGAACGATGCCGTCGCAGCCAGGCGTCTCGCCGACGGCCTTGCGCAACATCAGCGCGAGCTCGAACCCGGGCCGCTGCCACGGCACCCACACGATCTTGCGCCCGTACTTCTTGTTGAACTCCTCGAGCTTCTTCTTGCCGTTGGCGCTCGCGGCGAGCGCGATCGCCCAGTCGGGATGCAGGTGATCGACGTGCGGAAACGGCAGGAAGGCATGGAGCGCCGTGTCGATCGACGCGGCGACGCGGTTCTCGCCGAAGGCGCACAGCGGGTAGAAGCCCACCATCTCGTCCTCGTGCTCTTCGCCGCGGTAGCGCGCGATCAGGTCTTCGAGCTTGTCCATATAGAGGATGGCGAAGCCGGTCGTCCCGATCGACGCGAGGTCGCCGCCGCTGCCCTTGACCGCCATGACGCGGCGCAGCTCGCCGGTCAGCGGATCGGGCAATTCGAACTTCGAGCTCGTATTGCCGCCGCCGAAGTTCGTGATGCGGAGATCCGCGCCAAGGAGATTCGAGCGATAGCGCAGGAGTTCGAGCGGCTTGCTTTCGAGCGCAGCCGCCTCGCGCGCGTCCCACAGATTCTTGAGAAAAGTCGTTTCAACCGTCGGTGTTTCAGACACAGGTAGGCTCCAGGTACTCGTGAAAACGTCGATATTGCGCGTCCCAGGCGTCGGGCGCCGTCGGGTAGAAGCGCTCGACCGGGAACGAATGCTCGATGATCTGCCGCGCCTCGTCGAGCGACGACACGGCTTCGGTTGCGACCATCTGCATGGCGATGTTGCCGAGAGCGCTGGCTTCGACCGGTCCGGCGATGACCGTGCGCCCGGTCGCGTCGGCGGTGAATTGATTCAACAGCCGGTTGCGCGAGCCGCCGCCGACGATGCGGATTTCGGTGATGGCGGCCCCGGTGAGCTGCTGCATCGATTCGAGCACGACGCGGTACTTGAACGCGAGGCTCTCGAGTATCGCGCGCGCGTACGCGGCGGGCGACTCCGGGGCCGGCTGATCGGTCTCGCGACAGTAGTCGGCGATCGCCGCGACCATGCTGCGCGGATGCAGGAACGTCGGATGATCGGGATCGAAGAGCGAGCGGAATGCCGGGCGCGAGTCAGCAGCCATCGCCAGCAGATTCTCGTAACCGAGATTCATGCCGGCCTCCGCCCATTCGCGGCGGCACGCCTGGAGCAACCACAATCCCGCAATGTTCTTCAGCAGGCGCGTCGTCCCGAAGACGCCGCCCTCGTTGGTAAAGTTGAGCTCGCGGGCCCGCGACGTGATCACTGGCGCGTCGAGCTCCGTTCCAAGCAGGGACCACGTGCCCGAGCTCAGGAACGCGCGATGAGCACTAGCCTGGACGGCTGCCACAGCCGACCCGGTGTCGTGGCATGCGGGCGCAACGACGCGCGTGCCGCGAAGCGCCGCCGGCGCGTCCCCGCCCATCCTGCCGACGACCGTGCCCGGCTCGACCACCTGCGGGAGGATGCGCGTCGGCACGTCCAGCGCCCGCAGCATGTCGGTCGCCCACGATCGCGTCCGCGCATCGATGAACTGTGTCGTCGTGGCGTTGGTGAACTCGGCGGTCATCTCCCCGGTCAGCCAGTAGTTCACGAGATCGGGAATCGTACCGAAGCCGGTTGCCGCGTCGATGAGCCGCGGCGTCGCGCGGCACGCCGCGTAGAGCTGATACAGCGTGTTGAACGGCAGGAACTGGATGCCGGTGATGCCGTAGATCTCGTCGGCCGGAACCCGCTTGAAGACGGTTTCCATGACGCCGTCGGTGCGCTTGTCGCGATAGTGATACGGGTTCTGGAGGAGGACCCCCTGCTCGCCGACGAGCGCGTAGTCGCACCCCCAGGCGTCGACGCCGACGCTTTCGATTGGCAGGCCGGACGCGCGTTCCATGCCCTGCTTGATCTCGAGCCAGAGACGGAGCACATCCCAGTGAAGCGACCCGTTCTGCCGCACCGGCTCGTTGACGAAACGGTGGATTTCGCTGACGTCGAGCACTCCGCCCGTTCAGCCGCCCGAGCATGGCACGCCCACTTTCCGCTCCGAGATCGAACGCCAGAAAGTGAACGCCAGTAGACATTGAGATTGATGGGTAGTTGCCAGCCCCCAGCTCGGGAGCGGCTGACAGAATACGCTGTCCCGGAGGGCCGACCAAGCGAGTTTCGGGGGTGTGCCCCTGTTTCGCAAACCGGAACGAATCCCCCGGCCCGAAGGCCCCGGGCGCGGGGCGCGGCCACCGGGATAATCCCTACCGTCCCGGCGGCCCTGGCCGCGGCCAATTGCCGTGGATTCGCCGTTACTGAGGGTCGCCGGCGCACGTCCCCAATTTCGGGCTGCGATACGTCAAGGCAATGCTGAATGCTGAGTGCTGAATGCTGAAGTAATGCCCAATTCGAACTTCAGCATTCATTTCAGCATTTTGGCATTCAGCCTTCATTCAGCATTGCAGCGCATTCAGCATTCATTCAGCATTACTTGGTCATCCCCTGCGCCCGGAGCCAGTTGGTCAGGAGCGTGGGCCACAGCGACAACGCGGGATCGCCGAGCGCGAGGCCGACGCCGTGCGGACCGTTCTCGAAGATGTGCATCTCGGCCGGCACCTTGGCGCGCCGCAGCGCCAGATAGAAACGGACGCTGTTCTCGCGACGACCCCGGTGTCGGCGTTCGTATGAAAGAGGAACGTCGGCGGGGTATCAGCCGTCACGCGCAGATCGTTCGAGAGGTCTTCCATGAGCTTTGGATCGGGGTTGTCGCCGAGCAGGTTGCGCACCGACCCCTTGTGCGAGATTTCGGGGTCGAACGACACAACGGGATAGCCGAGGATGAGGAAGTCAGGCCGGCTGCTGACGCGATCGATGGCATCGGGCGCCTCGGGCTTGCCGGCATCGAAATGCGTGCCTGCGGTCGAGGCAAGGTGTCCACCCGCCGAGAAGCCCATGATGCCAATCCTGTCGGGCGCGACCCCGAACTCCTTGGCGCGGGCGCGCACGAGCCGGATGGCGCGCTGCGCGTCGCCGAGCTCGATCGGGTGATGGTACTGGGACCGAAGAC
The DNA here is from genome assembly GCA_963830815.1 of uncultured Acidobacteriota bacterium. Taxonomy (GTDB): domain Bacteria; phylum Acidobacteriota; class Vicinamibacteria; order Vicinamibacterales; family 2-12-FULL-66-21; genus DATBJJ01. Next base: position 81,345 of record CAWHNN010000015.1, on the reverse strand, counting down.
GGTACTTGAGGACGAACGTCGTGATGCCGGCGGCATTGAGCAGGTTGGCAACCTGCCGGCCCTCGTGATTCGACGCCAGCGCGCCATATCCGCCACCGGGCGCGACGATGATCGCCGCGCCTGACGGCTGGCGCGCGCGAAAGAGCGTCAGCGTAGGACGATCGGCCGGATCGTTGCCCAACGCGCCGGGCGCGCCATCGGGCCAGAGGAGCATCGGATCCGGTTCCGCGTCAGGGTTCGGCTTCGCCTGGGCTGCCGGCGCCGCGGCGGGCGTCTGACGAGCCTGAATCACTCCAGCGCCGTTTGTCGTAGACACGGTCACGAGCGCTGCCGTGACGAGACACGCGAACCTCATGCATCCTCCTGCGGCCTGAATCCGGCCAGTCTGTTGTCGCTCGCGCGATGAGAGCGTTAACATGCGAGCGGCATCAGAGCACAGCGTCCGTGGATGAAGCAAGCTGCTGGGCTCATAAGATCCATGGATGCCTCGAGCCGCAGCGCATGCGCTAAGATCACGGGCCACGGAACCGGTTCCACAAAGCACCCTGACTGTCCAGAAATCAAAACCTGAGGAAGGCACAGCTGATGCGATTCGTAACCCGTGCACCGCGATCGATTTTCGTCGTGATGGTCGCCGCACTCGTCGTGTGGGCCACTACGCTGTCACCACGACTGCCCGTGCTGCGGGTCGCAGACGATGCGGTCGTGCTCGCGCAGGCGGGAGCGCAACCGGCAGCCGACGCAGGGCGCCCGCTCAAGGTCCTCTTCCTCGGCCAGGATCAGACGACGCATTCGGCGGCTGGTCTCTATCAGGCCATCGGCGCCCCGCTCGCGCGCCACGGCATTCAGCTGACGGCGGTGCTCTCGCCGGCGGCGCTCACCGCCGACCGCGTCAAGTACTACGACGCGATCCTCATCTACGGCAATCACGCGGCGCTCACGCCCGATCAGGAGAAGGTCCTCGCCGACTTCGTCGAAGGCGGCAAGGGCATCGTCGCGCTGCATTCGGCGACGGAGATGTTCTCGGGGTCGGCGCGCTACACGTCGATGATTGGCGCCGTCTCGGCGCCGGCGTCTGGCGCCGCGACTGGCAGCGAGTTCACCGCCGAGATCGTGCAGACAGCGCACCCGGCCGTCCAGGGCGTGAAGCCGTTCGCGACCTGGGACGAAACCCTGACCTTCACGAAGCAGACGGCCACCGATCGCACGGTGCTGATGGAGCGCGTCGACGGCACCGGGCGCACGCCGTGGACGTGGGTCCGCAATCAAGGCAAGGGCCGCGTCTACTACACGGCGTACGGCCACGATCAGCGGACGTGGAACAACCCCGCGTTCCAGACGCTCGTCGAGAAGGCGGTCGTATGGAGCGTCGATGAGCCCTCGCGCGTGGCATTTCAGCAGCTGAAGATGCCGGAAGTCGGCTACGTCGACGGCATGAGCGTCCCCAACTACGAGAATCGCGACCCGGCGCCGAAGTATCAGCTGCCGTTCGAAGTCAACGACGCGATGAAGTTCATCCAGATCCCGGCGGAGTACTCGCTGAGCCTCTTCGCGACCGAGCCCGAGATCGTCAAGCCGATCGCGTTCGCGTTCGACGAGCGCGGCCGCATGTGGATCGCCGAGACCGTTGACTATCCGAACGAACCGCTCGGCGGCAAGCCCGGCGACGATCGCATCCGCATCATCGAAGACACCAACGGCGACGGACGCGCCGACAAGTTCACGCTCTTCGCCGATCACCTCAACATTCCGACGAGCATCGTCTTCGGCAATGGCGGCCTCATCGTCGCGCAGCCGCCGCACATCCTGTTCTTCAAGGACACCGACGGCGACGACAAGGCCGACGAGCGCAAGATCCTGAGCACCGGCTGGGGCCAGAGCGACACCCACGCGACGCTGTCCAACCTCCAGTACGGAATGGACAACTACATCTGGGGCGTGGTCGGCTACTCGGGCTTCAAGGGCGAGATCAACGGCAAGCAGTTCGCGTTCGCGCAGGCGGCGTTCCGCTTCAAGCCCGATGGCAGCGACTTCGAGGTCATGACCGGATCGACGAACAACACGTGGGGCCTCGGGTTCAGCGAGACCTTCGACGTGTTCGGATCGACGGCGAACAACGATCCGAGCTGGAACATGGCGATCGCCAACCGCTACTTCGACGGCATCGAAGGATTGCCGACGCCGGGACAGCGCGGAGTGGGCTCGGGCTATCAGAGCATCGCGGCGTTCTACGCCGTGCACCCGCTGACGCCGTACATCCGCCAGGTCGACGTCTTCAATGGCTACACCGCCGGCGCCGGGCCACTATCTCTACACGGCGCGATCGTTCCCGAAGGAGTACTGGAACCGCGTCGCGTTCATCAACGAGCCGACGGCGCACGTCATCGGCCAGGGGATCGTCGAAAAGCAGGGCGCCGGCTTCGTGACGCGTGACGGCTGGAATCTCGCCGCCGGCGCCGAGGAATGGTTCGCGCCGGTGCACACGCAGGTCGGCCCGGACGGCGCGGTGTGGTTCTCCGACTGGTACAACTTCATCATCCAGCACAACCCGACGCCGCAGGGCTTCAGCAACGGCGCCGGCAACGCCTACGAGTCGCAGCTGCGCGATCATCGCCGCGGCCGCATCTACCGCGTCGCCTACAAGAACGCGCCGGCAGCGCCGAAGCGGTCGCTCTCGAAGACCGACACCGCCGGGCTGCTCGAAGCGCTCGCCTCCGACAACATGCTGTGGCGGCTGTCGGCGCAGCGGCTGCTCGTCGAGCGCGGACAGAAGGACGTCGTGCCGCAGCTGCAGGCGCTCGTGAAGAACACGACCATGGATGCCATCGGCATCAACGGCGGCGCCATGCACGCGCTGTGGACGCTCAAGAGTCTCGGCGAGATCGATGCGCCGACGAGCAGCTCGTACGCGACCGCGGTCGCGGCGCTGAAACATCCCGCCGCCGGAGTCCGCAAGGCAGCGGCGATGGTGTTGCCGAAGACGGCAGACGCGGCCAAGGCGATGCTGGCGGCCAACGTGCTCCAGGATCCGGATCTGCAGACGCGGCTGGCGGCCACGCTCGTCCTTTCAGAAATGCCCGAGTCAGCGGACATCTCGCAGGCGCTCTATCGCGAGAGTCAGAAGGCCGACAACTACAGCGACCGGTGGCTGAGCCGCGCGTTCTACATCGCGGCGCTGCGACACAAGACGACGTTCACGACGGCGTACAAGGCCGACAAGGCGGCGCTGCCGTTCGACTCGCTGCCGATTGCGCTGCGGCTCGGCGCGCTCAAGCCGGATTGGCGCCTGCCGGCGGCGAAGGACGTCACGACGGACTGGAAAGAGATGCAGGTTCCCGGCAACTGGGAGTCGCGCGGCCTGCCCGACTTCGACGGCGTCGTCTGGTTCACGCGCACGATTGATGTGCCGGCTGCGGCGGCGACCGGCGCGACGTCGCTGTCGCTCGGCGCGATGCGCAACACCGGTGAAGTGTGGGTCAACGGGCAGCTGGTTACTCCGCCGAGCGGCGGCCGCGGCGCGGCTGGCGGCGGCCGTGGCGGTCCGCCGCCGGCGTTTGCGCTCCCCGCGGGCATGATCAAGGCCGGGGCGAATCAGATCACGGCGCGCATCCAGAACGCGCGCAACGACGGCGGCTTCATCGGCACGCCGGAACAGATGTTCCTCGAGGCCGGCGGCAACAAGATCGCGATTGCCGGCCCGTGGAAGTACCGCGTCGAGCGTCAGAGCAACGTCGGCGCGCTCTACACGAAGCCGGGTGAGCTCGCAGCGCACGTCGCATTCACGGCCGGCGGCGGTCTCGCGGGTGCCGCCGGCGCGGCGCTCAAGCCAGTCGCGCCGCAGGCGCCTGACGTCACGCTCCGACTTGCTGCTGTGCCAGGGCAGCTGAAATTCGATCTCACCGAGCTCACTGTCGCGCCGGGACAGCTCGTCGAGATCGTCTACACGAACCCCGACGCGATGCAGCACAACTTCGTGCTCGGCGCCGCCGGCTCGCTCGACGCCCTCGGCGCGGCCGCCGACACGCTGTCGCAGTCGCCGTCCGGGCTGGCGCAGCAGTACGTGCCGGACATCCCGCAGGTGCTGTTCTCGACCAAGCTCGTCGAGCCGGGCCAGACCGTGACGTTCCAGTTCCGCGCGCCGTCGGATCCGGGCCGTTATCCATATCTCTGCACGTTCCCCGCGCACTGGCGCGTGATGAACGGCATCCTCAACGTCGTCCAGCCGCAGGGCCGCGGGGGACGGGGAGCGCTGTAGTCTTCGGTAGTTCGGTAGTTCGGTAGTTCGGTAGTTCGGTAGTTCGGTAGTTCGGTAGCTCGGTAGCTCGGTAGCTCGGTAGCTCGGTAGTTCGGAGCTCGGTGGCTCGGTAGTTCGGGCTCGGAGCTCGGGGCTCGGGGCTCGGGGCTCGGAATTCGGAGTTCGGCGCATACAGAGCCGGCCGTGCTGAGATGACGTTCAGCTATGCCCAGGCGCTGTATCAGCAGCGCCTGCGGCCTGAGCGAGGCGCGAAGCCGCCGAGCGAGAGCGCTTGGGGGTGGGGCCCCAAGCGCACTGATAAATGCAGACAGAGGCGCCTGTCGGACATGACAGACCGGCGACGTCTCAGACAAAGTCGCCCGTAGGACACAGGGAACACTAAATGTCGGATAAGAAGATTCGAGTCGCCATCGTCGGACTCGGCTTCGGCGCCGAGTTCATTCCCATCTACCAGCGCCATCCGAACGCCGAGATGTACGCCATCTGCCGGCGCGACCAGAAGGAGCTCGACGCGTGCGGCGACCGCTTCGGCATCAAGACGCGCTACACGAGCTACGAGGACCTGCTCAAGGACCCCAACGTCGACGCCGTGCACATCAACTCGCCGATCCCCGACCACGCGCCGCAGTCGATCGCGGCGCTGAAGGCGGGCAAGCACGTCGCCAGCACGGTGCCGGCGGCGACGACGATCGACGAGTGCAAGCAGCTCGTCGAAGCGCAGCGGAAGAGCGGCAAGGTCTACATGATGATGGAGACCGTCGTCTACAGCCGCGAGTACCTGTTCGCGAAGGAGCTGTACGACAAGGGCGAGCTCGGACGCATCCAGTTCATGCGCGGCAGCCATCAGCAGGACATGGACGGCTGGCCGGGCTACTGGGAAGGCTTTCCGCCGATGCACTACGCCACGCACTGCGTCAGCCCGTGCCTGGCGATCCTGCGGCAAGCATGCCGAGCACGTCGTCTGTCACGGCTCGGGCCGCATCGCCGAGCATCTCATCCCGAAGTACGGCAGCCCGTTCGCGGTCGAAACGGCCACCTTCAAGCTGCGCGACTCCGACGTCGCGGCCGAAGTCACGCGCAGCCTCTTCAACACCGCTCGCCAGTATCGCGAGAGCTTCGACGTCTACGGATCGACGAAGTCGTTCGAGTGGCAGCAGGTCGAGAACGAAGAGCCTGTGATCCACACGAAGAGCACCGCGGAGAAGCCGCTGACCGAAACGGAAATCCCCGAGCGCGTGAAGGTGCCCGACTACGCGCATCTCCTGCCGGAGGCGATTCGCTCGTTCACGCTGCCGGCGGCAATCCAGGACGCCGAGCACCTGTCGTTCCTGCAGGGCGGCGGCCATGGCGGCTCGCACCCGCACCTCGTCCACAACTTCCTGCTCGCCTGTACCGGCGAGAAGGCGGCCATGCCCGACGTCGAAACGTCGGTCAACTGGACGATGGTGGGAATCTGCGCGCACCAGTCGGCGCTCAAGAACGGCGAGAAGATCGTGATACCCGTGTTCTGAAATGCTGAATGTCGACGTGCTGAGATGCTGAAGTGAAGTTCGAATTGATCCTTTACTTCAGCATTCAGCATTCAGCACTCGAGCATTGTATGATTTCGCCATGAATCCCATCGGCATCACCAGCTGGATCTGGACCTCACCGCTCACTACCGATCGTTTCGCCGAGATCGCGCCGCACGTCGCGCGGCTGGGATTCGATCTGCTCGAGGTGCCGATCGAAAACACCAGCGACCTCGACTACAAGAAGGCGGCGGCGATCGTCAAGGACCTCGGCCTGAGCACGAGCGTGTGCGCGGCGATGAGCCCCGACCGCGATCTGCTGCACGCCGATGCCAGCGTGCGCGCGACCGGCATGTCGTACGTGAAGCACTGCATCGATGCCGCGCAAACGCTCGGCGCCGTCAACGTCGTCGGGCCGCTCTATAGCGCCGTCGGACGAACGTGGCAGGCGACGCCAGACGAGCGCAAGAAGGATCTCGACCTCCTCGTTGGCGAATTGAAAGAGCTGGCGGCCTACGCCGGCGATCGCGGCGTCGTGATTTGCGTCGAACCGCTCAACCGTTTCGAGACGAGCTTCCTGAACCTGGCGTCGCAGGCGATCGAAGTCGTCGATCGCGTCGATCATCGCGGCTGCGGACTGCTGCTCGACACCTTCCACATGAATATCGAAGAGCAGTCGATCGGCGATGCCATTCGCGCCGCCGGTCCGCGGTTGAAGCACCTGCACACCTGCGAGAACGATCGCGGCACACCAGGCGCCGGCCACGTTCCGTGGGACGAAGTGGCGGCAGCATGCCGCGACATCAACTATCAGGGACCGTGTGTCATCGAGTCGTTCACGGCGGCAGTGAAGTCGATCGCGCGTGCCGCCGCTATCTGGCGGGCTCTCGCGCCGACGCAGGATGGACTCGCCCAGGACGGATTGCGCTTTCTCCGCAGCAAGTTCTAGCGAGACCTCGCCGTCGCTGGAACTCATTCCTGATAGCTGCCCGAGCTGACGCGGGGCGTCTGACCGGGAACTCAAGCGGGAATAGTTCGAGATCCGCTCAAAACTTCTAGCGATCTCGTAAAAGGTAACGGATCAAGCACTTCCAGTCGTGTTGCACGCTGCAATACGTCTGTTACGCAGTGCCATCTGCCTGTTGACGAGCCCCCCTCCTAGTAGACAATTCCCCTCCTTGTAATCCGTTACACGAGAGTCACGCGCCCGCACCGCTCTGACCGCTCACGCGATCGGCGCGACGCTGACGCTGGATCGAAAAGAGAGACGCGATGGGTACGTTCGGCGCGTTCGCTCGAGCACGATCGTGCATTCGATCGACCGGCTGAGATGCATTCGTTTCAACCGTCGCATTAATCGCGGCGCGAGGAAGGAGGAGGCGGACGCGCGGAAAAGCGCACTTTTTCACAATAAATACGAGGGGTTTCGCACTGCCAAACTTCTGTTGCGCAGTGCGAAGTGAGGATTGACCCTTCGTAAAGGACGTGTTACACCAATCGGACGCTGTAACCCATTACATGTCGGACTTTGCAAGTCGAGCGGAAATCTGCACCCTTGAGGGGGGAGGAGCTCAATGATCGTCAGATCTACTCGCACGACGATCTGTGCCTGTCTGGTTGCGCTGCTATTCGGTGCGCTGCCTGCTACGGCCCAGATCACGACCGGAAACCTTATTGGTTCGGTCAAAGACAGTTCAGGCGGGGTTGTCCCCGGAGCAACTGTCGTTCTCATCAGTGAATCCCGAGGCACCAAAGGGGTTCCCGCCGTCACCAACGAAACCGGCGACTTCACGTTCCCCAACCTGACCCCGGACACCTACACAGTCGAAATCACGATGGACGGCTTCCGCACGGTGAAGCGCGCCGGCGTGAAGGTCAGCGGCGGCGACCGCGTGACTGTTCCTGCCTTGACGCTCGAACCGGGCGGCGCGGCGGAAACCGTCAACGTCACCTCAGAGGCGCCACTCATTCAGGCCTCGTCGGGTGAGCGTTCGTTCGCGATTTCCACAACGGAAATCGAGAACCTGCCGGTGCCACACACGGGTAGTTTCACGGCGTTCACGGCATTCACCCCTGGCGTCGTCTCGGGCGGCGCGTCGGCCGGCGGCACCCGCCTCGGCGGCGTCAGCCAGAACAACATCATGATGGACGGCATCTCGGCCATGGACACGGGCAACAACGGCCAGATGCTCCAGATGAACGTCGAGTCGATCGCCGAGGTCAAGGTCCTGACGCAGGGCTACCAGGCTGAATACGGACGCTCGAGCGGCCTGCAGATCACGGCCGTCACGAAGTCCGGCACGAACCGCTTCCGCGGATCGGCCTACGACATCAAGATCAACTCGGACTGGAACGAGAACAGCTGGGTGAACGCAGAAGAACGGCGACCCGAAGGCGATCAACAAGCGCGACCTTTACGGTTATTCGATCGGCGGTCCCGTCGGCAAGCCCGGCGGCAACAACAAGCTGTTCTTCTTTTACACCCACGAGTACCGCCCGACGAATGCCGCCATCAATAACGGCAACCCGATCCGCTACCGCGTGCCGACGGCGCTCGAGCGCGTGGGCGACTTCTCGCAGACCCGCGACAACAACGGCAACCTGTTCAACCTGATTGCCGATGCACAGTCCGGTCTCCCCTGCACGGCGGCCAACACGGCGGGCTGCTTCCAGGACGGCGGCATTCTCGGAAAGATCCCGACGAACCGCCTGAACCCGGCGAGCCTCCAGCTCCTGTCCCGCTATCCGCTACCGACACAGGCGCAGGCGCAGGGCAGCAACTTCAACTACGAGCAGACGGTTCCGCCCTCGGTCGAGGACCTCGTGCAGCAGCCGGCTATCCGCCTCGACTATCAGCTGTCTTCCAAGCTGCGGGTCACGGGCAAGTACTCGGGTGAACGCGCACGCGTGCTCACGCGTCCCGGCCTCATCCAGGGCTTCACCGACGCGCTGACGCCGTATCCGTTCATCACCAACTACGGCATCACCGTCAACTACGCGCTCAGCCCGACGACCTTCATCGAAGGCACGTATGGCTTCATCCGCAACGAGCTCGCCGGCGGCAACGAGAACGGCATCCTCGTCAACGACTCGTCGAACCGGCTCACCTCGATGCCCGGCTTCCCCCTGATCTACAACAGCGCCGGCGTTCTTCCCAAGGAGAGCTACGGCTTCGAGGTCATGGAAGCGACGGCGCCGCCGTTCTGGGATGGCACGTCCGTCAATCTGCCGCCCGTCTTCAACTGGGGCAGCCGTATCGGCGCCGCGCCGCCGAACCAGCGCTATCCCGGCTGGCTGAACATCAACCGCACGCAGGACGTGGCCATCAGCATGACGAAGGTTGCCGGCCGGCACACGTTCAAGGGCGGGTTCTACAACAACCACAGCTTCAAGGCGCAGAACACCGGCGTCCAGTTCCAGGGCACGGTCGACTTCAACAACGACACGAACAACCTCCTGGACTCGGGCTTCGGCTATGCCAACGCCGCCCTCGGCATCTTCTGCGCTATCAGCAGACTGAGAAGTTCGTCGAAGGCAGCATGAAGTACAACAACACCGAGTTCTACGTCCAGGACAACTGGAAGGTGAACAACCGGTTGACCCTCGACTACGGCATGCGCTTCACGCACCAGCAGCCGCAGTACGACCAGTTCAACCAGACGTCGAACTTCTTCCCTGACATGTGGTCGTCGAGCAATGCTCCGGTGCTCTATGTGGCGGGCTGCACCAACGGCGCCGCGACCTGCGCCGGCACCAACTCGCAACGCCATGGATCCGCGTAACGGGCAGATCGTCCTTCCGCCGGCCGGCGCGGCCAATACCTCCGTCCTGATCGGCACGCCGATTCCGAACGTGGGTAACCCGTACGAAGGCATCCGCCAGGCGGGTGACGGGATCTCGAAGTACAGCTACACCTGGCCCGCCATCGTCTTCGGTCCGCGCTTCGGCGCGGCCTACGACATCAGCGGCGACCAGAAGCTGATCCTCCGCGGCGGCGTCGGCCTGTTCTACGATCGTCCGGACGGCAATACCGTCTTCTCGATCCCGAACAACCCGCCGATCACCAACGCGGCGGACCTCCGCAACGGCACCCTGGCAACGCTCGGCCGCGGTCTCGCACCGCAGGGCGTCCCCGGCATGACGACCTTCCAGTACGACGCCGACGTTCCGGCTTCGTGGCAGTGGCAGGGTGGCGTGCAGATGGCGCTCCCGTGGTCGTCGTCCATCGACGTGTCCTACGTCGGCAACCGCGGCGTCAACCGCCTTGGCGGACTCCAGAACGGCAACCTCGTCAACCAGAACTCGGTTGACTTCGGCGCCGCTTACCTGGCGCAGAACCAGGACCCGACGCTGGGCTCGACCACCGTGCCCGGCGGCAACGCGTATCCCGACAACCTGCTGCGCACCTTCCGCGGCCTGGGCAACATCAACCAGAACACGACGGATTTCTGGGATGAATACCACTCCATCCAGACGGCGTTCCAGCGCCGCTTCCAGAACGGCTTCTCCTTCGGCGCCAACTACACGCTGGCGCTGTCGCTGAAAGGCAATACTGGAACCCAGAAGCGCCTCGAGCATCAGCCGGACGGCACGATCACCGTTCGCGCCGACCAGGCGGAGTACGAGGACCTCATGGAAGATCTGCACCCGCAGCGTCACGTCCTCAAGGCAAACGGGGTGTGGGACATGCCCGACCTCAACACGTCCGGATCGGGCGCCGCCAAGAAGACCGTCGGCTACATCGTCAATGACTGGCAGCTCTCAGGCGTACTACACGGCCAACTCCGGCACGCGGTACGACCTCAGCTACTCCTACCAGAGCAACGGTGCGAGCAAGAACCTGACGGGTTCGCCCGACTACGGCGCACGTATCGTCTACCTCGGCGACCCGGGCAGCGGCTGCTCGGACAACCAGTACGCGCAGTTCAACGTGAACTCGGTGACGGGCCCGGGCTACAACAGCCTCGGCCTGGAGTCGGGACGCAACCTGCTCGCGAACTGCGCCGACAAGACGGTTGACCTCTCCATCGCGCGCACCATCCGCCTGGGAGGCAGCCGCCAGCTGCAGTTCCGTCTCGACGCGTTCAACGCGTTCAACGTGGCGATCATCACCAATCGCCAGGCGCAGATTCAGTTCGACAACCCCGTCTCGAAGAACATCCTGAACGCGCAGTACAACGCCGACGGGACGGTCAACACGACACGTCTGCAGCCACGCAACGCCGGCTTCGGCGCGGCAACGGGCGCGCAGAACATGCGCAACTTCCAGGCGATGATTCGCTTCCAGTTCTAGGACGCGGATCAGCGAAAAACACGGCCGCGGATCAAGACATCGATCACGCGGATCGGATCGAAAGGCGGGTGGGAGAAATCCCACCCGCCTTTTTCTTGTACGATTGGGACGCAAATCCTGGAGGACATCGTGAGGCGAGAATCACAAAGGCGTGTGAGTGTCGCGCTGGCAGCCATCGCGCTGGCCGGCGCAGCGGTAACGGCGGCGGCGACGCAGAAGCTGACGCCAGCCGAGGTCGCAGCGAAGATGTCTGGGACGTGGGTCCTCAACCGCGAGCTGACGACGGGCTTCAATGCGCCGAAGGGTGCGCCAGGCGGGCGCGGCGGCGGCGGCCGCGGCGGAAATTTCACTGTCGCAGGCATCGGGGCGCCACTCGCGCAACGCGGTGCCGGCGCAGGACCGTCAACGGCTTCGGACGCCAGCGACATGACCGCCGACGAGCGGGCGGCGATGATGGCGATGCGCGAGCTGCAGCAGATCCCGGAGCTCGTCAGCATCAAGTCGACTGAGACCGAGATCGCCTTCGCGGACGCTCGCGGCCAGCGCAGCTATATGCTCGACGGCAAGGGCGTCAAGATCGTCGCCGCCGGCACCGAAGTCAGCGTCAAGTCGCGCTGGGACAAGGCGACCGTCAAGCAGGAGTTCTCGACGACGTCCAGTAAGCTGACTCAGACTTGGAGCGTCGACGAGAACGGACGCCTGGTCATGACGGCCAAGGTCGAGAGCCTGCGCCTGCGAACGCCAGAGCAGAGGGCTGTGTTCGACCGAAAAACGGCACCCTGAACAGGTCCTGCGAAACGTCGCGAAACGTGCGTCGGAGGCCGAAATCCGGCCCTTCCCTGATATATGATGACCGTTCCATTTTCTGCTGCTGGAGGCTCCTGGTGAAACGGATCGGAATGGGTATCGTCGGTGCCGGCTTCGTCGGCCCTCATCACATCGACGCGGTGCGCCGGCTCGGCTACGTCGACGTCGTGGCGATTGCCGGCAGCAACGACGCCGCGGCAAAGGCCAAGGCCGAGGCGCTCGGCGTGCCCAAGGGCTACGGCAGCTACGAAGCGCTGCTCGACGATCCCGACGTCCAGGTCGTCCACAACGCGACGCCGAACTACCTGCACTACCCGGTCAACGCCGCGGCGATTGCCAAGGGCAAGCACGTCGTCTCCGACAAGCCGCTGGCGATGACCGCCGCCGAGGCCAAAGAGCTCCTCGACCAGGCGACGAAGGCGGGCATCGTCCACGCCGTGACCTTCAACTATCGCGGCAACCCGCTCGTGCAGCAGGCGCGGCACGCGATCGCGCGCGGCGATATCGGCAAGCCGAATTTCCTCGTCGGGCACTACCTGCAGGACTGGCTGCTCAAGGACACGGACTACTCGTGGCGGCTCGAGCCCGACAAGGGCGGCGCGTCGTCGGCGCTCGGCGACATCGGCTCGCACTGGTGCGACCTGGCGCAGCACATCAGCGGCCTGCGCATCACCCACGTCCTCGGCGACATCACGACGGTCATGCCGAAGCGGAAGAAGCCGAAGGGTTCGCGCGAAGCGTTCGCCGAGCCGGCGCCAACGAGGAGCTCGACCTCGTCGACATCAAGGTCGAGGATCTCGGCTCGGTGCTGCTGCGCTTCGACAACGGCGCCAAGGGGCAGCTTCTCGGTCGGCCAGGTCTGCGCCGGCCACAAGAACGATCTGGTCCTCGAGATCTGCGGCTCGAAAGCATCGTTGCGCTGGCGGCAGGAACACCAGAACGAGCTGTGGATCGGCCACCGCGACAAGGCGAACGAGATCCTGCAGAAGGATCCCGCTCATCGACGCCGAGGTCCGCGGCTACGCGCACCTGCCCGGGCGGCCATCAGGAATCCTGGGCCGACGCGTTCAGCAACGTGATGCGCGACATCTACAGCTTCATCGCCGACGGCAAGAAGCCGGGCGACGCGCATCCGCCGGCGTTCGCGACGTTCGAGGACGGCTACCGTGCGAACTGCGTGGTCGAGGCGATTCTCGACAGCGCCAGGAAGGGCAGCGTCTGGAGGGAAGTCAATTACTAGCGCGCTACACGGATCACGAGCCACGAATGCCGCACGATGATCGCGAAGACCACGATGACCACGAAAACGACTTCGTGAACGTCGCGCTCTTCGCGCCATCGCGCCACGCCGTAGGCCGTAACGCTGACGAGAGATCATGGCGATCAAACCGTTCGAACCGAAGTTCATGAAGGTGGGCGTGCTCACCGCGGCGCTGCAGGAGCTGACGCCGCGCGAAGTGCGCGACCCGGATCCCGATCGCGGCGATCGAGGACTGGGTCGAGTTCGCGCAGGAGCTCGGCGCGACTACATCCAGCTGTCGGCGGCGCTGCATCCGACCGAAACCGACGTGCCGCCGGAAGCGATGCTCGATCCGGTCGCCAACACGCTCGACCTGCGCAAGCCGTTCGACAAGGATCGCGCGCAAGCGCGTGCGGCGGCGCTGAAGGCCACCGGCGTCGGCATCTCGGACGTCGGCTACTTCGACAACCTGCTGCACCACGATCCGGCGGTCCGGAAGAAGAAGCACGACTTCATGCTGCGCACGTTCGACGCCGCGGTGCTGCTCGGCGTCAACGCGGTCTGCGGCTTCGTCGGCCGCAACCAGCAGCACAGCATGGACGAGAACCTCGTCGACTTCGAGGAGCAGTTCATCCCGCTGCTGAAGGAAGCGAAGGCGCGCGGGCTCACGTATCGCGTCGAGCAGTGCCCGATGCCGGGCTGGACGACCGGCGACAACTTGCACAACAACATCGCCTACACGCCCGGCACGTGGATCGCGCTGCACCGCATCTGCGAGAAGCACGGCGTCGGCGATCAGTTCCGCATTCACTACGATCCGTCGCACGCGATCCTGATGGGCCAGGACACGCGGTCGATCTTCCAGTACCTGAAGGACACCGGCTACAACTTCCTGATCGGCGGCTTCCACGTCAAGGGCCAGGTGATCGACGCGAAGGGCGTCTCCGCGTGGGGCTACGGCGGGCAGACCGTCGAGCGCGGCGACTGGATCGACGGCAAGCCGTCACCGAATCCGGCCGATCAGTTGAACGCCTGGAAGAAGCAGGTCGTCCTCGCCGAGCACGAGCTGCCGGGCACGGCGCGGCACGATCCGCTCGCCTACCTGCAGAACCGCACGGTCGACTGGCTCGATCACCAGCTCGCGGCGCGCGAGCTGCTGCAGCTCGACGTCGCGAACACGCACCTCGTCGTCGAGCACGAGTATCCGAAGGCGCGCATCCAGGACAAGGAGCGGCTGAAGCCGATCCTGCAGGGATCGATCGCCTTCGTGCGCCACATCGACGAAGCCGCCGGCGCGCATGTACGCGCTGCACGAAGTGCTCGAGGCGCAGGGCATTCCCGTGCAGGGCGTCGGGCGGGAGGCGTACCGGTCGTAGCTCGGTAGCTCGGTTGCTCGGTTGCTCGGTTGCTCGGTTGCTCGGTTCTCGGTTGCAGATTGCCGTTCCGAAGCTACGACTTCGAACTACCGAACTACCGAACTACCGAACCCCGAGCTACCGACAAACGTCAGTTCACTTAGCCGCGAAGCAGTAAAACAACCCGCGCCGCCCGTCGCACAGGTTCTCCTGGCTGCAGCCCTTCGAGGCGTGCGCTGAGTTCCACGACGTCGGGTTCTGGCCGCCGCCCTGGCGGTCGTGATGGCCCACCTGGGCGCTGCCCTCGGCGCTGCTCGTCCAGTTGTTGCACGTCAGCGTGTCCCCCGCCAGCGTCCCGTCGAGATTCGAGCCGGTCAGGATGTCGTGCGTGTTCGGCGTGTCGCCGCGGCCGTTGACGACAGCGCCTTTCTCGGTCAGCGAGTTCTCTTTGCTCAGTTTGTTGGCGTCGCTGTGCAGGTCGGCAACGCTCGTCGCACGACGACGCCCTTGACGTTCTGCCACGGGCCGGCGCCGATGCGATCCTTCGCGTTGACGGCCTTAGCCCCGCCGGCGCTCAGATATGCGCGCCAGGTCCGACCGCCGCCGCCTGCGGCCTGTGCGAGCGCCTGACAGTGCTTGTCGGCGCCTTCCAGCCCGCCGAGATCGGCACCCTTTCCTGAGCCAACGCTGGTGATGAAGAACCCCAGGTTGGTCTTCTCCTGTGCGCCGACGACGCACACTGCGACCATCGCCATCGGGATTGCAAATCGAAACGCCCACGCCTTGCTCATCTATACCTCCTGGATGTTGGCGACGATCGTTCGCCATCGCAGCAAGGCTGTCAAGGCGGGGACACTCAAGTGGGACACTCAACCGGGACAGGCACCAGTGAGTGTCCCCGCCACGGAATCCGTGCCAAAGGGGCAAGAACTGCCCGTCGTACGCGGTTGCTGCCATTCACGTCGGGAATCGGCCGCAGCCGAACCCAATATTCATGCGGTAACGTGTCACGGGGACACTCAAGGTTGAGTGTCCCGCTTGAGTGTCCCCGCCCGCGGCGATCGCCATCGACCTGAGGATCTCAGCCCGAAGCAAGGCGCCGTGGCCGAAGTCGCGAGCTCGCTGCTCGCTGTTGGCTGCAGGGCCGGAGCTCGAAGTCGTGTCCGGCCTTCCGGACTGCTAACCGCAGCCGCGAGCCCCGACCCCGAGTTAGTGCGACTCCCGCAGCACCGTTGAGCCCCGGCATCCGACCAGGAAGTCGAGGTCCGCGCCCTTGTTCGCCTGCTGCACGTGATTGACGTACAGCCCCTGGTAACCGCCCTTCATCGCCGGCTCCGGCGCCTTCCACGCCGCGCGGCGCCTGGCCAGCTCCTCGGCCGGGACATCGATCGTCAGGCTGCGCTTCGGCACGTCGAGCTCGATCATGTCGCCGTTCTGCACGAGCGCTAGCGGCCCGCCAACCGCCGCCTCCGGACACACGTGCAGGACCACGGTCCCGTACGCCGTGCCGCTCATGCGCGCGTCCGAGATGCGGACCATGTCCGTCACGCCCGTCTCGAGCACTTTCGGCGGCAGGCCCATGTTCCCCACTTCGGCCATGCCCGGATAGCCCTTCGGGCCGCAGTTCTTCAGCACGAGCACGCACGACGCGTCGACGTCGAGGTCGGGATCGCCGATGCGCGCGTGGTAGTCCTCGATCGTCTCGAACACGACCGCGCGGCCGCGATGCTTGAGGAGGTGCGGTGACGCGGCTGACGGCTTCAACACGGCGCCATCGGGTGCGAGGTTGCCGGTCAGCACCGCGATGCCGCCCTGATCGAGGAGCGGCTTCTCGAACGGCATGATGACGTCGGCGTTCTAGGTCGGCGCCTGCTGGCAGTTGTCCCAGATGCTCTTGCCGTTGACGGTCAATGCTTCCTTGTTGAGCAGCCCCTTCTCGCCGAGCGCGCGCACGATCGGCGGCAGACCGCCGGCATAGTAGAAGTCCTCCATCAGGTACCTGCCCGACGGCTTGAGATTGAGCAGGGTTGGCACGTTCTTGCCGAACGTGTCCCAGTCCTCCAGCGTCATGTCGACGCCGATGCGCCCGGCCATCGCCAGCAGGTGCAGCACGGCGTTGGTCGAGCCGCCGACGGCGCCGTTGATGCGGATCGCATTCTCGAACGCCGCGCGCGTGAGGATCTGCGAAATCTTCAGGTCCTGGTGCACCATCTCGACGATCCGCCGTCCCGACAGCTGGGCACATCGTCAGCCGGCGCGAGTCCGGCGCCGGAATGGCGGCGTTCTGCGGCAGGCTCAACCCCAGCGCTTCGACCATCACGGCCATCGTCGACGCGGTGCCCATGACATTGCAGACGCCGACTGACCGGCTCATGCCGGTCTGCGCGTCCATGAAGCTTTCGAGGCTCATGCGCCCGCCGCGCATCTCCTCGCTGAAGCGCCACACGTCGGTGCCCGAGCCGATATCCTGGCCGCAGAACTTGCCGTTCAGCATCGCGCCACCGGAGATCACGATCGACGGGAGATTCACGCTGGCCGCGCCCATGATCAGTGCCGGTACGGTCTTGTCACATCCGGTCAGCAGGACGACACCGTCGATCGGATTGGCGCGGATCGACTCCTCGACGTCCATGCTGATCAGATTGCGGAAGAGCATCGCCGTCGGCCGCAGGTTCGTCTCGCCGCTCGACATCACCGGGAACTCGACCGGAAACCCGCCCATTTCCCACACACCGCGCTTGACGTGATCGGCGAGATCGCGGAAATGCATGTTGCAGGGCGTCAACTCCGACCAGGTGTTGCAGATGCCGATGACCGGCCGGCCGTCGAACACGTCCTGCGGGATAGCCGCGCATCCAGCTGCGATGGATGAAGCCGTCTTTGTCCGTCCGCGCGAACCATCCAGCCGACCGGAACGTCCGCTTGCCGTCCTTGTTCGCGTCCTTCTTCTTGTCGTCCGTCATGATCTCCTCACTTTGTCCCGTCCGTCGCGAGACCGAACAGCCGCACCGCGTTTGCTTTCAACACGAGCGGCCGCACGTCGTCGCGAATGTCAATCTTCTGGAAGTCCGCCAGCCAGCGATCGGGCGTGATCCATGGATAGTCGGAGCCGAAGAGCACCTTGTGCTTGAGTAATGTGTTCGCGTATTGAACCAACGTCGGCGAAAAATACTTCGGCGACCATCCCGAGAGATCGATGTAGACCTGCGGCTTGTGCAGGCAGACCGATATCGCCTCGTCCTGCCACGGAAACGACGGGTGGGCGAGGATGATCGGCATGTCGGGAAAATCCACCGCCACGTCGTCGATGAGCATCGGGTTGCCGTACTTCGAGCCGGATGCCGCCGCCGGCACGCATGCCGGTGCCGATGCCGCTGTGCCCGGTGTGGAAAAGCACCGGCAGCTTCGCCTCGGCGAAGACTTCATAGAGCGGGTAGGCGATCGGATCGTTGGCGAAGAACTGCTGCAGCGGCGGATGCAGCTTCAATCCGCGCACGGCGCCCGTGGCGATCAAACGCCGCGCTTCTGCGACCGCCGGAGCGCCGCGCGTCGGATCGACGCTGATGAACGGAATGGCGATATCGGCGTTGGCGGCGGCGAATTCGAGGATCGCGTCGTTCGTGAGATGCGGGCGGCCCGTGAGCCGCTCGTCGACGGTAAAGACGACGCACGCCATCTTGCGCGAGCGATAGTACTCGGCGAGGGCGTGCGGCGCCCGTGGCGGCGACGCTTGGCCCGAAGTACTTCGTGCGCGGCCGTGTCCGCGTCGGTCGGGCCGGCATCGTGCTCGAGGTGCACGTGCACGTCGATCGCGATCAGGTCGTCAGCATTCATGGAGTGACTCCGCGCGAATGACTCGCGCCCCACGGCGTCGCAGCGAACAGTTCCTCGACCAGCGCGCTGACGCCGGCGCAGGATCGCGCCCTGATTGAGTGAGCCCTTGTCGGTCACCTCGCCGGCATCAAGGGACGGCGGCTCCTCCAGCACCAGCGCACGCGCCACGCGCGACGCGCTGCCTGTCGCGCTCGCGGCGAAGCTGACCATCAAGCGGCTCAACCGTTCGGCGACTGCAGAATCGCGCAGCGACTTCATGACGCCGGCGCGCCAGCCAGACCGCGTCGCGCAGATGGCGCGGCACGCTTCGACGTCGGGCACGACCAGCATGCCGACCTCGTCGCGATCGTGCCCGGCGATCACCACATCACGAACGAAGGGCGCGAAATGCGTGAGGATACGCGCGCGCAGCGGACCGACGCTGACCCATGTGCCTGTCGACAGCTTGAAGTCCTCCTTGATGCGGCCATCGAAGACGAGTCCCTTCGCGAGGTCGCTCGGATCCACAGGGCGCACGGCGTCGCCCATGCAGAAGAACCCCTCGTCGTCGAACGCCTCGCGCGTGAGATCGTCGCGACGCCAGTAGCCCGGCGTCACGCTCGGTCCTTTCATGCGCACCTCGAGCTTGTCGTTCTCACCATGGACGCGGGCCAACTTGGCTTCGATGCCAGGGACCGGCAATCCGATGGCCGACGACTGATCGCTCGGCCACGGCCGGCAGATCGCCATCGGCGCCGTTTCGGTGGCGCCGAGGCCGGTGACGAGCACGACACGCTCGCCGCACGCGGCGACGGCAATCTCCTGGAGCTCGTCGGCGACGTGCTGCGACAGGCCGGCGGCGGCATAGAACAGCACGCGCACGCGGGCAAAGAACGACGCGGCGAGTCGCCGGGTCCCTGCGAAACGCGCGAACGAGCTCTTCGTATCCTTTCGGGACGTTGAGGTAAATCGTCGGCGCGACGTCGCGCAGGTTCCTGACGCTCTCTTCGAATGCGCCCGGCAACGGACGGCCTTCGTCGAGATAGAGCGAACCGCCGTTGTAGACCACGATGCCGATGTTGTGATTGCCGCCGAATGTGTGATGCCAGGGCAGCCAGTCGACGAGCACCGGCGGTTCCTCGCCGAGGCATGGCAGCGCTTGCAGGATCATCTGCTGGTTGCTGCAAATCATCCGGTGCGTATTGATCACGCCTTTTGGCGTCCCGGTCGATCCCGACGTGAAGAGAATCTTTGCCGGCTCGTCTGGCTGAATGGCTGCGTGCCGGCGATCGACGTCGCTCGTCGGTGAGACGCGCAACCACGACTCGAACGTGCTGGTGCGCCAGCGCGACGCGACACGGTCAGGAACCGGCATGGCCTCGGGGTGGACGATCTCGACGTCGGGCGCGACGGCCGCGTCGAGCGCCGGCTCGAAAACGCGCGGGATCGGAGACGAACACGACGCCAGCCGAAAGCAGCGACAGGACGTGCTTCAGCGAACCAAAGTCTCGCGAGACGAGCGAATATGCCGGCGAGATCGGAGCGTGCAGCACGCCGACGTGCTGGGCGGCGAGCGCCAGCAGCAGGTGCTCGACGCTATTTCCCGACAGGATCGCCAGCGGCCGCTCGGCGCTCAGCCCCCGATCGAGGAGCGCCTGGCCAAGACACCGCGTTCGGGTAACGGCATCCGCGAACGTCAGGCGTGCGAAGGGTTCACCAGGCGCAGTCGCTTCCACGCGATCCGCCGGGCGTGGGCGCCACGCCAGCAGCGTGCGCCCGGGCGCCTTTCCAGCCCACTCTTCGAGCCGATCGGTCAACGTCGCCGGATAGTCTCCGAGCGGCCGCGCGGCTCGCATCACGACCGAGCCATCAGCGCTTTTGCTGATGGACGGCGTCAAGTCGCCGAGCGTCACGCTCTTCCAGCGCGTATCTCCTGGCGCGCCGGCGGGCGGAGGGCTATCGCGTCGTGACATACACTGAGCGGACCATGCATGAGCCGCAGACGGTTGATGTCGGTAAGTTGCTGGACGGCGGCCACTGGAGCTCGCGCCAGAAATTCTTTGTTTTCCTCACCGCACTGACGATCGTCTTCGACGGCATCGACAACCAGCTGCTCGGCATCGCCATCCCGGCGATGATGCGTGACTGGGCGGTGGCGCGCGGCGCGTTCGCTCCCGTGATCGCGAGCGGCATGATCGGCATGATGCTCGGCGGCGCGCTGGCCGGCGTCATCGGCGACCGCATGGGCCGACGCATCGCCCTCATCGGCAGCGTGGTGATCTTCGGCGTGCTCACGGCCGCGGTCTCCCTCGTCGACAACCTTTTTGCCCTCGCCGCCCTGCGGTTCCTCGCCGGCCTCGGCCTCGGCGGCGCCATGCCCAATGCCGCCGCGCTGGCCTCCGAGTACGTTCCGCGCCAGCACCGGCCACTCGCCATCACGCTGACCATCGTCTGCGTGCCGCTTGGCGGGACGCTCGCCGCGCTCGGTCGGCGGCTACCTCATCCCGATCTTCGGCTGGCGAACACTATTCGCACTCGGCGGCGCGCTTTCCCTGGCTGTCGGCGCCGTTCTCATGCGCTATCTGCCCGAGTCCCCTCGCTACCTCGCACGGCATCCACACCGGTGGGCGGAGCTCGAGCGGATCCTCCATCAAATCGGCCACGCCGTGCCTGCGGGCAGCCGCTTCGTCGATCTCGGCGAAAAGGCCGTGGCGCGCGCATCGGTGAGCGCGTTGTTCACGCCAGATTTCCGCCGTGACACCCTCGTGCTCTGGGGCGCCATGTTCGCGTGCATGCTCGCCGTCTACACCGCGTTCAACTGGGTCCCGACGATGCTCAACGGCGCCGGGCTCGGTCTCCGAGTCGCCGGCAACGGCCTGGCGGCGTTCAATCTCGGCGGCGTCGTCGGCGCGATCTGCGGCGGCCTCGTCATCGCGCGCATCGGATCGAAGCCGACGATGCTGACGATTGCCGCTGCCGCTGTTGCCGGCGCCGTGGCGCTCGCCTTTACACCCATCACCGCCACCGCGAGCGCGCTGCCCGATCGTCGCGCTCCTCGGCTTCACCGGCGCCGCCATCAACGCGATCCAGACGACGCTCTATGCCCTTGCCGCCCACGTCTATCCGACTGCCGTGCGCGCGACCGGCGTTGGCACCGCGGTCGCCTTCGGCCGCGTCGGCGGCGTCCTCAGCTCTTACGCCGGCGAGTGGGCGATTGGCGCCGGCGGCAGCGCCGCGTTCTTCGCGCTCATGGCAACGGCGATGGCCGTCGTCTTCGTGTGCCTCGCGCTCGTCTCGCGGCACGTGCCGCGCCCGACCGCCGCGTAGACTCGCAGCTCGCAGCTAGCCGCTCGCGGCTCGCGGTTGTTACTCCGGCATTCGAATGAACCCCGACCACGATTCATCAACAGCCAGCAGCCAGCTGCGAACAGCGGCCAGCCAGCCAGCAGCGAGCGGCCAACGTCCGCGTTCACGCGCCCCCCACACCTCGCGCGCGGTTTCGACGATGAGCGACAGCTTCGCCATCTCCTCTTCGATCGTCAGCGCGTTACCTTCCACCGTCGACGAGAAGCCGCACTGCGGACTGAGGCACAGCTGCTCGAGCGGCACGAACTTCGACGCTTCGTCGATTCGCCGTTTGAGGTTGTCCTTCGTCTCGAGTGCGCCCTTCTTCGTCGTCACGAGTCCAAGCACGACGAACTTGCCAGCCGGCACGAGGCGCAGCGGCTCGAACCCTCCTGACCTCGCGTCGTCGTACTCGAGGAAGAACCCGTCGACGTTCAGCTGATTGAAGAGCGCGTCGGCGACGTGCTCGTAGCTCCCGGTCGCGACCCAGGACGATTTGAAGTTGCCGCGGCACATGTGCGTGCAAACGCGCATGCCCAGCCGGCTTCTTAGCCAGCGCGGCGTTCAAGTGGCGAATATAGGTCACGTGCTGATGCTCGCCGTCGCCGCCGAGCCCCTTGATGTATTCGCGCTGTGATGGATCGTTCAGGTACGCGAGGCTCGTGTCATCGAGCTGCAGGTAGGTGCAGCCGAGTTTGCCGAGCGCTTCGATCTGATCGGCATAGACCTTCTCGAGGTCGCGCCAGAACTCCTCGATGTCGGGATAGACCTCGGGATCGATGGCAGCGCGGCCGCCGCGGTAGTGGACCATGCTCGGCGAGGGAATCGTGAGCTTCGGCGTGCCGCGCGCGACAGACTTGAGAAATGCGAAGTCGTCCGCGAAGATGCAGCGCTCCAGCTTCAGCTTGCCGGTCACACGCATCGCCGCCGGCGTGAACTCGATGTCGCCCTTCTCGTTGTGGAACTGAACTTTCAGATTGTCCTGGGCCTTGGTGATCCCGCCGATCTGATAGATGAAGTCCATGTGCCACGAGGCGCGGCGGTATTCGCCGTCTGTCACGCCCTGGAGGCCGAGGTCCTCCTGCATGCGGACGACGTTGCGGATGGCCGCGTCCTCGATCTGGCGCTTGTCGGCAGCCGTGATCCGGCCGGCAGCGAAATCGGCCCTGGCCTGGAGAACATCCGGGGTACGCAGAAGGCTGCCGACATGGTCGGCTCTGAAAGGAGGCAAATTGTGCATGCAGAAACGACTCGCTTGACGGCCTGAGCTTCAGATTCAATCATAAGTTTAGCGTTGATGGGGCCAGGATTTTCCATCCTTGCATGCAGACAGATCACCGTGTTAGCGTTCAGCACGGAGTCAGGCCTGTCTTGAACCAGCGCGGCGCCACCCTCGAATCCCAGACCCTTCGCGTGCTTCTCGAGATGCGGGAACTCATCCTTCGCGGGACGTTCCGGCCGGGGGAGCGCCTGCGGGAAGTGCCGCTCTCGAAGCGTCTGAACGTCTCGCGGACGCCTTTGAGGCTGGTCCTGGACCGATTGGCGCAGGAAGGGCTCCTCAAGGCGCGGCCGACCGGCGGGTTCGTGGCGAGCGAGTTCACCGTCGAGGACATCCGAGACTCGATTGAGATTCGCGGCGTCCTGGAGGGGGCGGCGGCGCGGCTGGCAGCCGAGCGTCCGAAGCGTCAGGAAGACGTTACCGCACTGCGCCAGTGCGTCGCGCTCCTCGACGCGCTGGTGCGGGAAATCCACGACGATATCGAGTTTTTCGCCCGCTACATCGACCTCAACGGGCAGTTCCACGCCCTGGTCCTGGCGATGGCGAGAAGCGCTATGCTCAGTAGATCGATGGAGCATGTGCTGACGCTGCCATTCGCCTCGCCCAATGCCTTCTTCCTCACGGAGACCGAGACTCAAGAGGGCCGCGAGACGATCGTGCTGTCGCAGGCGCATCACCGCGCGATTGCCAACGCCATCGTCGACGGCGAGGGCGCCCGCGCCGAAGCGCTGGCGCGAGAGCACTCGCGCCTGGCGCGCACCAACCTCGAGACCGCCCTGAAGGAACGCACGCTCACTCGCATCCCGGGGGCATCGCTCGTCAAGTTTCCGGAGGCCATCTGAGATGACAGGTTTCAAACATCCGCGCATCGCCGTTGCCGTCGGGCTGGTGGCCGTGTGGGGCGCCGGCATCACCCTCGGCTCGCAGCGCTCGACGTCCAGCAAGTCGGCCGCAGCGATGACCACCGCGGCCACCAAGTGGCTGGAAACCCTGACGCCCGAGCAGCGGCAGCAGGCGACCTTCCCCAACAACAGCGAAGAGAAGGTGCGCTGGAACTTCATTCCCACGAACATGTTCCCGCGCAAGGGCGTGCCGTGGAAGGAAATGACCGAGCCGCAGCGGAAGGCGGCGCACGAACTGCTCAAGGCAAGCCTGAGCCAGAAGGGCTACCTTACGGCAACGTCAATCATGGAGCTCGAGACGCTGCTGCACGCGATCGAGAACTCCGACGGCAAGAAAGGCGCGAACGTCCGCGACCCCGAGCTCTACTTCTTCACGCTCTTCGGCACGCCGTCACCAAAAAGCGTCTGGGGATTGCGCGTCGAGGGCCATCACGTCTCGCTGCACTTCACCGTCGGGAACAACACCACCGTCGACAACACACCGGCGTTCTTCGGAACGAACCCGGCGGAAGTTCGCGTCGAAGGCCCGAAGAAGGGCCTGCGAATCCTCGGGTCGATGGAAGATGCCGCGCGCGCGCTGATGGCGACGTTCGACGAGTCGCAGAAGGCCACAGCCATCTACGACAAGGTGGCGCCGGGCGACATCCTCACGAAGAACAACCCGACGTTCGAGGCGCTGAGCCCCGGTGGCGTCGCGGCAGCGAATCTCAAGCCGGCGCAGCGCGATCTGCTGATGAAGGTCATCGAGACCTACACAGTTCAGATGGCTGACGACGTCGCCGCCGACCGCCTCGCCAAGATCAAGGCGGCCGGTTTCGAGAAGGTCACGTTCGCCTGGGCGGGTGAAACGGAAGTCGGCAAGAAGCACTACTACCGGATTCAGGGACCGACGTTCCTCGTCGAGTACGACAACACGCAGAACGACGGTAACCACGTGCATTCCGTGTGGCGCGACTTCACCGGCGACTTCGGCCGCGACCTGCTGCGCGAGCATGTGCAGGGTGTCGCGCACGACTAGCGTAGTGTCCGGCTAGCCGGACCGTTCTCGAACAGCTATTTCAATTCCGGCGGGAGGAATATCCTCCCGCCGCTTTTGTCTCAGACGTCAACGCGGACGCACCGCTCACCGTATTTGAGGTGTCATGCATTCGATGATGCGACTCGGCCTTTCCGCCTTCCTGGTCGCGACCGCGCTCGCCGTCAACGTCGCGCCTGGCCATTCGGCGGCAGCCGCCAGGTCACAAAATCCACCGGCGGCCCCAGCGCAGGCGCCAGCTCCAGGGGGCTCGGCAGCGGGCGGACCAGGACGGGGCGGTCGGGGCAACCCGGCGGCGGGCATCACCGCGATGTACTGCGCTTCCTGCCACGGTCCAACGCTCCAGGGCGGCTCCGCGACGAGCCTGATGGACGAGGACTGGAAATTCGGCGGCGACGACGCGAGCATCACGACGACCATTCGCGAGGGCCGAGCCGGCACGGCAATGGCGCCGTTCAAGGACATCCTCAACGACGAGCAAATCCGCCAGGTCGTCTTCTACCTCCGCGAACAGGCAGGCCTCCTCAAGGGCAAGCCGGAAACCAAGGTCGACCCGCACGGCGCGATCGTCAAGAGCGAAAAGCAGACGGTGAAGCTCGAGGTCATCGCCAAGGATCTCGAGACGCCGTGGGGAATGGCGTTCCTGCCGGACGGGCGCCTGCTCATCACCGAGCGGCCCGGCCGCCTGCGGATCCTCGACAAGGAAAAGCTTCTGCCGCCGGTAACGGGGACGCCGACGGTCTGGGTGCAGCAGGACGGCGGCCTGTTCGACGTCGCCGTTCATCCTGGCTACGTGAAGAACGGCTGGATCTATCTCTCGTTCTCGGAGACGCTGCCCGGCTACAAGGCGCCTGAGCCCGATCCCGCCGCCGCGGCCGCGCCGCAGGGACGCGGTGGTCCGCCGAGCCCGCCATCGATGACCGTCATCGTGCGCGGCAAGATTCGCGACAACGCCTGGGTCGATCAGCAGGTGATCTTCCGCGGTGCGCCCGAGCTCTACTCCCCGGCCAACATCCACTACGGTTCGCGCTTCATCTTCGACCGCCAGGGGCACCTCTTCTACTCGATCGGCGACAAGGGCAAGGCCGAAAGCGCGCAGGATCTGTCGTCCCCCTCGGGCAAGATCCATCGCGTCAACGACGATGGCTCGGTGCCGAAAGACAATCCGTTCGTGAAAACGCCTGGCGCTGTCGGGTCGATCTGGAGCTACGGGCATCGCAACCCGCAGGGGTTCGCGTTCGATCCGGTGACCGACAAGCTGTGGGAAACCGAGCACGGTCCGAACGGCGGCGACGAGCTGAACCTGATCGAGCCCGGCAAGAACTACGGCTGGGCGGTCGTGTCCTACGGCATGCAGCCCGGCATCACGAAGTCCGAGCAGGAAGGCATGGTCTCGCCGAAGGCGTACTGGACGCCGACGATCGCGCCGGCCGGCATCGTCTTCTACAACGGCAACCGCTATCCGGGGTGGAAGAACAGCCTCCTCATCAGCGGCCTCGGCGGCCAGCAGCTGCGCCGCATCGAGATCACCAAGGACGTCGTCACGCACCAGGAGGTCGTGTTCAACGAATACGGCCGCGTGCGCGACATCATCATCGGACCGGACGGACTTCTCTACGTTGCCCTCAGCCTGCCGGGACAACGGGTGTCGGACACGACGGCAGGCGTCATCATTCGCATGTTGCCGCAATAGGTTCGTTTCGTAGCGTCCGCCTTCGCCAGGCTCCGGCGGACCATTACTCGTATCGTCCGCCTCGCCCAGAGCTTCGGCGGACCATTTGGAGGTTCCTACATGACAGTGAGAAGTTCAGCAGGCCCACGCTATGCGCTGACCGTGGCCGCGTGCACGGCAGCGATGGTGGCGGGCGGCATGAGTTGGGCGAAGGCGCAGCAGCCCCCGGCGCCCGCAGGGCAGGCCCAGCAGGGTCGCGGCGGCGGCGGTGGTGGACGCGGCAACGCAGGTCCAGCCATCTTCACCCTCGTCGACGCCGACAAGGACGGCGCCGTCACGCGCGACGAGATGAAGGCGACGTTCGACAAGTGGTACACCGAGTGGGACACGACGAAGTCGAACGCGCTGACGCAGGAACAGCTGACGGCCGGCCTCAACGCCGCGATGCCAGCGCCCGCGCCCGCCGGCGGCGGTGGCCGCGGCCAGCAGGCACAGAATCAGACGCCCAATCCTGAGCACGTCCAGGCGATGCTGGCAGCGCTGCCGGCGACCGCGCCCGCCAAGCCGAAGCAGCCGCGCAAGGTGCTCGTGCTCGGCAAGGCGGCGGGCTTCGTGCACTCGTCGATTCCGCTCGCGGCCCGCACCATCGAGGAGATGGGCAAGAAGACCGGCGCCTGGACGACGACGATCACCTACGATTCCGCCGACATCAACGAGGCCAACCTCAAGCAGTACGACGCGATCTTCCTCGATAGCACGACGGGCGCGTTCCTCGACGATCCGAACGACGCGGCGGCGACCGCGGCACGCCGCAAGGCGCTGCTCGACTTCGTCCGCGGCGGCAAAGGACTCGCAGGCATTCACGCCGCGACCGATTCGTACCATCAGAACCGCCCTGCCGCCGAAACGGCGGCCGCGGCTCCCGCAGGACGCGCAGCTGGACCCGGTGGTGCTCCCGCCGGACGTGGCGGCGGCCGAGGCGGCGCAGGCACACTGGTCGCCGCGCAGTTCGTGGCGCAGGGTGACAAGAACGCCGACCAGAAGATCAGCCGCGAAGAGTTCGCCGGGCTGGCCGACGCGTGGTACACGAAGATCGACACGGCCGGCTCCGGCCGCGTCATCCAGGCCGACTTCCCGCAGCGGTTCGCGGCGGTCATGCCCGCGCCAGCAGCGCCGCCGGCGGCCGTTCCCGGTGACAACGGCCAGGCGCCCGCCACACAGCTCGGGCCCGACAACCAGATGGGCACCTGGCCCGAGTTCAACACGATGATCGGCGGCTTCTTCAAGTTCCACTGGAACGACGGCCAGACGATCAACGTCAAGGTGGACGATCCCGAACAGCCCGCTCACGGCGATGTTCAAGGGCAAGCCGCAGCTCGTCATCGTCGACGAAACCTACACGATGGGCCGCGACACCTACTCGCGCAAGAACCTCCGCGTCCTCACCAGCATCGACTACGCGAAGATGAGCGACAAGGACAAGGCGAAGGAACAGAATCCGCGCGCCGATGGCGACTACGCGCTGAGCTGGATTCGCCGCGAGGGCAAGGGACGTGTCTTCTACGAGGCGCACGGCCACAACGAGAAGAACTACGCCGTCCCGCAGCTGCTCGAGCACGTGCTCGCGGGCATGCAGTACGCTCTCGGCGACCTGCAGGCGGACGATAGCTCCGAGCCAGAAGTAATGCTGAATGCTGAATGCTGAATGTCGAAATGAAGGCTGAAGTTCCAGCTTCATTCGACGTTCAGCATTCACTTCAGCATTCAGACTTCAGCATTCACTTCAGCATTCAGCATTCAGCATTCAGCATTGCAGAGCCGCCTCATCGACGACGCCGCGGCGCTCCTCTGGCGTCACTGGAGCGCCGGCACCAGGCTCCCGGCGCTGCCGCCGCCCGTCCGGCCGGCTGACCGCTCGGACGGCTACGCCATCCAACGGGCGGTTGCCCGCCTCTCCCATCAAGACGTCGTCGGCTGGAAGATCGCCGCGACCAGCATCGTCGGGCAGCGCCACATCGGCGTCGACGGCCCGCTTGCCGGTGCGCTGCTCGAGAATCGCGTCGTCACGGGTGTCGGGCTGGATGGGCCGGCGGAGATCTCGCTGGCGGGCAATCTGATGCGGGTGGCGGAAGCGGAGTTCGCTTTTCGTCTCAGGCGGCCGCTCGGTGCGCGCGAGGCGGTCTATGGCGTGCCAGAGGTGATGGATGCCGTGGAGTCGCTCCATCCAGCGATCGAGATTCCCGACTCGCGCTACGAGAACTTTGCCGGCGTCGGCGCGCCGCAGCTCATCGCCGATTGCGCGTGTGCGTACTGGCTGGCGATCGGTACGGCGGCTGTCAACGACTGGCGCCAGCTCGATCTTTCCGCGCACGAAGTGCGCACGCACTCTCAACGGTGATCCAGCTGCGAACGGCATCGGCGCCAACGTCCTTCGCGATCCGCGCCTGGCGCTGACCTGGCTCGCCAACGAGCTCAGGACCTACGGCGGCGGCCTGCGCGCCGGGGACTGGGTGACGACCGGGACGTGCATCACGCCGGTGGCCATCGCCCCTGGCGACCGCTTCCGCGCCGACTTCGGCGCGCTCGGTAGCGTAGCGGTGCAGCTGACGCGCGACTACGCTGCCAGGCTCCAGAGGGGGACTGAAGTCGCGCGCTACGGGCGCGCCAACTCCTGAGCTCCTAACTCCTAGCTCCTAGCTCCCGATCTTCAACAACAGCTTCCCCATCGTTCGCCGGCCTTCGAGCTCCTCGTGGGCCGATGCCGCTTCGGACAACGGATACGTCGCCGAGACGCGCACCTTGATCGTGCCAGCGGCAACGTAGCCGAGAACGTCGCCAACGCGCCACAGCAGCTCCTTGCGATCGAGCAGATGATGCGCGAGGCTTGGCCGCGTCAGGAAGAGCGACCCGCGCGCGTTGAGAATGGCCGGATCGAATGGCGGCACCGAGCCGCTCGATTGCCCAAACAGCGCCATCGTCCCGCGCGGCCGCAACACGTTGAGGCTCTTGTCGAACGTCGTCTTGCCGACCGAGTCATAGACGACGTCGACGCCACGGCCGTCGGTGAGCCGCTTCACTTCGGTCTCGAAGTCCTGAGTCGTGTAGAGAATCGCCGCGTCGGCGCCGAGGACTTCACCTGCTTCGCCTTCTCGTCGCTCGACACCGTGCCGAAGACGCGCGCGCCGAGATGCTTCGCCATCTGCACGATCAGCCCGCCGGTGCCGCCAGCGGCGGCGTGAACGAGGCAGGTGTCGCCGGCCTTGAGCGGAAACGTCGAATGCGTCAGGTAGTGCGCGGTCGTGCCCTGCAGCATGACGGCGGCGGCGATCGCAAGATCGACGCCATCGGGAACCTTGACCAGTTTCGCCGCCGGCACGACCGCGTACTCGGCGTACGAGCCGCGGACCATCGTGTAGGCGACGCGATCGCCGGGCGCCACCTCGGTCACTCCGGCGCCAACGCTGTCGACTATGCCCGATGCCTCGCTCCCGAGCTCGATCGGGCTTTCCGCCGCTTTGTACAGGGCGGTGCGGTAGTAGACATCGATGAAGTTGACGCCGCTGTAGGCGACGGCGACAACGGCTTCACCCGGACCTGGTGTCGGCTTCGGCGCGTCGACCAGCTTCATCTGCTCAGGACCGCCTGGCGTTTCGACGACGATTCGCTTCATGACTGAGCTCCAGAGGATAACGGCGCGCTTTCGCGGCGATACGCGCGCGCCAAGAGCGACATGGGATGCGCCACCTCCATTGCCGCGCCCGCGTCGCGCAGTCCGCGTGCAATCTGGAGATGACAACCGGGATTGGCCGTGGCCACGAGGCTCGCAGGCGTCGCCTTCAGGTGGCCGACCTTGCGCTGGAGAAGCGCATCCGCCTGCGCTGGCTGCGTCAGCGCGTAGACGCCGGCGCTGCCGCAGCACCAGTTCGATTCGGCGAGCTCGCTAAGGGTCACTCCCGGCAACAGGCGCAGGAGCGCGCGCGGCTGGGTCGTGATCTTCTGTCCATGCGCGAGGTGACAAGAGTCGTGATACGTGACCGCCACAGGCGTTGCAAACGGCGCCGCCGACGGCGCGCGGCAGCCAATCTGCACCAGCCACTCGTGCACGTCCTTCAGCTTCGCGTCCCAGGCGCGCGCCTCGTCGCGGTATCGCGGATCGTCTTCAAGCAGATGCCCGTAGTGCCGGAGGTGCGATCCGCAGCCGCCGGCGTTCGTGATGATCGCGTCGTAGCGACCGGGCGGGAAGAGATCGATCATCTGCCGCGCCTGCTCGCGCGCCAAATCCAGCTCGCCGTTGTGCGCGTGGAGCGATCCGCAGCACGGCTGCAACGGTGGCGTGTCGACCGCGCAGCCGTTGGCGAGCAGGACATCGGCGGTGTCGCGGTTGACATCGGAAAAGACCAGATCCTGGATGCAGCCGGTCAGGAGCGCGACGCGATAGCGGGCTTCGCCCCGCGGCGACTCGCTTGGCGCGATCAACCGATTCGAAAACGCCGACGCGATCCGGGGCGTCTGAGGCTCCAGCCGCCGCAGCGTCGCCGGCAGGAACATCGTCAGGCCGAAAGTTCGAACGAGGTACTCGCAGGCCGCTGCGCTGGTAGATCCGCGTCAGAGCGCCAACGAGCCGCATCGCGCGCGGCTTCTGAAAAAGGAACCGCAGCGTCAGCGAGCGCCAGAAGTTGCGCGCCGGCGCATCGTTGACACCCGAACGCTCGATGTCGCTGCGCGCCGTCTCGAAAAGCTCGGCGTAGTTGACGCCCGCAGGACACGCGGTCTGGCAGGCGAGACAGCCCAGGCAATAGCTCATCTCGTCGGCGAAGGTCTTCGTGACGACCAGCTCATCGTCTGCAATCGCGCGCATGAGCGCGATGCGGCCGCGCGGACTGTTGCGCTCGCGCTTCGTCGTGTCGTAAGTCGGGCACGTCGGCAGGCACATGCCGCAATGCATGCACTGTTGCAGGACCGAATAGTCGAGGGTGTGGAGGGTGGACACTTCAGTCGTCAGTCTTCAGTCGGCTCGAGTCGGCAGTCGGCAGTCGCCAGTCTGCAGTCGCCAGTCTTCAGTCGAAAATCTTCCCCGGATTCAACAGACGGTTCGGATCGAGCGTCGCCTTGACCTGCTTCATCAGCTCGAAGCTGGCATCGCCCATCTGCTGGCGCAGCCATGGCTTCTTGGCGAGGCCGACGCCGTGCTCGCCGGTAATCGTTCCGCCGAGCTCGAGCGTGCGGCGGAACATCGCATCGAATGCCTTGTGCACGCGCTCCATCTCGGCGGTGTCGCGCTCGTCGGTGAGGATTGTCGGATGCAGATTGCCGTCGCCCATGTGGCCGAAGGTGCCAATCTGCAGGTTCGAGCGCGGCCGCTGTGTCGGCGATGAAGCGCACCATCGTCGCCAGTTCACTGCGCGGGACGGTCACGTCCTCGAGGATCGTCGTCGGGCGCTGCCGCGCCAGCGCGGCAAACGCGTTGCGGCGCGCCGATGCCAGCTGCAGCGCTTCGGCGTCGTCTCGGGCCGTGCGCACGTCGCGGGCGCGATTCTCGCGGGCGATCGCCTCCATCTGCGCCGCCTCGTCGGCGACGGCGGCTGGATGACCGTCCGTTTCCATGAGCAGGACGGCCTCGCAGTCGGTCGGCAGACCGACGTGGGCGAAGTCCTCGACGCAACAGGCCGTCATGCGATCGAGGAACTCGAGCGTGCACGGGATGATGCGCGCGGCGATGATCGCCGACACCGTCTCCGCCGCATCCTCGATGCTGTCGTAGAGCGCGAGCATCGTGCGGCGCGCCGCCGGCCGCGGTACGAGCTTGAGCAGGACTTCGGTGATGATGCCGAGCGTTCCCTCGGAGCCGACGAAGAGATCCTTGAGCGAATAGCCGGCTACGTCCTTGACGCAGGCGTTGCCGAAGCGCGCCACTCGCCCGTCGGCGAGCACGACCTCCAGGCCCATGACGTAGTCGCGCGTGACGCCGTACTTCAAGCCGCGCAACCCGCCGGAGTTCTCGGCAACGTTGCCGCCGATCGTGCTGATGCGCTGCGAGCCGGGATCGGGAGGATAAAACAGGCCATGACGCCCGGCGGCTTCGTCGATGCGCATCGTGATCGCGCCTGGCTGCGCGCGCAGCGTGAGGTTCCGCGGATCGACGTCGAGGATCGCGTCCATCTGCGTCAGGCACAGGACGATGCAGTTCGGGCTCGGGACGCTGCCGCCGCTCAGGCCCGTGCCCGAGCCGCGCGTCACGATCGGCATCTTCCGCTCGATCGCCAGGCGCACGCAGTCGGCAACCTGCGCGGTCGTCTTCGGAAAAACGACCGCCGATGGCCGCGACTTCAACGTCGCAGTGCCGTCGAAGCTGTACGGAATCAGATCCTCAGGCCGCGTCAGAACGGCAGCGCCGCCGACGATGGAGCTGAGCCCTTCGACCAGGGAATCCGGAGGCATTGGAATCCGTTCTAGCCCACCACTCGCTGCCGCTGCTCGCCCAGGCCGTCGACGCCGAGCCGCATCACATTGCCGGCCTTGCAGGAACACCGGCGGCTTCTGCCCGAGTCCGACTCCCGGCGGCGTGCCGGTGGTGATGATGTCGCCCGACTGCAGGCTCATGAAGCGGCTCAGATAGCTCACGAGATACTTCACGCCGAACACCATCGTCTTTGTCGTGCCGTTCTGATAGCGATGGCCGTCGACCTCGAGCCACAGCCCGAGATTCTGACAGTCCGGCACTTCATCTGCCGTCACGAGCCACGGCCCGATCGGGCCGAACGTGTCGGCGCTCTTGCCCTTCACCCACTGGCCGGTGCCCTCGAGCTGAAACGCGCGCTCGGAGAGGTCGTTGACGACGCAGTAGCCGGCGACGTGAGACATGGCGTCGGCGTCGCTGATGTACTTGCCGGGCTTGCCGATGACAACGCCGAGCTCGACTTCCCAATCGCTCTTGAGCGAGCCGCGCGGAATCTCGACATCGTCGTTCGGGCCGCAGATGCTCGAGGTCGCCTTCATGAAGACGATGGGCTCGACGGGCACGGGCATGTTCGATTCCGCCGCGTGATCCGAATAGTTGAGGCCGATGCAGATGAATTTGCCGACGCCGCTGACGCATGGCCCGATGCGAGCCGATCCATCGATCGCGGGCAGCGTCGCGGGATCGACCTTCGCGATCTTTGCGAGCGAATCCGGCAACAGCGTAGCGCCGGAGATATCCGTAACGACCGACGACAGGTCGCGCACGACGCCCTTGGCATCGAGCAGCGCCGGACGTTCCTTGCCTGGCGCACCAACACGAAGAAGTCTCATGATCTTTACTATATGGCGTTTTGCATGCAGCCCAAAGTCATGCTAGTGTCGCGACGCCAAACTTTGCCGTGAATCACGATACAAGTGTCGGCGCAGAGCCCTCGCCAGCCGGAGAACTGTATGCAGAAAACTCCCTTGATTGGCATTTTAGGTGTCGCATTCGCGAGCGTTGCGCTCTTCAACGTCGTGGCGTTGTCGTCCGGACGACGTGCCGAGCAGCAGGGTGCGGCACCGGCCTCGGCGCTCGACGCGCCGGAACCTGGCCCGAAGGTCCCCGAAGGCTTCACGCCGATCTTCAACGGCAAGGACCTGAGCGGCTGGCATGTCAGTAAGACGAACCATCACGGCACGACCCCTGACTATCACGTACTTCATGGCCTCATCGTCGGCACCCAGAACCCGAAGGGGCAGGGCGGCATCCTCCTTACCGACAAGAAGTACAAGGACGTCGAGGTCTACATGGAGATCAAGCCCGACTGGGGATGCGACAGCGGGCTCTTCCTGCGCTCGAACGAAGCCGGCGACGCCTACCAGGTCACGCTCGACTATCTGCCCGGCGGCGGCATGGGCGGCATCTACGGCGAGGGCCTGAAGGGCGTGCAGAATGCGGGCACGGCCAAGCCGCAAGTCGAAGCGTGGCAGAAGGTGTGGAACCGCGAGCGATGGAACACCGTGCGCGCGCGGATCACCGGCGAGGTGCCGCACATCATGGTCTGGATCAACGATCAGCTCGTCACGGATTTCACCGACACTGCCAACCATGCTGCCAGCGGCGCCACTGACGGCATGATCGCGATCCAGATGCACTTCAGCAACGAGAAGACGCCGCGATGGGTGGACGGCGGCTTCTGGCGCTGGCGAACCATTGCGGTCAAAGAGCTCTAGGCAATGCTGAATTTCGAATGCTGAATGCTGAATGAAGTGAGAAGGCCCTAAGGATCAATTGTAGGGATCACGTTCGGACGGCTCGGGACCCGCACTCGCCACATGGACAATACGCCCACTAAAGCACGCTACATCGTTACCGCGTTTGCCGTAACGCTTGCCGTCATCACCTACATCGATCGTGTTGGCATCTCGGTCGCCGCGCCGTTGATCCGGGAGGATCTCAAGCTCACGCCCATTCAGATGGGCTGGGCGCTCAGCGCGTTCGGCTGGGCCTACGCGATCTTCGAGATTCCGGGCGGCTGGCTTGGCGACAAGATCGGGCCGCGACGCGTCCTGATGCGGATCGTCATCTGGTGGTCCTTCTTTACCGCCGCCACCGGCTGGGCGTGGAACATGTCGTCGCTCGTCACGATCCGCGCGCTGTTCGGCGCGGGCGAGGCCGGTGCCTTCCCCAACCTGACGCGCATCTTCACGACGTGGCTGCCGGTGAAGGAGCGCGAGCGCGCGCAGGCCATCCTGTGGATGGCGACACGCGTCAGCGGCGCATTTACACCGTTGCTCGTTGCGCTGATGATCTCGACGTTCACGTGGCATCGCACGTTCGAGATCTTTGGTGTCATCGGCGTGATTTGGGCGGTGCTGTTCTTCTACTGGTATCGCGACTCTCCCGCCGAGCATCCGAGCGTCAACAAAGCGGAGCTGGCGCTGCTGCCGCCGGCGAAGGATACGGCGATCGCGCATTCGGGCGTGCCGTGGGGAGTGATCTTCTCCAACCCCAATGTCTGGCTGCTCTCCATTCAGTACATGTGCCTGGCGTACGGGTGGTGGTTCTACGTCAACTGGCTGCCCACCTACCTCCGCGAAGCGCGCGGCACGTCGTTCAAGATGGGAGCCCTGCTCGCCGGCCTGCCGTTGCTGCTCGGCGGCCTGGGATGCATGGTGTCGGCCTATCTCATACCGCTCCTGACGAAGCGGTTCGGCAGCATCTCGATCGCGCGCCGGATCATCGCCGTCACCGGCTTTATCGGCGCGTCGACGAGCATCATCATCTTCACGGGCATCCAGGATCCCGTGCGCGCGATGTTCGTCCTCGGTATGGCCGGTTTCTTCAACGACTTCGTCATGCCCGCCGCGTGGGCGAGCACGATGGATATCGGCGGCCGCTACTCGGGCACGGTATCGGGCGCGATGAACACGATGGGCAGCCTCGCGGGTGCGCTGTCGGTGACTGTGGTGGGATACCTGCTGGCGTGGACGTCAGGCAACTGGACGCTGACGTTCTACATTTCGTCGGCCATCTACATGGTCGGCGCGTTCTGCTGGCTGTTCCTCGACTCGCACACGCCCGTCGAACAAGGCTGAATGCTGAATGTCGAATGCTGAAGTAAACTGAATCAGCACTTCACTTCAGCATTCAGCATTCGACATTCAGCATTGCTTACTGCGCTGTCCAGCCCCCATCCACGAAGAGCGACGTGCCGGTGATGAACGATGATGCCGGCGACGCCAGGAACACCACGGCGCCGGTGATCTCGTCGAGCTCGCCCCAGCGGCCCATCGGAATCTTCTTCACGAAATCCTGATACTTGACCGGATCGTTCAGGAGCGGCAGGTTCATCTCTGTGGCGAACGGCCCCGGGCAGATGGCGTTGGCCGTCACGCCGGTCCCCGCCCACTCGAGCGCCAGCACGCGCGTCAGGTTGATCACCCCGGCCTTCGACGAGGCATAGGGCGCGCGGCCGCCGAGCGCGACAGCGCCCAGGATTGAACCCAGATTGACGACGCGGCCCCAGCCGCGCTTGACCATGCGCGGGCCAACCGCGCGGGAGACGAGAAAGGGCCCCTTCAGGTTCGTGTCGATGACGCTGTCCCAATCCGCCTCCGACAGCTGATCGACAGTGCCGCGGATGTTCACGCCGGCGTTGTTGACGAGGATGTCGATCGGGCCGAGCTCGGCCTCGACTGACGTGACGAGACGGTCGATATCGGAGGCCGAGGTGACGTCGGCCGCGAACGTCTTCGCGCGTCGGCCGGTGGCCGCGGCAATCTTCGCGGCAGCCTCCTCGCCGGGACCGCTCGCGCGCGCCGTCACGGCGACGTCGGCGCCGGCTTCCGCCAGCGCCGTGGCCATCGTGAGACCCAGGCCGCGCGCGCCGCCCGTGACGAGCGCGACCTTACCATCGAGACGAAACGAATCGAGAACAGGTGTGTGAGCCATAGAAATATCTGCGCTACCGCGGCTTGTAGGTGCGGCTGAAACCGTTGCGGGTGTTGGTGACAGTGAACGTGCCGTCCGCCTGAGCGGACACCTTGATCCAGGACGCCGGACCCGTGTGGGGCTGTCCGGGGCCGCCGCGGCCGCCGCCACCTCCACCCTGCCGTCCGCCTGGCGCTGCGCCAGGCGCTGGGGCGCCCGCCGCAGGAGCGGCTCCGGCGGCAGGTGCTGCCGGCTGCGCCGGCACAATCGCTGGCGCTGGCGGTGCGCCCGTGGGAGGCGCCGCGGCTGGAGGCTGCTCCGGCTGCCGCAGGGGGCGCAGTCGCGCCGGGGGCCGCAGGCGCGGCGCCGCCAGGACCACCGGCGGGCGGACCGCCGCGGCCGCCGCCGGGAGGCGCGGTCAGCACGGCCGCAATCACCGCCGGGTCGTCGACGTTGGCGATGAAGAGTCCCGGCCGGGTTGTATTCGATCCCGGCGTTGTACGACCAGTGCGCCTGCCACAGATCCTCGAAACCCGGTGACGAGTAGAGCGTCTTCGCCGTCTGGACCGTGCCGCCCTTGCGCGTCCCGTTCTGCTGAATCGCCACGCGCGGCTGCAGGCCGTGCACCAGCGCCGGCGAGCCCGACTGATCGAGGCCGTGATGCGACGCGAGATACAGGTCGACCGTGCCCACGAGGTTGTTCGGGCACATGAAGTCGTATTCCTTGTTCCACAGCAGGTCGCCGAGATCGATCGTCCGGAACTTCCCGAACGTGATCACGCTGCCGACCGACTGACCGTTGTCATCGGTGGGACTGTCGTTCT
This sequence comes from uncultured Acidobacteriota bacterium, assembly GCA_963830815.1. Taxonomy (GTDB): domain Bacteria; phylum Acidobacteriota; class Vicinamibacteria; order Vicinamibacterales; family 2-12-FULL-66-21; genus DATBJJ01. The sequence continues at coordinate 43,638 of CAWHNN010000015.1, read as the reverse complement.
TTTTCTCGAAGCTGGCGCACGCCGGGTTTGGCTTTCCGCCGCCGGGCAACGCCGTCTTGATCGCGGCGCCCGCGGAGGTGACGATCCGCCAGTCGACGCCGGTCACGGGAAGCTTGTCTCCCGGTTTCGCGACGGTGTGCTTCGCCTTGGCCCAGAGCTCGGCGTAAGCCGCCTGGAAGCCGGCAACCTGCTCGCGGTCCTCGACGCTCGGCCCGTGATCGATGTAGTGCTTGATCGGGATGCGCTTGGCGAGCTCCTGCAGGCCGCCGATGTGATCGACGTGGTAGTGCGTCGAGATCGAGGTAGTCGATCTCCTTGACGCCGGCTTCCGCCAATACCGCCATGATGCGATCGGTGTCGCGCGGCCACAGGGTTGGCGGAATCGATCAACACCGATTCACCGGCTGGCGTGATGAAGAGCGTCGCCTTGCCGCCCTCGACGTCCAGGGCGTAGATGTCGAGTGTCTTCGCAGGCTTGGCTGTCTTGGTCTGCGCGACGGGAGCTGACACCAGGAGTGCCACCGCCGCCAGCGTCGCGAATGTTGCGCGCATAAATCTCGTCTCCATCGACCTTTTGCGTGAATGGGGTTCGTCTGCCGTCACGAAACGCACGCAATCGTACACCAAGGATTGGCAGCAAAACGGCGCCAGCGCTGGAATGTCAGTCGCGTTTCTCGTCGACGATCTCAGCGGCGATGTGGAACGCGGCGTTGGCGGCGGGTACGCCCGCGTAGACCGCGAGCTGCAGCAGGACCTCCTCGAGATCGCAGGGCTCGAGCTCGTGCGCCAGGCCGGTCCGGACGTGAAGGCGGAATTCCTCCCAGCGGCCCGAGCGCGGCCGTCGCTGTCAGGACCAGCAGGCGGCGCGTGCGGTGGTCGAGGCCCGGCCGCGTCCAGATGCTGCCCCAGGCGTAACTGGTGATGAGCATCTGGAAATCGCGCGTGAAGTTGGTCGTCCGGGCGACGGCTCGATCGACATAGTCGCTGCCGAGCACGGCGCGCCGCACGCCCATACCAGCGTCCCGCGACCCCATCGTCGAGGGCACGAGAAAATCGAGGACGGCGGCGCTGAAGGAACGCGGCTTCTCCAGGTTCGAGATGTGCGCGGCCGGCAGGCGCACGGCGAGGGCGCCGGGAATGTCGCGCGTCAGGATTGCGGCATGGAGATCCCAGGGCATGCCGACGTCAAGATCGCCGCTGATGACGAGCGTCGGCGTGTGAATCTGCGCCAGGAGCGATGAGTGATCCATGTCGCGGATCGCGGCACAGCATCCAGCGTAGCCGACCGGGCTCGTCGCGAGCAGCGTCCGCTTCGCACTCTCCACCTGCGGCGGCGGCGAATCGAGCACCGAGGCCGAGAAGAAGCGGCCCATCACAAGGCCTCGACCGCGCCCATCCCGGCGTCGAGCACCGCCCGCCGCCGCGCTTCCATCGGCTGCGGGTCGGACAGCTTCGCCGTGGTGTTGGCGAGAACGAGCTGCGTCACACGCTCGGGCGCGTGCGCTGCCAGCCACTGACCGATCATGCCCCCGAGCGACAATCCGCAGAACGCAAACTGCGTCACGCCGCAGCTGTCGGCAAGCGCGAGCACGTCGCGCGCGAGATCGGCCATCACGTAGTCGCCCGCCGGAGCGCTCGATGCACCATGACCGCGCGTGTCATAGCGCAGGATGCGGAAGTACGGCAGCAGGTCCGCGGCTTGCGCGTCCCACATGCCGTGATCGAGGCCGAGCGAGTGCGAGAAGATGAGCACCGGCCGATCGGCATGGCCGTCGAGCCGGTAATAGCACGTGTTGTTGCCGATTTTTACGAGAGGCATGTGCGACCTGCGCCACGCGATTCGACGCCGGCGTCATCGGCGAGCCTCGTCGAGAAGCTGCGCGCGAAACAGCTCCGCGGCGCCGAGATAGTCTTCAGGAACGTCGATGCGGCGCAGCACGTCGCTGTCGATCACGCGCACGACTTCGGGGAGTGCTGAGAGCGCCGCGCCGAACGTCATCGATCCTTTCCTGGCCTCTGCCAGGGCCTCGCCTATGAGCCCTTCGGCCTTCTTCTTTCCGAGGGGAGCAAGAAGGAGCGCCATCGCGCGTTCCGCGAAGATCAGTGCCGTTGGTCCGATCGATGTTGGCGCGCATCTGCTTGACGTCGACTGACAGGTCGCTCGCAGCGTCGGCGAGTGCCGCCAGGGCCGATCCCGTCGCTTGCACGATGTGAGCGACAGTCGGCCACTCGGCATGCCAACCGCCTGCGGACCGCTCGTGTTCCTGCACCATGCCGGCGAGGAACGCCGCCACCAGGCCGGGAGTGCGATTCGCTGCCGCGAGCACGACCGCGCTCGCCGCCGGATTGCGCTTGTGCGGCATGGTCGAGGAACCGCCGCCGGGCTCGGCGACCTCGGCAACCTCGTGCTGCATCAGCAGCGAAACATCGCGCGCGACCTTGCCGAGCGTCGCGACGTAGACGCCGCTCGCGCAGACGAATGCGGCCAGGCGATCGCGGTGGGTATGCCACGGGACCGCCTCCGGCAAACCCAGATGCCGGGCCAGCAGCGGCGCCACCTGCGGGCCGCGCTCGCCCGAGGGCCGCGAGCGTTCCCACGGCGCCGCCGAACTGCAGCGCTATGGCGTCGGCGGCAGCAGCGTCGACGCGCCGCCATCCGCGTGACAGCGCGGCAACCCACCCGGCCACCTTCAAACCAAACGTGATCGGCGGCGCTGGCTGCAGGAGCGTTCGGCCGAGCATGATCGTGCGCGCGTGCGCATCTGACAGCTGCCTCAGCGCACCATCGAGCCGCGCGTGTTCGGCCGCGAGGATGGCCATCGCCCGGCGCAGCGTGAGCGCCATAGCCGTGTCCGCAACGTCCTGGCTCGTGGCGCCAAAATGCACGAAATCAGCGCTCTTTGGATCGCGCGATCGCACCTGCGTGGCAAGTGCCGTTACGAAACCGATGGACACTGTACCTGTGCTGCGTGCCGAGCGGCCGATCTCGGCGGCATCCAGGCTATCGATGGTCGAGCTCGCAATCGCTGCGGCCGCGTCGCGCGGGATCAGTCCAACCGCAGCCTCGGCCTGCGCCAGCGCGATCTCGAAATCGAGCATCGCCTGGAGCAACGAGCGATCGGAGAACACGTCCGCCAGCTCGGTGGTCGTGGCCAGGCTCTCGATCAGGTGGGATGACATCGCGGCAGCCGTTAGAGATCGAAGAAGACGGTTTCGCCGTCGCCCTGAAGACGAACGTCGAACAGCCATGCCCCAGGAGTGGTCTCGTGCGCCACGAGCGTGTGCCGCCGCGACTCCGGCACTTGGGCCAGAACTGCATCGGTCGCGATGAGCTCGTCGCCGGCGAAGTAGATCCGCGTGTAGACCTGCCGCAACAGCCCGCGAGCAAACAGGCACACGTTGATGTGCGGGGCTTGCGCTTGCCCGGCGCCATCCGCCACCCGTCCGGGGCGGATCGTTTCGAACGTGCACGAGCCGTCCGCTCCAGTCGGCAGCCGCCCGAAGCCGCAAAACCCTTCCGGCGTGAGAACGTCCTGCGGCTCGGCCGGGCGAACATATCGGCCCTCGGCGTCGGCCTGCCACAACTCGATCAGGGCGTCCGGCAGCGGCGCGCCGTCGCCGTCAAAGACGCGAATCTGCAGGCTGATCCGAACGCCGGGCGTGTCCGGTCGTACCAGGCAGCCGAGCGTCGCCTTGTCGGCCAGGCCAAAGTGAAAGAATGGTCCGACGGTTTGTGATGGGGTGGCGACGAGATCGGCGCGCGCCTCGCTCATGGGGTTTCGATCATACACAATTGGGTTAGGATCCCTTCTTCGCCTGACGCGCATACCTCTCTCATGACACCGGTTACTCCCATCGCCCCCATCACCGATCGTATTTTCGAACGCCTCGCCGTTGTCGGCGCCGGCAACATGGGCAGCGGGATCGCCCAGAAGATGGCGACCGAGGGGTTCCCCGTCATCCTGGTCGACCTGGACGACGCAGAAGGTCGCGCGCGGCCTCGGCATCATCGACAAGACGCTCGAGGACGGCGTGCAGCGCGCAAGATCTTCAAGGCCGGACGACGTTGCCGCCATCCGCGGGCGGCTCCGCGGGACCTCCCGATTCGTCGGATCTTGCGCGACAGCCGACCTGGTCGTCGAGGCGGTGTTCGAGGACCTCGCGGTCAAGCAGGAGCGTCTTTCGCACGCCTCGACGAGGTCTGCCGCCCGACGCGATCCTCGCGACGAACACGTCGTCGTACTCCGTCACGCGATCTGGCCGCCGCGACGACGCGACCCCGAGCGGGTCGTTGGCCTGCACTACTTCTACCACCCCGCCAAGAACCGGCTCGTCGAAGTCGTCGCCGGCAAGACGACCGACCCGGCGGCGTATCGCCGGGCCTGGCGCCTCCAGGAAGCGCTCGGCAAGACCCCGATCGCCTCGAGCGACTCGTCCGGCTTCATCGTCAATCGCTTCTTCGTGCCGTGGCTGAACGAAGCCGTGCGCATGCTCGAGGAAGGCTTCGCATCGACTGCCGACGATCGAGGACGGCCGCCAAGAAGGCGTTCGGGATCGGCATGGGGCCGTTCGAGCTGATGAACGTCACCGGCGTGCCGATCGCGCTCCATACCGCGACGACGCTCGGGCGGGCCTTCGGGCCGATGTACGAGCCACCGGCGCTCCTTCGTGCCCAGGTCGACGCTGGCGCACCGTGGACCACTCGACGGCACGCCCGATGCGGCGGCTTTCGCGACCGTCGGCGATCGCCTTGCGGCCGCGGCCTGTTCCTCGTCGCCGCCGCGCTCGTCGACGAGCAGGTCGGGACGATCGAGGACGTCGACATCGGCGCGCGGGTCGGCCTCCGCTGGCGCGCGCGGCCCGTTCGAGCTGATGAACCAGTCTCGGCCTCGACGCGCGCCCGCGACGCTCGTCGCCGCGCTTGCCGCGCGCTGGACCGTGCGCGTCCCCGCTGTCGCTCGAGAACGCAGGCGCGTGCCGGCCGGCCGTTCCGCTTCACGCTTCGTGCGCTCCGAGGTCGCCGACGGCATCGCCACGCTGACGATCAACCGCCCCGACGCCATGAACGCGCTGAACGAAGCCGTCGTCGCGCAGCTCGAGGCGCGCCGTTCCACGCCGCGGCCGCCGATCCGGCACGTGCGGGGCATCGTCATCGCCGGGAGCGGCAAGGCGTTCGTCGCCGGCGCCGACATCCGCTATTTCGTCCGACACATCGAGGACGGGAACGATCGACGCATCGCAGACGTTCACGCGGCGCGGCCAGGCGCTCCTCCGCGCCATCGAGACGTGCGCCAAGCCGGTCGTCGCGCGCCTGCACGGCCTGGCGCTCGGCGGCGGCGTCGAGCTCGCCCTCGCGTGCCACGCGATCGTCGCCACGCCGAAGGCGTCGCTGGCGTTTCCCGAAACGGGCATCGGAATCTATCCCGGCCTCGGAGGGACGCAGCGGACGCCGCGCCGCATCGGCGACGGGCTCGCGAAGTGGCTCGTCCTCTCGGGCCAGACGCTGGGCGCTGAGGAGGCGCGGGCCATCGGCCTGATCGACAAGGTCGTGCCGTACGACAAAATCGACGCCGCGATCGCTGAAACGATCGCCGCAGGGACGCACGGACTCGAAGCGAACCGTTCCTGGCACACACAGGACCGTGGCGGAGTACTTCGACCGTCACGGTGTCGATGCGCTGCTCGCGGGCTCGGCGCCGCCGAGCGACGATCCGCGTGTCGCCAAGGCTGTAAAGAGAATCGGCGGCAAGGCGCCGGTCGCGCTGCGCCTGGCGGCTGAGCTCATCGATCAGGGATCGACCAGATCGATCGATGAAGGACTCGCGCTGGAGTTGTCTCACCTCGAAGAGATTTTTGCCACGAAGGACGCCTACGAGGGGCTGTCGAGCCTGGGCAAGCGGCCGCCGGTGTTCACCGGCAAGTAGCGTCCGGCTTCAGCCAGTTCACGTCACGCCTGCACGAGCCACGGCATCACACAAGACCGCGAAGATCTCGAAGACCGCGATGACCTGAATGTCATCGTGTGCCTCGTGTCATCGTGGACATGCTGTGAAACGCGTCAGATCGTCGTCGATCCCGCGCCATCACGCGGCCACGCCCGCCATCAGGCGCATCAGTGACTCCTGATTGGCCTCGGCGCGGGAGAGCTCACCGACGATGCGGCCGGCGCGGAAGACGAGGATGCGCGTCGAGAGGTGCAGGACCTCCGGCATCTCGCTCGAGATGAGGATGACCGCGTTCCCGGCAGCCGCAAGCTCGTCGATGAGCGCGTGAATCTCCGCCTTGGCGCCGACGTCGACGCCGCGTGTCGGTTCGTCGAGGATGAGGATCGGACAGCGGGCGGCGAGCCACTTCGTCAAGACGATCTTCTGCTGATTGCCGCCCGACAGCGCCGCGACAAGCGTATCCAGGCGCGGCGACTTCACGCGCAGCCGATCGAAGTAGCCCTGCGCGGCCTCGCGTTCGCCGCCGCGCGTGATGAAGCCGAGGCGCGCCAGCCGCGGCAGGATCGAGAGTGTCGCGTTGTTCAGGACGTCCATCGACAGGACAAGGCCCTGGCGCTTGCGATCTTCCGGGACGAGCCCGATGCCTTGCGCAATCGCGCCGGCGGCGCTGGCAATCCGCAGCTGCCGGCCTTTCACGGAGATCTGGCCCGTCGCGTGATTGTCGAGGCCGAAGAGCGCTGCAGCCACCTCCGAACGTCCCGCGCCGACCAGGCCGGCGAATCCCAGCACTTCGCCCGCTCTGAGGCTGAACGACACGTCGGAAAAGCCAGCCGGGCTCGACAAGCCCGACACCTTGAGCACTTCCTGTCCCGGCACGGCAGCAATGTGTGACGGAAAATATTCCGCGAGCGACCGCCCGATCATCATCTCGACGAGCACGGCGTTATTGATCTCGGCAGTCGGACGCGTCGCCACGTGACGGCCGTCACGCAGCACCGTGATCGTGTCGCACAGCAGAAAAATCTCTTCCATCCGATGGCTGACGTAGATGCACGTCACGCCCCGTTCCTTGAGCCGCCGGATGATCGTGAACAAACGCTCGGCCTCGTGCTGCGACAGGCTGCTCGTCGGCTCGTCGAACACGATCAGCCGCGCCCCCTGGCCGATGGCAGACGCGATCTGCAGCATCTGCTGCTGGCCGATGGTCAGCGACGCCACCGTCCGCGTGACATCCAGCGTGACGTCTATTGGCGCGAGCAACCCTTCCGCTCGTTTTCGCATCTCACGTCTGGATACGAAGCCGCGGGTGGACGGCAAATTGCCGAGGCACAGGTTCTCGGCAACGGACAGGTTCTCGCAGAACGACAGCTCCTGGTGGACCATCGCCACGCCGGCGGCGAGCGCCTGGGTCGGGCTGTCCAGACGAACGGGATTTCCGTCTAACAGCACGCGGCCCTCGTCAGGGGCGTGGATGCCGGCCAGCAGCTTGCCGAGTGTGCTCTTGCCGGCGCCGTTCTCCCCGCAGAGGGCGTGGCACGACCCGGCGGCAATGTCGAACGAGACGTGGTCGAGCGCGACGACTCCGGGGAATCGCTTCGTCACGTTGTCGAATCGCACGGCGGGCGGCGCGGCCATCGACTGGCATCTTAGCGCGTCGCGGTCCTTCCGAGCCAAGGGCGGCGGTGCACGCGTAGCCAGGTTGGAAACCACCGGTGAAAGGTTTACGCTGTGCCAGAGCAAAAGAGGTGATGCGGATGTGGTTCCAGCAATTCCGGCAGGACTTACGCTTCGGCGTCCGTTCGTTCTTGCGCACACCGGGGTTCACGACCCTGGCCGTCCTCTCTCTGGCGCTCGGCGTCATGGCCACGACCGCCATGTACAGCGTCATCCACGCCGTCGTCCTCGACCCGTTTCCATACAAGGACGTCGACAACCTGATGAGCATCAAGGTGTCGGGACGTGAGTGGAACGGCTACCGCACCTACTACAACACCGATGAATACCTGGAGTTCGCCAACCGCAGCACGATCTTCGAGGGCGTGATCGCGTCGACCATCTCCGACGTGCTGTGGACCGGGGAAGGCGATCCGCAGCGCCTGCGCGGCAACTACGGCAGCCCGAACACGTTTCTCGTGATGGGCGTTCCGGCATTGCACGGCCGCTACTACGTCCCTGACGATGGCCGGGCTGATGCGGCGCCGGTGGCAGTGCTGGGCTACAAGTTCTGGCAGCGGCAGTTCGGCGGCGATCCCAGCGTTGTCGGACGGGAGCTTCGACTCAACGACAAGGTGCGGACGATCGTCGGCGTCATGCCGAAGCGATTCATGTGGCGCGGCGCGGACGTTTACCTGCCGGTGACGTTCGAACGAGGACGCGCCATCGAAGGCGTCAGGGACGTGCACGTGCTCGGGCGGCTCAAGCCCGGGGTCAACGAGGCGCAGGCCGAGGCGGATCTCAAACCGATCGTCCAGGATCTCGTTCAGACCGCGCCGACGCGCTTCCCGAAAACGTGGCGCGTGAGCCTCCTGTCCTTCAAAGAGACGTTTCCGAGCAGCATCCGCAACGATCTCTGGGTGCTCTTTGGCGCCGTGGGCCTGCTGTTGCTGATCGCGTGCGCCAACGTCTCGAACCTGCTGCTGTCGAGAGCCGCGGGCCGGCAGCGCGAGATGGCCGTGCGCTCGGCACTTGGCGGTGGCCGCTGGCGGCTCGTGCGACAGCTCCTCACCGAGAGCGTCATCCTCGCCGTCGCCGGTGCCATCGTCGGAACGGCGCTCGCCTACGGCGCGTTGAACATCATCCTCACGCTCGTGCCGCCGGATACGATTCCCGACGAGTCCGAGGTCGCCGTCAACCTGCCGGTACTGGGATTCACGCTGCTGGTGTCGTTCGCGACGAGCCTGATTTTCGGTCTCGCGCCGGCGCTGCACACGTGCGCGAAAGACCTGACCAACCCGCTGCGGACGAGCGGCAGGAGTACGCACCGGCGGCAAGACGCAGGCGCTCCTGCGCAAGACGCTGGTCGTCGGCGCCGTCGCGCTCTCGGTGATGCTGCTGGTCGGCGCGAGCCTCATGATCAGAAGCGTCATCGCGGTGACTGGCGTCTCTCTTGGATTCGAGCCCGAACGCATCCTGACGTTGCGAGTGCCGCTTCCGGAACGCAAATATCCCGATCCCGCGCGGCGCGCACTCTTCTTCGACGAGTTGCTGCGCGGCGTCGCCAGCGTGCCGGGGGTGAACGCGGTCGCGGTCAGCACGAGCATCCACCCGTTCACCAATCCTGGCTGGCCCGTGGAGGTCCCCGGAGCAGCGAACAACGGCTCGCCGCTCGTCATGCACCAGGTGAGCGCCGGCTATATCCGCGTGCTGGGAATCCCGCTGCTGAAGGGCCGCGAGATCAGCGATTCCGACGTCAATGGTCGCCGGCAGGTCGCTCTCGTGAACCAGGCATTCGAGCGGGCGAAGCTGAACGGCGCCGATGCCGTTGGCCGCGTCGTTCGCATCCCGCGGCTGACCGAGGCGCCGATTAATTCAACAGACCCCAGCGTCGAGATCGTCGGCGTCGTCCGCGACACGCTCAACGACGGACTGATGGATGCCGTGGTGCCGGAAATCTACGTCCCCTCTTCTCTTCTCGGCGCCGCGAACCGTCTGTTCGTGCAGACCGCTGGCGATCCCGTCGCCGTGACTCGCACCGTCGTCGAACAGGTGTACAAGCTCGATCGCGATCAGCCCGTGACCGATGTCAGAACGGTGCAGTCTTTTCTCAACGAGTTCGTCTACGCAGGACCGCGCTTCAATCTCGTGCTGCTGTCGGTCTTCGCCGTTCTCGGGCTGACCCTGGCCGTCGTCGGCGTTTACGGAGTGATGTCGCACACCGTGTCGCAGCAGACGCGCGAAATCGGCGTCCGCATCGCGCTCGGTGCCGATCCTGGCTCGGTGGGTCGCCTGGTCGTGAAGTCTGGAGCGATCCTGCTGCTGAGCGGCATCGCGCTCGGCCTGGTAGGCAGCGTTTTCGCAGGCCGCCTCCTCGCGCAGCAGATCTGGAACGTGTCGGCCTTCGACCCGATCTCGTTCCTCGCTGCGTCAGCCGTGCTCTTCGTTGCGGGCCTGCAGGCGTGCGCCTGGCCGGCGTGGCGCGCAACGCGCACGCAGCCGATCGTGGCGCTACGGCAGGATTGAACGTCGACTGCGCGCTACTGCGGCAACGCCAGATACGCCTCGGGAACGTCCGTGAAGCCCCACGTCTTGAGCTGACGGGCCCAGGTGCCGAGATTCTCCTTCGTCACGCGAACGAGCTCCATCGGAATGATCGTCGGCACTTCCTGCTTCAACTGCACCTTGTCGAAGATCCTCTGCACCGACACGTAGCCCCAGTTGTAGGTGGGCTGGGCCAACAGCACCGGCGCCAGACCCTTCTCGACATACGCGAGCTCGGCGGGTAAGCCGTCGACGGCCACGATCTTCACCTTCTTCGGATCGAGATCGGTCAGCAGCGTCGGCGTGAAGAGGGGCCAGCCGCCAATCATCGCCCAGCCCTGGATCTGCGGATAGGCGTTCTGGACACGCACCACTTCGGCTGCGGCATCCTGCGGCGTTTCGATGTGATAGAACGTGTCGACGATCTTGATCTTCGGGTATTTCGCCGCTTCCTGCTTGACGCCTTCGACGCGGTTGCGCAGGTTCGGAGCATTCTGGTTGCCGGCGAGGATCGCAATCGATCCGGATTCGCCCATCTGCTTCGCGAGCTCGACCATCACCGACTGGCCGGTCTTGATGTCGTCGACACCATAGAACGCGAAGCGCTTCGAGAGCGGCGCGTCGCTGTCGAAGGTCATGACCTCGACGCCGCGGGCGACGGCGTCGTTAATCGCACCCGTCACCTTGCCAGCATCCGAGCACGAGACGAGGATCGCGTTCGCGCCCTCGTTGACAGCCTGGGCGATGCGCTGCGCCTGCACCTGCCCGTCCTCGCTTGGCGGCGTCAGCCACGCGATCTCGACAGGCACATTGTGCTTCGCCGTCAGTTCCTTGGCCGCGGCCTCGGCGCCGGTGCGCGCCGAGAGGAATACCGGATTCGTAGACGACTTGGCGATGAGCGCGATCTTGAGCCCGCGCGGCGCCGCTGCCTGATTGGCCGGCGCCGGCGACCCGCCGCCGCACGCCATCGCGAACAAGGAACACGCCGCCGCGATTGCCACGGCCGCTACTCGCGTACATCCAGTCGTCATGTGCATAGCTCCCAAATGATGTTCAGGCCTGGCTGCCGGCCAGTCCTTTTACAGAGAAGCGCGCGCTCGCCTGGTCGAGGACGACGGCGATGATAATCGCGCAGCCGATGATGATCCACTCGTAGTTCTGATCGAAGTGCAGCGTCCTGATCGACTGGCGTATGAGGACGATGAGCAGCGCCCCGAGAAGCGCGCCAACAGCGCTGCCCTTGCCGCCCGAGAGGCTGGCGCCGCCGACGACAGCAGAGGCGATGACATAAAGCTCGTAGCCGGTGGCGTCCGCGCACGACGCCGAACCGTAAAAGCTGGCGCCCATGAAAGCGGCAAGCCCGGCGGTCAGCCCCGACAGCACGAAGACCGCAACTTTCACACGGCCGATGGGCACGCCGGAAAAGCGGCTCGCCTCGGCATTACCGCCGACGGCAAACACCCGCCGTCCGCCGACGGTGTGCATCAGATAAATAGTGCCGACGGCAGCCACGACGATCATCACCAGCATCGGCACCGGATAGAGCGAGGCGCGCAGGCCCAGCGAGGCCTTGGCGACGTTCGTCAGCGCGTTCGGCAGGAGGATGCTCTCGGCGTTGCTGCTCACGAACGCGATGCCACGAACGATCCACATCGTCCCGAGCGTGATGATGAAGGGGTGGACGCCGAGGCCAACGACGAGTGCGCCGTTGATCGCGCCGCAGGCGAGACCGATGCCGAGCGAGACCGTCAGGCCAAGCGCGATCATCGCCAGCGGATCGAGGGGGCCGGCTGCCCGCAGCACCATCGCCGTCGTCACGCCCGCGAAGGCGTAGATGGAGCCGACGGAGAGATCGATGCCGCCGGAGATGATGACGATCGTCGCCCCGACCGCCATGATTGCGAAGAAGCTGGCGTCGGTCGCGGTCTGGATGAGGGTGTAGGAGTTGAGGAAGTTGTTGACGGTGAGGCCGCTGCGCGCGTCGACGTGCGATCCCGCAAAGACTGCGAGGACAACCGCCAGCAGCAGGATCACGAGCACGAGCCCCGCCTGCGGGGACGACAGCATCCGTCTGACCATCAACGGCCGAGCATATCGCGATTGCGGGGACACTCAAACGGGACAGTGACCGTGACAGTTACCGGGTGAGAGGACGGAGGTTGCGAAGTTAACGGGATCACAACGGAGGAACGGAGCAACGAAGATCTGCGCTGCTGGCACCGCGCGACGCGCGGTGGGTAGAAGACAGGAGGCGGCAGTTGTAAGCACAGACGGATTCCAGTGTGCTTACAACTGCCGCCTCCTGTCTTCTACCCTAGCCGGCCTTTGGCCGGCTGCCAGCAGCTCGTGAACGGATGGGATCGTCCGAGATCTCCGCTGCTCATCTCCGTTGTGATCCCGTTCGCCTCCCCGTCCCTCCGGTGCCTCGAGGCCTGGGCGTCGCCTTTGACTGTCCCCGCCGCGAAGAGCTTCAGCCGGCGGACGGCGAGGGGCGGAGCATTTTCGGAGGACCCCGTCTGCGTCAGCCGGACGAACTTCGCCCGGGTCGGGGCGAACACGATTCGCGTCGCCGTGCCGCTGCCCTGCCCTTCGGCGACGGGAGAGCCCCACGTCGTGCCATCCATCGAGACCTGGACGGTGTAGCCGCGCGGGAAGCCCGGTGAGCCCTCGGCAGCCGCGCCACCAAAGCCGCCGCTGCGGGTCGGAGCTCCCGGGATTGCCGGACCCTCCTGGACGACAGCCACGGGAGACTCGAACGAGATCTCGGTGAGCGTCGCTGCTTCCGGCAACTCGACCTGGAGCCACATGCCCGGCTCCTGCGGCTTGCCAGAGGTCCACGGGTTGATGCTCAGCGCGTTCTTCGCAGTGGCCGAGTTGTGGCTCGCGGTCAGCTGCCATTTCGGATCGACGACCATCTGCTGCGGCAGCGACGCCACGAGCTCCGCCGACGCGAACGGAGTCTTGCGATTCGCCGTCGCCGCCCGCGCGCGCTTGACGTCGTCGGGAGTAACGATCGCGGCGCGATTGCCGAACGAGTTGCGGATGTAGGAGGTGATCGCCGCCACCCACTCGTCGTTGTTCTGGCCCATGCCGATCATGACGTCAGGATAGTTGTTGCCGTCGAGCGGACCGGTCAAACCGTGGAGAACGGTCTTGATGATGTAGTCCTGATGTCCGAGCACGCGCGGCGATGCGGCAAGGGGCGGACCGAGCAGCGTCTCGTTCTGCGCGCCCGGCACCTTGGCGCCACGCCCGTCGTCGCCATGGCACGCGAAGCAGACTTCGGTGTAGATGCCGCGTCCTTTTTCGAGCATCGCGGTCTCTGCCGGACCAAAGGCAGCGATCCCTTCCATGAAGCCGGCGCCGCGGCCGCCGCCGCCAGTGTCGGGCTTCATCATCACGTTCGCTACCAGTTGCACACCCTTGGCCTTGTTGCTTTCGAGCGCGGCGGAGATGACCGCCTTGCTGTCGGCGACCTTGAGCGTGTTGAGCGTCAAAAGCGCCTGCATGACGACGTCGACGTCGGCGTCCTTCGTCGCGGCCTTGTAGTCGGCGGCAAACGATCGGTCGCCCGCCTTGTACAGCGTCTCGCTGGCGCGAATCGCCTGAATCCGGAGCTGTGCGTTCGTGCCCTTCATCAGCTCGCGCAGGAGCGAAGCGTCCCCGGCGCCGAGACCGTCGAGCGTCCACAGCGCGTGAATGCGCGCGAGCTCGTCCGGCGACGTGCGCGCAAGCTGCTTGAGCGCCGGAACGACTGACTTGTCCTGCTTCAGGATGATGAGCTGCTGCGCCGTGTCGCGCCACCAGCCATTCGGATCGCTCAGGTGCCGCACGAGTTGCGCGGGTGTTTCGCCGAGCATGCGTGGCGCCGCTGTACGGCGCGGCATACCGTCGTAGGACAGCCGCCAGATACGGCCCTTCTTGACGACCTTGTCGAGCGCGTACTGATCGATCCGCTGGCGCAAATAAGTGCCGGGGCCCGACCACTGCGATTCCTGGATGATGCCGCGGTACATGTCAGTGATGTACATTGTCCCGTCCGGAGCGGTCGTGAGGTCGACGGGACGGAAGAGCGGATCGGTCGAGCGGATGAACTCGGACAGCGGATAGACGTTCTTCAGCTGCGTCAGGCCTTCGTTCTTCACCGGATGGAGGCGGCGCACGATGCGCGCGACGACCTCTCCATAGAAGTAGTCGCCGATCAGATCCTTGGGCAGACGATCGCCGCGGAAGACGTCGTTGCCGGCCGAGCCGGTCGCACGCGCCAGCGAGCCATCAGGCATGCGCACGGCGTTCATGCCGCCCTGCATGTCGGCGATGAGCACGGGCGCGCCCCAGGTGATGTTCAAGTCGCTCTCGAACTGCTCGGGCCATGGGAAGTTGCCGTAGGCGACCGGCAGCTGGAAGTAGCCGGGCATGCCGCTCGCGCCCGCCTGGAACCACGGCTTGCCGTAGTTGTCCTGCGTCGCTCCCCACTGACCGCCGTTCGAGCCGGTCGGCTCGCGCAGCACGCCAGATCGGCGTCCACTTCAGGCGCACCGGGTTGATCGTGCTGTACATCCAGTTGTCGAGCGCCCAGAAGAGCCCGCTCTCCTGGTGCTCGACGTTCATCATCCGGCCCATGCCCGTGGCGAAGAGCTCTTTCTTGTCGGCGACGTTGTCGTTGTTGGTGTCGGTGTACTTCCAGACTTCGTCGGCGTTCGATTCTTTGGACAGGATGGCGTTGGCGCCGAACGGCATGACGAAGCGCGGAAAGATCATGTGATCGACGAACACCGCGTGCGTCTCGTAGACGCCGTCGTTGTTCTTGTCCTCGTGCACCGATATGCGGCCGACGGGATCGAGCTCGCCGGTTGCATCGGCGTCCTGCATGTAACCGCGCAGCTCCAGCACGAACATGCGGCCGTTGCCATCGAAGGCAATCTGCGCCGGCTCCTGGATATCGGGATCGGTGAGGACGGGCTCGATCTTGAAACCGGGCGGCAGCCAGAACTTCTTCTGCTGATCGGCGGCTGAGAGCGGCACGACCGGCGGCTTCTTCGAAAAGTCAGGCTCGGTCATCGACGGGCCGCGGCCGCCGCCGGCTCGACCGCCTCTGCCGTCCTGGGCGGCTCCAGGCGCGGGAGGCTGAGCGCCCTGCCGCCCTGCGCTCTGCTGGCGGCGCCTGGCCGGCTGCCGCCGGCGGCGGAGTCTGAGGCGGCGCCTGCGCCGGCGCCTGAGATTCGCTCTTCGCAAAGACGGAGAGCGTGAGCACCGCGCATCCAGCGATGACGCTCACAAAGAACTGTCGAGATCGTGGCAGCGACATTGATGTCCCCTGAGTTACCTGGAGCAGATATACGACGCCGTATACGAGCGGCGGTGGCGGCGAGTTTACCCGACTGTCACGGTTTGCCGACACCCGAGAAACGCGTATTTGTCTGAAATATCAGTGGATAGCGTCGAAACGGAGGTGGACGGAGGGAACGGGTTCAAAACGGAGGAACGAAGGAACGGAGGCGCTGCTTGCACGCCGGCCTTCGCCGGCGTAGGAGTAGCCGTAGCGGGCCGGGGTCGTGAGCGTGGCGTTGCCAATGGTTACGCTCACGATCCCGGTCCGCTGCGGCTACTCCACCGCGCTGAAGCGCGGTGCAAGCAGCGCAGAGGTTCCGCGCGAAAAGCCCCCCCGCACCTCTCCGTTCCTCCGTTTCTCCGTTGTAAACCCGTTACCTCCGAAATCTCCGCAACTTCCCAGCGGGAACGTATAATCCCCACGCTTCCGGTCATATATGATCGGCGCCCTCCGTTTGGAAAGGCAGGGACGATGACCGCTCGAATCGATAGCGTCTACGCGACGGCCCGGGATCGCTACGCCGAAGCCGGAGTCGACACCGATGCCGCAATGGCTCGGCTGTCCAACGTTCCCATATCCCTCCATTGCTGGCAGGGCGACGACGTCGAGGGGTTCGAAAACTTCGGCACCGGCCTAGGCGGCGGCCTGGCAGCCACCGGCAACTATCCAGGCAAGGCGCGAACGCCTGACGATCTCAGGTCGGATGCGACGCTGGCGCTGTCGCTCATCCCGGGCACGCACCGCTTCAACCTGCATGCCTCGTACGGAGAGTTCGGCGGCAAGTCCGTCGACCGCAACGAGATCGGACCCGAGCATTTCGCTGGGTGGATCGAGTGGGCCAAGGGACTCGGCATCGGCCTCGACTTCAACCCGACCTACTTCTCGCACCCGAAAGCCGCCGACAACATGACGCTCTCGCATGCCGATGCGGGTATCCGGCGTTTCTGGATCGACCACGGCATCGCCTGCCGGCGTATCGGCGCCGCGATGGGCAAGGCCCTCGGCAAACCGTGCGTCACGAATCTCTGGATTCCCGACGGCATGAAAGACACGCCGATCGATCGCGTCGGTCCGCGCCAGCGCCTGACTGATTCGCTCGACACGATTTTCAAGGAGCCGATCGATCCGAAGCTGAACCTCGATTCGGTCGAGGGAAAACTCTTCGGCATCGGATGCGAGAGCTTTACCGTCGGCTCGCACGAGTACTACTTCGGCTACGCCCTGTCGCGAAAGATCCTGCTGACGCTCGACAGCGGCCACTATCACCCGACCGAGACCGTCACCGACAAGCTGAGCGCGATGTTCGCGTTCCTGCCGGAGATCCTCCTGCACGTGAGCCGCGGCGTACGCTGGGACAGCGACCACGTCGTGCTCTTGAACGACGACCTGCTCGCCCTGAGCCAGGAACTGGTGCGCGGCGACTTCCTCGGCCGCACGCACATCGGGCTGGACTTCTTCGACGCCAGCATCAACCGGGTCGCAGCCTGGACGATCGGGACGCGCAACATGATCAAGTCGCTGCTGCTGGCGCTGCTCGAGCCAACAAAGACCCTGCGCGACCTGGAAGCGCAAGGCGACTACACGGCACGGCTCGCCCTCCTCGAAGAGCAGAAGACGATGCCGTTCGGCGCGGTGTGGGATTACTACTGCGAGACCAAGGGAGTGCCGGGGGGAGTGCCTGGCTCGCGCGCGTAAAAACTACGAGCGCGAGGTGTTGGTGAAACGCTGAATGCTGAATGTCGAATGCTGAATGAATTCAGAACTCAATCAGCATTCAGCATTCAGACTTCAGCATTGTTTCATGTGCCGTGACCCGAAACTCCATGAACGCTGTCTACATCTGCGACGCCGTCCGCACCCCCTTTGGCCGCTATGGCGGCTCTCTGGCTGCCGTCCGCACCGACGACCTCGCGGCCGTCCCTATCGCCGCGCTCCAGAAGCGCAACCCCGGCCTCGACGTAGCGCGAATAGACGACGTCATCTACGGGTGCGCGAACCAGGCGGGAGAGGACAACCGGAACGTCGGACGGATGGCGCTGCTTCTCGCGGGCCTCCCGAAGGAGATACCGGGAGCAACCGTGAACCGCTTGTGCGGATCGAGCCTCGATGCCGTCATCCAGGGCGCGCGGGCCATCGGCTGCGGCGAAATGTCGCTCGTCATCGCCGGCGGAGTGGAGAGCATGTCGCGGGCGCCTTTTGTCATCGGCGAAATCCGACGCGGCGTTTGCGCGCGGCTTGAAGCTCGAGGACACGACGCTCGGGTGGCGCTTCGTCAACCCGAGGATGCAGCAGATGTACGGCATCGACGCGATGGGAGAAACCGCCGAGAACGTCGCCGCCGAGTGGAAGATCGCGCGGGCCGATCAGGACGCATTCGCGTATCGCAGCCAGCAACGCGCAGCCGCGGGGCGGGCACGGCTTGCCGAAGAGATCGTGCCGGTGTCGATCGCGCAGCGCAAAGAGACCGTCACTGTCGACGCCGACGAACACCCGCGCGCCGACACGACGCTCGAGGCGCTGGCCAGGTTGAAGCCGGTGATCAGGCCGGACGGCACCGTAACCGCCGGCAACGCATCCGGCATCAACGACGGCGCGTGCGCGCTGATACTGGCATCTGAAGATGCGGTCAAAGCGCACGGCCTCACGCCGCGCGCGCAGATATGTCGCCGGCGCCGTCGCCGGCGTCGCGCCACGCGTGATGGGCATCGGCCCTGTCCCGGCGACCCGCAAGGTTCTCGCACTAGCCGGCCTGACGATCGAGCAGATGGACGTCATCGAGCTCAACGAAGCGTTCGCGGCGCAAGTCGCTCGCCGTGCTTCGCGATCTCGGAGTCGCCGACGACGCGGCACACGTCAACCCCAATGGCGGCGCAATCGCCCTCGGCCATCCCCTCGGAGCGAGCGGCGCGCGCCTGGTGACCACCGCCACGTACCAGCTCGCGCGCAGTAACGGCCGCTACGCGCTGTGCACGATGTGCATTGGAGTCGGGCAGGGGATCAGCGTGGTGATCGAGAAATGCTGAATGCTGAGTGCTGAATGCTGAAGGACAGTCTTCAGTCTTCAGTCGGCAGTCGGCAGTCGGCAGTCGACAGTCGCACCTGCTGCTAGTAGCTGGATCGGACTGACGACTGAGACTGACGACTGAGACTGACGACTGATGACTGTCGACTGAAGACTGCCGACTGACGACTGTTCTGCATGCAAACTGCACGGCTTGCAATGCGAAACGCCGGTCTTGCCACTCGCAACGCCTTGCAAATGAACTAGCGCAGCAATTAAGATCCCGGTCTCTGCATGCACAAACTCGTGTTTCCCGTGACGGCGACGTTCGGCTCCGGGGACGCGACATCGCGATTTCACCAAGAAGGAACTCTATGAATCGCAGTCTTTCTATCCGTATCTCTGTGTTCGGTCTCGCCTTCGCCACCCTCGCGCCGATTGCTTCGGCCCAGACACCGGCGGCTCCGGCGGCCCAGGCGCCCGGCGGGCGCGGCGGCGGGCAGGCTCAGGCGCCTCAGTTCGTGTCTCCGGAAGTCGCGGCCGATCGCAAGGTCACCTTCCGCCTCTTCGCGCCGCAGGCGACGGCTGTTCGTCTGAGCGCCGGCGACATCCAGGGCCTCGGCCAGAACACGCAGCTCACGAAAGCCGAGAACGGCGTGTGGGAGCTCACGGTCGGGCCAGTCGATCCGGGCACCTATCGCTACAACTTCAACATCGACGGCGTTGCGACAATCGACCCGCGCAGCCCATTCGTCAGCGAGTCGAACAACAACGTGTGGAGCATGGTCAACGTGCCGGGCTCCGACTTCGCCGACACGAAGAACGTTCCGCACGGCAGCATCGCCGCGGTGACCTACTACTCCACGGCGCTGACCACGTTCCGCCGCATGCACGTCTACACGCCGCCGGGGTACGAGAAGAACAACGACAAGTACCCGGTGTTCTACCTCCTGCATGGAGCCGGCGACAGCGACGACTCGTGGACCTCTGTCGGCCGCGCGGGATTCATCCTCGACAACCTCATCGCCGCCAAGAAAGCCAAGCCGATGATCATCGTCATGCCCGCCGGCCACACGCGGCGCGGGCCGCAGACAGGTGGCGTCATCGGCCGCAGCGCCACTGAAGAGTTCGTCCAGGACTTCATGAAGGACGTCATTCCCTACGTCGAGAAGAACTACCGCGCGCTCACGGATCGCTCGAACACGGCCGTCGCGGGACTCTCGATGGGTGGCAACCACGCGCTGCAGGCAGGCATCCCGAACCTCGGCAAGTTCGGCTACATCGGCGTATACAGTTCGGGGCTCCTCGGCGCGTTCCCGGGACTTGGCGGAGGACGCCGCGGCGCCGCGCCGCCGGCATCACCGGCAGCAGCAGCCGCCCCGGCGCCAGCGGCCGCGCCCGCAGCCCCACCGCAGCCGACCGCCGCTGACTGGGAGAAGGAAAACGCCAAGACCCTCGACGACGCGAATCTCAAGAAGGGGTTGAAGCTGTTCTGGTTCGCCACCGGCAAAGACGACTTCCTGCTGACGACGACAAATGCCACGGTGGATCTCTTCAAGAAGCACGGCTTCACTCCCGTGTACAAGGAGACCTCCGGCGGCCACACCTGGGTCAACTGGCGCGACTACCTCAATGAGTTCGCGCCGATGCTGTTCCAGTAGCGCCACGGATAACCGATGCCACGGACCACGGTTACGTCAGCAGGCCTGCGGACAACACGGACAACACCGATGAAACAAGGTCCTCGCTCGAACTGGGACTTCTGGGTCGTATGACAGCGGCTCTGGCTGTCACGGCGCTCAGCGCGCAAACGCCGGCGGGCCAGGCTCCTCCCGCCGGACAGCCCCCAGCGCCTCAGGGACGCGGCGGCGGCCGTGGCGGACTGCCGCCCGTCGTCTCGCCCGAGGTCAACGCCGACAAGTCGGTGACGCTTCGCTTCCGCGCGCCGAACGCGAAGGAAGTCACGGTCATCGGCGAGCTCGATGGCAAGACCTACCCGATGACGAAGAACGATGCCGGCGTCTGGGAGGTCAAGATCGGACCGCTGGCGCCGGACGTCTACAACTACCAGTTCAACGCCGACGGCGTCGTGACGATGGATCCGACCAACCCGTCGGTGAAGCTCGGGTTCGGCGCCTTCCCGCCGGCGAGCATGTTCGAGATCCCCGGCGACGAGTTCGACGATGCGAAGGATGTCCCGCACGGGACGGTGCGCGTCGAGACCTATCACTCGAAGACGCTCGGCGTGCCGCGCACGCTGTGGATCTATACGCCGCCCGGCTACGAGCGCGGCAACACGCGCTATCCGGTCTTCTACCTGCTGCACGGCGCCGGCAACATCGACTCGAGCTGGATGCTCACCGGCCGCGCCAACTACATCATGGACAACCTGATCGCGGAGGGCAAAGCCAAGCCGATGATCATCGTCAATCCGCTCGGCTACGCGCGTATGGGCATCGGCACCGGCCCCGAGCGGCCGGTGATCGGCGCGGCCCCGGCGGGCGCGCCCCCGGCGGCCCCTGGCGGCGCGGCGGGCGGCGGAGCTTTCGGCAAGGACGTGATCGACGACGTGATTCCGTTCGTCGAGGCGAAGTTCCGCACGCTGAAGGACCAGCCAAACCGCGCGCTCGGCGGCCTGTCGATGGGCGGCGGCCAGACGGTGGCGATCGGGTTCCCCAACACGAAGCTGTTCAGCCATCTCGTGGTCATGAGCGCTGGCGCCGGCCAGAACCCCGAGCAGACCTACGCGGACTTCTTCAAGAGCCCCGACGTGATCAACAAGCAGCTGAAGCTGCTGTGGATCAGCGTCGGCAAGGACGATTTCGCGCTGAACGGCAGCAAGGCGCTCGACGAAGCGCTGACGAAGAACAACATCAAGCACTCGTTCGTTCTCACCGAAGGACGGCACGAGTGGGTCATCTGGCGGCACGCGCTGCACGCCGTCGCGCCGCTGATGTTCCGGTAGATTGTTCGTGCTGCGAGTGCAGGCGTCTGCCGGTAGGAGTTGCTGATCAGCAGCGCCTGCGGCCCGAGCGCGGCGCGAAGTCGCCGCGCGAGAGCGAGCGGGGGTGGGGCCCCGCGAGCATTGAGTAACGAGGACATGATGCGACGAATTAGCAAGTTGCTCGGCGGTGCGGTCCTGGCGCTTACATTGGCCGCTTCCATCGCATCCGCACAGCAACCGCCCGTCGTACACATCGCCCGAAGTCGGCGCCGACCGCACGATCACGCTGCGCTACTTCGCGCCGAACGCGAAGAGCGTGAGCGCGGCAGGCGAGCTCGACGGCAAGCCCCATCCGCTGACGCGCGGCGACAACGGCGTGTGGAGCGTCAAGATCGGACCGCTCGCTCCTGACATCTACACCTACGCCTTCAACGTCGACGGCGTCACCGCGCTCGATCCGCTGAACTCGAACACCAAATACGGCTACGGCCGCTTCGGCCCCGTCAGCGTCGTCGAGGTGCCGGGTGACGGACCGCAGTTCTACGACGTCAAGGCGGTGCCGCACGGCGAAGTGCGGATCGTTCCGTACGTGTCGAAGACGCTCGGCGTCAGCCGGACCGTGTGGGTCTACACGCCGCCTGGCTACGACAAGGGCAGCAATTTCCCGGTCCTCTACCTGCTGCACGGCGCCGGCGACATCGAATCCGGCTGGACGATGATCGGGCGCGCCAACAACATCCTCGACAACGCGATCGCCGAAGGCAAAGCCAAGCCGATGGTCGTCGTGATGCCGCTCGGCCACGCGATTCAGAGCTTCTGGGCGGGACCAGCGAAGCAAGTGGCGGATCCCGTGGCCAAGTCGATGGCCGGTGCGACGCTCGCAGAGATCATCAACTCGATGATGGGTGGCGACGGCCAGGGCGGGCTCTCACCCGTCACCAAGGACATCGTCGAAGACGTCATGCCGCTCGTCGAGCGGACGTACAAGGTTTCGAAGAAGGTCGACGACCGCGCGATCGCGGGCCTGTCGATGGGCGGCGGGCACAGCATCAACATCTCGTTCAGCCGGCCGGAGCTCTTCCGCTACGTCGCGCTCATGAGCCCGGCCGCGGGCGGCGGCGTCGCCAAGATGTATCCGAAGATTGCAGAGAAGCCCGACCTCCTCAACAAACAGTTCAAGATGCTGTGGGTTGGCGTCGGCAAGGACGACACGCTGACCGGGCCTGGCGACAAGGCATTCGCGGAAGCGCTGACGAAGCTCGGAGTGAAGCACGAGTTCGTGCTCTCGGAGGGCCGTCACGAGTGGACGGTCTGGCGGCACTACCTCAACGACCTCGCACCGAAGTTGTTCAGGTAGAGTTGGCGCTGTCCGTGCTGGGCAGTTGCAGATTGAAGCCGGAAGCCCTATCAGCAGCGCCCGCGGCTGTCGCTGAGCGCGTATGCGCGAAGCGACGCGAGCGGGGGTGGGGCCCCGCGAGCATTAAATAGATGGAGTGGGTCCAAATCTACGATCCGCTCGGCAACGCCTGGCTCAGCACGCTGGCCGCGGCGTTGCCGATCATCCTTCTTCTCGGCACGCTGGCGCTCCTCGAATGGAAAGCGCACTGGGCTGCGCTCACCGGCCTCGTCTCGGCACTGCTCGTCTCGGTTGTCGTCTACGGCATGCCGGCGCAGGCGGCCGCGGCAACAGCTGTCTACGGCGCGCTCTACGGCCTCTTTCCCATCGGCTGGATCATCCTCAACGCGGTCTTCCTCTATAGCCTGACCGTCACCACGGGTCAGTTCGAGGTCGTCAAGAGTTCGGTGGCGCGACTGTCCGCCGATCGTCGAGTGCAGGCGCTGCTCATCGCCTTCTCTTTCGGCGCGTTCATCGAGGGCGCCGCCGGCTTCGGCACACCCGTCGCGATCACGGCGGCCCTTTTGATGGGGCTTGGGTTCACTCCGCTCTACGCCGCGGGTCTTTCGCTCATCGCCAACACGGCGCCGGTGGCGTACGGGGCCATCGGCACGCCAATCCTGACGCTCGGGGCCGTCACCGGCATCTCACCCGATTTGCTGAGCGCAATGGCGGGACGGCAGCTGCCGTTCGTGTCGCTCATCGTGCCGGCGTGGCTGGTCGTGACGATGAGCGGATGGCGCGGACTGCGCGGGGCGTGGCCGGCTGTCCTCGTGTGCGGCGGGTCCTTTGCGATCGTTCAGTTCCTGTGGAGCAACTACGTCGGCCCGGAGCTTGTCGACATCATGGGCGGGCTCGTGTCGCTCGGCTCCCTCGCGCTCTTCTGCACGTGGTGGAAGCCGGCGGAAATATGGGACTTCCCGGGCGCAAAGGCCGAGACCGCGGCAGCGGCAAACGTCGCAATCGCGCGGCCGGCGCTCGTGCGCGCGTGGATGCCGTGGGTGTTCCTGTCGCTCTTCGTGACGGCCTGGGGAATCGGGCCGATGAAGGCGTTCCTCAATGGCGGCCCGGCTGGCGCCGCGCTGTATCTCGAGAAGCACGTGGCGCCGCCGCCGCACGCGGTGCTGTCGCCGGCCTTCGACGTAAAGGGCCTGCACCGCATGGTCTACCGCGAGCATCCAGTCGAAGTCGACGCCGTCGATCGCGCACGGATGCACGACCCGGCCTACAAGGCGAAACGGGCGGAGGCGGCGCGTTTCAACTTCAACTGGCTGTCGGCCACCGGCACGGCAATCCTTCTCGCCGCGATTGCCACGGCTCTCTACCTGCGAATACCGCCACTCGTAGTGCTCGGCATCGCGGGCACGACTCTCAAGCGCATGCGCTGGCCGCTCCTGACGATCGCCTTCATGCTGTCGCTGGGATTCGTGACGCGCTACGGCGGCACCGACGCCACGCTCGGCCTCGCATTCACGAAGACAGGCGTCCTCTATCCGTTCTTCGCCGCGATGCTGGGATGGCTTGGCGTTGCGCTGACTGGCTCAGACACGAGCTCGAACGTGCTCTTCGGCAGCCTGCAGAAGATCACGGCGCAGCAACTCGGGCTCAATCCGATCCTCATCACCACCGCCAACTCCACCGGCGGCGTCATGGGCAAGATGATCGACGCCCAGAGCATCGTCGTCGCCACCGCGGCGACCAATCAGCACGGTCAGGAGGGGCGGATCCTGCGGTTCGTCTTCTGGCACAGCGTCGCGCTGGCGGTGATCATGGGCATCATCGTCATGCTGCAGGCGTACGTGTTTCCGTGGATGGTGCCGGCGGGATAGGCAGTCCAGAACCGCCGCGCTAAGGCTTCGGCTGCTCTTTCGGAACGGGCGGCGCTTCGAAGCACACGATGAAGTCCTTCCGGGATTCGATTTTCTTGTAGTCCAGGCCCGGCACTTTCTTCAGATCGTCGAGCGACTTGCACACGCCGATCTTGTCCAGGTAGGCAAGAACCGCGGCCGCTTCCTTCCGCGTCAGTCCAGCGACGCTTTCGAGCTCGATGTTCGTGGCACGGTTGATGTTCAGCGGCCGCGAAGCTTCGCCAAGAAAATTGGTGGCCAGATAGTCGAGTGCGGCCTTGAACTCCTCGTCGGTGCCGCGGGCACCGCGCTTGATCATGTCGCCGATGACCTCCTCCCAACCCTCGCGCGTGAGCCGTACAGACGCGGCCCGCTCTGCCTGATGGCAGGTGCCGCAGACCTTCACGAGCGTGTCCTTGCCTGGCCCGTCGGGCAGCTGAGCAAAGGCCGGTGCGGTCGAGCTGAGAAGGACGATGGCGATGAGTGCGGTGCGCATAGTTCCAGCTTACGGCAAGTCCCCGGTCCGGCTAAAGCCGGACGCTACCTTAATGCTCCATCTCGATGCCAAAGGCATAGAGCAGGTTGTCGAACGTCACGAGATACACCTGCCCTGCTGCCGCCGACAGTCCGCCGCGGGCGAACGACGTGATGCTCTTGCCGCTCGACCACATCTCCTTGCCAGTCGCCGGGTCGAGGGCGTAAAGCACAGCAGGTACCGATGCCTTGGCGCGTGCCGCCGCCGTGGCATTCACATTCGACGGCCGCGACTCGCCGGTCGACAACGCAAAGACGACGCCGTTGAAGACGAGCGGCGCTGCCGGGGACACGAGATCGCGCGAGCTCCATGCCGGCTCCAGTGACAGCTTGCCGCCGTCGTCGACGAGCTTGAAGGCGACGATGCTGCCGTTGGTGACCGGGCCGTTGCCCGCTGTCTTTAATCCGGCCTGGGCGCCGCCAACCGCGGGCGCCAGGATCCACCGCGTGCCTTCGTTCTCCCACGTCGCCAGCCCGCCGGTCGCGCCGGCGTTGCTGTATTTCGGCGTGACGAAGAGCGGCGTCTTCAGCGACGAAGCATCGAGGAGGTAGAGCCGCCCGTCGTTGCCGCTGACCGCCATCACGTCCTTGTCCTTGTGACGGAAGATCACCGGCGACGTGTTGAAGTCGGCGCCCGCCTGCGTGAACGCAGTCCTTCAGCTTCAGCGTCTTCGGCTCGAGCGCGACGATCGAATTGGAATAGCGCGCCGGCTGCCCGCTGCGCCGTCGCCAACGGCGACGAAGATCGTCCCGTCCGTTCCAAGCGTGGGACCAGCGGTTCCAGCTACGTTTCCGCCGTTGGTCCTCCACGACACTGGCTTCTTGCTCTCGGCGCCGAGATCGATTGCCCACACGCCATTCGGCGCGGCGCCACAGTTGTTCGACGTGCTGGTGTAGAGCACGCCATCGACGAAGATCAAACCGGATGCGTTGGCGTTGGCCGGCAGGAAGGGAACCGCCGGCGTGCGATCGGAGCCGTTGTGCGGATTGATCGTGCGCGCAAAGCCATCGCTCGCGAGGACGTAGACGTTGTCCGTTGGCCCACCGCCCAGCCACCGCCACCGCCGCCGCGGCCGGCCGGAGCCGGCTGCAGGCGCACCTGGAGCAGCGCCCCTACCGGCTGGAACGGGATCGTTCGGCGCGGCGCCGCGGCCTCCCTGCGCTTGCGCGACGAGCGCGAGGCTCGGCGCGCCTTTTCCGGGCTCGCCAACTGAGCTCCCCGATCGGCCGCCGCGGCCGCCACCGCCGGCGCCGCCGAACGCCGACACCGCAAACGACGTCGGGCGCGTCGCTGCGGCGATCAGCCCGCCAGGGCAAGCCCACGAGCTGTTCGCGGGCGGCGTGATCGAAGAGTAGTTGATGACCGTCGTCCAGTAGACGCGGGCGAGGTCGGTATCGACGGCGTACATCCGCTCGGAGCTGCCGCCGAGGAACGCGAGCGCCTTGAACCCGCGATGCGAGATCAACCGATCCATCAGCACCGGCGTCGTCAGGGAGTTGAGCTGACGCGTATCGTTGTCGAGCTTCATCTTCCACAGGAACTTCAGCTCGCCCTTCTGCACGGCGTCCTTCGTCAGCCGCACGTCGGTGCGGACCCACGAGGTCCGCTGCGCGTCGCCCCGGCTTGTCGTCCACTCGCCGCCCCGGCCCTGCGCCTGCACCATCGCCGCCGCGCACGCGGAGGCGATGAGGACGGCACCAATCACGTCTGTCGATCGTGGCTTCATCTCGGTCGCTCCTTCGCTATCGCGCGTTCGTTGATGACGCCGCGGTGTCGACACCGAAGCAGTAGAGCATGCCGTCGTAGGTGCCGATGTAGACGCGCCCGTTGGCCACCGACAGCCCGCTGAAGTGGTTGAACGAGGTGATCTGGTCGCCGCTCGACCACAGCTCCTTGCCCGTGTGCGCGTCGAGCGCATAGATGGTCGCGTGCGAGGATCTCGCCACGCGATTGGCGGCGGTGTTGAACCCGAGGCCGTTGTCGACGTCGGCCTGCGCGGTGTTCTCGCCGCTTCCGTACGCGAACACAACGCCGTTGGCGATGACGGGCGGCTCGGCCTGATCCATGTCGCGCGACAACCAGGCCGGCGTGAGAACGACTTTGCCAGCCTTTTCTTCCATCTTGAACGCCGCGAGGCCACCGCGAACGACGTCGCCGTACTCGATGGGCGCGGTGAACTGCGAGTGCTTCGGTCCCCAGAACGGCACGAGAATCCAGCGCGTGCCGTTCGCCTCCTCCCAGGTTGCGAGCGCGCCCCATGTCCCCGCGGCCGCGAAGTTGACGTCCTCGTTGCAGATGAGCGGCGTGCGATAGACCGGCGTGCGGTGATCTTCACCACCGAGCTCGCTGGTATCGAGCAGCCACAGCCGGCATTCCTTGCTCGACTGGACCGTGTACTCCTTGCCCTTGAAGTCGAATACCGGCCCCGTCACGTTCATGTCGAGATCGCGCTTGCGCAGCCAGAACGCGTTCGTCGGCGTAAACCAGTCCTTCAACTCGAGCGCCTTCGTCTGGGCGTTCTGCTTCACGCCGATGATCGACTGGCCGTAGACCTGCCGTTCGGGATAGTAGTCCCCGTCACCGGAGCCGGCGTAGACCGTGCCGTCCTTGCCAATCGACGGCCCCGTTCGCGGCCACAACCCGCCGCTGCCGGGCAGATACTGACCGACTTTCTTGGTCTCGAGGTCGTAGCCGTAGAACGCATTCGGATTGCCGCCGCAGCCCTGTGCCGTCGTCGTGTAGATGACGTTCTTGAACAGGTTGAGCCCGTACGGCTTGCCGTTCGGCGGCAGGAAGGGCTCGGCCGGGATGACGTCGGTGCCGGTCGCCGCATCGAGTGTGCGCAGGCGGCCGTCCCAGGAGATCGCGTAGACGATGAAGCGGCCCGCAGTATCGGTCGGGGCGACGACGGGTGTCGCCGTCAGACCGCCGGGACATAGCACGCCGGGGCCGCGGCCGCCCGTAGGTTCGACAAACGTGCTGTCGAATTTTCGCGACCAGAGCAGCTTGCCCGTGGCGATGTCGACGCCGTAGACGTTGTCGGACACGCCGGCAACGACGGCGACGTCCTTCGCACCTTGCGATGTCGTCACGTCGCTGACGAGCAACGGCGGAAAGAGGTTGTGCATCTGACGCGGCTTGTTATCGAGCTGAAGCTTCCACATCAGCTTCATGTTCTTGACGCTGTCCTTGGTGATGAGCGTCTCGTTCTTCTGCCACGCCGTGCGCTGGTTGTCGCCGCCGTCGGTGAGCCAGCTGGCCTTGCCCGAGGATTTCGCCGCGCTCGCGGCTGGCGCCTGCGCGCCCGGCGTCGCACTCCATGCGACCGCAGCACCGACCAGCGCAACCGACCACGTGACCAGACTTCGTCTCATAGCGCCGCACTCCCTAAAGCTGAGCAAAGAGGCTGAGGAAAGAGGCCGAGTAAAAACGCGTGCATTCTATCCACGGCCGCGGGGCGCTGCCAGCACAGTGCGCGGGCGCATCGTGATTCCACAGTGCGATACGAAGCACTGCGCTTCACCGCGGTTTTTCGCGGCCTGAAGCGCTGGGCGGGATTCTGCTCTGCGAAACCACGGAGTCACTTCTCGGCCACGGATAACACGGACAACACGGAGGGCACGCGATGCCAACCCCTCGTAACGAGCCGCGACCAACCGCACCGTGTCCTCCGTGTTGTCCGTGGCCAATTGCTCTGGAGGCGTTCACAGATATCATCAGCGGCTCATGCCAGACCTCACGCCGATTCAGTGGATGCTCGCCGTCCTCGCCGCTGCATCCATGGGAATCAGCAAGGGTGGGCTCGCCGGGCTCAGCCTCATCCACGTGGCGATCTTTGCCTTCCTCTTCGGGGCCCGGGACTCGACCGGGATCGTGCTGCCGATGCTGGTGATTGGCGACATGTGCGCGGTCACGGCGCTCCACCAGCACGCGCGCTGGGACTACGTGCGCCGGATGCTGCCGCCGGCCATGATCGGCATCGTCGCCGGCGCGCTTCTGATGCGAAGCGTGAACGATTCGATGTTTCGACCCGTGACGGGGTGGATCATCCTCGGCCTGGCGGTGCTGCAGTTGTCGCGGATGCTGCGGCCGCAGTGGTTCGCGGGCGTGCCGCACAATCGGTGGTTCGCCTGGGGCATGGGGCTTCTCGCCGGCTTCACCACCATGCTGGCGAATGCGGCGGGGCCGATCTTCGCGCTCTACGCGCTGGCCGTGGCATTGCCGAAGTTCGAGATCGTCGGCACGAGCGCGTGGTTCTTCTTCATCATCAACATCTTCAAGATCCCGTTCAGTCTCGGGCTGGGCCTGATCCACGGCCAGACGCTGATGCTCAACCTGATTCTGGCGCCGGTCATCGTGGCCGGCGTCTTCGGCGGGCGCTGGATCGTGCACCACATCCCGCAGCGCGCCTTCGACGTGTTCCTGCTGGCGTTTGCGGCGCTGGCGGGTCTGCGGTTGATTGGGGTGGTGTAGGGGCGTTGTTCGGTGACGAGGGATTTCACCGCAGAGGTCGCAGAGCACGCAGAGGGTTAACGATTAGCTCGAGCAGACAGTCAGCGGGCACGCCGGCGTAGCGCGGTGCCCGCTGCTGAGTAGCTCTAGCCGTGTTGTCCGTGTTATCCGTGGCTTGATCCTGCGGTCTCGGCGGTTGATCGCGTCATTCAGCCGACCTCGAGAAGCCAGTGACTGATAACGGAACCCAACTAGCGAAGCCGCCGTCGCCTTGACATTCCAGGTCGAGTGGATCTTCGATGTTGCTGACATGCCTGGGACGGACGGGACGCTCTCGCACGGCGGGCCGGCGCGCGTGAACAGCGATGTGGCTCTGGCGCGCGCGGTCGTCGACCGCTGCCGGCGGCTGGCCGCCTGCTCCGAAGAGCCGGGCGCCACGACGCGCACCTTTCTCTCTCCACCCATGCGCGAGGTCCACGCACTCGTCACGGACTGGATGCGCCAGGCGCACATGAACGTGACCGTCGATGCAGCCGGCAACCTCCGGGGTGTCTACGCGGGTGACCGGGCGGACGCGCCGCACCTCTACATCGGCTCGCACCTCGATACAGTGCCGCACGCGGGCGCGTTCGACGGGATCCTCGGCGTGATGCTGGGTGTCGCGCTGGTCGAACGGCTGGATGGACGACGGCTCCCGTTCGCGATCGAGGTGGTGGGATTTTCCGAGGAGGAGGGCGTGCGCTTCGGTGCGCCGTTCATCGGCAGCCGCGCCCTCGCGGGAACGCTCGACGCCGATCTACTGGATCGCGTCGACGCCGGCGGGGTGAGCGTACGCGAAGCGATTCGCGTCTATGGGCTCGATGCCGATCGCATCGTCGACGCCAGAGCCGCCGACGGGGCGCTCGGCTTTCTCGAAATCCACATCGAGCAGGGGCCCGTGCTCGACCAATCGAATCTGCCGCTCGCCGTCGTCGAGGCCATCGTCGGCCAGACACGCCTGGACGTGACCTTTGAAGGTGCGGCGAACCACGCCGGCACCACGCCCATGGCCGGGCGTCGCGACGCGCTGACCGGCGCCGCCGAATGGGTGGTCGCAGTCGAGCGCGAGGCACGAAGCCTCCCGGGACTGGTGGCGACGACTGGCGTCATCCGTGCGCTGCCAGGCGCGACCAACGTGATCGCGGCAAGTTGCCGATGCAGCCTGGACGTGCGTCATGCCAGTAACGCGGAGCGGCACGCTGCCGTCGACCGCTTCACGGCGACCGCCCGGGCCATCGCGTCGGCGCGTTCCCTGACCGCGCACTGGGCGCTGGCTCTCGATCAACCTGCGGTTGCAATGGATGGCACCCTGATCGAGCGTCTCGATCGCGCGGTCGCTGAAGTCGGCGTCCCGAGCGCGACACATGGCGAGCGGCGCCGGCCACGACGCGATGGTGGTGGCATCATGTATGCCGGCGGCGATGCTGTTCGTCCAGAAGCCCCGGCGGCATCAGCCATCATCCTGATGAAGCCGTCGAGATCGACGACGTCGCCGTCGCGATCGGGGTCAGCGGCGCGCTCCTCGACGATCTCTCGCGTCAGGCATGACTCCGGCCGTTGGCGTTCCGGATTCTCGCGATCTCGCATAGCAAAGGAACAGGCGACACACGTGCATCATCTTGGCAGCACCCGCAGCGCACACGAGCGCAACCACTTGCTCGAGACGCCAGAAACGTTCGTCCGTGCACCGCTGCCAGGCATGCAACGCGCCACAGCAATCGTGCACATCTCGCCGGCACTCGGCGCCAGGTTCGTGCAGTACACCGCGGAGGTCGAAGCCGATGGCGCTCTCGGCCCTGCCGGAGACCAGCGGTTCGTCTACGTGACCAGCGGCACGCTGCGGGTCGGCGACGCCACGCTCGAACCGGGCGGCTACGCCTACCTGCCTCCCGCAAGCGGAACGCGCGTCTCGGCGATCACCGAGGCGCGATGCACGGTGTTCGAAAAGCCGTATCAGAATCTCGCCGGCGTGGACGCGCCGAAGCCGCTCATCGGCCACGAGCGCCGCGTCACGCCGTCATACCTCGGCGATGACCCGTGGCTCGAGGTACGGGCGCTCGTGCCGGATAATCCCGGCTTCGACTTTCGCGTGAACACGATGACCTATCAACCGGGCGCAGCGCTCCGCGGCTCCGGAAATCCACGTCATGGAGCACGGCCTGCTGATGCTCGAGGGCGGCGGTATCTACCGCCTCGCGGATCGTTGGTATCCCGTGCAGGCGGGCGACGTCATCTGGATGTCCGCATATTGCCCGCAGTGGTTCGGCGCGCTGGGAAAGACGCCGGCGAAATACCTGATCTACAAGGACTGGGATCGACACCCGCGGTGATCGAGTCGAGTCTCGCGTTCTTCGCAAATCGTGTTCCGTCGGCCGCGTCGAACGTGCGTCGGTTCCAAGCCACCGCAGCATGCACGGATAACCGGGATGGAAGGTACCGGACCATATAATTGAAGGCCGAACCATCTCGGTGGCGATCTCCTCTGGGGGCACAGGTACACGATGTCGAAAAGGGCCGCGGCGCTTGGCGTAGTCATCCTCTTGATGGTCGGGGTCGCACCCCGAGGCGAACAGCAGCCACCACCGCCCCCTGCAGGTGCCGCGCCGCAAGCCCCGGCGCAAGGCGGACGCGGACGCGGCGGCATCGAGGCCGACATCGCCGCCGGCGCTGATTTCTCGCCGCGGCCGCCGGTCACGCGGCTCGATCCCGCCGAGCAGCAGAAGCTCTTTCTGCTCCCGCCGGGCTACAAGATCGAGCCGGTGCTCACCGACCCGCTGATCGAGGATCCGGTCGGCGTCACCTTCGACGGCAACGGCCGCATGTACGTGCTCGAGATGCGCTCCTACATGCAGGACGCCGACGGCTCGAACTCGCGCGCCCCGATCAGCCGCATCTCGCGGCACGAAGACACCGACGGCGACGGCAAGTACGACAAGCACACGGTGTTCGTCGACAAGATGGTCATGCCGCGCATCGCTTTCCCGCTCGGCGACGGCGTCATCCTCGCGCTCGAGACCGACAACCGCGACATGTACAAGTACACCGACACCAACGGTGACGGCGTCGCGGACAAGAAAGAGCTCTTCTACCCGGGTGTCGGCCGCGTCACGAACATGGAGTGGCAGCCAGGCGGGCTCACGTGGGCCATGGACAACTGGCTCTACATGACCTACAACCCGTTCCGCCTGCGTATCGCGCCGGACGGCAAGATCCTGAAAGAAGAAACGGACTCGAACGGCGGCCAGTGGTGGTCGGCGCAGGACAACTACGGCAAGGTGTGGTGGGTCGACGGCGGCGGCGAGATCGGTCCCGTCAACTTCCAGGCGCCGATCGTCTACGGCGCCTTCAACGTCGCGGACAACTTCGAGCCTGACTTCCAGACGCCGTGGCCGGCGCCAGGCGGCATCGCAGACATGCAAGGCGGCATGCGGCGCGTGCGCATGCCTGACGGCACGCTCAACCACTTCACCGCCGCCTCGGGCGTCGAAATCTACCGCGGCCACAAGCTTCCAAGCGACATGGTCGGCGATCTGTTTTTCACCGAGCCCGTCGGCCGCATCGTCCGGCGCGCCAAGATCGTCGTCACCGACGGCCTGACGCAGCTCAGGAACGCGTATCCGAAGTCGGAGTTCCTGCGCTCGACCGACCCGCTGTTCCGCCCGGTGGCCATCACGAACGCGCCTGACGGCTCGCTCTACCTGATGGACATGTACACCGGCATCATCCAGGACGCGCAGTTCGTCGGACCGGACTCGTACCTTGCGGCGCAAAGTGAATCAGTTGGCGCTCGACAAGCAGCACAACTGGGGCCGCATCTGGCGCATCACTTACGAAGGCACGGCGCCCGATCGCACGCGGCCGCAGATGTACAAGCGAGACGCCAGCGCAGCTCGTCAAGCATCTCGAGCACGCCAACGGCTGGTGGCGCGACAGCGCGCAGAAAGAGCTCGTGCTGCGGCAGGACAAATCCGTGGTGCCGGCGCTGCAGACGATGGCGCGCAAGTCGAACAACCAGCTCGCGCGCATGCATGCGCTGTGGACGCTCGAAGGCCTCGGCGGGCTGAACGCCGCGCTCGTCCGCGAGCAGCTGAAGGACAAGGATCCCAGGATTCGGATCCAGGCCATTCGCGCCAGCGAGTCGCTCTACAAAGCCGGCGACAAGTCCTTCGCCGACGACTATCGGGCGATGCTCAAGGACGCCGACACCGACGTCGTCATCCAGGCGATGCTGACGATCAACCTGCGCCGCATCCCGCAGTACGCGGACCTCATTCGCAGCACGAAGGACGCGAGCACCATTCGCGGCGTGAAGGAAATCGGCGATCAGCTGCTCAAGCCCACGAACAACTCGCAGGGACAGCGGCCGTCGCTGGCGGACACGGCGGTGACCGGGTTGAACCTCACGACCGACGAACGCCGGATGCTCGGACGCGGAGAAGGCACCTACAAGGAGCTGTGCTCGGCGTGTCACGGGCCCGACGGCAAGGGAGCGCCGATGGGCGGCGCCACCGACGGCTCCACGCTCGCACCGCCGCTCGCCGGCGTTCCGCGCGTGGTCGGCAACGCCGACTACATCACCAAGGTCCTGCTCCATGGCCTCACCGGCGAGCTCGATGGCAAGAACTATCCCGGCGGCGTGATGGTGCCGATGGGCACGAACACCGACGAGTGGATTGCCGACGTTGCCAGCTACGTCCGCAACAGCTTCGGCAACGCCGCGCCGTTCGTGACAGCCGAGCGCGTGGCTGCGGTGCGCAAGGCGAACCCGCGCACGTCGATGTGGTCGTTCGCAGAGCTCGTCTCGACGACGCCGATGCCGCTCGTCAACCAGGCGGAATGGAAAGCATCCGCCAGCCACAACAACGAAACGGCCGCGAATGGCATCAGCGGCCAGGGCGCGACGCGATGGGAGAGCGGCGCCGCGCAGGAACCGGGCATGTGGTTCCAGATCGAGTTGCCGCAGCCGGTCAACGTCGCCGAGGTCCTGATCGACGTGCTCGTCGGCGGGCGCGGCAACCTGGGCTTCGGAATCGGGCCGCGGCCGCGGCGGAGTTCCCTCGGGCGCCGTTTCTGCTTACAAGCTGCAGGTGTCGATGGATGGCACGGCATGGAGCGATGTCGCCGAAGGCCAGGGCCAGAGCCCGACAACCACCATCGCGGTCAAGCCAGTGCAGGCAAAGTTCGTCCGCGTGACGGTGACGACGGCGCCACCCACTCCACTCGGCTGGGCCATCCAGCGGCTGCGCATCTTCACGGTCGGAAGCGTGACGCCGTAGGCCAGGATCATGGCGCTCAAGAGCATCAACCCGGCGACCGGCGAGACGCTCGCGACGTTCGATACGCTGTCGCCAGCGGCAGTCGAGGACAAGCTGCAGCGCGCCGTCGCAGCGTTTGCAAGCTGGCGGCAGACTGCGTACGCGGACCGCGCACGCCTTCTGGTACGGGCCGCCGACATCCTCGAGAATGAGTCCGAGCAGCTCGGACGCCTGATGACGCTCGAGATGGGCAAGCCGCTTCGTCCGGGCATCGACGAAGCGCTCAAGTGCGCGCGTGGGTGCCGCTACTACGCGGAACACGGCGCCGACCTTCCTCGCAGAGGAACGCGTTCCCACCGAGGCGCGCGACAGCTACATCCGCTACGAGCCGCTCGGCGTCGTGCTCGCGATCATGCCGTGGAATTTCCCGTTCTGGCAGGTCTTCCGCTTCGTGGCGCCGGCGCTGATGGCCGGCAACGTCGGACTCCTGAAGCACGCGTCGAACGTGCCGCAGTGCGCGCTCGCCATCGAAGACATCATTCGCCGCGCCGGCTTTCCGGAAGGCGTCTTCCAGACGCTCCTGATTCGCTCGTCCGAGGTGGCTGCGCTGCTCGACGATGCGCGGGTGAGCGCGGTGACGCTGACCGGGAGCGAAGGCGCCGGTCAGGACGTGGCGGCGCGGGCGGGACACGCGCTCAAGAAGACCGTGCTCGAGCTCGGCGGCAGCGATCCGTTCATCGTCATGCCCAGCGCCGATATCGAGAAGGCCGCGGCCACCGCGGCCAAGGCGCGGGCGATCAACAACGGGCAATCGTGCATCGCGGCGAAGCGTTTCATCGTTGCCGACGCCGTTGCCGATCGATTCCTGGAGAAGTTCGTCGCGGCGATGGAAGGGATGAAGGTCGGGAATCCGCTCGACGCGGCAACTGACATTGGACCGCTGGCGACGCCGGATCTCGTTACCGATCTCGAGAAGCAGGTCAACGCGAGCGTCGCGGCTGGCGCGAGAATCCTGACCGGCGGCGCCCGCGTTCCCGGCCCCGGCAACTACTTCGCGCCCACCGTCCTCATCGACATCCCGCGCGATTCTCCGGCCTACCGCGAAGAGCTCTTCGGTCCTGTGGCATCCGTCTTTCGCGTCAGCTCGATAGATGAGGCAATTCGTATCGCCAACGATACGAGCTTCGGGCTCGGCGCGAGCGTGTGGACCAGGGACGACAAGGAACGCGATCTCTTCGTCCGCGGTATCGAGACTGGACAAGTGTTTGTCAATGCGATGGTCGTTTCGGATCCGCGCGTGCCCTTCGGCGGCGTCAAGCGCTCGGGCTACGGCCGCGAGCTTGGCGTGCACGGCATCCGTGAGTTCGTCAACATCAAGACCGTGTGGGTCGCCGACTGAACCAACGCGCGATCAACTTTCGCCGCCGGATCACAGTTCTGATGCGCGGCGCGGTCCACAACGGTGCCGCCATGCTTAGTCACCGCACGTAGGGCGCCGCACCAATCCAGTTCGAGCGGCACACCTCTTGCCCCATCGGCCTCGTGGCCGTCGCACCCGCCTCGAAGGCTGTCCTCGCCGTTGCGTGCGTCGCCATGCTCTCGGCGCTGCTGGTCGCAACCCGTTTGCCGGGCGCGTCGCAGCGTGAGCTTCTCGCGCCCGAGGCATGGAAAGCGCTCAATCGCAACGAGCCCGCTCGCGCCAGCGTCCTCTTCGACGACGAGCTGAAACGGCATCCGGAGGACGCCGGCCTGCACTTCGGCGCCGGATCCGCGGCTCATGCCGCCGGCAGACATGACACGGCCCTGACATCGCTGCGCAAGGCGGTCGAGCTCGATCCGCAATTCGTCGAGGCCTGGACGATGCTTGCCGATGTCGCGTACGAGCGGGGCAAGAGCGAGCTGGCGATCGGTTCGCTCGAGAAAGCCGCGGCGCTGAGGCCGCGCGACCGGAACGTCGCAGACACACTCGAGCGGTGGCGGCGGGAGTCGTCCACGCACGGCTCGTACCTCGAAAGGCCCACCGGCCATTTCCGCATCCTCTACGAAGGTGTGAGAACGCAGGCGATTGGCGACCGGGTGGCGCGGGTGCTCGAACGCGAGTACCTGAGGATCGGCCGGGCCCTGCAGAGGTTTCCGAGCGAGCCCATCACCGTCATGCTCTATACGAACCGCGAGTTCCAGGACCTCACGCGCGCGCCGGGCTGGGCGGCTGGCAGCTACGATGGCCGCATTCGCGTCGCCGTCGGCGGGAGCGCGTCAGAAGGCGAGATCGATCGGGTACTCACCCACGAACTGGTCCACGCCGTGATCGCGACCGTCGGACGCGTGCCGGCGTGGCTCAACGAAGGCCTCGCCACGCACCTCGAGTCGAGCGATCCTGCGTGGGCGGCGGCAACCCTTCGCCGCTCGACCACGATCATGCCGCTTGCGGATCTCGTCCGCGGATTCAGCGGATTCGACGAACAGCAGGCGGTCGTCGCGTATGCCGAGAGCGCGGTCGCCGCGGAAGTCCTGATCGCGCAGCTTGGATCGAACCTGGGACCATTCCTGGAGATGGTTGGCCGCGGGAGTTCCATCGACCAGGCGCTGCTCGAGTTCCACGTGCAGCCCAACGCCTTCGAGGCGGAGTGGGCGCGTCGCACGGGCGTGCGATAGACAGGCGTCAGCCGTCCCGAGACTCCGCTACAATCGCCGGTGGCATGCACCGGATTCTTCTCTCCTGCGTCCTCCTTGCCCTTGGCTGCGGCACCGGCGATCGCCGCCGATCGGCCGAACATCATCTTCATCATGACGGACGATCACGCGGCGCACGCCATCAGCGCCTATGGGTCGCGCGTCAACAAGACGCCGCACCTCGATCGCATCGCCAAAGAGGGCGCGCTCTTCGAAAACGTCTTCGCCACCAACTCGATCTGCACGCCGAGCCGCGCCGCCATCCTCACAGGCCAGTACTCGCACATCAACGGCGTGACGGTTTTCAACCGGTTCGACAGCAGCCGCACGACGGTCGCGCAACTGCTGCAGCAGCGCGGCTACTACACCGGCATGGTCGGCAAGTGGCACCTCGGAAGCGATCCGCAGGGCTTCGATCGCTGGGAAATCCTTCCGGGACAGGGCGCCTATTTCGATCCGGTGCTCTACACGGCAACAGGAGAAAAGACCTACACCGGACGCTACGCGACCGACGTCGTCACCGAGCTCGCGGTCGACTTCATCGGCAAGCGGCCGAAGGACAAGCCGTTTTTTCTGATGATGCACCACAAGGCGCCGCATCGCCCGTGGCAGCCTGATCCTAAGTACGCCGCGCAGTTCGCGGGCCGCTGGATCCCTGAGCCGGTGACGATGTGGGATTCGTATGCGACGCGGACCGATGCGCTGCACGAGAACGCGCAACGCATCTCGAAGGACCTCACGCGCCGCGATCTCAAACTGGAGCCGCCGTCAGACCTGAGCGGCGCCGAGCTCACGGCGTGGCTGGGCACGAAACCGGACACAGTGACGATCACCCGCGACGGCAAGGAACTGGCGCTGACGGGCGACGAGCTCGTCCGCTGGAAGTACCAGCGCTACATGCAGGACTACCTCGCCACCGTGCAGTCGGTGGACGACAGCGTCGGCCGTGTGCTCGACGAGCTCGACCGTCTGAAGCTGGCGAAGAACACGATCGTCATCTACACGAGCGACCAGGGCTTCTTCCTCGGCGATCATGGCCTCTTCGACAAGCGCTTCATGTACGAGGAATCGCTGCGCATGCCATTCCTCGTGCGCTGGCCAGCGGAGATCAAACCCGGTACGCGCGTCCGGGCGATGGCGCTGAACGTCGATTTCGCGCCGACCTTTCTCGAGGCTGCTGGCGCGCCGGTCCCCTCAGCGATGCAGGGACGCAGCTTCCTGCCAGTCTTGAAGGGCCGCACGCCGGCGGACTGGCGCACGTCGATGTACTACCGCTACTACCACGACCCTGGCAACCACAACACGCGCGCGCACTACGGCGTGCGCACGACGACGCACAAGCTGATCTACTTCTGGAAGAAGGATCAGTGGGAGCTCTTCGACTTCGTCAACGATCCGTACGAGCTGCACAACCTGTACGGTGAGCCCGGGCAGGAGCAGCTGACCGCGACGCTCAAGACGGAGCTCGCGCGACTGAAGAAAACCGTCAACGATGAGGACCAGCTCGCCGACGAGCAAATCCCGAATGGCGTCGATGGACCCGTGGCGAAGCTGCGCGGAAAGTAGCGCAAGGGATACATGAAGCGCGTCGCCACGGCATTCGTGATCTTTGCAGCATTTGCGGCGGCCCCGATCTTCAACGCCGCGCGGCCGCAGCCGGCGCCGCCGGCCAGCTATCGGACGTGGTCCGCGTACGGCGGCGGGCAGGAGCAGATCCGCTACTCGCGCCTTGACCAGATCAACCGCGGCAACGTCAAGCAGCTGCAGCAGGCATGGACCTACGACAGCGGAGAGACAGGCGGGCTGCAAACACAACCGATCGTCGTCGACGACGTGTTGTATGGAATCACGCCGTCGCACAAGGCGTTCGCGCTGCGCGCCGCGACGGGTGAACACCTCTGGACGTTCGACTCAGGCATCAGGGGGCAGGGCCCGAATCGCGGGTTGATGTACTGGAGCGATGGCGCCGGCGATCGCCGAGTCTATTCAGCGGTGACGCGCTACGTCTATGCGCTCGACGCGGGCACCGGCAAGCCGATCCCCACCTTCGGCAGCGACGGCCGCATCGACTTGCAGAGCGATCTCGGACGCGATCCGGAACAGCAGTCCGTCGTGCTGACTATCACCCGGCGTCGTGCACAAGAACCTGCTGATTCTCGGCGGCCGTGTGTCGGAAGGCCTGCCTGGATCGCCGGGAGATGTTCGCGCCTACGATGCGCGCACCGGCAAGCTGCAGTGGAGCTTCCACACCATTCCGCATCCGGGCGAGAAAGGCTACGAGACCTGGTCGAAGACCTCGTGGCAGGAGAACGGCGGCGCCAACAACTGGCCCGGCATGGCACTCGATTCCGCGCGCGGCATTGTATATGTGCCCACCGGATCGGCCTCCGACGACTTCTACGGCGCCAACCGGATCGGCGACAACCTGTATGCGAACTCGCTGCTGGCGTTGAACGCCGATACGGGAAAACTCATCTGGCACTTCCAGTTCGTGCGTCACGACATCTGGGATCGCGATCCGCCGTCGCCGCCCAACCTCATCACGATTCGACAGAACGGCAAGACGATCGAGGCGGTGGCGCAGGTCGTCAAACACGGCTACGTGTTCGTCTTCGATCGCGCAACCGGCACGCCACTCTTCCCCATCGAGGAACGCAAGTTCCCGGCGAGTGACGTCCCCGGCGAAATCACTGCTGCGACGCAACCGATTCCGACTCGACCGGCACCGTTCGCGCGGCAGGTGTTGACGCCGGAGACGATCACCTCACGCACGCCGGAAGCACGGAAGTGGGCGCTCGAGGAACTGGCGAAGTTCCGCAACGAGGGTCTCTTCGTACCGTTGTCGATCGACCGGCAGACGGTTATCTTCCCCGGATTCGACGGCGGACCGGAGTGGGGCGGCCAGGCCTTCGATCCCGATACCGGCCTCTACTATGTCAATGCGAACGACCTCGCGTGGACTGGGGGGTTGGCGCCAGCGGTAGAGGCCACCACGGCACGCGGCCTCTACCAGCAGAATTGCGCCGCGTGCCACCGCGACGATCTGCAGGGCACGCCGCCCCAGATCGCGTCGCTCGTCGGCGTCGCGCAGCGAAAAACGAAAGCTGAGATATCAGCCATCGTCGAGAAGGGCGCGGGCCGGATGCCCGGATTCCCACACCTGTCGGTCGCGACGCGTGCCGCGATCGTCGACTTCCTGAGCGACGGGACAGACCGGCCAACCGCCGCGGCGCCAGGCGCAGCCACGACCCCGCCACTCGTGCCGTACCGCTTCACGGGCTACCGCAAGTTCCTCGATCCCGATGGCTACCCGGCCGTGGCGCCGCCCTGGGGCACGCTCAACGCGATCAACCTGAACACCGGCGATCTCGCGTGGCGGATTCCACTAGGCGAGTACCCTGAGCTCGCTGCCAAAGGATTGACGAACACCGGCACCGAGAACTACGGCGGGCCCATCGTCACGGCTGGCGGGCTGGTCTTCATCGGCGCCACGAACTTCGATCGGAAGTTCCGCGCGTTCGACAAGGCCACGGGCGCGCTCCTCTGGGAAGCGACGCTGCCCTTCTCGGGTAACGGCACGCCGGCGACCTACGAGGTCAACGGCCGACAGTACGTCGCCATCGCCGCGGGGGCCGGCAAGGGCGGCGCACGGCAGGATCCGGGCAGTG
Organism: uncultured Acidobacteriota bacterium; assembly: GCA_963830815.1. GTDB lineage: Bacteria > Acidobacteriota > Vicinamibacteria > Vicinamibacterales > 2-12-FULL-66-21 > DATBJJ01. The sequence goes on along the minus strand of CAWHNN010000015.1, from coordinate 2,354 downwards.
CATCTGGCGGCACCTACGTCGCGTTTGCGCTGCGCCGCTAACCCGGGCGGGTCGTAAAGCGAGGGCAGCTCCGCATGCCCAGCCGGAAGTGGCTCGATTCGCGAGCACTTCAAGACTCAGGACCATCCCGAATGACGATAGGAACTATCGACGGCTATCAAGAGGAGTTCACTTCGATGAAGAAACTGGCGCTCGTGGCAATCTGTCTCATGTCCCTCTCCGGAACGGCGATGGCGCAGGACGCCATGTCGGTCATCGCCGCAGCGCAAAAGGAAGCGGGCACTCCCACGGCCATCACCTACTCCGGAGCCGCGAAGGATGTGGCATTTCAGCAGTGTGGCGCCAATGCCGCAGCGATGGTCTGTCAGGGCACGCACGATCCGATGCGGCCGATCACGAACTACGTCCGCGTGATCGATCTCACGGCGCCGGCGTCACGCCACACCGGGGGAACGACGAACATCGGCCCGGGCGGCTCGACAACGGTCGTCACCGGGAACGTTCTTCCAGCAGGTCACCCCGCAACAGGCCGACCTGTCGCAACCATGGGCGGGCTCGCTCGAGCTCTACATCACGCCCTGGGGCTTTCTGAAGGGTGCGGCGGAAAACAACGCGACGGCGAGCCGTCGCCGCGTCAACGGCAGGAACTACACCGTGCTGACCTGGAGCCCTGCCGTCAAGGCGCCCTCCGGCAAGAACTACGTCATCAACGGCTACGTGGGAGACGACAACTTCGTCCAGCGAGTCGAGACCTGGGTCGGCGACAACATCATGGGCGACATGCATGTCCTCGTCACCTACACCGGGTGGAAGGACTTCGGCGGCGTCATGGCCCCGTCGAAGATCGTGCAGACACGCGGCGGTTGGCCGTTCTTCGAAGCGGACGTGACGGCGGCGCAGGCCAATCCTGCCGATCTCGCGACGTCTGGCTCCCGCACCGGCAGGGCGCGGCGGCGGTCCGTGCCGGCCCCTGGCGGTCGCGGCGGTCCGGCCGCCCCGCCGGCCCCGGCGGCGCTGACGGTGACCACCGAGAAGCTTGGCGACGGTGTCTACCGCCTCACCACCGGTACCGGCAGCTACGACTCGCTGATCGTGGACTTCCGGGACCACATCCTGATGCTCGAGGCGGGACAGAACGAGGCGCGGTCGCTCGCCTACATCGCCGAAGCGAAGAAGCTCATCCCCAACAAGCCGATCCGCTACGTGATGAACACGCACGCGCACGCCGATCACACCGGCGGCTTGCCGGCCATGGTGGCCGAAGGCGCAACCATCATCACGCAGAAGAACAACGAGACGTTCTTCGACCGTGCGCTGAACACGCCACGAACGCTCCTGAACGACCGCCTGGCGAAGAATCCGAGCAAGGTGAAGGTCGAATCGGTGTCCGGGCAAGAAAGGTCTATACGGATGGAACGCGAAGGGTCGAGATGTACCACATCTACCCCGCGCCGCACTCGAACGGGTTGCTGGTCGCCTACTTCCCGAAGGAAAAGGTGTTGTTTCAGGGAGATTTCTCCCTACCTGCCGCCGGACAGCCGGCCAACGATCACGTCAAGGCGCTGGTCGCGGCGCTCGAGAAGCTCAATCTGGATTTCGACCGCTATATCAACGTGCACGCGCCCGCGACGCCGCAGACGAAAGCGGACCTCTGGCAAGCCGTCGGGAAGCAGGGCTGGTAACCGGCCGCTGATGGGTCGGTCCTGCAGCTTCAAACCAGGTCGGATCGACGGCTGTGGTTGATTCCCGCCGTGAATGGCACTACGCGGTCGTCATGATCTGACATTCCAGATCACACAGGGACGCCAGCTGGTGGGGGAAGACGTTGTAAGCTGCTGGCCGCTTTTCGTCGTAACCCCATGACACACTAGATCAGGTGTAGACTCCGCAAAAGTTCGTTCCCGGGCGTGGCGATCACGCAGTTGAAGTGCGCACAGTGCCACCGACGCGGGTACCACGGTCCAAGGAGAGGTGATGCATCGACGAGAGCTCTTGAAGAACGGCGCGGCCGCGCTGACAGTGGCAGCCACCAAGCCCCTGTTCGCCTGGCAGGGCGCCAACAACCGCGTGCGGATGGCCGTCATCGGCATGGGCAACCGCTCCGGCCGGGTGTTCGATTCGCTCACGCGCTACGACGACGTGCAGTTCACGATGGGATGCGAGGTCGCGCAGAACAGGCAGACCGGCTTCCAGAGCGCCAATCGCCCGCTCGCCCAGGCGCTCAACGTCGTCGGCGACTATCGTCGTGTGCTGGACAGCAAGGACATCGACGCCGTGCTCATCGGCACGCCCGACTTCTCGCACGCCAGGATCACGGCGGACGCACTCGCCGCCGGCAAGCACGTCTATGTCGA
>CAWHNN010000014.1:0-163394 GCA_963830815.1 uncultured Acidobacteriota bacterium | reverse complement strand
CCGCACTCTTCAACCTTCGGACAGGGTCCGGACCGGCTGGCGACGATGCAACGTCGACGCCATTGACCCAGCGTTTCGGCCCACCATCCGTCTGTCGCGCGATCTCGCAAACGGGCACGAGGCTTGAATCCCTGCATCAGCTCATGCCCCATACGAGAACCGCCATCATCCTCGCGGCGGGCCCCGGCAGCCGGCTGCTGCCACAGACCGCCGATCGCCCGAAGTGCCTGACCACGATCGCCGGCCGCGCGATCCTCGCTACCAGCTTGCGGCGCTGCGGCGGTGCGGCATCACCGACTCGTCATCGTCGTCGGCTACCTGGCGGATCGCATCCGCGAGGCTGTCGACGGCACGGTGAAATCCGTCGAGAATCGTGAGTTCGCTGCGACCAACAGCAGCTACTCGCTGTGGCTGGCGCGACATCATCTTCGCGACGGGTTCATCCACCTCAACTCCGACCTGCTGTTCGAGCCGCGGATGCTGCAGGCGCTGCTCGATGCGCCGGCCGAGAACGCCGTCGTCGTCGAGCGAAGCGTCCGCGCCGGCAGCGACATGATGAAGGCGGCGATGGCTGGCCGGCGGATCCTGCGGATGGGCAAGCAACTCACCGCCGAGCGGTCGCCGAGGTCGTCGGGCCGGCGAAGTTCGGCGCGCGCGGTGCGTCGATGTGTTGAGGATCTCGATCGCCGGAGTCGCCGCGGGCCGGCGCAACCATGGGCCTACGGGGTCTTCGGTGAGCTCGCGACCGAGCTTGGGTTCAGCGGCGTCGACAATCCAGGCTGCTTCTGGGCCGAGGTCGACACCGTGGCCGACAGCCGAGGACGCGGAACGACGAATTCCAGCCAGAATCTCGTCGGCGTTGGCGGCGGCGCGACGCCGACGCGAGGCCGCGCTCCGCCCGGATTAGTCGCACTGTCACCAGCTCCGGCCGCGCGCCCGCTTCGCGCGAGCCGAACCCGCTGTAGGGCAGCGTATCCACCGGGTTCTTCAGCGCGATCGCGATCGTGGTCTGGCCCGCGGCACGCTGCGCCTGGACGTAGGCCGTCAGATCGACGTTGTACCACTGCGGCGTCGTGCCGGTGACCGCGATCGTGCCGAGGCACGGTCGCGTGCCGGCGCCGGACGATTGTTCCAGGTGAGGCTGGTTTCGCCCCAGCTGGTGTTCTGGACGCGCGTAGAGTCGCGTCGTGACGCTCGCCGCCCGCGTGTCCGACAGGCTGCCGAAGAGCCGCAGCGTCACGGTGTCGCCGGCGCTGCACGTCGCTGATATCGAGCTTCATGTACGCTTCGCGCAGGTACTTGCGCATCGGCGCCGAACTTGGCGACGAGTCTCCGGCCCGGCGCCGAAGTTCGTCGAGGCCGACGTGCCGCCCGCACGTAGGCGTCAGCGAGGATTAGCGCAGCCGCGCGGCCGATGGCGGCGGCGCGGACCCGCGCCGTTCTGCTTCGGCAGCCTGGTCTGATCGAGCTTGTTCGCGCCCGGCGCGTGCGTTCAAGAACGTGTCGGGCGACAGCACGATCTGATCGATCCCGAAGCCGTCCTCGCGCGACCTGGATCCGGATCGTCTGCGTGCCGCTGACGTCGCGAAGTAGACGAGCGGCCCGAGCACGCCGACGCCGTAGCCGTTGTCCTGCCAGCCCCAGCCGTTGACGCCGCATCGCCGCTGTCCTCCTCGAGGTTGACGTAGGTGCCCGACGTCGTGCCGATGCGGTAGATCGGCGGCGCCGCGCGGTTGACGCTGCCCGAGAACTGCGCGTACACCGAGTCGTTGATGCCGGAGTTGTTGTAGCGCCTTGCCGCGCAGCCAGAGGCGATAGGCCACGCCGGCTTGGGCGGTGAACGTCATCTCGAAATAGTGATTCGGGCTGGCCAGCGGCGTGGTGACCGCGCGCCGCGCCGGCGTTGGGGTTGTTCAGGCGCTTCCCGCCCGCGGCCGTCGCATCGGTGACCGGCGTTCCAGCTGCCAACCGGGTCGTCGCCTCGGAGGCGTAGAGCACGACGTCGCGCGGGCTGAGCGTCGCAGATCGGCGTCGTCACCGTGGCGGTGTTGCTGTAGCCGGAATTGCCAGCCGTGGTGTACGCGCGCACCCGGTAGTTGTAGCCGGTGCCGGGCGTCAGCCCGCTGTTGGTGTCGGTGTAGGTCATGCGTTCGGCGCGCGTCGTCCCGATTTGCGCCCAGGTCGAGCTGCTCGACGAGCTTGCGTTCGACTCTTGTAGCCTTCCTCGCCGGCGACATCGGTCCAGTTGACGGTCGACCTCGGTCGACGAGTCCGCGGTGCCGGCAGGCCCGTGGGCGCCGGCGGAATCGGCGCGCCGCCGGCAGGTCGTGAAGCTCCAGGTCGGCCCGCGGCCTGGTCCGGTTCGCCATCGTCTTGCCGACGATGCGCCAGTAGTAGGTCACGCCGGGCTGCAGATCCGCTGAGGTGTACGACTCCTTCGTCGACTGTGACGCCGGCCGTCGCGGAACCGGGCGCAAAGTCCTGCGACGGCGAGCGGCGGCGTCGATCGGGTGCCGAAGTAGATGTCGTAGTTGTGCGCCCACCAGCCGCCCTCCCAGCGCAGCGTCACCGAGCGCCCTGACGCCCAGCGCCGCATCCGCCGGCGCGATGTTGACCGGCGTTTCCGGGAACCCGGGGCGAAGTCGAGGAACATCGGCGGCGTGACCGGCGCGCCAGTCGGTGCGTCAGGTTGTTCCACTTGCGGTCGAACTGCTCGGTGAACCAATCGAACGAACCACGGCTTGGTCGTGAAGTAGTTGTGCTCGCGCTGCGATGTCGGACGACGACGACGTCCAGTTCGACGAGCCGAAGATCGCCAGGCCGCGTCCGTGGAGGACGAGCGACTTCTGGTGCATGTCCTGGCCGCTGGCGTTGTCCTTCCACTTGATCGGGATGCCGGCCATGCATCCGATCGACGTTGTAGGAGTCCCAGAAGTAGGTCGGATTGCGGTACTGACCCTGGTCGGTGATCAGCCGCACGGGCACGCCGGCCTGATGCCGCCGAATCAGCTCGTCGGGGATCTTCCCCGACGTGATGCGGAACATCACTGCGTCGACTGCCGAGTCTCCAGTCTGGACTGCGCGACCACGCGGTCCTGGTAGTCCTGGTCCGGCGGGAAGTTCAGCTCCGGGTCTGATCGGGTAAATCGGATAGTTCCGGACCAGCGGCCGCTGATGTTGGCGAGGTTCTGGTAGTTGGCCGTGTCGATCCAGATGTCGTCGTACTTCGTCATGAACACTGGACGATGCCGGGTCGTCGGTGAAGTAGATCGCCTCGTCCACGTATTCGGTGTACGCGTGCCATCGGCGAGTACGACCCGTTGGCGAAGTTCGCCGCGCTGAACATGCACCTTCTCCTGGCCGGCGATAGAGCATCATCTTCCAGTGGTTGATGCCGGCGGTGGTCTTGTGCCGGATCGGGATGCCGGCGTTGATGAGGTCTGCCGGATCGTCGGCGTTGCCGGGTAGTTCGCGTCGGCGCGGAGGTCGAGCATGATGCGCACCGGGACGCCGGCTTGCCAGCGCGCGATGATCTCGGTCGAATACCGGTTGTCGGTCATGAACCAGAACGACACGTCGATGCCCGACGGTCTCGGCCCGGATGCCTGGATGATCGGCGTGCGGCAGTCCTCGAACGCGTTGTCGCAGAGCTCGTCGCGCACCGTGCGGCCGCAGCCGCGAGCGCAGGGCGGCCAGGCAACAGCGACAGTCACCAGCGGCGGTGCAGCGAGGCGGACTCAGTCCGCGTGAAGCGTCAAGCTAGAGTCATTGAGTGGTGTGGCATGCTGTTCCATCTTCGATCTGAGAAAAGTCGCTCGCCGTCGAGCGGCTCGAAGGGCGACGCCAGTGCTTGGAAGTCGCAGCTGCCAGAGCCGACCGCGCGAGGTACGTCGCGCTCGCGCTGCGCTCAGGACCGACTCGCGGTCGATTGCTGGAGATCGGACCGGGATTAGGAGTAACGGCGTTCCGTGAAACGCTGGCCGAGGAAGCCGCGGAAGAACCTCAGCTTTACCTCGTGCAGCGAACGCCTCATCGAGTCGTCCGCCGAGTGACGTCGATCCAGCCACCGTCGCTCGGCACGCCGATCGGTAGAGGTGAGCCGGCACGCCGAGAAAGCGAGCCGAGCCCGCTCGTTCCATTCTCCGGCGCGCAGCAAGCGCGTAGAAACGGCCGTGGCCCGATGCCAGCGACGATGGTAGTCGCGTGTCAGGCGATCGCCGGGCACATCTGTTGACGCCACGAGCTGCGGCACGTAGAGCCCGCTCAGCCCTGCGTCCCACAGCCGTCGGTTCCACTCGTCGTCTTCGAGCGATCCGATGCCGTCCTTGACGCGCTGGAAGACCGGCGAGAAACCGCCGATGCGATCGAGGACGCGCTTGCGGCACGCGAGGTTCGCGCTGATGAGCCCGCGTGGATTTTCGCGCGACATCAGCATCGGGTCGATCGCCGAAATCCTGGAGCGCGAGCGGCGACCAATGCGCGCGTGTCAGCCAGCGGGCGGCGGCGCGGACCAGTCCGGAAGGACCTTGCCGCCGACGACACTCGGTGTCGGGATGTGTCGCGGAACACGCGGATGATCGTCTCGATCCAGTCCGGCGCAACGCGCACATCGTCGTCGAAGAACGCGACGATGCGGCGCGGAGCGGCGGCGACGCCGGCATTGCGGGCGTGCGATACGCCCTGCTGCGTCTCGACGACCGCGCGCATTCGTCCGGGATGCTCGCGCCGTCAGGCGGTCGAGGACCTGCGCGGTGCCGTCGGTCGAGTTGTTGTCGACGACGATGACTTCGTACTCGACGCGGGATCGGCGGTCTGGCTCAAGCACGCTGTCGATCGGCGCGCTCCAGGTCGGCCGCTCTGTTGTAAGTCGGCAGGACGACGGATACGTCGGGTGTCGAGCTCATGCCGTTCACCTTGCGCTCGAGCCTGGGCTCCGCCGACTGCCGGAGCGATCTGGTCGCGCTCGTGGACGTGCTTCCCCACGCGAAACCGGCGAGATCGACGCACGCCAGCTCGCGCTCGAACCGCTCGCCGCCGTTTCCTTCGGCCGGCGCAGCGGACTCGCGAGCATTCGGCAGCACGCTCCTCGCGGCGCGGCCGATCATGTGCCGGGGAATGCCAGCCAGGTACGTCACCGGCGCGCGGCCGGCTGCGATCCATCACGCCGAGCGATACGCCGCGCCAGAAGCACCAGCGTCCGGAAATAGCGCTTGGTCAGGCGTGTTGCGGGTACGTGATGAAAGATCACGAGGTCGGGGACATAGCGGCCGTGCGCTCCGCGCGCGAGCAGGCGGTGGTACATGTCCTCGTCCTCGCACCCGAGCAGCCTGGTCCCGGTGCGCGAGAGCGCAGTCGAGTACTTGCCGGCGCGCGTGAGCGCATCGCGGCGGATCACGGCGTTGCCGCCCATCAGGATTCCCGGATAGCTGGCATCCATGACCATCGCGTGCGGGCCCGGGATCGACCCAGCCGATGACGCCGAGATAACCGTCCCCGAGCCACGCCGGCCGCGGCGCGCGCCCAGAGCGGGAGGCACTTTCCACCGATGAAGTCCAGCTGCGGATCTTCCCTGAAATGCGTCTCGATCGCCGCGAACCAGTCGCCGGACACTTCTTCGTCGTCGTCTATCAGGGCGACGAGGTCGCCGCTGGTAGCCGCGATGCCGGCATTCAACGCATAGGGCTTTCCCGACTGCGGTTCGTGCAGGTATCGCAAGCGGCCCTGGAAGCGTGGCCCGAAGCCGCGGACGACGTTCGTCGTCCCATCGGTCGACGCGTTGTCCACCACGAGCACCCGCACCTCGAGTCCGCGCGGCACCTCGGCGGCGAGCAGGCTCTCGAGCGTCCGGGCCAGGAGCGCCTCGCGATTGAACGTCGGCAGGATGACATCGACGATCATCACGAGCGACTGCCGCGCGCCGCGGGACGGTGGCCGTGGCCGCCGCCGGCGCCAGCTCCATGGCGTCGTACAACTCGTCGACGGCCCGTGCTGTCGCTGTTCCCGGCTTGTAGAAAAGATCCGCCGCGACGGCGCGCCTGCGACGCCGATCCTGCATGCGGATCGGACAACGCCGCCTCGACGGCGGCGAGCGCCTGGACAGGGCGTCTCGACCGACGAGGCCGCGTCGGCCAGAAGCGCGGACGTACTCTTCGCTGATGTTGGAGCCGCGAAGCAGCTCCGGAACGTGAATGCGGACCAGCGGCCGATCGCGCAGCAGGTATTCGAATCCAGCAGAGCTGTAATCCGTGATCATGACGTCGGCCGCGGCCAGGTACGGGCAGATGTCGGCATCAGGCACCAGGTATCCGGGCTTCCCCTTCATCAGCGCGGTCAGGCGGGCCGCCCAGTCGATGCCGCCGGAGTAAAAGGGGCGTGGATCGCGCGACCGGTCGTGGAGCTTGACGACGACGTTCCACGAACGTTCGAGTAGCCCGCTCACGAGCTCCATTCCCATCAGGTTGAGCGACGATGCGGCCGACCACGTCGGCGCGTAGAGCACCGTGGGCCGCGCCGGATCGAGATCGAGACCGGTCAGGATGCGGTCGCGCTGGAGCGAGCCGTCCACCAGGCAATCGACCTTCGGCATGCCGACGAGGCGCGGCGCGTCGCTCGACGCGATCGATCGCCCCGGCGCTGATGAAGTTGCGCATGCGCCGCCGGTTGACGAAGAAGAACCGGTGCCAGCGGCGCATGGACGATTCGGGCCGGTCGTAGTCGTGCTGGAACTTGCCGGCGACGCCGTGAAACATCTGGATGCGGCGCGCGCCGCGCGGCAGCGCCGCCCACAGCAGATCGGCCGTCAGGTAGACGTCGATGCGTTTCAGCGCCGCGCGCGCGCGGCGAGATCACGGTCGTGCCGGGCAGGACCGCGTGGTGAATGGCGGCGATGTCGGCGCCGGGCTCGCTCGACGTGGCAAAGAACTGCACGCGCGCGATCGCCGGCCAGCGCCGCCTGGATCGGCGCCGCCATCGCGTAGTTCATCGCCGTTCGGCTGTCGATGAGGACCGAGCGGCGATCCTCGCGCCGCGTCAGCGCGACGTCGAGCGCGCGCGCCGCCTCGACGAGCTTCCACGCGTAGCTGTCGCAGGTCATCGCAGCGCCAACTCCGGCGGCGGGCGCTCGGGGGCGTCTGCTGTGCCGACATGCCTGGCGATGGCCAGGCGGTCGCCCGTCAGCTCGCGGCCGGCGACGATCAGCGCGAACAGGTAGTAGAACGTCCAGTAGTAGCCGACCGACGCGAATTGCGCGCACACCAGCCATCCGGCGAGGCCCGCGACATGGCCACCGCGTGCATGCGCATCCACTCGAGCTCGGCGGGCCGGAACGCCTCAGCCACCGGCAGCAGCTCCGGCTCTCGTGCCCGCTTTCGAGATGCGGTCTTGCGCGTCAGGAACTGCCGCCGCGTCCACAGCGCGATCGAGCCCGCCTGCCGGAGCAGCAGGAAGAACGCGAGCAGGCCAAAGATGCCGAGCTCGGCGCCGATCTGCAGCAGCACGTTGTGCGTTTCGCGCCAGGGCTCGCAGCCGATCGGGCGGGTTGTAGTTCTTGAACTGCCCGGCGCCGACGCCGGTCAGCGGATAGTCGACGAATGTCTGCCAGCCCTCCCACATCAGATCCTTGCGCGCCTGCCGCGAGCCCGGATTCGTCCTGCGACTGATCGGTGATGCTGCCGAGCCGCACCCAGAACCATGACGGCATCATCGGTGCTGCCGCCAGCATGCGCCACCAGCGCGGCGACGCCGAGCCCCGGCCGCAGCCTGCGCCCTTCGATCACGAGGATGATCGCCGACGGCCCCGAGGCCGAGGAGCCCGGCGCGCGACTTCGTGAAGAGGATCGTCGCTGTCATCAGCAAGGCGATCGTCGCTGCGACGACACGCGGCAGCGGGCGGCCGCGGGCGATCGCGATCACGACGGCGAGCGGCAGAAACGTGACCATGTTCATCGCCAGGTCGTTGGGGTTGCCCATCAGCCCGGAGATCGATCCGTGGAGCCGTTCGCCTTTGATCGAGATTGACACCCTGCAGGTAGTCGAGAACACCGCGCGTCGCCACGTAGCCCATGGCGCTCAAATCAACCAGGTCAGCCAGCGCAGCGTCCTGACGTTCCTGACGCTGTTCACCATCAGCAGGAACACCAGCACGACCTTGAAGTAGATGTCGGTGAAGGTGCCCAGCGCGCCGCCGGGCCACACCGAGAACGGCACCGTGGCGACCATCACCAGCGCCATAAGCCGACGCCGATCGTTTCTCGCGAGAGCCGCAGCACCGGAAGCCGCCGGCCGAGCCGGTCCGCAACCATGGCGATGAGCGCGGCGATGGCGACGACTTCGGGAAGGTGGAGCGGCGCCAGCGCCGGGATGGTGTCCTGCGGCCGGAAGAAGAGCAGGGCGGTAAAGCCAAAAACGCCCCAGAATCCCCAGTTCGCCACGTCGATGGGCGGCTGGAACGGCGCCGCTTCGCTCACGGTCCTCGGCACTCTGCGCGCAGCCGTGCTCAGGCTGTCAACGGCGCCTCCCGCGGTTCCGAAGCCGCCGGTATTGAAGGCCAGTCGCTCAGCCATTCCCTACCGCCAGACTCGCTTGCCGAAACCGATCGCGACGAGACCGCTGACCGCGGCCGTGTTCAGCATCACGAAGGTGAATGCCGCGCGCGCCAGGCGCTGAACCATGTATGTCATCGAGCAACCTCACTGAGAGCGCCTCGTGCCTGCCGCTCGAGAACCGCGCCATAGCCGGCGAGACCATAGAAGGCGAGCTGTGCCGACGCACGCCACCGCGAAGAACCAGCTGTCGCGGGCAAGCGCCGCGCTCGAGACGAGCAACGCGATGAGCGCATACGGCACGATCAGTCGTCCGAGCTTGTGGGAGACGAACTGGAACCACACCGGATTGATGACCGGCAGCAGCACTCGCGGCTCGAGCATCAGCAGCTGATAGTTGCCGGCGAGCGTCCGCGTCTTGCGCCGGAACTCCGCGTCCGCCGTCGGCGCCGTCCGATCGTAGGCGCGCGCCGATCCCTCGAAGATCACGCGTGCGCCGGAGAGCACCGTCCGCATCGGCGCGAGGACGTCGTCGAGGATCGTGTCGTCCGGCAGCGCCAGCCATGAGCTCCGCCGCAGCGCATGGATGGCTCCCGTCGAGCCGACAATCGATCCGATCAGGCTTTCGTGCCGGCGCAGCCACTTTTCGTAGCGCCAGTAGGCGCCGACGCCCTCGCCGATCGTGCTGTCACCGGCGCCGGATTCCGAGTCGAGCAGCAACTCGCCCGACACGCCGCCCACTTGCGGATCGGCGAGCGGCGCTACGAGCGCGCGCAGCGCGTCGTCCGCAAACGCCTGCCGCGCGTCGGTGAAGACCAGAACCTCGTGCCGTGCGGCGGCAACTCCCGCGTTGAGCGCTCGGGCCTTGCCGCCGGGAGGCAGGAACACGGCGTCGATGCGGTCGCCATAGCTGCGGATGATGTCCGCCGTTTCGTCGGTGGATCCGTCCGAGACGACGACAATCTGGCGCAGCTCCGCCGGATAGTCCACGGCCAGCAGATTGTCGAGACGGGCGCGCAGCGCTCCTGCCTCGTTTCGCACCGCCAGCACGATCGAGATCGGCGGTGTGACGGCATCGCGGCGCACGGGTTTTGGCGCGAGCCGCGCCCACGCCGCCAGGACTGCCGGATACCCGACGTACACGTAGACGATGGTGGCGAGCGCGATCCAGAACGCTGTCTCCATCAGCCGTTACTCCGCCACGCAGGGAACAGCCGGCTCACCGCCGCTCCGCCTCGGGATCGAAACCGAGCAGGATCGTCTTGACCCAGCCCCAGCCTCCCGTTCGGCGGCTGTCGGCATCAGCGCGCCGCCGGCTGCTTCTCGGTGGTCGGCTGAACGCGAGCAGTGACGCGCGCCGCGGGCGGCGCCAGATGCGCCATCTGCGAACGCTGCAGCGTCCACTGCTGCGGCTTCGGCGGGGTCTGAACCAGCCGTGGCCGAACGGCGACGTCAGGTGCGGCCGACGGCTGCCGCAGCCGCATGTCGGGCGGCGCAGCCGGCCCGGCGGCCGCAGCGGCGGTTGCAACTCCGAGCCACCGGCACGGTGTGCTGAGAGGCAGCGTGGGGTGCTTCGCGGATCGCGGGTGCGCGCTGTGTTCGATGGCAGGCGTCGCCCTGTGCGGCTGTTGCCGCAGGCGCGTCGTGGCGTCCTTGCGCCGCAGGACCGTAGACGCTTCCAGCTCCGAGATGGCCATCTGCATCAGCGGCACGTCGATGGCCCGCACGTTCTCGGCATAGCCCACGAGCAGTGCCGCGTCGCAGATGACGTTGATCATGCGCGGCATACCGCCGCTGCGCGCGTGCACGAGATCCGTCACGGCGCGCGAGAACTCGAGCGGCGCGGCCGCGGCGGCGCGAGCGAGCCGGTGGTTGATGTATGCGGCCGTCTCCCCCGCGTCGAGCGGGCCGAGATGGTAGCGCACGGTGACTCGTTGCCGGAGCTGCTCGAGCGACGGCAGATCGAGCGATGCCCGAAGGTCGGGCTGCCCGACGAGCACGATCTGTATGAGCTTTGATTTCTCGGTCTCGAGATTCGAGAGCATGCGCAGTTCTTCGAGCGCCGCCAGCGACAGGTTCTGCGCTTCGTCGATGATCGCGACGACACGCCGGCCGTGCGCGCGCTCCGAGATGAGCAGTCGCGCCAGCTCGCGCACCATCGCCGGCTTGCTCATCGGCAATGACCTCACACCGAGGTCGAGCAGCATCGCCTCGAGCAGCTCCGCGCCGGTCAGCAGCGTGTTCACGATTCGAATGACCGTCGTCTGGCCGTCCAGGCTGCGGAGCAGCACCTGCAGCAGCGTCGTCTTTCCCGATCCGATCTCTCCGGTGACGACGACAAAGCCGGCATGGCCTTCGATACCGAATCGCAGGTAATCGAGCGCTTCACGGTGCACGCGGCTCGGATAGAGAAAGTCCGGGTCGGGGCTTAGCGCGAATGGTCGATTGCGAAGCTGATAAAAGCGCTCATACATGGCTCATCGTTCCTATCTGGACGAGATGGACAACAGCATCACTCGGTTGTCGCCGGTCGAGTTGATGCAGTTGCCGTGCCGAAGGACTTCACCTGCCGAACCGATCGGTTCGAGAGCTTGGTCACGTGACGCAGGTATTCACGCCGCCCGTCCGGTCCGACAGCGAGCAGGAAGAAACCAAAATAGATCGCAGTGCTGAACGCCAACTGAAGCACGACCGATGGCAACGTGGGCGGCAGTCGCGCGCCGGTGAAGGCGAGGATCGAAAGCGAGATGGCAGCCGGCCAGAGCGCGGGCCACAGCGCCTCGCGGAAAACGTCGCCTGAACGCCAAGCCCGACGCGCCGGCAGGCAGTGGGGAAGAGGCTGCCGCACCGCAACGAGTGTCACCGGCACGCCGTTCCGAGCGCGACGCCCACGATGCCGAACGGAGCGCACCAGTGCCACGCTGAGTACGAGGTTCAGCACGGCCATGATGCCGATGAGGAGCGTGAGGCGCTGATGCAGGCCGGCGCCTTTCAGCACCACGGACGCCGTCGAACACCCGACGCGCACGACGACGACGAAGGCCAGGATCTGCACGACGATGGCCGTCGTCGCAAACGATGGTCCGAGCCAGGCCAGCAGAAGCGGGCTGCGCCAGGAGCGCCAGACCGCCGCCGACGGGAAGAGCCGATGCCAGCGAGAGTCTCGTGCCCTTGCACGAAGACAGTGCGCAGCCGCGCCGCGCGCTGGCTCGCATCGCAGTCGACGACAATCGGGAAGAGCGCGTCACCGAGCTGGTTGGACAGCCGGAGGGCGAGCTCGGTCAGCCGCTGCGCCGGCGCCCACAGGGCAACGGCCGGCGCCCCCAGGACGTGCGCCAACGACGAGCATGTCGGTCGAATAGTTCACCTTGTACGCGGCATCGAGCAGCAGCATGTAGACGCTGAAACCGCTGACCTCGCGAAAACGCTCGCGCCGGAAAAGCGCCCACCGGATCGACAACCCGGGGAACGTTCGATAGGCGTTGCCGCAGTACACGAGCAGGCCGCGACCGTACCACCGTGGTGACGCCGACCAGCGCCACCACGCCGTAACCCATGAGGAGGACGGCGACGTTGGCGGCGGCGACGACAGGCTCGTGCCGATGCTCGTGAGGTTGTTGAGGTGGTAGCGCTGGAAGCCGACGATCACGCCGCCGTAAACCGCGAACACGAAACGCAGGGCGACGTTGGCGCCGATGATCAGCAGGAGCAGCCGGCTCGTGGAGACCTGATCGGGCGTGAGCTTGGTGACGAGATCCAGTATTGACGGCAATCACCACCACGACCAGGTAGGCGACCACGCCGATCGCCGCGTACACGAACGAGAAGGTGCTCAAGACCTCGTTGAGCGCGCGCGCATTCCGCTGCGCGCGGTACTGCGCCACGAAGCGGACGAGCGCTCCGCCGTAGCCGAGATCGAGCATCGCGAAATAGACGGTGAAGGACGTCGTCAGCATCCACAACCCGTACGCCGCCATGCCGAGATGCGCGAGGTTGAAGGGCAGCATCACGACGCCGAGGATGGCGTCGACGACATACGCCAGGTAGCGCGTCGAGACGTTGTGCGCGACCGCAGCTGACCGTGCCGCCGTCCTCGCGCCACAGGCGCGCGTCGTTCGGGAGGCCTGGGTCCGCTCACACCGCCCCCTTGCCGAACAGGATGACTTTCACCGTGTCGGCGACGATGGTGAGGTCGAAGGCGAGTGAGAGGTGCTTGACGTAGTAGAGGTCGTAGCGGAGCTTTTCGGTCGCGTCCTCGATCGAGGCGCCGTACCGGTATTTGACCTGCGCCCAGCCCGTGATGCCCGGCTTGACGGCGTGCCGCTCGGGGTAGAAGGGAATCTTCTCGGTGAGCTGGCTCACGAAGAACGGGCGCTCCGGCCGCGGGCCGACAAAGCTCATGTCGCCGCGCAGCACGTTCCAGAGCTGCGGAAGCTCGTCGAGACGCGTGAGGCGGATGAAACGGCCGACGCGCGTCACCCGCGTGTCGCCCTCCGCCGCCCACACCGGCACGTCGCCTTCCGCGTCGACTCGCATCGAGCGGAACTTGAGGACGGTGAAGAGCCGCCCGTGCTCGCCGACGCGTTCCTGCCGGTAGATGATCGGCCGGCCGGATTCGAGCCACACGATGAGTGCCGTGAACGCCATGGGGACGGCGCCCAGCACGAGGCCGACGACTCGACAGCAGGATGTCGGCGGCGCGCTTCAGCCGGCGCCGCCAGCGCAGCACGCCGAAGCCGTCCGAGAAGATGAGCACGCTTGGCGTCAGGTTCTCGAGCATCAGCTTGCCGGTCAGCCGTTCATAAGTCGTCGCGGCTTCCTCGACCTTGACCCCGGACAGCTTGACGTGCATCAGCTCTTCGACTGGCAGCTTGCCGCGGCGATCGGCGACGGCGACGACGACGCGCGAGACGCCGTAGTCCGCGACCAGCGCCACGACGTCACTCGGCTCGCCAATCACCCGCGGATATCCCTGAGGCAGCGCGGCGGCGCGTCATGCCCGGCAAAACCGACGAGCCGATATGCAAAATCCTGCTGCTGCGCGATCTGACGCGCGAGCGCCACCGCCACCGGACCGGTTCCGACGATGAGGATGTTCTCGACGAGCTGTGGCGAATGAATGAGCAGGTTGAAGGCGAACCGCCATGCCAGGATTGTGCGACGAGGAGAAACAACGACGGAAAAAACGTCGCCGTGATCGAGCCTGAGCACCGGCAGCACGAGATAGATCAGTGCGAGCAGGATGGATGCGGCCCCCGCCGCCTGCAGCACGCGAATCACGACTTCGCGTCCCGAGGACACGACGGTCAGGTCGTAGAAGTCGTTGTAGTAGAGACAGGCGAGGAACAGTCCTGTCGGAAACACGATCCTCCACGCGAATTCCGGATCATTGGTTGGACCGTAGAGCCGCGTCGCCACGAGCAGCGACCCTGCGATCAACAGAATCTCGAATCCGAAAGCGGTCAAACCGCGCGCCGACACAGACCGTTTGAACAACTGCATGACGTAACCGGGGATCCCTCGCAGCACCTACCAGCCGAACGTCGCCTCAGGCGGTCGTCGCATAGTGCGGCTGCTGCGGCGCGCCCTGGCGTTGAAGACCATTCCCAGGAGCTTCGTCGTTCCCAGGCTCGACACGCGCGCGCGATGGCGGGCTTGGTCGTCGTTCCTTCCCGCACGACGAGGATGACGCTGTCCGCGAGCGTCAGGACGGCTACCGGATCGGTCACCGTCGTGGGCGCCGAGTCGACGACGATGCGGTCGAATTCGGAGCGCAGCGTATCCATCAGGCGGCGCATCGGGGCCGAGCCCAGCATCTCGGCGGAGCGGTCGTACGTCCGGCCGGCACGGAGCACCGTGAGCCGGTAGTCGGGAATCTCGATGAGAGCGTCTTCCAATGAGGCGTCACCAGTCAGCACGTCGACGAGCCCGGGACCAGGAGGGAGTCCGAGCATCTCGTGGACCGCGGGCCGCCGCAGGTCGGTATCGACGATCAGCACCCGGCGCTGGAATTCCTGCGCCATCGTCAAGGCGAGGTTGAGCGCGGTCACCGTCTTGCCGTCATGGCCGCCGGGGCTGGTGATCTGAATCACCTGCATCGCCTGATCGCTCTGGGCGCGGCTGATGCGGCTGCGCAGCGAGCGGTACTGTTCCGCGGCCGGCGACGCCGGCTGCGAAGTGGCAACGAGGAGCGGGCTCGGCCGCGCCTCTATCGAGACTCGCGATGCGCTGCGGCTGGAATCGAAGCCCGAGTCGGGCGCGTCGCGGTCCGGCCCGTCGACGGCGAAGTCTCGCGCGTCACTGCCGACGCGGCGCGGCAAACGGTTCCTCGACGGCCTGTGCCTCTTCGCCCGGCTCGTAGCGCTCGGGAGCTCCATACGGCGCCGTTGCGCCGCTTCCTCGACGGCGACCTCCCTGAGCGACAGGCCGACGAACGGTTTCGTCGCGCTCCGCTTTCTCGAGGATCTGCTGAATACGATTCATCTCTCTCTCTCTCCTTCCTCTCTAGCGAGTCGCGATGCGCGGAATCTCGGCCAGGACAGGTAGTTCGAACTCGTTCTGCAGCGCGCGGGCGTCGTAGATCGAGCGATCGAGGGTACTCGCGGCCGAACAGTCAGCGCGGCCGCAGGCGATGATTCCGGCGAGGGTCGCCAGCAGGAGCACGCGCGGCACGTCCGGGGAGCTCGGCTGTGACGGCAGGAACGCCGGATACAGCACGGCGAACTGTTCGCCGGCGCGGCGGCGCTCGAGATCCTCCGCCAGCACCGCCGACTGGTGCCGTTCCGAGAGTCCGGTGTACCGCTGCTTCTCCAACTCGTATTCGCGATTGATGGAGCCGAGCTGCTGCTCGATCATCGGCGCCGACTCGACGCGGCCCTCGTACTTGGCGATGTCGCCCTCGGCGCGCGCGACGGCGCGCTCGTGATCGCGGATGCGCAGGCGCGACGTGTCACGTT
Organism: uncultured Acidobacteriota bacterium; assembly: GCA_963830815.1. Lineage (GTDB taxonomy): Bacteria > Acidobacteriota > Vicinamibacteria > Vicinamibacterales > 2-12-FULL-66-21 > DATBJJ01. The sequence continues at coordinate 147,898 of CAWHNN010000014.1, read as the reverse complement.
CGGCGAGGAGCTGGCGGTATGCCGGGTTGGCGCTGAGCGCCGTCTCGCGCTTGTCTGCCGGCGCACTCTTCTCGGCGGCAGCCAGCGCCTCGGCAGCGGCGATATCGCTCTTGAGCCGCTGAATCTCGGGGTGCTTCTCCGTATACATCGACGATGCTTCGTCGAGCTGCCGGCGAAGCGCGCGATGCGCCCCTGCGTGGTCGTGCGTCGCGCCGGCAGTCGGCGCGCCTCCGCCGCGCCGATCCCTTCATCGCCTCGATCTGCCGTTCGAGCATCGCCAGCCGATCTTGTTCGCTGCGCAGGGACATCGTCGTATTCGCCTGCTGCTGGCGCAGCCCGGCGACCATCTGCAGGTTCGCCTGCGTCTGCTCCGGGAGGCGGCCCATGTACGCTTCCTTGATCTTGCGCAGGCGCTCCTCGACATCCTTGAGACGGTCGCGGCTTTGCGTGAGCTGGGCGGCGAGGAACGCCGACGTGTCCTCGGCGCGGGTTTCGCGCAGCGCGGCGTGTTCGTCGACGAACGTCGCGGCCAGGCGATTGGTGATGCGCTGGGTCTGCTCCGGCGTGCGGCCGGTGTACGTGACGAGGAATGCATCCGGGCCGGTGCGGCTGTTCGACGTCAGCGACTTCGGCACCGACACCGTCGCGCGAGCGCGAATGGACGCAATCGCCGATTCCATCCCGCTGTCGGATGCGAGCCCTTCCTCGCGCACGACGCGCTCGATCACCTTACGGCTGAGGAGCTCCTGGGAAATGGCGCGCGCCCGTTCGGCAAGATCGACCGGCGACGACTTCACGAGCTCGGTCGTCATGTTCGGCGACGTCACCGCCAGAGTCGTCGACGATCGATACTCGCGGGGAAGGATCTGCACGAGGACGACGCCCACCAGGAGCCCAAGCGCAATCGGAATGGCAATCAACCAGCGCCGGCGTTTGACGACGGCCAGGTACTCGAACAGCAAGCTTCGCTCTTCCATCAGCGGATCCTCGTGCGTGTAGTGGTGACGATTTGAAAGCCAACGCGCGACCGGTTGATTTTTCCCCCGGTGCGGCCCGTGTCCTGAAAGACCGCGATGTAGTAGCCCTCCATGCGCATCCACCTCGTCGCCAGATACCGCAGCGACGAGCGTGCCTAGATGGAACGCAGTCCCCGAGCGCCGCCGCTCAGCGGGTCGGCATCGAGCACTGACGTGCTCGCGCCCCAGTCGAGCCGGCGGGTGATCGGCCCGAAGGCGCCCGCCTGGAATTCCTGGTTCTGGAACGTGCCACCAAAGCCGACGGACGGCAGGAACGAACGGCGATATCCGACGTTCCAGCCCGAAGCGCGACCGGTGCGGCTGAGATCGACCTGGAAGGTCGGCGCACTGTCCGACGCCGTGGGGCCCTTGGTCGCCAGCCAGGCGTATCCGACGCCGCCGGAGAGCATCAGCCGCCGATCGATCCGCCAATCGGCTGTGCCCATGGCGCTCTGCACGCCGAAATCTGGCTCGTTGTCGACCGTCGCATGCCGCATCTCGTGACGGGCACCGATGGTGAGCCTGGGGTTGAGCACGTGGTCGACCTCGCGTCGCGACGCCGTGGGCGAGGCCGCCGCGCTCGAGCGCGTCGATCGGCGACTGCACGTCGTCGTCGTCGAACTTCAGCCACTGGAAGGTGTAGTCGCTGCGGAGCGTTGTGTGCTCGGTCAGGCGCGCCTCGATACCGCCGCGGAAGTCATCCATGGTGACGCCCTGACGGCGGAAGACCACGCCAGGGAGGTCGAGTGCGTCGGTCGTCGGTGATTTCGACAGGCTGTTCCTGGCGACGAGCGACACACGCGGCGTCAGCAGCTGCCGGTAGCTCGTATTCAGCCGCTGATCGAGAGCATTGAGCTCCGAGAGCTGCTGATAGAGCTGGTAGGCGCTCGAGTAATCGAGCTGGAAGGTGGAGTAGCGCCCGCGGAATCCGAGCGCGGCACGGGGGCTCACGGTCGTCAGGAAGTCGGAGGGCCCGTCGCTGCCTTCGGTAGAGAGGAGCACGTTGTTGTCGAACACTTCCGCGACGCCGATGCTCGGCGTGAACACCCAGCCCGGCGGCGTCGCCTGCTGCGACGCGCGGACTCTGTGCCGCGATGGGCATCGTCGCGTGGAGCGCCGCCACGACGATGCACACGACGCGGACTGCCGGGGTCGCGAACGCGCGGCCCGCGCTCGCGGGAGCGGAAAAAGTTGGTCATCGCTCTCTCCTCTCCTTACGGCACGACAATCATGTCGCCGGGCACGAGAAAGACCGGAGTAGTGGACCCCTTGATCGCGTCGTTGTAGTTGAACCTGATGGTGTCGACGACCGTCGACTTGGCGGACGCCTTTCGCAGGATGCGAATGTCCTTCGTGTTCGCGAATTCCTTGAAGCCACCGGCCATGGCAAGCGCCTGGAGGACGGTCATCGAGCCCGCGCATCGGAATGGAACCGGGCTGCCCGACTTCTCCCATGACGAAGACCACTGCCGGACTGGCTTCGACCACGATGACCGTGACAACCGGGTTCGTCACGTACTCCTTGAGCTGTGTCGCGATGCGGTCTCGCAGCTGGATGGGTGTCAGGTCGGTGGCCACGATGTCACCGAGCAGCGGAAGGGTGACCTTGCCGTCGGGCCTGATCTGCAATGACTGCGACAGCTGCGCGTCCTTGTAGACCTCGACGCGAAGCTTGTCACCGGGCGCAAGCCGGTAGTCGCTTGCCGAGACGACCGGCGGCAGCGACGTCGTGCCGCCATTGCCAGGCGTTTGTGACTGTGCGCCGAGCGCTGACGTCAAAAGCACCACCGCCGAGGCGATACCGAGTAGGCCTGCCGTAGCGTTCGATTTCTGCATCGTCATCCTCTTCCTTCTTCTTCTGTCTCTACCGTCGCGTCCGGCAGTCTGCCGGCGTCCGGTGCGTCGGCTCCTCGTTCGATCTGCAGCGGCGCGCCGGTGAGGGCGGCCGCCTGGGCTTCCGTCTTCCGCTCCGCGATCGCATATCGCATGAGGTCGTCGACGCGGATGGCGTGCGTCGGGCAGCTGGCAATGCCGATGCTCCACTGGGTCGCCGACGCCGCACCGTATCGCTTGAGCTGTTCGTTCAAGCGATGAATGACCTTCGTCGCGCGCTCCGTGTCGATCCCGGCGAGCATCAGCGACAGCATCCCGTCGGCCGTGCGTCCCAGCAGATCCGTTTCGCGAACGGCGACGCGGATGATCCGCGCCAGCCCGCGCACGATCCACTCGTCGGCGGCGACGATCGCACCCTGCGATTCGCGTTCCGCGACAAAGACCACGAGCGTGAGAAATTCCTGCGTTCGCAGCGCATGCTTCAACAGGTGGTCCACGATGAAACTGAACGCTTCATGAGTAAGGAGCCCTGGCGCTGCATCGTGAAAGCGCGTCTGCGTCATAGATCCGGCACGACGAACGAGTCAGAGCAAGCACGATGCCGCTTGTGGAATTGGCCGATTTCCGCGTTTTTCTCAGCAGTTCTGCAGATCGACCTCGAGCGCGCTCGCTCGATCGGCCCGCGGCCTCACTCGGCAATCGGCATTCAGCAGAACGTCTATGCTTAAAAACAGAAATCGACTGGGCCCCACCACTGCAGTAAGGCGCGTGGAGCCGGTCCGGATGATGCAGGGAAGAAACTTCCGGTGGGGTACACTTCTCCCGCACCGCTGAGGTCAACAAAATGCAGAGAGCGACGCGCCGCCTGGGCCATCTCGCCGTGGCGGCAATTTTCATCGGCACATTACTTGTACGCTGGAGCACGCCGGTAGCCGGCGCAACCATCACCGTTCGCGCCGGTGATGACCTGCAGGCCGCGCTCGATCGGGCGCGACCGGGCGATACGGTCCTGCTCGAAGCGGGCGCCACGTGGGTGGGCGCGTTCGTGCTCCCGGCCAAGGATGGCAATCGCCCGATTGTCGTTCGCTCGGCGACAGACGATCGACGATTGCCTGGCGCCGTCGAGCCGCATCGGCCCTGAGCACGCCGCACTTCTGCCGAAGCTGAAGTCATCGGGTTCCGAGCCGGCGTTGCGCACCGCGCCTGGCGCAAGCCAGTGGCGGCTCCTCGCACTCGAGTTCATCGGTAATGGGCAGGCCGGAGATATCATCGCGCTCGGCGACGGTTCGAAGGCTCAGAACGAAGCGACGAACCTGCCCGAAGATCTGGTGCTCGATCGGATCCTCGTGCGTGGCGATCCGGCGAAGGGGCAGAAGCGGGGCATAGCGCTCAATAGCGCGGCAACGATCATCCGCAACAGCTATATCGGGGACATCAAAGCCGTCGGGATCGAGTCGCAGGCGATTGCCGGATGGAACGGTCCAGGGCCGTACACCATCGAGAACAACGTGCTCGAGGCCGCCGGCGTCAACCTCCTCTTTGGCGGCGCCGATCCCGCCATTCCGGATTTGGTCCCGAGCGACATCACGATTGAGAGAAATCTCATCATCAAGAACGTCGGCTGGCGGGGGTCGTCGTGGACCGTCAAAAACCTGCTCGAGCTCAAGAACGCGCGCCGCGTCCGAATCGAAGGCAATCAGCTCGAAAATAACTGGAGCGCCGCCCAGCCGGGATATGCCGTGCTGTTCACCGTGCGCAATTCAGGTGGCCGCGCTCCGTGGGCGACTATCGAGGACGTCACCTTTCGCAACAACGTCGTCAGGCACTCCGCCGGCGGCATCAACATCCTCGGCTACGACAGCGATGAGCCGAGTCAGACGGCAACGGGCATCGCCATCGAGAACAACCTGTTCGAGGACATCAACCATCGTCAGTGGGGAGGCAACGGTCTGTTCCTCCAGATCGGCAACGGCGCGACCAACGTTACCGTCGATCACAACACGGTGCTCCAGACCGGGAACATCATCACCGCCTATGGCCGGCTCAAAGGCGCGTTCATCCCCATTCCGGGGTTCAGCTTCACGAACAACCTGACGCTGCACAATGCGTACGGCATCTTCGGCAGCGGTGCCGGCTACGGCAAGGGTGCGATCACCGCCTTCTTTCCCGACAGCGTCATCGCGTCGAATGTCATGGCAGGCGGGTCTTCGTCTCGTTATCCGGCAGGCAACTTTTTCCCGTCGGTGGCTCAGCTGATGGCTGATTTCACGGACGCGGCCAAGAGCAACTTCCGGCTCTCGGCGCGCAGCTCCTATCGCAAGAGTGCCAAGGATGGCACCGACCTCGGCGCGAATTTCGACCTGATCACCCGCGCTCAGCTGGATCTTGGTCGCTGATCGGGTCGTCGAGCTTGTGCTCCTTGATCTTGTAGAGGAGCGCCTTGTAGCTGATGCCGAGCATGCTCGCGGCTTCTTTCCGGTTCCAGCGGGTCCGGTGGAGCATGTGGAGCATCAGGTCCCGTTCTGCCGCACGGGCCGCGTCGCGGCCGACAAGCTTGAGTGAATGCTTGTCCGCCGAGCGTGGCCTCGCCACTGTCGGCGCCTCCGGCGCCGCCGGTGTGGTGACGGCGGCTGGACGACAGCGGCGGCCACGTCAGCTGGCCGGCGCGCCTTACGTCGGCGATCGAATGCCGCCGTCCGGCGCTCCGGTGCTGGCGTCTCGACTGGATTCCAAGCGCAGCGCCTCGGGTCCGAGCAGAATCATGCGCTGGATGACGTTCTCGAGCTCACGCACGTTGCCCGGCCAGTCGTGGGCCATGAGCACGTCGATCGTCTCCTGGGGCAATTCCTCCTCGGTCTTGTTGTAGTGCGCCGCGTATTTCGTCATGAAGTGGCGAACGAGCGTCGGGATCTCCTCCCGCCGCTCGCGCAGCGGCGGCATCATGATGCAGACGACGTTCAACCTGAAGAAGAGGTCTTCACGGAACAAGCCCGAGCCGACGGCTTCCTCGAGCCGGCGGTTCGTGGCGGCAATGATGCGCACGTCGACGCGAACATCGTTCTGGCCACCCAGCCGGGAGAATTGTCCGTCCTGGAGGACATGAAGCAGTTTTGCCTGCAACGATGCCGGCATCTCACCGATCTCATCCAGAAAGATCGTCCCGTTGTTGGCAAACTCGAATTTGCCAGGCTTGGCCTGGAGGGCGCCACTGAAGGCGCCGCGCTCGAAGCCAAACATCTCGGACTCGAGCAGCTCGCCCGGTAGAGCTGCGCAGTTCACTTTGACGAAGGCGCCGTTACGGCGCGAAGACTGTGCGCGCAGCGAACGAGCGACGAGCTCTTTGCCGGTGCCGCTCTCCCCGCGGATCAATATGGTCGCGTTGGTATCTGCGACACGGGAGATCAGATCCTTTACTCTCAGCATCGCCGGGCTATGCCCCAGCAGCTCGGTTTTCCGGTGATCGGACTGCACCGGTACCGCCTCGGCATGCGCTCGCCTAAACCCGTCCATCGTGGAATCGCTCCTCCCCGCCACCAAGCCATCTGGCTTATCTGTTTCAAGTTCGTAACAACAGCAATCACGATGCCACGAGGGAAAACATTTCCTTGGAAGTGGCATACTTCGTGGGATTCGCGGAAACCACAACGATATTCGCCACGACAAAGCGCGGATTCTCCCGCGCAACTGGCACCCCCCTTGCTCAATTCGCATTCGTTACCACATACGGTAACGTCAGCGACCTGATCAGGAACCGCGTGCCCACATTGATGAAAGAAAAAGCTCAGACGCAAAGTAATACGCGAGCCGTGTCATTCGTGCTCATCGCGATCCTTCTCGCCGCGGCGCTTCCGATTGTCGCGCCGCTGCTCCGCGGGAACGAAGCACTCGCCGAGACGATGGTGAGCGAACCGAATGCGGTCTCGGTGGCCGGCGCCGCACCTGCGGCTCGAGTGTCACCACGCAGCGTGGTGCCTTCAACAACGGTGTCTTCGACCATCACACCAACGATCACGCAGACGTTCTCGCAGACCTACGCGCAGGCCGGTCTCCATGATGCTGGTCGGGACGCTGCTCATCGCCATCGGCGCAGTCGTTCGGCGAGGGATCTGATGCAGCGCGACGTCGAAGGTTCCGATCACAAGTCGTCGCCGCCTCATCAGCGTCATCATCCCGGCGTACAACACTGCACCTTTTATAGGCGAGACGCTGTTGTCCGTCGTCAGGCAGACATTTACTGATTTTGAAATCATCGTCGTCAACGACGGCTCTCCCGACACACCTGCTCTCGAAGAAGCGCTCGCGCCGTTCGCAGCGCGAATCCGCTACATCGTTCAGGAAAATCGTGGATTGAGCGGGGCACGCAACGCCGGGATTGCCGTCGCTCGAGGCGAGTTCGTCGCGTTCCTCGATTCTGACGACGCCTGGGAACCTGACTATCTGGAATGTCAGCTCGCCGAGCTCAGGAGCCGGGGGCTCGCGGTTGTGTATGCGAACGCGACGACATTCGGCGATCCGTTACGTTCCGGCCGGCTGTTCATGGACATGCACCCGTCTTCCGGAGAGGTGACTATCGAGTCGCTTGTGGCGCAGACGTGCAATGTCATGGTCTCGGTGCTGGCGCGGCGGGAGGCGCTGGTGAAGGCGGGCCTCTTCGACGAGTCGCTGCGCAGCTCCGAGGATTTCGATCTGTGGCTGCGTGTCATCAAGCAGCGGCGGAACGATTGGCTATCACCGCAAGCCGCTCGTACGCAGCCGCCTCCACCGCGGCAGCCTGTCGGCAAATGGCGTGTCGATGTGCCAGCACATTGTTCGCGTCCTCGATAAGACGGCGAAAGAGATGAAGCTGACTCCCGCCGAGCGGGAGCTCATTGCGCGCCGCCGCGGCGACTTCGCCGCGTTGCAACGATTACACGAAGGCCGCCGTGCATTCTTCGCCGGCGCATTCACGGAGGCGACAGAAGCCTTGACTGAAGCCAACAAAGTCCTGCGGCGTCGTAAGCTCGCGCTCGCCCTGCCCCTGCTCCGGCTGATGCCCGGAGTGCTGCTGCGCGCCTACGACCTGCGCGATCGTCTCGTTTTCAGGACGTCCACCCGATGACGACCACCACTCAAGATGTCACCCCAGCCGCATCGCTTTCCGGGCACGCCCAGGAGGTCGCGCGCGGCGAGCGTTTCGAATTCGGTCAGAACTGGACGCGCTTTCTGGCGACGGTCAACGACGCGCGCGTTCTGCGGGCGGAAGCGTCCCTCAAAGCAATGCTCGGGCTGGACACGCTTGCCGGGCTCACTTTCCTGGACATCGGATGTGGCAGCGGCCTGTTCAGTCTCGCCGCGAGGCGCCTGGGCGCCACGGTGCATTCCTTCGACTACGATCCGCAGTCGGTAGCCTGCAGCCGCATGCTGAAGGAGCGCTACCTTCCCGACGACGCCGGCTGGCATATCGAGTGGGGATCGGTTCTCGATGCCGCTTATATCGAAACCCTTCCCCGCTTCGACATCGTTTACTCCTGGGGTGTCCTTCACCACACCGGTGCCATGTGGCAGGCGCTCGAACATGCGCAGCGAGCTGTCGCGGCGAACGGCAAGCTTTTCATCGCTATCTATAACGATATGGGCAGCCAGAGCATCCGCTGGCGGCAGCTCAAGCGCCTGTATGCGAAGTTGCCCGCTGCCGTCCAGCCGCTCTACGCCTGCGCCGTCAGCGCACCGGAAGAAGCGAAAGGGTTTTTGCGCGCGGTTCTGTCGGGCAGGCCACAGGACTACGTGGCGACGTGGACGAAATACGAGCGCAACCGTGGAATGAGCCGCTGGCGCGACATCATCGATTGGGTCGGCGGATATCCATATGAGTTCGCCAAGCCCGACGCCATCTGTTCCTTCTTCATCGATCGGGGCTTTGCCCTGGACAAGATGTGCATCGGCGGTGGGTTGGGTTGCAGCGAGTATGTCTTCAGCCGAAGCAATCGCAGCGCGCGATGAGCCAGTGGTAAGCCTCGGCGCAGCAGAGGCCGCGCGATGGCCTCCACCTTTCAGACCGATAGTGGCCCAGCTCATCCACGACGGACGCCGGTACTTTGGGTCCGACGTCGCCGCCATCTGCGCCCGTCAAGTGGTGGCGCGGCCCTTCTCGTCGCTCGCCAGAGTACGCGTCGACACTGCGGCAGGAACGGTCGGGGCGTATATCAAGATCCTGAAGCCGCGAGCGGACACTCCCGAGGAAGTCGCGGCGATGCAGCAGCACGTCCGGCGCGACTTCGAGATGACGTGCCGTGTTCGTACTGCGCTTTCGGAGCGCCCTGGACTTGACGCCGTCCAGCAAATTGCCTGCTTCCCGGAGCATCTCGCGCTGGTCAGCGCAGAAGTCGAGGGGCGAACGCTGTCAGCTCTTCTGGGACGCTCCGCCGCCGGCTGGCCGAGCGACGCGGCGATGCGGCGATTGTCCAAACACCTGAACCGTATCGGCTCGTGGTTGAAGGCGACTCAGCAGGGCGTGCCTCCTGAACGCGCCATCGATCCCGACGCGATGCGGGTGTACCTCGACAAGCGTTTCGACGATCTCGAAGGCGGAGATTCCATTCGACTCACCAGGGGTGGCCGGGCGGCCCTCGAGAAATATCGGGACCGGCTCATCCACGATGCTGGCGGCCAGCGTCTCGTCCCGAAGTGGATTCACGCCGACTTCTGCCCGGACAACATCATTGTCGGCGACGGTGTGGTTACGGTCCTGGACTTCATGATGGCCAAGACCGGCACCGTCTATCACGACATCTCGCACCTCTATATGCATCTCGACGCCATGAAGGCGAAGCCGTGGTTCAGGCCACCAGTTGTCGACCAGTCTCCTGCACGCGCTCCTCGAAGGCTTCGAGCCGGGGCTCGACGTGAAACGGCCGCTCTTCGCTCTGCTGCACCTGCAACACGTCATCTGCCACCTGGTGTCGCTGCAGAGCTCGGCTTCGAGTCGGGCGGTCAACTTTTACAAGAACCGCATACGCCGGCGCCATCGCGACTGGCTCGCGCAGGCCGCCGGGCTCGGCCAGCAGAGCTGGACGCGATGAACATCCTCGTCGATTCGTGCAGTTACAACTGCCAGAACGCTGGCGATCTCGCCATGCTCACGGTGGCTGTCACGCGGCTCCGCGAGCTGTGGCCGGGAGCGTCGCTGCAGATCATCACCAATGCGCCTGACCGCATCGCACGCCATTGCGGCGGCGACGTCGATACCGTACCGGTCCGCGGCCGTCGGCTGTTGCTCGAGAATCGACTGCTTGGGCGGGTGAGCAGCTGGCTCCCCCCTAAGCTCGCACAGCCATGGAACCGGTTCGAGCGGCAGCTGGCATGGGAGCGGCCGGCCGTCGCCAGCGCCTCGCTGACGATCAAGGCGGCACTCAACGGACGCCGGGGCTCTGAAGTCTCGGCCTACCTGGCGGCAGTCGAGCGTGCCGATCTCCTCGTCGTCAACGGCGCTGGCATCATCACGGACGCGTTTCGCGACAATGCCCTCGGCATCCTCTCGACCCTCGATCTCGTCAGCCGTCGCGGGGTGCCGGCGGCGATGTTCGGCCAGGGCCTCGGACCCATCCACGATCCGGAATTGCGTGAACGCGCGGCGGAGGTTCTACCTCGCCTGACCCTGCTCGGCGTTCGCGAGTCGCAAAGCAGCGTACCGCTGCTGAGATCGCTCGGGGTTGCGCCTGACCGGGTCATGGTCACCGGTGACGATGCAATCGAGTTGGCGTACGCGTTGCGCCGGGATTCTGCGCAGTGCCGCTCGGTGCGCCGCGGCGATCGGCGTCAACGTGCGTGTCGCCCCGTATGCTGAGGTTCACGCTGACATGCTATCGGCCCTCGGCGACACCTTGATCGCGGCAGCGCGCCGCAAGCACGCAAAGATGATCCCGATTCCCATCGCGCACCACGGCGGCGGGATGGACGTCGACACGCTGCGCGCGTTGCTGCCGCCAGAGGATCGCGTCGATGGCGGGGCAGCGCTGGACTCCCCGCAGAGCGTCATCCGGCGCATCGGCGAATGTCGCGTTGTCGTCACGGGGAGCTACCACGGGGCGGTGTTCGCGCTGGCCCAGGGTATACCTGTCGTCGCGCTCGTGAAGTCCGACTACTACGCCAACAAGATGCTCGGCGTGCAACAGCAGTTCGGCGTTGGCTGCGAGGTCGTGCGGTTGGACGACCAGGCTCTGCCGGAGCGCGTCGATGGTGCGATCGATCGCGCCTGGGCAGATGCCGAACGGGTAAGGGCGCCGCTGCTCGCGTCGGCGCGAGATCAGATTGGCCGCAGCCGCGAGGCCTACGCGCGGCTGCGCGACATGGTCGCCACCAGCCGCGTCGCCTAGCTCGTCCGTAACATCGTCAACGCGCGAGCTTGAACGCGATGACGTGATCCCCAGTACCCCAGGGGCCGCCGCCACCGATCGTCACCGCTACGTATTGAGTGCCGGATGCCAGCCGGTAGGTCATGGGCGTGGCCTTGGCGCTGTTCGGCAGCGTGCCGCTCCACAGCTCACGCCCATCGATGATGTCATAGGCGTGGAGGCGGCGGTCGAGTGAGGCGCCGATGAAGACGACGCCGCCAGCCGTGATCGGGCCGCCGAGGTTGGGGGAGCCCCACGTGGCCTGCGCCTGTTTCGCGACGTCGGGGCTGAACAAGGCGTTCGCCGATCCCAGCGGCACTTCCCACGTCCGGCTACCGTTCTTCAGATCAATCGCGACGAGCGTGCCGAAGGGCGGCGGCGTACAGGGCAGACCCGACGGCGCAATCAGCATGCGGCGGCGCATGACGTAGGGCGTGCCGAGCATCATGTTGTACTGGTCCTCGCTCCCCATTCGCTGTTCCTGCGCCTTGACGCGCTGCAAATCGAATCCGTCGCGTGCGATGAGCTGAACCATCGCCGCAATACGGTTGACCGGAACAATCGCCAGCTGCCGCACCGGGTCGATGGCGATGCCGCCCCAATGCGCCCCGCCAATGTTCGAAGGCAGCACGAGCGTGCCTCGTGTCGAGGGCGGCGTGAAGATTCCCTCGTTGCGCAGGGGTTCGATTGCCGCGCGGCATGCCGCACGATCGCTGTCCGTCAATCCCCACACTTCGTCCGCGGCGAATCGATGTGGGCTGAGCGGTGGCGTCGACGGCCGTAAACGGCTGCGTCGGTGCCGCTTCCTCTCCCGGGATATCGCTCGCGGGGACCGCTCGCTCCTCGACGGGAAAGACCGGGCGGCCGGTTTCGCGCTCGAGCACGAAGAGCATGCCGGTCTTGGTGGCCTGAATGACGGCGGGCACGTCCACGCCGTTGCGCGAGATCGTGACCAGCGCCGGCGGTGACGCGTTGTCGTAGTCCCACAGATCGTGGTGCACGGTCTGGAACGCCCAGACCAGCTTGCCCGTCGAGCCGCGCAGGGCCACGATCGAGTTGGCGTAGCGGTTATCCCCGAGACGCAGCACGCCGTAGTAGTCCGGGGCCGCGCTGCCCGTGGGTACGAAGACGAGGTCGCGCTCGGGATCGGCGGCGAGCGACGACCACGCATTCGCCCCGCCGCTCTTGTGCGCCAGCTTGCCGCGCCACTCGCCGTACGCGGAGTCGGTCTTGTCCTGCGGTATCGGATCCCAGGACCAGCGCAGCTTGCCCGTGCGCGCGTCGAAGCCGCGAACTTCGCCGCTTGCCGTATCGGGGCGGCTGTTGTCGCCAATCGACGAGCCGGTCACGACGACGCCGTTGACGATCGACCGGGGGCGACGTCATCGTGTACGCCTGCCGCTCGAACGGGGGGATGCGCAGGCCAGCCTTGAGATCGACGATCCCGCCAACGCCGAATCCCGAGCACAACGTGCCGTCGCGTGCGTCCACGGCGATGAGTTGTGATTGCGCCGTCGCGACGAAGATCCGGCGCCGGCATGGCGCGCCTGCCGCGGCCGCGTCGTCCAGCCACGTCGACACCCCGCGGGTGGCGAAATCTCCATAGGTCACGTCGCGCGCGATCTTCGGATCGAATATCCAGCGCTCCCGCCCCGTGGCTGGATCGAGGGCGATGACGCGCCCGAGCGGCGTGCCGATGTACATCGTGTCGTCGACGACCAGGGGCGTGGCCTCGAACGCTGCCGGCTTCTTTGTCGCAAATTTCGGCTCGGATTCGCCGGTCCGGTAGGTCCATGCCACCTGCAGGCGTCCGACGTTCTCGCGATTGATCTCGGCGCTCGGCAGGTAACGCGTGCCCTGGACATCGCGTCCATTCGCCGTCCAGCCGACTTCCTGTTCCGGCACGACGGCGACCAGGCCGAGAAGCAGCGACAGAATGAGTTTCGTGGCAAGTCGCATAGGGGAGTGACCTCAGGCTCTTAGCAATGCTGAATGCTGAATGTTGAGTGCTGAAGTAAATGCTGAAAGGTGAATAACGAACAGCGAACCCCGAACGCACAATCAGAACAACCACCCACATACCGCAACTGCGGCGATTGCGGCGACGATGTCGCCGATGAGCGCGGCGGGTACGGCGTGGCGCGTGCGCCGGACGCCGACGGAGCCGAAGTACACGGCCAGCACGTAGAACGTCGTCTCGGACGACCCGTACATCGTTGCCGCCGTCCGCGCCAGGAGCGAGTCGGGACCCGAAGTCTTGATCAGATCGGTCGTGAAGGCGAGCGACCCGCTGCCCGTGAGCGACCGCAGGATTGCCAGTGGAACGAGCTCCGCCGGAAAGCCGGTTGCCGCGGCCAGCGGACGCAGCGCAGACGTCAGAAGCTCCATGGCGCCCGGATCCGCGGAACATGCCGATAGCGACGAGGATGCCAACGAGGAAGGGGATGATCTTGACGCCGACGTCGAAGCCTTCCTTGGCGCCATCGATGAACACGTCGTAGACCTTGACGCCGCGAATCAGGCCGATGAACGGGATGACGACGAGAAGGACGGGTATCGCCCACAGCGAGATCGTGCCGAGCGCGGCGCGAATCATGCCCGTCCTCCTGCCGTCGCCGGCGCCTGAGGGTAAAAGCGTTGCAGCATCTTGGCGGCGAGGATTGCCGCCAACGTCCCGACGAACGTCGCCACGAGCGACGTGCCGATGATTGCCGTCGGGTTGGTGGACCCGGCAGCCGCGAGCACACCGATCATCGTCGCTGGAATCAGCTGCACACCGGACGTCGTCACGGCCATGAAAGTGACCATCGAATTGCTGGCCGTGTCCTTGTCCGGATTGAGCTCCTGAAGTTCCTCCATCGCCTTGATGCCGAGCGGCGTCGCGGCGTTGTTGAGCCCGAGCATGTTGGAGGCCAGCGCGACGACGAGAGCGCCCGCCGCCGGATGTTCGGGCGGGACGTCTGGAAACAGCCAGCGCAGCAGCGGCCGCAGCGCCCGCCCGACGATCGTTACGATCCCAGCAGCCTCCGCAACCCGCATCATCCCGAGCCACAGCGTCATGATGCCGACGAGGCCAATCGCGATCTGAACCGCGGTGGACGCTGACTCCACGGCGCCGGTCGTCACCGCCTCGGCGCTGCCGCGGAACATCGCGACGACGAGCGCAATCGCCATCAGGCCGAACCAGATGTAGTTGAGCATGCCGAGATGGTAGCGTAGCGGCCCGGCGGCTGGCAGGGGCGATGCGAATGGTGTCGATCGGTGCCTGACGGTCGAGGTCCGCCGTCAGTGCGGAGTCGACGAGCGCGGCGACTGGGTCCTGCGCTTCCAGATGAACAGGTTGTCGTCCTTGCTCGATCTCGCCTGGCTCGAGCGGCGAGAGGCGAACGCGACGACGGTTCCGCCGGCGTCGATCGAAGCGGCATGGCTCGACGCCATCATGGGCCAGGCGTTCACCATGAAGCGCTTCATGGACGAGTTCAACGCCGCCGGGCTCATTCCCGTGTCGATGCTGCGCTGGGAGATGACGGGCGTCAAGCCACCGTGGTTGTAACCACGACGGCCAATCTCCGTATCTTCTTTTGACGGTGACACAGTCCAAGGCCTTTCACAGCTTCACGGGCCACGGATTTCAAGGATTTCACGGATTTGCGGATCTCGCGGATCTCGCGGATCTGAAAGCCTGTGTAACATCTCTGGTGGTCGCACGCCGGGCCGGGGGCCCGGCGTCGGATCGTCCGAGGGGGCGTGGATTCGGTGAGCGCCCCGGAATCTTTGCCGCGCTCATCGAATCCACACCCTCTCGGACGATCACCGCGCTCCGCGCGGTGCGACCACTACATTTGGGCGTCGATCCGTGTCGATCGGTGTCATCCGCGTGATCCGTGTCAAGCCAAGTGACTCGTGAACCAAGACGTTCCAGAATGATCTGCGACCCTTGACGCACCCCCCGCTCCGAGGAGTATTCGGTCCATGAGATCTGCCGTGCCCGTTTTGGCCGTCACAGTCCTGGTCGCCTCGGCGATGTCATCGTCTCTGTACGCGCAAACGCCGCCCGGTCCGGGTTGCGCGCGCCTGGCTGAGCAGAAGCTTGCGAATACCACGATCCGCTCCGTCGAGCAGGTCACCACTGGTTCGTTCACGCCGCCGGGCACGACAAACGCGATTGCCAATCTGCCGCCCTTCTGCCGCGTGGCCGGGACGATCGCTCCGACTCCCGACTCGCAGATTCTTTTCGAAGTGTGGTTGCCGCTCGAGGGCTGGAACGGCAAGTTCTCCGGCGTCGGCAACGGCGGCTGGGCAGGGGTCATCTCGTACCCGCAGCTCGCAGATCAGTTGCGGCGTGGCTATGCGGCGGCGTCCACCAATACCGGGCACGCGGCGGCCGGCGGCCTCGACGCGGCGCGGTTCGCGTTCGAGAAGCCAGAGCAGCTGCTCGACTTCGCCTATCGCTCACACCATGAGATGGCGCTGCCGCGCGAAGGAGATTGTCGCGGCGTTCTACGCGAAACCTCCCGCGCGCTCCTATTTCATCGGCTGCTCCTCCGGCGGCTACGAAGGTCTGATGGCCGCTCAGCGCTTCCCAGCCGACTACGACGGCATCGTCGCCGGCATGCCGGCGAACAACTGGACGCGGCTGATGGCCGGCGATTTCGACGCAACCCTGGCGGTGTTCAAAGATGGCGTGAACAACCTGCCGCGCGTCGGCGCTAGGCGTGCTGCATCGTGGAGCGCTCGCGGCATGTGATGGTAAGGATGGTGTCTCCGACGGCGTGATCGAGGATCCGCGCAGCTGCTCGTTCGATCCGGGAACGTTGTCGTGCCAGACGGGCAGGACGCGCGACTCATGCCTCACGCCGGCGCAGGTGGCAGCGGCGCGCCGCGTCTACGCCGGCCTCAAGGACCCAAAGAGCGGCGAGCAGATCTATCCGGGCCTGGCGCCCGGCAGCGAGCCGTACTGGCCGAACCGCGATCCGGCGAACCCGTTTCCCATTCCGATCTCGCACTACAAGTGGCTTGTATTTGCCGACCCGAACTGGGACTGGAAGTCGTTCGATTTCAGCGACCCGCCGGACTACGAGTCCTATCGCAAATCCGAGGCGAAGCTCGCTCCGATCATGAATGCCACCAGCCCGGACCTCCAGGCGTTCCGCGCAGCGCGGCGGCAAGCTGCTGCAGTATCACGGCTGGAACGACCAGCTCATCACGCCGTTCAACAGCATCAATTACTACGAGAGCGTGCTCACACACTTCGGCGGCGGGCGCGATCGGGCAGCAACGCTCGCCGACGTGCAGGGCTTCTACCGGCTGTTCATGGCGCCGGGCATGGCGCATTGCGGCGGCGGCTCCGGGCCGAACAGTTTTCGACATGCAGGCGGTGCTCGAACGCTGGATCGAGCAGGGCACCGCACCCGAACGCATCGTGGCCACGCGCGCAATCAACGGCGTCGTCGATCGAGCCCGGCCGTTGTGCGCTTATCCTCAGGTCGCCGTCTACCGCGGCACCGGCGACACCAACGACGCCGCAAGCTTCGAGTGCCGCGCCCGGTAAGTAGCGGGCTGAACTGAGGTTCGGCCCGGTGACGGTGTCGCACCTGCCTCTCGGCCGGCATCCGGGTCCCCTTGGCCGTTCTGGGCCGTCGCCGCGGCATCATGCGTCGCGTGCTACGTGATGCAGCGACAAGTTCCGTCATGTCGGCCTGTGAACAGAGGGCCACGGATTTCGCGGATTTCACGGATTTGCGGATCTCGCGGATCGGAAAGCATTTGTAACATCTCTGGCGACCGCCGCAATTGGCGTCGATCCATGTCCATCGGTGCCATCAGTGTGATCCGCGTCAACTGAGTCATTCGCTGCCCCAGCCGTTGCAGAATATCTGCGACTCCTGACGCCCCCAGCCTGTCCCGGCCCTGCCGCAGAGCGTTTCACCACAGAAGACGTAGAGAGACCCTGGGGATCTTCTCTGCGTGCTCTGCGGCCTCTGCGGTGAAAAGACCTGGGAAGATTGCCGGAATAGTGCCTAACGCAGGCCGACGGACCGCCGGTCCGAGGCGGCAGTATGAAATGATAGGCACGAGACCAACATGACTGCTCCCAAACGCACCCCGCTGATCCCGCTGCTACTGGCCTTGACCGTCGCCACGGGCCTCGCGGCCGCGCCGCAGCGCGCCGTCACGACCGGCCCGCACGATGCGCCGCTGACGACCAGCCGTCCCGGTCGATCCGCGGATCACCGTCGGCACGCTGCCGAACGGCATGCGCTACTACGTCCGCGCGAACAAGCAGCCGCAGGATCGCGCCGAGCTCCGGCTCGTCGTCAACGCCGGCTCGATGCTCGAAGACGACGACCAGCGCGGGCTCGCGCACTTCGTCGAGCACATGGCCTTCAACGGCACGCGGCACTTCCCGAAGCAGGACGTCATCGCGTTTCTGCAGTCGACCGGCATGCGCTTCGGCGCGCACATCAACGCCAACACGAGCTTCGACCAGACGGTCTACCAGCTGCAGATTCCGACCGACAAGCCCGGCGGTCATCGACGGTCGCTGCTCATCCTCGAGGACTGGGCGCACGCCGTCTCGTTCGAGCCGGAGGAGATCGACAAGGAGCGCGGCGTCATCCTCGAGGAGTGGCGGGTGGGCCTCGGCGCGGCGCGCGGATGCTCGACGCGCAGCTGCCCGTCCTGCTCAAGGGCTCGCGCTACGCCGATCGGCTGCCCATCGGCAAGCCGGAGATCATCCGCATCGTTCACGCTACGATCGCCTGAAGAAGTTCTACACGCGACTGGTATCGTCCCGATCTGATGGCCGTCGATCGCCGTCGGCGACTTCGATCCCGCGGCGATCGAGACGCATGATCAAGGCGCACTTCGGCACGATCCCGGCGGCGGTGTCGCCGCGGCCGCGGCCGATCTATCGACGTGCCCGATCATCCGGGCACGCGCTACACCGTCGCCACCGACCCCGAAGCCACGGCGACGACGGTCAGGCGTCGACGCACGATGGCGGCGCGCGACCAGACGACCATCGGCGCCTATCGGCAGCAGACGATCGAGCGCACGTCTTCAGCGGCCTGCTCTCCGACGCGGCTGGCCGAGATCGCGCAGAAGCCGGACGCGCCGTTCCTCGACGCGCGAGACCAACCGCGGCATCTTCGTGCAATCCGACCGAAGTCGACGACGCTGAGCGCGCTGGTGCCGGACGGCGGCGTCGAGAAGGGGCTGGCGGCGCTCTTCACCGAGGCCGATCGCGTGGCGCGTTCGGCTTCACGCAGACGGAGCTCGATCGCTACCGGCTCGCCGATCATGCGCAGTCTTCGAGCAGCTCGCCTCGTCGAATGACGAGCACACGTCGGATTCGCTCGCCGACGAGTTCATCCGCAACTTCATGCAGCAGGAGCCGATCCCCGGCATCGCCTACGAGTACGCGCTCGTGCAGCGCTTCCTGCCGGAGATCACCCTCGCCGACGTCAACGCCTCGCGCGCAACTGGGTGCCCGATCGCAACCGCGTCGTCGCCGTCAGCGCGCCGAAGAAGGCGGGCGTCGCCGTGCCGACCGAGGCGGCGCTGGCGGCGGTGATCAAGAGCTGCCGGCGGCGACGCGCTGACCGCGTACGTGGACACGGTGAGCGCGAAGCCGCTGCTCGAGCCGTTGCCCAAGCCGGGCACGGTTGCGAAGACGGCGACGAAGGCGGCGTCGGCATCACCGAGTGGACGCTGTCGAACGGCGTGCGCGTCGTGCTCGATCCGACGACCTTCAAGCAGGACGAGATCCTGTTCCGCGCCTTCAGTCCCGGCGGCACGTCGCTCGCCGGCGACGCAGACTTCGTCGCCGCCGAGACCGCCGACCAGGTCGTGGCGCAGGGCGGGCTCGGCACGCTGAGCGCCGATCGATCTCGAGCAAGAAGCTCGCGGGCAAGGCGGCGTTCGTGCGCGCCGACATCGACGAGATGTACCGAAGGGCTCAACGGCCGCGCGCTGAACCGCGACCTCGAGACGATGTTCCAGTTGATCTACCTGACGTTCACGCAGCCGCGCGCCGACCCGGAAGCGTTTCGCGTGATGACCGGGCAGCTGACGGCGGCGCTCGCCAACCGGCAGGCGCTGCCCGAAGCGGCGTTCGACGACGCGCTCAACGCCGCGCGTCAGCCAGAACCATCTGCGCGCGCGGCCGCTGAGCCCCGAGCTCGTCGCGCAGATGAACCTCGAGAAGTCGATGGCGTTCTACAAGGATCGCTTCGCCGACGCGAGCGACTTCACGTTCGTCTTCGTCGGCAGCTTCGATGTCGCGACGATCAAGCCGCTCGTCGAGCGCTATCTCGGCAGCCTGCCGTCGCTGCACCGCAAGGAAGCCGGCGCGCGACGTCGGCATCCGGCCGCCGACCGGCGTCGTCGAGAAGCTGGTGACGAAGGGCCGCGACGCCGAAGAGCCAGGTCGGCGTCGTTTTCACCGGGCCGTTCCAGAACAACCAGCAGCAACCGGCTGATCGTCGCGACGATGGCCGAATACGCTCGCCGGCAACCTGCAGCGCGTGCTGCGCGAGGATCTCGGCGGCACCTACGGCGTCAGCGTCGTGCCCGACTTCACCAAGCGTCCGGCCGAGGAGTATCGCCTGACGATCACGTTTGCCTGCGACCCGGCGCGCACGCAGGATCTGGTCAAGGCGCTCTTCACCGTCGTCGACGAGTTCAAGACCGACGGTCCGAGCGCCGGGCAGGTGGCGGACGCGCAGGCGGCGCTGCGGCGCGATCTCGAGACGGACAGCCGGCAGAACGGCTACTGTGCTGAACCAGTTGCCGTACGCCTACCAGTACGACGAGCCGCTCCCGATGCCGCGAAGCTGCGCGCGCTGTACGATTCAGCTGACGTCGTCTATGCTGCGCGACGCGGCGCGCACGTATCTCGACACGAGCCGCTATGTGAAAGTCGTCCTGATGCCGGAGAAAGTAAATGCTGAATGTCGAATGCTGAATGCTGAATGAATGAATTCAGCTCTTCTGTTCGCGCAACCAGCCTACGGTGTCCGTGAGCGTTGCCTGCAGCGGCCGTGCGATCCAACCGAGCTCGTTGCGCGCCTTCGACGTGTCGTACCACGCGTAGCGGCCGAGAATCTGCAAGACATCGCTGGTGACGGGCGGTGCGGTGCCACGCACCTTGCTCAGGAGCTCGAGGCCGCCGACGAGGGCCTTGACCAGAAATGCCGGCGCCGTGAAGCGCGGCGGCTTGACGCCCGTTATTGACGACACCAGCTCGACGAACTGATCGGTCGTCACGTTTTCGCCGCTCAGCAGGTAACGTTGTCCGGATCGCCCGCGTTCTCCGGCCAGGATCATGCCCTGCGCAAAATCACGCACGTCGAGACATCCGAAACCGATTGACAGCCGCGCCGGAAACTTGCGCGCCATCAGAGCCTGAAGGAGCTTGTTTGCCGGCGCTCCGGTGGGATCGTCGGGCCCGAAGGTGAACGACGGGCAGACGGTCATCACCGCGAACTGCGGCGTCGCTTCCGCCAGCGCTTCCAACTCGACCTGCCGGCGGAGCAGCGCGTATGGAAATTCCAGAGCGTGCCGCGCCCAGTCGGCGGATTCGTCGAGCGGAGCCGCCTGCCGGTTGACGCCGACGGCTAACGCGCTTCCGACGACGACCGCGCGCCGCACGCCTGCGGCCGCGGCGGCCTCCAGCAGCGATCGCGTTCCCTCGACATTGACCCGCTGCATCTCCTCGACCGCGGCATTCCCGCCGCCAACGTTCACTTTGAACGCGAGGTGCAGAAGCGTATCGACACCATCACATGCCGATCGCTCCGCGGCCTCATCGCCGAGACTCCCCGGGCAACGCTCGACGTCCAGGCGATCCAGCACCGCGAGGTCGCTTCCTGGACGCTCCAGTACGCGCGGGCGGACACCTGATTCGTTCAGGCGTTTGACCACGTGATAGCCGAGAAAGCTGCTGGCGCCGGTGACGAGCGTCGTAGTCATTGCTCCGGGGCGGACCTCGTGTACTTCTTCTGAGCTGTCAGCCACACGGATACTAACGCCCCAGGTATCCACAACGAACGCTCCCCGGTGCGCCAGTGTTCGCTATTCTTGCTCCGAGCGTTTGTCCAACCGGTGGGATCCGCGGCTGGCGTGGCCCAAGCTCAACAGCACATATATCGATGCGACTCTCCATTGAACTCAATAACGTGGGCAGGATGGCCTCTGGACGGTCGGGACCGGATCCCGCCTCGCCGAACCTCAGCTATCTGGGCGAGGAGGCCGCGCTCAAGTCGTTCTTCGCGACCGTCGATCGCATCGTCGCGGACAATCCCGTGGCCGTGCCGCGACTCATGGAACTCGCCGGAAAGGCACGCGCGACGCCCCTCAGTCCGGAGGAAGCCGAGGAGCTGAAAGGGCTGCAGGTTCAGGCGCTGCGCCAGGGCCGGGCCGTCGGCTCGGTGCTCGGCTTCTTCCTCAAACTGCGCCCGTATCAGATGCTCGAAGAGATTCGCCGCAAGGCGAAGCTGTTCCAGCCGGCGTTCGGCCCCGTGCTCGTCGTCGAGGGCGATACCGTGCGCGAAGTGTTCGAGCGCGATCAGGACTTCACCGTCGAGCCGTACGGCGTCGAGATGACGAAGGTCATGTCGCCGCAGCACAACGGCGGCTTCAGCACGTTCGTGCTCAGCACCGACGACAGCGCCGGTCTACGAACCCGACAAGCGGCTGCTCATGCTCGTGTGCAACCGCGGCGATGCCGACCGCATCGTGAACCTCGTGCATGAGGAATGCGTCCGGCGTGTCGGCGAGTCCGTGGCGGTCGCGCGTGCGAGCGGCGCGATGACGATCGACGTCGTCGATTCAGTTGCCAGGTTCGTACCGGTAGTGGTGGGGCACAAATACCTGGGCGTTCCCGTCGCCACACAACCCGGATCCTTCGAGCTGACGCCGGAGATGCTGACCTACTACGGTTCGCCGATCGATGGCCAGGCGGCGACGGCTCTTCAGAAAAACGACGGCGTCATCCCCGACGGCCGCCAGATGTATCTCTGGATCAAGGCCGCGTTCCAGGCACTTCTTCAACAACGTTCAGAAGGATCCTGCCGCCCAGATCGAGGGTCTGCGCGCCTGCCGCCAGCTGCTCGCCTACCTGCTGCGCGAGGTCGACATTCAGCGCCAGCGGATCCTGGACGGGCAGCCGACCGACGATACGATGCTGACGCGGCTCGTCCACTTCCAGCTCGGTCGCTCGCTCCCGGCGGTGGAACGGCCGCAGGACCTCGATCCTCGACTCGTCAGCGATCTGCGCATCGCCGAGAACGTGATGGGCACGATCGTCGGCGCCATCGCGGGTCAGGAAGAGGCGACGTGCCGCGCCATCGACTCGATGCTTCGGTTGCAGGAGGGCAAGTACAAGCCTCTGAATACTGGGGCCTATCGCTACGGCACTTTCGAGGAGGCAACAGAACTGGCCCGCAGCATCCTCGAGGGAACGAACGTCGCCCGATCCCGCACTGAGATGCACGAGTACTTCCGCGAAGCGTTGCGGCTGCAGCCGCAGGGCGAAGTGCTGCTGCGGCGGTGCGCGCGCGAGGGTGCGACGATCGCCGGTGGCCGTCCGATTCCAGTGGGCACCCCTGTCTTCGTTGCGCACGGTTCGGCGATGAAAGACGTACCGGAACCCGATGCCTTCATCCTCGATCGGCCAAGAGAGCACTACCTCCAGCACGGATGGGGACGCCACACATGCCTCGGGCAGTTCGTATCGCCGGTGATCATCGTCGAGTCGATGATCGCCGTGCTGGGACTGCAGGATCTCGCGCGGCCGGAGACCGCGCGCCGGCGAGCATGCTCGCCCGCTCGAGCGGCGTTTCGGCCGTCTGCAGCTCGACGATCAGAATCTCTACGCGACGACGTTCTCGTTGAAGTTCGCGGACGAAGGCTCCACGCGTGAGTTCTGGCCTCCGTCTGACGCGCAACCGACTGCCTGCGGGGGCAGCGGCTACGGCGGCGCACGTCGATTTTGCCGACCTCGGCAGGCTCAGCCTTCGATCCGCCGATTTGACGCCGGGCCTCCCGGGCGGGGATGCTATCCTCGATTGTTATCCTTGTCACCGGAGGTGACGCGATGAAAGCCACGACCTCATTACACGATCTCGGCCAGAGCCTTTGGCTCGATAACATCACCCGAGAGCTCCTGCAGAGCGGCACCCTGAAGCGGTACATCGACGAATTCTCCGTTACGGGATTGACGTCGAACCCGACAATTTTCGACAACGCTATCAAGAGCAGCTCGTCGTACGACGCCGACATTGCCACCAAGGTCAAGGAAGGCAAGGCCGGCGAGGCGCTCTTCTTCGAGCTCGCGCTCGCCGATTTGGCACGCCGCGGCCGACTTTTTCCGCCCGACGTGGGATCGGACGAGCGGCGTCGACGGCTGGGTCTCGCTGGAAGTGTCGCCGCTGCTTGCCTACGACACCGCGAGCACCATCGCCGCGGCAAAGATGCTCCACGCGCGCGCCGCACGACCCAATCTCTTCATCAAGATCCCCGGCACGAAAGAAGGTCTTGCCGGCGATCGAGGAGAGCATCTTTGCCGGCATTCCGATCAACGTCACGCTGCTGTTTTCGCACACGCACTATCTGGCGGCAGCCGAAGCGTTCCTGCGCGGGATCGAGCGTCGGATCGCAGCCGGGCTGAAGCCCGACGTGGCGTCGGTGGCGTCTGTCTTCATCAGCCGGTGGGACGCGTCGGTCGCCCAAGCTGCCCGGCGACATCTGCGCAATCAGCTCGGCATCGCCGTCGCCATGCAGACCTACAACGCGTACCGCGAGCTCCTCGATTCGCCGCGCTGGCAGCGCATCGAACAATTTCGGCGCCCGGCCGCAGCGCTTGCTGTGGGCGAGCACGGCACGAAGGATCCGTCAGCGCGCCGACGCTCTACGTCGACGCGCTTGCGGCGCCGTTCACCGTCAATACCATGCCGGAAGACACGCTAAGGCGCTGGCGGCGACCAGGCGCATCGGCGCCAGAACATGCGTGCCGACGGCGGGGACTGCGATGAGGCGCTGCAGCGGTTTACCGAAGCCGGCGTCGACGTCGCCGCTCTGGCGCGCAGCTGCAGGCAGAAGGCGCCAAGTCGTTCGTCGCTCCTGGCAGGACCTGATGACGTGATCGCCTCCAAGAGCAAGGTGCTCGCAAAGGCCGGAAGACGCGAGAGTCATGAACCAGGCGAGGAGCGCGCTTGACTGACAGCGCGGCCAGCGTCGCTGGAAGGCGCTGCAGGCGCACCACGAGAAGATCCGCGAGCCTGCACCTGCGCGACGCTCTTCGCCGACGACCCGCAGCGCGGCGAGCGGCTGACGGTCGAAGCCGCCGGCCTGTATCCTCGACTACTCGAAGAACCGCATCACCGACGAGACGCTGGAGCTGCTTGCTGCAGCTGGCCGAGGAGTCCGGCCTGCGCGACGCGCATCGACGCGATGTTCCGCGGCGACAAGATCAACGTCACCGAAAACCGCGCCGTGCTGCACGTCGCGCTGCGCGCGCCGCGCGGCGCCTCGATCGTCGTCGACGGCGAGAACGTCGTGCCCGAGGTGCACGCCGTGCTCGACACGATGGCCGACTTCGCCAACCGCGTCCGCAGCGGCGCCTGGAACGGCCACACCGGCAAGCGCATCCGCAACGTCGTCAACATCGGCATCGGCGGCTCCGATCTCGGCCCGGTGATGGCCTACGAGGCGCTGCAGCACTACAGCGACCGCGCGCTGACCTTCCGCTTCGTCTCGAACGTCGACGGCACCGACTTCGCCGAGGCGACGCGCGATCTCGATCCCGCCGAGACGCTGTTCATCGTCTCCTCGAAGACCTTCACGACGCTCGAGACGATGACCAACGCCGCACACGGCGCGCGACTGGTCGCTCGCGGGCCTCGGCGGCGACGAAGGCCGTCGCCAAGCACTTCGTCGCCGTCTCGACCAACGCGGCAGGAGGTCGCGAAGTTCGGCATCGACACCGCCAACATGTTCGGGTTCTGGGACTGGGTCGGCGGCCGCTACTCGATGGACTCGGCCATCGGCCTGTCGACGATGCTCGCCATCGGCCCGGAGCACTTCCGCGCGATGCTCGCCGGCTTCCACGAGATGGACGAGCACTTCCGCACGGCGCCGTTCGAGCGCAACCTGCCCGTGCTGCATGGGCCTGCTCGACCGTCTGGTACACCGATTTCTTCGGCGCCGCAGACGGTCGCCGTGCTGCCCTACGAGCAGTACCTGAAGCGCTTCCCGGCCTACCTGCAGCAGCTGACGATGGAGAGCAACGGCAAGCACGTCACGCTCGACGGCGCGCCGCGTCGACTACCAGACCGGCCCGATCTACTGGGGCGAGCCGGGCACCAACGGCCAGCACTCGTTCTATCAGCTCATCCACCAGGGCACGCGGCTGATTCCCGTGCGACTTCATCGCCTTCGCCAAGCCGCTCAACCCGCTCGGCCGGCACCACGACCTGCTGCTGGCGAACGTCTTCGCGCAGGCCGAGGCGCTGGCCTTCGGCAAGACGCGCCGAGGAGGTCAAGGCGGAAGGCACGCCCGACTGGCTGGTGCCGCACCGCGTCTTCGAAGGCAACCGGCCGTCGAACACGATCCTCGCCGAGCGGCTGACGCCGGACGCGCTCGGCAAGCTGGTCGCGCTCTACGAGCACAGCGTGTTCACGCAGGGCGTCGATCTGGAACATCGACTCGTTCGATCAGTGGGGCGTCGAGCTGGGCAAGGTGCTGGCGCAGCGGATCGTCCCGGAGCTCGAGAGCGCAGGCCGAGCCGACGCTCGCGCACGACAGCTCGACGCAACACCTGATCCGCCGCTACCGCAAGCTGAAGACTGCCGACTGAGACTGAGGACTGCGACTGACGACTGAAGATGACACTATGCAAGTGGGGATTGCCACCGATCACGGCGGGTTCTCGCTGAAAGAAGACCTGGCGGCCCGGCTCCGCGCCGCTGGACATGAGGTCATCGATTTCGGCGCGACTACGCTGGATCCGAACGACGACTATCCCGATTTCGTCGTCGCCGCTCGCGCGCGCGTGTTGCCGCCGGCCAGGTCGAACGTGGGATCGCGGTATGCGGCAGCGGGGTTGGCGCGTCCATCTGCGCCAACAAAGTGCCGGGCGTCCGTGCCGCCCTCATTCACGATCATTTCTCCGCCGCGCAGGGCGTCGAAGACGATCACATGAACATCATCTGTATCGGCGGCCGCACGGTCGGCTCTGGCGTGGCGTGGGATCTCGTGCAGACGTTTCTCGGCGCCAGGTTCAGCTCCGCCGAGCGGCACTTGCGCCGGTTGCGCAAGGTCTCGGCGCTCGAAGGGACCGAGTAGCTACAGCCAGCCCCGAAATAGGCTCCAGGCCACGGAGGATCTAGAGTCAACGGGTTCACAACGAAGAAACGAAGACACGAAGGTCGTTTGCGTGTTGGCGCGCTAAGCGCGGGGCCAACACCGGAGCCGAGATTGCGGGCGCCGCTCCGCTTCTCCGTTCCTCCGGTGTGATCCCGTTCCCTCCGTCGCCTCCTGGTCCTGTTCCTCCTCGGATTCCGCAGCCGCCGTCATTCACACCGCAGCGCGCTCGTCGGATCGACGCGGATTGCGCGCAACGCAGGCAGTACCGCGGCGAGCGCGCACACGAGAACCAGGCACGCCAGGGGCACGACGATGGCCCACGAATCCGACGGGCTCACGTCATACAGCAAAGCCGTGACGAAACGGGCTGCGGCGAACGCGCCAGCGGCACCGGTCACGAGGCCGACAACTGCCATGACTCCAACGTCTGAAATGACGAGGGCTATCACCCGCAGCGGCCGCGCGCCGAGCGCCATCCGGATCCCGAGCTCTCGCCTTCGCTGGACGACGCTATAGCTCAGCACGCCGTAGAGTCCGACGACGACCAATACGATCGCAACTGCAGAGAAGAAGGCGGATAGCAACGCCAGTATCCGGTCGCGGACGAGCCAATTGCCGATGAGGGCGCTTTGAGCCGTCGTGTCGAGCAACACGAGATCGGCATGTACTTTCGGCAGCTCGCTGCGCAGAAGTGCGGCCAGCGCCGCAGTCTCGAGCGGCGTGCGCAATTCGACCACCGCTTCGGACGCTGGCCGGTAGGCGTCGTAGACAGTCGCCGGAGCGGGTTCGCGAATGCTCGTGTACTTGGCATCGGCGGCAACGCCGACGATGTCCTGTGCGGCGAGGGTAGCGCCGTCGACGCGGTAGAAGCGTTTGCCGACCGGCAGCTCCCCCGGGAAATATCGTCGCGCGAAGGTCTCGTTGACGATCACGGCTGTCGGCACGTCGAGCCGAGCGTCACGCCACTCGAAGTCCCTGCCCCCAATGAGCGGAATCCGCATCGTCTCGAGAAAACCCGGTGATACCTGGAGGTACCAGGGCGCGTAGTTGTCCGCCGCGCGGCCGGGGATCCGCACGTTCTTGTTTCGGCCCGGGCCTTCGAAGAGTCCAAAGCGCGACAGACCCACTGATTCGATTTGCGGTGTCCGTTGCAGCCGTTCGACAAGCTGTTCCCAGATCGCGAGCGAACTGGCGTCGCCGTGCAGCGCCTCGCCCGGGAGTCGCGCCCGGCACGACCTGCTTCACGCGTGCGACCGCGAGCCCACCCTGATCGAAGCCAGGATCGATTCGCGCCAGCTTGACGAAGCTGGCCAGGCACAGGCCGGCCACGAAGAGCACGACAAAGCCGAACGCCGTTTGCGCGGCAACGAGCGGACGGAAGAGCCCGACCCCTGCCGTTTGCCGGCCGCCTGTCTTCATCGCGCTGTACGGGGCAACGCCCGACGCGCGCACTGCCGGGGCCAATCCAAAAAGGACCGTGACCAGGCTGCCCATGGCCGCAAGAAATGCGACGAGGCGCCAGTCCATCTGCAGATCGAGCCGGACGATCGCTCGCGACGTCGAGAGCATCGAGACGACTTCCGGCGCCGCGATCATCGCAACCAACGCGCCGAGGATGCACGACGCGATCGAGAGCAGCGCACTTTCGATCAGTACTTGCTGCACGAGGCGGCCGCGACCGGCGCCGATCGACAACCGCAGCGCCATCTCGCGCTCGCGGGAAGCGGCGCGCGCGACGAAAAGGGAAGCGACATTGGCGCAGGCGATGAGGAGCACCAGCACGGCCACGCCGGCGAGCAGCCACAATGCGCGCGCGAAGTCACGGCGCAGCGATGACGGCCCGTTGGCCGCCGATCGCAGGTACAGGCGCATGTTGAGGAGCCGCTCGATATACGACTGTGGTTCGTCGGTCAGCTGGCGCGCGAAGTTCGTGAAGACGAGTTGCAGCGCTGCGGCTGCCTGCGCCGGGGCGGCGTCAGGCTGCATCCGGCCCCAGATCCTGAACCAGCGCGTGCTGGCGTCACTGATCGCGGCGTCGTCCCACATCATCGTCGGCGCCCAGAGATCGGTCATGATCCCCGGCTCGACACCGGTAAAGCCTGCTTCAGCGACGCCGACAATCTGCAGCGATTTGTCGCGAATCGTGACCCAGCGTCCGATGACTCGGGGATCGCTGGCGAACCGCCGTTTCCAGAACTCGTGGCTCAGGACCGCCACCGGTGCTGACCCGGATGCACGTCGTCGGATGGCGTCAGCAATCGGCCGATTGCCGGCTTGACGCCGAGAATGTCCAGTGCGTCGCCGGAGACCCACTGGCCGTAGACGCGATCCGGCTCGCCGCTGCCTTCGAATGTTGCCGGGCCACGTCGCTGGTCGCTCATCGCGAACAGGCGCACGTGCGCGCGCGTAGCGTCGCGCATCGAGTTGAAGAGGGGATAGTTGAAGCTGAGGCCGTCCTCACGGTCCCCGGGGGCGCGCTGCGCGAGGTAGACGAGCGAGGCGGGATCGCTGACTGGCAGCGGCCGCAGGATAAGAGCGTCGACGAGCGAGAACGCCGCCGCGCACGCGCCGATAGCGAGCGAGAGCGAGATCAGGGCCGCCGAGGTCACGGTCTTGTTTCGCCGCCACAGGCGCAGCGCGAAGTTGATGTCGAGCAGGATCGACTCGAGACGCGCCGAGAGCTTGATGTCTCCGCTCGCGTCCCGAACATTCAGCCTGTTGCCAAAGAGCCGCTTCGCCTCTCGCCGTGCGTCGTCTGCCGCCATGCCGCTGCGGACGAGCTCGTCGGTTCGCGCGTCGATGTGGAACTGGATCTCTTCGTCGAGGTCGTGGTTCACCCGGTTGCGGCGTACGACGTTCACGACACGTGAAACCCACGACATAGCTGGCCTCCTGTTCGACCACGCGTCCGGCTCACCACAGAGGCAGCAGAGCTAACAGAGACAGTCCTGGAAAAGCCGTCATCCCGTCCGATTCCTCTGCTGGCTCTGTGGTGAGCTTTCGCTGGACACAAGCGGTGAACGATGCTCAGTAATCTTACTCAGATATCGATGTGTTGGCAAAGATCAGCGCCGCGTGCGATTCTCGATGCCCGGAACATGTCTCAGACGAGTTTGGATACGCGACGCGCCCGTGTGGCCGTAAGGACAGCGGACGCTGGCGAGCTGGATCAGCTGGCAAGGGTCTGGTACGACGCGTGGCAGGACGCGCATGCGGCGATTGTGCCGGCGGCCCTCACGAGATTGCGGACGCTCGAGAGCTTCCGCGTCAGGCTTCAGGCCGACCTTCAGCACGTCCGCGTCGTCGGACCGATCGGCGATCCGGTCGCCTTCTCCATCGTCAAGGGCGACGAACTCTACCAGTTGTTCGTGGCGGCCCCGGTGCGCGGCCTGGGGGTTGCCCTGGCGCTGCTCCAGGATGCCGAAAGGCAACTCGCCGCGAGGGGTGTGGAGAGGGCATGGCTGGCATGCGCGATTGGCAACGACCGCGCCGCGCGCTTCTACGAAAAACACGGCTGGCGCCGCGCGGGACGGTCGTCAATACCCTCGAGACCACGAGCGGCACATTCCTGCTGGACGTCTGGCGCTACGAAAAGAAGCTGCCGGCACATGCCTGAACAGCTCAATACCGACACAACCTGGCGATCTTCCCCTGTGGACGTGTGTTCCGCAGGGACCTACCGCACGATGCGCAACCCGGTAGGCGCATTGGGAGGACTCCCGCCGGCGATGGGTATCGTACCGTCCTGATAGTAACGATACGCTCGCCAGCGGAAGAACCCGCCATCGTCGCTGTTCCACGTTGCCCAACCCGAACCAGTGTTCACGCCGCCGGCCAGATATTGATAGCGGAACGCGAACGGCGCGGTCGCCTTCATGGCCGCGGCACCGCCGGGCGCGTCCGCCATGCCGAGCTCGAGACGGGCCGGCCATCCTGACGGCAGCGCACTCTGCGCGCGCAACGTCGAGAAGGCAGACGCCAGGCAGATCGTGATCGCAGCTGCGCACACAAAGCTCTTCATGAGAGATGTCCTGGGAGCCTGCGCAGGGTGGGGGGCGCATTCAGGATACCACCACCTATACTTTGGCCAAGGCCGTGGCACCAGCGAGTGAGTGGAGCGCGTTCGATCGGGTCGCGAACCTCGAGTGGGCGACGAGGCTGGCGCACGAGAGTTCTCGGGGGCGACGTGCTCGCTGCAGAGTCAGACGCCAATCGCGACCCTCGGGCAGGAGCTCTTCGCGCCCAATGGCGCGGGGCCAGGGCTCTACTGTGTCCAGATTTTCGATTGCCCAGCCGGTGCCACCGGCTGCACGCCGCAGCTGACCGAAGCCGTGAACTACTCGATGACGGTTAAACATTTCTGAATGCTGAATGCTGAATGCTAGAAGGATGTTCCCCCTCAGCATTCCCCCATTCACTTCAGCATTCAGCACTCAACATTCAGCATTTCTTTTCCGCGCGACGCTTAGTCGCGCGGAAGGTATTATCCGGATCCCACTTGGCCTTCAGCGCCGCCAGCCGGGCGTAGTTCGCGCCGTAGGCAGCGCGCGTCCGGTCGTCGCCGTCGTCCTCGGTGAGGAAGTTGATGTAGGTTCCGCCGGTCGAGAACTGCCGCATGTCCTGCCACGCCGTGCGCGCCCATTCGATGTTGCTCGCATCGTCCTCGGCGCGTTCCCACGCGCTCGGCGATGTTGAGGACCGCGCGCGGCGTCGCGATTGCCGACGGCGGAGTGATCGTCCGGGCAGCTCGTTCGATCGCGCCGTCGAGCGGGAAGATCAGGATCGCCGAGTGCGGCGAGACGATGCCGCCGGCGCGTGCTCGATCGCGTGCGCGAACAGCCCCGGCTCGAGCCCGCGGAGGTACTCCGACTTCCAGTAGTAGCGCCGTCCTTTCGGCTGCGTCGCGTCGAGCAGCGCTCTGCTGCGACACGTACGGACCGCTTCTGCACGACGTCGCCGACGGGCGGCCGAACGCCTTGATGCGGCGCCAGCGAGCGTCTCGCCTTCCGCGAGCGGTCCCGAGTAGCACACGAACAGCGCGACGATCGGCTTGCCGTGCACGTCTTGCGCCAGCCACGGCGCCGGCGGCGCGATGCGCAAGCCGGCGACGCAGGTCAGCTCGCGCGGGCGCCTCGGCCGCGAGCGAGCGATACAGCTCGAGCACGCGCTTCGGCTTCCTCGCCGCGCCACGCGATGGCGCCGCCGATGATGTCCGGACCGACCGGGTGCAGCTTGTATTCGAAGCCGGTGACGACGCCGAAGTTGCCGCCGCCGCCGCGCAGTCCCCAGAACAGGTCGCTGTTCTCGTGCTCCGACGCGCGTACGATGCGGCCGTCGGCGGTGACGAGATCCATCGCCGCCACGTTGTCGCTCGTCCAGCCGAACCGCCGGGTGAGGTAGCCGAATCCGCCGCCGAGCGTCAGCCCGGCGCAGCCGGTGTTCGAGACGAAGCCGAGGACCGCGGCCAGGCCGTGCAGCTGCGTCTCGCGGTCGACGTCGCCGAGCAGGCAGCCGGCCTGCGCGCGCGCCAGCGCGCTGCCGCGGGTCGACCCAGACGCCGCGCATCAGCGACATGTCGAGCATCAGGCCGCCGTCGCACACCGCAAGCCCGGCGATGTTGTGGCCGCCGCCCTTGATCGAGAGCGGCAGCCCGTGCTCGCGCGCCGCGCGACGCAGGCGACCACGTCGGCGACGCCGAGGCAGCGCACGATCAGCGCCGGGCGCCGGTCGATCATCGCGTTCCAGATCGAACGCGCCTCGTCGTAGCCGGCATCGGCCGGCGTCAGCACGGGCCCGCGCACGCGGCCCTTGAGTTCGTTCGCCAGCGCCTCTGATGCTTGTCGACCGTTGCCGTCGTCGTCATGTCGGTCTCCTCGCTGCCGCTTTGTCGGGCCAGATTCGTCACCTGACGCGACGCCATCAGTCGTCCTCGGCCGTCGCGGCGTCATGAAATTCGCGAACACGTACTCCGCCACCGGCTTCCGATGCTGCTGGCCGGCCACCTGATCGAAGCGGTAGTGGATGCCGCCGTAGATCCGCGCCATCGACTGCTCCTCGGCCACTCCCGAGAAGCCGTCGAACTGGTGCGAGACATCCGGCTGGCCGCCCGACTGCTGCCAGGTGGCCGTCACCGGCATGTCGTTGGTGCCGAACGCCAGCTGCCAGCGCGCGCGCGGCGCTGGCGCCGATCGTCGGCCATGTTGCCGGCGTACGACGGGTACGGCGGCGTCGGGATCAGCGGCAGCCACGTCGGATCGGGTTCGGTCGCGGGGTTGAGGTCGGTGTCCGCCTGACGAATCGCCGTCACCGGGCGCCACAGGCCGTAGACGAACTTGCTGGCCTGGTCGTCTGCAGCGCGTCGTGAATCGACGACGTTCATCAGCGCGAACACCCGCGCGGTCTCGACCAGCGACAGCCGGCGCTCGCGCGACAGTCGCGCGCGATGTTGTTCCAGATCGCGAATAGTCGTGGCCGTGCCGGTGCCGGACGGCGGCGACGCTCGCCCAGAGCCGCGCGATCGGCGTCTGCTCGGGCGTCCGGGTGGCGCTGTCGGACTTGCCGAGCGCCTTCACCTCGTTGAGGTCGGTCGCGTAGGCGGCGCTCGTGAGCGTCGGCGGCGGCGGCGGCAGGAACTGCGTCGGCGTCAGCAGCGCCAGCGGCGCCGCCTGCTGGAGATGCGTGAACGCGGCGGCCGGCGTTGTCGGCGGCGTCGGCTGCCAGCGCCCGGGCAGGGCGGCTCGGAGTAGGGCGGGAACGGCGGACACGATCCAGCCGTCGTTCTGACGCCACGCCAGGATCTCCGTCGGCGACGCGGGCGCCGACCGCCGCGCCGCGGCGCTCGAATCCCGTCGGGCGCGGGCCGAGCTGCTGCTGCGAGCAGCGCGTCGTAGGCGGCCGTCGCCGCCGGGATTGAGGGCGACGAGCACGTCGTGCGCCGCCTGCGCCGCCGCGGCCTCCGGCGATCCGCCGGCCGCGGTCGCGCAGCGCGACGCGATACGGCTCGAATTCGCGCTCGATGGCGTTGACGCATCGAACATGGCGATGTGGGCCAGCGCGTAGAAGCGCGGCGCGCCGGACCCCGCCGGCCCCGGGAATGGTGTCCTGGACGATCTGGTTCCACTCGAAGACGACCTCGGCGGCCGCGCCGTTGCGCGCGCGTCCGCGCCCGGCTGGGCCAGCAGCGGCGACGGCCAGGACGCCAATCAAGATGGTCTCGATTCATGATGTTCCTCCTGCTACTGAAGAAGGCGCCATTGCGCCGGCGAAAGTGCTAACGGCCGCGCCCGGCCGTTTGCTAAGCTAGTCCGTCCGCCTCAGGCCATGAGCAGCGCCCACCAACGTCACCCAGCTGCTGGTCGCCTGGAGCGGCGGCGACGCGGCCGCCCTCGAGGCGCTGACGCCGCTGGTCCAGCACGAGCTGCACCGGCTGGCCGCGCGGCTAGATGGCGGGCGAGCGTCCCGGGCACATCCTGCAGGCGACCGCGCTCGTCAACGAGGCCTACATGCGGCTGGTCGACTGGAAGGATGTGCAGTGGCAGAACCGCGCACATTTCTTCGGCATGGCGGCGCAGATCATGCGCCGCGTCCTGGTCGACGTCGCGCGGACGCGCGGTCGCGCAAAGCGCGGCGGCGGCCAGGTGCACGTCTCGCTGTCCGAGGCGTCGAGCAGCGCCGGCCGCCGACAGCGTCGATCTGGTGGCGCTCGACGATGCGCTGAAGAGCCTGGAAGCGCTCGATCGCGCGCAAGAGCCGCGTCGTCGAGCTGCGCTTTTTCGGCGGCCTGAGCCTCGAGGAGGCGGCGCACGTGCTGGACGTCTCCGTGGGCACCGTGCGGCGCGACTGGAGCCTGGCGCGCGCCTGGCTGTTTCGCGAGCTGAGCGGCGAGCGATGAACCCGAACGAGTACCGAGGAGTCGAGCGAGCTCTACCACGCGGCGCTCGAGCGTGCCGACCAGCGAGCGCAAGCGGCTTTCTCGACGGCGCCTGCGGCGGCGACGCGGCGCTGCGGCGCGAGGTGGACTCGCTGCTGCGCGCCCACGACGAGGCCGGCGATTTCATCGCCGCACCGGCGGCTGACGTCGCCGGCGTCGATGGCTGCGCGCCGGCGATGCCGGCACGCTGAGCGGCAGGATCGGCGCCTACGAGATCGCTCTCGCTGATCGGCCGTGGCGGCATGGGCGAGGTGTACCTCGCGCACGACACGCGGCTCGGGCGCAAGGTCGCGGTGAAGCTGCTGCGTCCGGAGCTCACCGGGCAACCCCGACGCGCGTCGCCGCTTCGAGCAGGAAGCGCGCGCCGCCTCCTCGCTCAACCACCCGAACATCGTCACCATCTACGAGATCGGCGAGATCGAGGACCGGCGCTTCCTGGCGATGGAGTTCGTCGACGGGCAAGTCGCTGGTCGACGATGCTCGGCGGCCGCGTCGAGCGCCTCGTCGGTGGCGCGCATCGGCGCGCAGCTGGCGCAGCGCGCTCGACCGTGGCGCACGCCGCCGGCATCGTGCACCGCGACATCAAGCCCGAGAACGTCATGGTGCGCGAGCGACGGCTACGTGAAGCTGCTCGACTTCGGCGTGGCGCGCCTGCTCGCCGGCGCGACGTCGGACCGAACGCAGCGCCGCCGGCGACGGCGCCGGCCGTCATCCTCGGCACGCCGCGCTACATGTCGCCGGAGCAGGCGCGCGGCGAGAGCGGCGTCGAGCGCCGAGCGACGTCTTCTCGCTCGGCGTCGTCCTCTACGAGCTGGCCACCGGCACGCATCCCGTTCGAATCGCCGATCGACGCTCGGCACGCTGCACGCGATCGCGACGCGCGACGACGCCGACGTCCGGCGCAGCGGGGTCGTCAAGCTGCCGCCTGCGCTTCGAGCGGCTGCTGCTGCGCATGCTGGTGAAGCGAGCCGGCGCGCGGCCGTCGGCCGGCGAGGTCGAAGCGGAGCTCGACGCGGCTGGCCGCCGGCGCTCGACGAGCGGCGTCCACATCGATCCGTGGCGGCGGCCGTCGCAGCCAGTCGTCGACGACGCTGCCGCCGCAGCGCACGCCGCTGGTCGGCCGCGCCGATGAGCTCGACGGCCGTCAAGGGCATGCTGCTCGATCCGGATATCGCGGCTGCTGACATTGACCGGGCCGGGCGGCACGGGCAAGACGCGGCTTGCCGTACAGGTTGCCGCCGACTTCGCCGACGATCTTCGAAGGCGGCGTCGGCGTTCGTCAATCTGGCGCCGATTGTCGACCCGAGCCTGGTTGCCTCAGCCGTCGCGCAGGCCATCGGTGTGCGCGAGAGCGGCGACCACGCCGCTGGTCGACGGCGATCGCCGAACACCTGCGCAACTCCGGGTCGACGTTGCTGCTGCTGGACAACTTCGAGCAGGTTTCCGAGGCCGCGCGCGCTGGTGCGCGAGCTGCTCGACGCCTGTCCGGCGCTCAAAGTCCTCGTTACCAGCCGCGTGGTGCTGCACATCTACGGCGAGCAGGAATTCCCGGTCCCGCCGCTGCCGCTGCCCGAGCGCGAGCTCGTCTTCGCCTGCGGAACTACTCGAGTCGCGATCATCGCCCTGTTCGTGCAGCGCGCGGCCGCCGGCAGGCCGGATTTTGCCCTGACGGCGAAAAACGCCGAGCCGTTGCCGCCATCTGCCGCCGGCTCGACGGCCTGCCGCTGGCGATCGAGCTTGCCGCCGCGCGCGTCAAGATCCTGCCGCCGGCGGACCTGCTCGCCCGGCTCGAGCGCGCGGCTCGAGCTGCTGACCGGTGGCGCTCGCGATCTGCCAGAGCGGCAGCAGACGCTGCGCGGCGCGATCAAGTGGAGCTACGACCTGCTGACGCCGGCAGAGCAGCGCCTGTTCCGCCGGCTCTCGGTCTTCGCCGGCGGCTGCACGCTCGAGGCGGCCGAGGCCGTTTGCGATACGAGCGAGGATCTCGGCGTCGACGTGCTGCTCGAGGGTCAGCGTCGCTCGTGGACAACAGCCTGCTCGTCCAGCGTTCTTCAGACGACGGCGACCCGCGCTTCCATCATGCTCGAGACGTTCCGCGAGTACGGGCGGGAGCGGCTGCGCGACAGCGGCGAGACAGAGCCGACGCAGCGCGCGCACGCAGCCTACATGCTGGTCCTGGCCGAGGAAGAGAACACTCGAGATGAATCCGGCGCAGCGCGACGCGTGGCTCCGCGCCTGCGATGCCGAGCACGACAACTTCCGCGTCGCGATGGCCACTCTGATCGCGGCCGGCGATGTCGAGTGGGCGCTGCGGCTCGCCGGCGCGCTGTTCCGCTTCTGGGAGCAGCGCGACCACCTGACGGAAGGGCGCGAAACGCTCGCTCGCGTCCTGGCGATGCCTGAGGCGCCGGCGCCGACGCGCCCGCGCGCGCGTGCCCTGTACGCGGCGGCCGTCCTCACCGACATTCAAGGGGACTCGCTGGGCGCCGAGACGCTTCAGCCGCGAGGCCTGCGCCATCTACCACCAGTTCGGCGACATCAACGGCATGGCCGCGGCGATGGCCGCGATGGCGCTGGCAGGCGCAGCGGCAGGGCCGCTATGCCGACGCGACGGCGCTCTTCGGCGAGACGGTGGCGCTGTGGCAGCAGGTCGGCGATGCGACGGCCGTCGATCTGGCGCGCAGCAACATGGCGAACGCCGCCAAGGCGGAGGGCAATTTCGCGCTCGCCCAGGCGCTGCTCGAACAGGTCGCCGCGGCGTGCCTCGCGCGCGCACGACGTCCGCGGCGTCGCGTCGGCGCTCAACGGGCTCGGCGACGTCGCCGCCGCTCGCGGCGATTACGACGCGGCGCGCCGTTATCATCATCAGAGCCTGGAGAAGTTCAGCCAGGTCAACGATCAGTGGGGCGTTGCGCGGCGTGCTGTCGGACCTGGCGCAGCTACGACATCGATGCTCGCGACCACGAGGCGGCGACGGGCCTGCTCAAGGAGGCGCTGCAGGCGTTCCGGTCGCTCGGCCACCAGCGCGGCGTCGCGCGTCAGCTCGAATCGCTTGTCTGGTGTGCCGGCCGCCAGGCGCGCGACGACGAGGCGGTGACGCTGGCGAGCGCAGCGGCGGCGATCCGCATGAAGATTGGCATCGCCGGCACAAGCCGGCCGAGCGCGAACGCATCGACCAGACGCTGGCGCTGGCGCGGCCGCGACTCAGCCAGGACGACTACGCGAAAGCGTGGGACGCAGGCCGCACCGCCTCGCTCGATCGCATCCTTGGCATGGGACGCGAGCCGCCGTGGCGACGCACTCAGGCGTATCGTCTTCGGATCGATCAGCCGCCGGACCGCTGAGATCCGGTTGGCAGGCACGCCGAGCTTCTGGCGTGCTCGCGGATCGTCGCTTCATCGGGCGCCAGATACACGCAGTAGATCCGGTCGTCGGTGACGTAGCTGTGCAGCCACTGGATCTGCGAGCCGATCGACTTCAGGACCTCGAGCGACCGGATCGAGACGTCGCGGATCTCATCCTCTGAGAGCCTGCCGACGTTGGGAATCTCGCGCTCGATGACGTATTCTGGCATGCAAAAGGGTATCACGACGGTTGAAAGGGCAGTTCGAGCGCCTCCCTGGCGGCCAGGCACCGGCAGGCCCCGCGAAGGATTTTGCTGGCTGCGGCACTCTAACCCTCGAGACGTCTGAAGTCTGGAGGTGCCATGGCGGCGGGAACGGTCGCGATTGTCCTGCTTGTGGGTGCGTTGCTCGGCGCACCATCGCCTGCGGGAGGCGGGCAGCAGGAGGCCAAGAATAGCACATCGGCAGGGCGGTTGCCGACGTCCTGCGGGAACTGCAGGCAACACGCCTGAAGGTCATCTTCAGCTCCGAGCGAGTGCCGCCGAATCTGCGCGTCCTCCGAGAGCCGCGCGGCACGCACCCCCGCGACATCGCGCTGCAGATCCTCGAGCCGCACGGCCTCACGCTCGAAGACGGCCCTGGAGGAACGTTCATCGTCGTTGCCAAGCCGCGGCGGCAACCGGATCCCGCGCCGCCCGGGGTCTTGAAAACGGAAGTGCCCGGCGATCCCGAAGCCGTGCGCATCGCCGAGCGCGTCGATGTCACCGATCGATCCAGCGGCACCGGCCTCAGTCCGCGTCTTTATACCGTCGATCCGTCCGAAGCACGCGAGATGGCGGGCAGCCTGGACGATGTCCTGCATAGCTTGCAGATATTGCCTGGCGTCGCCGCGACCAACGACGAGGACGGCAAGCTTGCGGTCCGGGGCGCCGGCCCCGAACACAACTTGATTGTCTTCGACGGCGTGCAGATCCACAACGCCCAGCGCATGGGCGAGTTCACCACCAGCTTCATGAATCCCGCGACGGCAGCCGTCATCAGCCTGGATCCGTCCGGGCTCGACGCGCGCTTCGGGGGCCGGTTGTCGTCGGTGGTCAACCTTGAAACGCGCGATGGCACCACGGAGCGCGCGCTGGCCGCGTCGGGATCGATCGGGCTGACGAGTGGTGATGTGTTGCTCGAGGGCCGCATGCCGGGCACGACCTCCGGATCGTGGTGGGCCACCGTCCGCGGCACTTACTACCGCCTGGTCGCCGATCGATTCAAAGACGGCGCCATGCCGAGCTTCGCCGACCTGCAGTTCAAGACCACGTCCATCCAGTGCACACACACGGCTGACGCTGTTTGCTCTGGCCGGACGGGAGATGCTCCAGGAAATGGATCTGGAGCCCGACGGCGATGTCACGCCGACCGCGAGCAACAAAGGTGAGAATCGCATCGCCGCCGCGACGCTGCGCTGGACGCCGAGCTCGAGGACGAGCAATACGACGACACTCTCGGCCTACTCGACGTCGTCGCGCTATCAAGATTCCCGGGTTTCGCGGTTTACCGATTTCAAGCCTTTCGATCGCCACCTTGCCATCACCGACTACGCCCTGCGGCACCAGCTGCTGTCCTCGTCGGTCCGGGGCCAGCTCATTGACGCCGGAGTCGACGTGCACAGCGTCCGCAGCTCGTGGCGGATGGCGGGCATCAAGCAGCCGGAATGGTGGCGCGGCATCGGACCAAGCACCTGGGGCGAGCTCGTCGACTACAGCGCCGGTCCGCTCGAGTCGCAGCTGGAACGGACCCAGGCCGGCGGATGGCTACAGGCTCGTCTCGACGCGCGCGGCCTGGTGACGATCGAGCCCGGCATTCGCGTCGACTGGAACTCGTTGACAGGTGAAGCGGCGTGGCAGCCGCGCATCCGCGCGTCGCGCGCCTTCGGCGGACACAGGTCTGGGCAGGGTTCTCCGTGCAGGCGCAGACGCCGTCGCACGAGAGCCTGCAGGGCTTTGAGTACTTCAATTTTGCCGGCGACGGTCTGCAGGGACTTCGCAACGCGCGCACGCGACAGATCGTGGCCGGCGCCGAGCGCGCCATCGGTGGGGGATTCGGTCTCCGGGTCGAGGCCTACGGCCGAACGTTCGATCGTCTTCTCGTGCAACGTCAGGAAACCGAGGCTGAACGCCAGACCCGGCTTACCGAATACATCATCCCGGACGATCTTCCGTCCGATTCCGTCGTGCTCGAATACCGCCCGACGGTATTTCCTGAGAGTAGTGGCAGCGGGGAGGCAGCGGGCGTCGAGGTGCTCCTCAAACGCGAGCGACGGCGCGTGACCGGCTGGATCGGGTACACGCTGGCGAAATCGACACGCAATCTCTACGGTTACACCGTGCCGTCGGACTTTGATCGCCGCCACGCGCTGAATGCCGTGGTCGGCGTTCCGATTGCCGCTGGGTGGCGAGCGGCGGCGACCTTTCAGTTCGCCTCCGGGTTTCCGTTGACGCCGATGCAGGACGAAGTGTCATTCGCCCGCGTGATATACGTCGACGGCACGCGCGACCAGTTCTACCGTACGTTCCGTGACCAGAACGGCAATCTGATCACGGGCTTCGCGCCCTTTCAACGCCGGCTCGCGTCGATCAACAGCGAGCGCACGACTGGATACTCCAGGGTCGATGTGCGGGGCACCTACACCACCGGCAAACACTGGGAGTTCTACGGCGAAGTCATCAATCTCTTCAACCACAGGAACTACCTGGAAACGATCAACGAGCCGACCGGAACAGGCGAGCGACGGGAGATCGGCAGGTCAAACATCGCCAGCACGTTCGAGCGCATGGTGTCGTTTGGCATGAGGGTGAGCTTCTGAACGAGGATCTGGCGCTCGCGCGGCGGATGCTCGAGGGCGACGAGCGCGCGTTCGAATCGTTCTTCGACGCCGTCTATCCCGCGCTCTATCGCTTTGCCCTCGCCCGCCTCGGATCCGAGGCCGCCGCCGGCGACGTGGCGCAAACGGCGATGTGCAAGGCGATCGCAAAGCTCCACACGTTTCGCGGCGAGGCGGCGCTGCTGACATGGGTCTGTGTCTTTTGCCGCCACGAGATTTACGCCTTCAGCAAGCGCGATGCGGACCACCCGCAGGTCCCGCTCGCCGAGGACGAGCCCGAGATCCGCGCCGCACTCGAATCGCTGCGCGCCGCGACACTCGACACTCCCGACGCGACCATCGATCGCGTGAGAGTCGCCGGCTTCGTACAACGAGTGCTCGACGAGCTGCCGTCGCACTACGCCGATGCTCTCGAGTGGAAATACATAGACGAGGTACCAGTGCAGGAGATCGCCAACCGGCTGGGCCTCGGTCTGAAGGCCGCGGAGTCGCTGCTGACCAGGTCTCGCGCGTCGTTCCGTGACGCGTTCCGGACGCTGGCAGCTGCGGCGCGCCCGCCGTTCCCCATACCCGAGGCTGAAAAGTGACCAGCACATTCGAGCCGCAGGGCGACAACCAGATCGCCGACCTTCTGAAGCTCGCGGGCCGTCGTCCATCGCCCGGCGCGGAGCGTATGCAGCAGGCTCGAGATGCTGCGCGGCTGGAGTGGCGCCGCTCGCTGGCGGTACGCGGACGACGGCGAATGGTGATGACGGGCGCAGCTGCCGCGTCAGTCGCGTTGCTCGCGGCTTCAGGCTGGCTGTGGACAATGCGGTCGCCGAAGATTGTCGAGCGGCCGGAGATTGCGACAGTCCAGGTCGCCGTCGGGGCTGTTCGTATAACCGATGCTGACGGCCGGCCGGTTGCTGCAGTCGACGGCGCGATGCGACGGCTCAGGGCCGGCGACCGTGTTGAAGTTGCCGAGCGCGGTCGTGCCGCGTTTCAGCTCGGCGAGGGCACGTCCATCCGCCTTGCCGGCGGCACGGCGGTTGTCTTCGTCTCGATCGGCCGCTTGCAACTGGCGCAGGGCGGCGTCTATGTCGATGCCGATCCGGCACGTCGTGCGGGAAGTGTCACCG
Source organism: uncultured Acidobacteriota bacterium (assembly GCA_963830815.1). Lineage (GTDB taxonomy): Bacteria > Acidobacteriota > Vicinamibacteria > Vicinamibacterales > 2-12-FULL-66-21 > DATBJJ01. The sequence goes on along the minus strand of CAWHNN010000014.1, from coordinate 106,043 downwards.
TCGAGACACCGTTCGCAACTGTGAGCCACGTCGGCACGCAATTCGAATTGCGTTCGGATCCCGGCAGTCTCGACGTTCGCGTCCGTGAGGGTGAAGTCTCGGTCGATTTGCCCGCAGGCCGACTGACCACGCATGCTGGCGAAGCGTTGCTGATCGATCGCGAACATCGCGCGGAGCGCCGGACGATCGCGACGTCCGGTCCCGATTGGGCGTGGGTGACGACGATGCCGCAGCCGTTTGTGCTCGAGGGCGCGACCGTTCCGGCGTTTCTCGCGTGGGTGAGCCGCGAGCAGGGCTGGCGTTGGGAGTATGCGGATGACGCCGCCCGTCGCATTGCCCAGCGCGCGGTGCTGCATGGGACGATTGATGGGTTGAGCCCGGAAGAGGCCGTGCGGGCGGTGCTGCCGGCGCTTGGCCTGGCGTCGCGGTAGGATGGAGATCGGTTGATTGTCAGCGCATCGGGGATGTGATCCGGCTCGGGTCCGCGAGCTGGATGTATCATACCGGCGCCATGCGAGCCATCACCCTGCGTCTGGCCCCATCTGTTCTTCTTCTGCGCGGCGATTGCCGCGCACGCACAAGCTCCCTCACAGCCACCAACGCTCCTCAACTGGAGTGCCGACGACGAGAAGCGGGTAGCGGAGCTGACGGCGAAAGGCGAGCGGCGTGAGGGCAAGCTCGTCGTGTTGTTCACGCCGGCCGGGGCCGTGGACGACAAAGAGGAAACCGCGCTTCTCGAGCGCCTCGACAAGGGCATTGGAGAACTGCGGGCCCTGGTGGGCCGTCACTCCTGGCAGGTCGTCGGCGACGAGAGGATCTCCTACTACGTATGCGACGAGCGCTTCGTCGCGCATGCATCCGGCCGCGCCGCTGTCTTCATTCCCCTCGCGCGTCTGCGCGACGGTCGCGCGCCATACCTGCACGAAGCCGGGCACGAGTTGCTCGCGACTTTCAGTCAGCCTGTGTCCCCGGATCCGGCGCGTCTCGAGCGCATCCGGGCCAGCCGTCCGCTCTGGCTCACCGAGGGCCTTGCCGACAACGTTGCGCAGACGGCGGCCTCCCGCGCTGGCGTCGTCGAGGGCGACGTGTTCGACCTCGGCGGGCTGGCTGGCGTGGATGCCGCATGTCGCACCCGGCTCGTGGGGCCGCGCGCCGCTGAAGTGCTTTGGTTCATCGGCGCCCTCGGCGCTCCCGCGGCACTCTTCACCACCGAGCGGGGGGAAGTCGCGCCGATCTTCTATGCGTGCGGCACATCCTTCACGAAGTTCGTCGTGAGCCGCATCGGGTTGCCGCAGACGATTGCGCTGATGCCGTTGGTTCAGACGGGTGGCGTGTTGCCGCGGATCGAAGAGCTCGCTGGAAAGCCCATGGACGCGCTCCGCATCGGATGGCTTGAATCAATCGGCGCGCGATAGGAAATTGCTGCGTGAATTCATCCCGGCCTTATCGGTAGACACAAGCTGAGCCGTTCGCGTATCGTTCGTGGGTTCAGAGACGCGTCAACTCGTTCCAACCCCGGAGGTCTCATGCGGCGAGCAGAGGCGAGGCAGTTGGTCGGTATCGCAGTCGTGGCAGCGTGCGCGCTGGCGATGAACGTCACCAGCACGGCACAGGCACCGGATCCGCTCGTGGGCACATGGAAGCTGGACGTGGCGAAGTCCACGTACAAGCCGGGACCAGCGCCCAAGAGCACAACGGTCGTCATTTCGGCGGCGGAGGGCAAGGCACTGAAGATCGCCGTCGACGCCGATATGCCAGACGGCCCGATGAAGTGGGGCTACACGAACGCGCGCGACGGTAAGGAGACGCCTGTCACCGGCAATCCGAACTATGACGCCGTCAAGGTCACACAGGTCAGCCCGACCGAAGGAACGATCCAATACATGAAGGGCGGCAAACCCAGCCTGAGCCGCCAAGACGTCCGTGTCGAAGGACGGCAAGACGCTGACGGTGACGACCACCGGCACAAATGCCGCGGGCCAGGCTGTCCACAACGTCGCGCACTACACCAAACAGTAGCTCCGGGACGGTCGGTTTCAGAACGAGGGCCTGCAGCAGATATGCTGCAGGCCTTTTTTCATATGACGCGGCGGCAGCGCGGACGGCACCGGCACTTGATGCCGGCGACGCCGTCGGTGTTGTAGTCGTAGGTGAGCTCCTCACCCTTCCTGATGCGGCGGGAGGCGATGATCCAGATCGTGTGTTTGACGATGTCGATGTAGCAGTTGGGATGGCAGGCGTGATTGACGTAGCGCCCGATATTGCCTCCGACCGCCGCATCGCGCGCCCAGCGCGTGTTGATCGTGAAGATCCAGATGCGCTGCCGCGGCAGGTAGCGGTTCTCGCGCCGCCAGCCTTCAGCCTGCGACACCAGTTCTCCCTTGTATTCGACGATGCGGGTTTCTTCCTCGATTGTCTGGCCGGCGTAGACCCCCCAGCCCGAGATTGGTGAGCGGCGGCGGACGATACGTGGCAGTTCGTTCACCCCAATATTGAATCACGGCATTGAATAACGTCGGGCCGGTTGCAAGACGAGGTCGCCGGTGAGTATCCTTGGCCCCTTATGTTCATCCAGGGCGCGGGAACGGCAGAGCGCACCTATGACGCGATCGTCATCGGGTCTGGCATCAGTGGCGGGTGGGCAGCCAAGGAGCTGACCGAGAAAGGCCTGCGGACGCTCGTCCTCGAGCGCGGTCGCGATGTGAAGCATCCCGACTATCCGACGGCGATGATGGAGAGCTGGCAGTTCGCCGGCCGCAATCGCATCTCGCAGGCGGATCTCGCGAAGCAGGAAAAACAGAACCGCACTGGCTATACGACCCATCCGTCATCGGCGCATTGGTTCGTCAACGACGTCGAGAATCCCTACAGCGAGGTCCAGCGCTTCGACTGGATGCGCGGCTATCACGTCGGCGGCCGCTCGCTCCTGTGGGGACGGCAGTCGTACAGATGGAGCGACCTCGACTTCGAGGCCAACGCCCGTGACGGTGTCGCCGTCGACTGGCCGATCCGCTACAAGGACATCTCGCCGTGGTACGACTACGCCGAGCGCTTTGCCGGCATCAGCGGCAGCCGCGACGGCCTGCCTCAGCTGCCGGACGGGCAGTTCCTGCCGCCGATGGCGATGAACTGCCTCGAAACGCAGGTCAAGGAGCGGATCGCGAAGTCCTTCGGCGGCCGCGCGATGATCATCGGCCGTGCCGCGAACCTGACGCAGCCGCACAACGGCCGCGGCGGCTGCCAGTACCGGAATCGCTGCATTCGCGGCTGCCCGTACGGCGCCTATTTCAGCAGCAACGCCGCGACGCTGCCGGCCGCCTACGCCACCGGCAAGCTCACGCTGCGACCGTTCTCGATCGTGACCGAGGTCATCTACGATCCGAAGACGCGACGCGCCAGCGGCGTGCGCATCATTGATGCCGAGACCAATCAGACGTCGGAGTACTTCGCGCGCGTGATCTTCCTGTGCGCGTCCGCGATTGCCTCGACGTCCATCCTGCTCAACTCGGTCTCCGATCGGTTCCCGAATGGCCTCGGCAACGACAGCGGCGAGCTCGGCCACAACCTGATGGACCATCACTTCAAGGTGGGCGCCGGCGGGCTGTCCGAGGACTTCGGCGACAAGTTCTACAAGGGGCAGCGGCCGAACGGCATCTACATCCCGCGGTTCCGGAACCTCGACGCCAAGTCGAAGCAGAAGGACTACGTCCGCGGCTTCGGCTATCAGGGCAGCGCCAGCCGCGACAACTGGGCGCGCGGCATCAAGGAGCTGAGCACGTTCGGCGCCGACCTCAAGGCCGACCTGATCGCGCCGGGTCCGTGGCGCTTCGGCATCGGCTCGTGGGGCGAGTGCCTGCCGTACCACGAGAACAAGATGTCGCTCAACAAGACCCTGCGCGACAAGTGGGGTGTTCCGACCGTGACCTTCGACTGCGGCTGGAAGACGAACGAGCTCAACATGCGCAAGGACATGATGAACTCGGCGGCCGAGATGCTCGAAGCCGCGGGCCTGAAGAACGTGGCGCCGTTCGATGAGGGCAGCGCGCCTGGACTCTGCATCCACGAGATGGGCACGGCGCGCATGGGCCGCGATTCCAAGACGTCGGTTCTCAACGGCTGGAACCAGGTGCACACGGTGCCGAACGTGTTCGTGACCGACGGCGCGTGCATGACGTCGGCGTCGTGCGTCAATCCGTCGTTGACCTACATGGCCCTGACGGCCCGCGCGTGCGACTATGCCGCGACTCAGATCAACAAGCGGAACCTCTGAGGCTGACATGATGCGAACCACGGACCAGTCCGACGCCGGAGCGCAAACCGTGTCATCAGTGAAGTCCGCCGCTTCCCTGATCAGCCGGCGCGAGGCGATTCAGCGCGCCGCGCTCCTCGCGGGCGTGGCGCTGTCGCCGGAGCTGTTCACATTCGTCGGCCGCGCGCAGACCGCGGCGGCAAAGACCTATTTGAGCGCCGCGCAGGGCGCCATCGCTCGCGCGGCCGTCGATCGCATCCTGCCGCGCACCGATACGCCCGGTGCCGTGGACGTTGGCGTGCCCGCGTTCATCGATCTCTTTTATGGCGAGTTCATGAGCCCCGCCGAGCAGAAGCTGCTCATCAAGAGCCTCGACGACATCGAGGCGGCCGCCAAGTCGGCGCACGGCGCTTCGTTCGCCACGCTCGCCGCGGCGCAGCAGGACGGCGTACTGCGAAGCGTCGCCACCGCGCAGCAGGGGACCACGGGGAGTTCCTTTGGCGCGCTGCGCTCGGTCACGATCCTCGGATACTTCACGTCCGAGCAGGTCGGCAAGAACGTGCTGCACTACGATCCTGTTCCTGGCGCTTACGACGGGTGTGCGCCTCTCGATCAGGTCGGCCGGCGCAACTGGACGACGTAGCGGCGCTAGCTGCGGGTGGCCGCGGACGGGCCGCTCCGCCCGCCGCGCAGGCGCCTAGATCTCGACGATTTCAAGAAGCTCGGACAGACCCGCGAAGTCCTCCGCATTTCGTGTGTACAGCGGTAGCCCGGCGGCGATCGCTGTTGCTGCAATCAGCGAGGTCCACTGCTCGACGGCCGCGGGCCTTGCGTCCTGCGGCGCCTACCGCCGCGTAGACACGGCCGTAGGCGCGAGCCGCCACACTATCAAAGGGAAGTGGATCGAACGTAGCCTCTGCGCGCTGCAGGCGGTCTTGGCGCCGTGCCCGTTCTGCAGCGTCTGAAGCGGCATGGGGGCCAGCCGCGAGTTCCGCCATCGTAATCGCCGAGATGGCGATTTCCGCCGGCAAGTCTGCAGCCGTCAATTGATCGATGTCGATTACAACAGACGTGTCGATCAGCCCGCGGGTGTGGCGACGTTCAGCCACGTGGCGTTGGATCCTGATCGACTAAGGCGTCGACGTCCTTGAGGAAACGTCGACGGGATATCCGCGGCGTCCCAGAAAAAGCGGCGATGACCGTGTCGATCGGCACGAACACTCGCTGTCGTAGGGGTACCAGTTCGCCGACTGGCACACCGTTGCGGGTGACGAGGAATGCTTTCCCCTTGTCGAGGCCGCGCATGATGCGGCCGCTGTCGTTCCGGAGTTCGCGCTGCGTGACCTTCCGCATGAATTCAATTGTAGCACTTGTGCTACGAAGGGGCTCGCGGCCGCGCCGTCCGGCTGGATGATCTTCGTCGGGCATCAGCCAGCTAAGTCGAATGTCTTGTTCGCCTTGATCAACGCATTGACGACCTGCATCGTGGACGAGGGATCGACGTTGGTGTCGGGCTCGCCGACGACGAGCAGCAGCTCCCGACGCGCAGGTCGCCGCCCTCGAAAGGGGAATGGCGGTGGCTTGGCGCCGAGGTGGCGCCGGTGCCGCAGCCTGACGCCGCGCGCCCGGAGCCTGCGCAACACCGAGTGTCGTGACGAGGAACGTGAGCGGCAGCGCGACGATTCTCATCGCGCGATCTTATGACGGCTCGCCGCTATGGGCTTATAAGCCGAGTGAGTGGCGCCCTCTGGAAAGGCGCCAGCCACCAGGATACGACTCAGGCCTGCTTCAGCTGCGCAGCGATAGGAAGTTCCCGGTACACGCTTGCCGGTTGCCGCGAAGACCGCGTTGCAGATCGCGGGCGCGATTGGCGGCACGCCAGGCTCTCCGACGCCGGCCGGCGCAGCGGTGCTCGCGACGAGGTGCACGTGCGTCATCCGCGGCGCTTGCGGCATCCTCGCCACCTGGTAGCCGTTGAAGTTCGACTCCTGAATCTTGCCGTTGGCCGCTGTCATCTCGCTCATCAGCGCCAGGCTCGTGCCGAAAGACCGCGGCACCTTCGAACTGCGAGATGACGCGATCCGGGTTGACGATCGTCCCGGCGTCGACAGCCAGATCGACCCGCGGGATCGAAACCTCGCCCGCTTCGCTGACTTCGACCTCGACGACGGCAGCGATGTACGAGAGGAAGCTCCAGTGAGCGGCCAGTCCGAAGCCGCGGCGCGCGCCTGACTTCTTCTTCGCCCACCCGGACTTCTCGGCGACGACGTCGATGACACGGCGCAGTCGCGCGGTGTCGAACGCGTATCGTGTGTCGCCGGCTTTCCAGCCGGTCTGACCCTCGGCGCGCGAAGTCGATGACTCGCGGCGCGCCGATCAGTTTCAGCAGGTACTCGACGCGGTCGGCGTTGGCGAGCGCCGCGAGCTCGTCGGTGAAGCTCTGGACCGCATAGGCGTGATGGATGCTGGCCACCGAGCGCAGCCAGCCGATGCGTGTGTGCGCGGGCGCCGGACCGTTCTCGACGCGCAAGTTGGCGAGGCGGTAGGGGATTTCGGTGAATCCCTGATTCGCCTGCCATCCGCCGTATTCTTCCTTCGCGTTCCAGAGCGATCCGATCGGCGGAAACGCCGTGCGCATCAGGATCGCCGTAGGCAGGCCGTCGCTGCCGATGCCGGCCTTGAAGTGTTGCGCCGAAGGGGCGTGGAAGTAGTCGAACTGCAGGTCGTCTTCGCGGCTCCACACGATCTTCACCGGCTTGCCGACCTGCTTGGAGAGCAGCGCCGCTTCGACCACGTAGTCCGGCTTCGATTTGCGTCCGAAGCCGCCGCCGAGAAGCGTCACGTGGCAGGTCACGTCGGTCTTGGCGATGCCAAGCGCATCGGCCACGGCTTCCTGAACGGCCTGGGGGTTTTGCGTCGCCGCCCACGTCACGACCTTGCCGTCCCGGAACTCCGCGACTGCCGCCGGCGGTTCCATCGGGGCGTGCGCCAGCATCCCGGTGTAGTACCAGGCTTCATGCGTTTTCGCCGCGCTCGCGAACGCCTTGTCGACATCGCCGATGTTACGCAGCGGCTTCTGCGGCGATTGCACGGTTGTGAGGAGCTGCTGGCGGAACGTCTTCGAATCGAACGAGGCGTGGGGGCTGTCGCTCCACGTGACGTTGAGCGCCTTCCGGCCCTGAAGCGCGGCCCAGCTGTTGTCGGCAATGACCGCCGCGCCGCCAAGCGCCTTGAACACGTACGGTGGCTCGGCCTCGGTGAGGCGGACTACGTTCTGCACGCCGCCCACTTTCCGCGCCGCCGCATCGTCGACCTGAGTGGCCCGGCTGCCGAGCACGGGCGGGCGTGCCACCGCCGCATAGACCATTCCCGGCATCCGGGCGTCGATCCCGAACGTGCCTTTGCCCGAGACGAGATCGTCGAGATCCGTGATGGCGACGGTCTTGCCGACGAGCGTGTATTCCGCCGCCGGCTTGAAGCGCAGCGACTTGGGATCGGGCACGGGCAACGCAGACGCGGCCTCGACGAGCTCGGCGTACGGCAGCGATCGTTTCGAGGCGCCATGGACGACGGCGTGATTGCGAGCCGCGACGGACTCCACGGGCACCTTCCAGCGTGCCGCCGCAGCCTGCTCGAGCATCGTCCGCGCGCTGGCGCCGGCGATACGCATGGCGTCGTAGAAGTCCTTCACCGAGCACGAGCCGTCGGTGTTCTGCGAGCCGTACTTGGTGTCACCGATCGCCTGGAGGATCCGGACGCGGGACCAGTCGGCGTTGAGCTCTTCGGCGAGCACCATCGGCAGGCTGGTGCGGACGCCGGTTCCCATCTCGGAGCGATGCGCGATGATCGACACCGCGCCGTCGTTGTCGAGAACGAGGTAGACGCCCGGCTGCCAGGGCTTTCCGCCAGGCTTGGCTCCGACCTGAAAGACGCTGGCGGCGAGGGAGTCGGTCACGCCCAGCATCAGCGCGCCGGCGCCGAAGCTGTAGCCGAGGAACGTGCGACGCGTGAGCGTGGTGCTCATGCCTGCCTCCCGGCCGCGTCTTTAATGGCTGCGCGAATACGCTGATAAGTACCGCAGCGGCACAGGTTGCCTGCCATCTGCGCGTCGATGTCGGCGTCAGTCGGTTTGGGCACTGTTTTCAGGAGGGCCGCCGCCTGCATGATCTGGCCGCTCTGGCAGTAGCCGCACTGCGGGACGTTGTGCGCTTTCCAGGCCGTCTGCAGAGGATGCTCACGTCCGGCTGCGGCCAGCCCTTCGATCGTGGTCACCGCCTTGCCCTCGAGCGCGCCAATCGGCGTGATGCAACTGCGCGTCGCCTGCCCGCCGACGTGCACCGTGCACGCGCCGCACAGCCCGGCGCCGCAACCGAACTTGGTGCCGGTCAACTGCAGCGTATCGCGCAGGACCCAGAGCAGCGGCATGGACGGATCGCCGTCGAACGTACGACGCTCGCCGTTGATGGTTAGGGTGATCACTCGGAGCCCTCCCTGAAGACGATCTTTCAGAATGTGGTCCAGAGTAGCGTACTTGCCAACTCGTTGTTCGCCATGTCGCCCGCGCAGTGATAAGGTATGGCCCGATTGTGATTCGTCCGCTTCCAGGAGCGCTTTTCATGACCGTCAAAGACACCAGCACGCGCCGCGACTTCATCAAGAAAGTAGGAGCTGCGGCTGTCAGCGCTGCCGCGGTTGCCCCCGTCGCGATCGATGCGCGCCAGGCACCGCTGCCGGCGAAGAGCCGGGTCATCGGCGCCAACGACCGCATCAATGTCGGTTTCGTGGGATGTGGCGGGCGAATGAACACGCACATCCGGCGCATCATGGAACGCGTCAAGGACCCCGGCGACGTGCAGGCCGTTGCCGTCAACGACATCTGGGACAAGCGCAAGCAGCGCGCGCGCGAGGCGACCAGCGTCGACGAGCGCTCCGTCTATCACGACTACCGCGAGCTCTGCGCGCGTCCGGACATCGACGTCATCGTCATCGCCTCGCCCGATCACTGGCACCACGCGCAGACGATGGAGGCGCTGCGTCAGGGCAAGGACGTGTACCTCGAGAAGCCGATGACCTACACGGTCGACGAGGCGCGCGAGATCGCCGAGGTCGTCAAGACGAGCGGCCGGGTCCTGCAGGTCGGAAGCCAGTACACGTCGATGGATCACTTCTGGAAAGCGAAGAAAGTGATCAACGACGGGCTGATTGGCGAAGTCGTGTGGGCGTCCGGCGGTTTCGGCCGGAACAAGAACCTGCGCGGCGAGTGGAACTACGCGATCGATGCCGAGGCGACCGAGAAGACGCTCGACTGGAAGGCGTTTCTCGGCCCGGCGCCCAAGCGTTCGTTCGATCCGGAGCGCTACTTCCGCTGGCGCAAGTACTGGGACTACTCGGGCGGCATTGCCACCGATCTCTTCTACCACTCGGTGTCGCCGCTGCTGCTGTCGGTTGGCGGCGAGTTCCCGCTACGCGTCACCTCGTCGGGCGGAATCTACCTGCAGAAGGATCGCGAAGTGCCGGACACGTTCTTCATGAACGTCGACTATCCCGCATGGACGATGCAGCTGGCGTGTTCCGTCGGCAGCGGCGTTGGCGCACCGCTCGTGATTCACGGCAGCAAAGGGACGCTCTTCATCGGCCAGAACAGCGAGAACCTGATCAACACCGAGATGGAGGTCGTGCCGGACCAGGAGTATCGCGAGGAGTTCGTGAAGAAGACCGGCGTCGAGACGCTGAAGGTCAAGGTCGAGCCCGTGGCGCGCGGCGCGCACCCGCACATGGACAACTTCCTCGCATGTGTGCGTTCGCGCCAGGAGCCCAACCTGCCGGCGCAGCTCGGATATCAGGCGATGGCCGCAATCGGCATGGGCGTGCAGGCGTATCGGCAGAACGAGGTGCTGTTCTTCGATCGGCGTCGGGAGCGCGTCACGAACAAGCTGTCACTCTGAGTTTCTGGGAGCCTCGCATCCGCCTAGTCCTGCCGCAGGGCAATCATCGGATCGATGAGCGAGGCGCGTCGCGCCGGAACGAAACAGGCCAGTGCTGCTACCGTCGCCAGAATCAGCGATACAGCGGTGACAATCGCGATGTAGTCGGGGCGAAAACCGTAGAGCAGCGTGGTCAGCATCCGCGACGCGATCGCCGACAGCACCAGGCCAATGGCGAGGCCCCAGAGCGTCAACCCCAAGCCCCGTCTACCAAACGAAAGCAGTATTTCGCCCGAGGTCGCCCCCAGTGCCATGCGCACGCCGATCTCGTTCGTGCGCTGCATCACTGCGTAGGAGAGCACACCGTAGATTCCAATCGACGCCAACAACAGCGCCAACACGGCGAATGCCCCCAATAGAGCAGTGCTCTGCGTGGGCGTCGACAGTTGGCGGCCGACGATGTCTTCCATCGTTCTGATGCGGGCGATCGGCTGATCTTGTCAACTGACCAGATGGCCTGACGGACTGCGGAACAATAGATGCAGTTGACCTGCAGCTACCGTGCGCTCCAAATCCTGGTCTCAGCTCTGTCGCTCGACTGCACTCGATGACCAGCAGCGCGATGGACGCAAGGCGATGCAGAAATGTCATGACGGCTGTCCTTTAGGTAACCGAGATGAGCGCAGATAGTCCCACGGCTTCATTTAGGGTGTCAGGAGGAGTCGGCAGGCAGCGCCACAGTCTTTTTTCCACGACTGTAATCGTCGGCCTCTCCGCGCGTCATGGGTGGTAAGGCAGCGGGACGAAGTGCGCCCGGATGACTCAGCGAGGTGCAGGTGAAAGCAGTTGAATCGTGGATGATGGATTTCAGGCACTCGGCGCGCAGCCTTGCCCGCACCCCGGGTTTCACGCTCACCGTCGTGGCGACGCTCGCGCTTGCCATTGGAGCCAACGCCTCCATCTTCAGCGTAGTCAAGGCGGTGCTCCTCGAGCCGCTGCCGTTCCCGAATTCGCATCGGCTGGTCCATATCGGAGGAACGGCTCCGGGCACCGATCAGCCAGAGGAGTTCGGCGTTCCGGACGAGCTCTACTTCGCATATCGCGAGAGCGTGCCCGCGATTGAAGATGCTGGGATTTATGGCACCGGCTCGTCGACGACACGCGCGGAAGGGCAGGTCGACCAACTCTTCGTGACGCAGGCGACGCCGTCATTATTTACGACGCTTGGCGCGGAGCCCCTGCGTGGGCGGCTGCCGACCGACAAAGACGACGGCCGCGTCGTCGTACTCAGTTATTGGCTTTGGCAAGACTGGTTCAACTCCGATGAGAAAGTGATCGGCAAGACGTATAGCTTCGCGGGCCAGAACCGCGAGGTGATCGGCATCATGAAGCCGGAGTTCCGCTTCCCTGACGAGCGCGTCGCATTCTGGGTGCCCATGGCGATTCGCGCCGCTCAGGTCACGCCGGGCGGGTTCGGGCCGCGCATGGTAGCGCGCATGAAGCCGGGAACGGACCGCGCGGCGCTCGTCGCGCAGCTCGAGCCGATCGCGCGTCAGGTTCAGCAGCGGCTGGGCGGCCCTGCGCCATACGTGCGGATCATGGAGCGTCACCGGCCGGTGGTGAAAGCGCTTCGCGAGCAGCTGGTGGGCAGGATCTCGACGGCACTGTGGATTCTGCTCGGCACGGTCGGCGTCGTCTTTCTCGTCGCGTGCGTCAACGTCGCGAACCTGTTCATGGTGACGAGCGGAGAGCCGGCGCGTCGAACTGTCCGTGCGTCGGGCGCTCGGCGCTGGACGAAGCGACCTGATCCGTCCGCAAGTGACGGATGCGCTTCTTCTCGCGGCGGCCGGAGGCGCGCTTGGCGCGGTGATCGCGTGGGCCGGCGTTCCGCTCCTGGTCCGCGCGGCGCCTGATGCGGTCGCGGGCGGATTTTCCGGCGCACCCATTCCCGGACTCGCGGCCGCGCACCTCGATCGTACGGCCTTGCTCTTTACCGCGGGCCTCTCAGTCCTGGCTGCCTGCGCGTTTGGCCTGTTGCCCGCCTTCCGCCTGTCGGGCCCGCGGCTCGGAAGCCTCCAGCAGGCCGGGCGAGGCATCGTCGGCCGCAGGGGCCTTACGCGCGATGTGCTAGTGGCTGTGCAAACCGCTTCAGCTCTCGTCCTGCTGGTGGGCGCGGCGCTACTCATGCGCAGCGTCTGGCAGCTCAGTCGAGTCGACGCCGGGTATGACACGAAGGGAATCTTCTCGTTCCAGATCGCGGCCGGCGGCCCTGACTTGAACAATCGTGCATCGGTCTCGCGGTTTCAGTACGTGTTCATGGATCGTCTGAAGGCCTTGCCCGGCGTCGAATCGGTGGGATTCATCTCCACGCTGCCGCTCGACGAAGGTGCGGCCAGCGCCAACGTCACGACCGCCCGAATTCAGGCAAGCGGCGCGGAGGCGCCTCTGGTTCGCAACGCGGCCGCTGGCGGCGCATATTTCCAGACGATGGGCATCGCGCTCAAGCGTGGTCGTTACTTCGAGCGGATGGAAGAAGAGCTGGGGACTCGCAACGTGATCATCAGCGAGGCGGCCGCGAAAGTATTGTTCCCGGGCGAAGAGCCGCTTGGGCAGCAGGTCCGACCCGCTGCCGGCGGTAGCAGCGATACCTGGTTCACCGTTATTGGCGTGGTCGAAGACATCCTGGTGGACGACCTCCGCCGAACGTCCCCGCAGCCGATGGTTTACCTGCCGGGCGCGTCCACGTCGCCAGCCTACGTGATCAAGTCAGCCCGTGCGGACCAACTGGCTCCTGAGGTTCGCGCCATCGTTCGGGAGATGATTCCGACCTCCCCGATGTATCGGATTTTCACGATGGAGGCTCTGGCCGCCAAGGCCATGGCGAGTCTGTCGTTCACGATGGTCATGGTCAGCATTGCCGCCGCCCTCGCGCTGATCCTTGGTGCGATCGGCCTGTACGCGGTGCTCTCGTACGGCGTGACGCAACGGACGCGGGAGATCGGCGTACGCATGGCCCTGGGCGCCGAGGCCAGTTCCGTGCGCTGGATGTTCGTATGGCAAGGCACCCGGCTTGCGCTTTTTGGCGTGATCGTGGGAGTGCTGGCGGCGGTGGCTCTCACTCGTTATATCCAGACGCTGCTCTTCGGCGTCGGACGTTTCGATGCGATGGCGTTCGTTGGAATGTCTGCTGTGATGCTTGCCGTCGCGCTTGTCGCGAGCTACGTACCGGCGCGGCGCGCCTCGCGAGTCGATCCTCTCGTTGCACTTCGCAGCGAATGAGTCCTGGGAGAAAATCTTGCTGAAGAAACTTGTCGTTACCGTAACCGTCCTGCTCGCGCTCGCGCCGTTCGTCGCCGCCCAGACTCCGCCACCTTCACGGGCAAGTGGGAAGGCACCTTTAAGATGCAGCGTCCCGATGGCACCGAGGGCGATCCGAGACCGGTCGTGTTCGACCTGACGCAAAAAGGGAAGGTGCTGACCGGCACAGCGGGCCCGACCGCACAGTGGAAGGTCGAAAAAGGCGCCGTCAACGCCGGCAAGCCACGTTCGAGGTCCAGCAGCCCGACGGCCCGCTCTTCAAGTTCACGCTGGCGATCGTCAAGGGACGCCTGCGAGGGCGACATGGCCGGCGAGCGCGACGGCGTCGTGCGGGGCCACGCCAAGGTCGAGGCCAAGAAAGCGAAGTAGCCGTGTAATAGTGGCGGTGCTCGTGCGTCAAGGTAGGTAAGGCGGACGAGGTGCATACAGCCAGCGCACATATCGAGGGACTCCTGATTCCCGTGACTTCCACGACCCCGCAAGTGGGGTTTGCAGAGCTCTACGAGCTGCATAGCGAGGCCGTCTTCCGCGCGGCCCTGCGCATTACCGGGCGTCCGGCCGACGCCGAGGACGTCCTGCAGACGGTCTTCCTGCGCATCATGTCCCGGGGGGCGCGTGGTGGAGACGTCGAGGACGTTGCGCAGCCGGCCGCCTACTTCCGGCGCGCCGCCGTCAACGCCGCCGTTGACGTGCTGCGCCGACGCGAGCTTCATGCGGAGTCGGCGTACGACGATCTGGCGCCGCACGCCGCCGTGCAGCCTCCGTTTCTGTTGAAGGAACGCCTGCGGCGCGCCATCGCCACGGTGGACAGCGACGATGCGACCCTGTTCCTCCTGCGCCATGTCGAGGGGCTGTCGATCGAGGAGCTGGCGGGGATGTTCCAGATCGAGAAGAACAACGTGACCGTCAAGCTCCACCGCATCCGGCTCCGGCTGCAAGCCGAAATGGAACGCTAGCCCGCCTTCGCAGCGACTTGGATAACGGATCGCGGCGCTTGCCCGCGCGTAGGCCGTGGCGAAGCCCCTCGGAAACCCGCGGATGAGCAGGTTTAAGGAGAGCACCAATGTCGGAAGACCGTCTCGAACGAGCACTACAGGAAATGAAAGAGGAAGACGTGGACTCCGGCACTCTCGAGAGCGCGCGGGCGCGCGTCTGGGAAAAAATGACGAGCGTGGACAGCGCCACGTGCGCAGAGTTTCGCCAGGATTTCGGCGCCTACCTGAGTAACGGGTTGGGTGGCAGCCGCCGCATCCTGGTAGAAGACCATCTGAGCCGCTGTCCCGGCTGTCGCTCTCGGATCGCCGACATGAAGGGCGAGAGAACAGTCGTCGCCATGCCACGGCGGCACTCTTCCAAGTGGGTGCAGTGGGGAGGCGTGGCTGCGGCGGCCGCAGTACTCGTCGCGGCCCTTTATATCGGACGCGACGCCATTGACGCCATGATGGGTCCAGGCGGCGCGCGGGCCACGGTCGTTTCCGCCGACGGCGGACGTGTACCGAGTGGTCGCGGGTTCTCTCCAGCCGGGCGCCGCCATCGGCGAAGGGGAGTCGGTCCGCACAGGCCCGGGGGCCCATGCGGTGTTGCGGCTCGCCGACGGATCGGTCGTGGACGTCAACGAGCGAACCGAGCTGTTCGTGACCGCCGCCTGGAGCGGCCAGGCGATTCACCTCCTGCGCGGCGACGTCATCGTCAAAGCTGCCAAACAACGCCGGGGCCGCCTCCGGGTTCTGACTCGTGATTCCATCGCTTCGGTGAAGGGAACTGTTTTCGCGGTGTCCGCCGGCATGGGCGGCTCGGTGGTCTCGGTCGTCGAGGGATCGGTGGCGGTGAACCAGCCGCGCCGACAAGTAGTCCTCAGCGCGGGCGAGCAGGCCGCCTCCATCCCGGCGCTGGCGAGCTCGGTCGCATCGGCCATCTCGTGGAGCCCTGACGCCGAGTCTTACCTGGAACTGCTCGGGTCGTTTGCGAAGATCGAGCGCGAGCTGGCGAATTTCCCCGCCGAGATGCGCACCAATTCTGTCCTGCTTCCGTATCTTCCCGCGGAGGCAATTGTCTTCGGCACGATCCCGAATCCCGGCCTCACGATCGGCCGGGCAGTGGCCCTTGCCGATGAGCAGTCGGCGCAGAACGCGACGTTCGGCGCCTGGTGGAATTCCGAGACCGGCCAGATGTTGAGACAGATGGTGGACCGCGTCCAGTCGGTGAACCCGCTGCTCGGCGACGAAATCGCCTTCTGCGCCAGCATCGTTCCCGGGCTCGCCGATCCGGTGCCAATGGTGATGGCGCGGGTGAAGCCCGGCAAACAGGCGGAGCTCTCGAGCGCCCTGGCGAAACTCTTCGCCGAGGCGGGCGACGCTCAGGGATCGTATTCGGTTTCGAACGACCTCGTGGTCGTTTCAGAATCGCCTTCGGACCTGGCGTGGGTCCTCGCTCACCTGGGGCGGGGCGCCGGGTCTCCGTTTGCAGCAGCCATCGGAGAGCGGTACCGGCGCGGCGTGGGCTGGCTGATCGCGATCGATGCGCCCCCGGTAGTGAAAAAGGCGTCCGGAGACGACGCCCCGCCCATCGAGTTCGCGGGCATGATGGGGATGCAGTACATCTTCCTCGAGCAGCGGGCTCCTGCGGGTGCAGAAGAGAACGAGGTCACTTTCGCGTTCCAGGGCGCGCGAACCGGAATGGGGTCGTGGCTGGCTGACGCCGGATCCGGAGGGGCGGCGGAGTACCTGCCGGCCGATGCGCTCATCGCCGGCTACGTCTCGACCCGCGAGCCCATGCAACTTTTCGAGGAGTTCACCGCCCGGATCGCCAAGTCGGCGCCGGATTACGAACGCGGACTGGCCACCATCGAGGAGAAGCTCGGCGCCGGCTTCCTCGAGGACCTGACCGCGGCGCTGGGGACCGAATCGTCCCTGGCTCTGACAGGGCTGTCGACCAGCGGCCCGACATGGGTCATGGCGAGCGTCGCGAACAACCCGGCGGTCATCGACAGCTCTCTCCAGAAGCTGGCGAACGCGTTCAACGCGGAGCTTGGGCCCGATGAACAGGACAAGCGAATCGTGTTCGCGCAGGAGACGGCGGGCGGACGGACGTGGAGCACGATGAAACCGGGAGGTCTTCCGCTCAGCATCACCTGGACGTACGATCGCGGCTACATGGTGGCCGGCTCAGATCGCGGCGTTGCGGAGCGGGCCATCGCGACCCGGAACGGCGGTTCTCAGCTCGTCTGGTCGCCGGAGTTCCTCGGCCAGCTTCCGTCGTCTGCCGGACTGCACCCGTCCGCCTTCGGATGGCTGAACCCGAAGGGCGCGCTCGGGATCCTGTCGGCGCTGGCCCCGAGCCCGGCGCTTCAAAAGCTCGTTGACGGGCGCGATCCGATTCTCGTGGTGTTCGATGGAACACCGGAACAGATCCATGCGGCCAGCCGTACTCGTATCTCAGGATTGATCATGGACGTGATGCTGATCGAGAACCTGGGCCGCGCGACGCTGGGCGAACAATCCGGCGCCGTCCCCAAGCAGTGAAGCGCGGGGTCGGAGCGAGCTTGTCTACCACACCGGTCGTCGAACTAGAGAACCTGACGGTGAAGCTAGGACGGCGGGAGATCCTCCACGGGATCACCCGCCGTCTCGGCGTTTCGGGCAAAGGAAGCGCGGTGGGATTGCTCGGGCCCAATGGGGCCGGCAAGTCGACGCTGATCCTGACGCTCCTCGGGTTCCTTCGGCCCAGCGCCGGCCGCGCCCGTATCCTGGGGCTCGATTGCCGGCACAACATGGGTGAAGCCCGGTCGAGAATCGGCTACATGCCCGAGAACGACGCGTTCGTCGGGGAGATGACGGCGGTGACCTTCGTCCGCCAGATGGCCGAGCTTTCCGGCCTCCCGCCGAAGGCGGCACTCGAGAAAGCACACGAAGTGCTGTTCCACGTCGGACTCGGGGAGGCGCGCTACCGAGAGCTGCGGACCTACTCGTACGGCATGAAGCAGATGGCCAAGCTCGCGCAGGCGATCGTTCATGGGCCCGAGCTGGTCATATTGGACGAACCGACCAACGGGCTCGATCCTGCCGCTCGCCGGCGGATGCTCAAGCTCATCGTCGACATGAAGGAAGAGCAGGGGATGAACGTTCTCGTGTGCTCGCACTTGCTGCGCGACATCGAGCAGGTGTGCGACGAGGCCGTGATCCTGAAGGACGGCGCGATCGTGCACCAGTGCAACCTCGAAGAAGAGCGGCGCTCGAACAAGCACTTCGTCGAGCTCGAGGTGACCGGCGACGATCGCCATCTGCGGACGGCGCTCCCGGAGATCGGCGCCGAGGGTGTGTCCGAAGGCGCCGGGCGCTGGCGTATCGTGCTGCCGCCGGAAGTCGAAGTCGAAGCCGTCTGGGAGCTCGCCGCCCGGCAGAACCTGCTGGTGAGGAAGCTGACGCACCGCAGAGACACGCTGGAAGAAATCTTCCTGAAAGCCATGGGCCACCTGTCGCACACGCCCGGGGAAGGTCCGCCTGCGCAGACTGGCGCCTTCGGCGAGGTCCGCACGTAGTGGCTGTTTACAAACGCGGATATCAGCGCTACGCGGGACCGCTCACGGGACGATGGACGCGGTTCATGGTCCTTCCTCGTTATGCCTGGCGCCGGCTGTATCAGGAGCGGCTGGTCCTGCTGCTCACGATGGCGGCGTTCGTCTGGCCCCTTCTGTGCGCCGGCTTCGTCTATCTCACCAATCATGTGGAGCTGCTGCAGGGCCTCGAACCAGAATTTCGCGAGTTCATCCAGGTCGATGGCAGGTTCTTCGCGATCTTCATGTACGTCCAGGGGGCGTGCGCTGTCTTCCTCGCGGCGCTGGCCGGGCCCGGCCTTCTCGCTCCGGACCTCGCGAACAACGCGCTGCCACTCTATTTCAGCCGGCCCCTCACGCGTTGGAGCTACGCCCTGGCGCGGCTGACGGTACTGATAGGGATGTTGTCGATCGTCACATGGATTCCGGGCCTTCTTCTGTTCGGACTGCAAATTGGCCTGGCCGGCGGCTGGTGGTTCCTGGCGAACTGGACGTTGGGTGCCGGCATGGTGGTCGGGTTTCTCCTCTGGCTCCTGGTCCTGAGCCTCGTGGCGATGGCCAGTTCCGCCTACGTGAAATGGCGGGTCGTGGCCGGCGCGGTCAGCCTCGCCTTCTTCTTCATCCTCGCCGGTGTGTCCGCGATGATCGACGAAGTCTTCCGCGTGTCGTGGGGGCACGTCCTGGATCCGGCCTGGGCCGTCAACCGAGTGTGGGCGACGCTGCTGGGCGTTGATCCCCTCGACGGTCCGGGTGCCGTGGCATCCATGCTCGCCTTGGCGACCTACATCCTCCTGCTCGTCCTCGTGATCGAACGCAAGCTGCGCCCGGTCGAGGTGGTCCGATGAGCAATGGCCGTCCCTCGTTAGAGGCCGCGCACGAGCAAAGCGAGGGCGCCACGCGAACGGAGCGAGCGAGCGCAGCGAAGCGAGCCGCCGGAGCGGAGCGAGTGAGCGTAGCGAACAGAGCCACGCGAACGGAGCGGGGATCTTGGGGCCCCCGCGAGTGAGCGTGTAGGGGAGTCCGAGGGGCGAAGCCCCTCGGTGATGTTCGAAGAAGTGTCCAAGTTCTATGGCGAAGTGCTCGGCGTCAACCGAGTCACCTTGAACATCCCGCCGGGAATCACGAGTCTGGTCGGGCCGAACGGCTCGGGCAAGACGACGCTGATGAACATGATGACCGGCCTGATCTTTCCCGACCACGGCCGCATCCTCGTGCGCGGGATCTCGCCACGCGATCCGGAAGCGCTGATGCGCGTGACGGGGTACGCCACGCAGTACGACACGGCGCCGCGGTGGGCCACAGGGTTCACGTTCATCACGACGGGGCTGCTGCTCTTTGGATTCGGGCGATCGGAGGCGGAGGAACGGGCGTGGAAAGCGCTCGAGCGCGTCAGTCTGACCGAGGCGGCCAACCGCAAAGTCGCGGCGTATTCCAAAGGTATGCGGCAGCGAGTGCGGCTGGCGCAAGCCATCGCGCACGACCCCGCCGTCCTGGTGCTGGACGAGCCGCTGAATGGCCTCGACCCGCTCGTGCGTGCGGAGACGATCGATCTGTTCCGCGCCTGGGCCAACCAGGGAAAGCACGTCATCATCTCGAGTCACGTGCTCCAGGAAGTGGATTTGATCAGCGATCAGGTCGTGCTGATTGCCAACGGGATGATCGTGGCCGAGGGAGAGATCCGCAACGTGCGCGACGAGATCGACGAACACCCCAGCCAGTACATCGTCCGGTGCCGCGATCGGGACGCATCCGCGGTGGCCGCGCAGTTGTTTCGTGAGGAACACATCACCGAGATCAAGCTGCACGATGACAAGCTCGGGATGCTGGTGATGACTCGTGACCGGGAGCAGTTCGCGCGGGCGCTCGGACGGATCGCGCTCGACGGCCACAGGATTGAGAGTGTGGTGCCGGCCGACGAAAATGTCGATGCGCTCTACGAGTACCTGATCGGCGGTGAGTCGTCATGAACGCCTCTAATTCCTTTGTGGGGCGAGGCCGGCAGGCGTGGACGATTGCGAGGATCGAGCTGCGCCGAGCCTTCTTCGCCAAGCGCTCGCTCTGGGTCTATGTGCTCGCGCTCCTGCCCTCGGTCATCTTCTTCGGGCACGGTCTCGATGCGAAGTTGCGGAGCGATCGGCTGGCGCAGCACGGTGTGATTAGTCCGGCCCTCATGGACAGCGTCCGCGAGGGAGAGACCGCGGAGGACGTCAAGAAGCGGCTGGGAAAGCCGGCCGAGGAAGACTCGTCGACACAGACACGCCGCGTCCGCCAGCGCGCCGCCAACGCAGGGACGACCACCCACATCATCGAGCCGACGGTCGATGCCCGTTTCGTCCGTTTGAATATCAGTCGGCCTTCCTACAGCGGAGAGCCGGTTGCGAGGATTTACGAATTCGAGGTCTATGGGCCGGAAGGCAAGGAGAACCTCGCGCTCAATCGCCCCGCCACCGGCAGTCAGCCGTGCAGCCAGGATCAGGGGCCCGAAAAAGCCGTGAACGGCAGTGTGTCAGGAGGCCAGACCGATCAGTGGTGCGCTCAAGAGGGACCTTTGTTCCTGCAGGTGGATCTGGGTGCGATTCGCCCGGTGACGCGCTTCGCCGTGCAACACGCCAGTGCGGGAGGCGAAAAGCCGGAGTCCGACACACGCGACTTCAACATCCAGGTGAGCAACGACGGCAAGACCTTCACCACGGTCACCTCGTCCGCAGGCGCCGGCTTCGTCGACGAGCGGACCGAGCATCGACAGCTCATCTACTTCGACGGGCGGCGGCAGGCGCGCCTCAATTTCGTCGACGGCAAGCTGCACGGCTGGGACGCCCAGCCTGTGCTCGATTTCGAAGAGGATCGTCAGGTCTTCGCCGGGATCTTTCAGTACTTCTACCTGCGGCTCGCGATCTTCTTCGGCTGTCTGGGCATCTTCATGAATCTCTTCCGCTCGGAGATGAGCAACCGGACGCTGCATTTCTGGCTGCTCGCGCCGGCGCGGCGCGAAGTGCTGCTCGTGGGCAAGTATGCGGCGGGGCTGATTGCGTCTGCCGCCATCTTCGGCGGCGGCGCCGTGCTGACGCTCGTCGCCATGATCTGGCCGCACGACCCTGTCGAAGTCCAGGCCTTCTGGAACGCCGGAGGCATCGGACAGATCTTCTGGTATGCGGCGGCAGCCGTGCTCGGCTGCGTCGGTTACGGCAGCGTCTTTCTCGCGGTCGGTTTGTATGTCCGCAATCCCATCATCCCGGCGGCCGTGCTACTCGCCTGGGAGGGAGCCAGCGGCGTCCTTCCGCATGTGCTGCAGAAGATGAGCATCCTGTACTACCTGCAGTCCCTGTGTCCTGTCCCTGCGCCAATGGACGACGACGCCCCGATGCTGATCAGATTGCTGGCAGCGCCGGCGGCTCCCGCCTCGCGCCCAGGAGCGATTCTCGGGTTGCTGCTTTTGACGGCGTTCGTCCTGTGGATCGCCGCCCACGCCGTCCGCCGCATGCAGATCTCCTACGGCGCCGAAACGTAGCGCTCGCGATCGATCCGTCCGTCATTAAGACCGACGATCGTCGATTGCGGACGTAGATCTCCGATTCACGTTTCACGGCCTGGCCCCGGGGCGGTAACCCTTCCACAGCCATTCGAGCGCCTCGGGCAGCGTCTGCGACACGACCGCGCGATCGACATGGCGCGAGTCGCGCGAATACACGTACTGATACTCGTATCCCTTCGCCTTCAATGCCGCCGCCATGCGATCGTTGGCCAGCACCCAGTTGTGCCACGTGTCTTCCTGATCGAAGTAGCGGTTGTCGAACTCGCTGACGTGCATCCAGATGCGAATCGGCTTGGCCGGATTGTTCGGGATGAGCGTCGCGTGATACTCCCACGCGCCGCGCGGTGACTCGGGGTTCAACGGCGACTGCTGATTCACGTACGTCCCGGAATACGACAGGACGCGGCGATAGAGCTCCGGGTGAAACCACGCCATCGTGAAGGCGCACGCCGCGCCCGAGCTGCCACCCATAGTCGCGCGGCCCTCGGGATCCCTGGTAAAGACGATCCCATACTCCTTGCTGACGCGCGGCAGCACTTCCGTCTCGATGAAGTCCGTGTAGACGCCGGAAACGGTGTCGTACTCCAGTCCGCGCTGGCTGCCCTGCGCATCGCCGCCGCCGTTGTGGACCATCACCGCGATCATCGGCGGCACGCGCTTCTCGTGAATGAGGTTGTCGAGGATCGGCGGCAGATTGTTGCGGTAAGTCGCTGACATGCCGTCCTGCACGACGATGAACGGCGCCGGTGTGCCGGCGACATACTGCGCCGGGACATACACGGCGACCTGCCGCGTATACGGCACCACCACGCCGGGCTGATTCTTCGCGATGCCCGAATAGATCTTGCTGTCCTTCGAGTCCATCGTCAGCTCGCGAACGGTGCCCCTGGGAACGCCCTCCTTGACCGTCAGCTCGGGGGCTGGCGTGTACGGAGGACCGATGACAAAGTTGCCGTCCTTGTCGGGCGTCGGCGACGCTGTCAGGGGCGGTGTCGGCAGCAGTGGCGTGCGAGGCGGCGCGGGCGGTCGCTGCCTGTGGGGGCGGGGTTTGCGCCGACGAGTCGAGCCTCCCGCGGCGAGAAACAACATGACGCCGCCAACAACCGTAAACATGCGCATTGGATGACCTCGCTCGAGATGATGCACGGAACGGAACATTCGCGGCGTTCCGTGCGATGATGCTGCGCCATATTATCCGGAACCGAGACCGCTCGTCCGAGCGCAGCAGGGCGGCGGCCGCGTCCTGGAGTATCTGAGGTGACAGAGATGGGTCAGCGACGTTTTGCAGTAGCAGTCTGTGTTGCGGCGATGCTCGCTCGTCGTCCTGCCGTCGGCGCAGGGCAGCAGGTCAACCTGCCCCTTCCGCTCAAAAGCCAGCGGGTGCGCCCATCGGCGGCACACTCACGCCCGCCAAAGCTGACGCTCGCGGCTGGGGCTGGCAGGTCAAGGCGATGATGGATCCGGCAACGCCGCGGCCGCTGTACAACCGGGCGAAAGAGCGCCTTCTGCAGGATAAACAAATCACCAGCTACACGATCTCGAGCTTCGACCCGGATCTCTATTGCGAAGTCGGCAAGCACTTCGACTACGTCTGGTTCGAGATGCAGCACAGCACGATGTCCTACGACGAAGTGCGGCGCATGATCATGACGTGCCCGCGCGTCGGCGCTGCTCCGATGGTCCGCATGCCGGATGCGCTGGAATCGAGCATTCAGAAGGCGACCGACCTCGGCGCTCTCGGCATCATCGTGCCCACCGTCGATGACGCGATCGAAGCGCGGGACGCGGCGCGGTTCTCACGGTATCCACCATTCGGCCGGCGCAGCGCCGGCGGCGGCGCCTATCGCGAGCTGTGGAACGTTCCCGGCATCAACTATCGCGCGACGATCAACGACAACATGCTGGTGACGGTCATGATTGAAACGCTGGAAGGCGTAGCGATGGCCAACGAGATTGCCGCGACGCACGGCGTCGACGTCATCATCCTCGGCAACAACGATCTCGCGAGTTTCTCCGGCTGGGGTCAGCACGATCCGCGCTATCAGGACGCGATCATCAAGGTGCACGACGCGGCGCTGAAGTACGGCAAGTACTACGGCAATGCCGGCGAGCAGTATCTGAACGGCTACGCGGTGAGCGCCGACACGCGCATGGTCCAGAACGGTCCAGCGTGCGACGGCTGGCGGCCAGCCGGCAAGGGTCGCGGCACGGCGGCCGGAGAAGAGCCCGTCATCGGTCTGCCGAGCGGCGGCCGATCGGCGGCGCCGGCAGCCGCCCCTTCCGGGAGTGCGGCGTCTTGCTGGCCTTGATGTAGCGCCAGCCGTCCCAGCTCTTTTCTTCCCCTCCTTGACAGCAGCGCACCGGCCGGCGTTAGATAGTCACATAGTGACTTAAATGACGACGAAGCGTCCTCCTCAATCCCTGGCCGAGTTCGAACTCCTCGTTTTGCTCGCGGCGCTGCACCTCGGCGCAGACGATGCTTATACCGTTTCGATCGCCGAGCACATCCAGGAGCGCACCGGGCGATCCGTCAGACGCGCGAATGTCTACACGACCCTCCAGCGTCTCGAACTCAAGCGGCTCGTGACGACCAGGCTCGGCGATCCGCGGCCCGAGCGCGGCGGAAAACCGCGGTCTGGTGACGGTCCGCCCGCCGGCCTGGCCGCCGTTCGTGCCACGACCGGCGCGATTAGCGCCATGGTCGGCGAGCTCCGGCGAAGTCCTCGGAGAGACGGGTGAACGCCGCGCCGCGCTGGGCGCGACGTCTGCTCGGTGGCTGGCGCCTCCGGGCGAGACCGAGGACGTCCTCGGTGATCTCGAGGAGGTGTATCGCGACGCGCTCGGCATAGCCGCGTCGTGACGCGAGCGCTGACGATATGTGAAACATTCGAGATGGCGGTCGCGCTCGTTCGCGTGCGCATCGCTCGAGTTCGGACGAACAGCGGGAGCAGGCTGATGCAGGATTGGAAGCTGGGTTTGCGGATGCTCGTGAAGTATCCCGGCCTGACCATCGCGGGCGGGCTTGCCCTGGCGATTACCATCGGCATCGGCGCCGGCTGGTACGACCTCACGCGCGATGTGCTTCGTCCGAAGCTCCCGCTGCCCGACGGCGATCGCATCGTCGAAGTCGAGATGCGCGACCGCGATTGCGAGCGAGGACGAGCGGCGACTCCTGCACGATTTCATCATCTGGCGCCGGGACGCGCGGCTGATCGTCGATCTCGGAGCCTACCGGACGATCGAACGCAACCTGATACGTGGCAACGCGCGTCCGGAGCCGGTCACGATGGCGGAGACGACCGCCTCGGCATTTCGTGTGGCTCGCGTGCCGCCGCTGCTTGGACGACCATTGCTCGATGCCGACGAGCAGCCGGGCGCGCCGCCAGTCGTGGTGCTGGGTTACAGCCTCTGGCAGCAGCAGTTCGGCGGGCGAGCTGGCGTCGTCGGCGAGACCATTCAGCTGGGCAGGGAAAAGACGACGGTCGTAGGCGTGATGCCGGAAGGGTTCGCCTTCCCGGTCAACCACAGGCTGTGGGTGCCGCTCCAGCGCCTGCCGGCCGGGCTACGCGCCGCTCGAGGGGCCGGCGGTGCGCGTATTCGGACGATTGGCGCCGGGAGCCACGCAGGCACAGGCCTACGCGGAGGTCACGACGCTCGTCGAACGCGTTGCCGCCGCGTCACCGCAGACACACGCCCATCTTCGGCCGCGCGTCCTGGCATATGGAGGCGAGTCTCCCGGCGATCGTTTTTCGCTCGAGTTCTCGTCACGCATCTGCCGATTGCCCTCGTGCTCATCGTCGCGTGCGCCAACGTGGGTACGCTGATCTACGCACGGACGGCGACGCGGGACGCGGAGATCGCGGTCCGCTACGCGCTCGGCGCGACCCGCGGACGAATTGTCACTCAGCTCTTCGTCGAGGCGCTGGTGCTGGCGTCTGCTGCGGCGGTCGTTGGACTCGCCGCGGCGCACTGGGCGCTGCAACGGGGCGTGACGCTCTTCTACTCGGAGAGCGGGGCGCTGCCGTTCTGGGTGCATCCCGGCCTGAAGCTCCCGACCGTTTTTTACGCGCCGGCGTGACCATGACGGGCGCGGCGCTCCTGGGAGTACTTCCTGCTTTGAAAGCCACCGGCGCACACGTGCAGGCGCAGCTCCGGAATCTGGGCGCTGGCGGTTCGACGCTGCGATTTGGCTGGGTCTGGAAGACAGCGATGATCGGACAAGTCGCGCTGACCGTCATCTGCCTGCCTCCGGCCATGGG
Organism: uncultured Acidobacteriota bacterium; assembly: GCA_963830815.1. Classification (GTDB taxonomy): domain Bacteria; phylum Acidobacteriota; class Vicinamibacteria; order Vicinamibacterales; family 2-12-FULL-66-21; genus DATBJJ01. The sequence goes on along the minus strand of CAWHNN010000014.1, from coordinate 80,209 downwards.
CATCGCGCACGAGGCGCTGCGCGACCGCATCATCAGGGAACGATTTCCGGCCGAGGAGTATCTGGCTGTACGCGTCGCTCTCGATAGCGCGCAATCCGCGGCGGGGGACGAGTCCCCAACCGCTGTCGCCGCACGGCTGGACTCCACCTATCGCGAGTTCGAGCGGCGCGTCGCACAGGAGCCGGGCGTGAGCTCGGTGACGTTTGCCGATCGCCTCCCCGGGATGGGCCCCGCTGTGCGCGGGGCAGAAGTCGAGATCACACCGGGACAGGCGCCTGCCGAAGTGCGGAACCTGTGGAGCGAGTCGGTTGGGCCTGGGTTCTTCCAGGCGTTCGGCGTCCCGATTGTCGCGGGCCGTGACTTTCACGACGGTGACCGTACGCGCCGGCGCGCGCACAGTCCTCGTCAACGAAGCGTTCGCGCGGCGCTATACGAACGGCTCGAGCCCCGTCGGCAAGCGCGTGCGCTATGCCGCTTCTGATCCGAATGCGCCGCAGCCATGGTTCGAGATCGTCGGAATGGTTCGCGACATCGGCATGACGCCGACAGACCTCGGAGAAGCGCCTTACGTGTTCCGGGCGGTGTCGCCCGCTACCGCCTATCCGCTGGTCATGGCGGTGCGGAGCACGGGCGACCCGGCCATGCTGTCGCCGCGCCTCCGCGCCATTGCTGCCGATCTCGATACCGGCCTGCGGCTGGACGAGATGCGGTCGCTCGAGGATTTTGCCTGGCGAGTGGACGTGCCGCAAGTCGTAGTGGCCGGCGCGCTCGTCGCCGTCGTCGGCCTCGGGCTCTTCCTTTCGGCCGCGGGAATCTTTTCGCTGATGTCGGTCATGGTCGCGCGGCGAACGCGCGAGATTGGGCTGCGCTCGGCGCTCGGCGCCAGTCCGGCCCGCCTGCTCGCCGGCATTTTCTCGCGAGCTGCATCCTCGTGGCGAGCGGCATCGCCGTTGGCAACCTGGTGATCTTGCTGATCGTCGGCTTAAGTGATGAGGTTTCAGTCGGTGCTGTGACAGACGCGCTGCTGGTGACGTCCGCGTTGATGTTGACTGTCGGACTGCTGGCGTGCGTCGAGCCGGCGCGGCGGGCGCTGCGGATCCATCCGACTGATGCGCTGAAGGAAGCGTAACGTCGTAAGATACCTTTCGTGTCACATCCTCTGGTTCTCGCGTTGTTTCCCGATTCGTCCAAAGCTGCCGTGGCCGCGGCGGCAGTTCATGCCCTGGGCATCAGCCGGGAACAGATTTCCGTCGTTGCGCGCAACCACGCTGACGCGCGAGCGCTTGCCGAGCGCATCGACGCGACGCCGGGCGTAGATCTGGAAGACTCGCGAACGGCCGCGCGGCTGGGGGAGTTGAGCGGCCAGGTCCTGGCGGCGATTGCGCTCGTGATGCCGGGCATCGGGCCGATCGTCACTGCGGGACCGCTGGCGGCGGAGCTTGGCGAAGCCGCAGGACACGCCGCCGGGAGCGTGGCTTCGGTGCTCAAGTCCGCGGGTTTGTCCCAGGAACGAGCAGACGCTCTCCAGCGCGAGGTCGCGCAAGGCGGCGTGCTGATGGGCGTGCACGTCACGCAACAGGATGTCGATCGCGTGCGCGAGGGGTTGTCGGCCGCCGGCGCAACGCAGACTGATGTCGTGACCTGGGCGTAGCGCTTGTCGAGGGCCGCCTACCTGGCGCTCCACCATCCCGCCAACGTTACAGCCGCCAGGATCTGGACGGGGTTATAGCACAAACGCGGCTCGGGGAGAGCGACTAGTGACGACGTCTCGAACGTTCTGGACTGATGTCGACTCGCTCGTGGCGTCATCGACCGTCGTGGTGGATCGACCGCGGGGCTCGCGCCACCCACGAGACGCCGAGCACGTATATCCGCTCGACTACGGGTACTTGCAGGGCACGATGTCCGGCGACGGGCAGGGTATCGACGTGTGGCTTGGATCGTCAGGCGACCGTCGCGTGACTGGCGTGCTCTCGACGATCGATTTGCTCAAGCGGGACGTCGAAGTAAAAGTGCTCCTCGGCTGTTCGCCTGCGGAGATTGACGAAATTCAGACATTCTTCATCAGGCTGGAAATGCGATTCGTGTTGCAGGTCCGGAGCTGACGAGCGGCGATTCGCTCATGCAACTGAACCGGGGTCGAGATGCTTCTTGAAATACCCGGCACTCGAGGCATAGCCAAGCTTTTCGTAGAACGGCGCCGCGCCCCTCGTAGCAAGAGACACCTGGACACAACCCCGGCGTGACGCCCAGCCTTCGAAGGCGTCCATCAACAGCCGCCCCGTTCCCTGACCGCGATACTCGGGCTCGACCCGAATCTCATCGACCCACGCAATCGAGCCGCCGGCGTAGAAAGTTTGATGGGAGTAGCCTGCCAGATAGCCAATCAATCGGTCCTTGTCTACTGCGACCAGAGTGGCATACGACTGGTCCGAGAGCTTGATTCGCAATGCCTCCGCGTAGCCGTCCGGGGTTCGCGCTGACGGCGAAGGGAACGAGCGGACGAGATCGAAGAGCGCCGCCTGGTCGAGTGCGGTCGCCGTGCGTATGGTCATGCTGAGACGTTTCGCTCCGCCGAGTCTGGCTGATGATCGGGCCGACGGCGATTGTAAATCGGTCCTGCGCCGTTTCCTTTCATCACCCGACAAATTTGAACGCTTACTTCTCGAACGCGGGGCACTAGAATCAACTCGCCGTGGAAACTGCCGAGATTAGCTATCGCGTCGCCGATTTTCTCAAGAAGTACCCGCCGTTCAATGCTGTCCCGGACGCCGACCTTCTCGCCGTGGCGAAGAACGGCCGCGTCCGATTCTACGAGCCGAACGAGTACATCCTGTGGCAGGGCGAGCCGCACAAGCCGCACGTCTATGTCATCCAGCAGGGCACGGTGTCTCTGTGGGACGAGGCGGGCGGCCGCAGCACGCTGCGCGATGTTCGCGGCGCCGGGGACATGCTCGGCATCGAACGCTACAACGGCGCGCGCTCGTGCCTGTCGTCGGCGCGCTCCGAGAGCGACGTCGTCATCTACGGCTTTCCGGCCGAGGCCTTCGATGAGTGCATCCTGAAGTACCCGCACGCGGTCGAATACGTCGCCGCCGAAGGGCGGGTGACGCCGGATTACCAGCCCACGGTCGCCTCTCGCGGCCGCATCGGGTCTTTCTCCACGACGTCATCGGGCGGCGAACGCTGCCGGCGTGCGGGCCGGAGGACAGCATCGCGCACGCTGCCGGCGCTCTCCGCGCGGCGGGTACGGGAGCGATTGCCGTCACGGACGCGGCGCGTCATGTTCGCGGGCTGCTGACGATGGATGCGATGCTGGCGTGGGTGGCGGCGGGCGGAACCGATGCTGCGCAGCCGGTCGCGAGCCTGCTCGAGACTGCGCCGGTAACGATCGCGCCCGCGGCGTCGGTTGCTGATGCCGTCCTGGCGATGAGCGCGGCGAACGTGGACGCGATCGCGATGACAGCCGATGGCACGCTCTCGACCGCCGTCGAGGCGATTGTCACCGCTCGCGACCTGGCGCCGGCGTTCGGCGACCAACCGGCGGCGTTTGCCCGCGACATCCGCCGGGCGTCGACGATCGAGGAACTCGCGTCGCTCACACGCCGGTCGCGGGCGATCGCACTCGAGTACCTGACGGGGCTTCAGCGGTCGACTGGATAACGCGGTTCGTGCACCTCGGCGATGTCGCCATCGTGAAGAAACTCGTCGAGCTCACGGGCGGAGCGGCCGTCGGCGGTTGCTGGTGCTTCCATGGCTCTGCCGGCCGCGAGGAGCTATTGACGACCCTGGCGCCGAAAGTCGCGCTCATCGTCGCCGAAGGCGAGCCCGCGGCGGCAGCGCAGGCGGCCCTTCACCGCGTGTCGAAGGATTGTCGGCGTGCGGCTACCTGCCGCGGCTCGACATGCCGTTCGAGCCGGCATTCTATGCCGCGTCCGTTGGTGAATGGCAAGACCGCTACCGGGATTGGATCCGCGATCCGATTCGGCAGCAGACCTATCGTGCTCGCTCGTTGCTGGATCTGCGACCGGTCTTCGGTCGAGAGTCGCTGTGGAATGATGTCGATGTGGCGGTCGTCGACGCCGTTGACCGCGACTTCGTGCAGGTCCTGGCCAACGATTGCATGGCCAACCTGCCGCCGCTCACGTTCTTCGAAGACGCGGTCGTCGATAGCGTCGGCGAGCAGCAGGCCACGTTTCGGCTCGAGCAGAACGCGCTACGGCCGCTCGTGGATGTCGGACGCGTGTTCGGTCTCGCCGCAAAGACAGCGATGGGACGGTCGACGCTCGAGCGCTTCACGACGGCGCGCCGGCTCCTGCCTGAGCACGAGGCCGTCTTCCGCGAGGCCGCCGATACGTTGCGGATCGTGCTGTGGCAGCAGGGGCGAGTCGGCATCTCCCGGGGCACGAACGGTTCCGAGCTTCCGGCGGCGCTCCTCAGCCGCAGTGACCGTCAGGTGCTCAAGAGCGGCTTTCGATCCATTCTCAAGCTCCTGGAGCTTGCGGCCGATCCTCTGTGGCTGGATCGGCTGTGAGCGAGCCGGCGTTCCTCGCCGCCTATCGGGGCTGCTTCGAGCAAACGTGGACAGACGAGACGCCTGTCGAACGCGTGCGGTTCGTGGTCCTCGATTCTGAAACTACCGGACTGGATCCTCGGACCGACCGTATCATCACGATCGGCGCTGTCGCAGTGCAGGATGGCGAGATCCTGATCGCTGATTCCTTCTCTGCGCTGCTCAAGGTGGATCGCAATACGCCGGCTGTCGCCGTGCATGGCATCACCCGCGATCAGAGCATTGACGGCATGCCCGAGCCGCGGGCGATGGAGCTCTTTCTCGACTATGTGAAGGATGGCGTGATCGTCGGCCACCACATCGGCCACGACATGGCGACGTTCGACGCCGCTTGCCAGCGGCACTGGGGCGCGACGCTCCTCAACCGCAGCCTGGATACGATGGACCTCACGCTTCATCTCGAGCGCGACGGCGCGTTCGCTGGACGCCCGCCCATCCGCCGCTTCACGCTCGACGCGTTGTGCGAGATGTTCGGCGTCATCCCGCACGATCGTCACACCGCGACTGGCGATGCCTTCATCACCGCGCAGGTCTTCCTGCGGCTGGTGCGCCTGGCGGCGAAGGGAAGCCGGCGCACGCTCGGCGGCCATCTGCGAGCCATTCCCGATTCCAGAAGAGGCGTAGGGGAGGAGCATCATCTCCTCGCCTCCGGCGGCCGTCCCGCCCGTTCTCGTTCTCCCGAAGGTGCCTCCAATACGCTGCCGGATTTTGCAGGATGCCCTTGGTGATTTGAAAGTGGGCGGTGTCTTCCAGCGCGACCTGCTGCAGCGCGCCGCCGTCGAAGGCAAGAATCTGCGCATCTGGGAATGTCAGCAGAATCGGTGAATGCGTCGCGATGATGAACTGCGAGTTGCCAGCTGCAGCGAGCATGGACATCAGCGCCAGCAGCGCCAGCTGACGCTGCGGCGAGAGTGCCGATTCCGGTTCGTCGAAGAGCAGGAGCCCGGACGTGATCCGGTTCTGCAGGATCGCGAGAAACGCCTCACCGTGCGAACGGCTATGCAGCGAGCGTCCACCGTAGCGGCCGTAGGCGTCTCCCAGGAAATCAGGGTCCTTCGTGCCGGTCATCGAGGAGCGAAGCGAGATGCGCCTGGAACTCGGCGCGCAAGAAGTATGCGTCAGGCGGCCGCCGCCGGAACGAGGGCCTCAGGGCTTTCGCGAGCGGGCTGGTCTTGTCCGGACCATGGGTCCCTCGACAGTTCATTGCGTCCGCCGCCGGAAACAGGGAGTCGGCACACGGACGCTATTGCTTCCATGACGGTCGACTTGCCGGTGCCGTTCTCGCCGACGAAGAACGTCACAGGCGACACGAATTCGATGTCGAGGTCGCGGACGATTGGCAGGTTGAAGGGATATTCGCTGCCGTCAACGGTGATCTGTTCCCGGACTTCCTCTTTGAGATAAACGCGTGCCAGATAGGGGGCCGGCGCTGCCATCTGCGATCCTGTTCGGCCTCAGGGCGTGCCGGTCGTCATGACCAGCCGCGCTCACCATCGCGGCCTTCCACTCTTCGATGACGCTCAGGATGTCGTCGCTGCAGGCAAGACACGCGACTTCCGAAGGTCGCTGCCATCGACGATCAGCCGCAGTTCCCAGCCGCGCTCGTGCGTCCATAGTTCGCACACAGCCTGTCGATGGTGGCCGCAGCTGGCCTTGTGCAGCCGCCACCGTTCGCCGGGCGTGTTCCCGGCTGCGCGCCATCCAGGGCGTTCCTGCGAAACGTCGCTTCCTGCCATCTCGATTTCCGCCTAGTTTACCGCGCCACGCGGTCGTCCGATGGAGCCTCGGATCCGAGTCAGGTTCGTTGTGTTCGAATTCGCTCGAACTGGCGTTATAGGAGGTACTGTCGCGAAGGTGAGGTGTGTCCGCTGACCGAACAGACACAGCAGAACCCACTCACAGGAAGGATTCAGTCATGCGCTCCACAGGCAGATGGGTTGGATACTCGCTGGTGCTCATCGTGGCGACTGGGAGCCAGCCTTCGGGCACCGGCCGTAAACTGCTCGAATCGCCGAAAGAGCCGGCGCCAGTCGGCACCGAGGTTCAGCCACCGTCGACGCCGTTGACGCCGGCGCTCAGAACCGGGATTCTCGCGGCCATGCGGCTGAATCGACAGGCGTTCCAGGAGGATGCGGTGCTCTCGCGCTACAACGAGAGCCGGCCGGCGTCGAGCCTGGCGGCGTTTGTCACGTGCGATTTGCCGCGCACGGCGAGTGGTGCTCCCGCGTCACAGTAAGTTCCGGCGCAAGCGCGGAGCACGCCGCGCGTCTATCCCGAAACCAAGGTTGCCGATTGCCTGAGCACGACGGGAGGTCTGTCGGGCACGCGGGCCTCGCCGCTGGCACAGCACTACTACTGCAGCCTGCCTGGTCTCTCGCCTGATATCCGCGGCTGCTTCACGTTCCAGCTGCGTCTCCCGAGTGTTTCGAGAACGCGCAGCGCGTGGGAAGACGGGTTTCTCGTTGATGGTACGAAGGTTCCGGTAGAAAAGGGCTGGAAGTTCCTTGGTCCCGACCCTGCGAAAGTCCCTGACATCCCCACGGCATTCAACTACTGCGTCGTCGACGGACGGCCGCAAGTGCTGAACACGCTCAAGAACAAGAAGCGCGTGCCGCTCGATGTCGCCAAAGTGTTTCCGACACCGACGCGTCCGATGTGCTGGGTCGCACAGACGCAGCTCGAGATCTTTCAGGGCATCATGAGCGGCGCGATCAATCCGCCCGTCTCCGAGCAGGTTGCGTTGCTGAGGGAGATACTACGGGTGCGACGCCATCAAGGGGAAGGTCAGCGCCGCGCGGTTCAAGGCGCTCTGTGAGTTCCCGGCCGACACGCGTTGAAAGAGAGACGAGCCTTGGCACACGTCCAATCAAGCCTTGCGAAAGCCGCGACACCGTTCTTCATTGCCACCGCGGTGGTCGAGTTGGGAGCCGGGCTGGTGTTGCTCGCTGCACCAGCATCGGTGATCAGGCTGCTATTCGGCTCGGCGGTTGCTATCTTTCCCGCGGTTGGCATTGCGCGGGTTGCCGGCGTGGCGCTGCTTGCACTCGCCGCTGCCTGCTGGCGGGCCAGCGCCGATCAGGCTAGTGCGGCAGCCAAGGGCCTCGTCGGCGCCATGCTGATTTACAACGCCGGCGTCCCTCTGCTCGTCCTGTTTGGTAGCTTGGAGCTCTCGGTCCGCTGCAGTGGGCGGCAGGACCGCTCCACGCGGCTCTGGGGATCTGGTGCGTGCGGATTTTGGCTGATCCAGTGTCACCGATGGGCCGGCCGTAGCGGGAGAGGAAGGGCGCGGTCTGCGATCGCGCGAAGCTATGTCCGGGCAAGATCGAGCCTGCCTCGACCTCACCCGGATGCCGCAAGGGCTCTACTTGGCCGGATAGATCCGATCGGCGATCGTGTCGCGATGAAACGCGGAATGCTGACGGACATCGGCCCAGCCGCCAGACGCGTCGCCGGCCGACGCTGCGGCCGCGCGTTCACTCGCGAAATCCTGCCAGGAACTGTATCGGGTGAGCGTCGCGAAGGTCCACTCGCCGCCTTCGAGATGCTGCAGGACGACATTGCCTGTCTGTATCTTGCTCGATGGCCCGGGAGCGCTCAGCGATTTCAGGAGTTGCTCGCGATGACCGGGAACGGCGCGCTGCACGCCAAGTACGTAGACGAGGCCGGCCGCGTTTGCCGATCCGCCAAGCGACATTTCCTTCGAGAAGTCACCCCACGACGGTCCGCTCACGAACGTATCGCTGTGCCACGCGGAGAGTGCCCGCTCGGCATCCGTCGGCGGCGGCGCCGTTGCCGTCACCTCGGCCTTCGAGCCGAGATGTTGAATCACCGCGAAGTCCCAGTCGTCGCCCTCCTGATGCCGGAGCACGACGAAGTGCTCGGGCATAGGCGAGGTCTTGTCAGGAACCATGAGCGACTTGGCCAGCGCTGTCGCTTGCCCTGGCGCCGCTTTGGTGAAGTGGACGTGATACACATCTGTGCCGGCCGCCGGAGCGGCTGTGTTTTGTGGCGAGGCCGCCGTCGCAGCGACGACTCCGCCGAATACGACGAGACTGGCAAGCATGGTTCTCATCGAACCTCCTCGGCTCCGGCGCTCTGAACATCAAGCCGGAAGCTCGGATATGCTGTTGGCCTGCCCGGAACGCTGGTGCGGACTGACGGTATCACGGATGAGCTAGGTGACCGCTGTCTCATTGGGGACTGCGCGGACGCGAGCAACATGTGTCGTGCGGCAGTCGTTAGATTTGCGCGATGCAGTCCATCTCCACGAGTGTCCGGTCGGGAATCGCAGTCACGGCGACTGTCGTGCGGACCGGCGGCTCGGAACCAAAGCGCCCCAGATAGGTCTCGTTCATCCCGTCGTAGTCCTTCATGTCGGTGAGGTAGACCGTCACCTTGAGGACCTTGTCCATCGATGAACCGGCGCTCTTCAACGACTCTTCCATCAAGTCGAGCACACGCGCCGTGTGGGCCTTGATGTCGCCCTTGAAATCCAGGCCAGCGCCCTTCCCCGACACGAAGACCAGGTTGCCGAGCGTCAGCTCCTGGCTGTAGAGCGGCGGGCCGTCCTTCTTGAACGGACCGGTGCTCGTGCGGTAGACCTTCTTGCGTGGCCCCGCGCCCGAGGCGGGCGTCTGCGCGGCCGACACTGCCGGCGGCGCGAGCGCGAGAGCCGGCACCGCAGTGGTCAGAAAGGTTCTGCGAGTGTTCTTTGTCATTGACGATCCTCAATGCTCGCATCCACGTTCAACCGCGAAGTTCTGGAAGCCCACGAGATGCGAAGTACCGGGAGATCGATCTTCGCGATCTTTTGCGAGCTTCGCGCGCATCGCGATTTGCCGTCATGCCGTTGGCGCTAGAACAACAGTTTTCCACCCAGCTGCATCTGTCTCATCGTCCCGGCGGCGGTGATCGTGCCGAACGCGGCCGAACCGAACGACGCGTTCGGATTGATGTAGTTGACCTGGTTGAAGATGTTGAAGATCTCGACGCGGATCTGGAACCGCGCCTGCCCGCCAACCGGCACCGTCTTCATGAACGACAGGTCGGTGCTGGAGAACTTCGGGCCGCGCAAGACATTCCGCGACATGTTGCCGAATGTGAACTGTGCCGGCAGCGCGAAGGCCGAGGCGTCGAAGCAGTTGATCAGCTGACGCCGCGCTACATCCGTGGCACCGGCCGTGTTGGGCTGGCAATTCATGTCGGAATGCCGCCAACCAGGTCCGGACGTTGTTGACCGGTGATGCCGATGTTCGCCCGGTCGGTGCTCAGCGTGCGTTGACGGGCGTGCCACTCTGGATCGTCGTCACGCCCGACACCTGCCATCCCGCAACCACGTACTTCAGGATCGGCTGCGATGAATCCTTGAGAAACGGCACGTCGTAGAGATAGCTGGCGACGAAGCGGTGCGGGACATCCCAGTTCGCCGGGCCATAGTCCCTCGAGATGTCGTAGTTGTCCATCGTCTGGCCGCCGCCGTTCGAGTGCGTGGCCATGTCGCGGGTGCGCGACCACGTGTAGTGCGCGTCAGCCTGCATGCCGTGGCTCATCCGCTTTCTCAGGATGATGCTGAAGGCGTCGTAGTCGGCGATGAGATCGTTCTGGATTATGCGGCGGCTGCGGAAGACCTGGCTCGGCCGCCGCGGATCGACGGTGCCGGCACCAGGCGCCGGCGTGTTGTTGAAGAAGCTCCGGTCCAGATGACTGGTGTTCGAACCGATGTACTGGAAATCCAGCGCCGTCGTCCGCCCGAGCTCGCGCTGCACGTCGAAGCTCCACTGATCTTTCCGCGCGTTGGCAGATCGCGCGTCGGCGAGATGACGTCTGGGCGTCCCGCCGGTCCCACTGGACCAGTGGGGGTCGAGAACGACAACGTCGGGTTGGCCGGGTCCGACGTATACGTTGTCACCGCCGCGAGTGGCGGATTGTTTGTCAGGAACGTGAACGAGTTCATCTGATTCGGGTTGTAGTAGATGCCGAAACCGGCACGCACGACGGTCTTGTCGCCGAGGCGATACGTGGCGCCGAGTCGCGGGGCGATGTCCTTGTAGTTCGGATCGTGGAACTTGAAGCCCTCGCTCGGCAACGTGCTCGGGATGATCGTCGTGAGATCTTCCGCCAGCATGGTGGCGAGGCCGGTGTAGGTCTGCACGGGCGTATTCAGCTCGTAGCGCAGGCCCAGGTTCAGCGTACGTTGCGCGAGACCTGCCAGGTATCGTTGATGAAGAATCCGTTGCGCCATCCGCCGACGTGGCCGAGGAGCTGATCGGTCGGCGGGATCACGGTGCGCGGCAGCCCGAGCATGAAGTCGGCTACCGAGTAGCCGCTGATGTCGCCGGTGAAGTCGAAGCGCCCGCGCGGGTCGTTCGCCGCCTGGCGGCCGGTCGCCAGACGCCGCAGATCGAATCCGGTGCGCACGTTGTGCGATCCACGGGTTGTACGCAAGCACGTTCGACACCTGGAACGTCGTGTCGAACTGGAACCAGTTCGTGCCGGCCGCCGAGAGGGCGCTGAAGTTGCTGACGTTGATGCTCGGCAGGCCGGGGTTCCGTACCTGGTGTCGCCGTCGAAGCCGGGAATGCCGAGGCCGGTCCCGGCATCTGCCGGCCCGCTCACATAGAAGGGGTTCACCGTGTCGAAGTCGATGCGGTGATAGCCGATCCGGAAGTCGTTCAGCAGGTTCGGCCGCAGCGTGTGGGTGTAGGAGAACAACCAGTTCTTGTTCACTCGGGGCTGGGTGACCGCCGTGACGGGAATCGCGGCGTTGAACACGTTGCCGGTGAAACTGTCGTGCCAGTTGTAGCGGACGTTGAGACGAATCTTGTTGCCGAGATTCTGGTCGACCTTCGCCAGCACCTGATCGACGTTGTCGCTGTTGGCGCTCGGCGCCTGCAGGTTGTTGGCCGTGCCGGCGCGGTTTGCTTCCGGGTAGGTACTGCAGCAGGTTGAGCGACGTCGGTGAGAGCATCTCGCCGGGATGATGTTGCCGGGAAAAGGCTGTCCGGTGAACGGGTTCCGGATCGGGTTGGTGCTGAGACTTCCGAGAAGTCGCCGCGCCGCATGGCCGCCGTCGGAACCGAACCGAACGGGCTGGTGTCGCTTCGCCGCGCACCCCTTCGTACGCCCCCATGAAGAAAGTCTTGTTGCGCCCGTCATAAAGCCCCGGAATCACCACCGGGCCGTCCATCTGCGCTCCGAACTGATTCCGTTCCCGCGGATTCTTGGGGAGCGCCGGGCTCTCGAAGTATCCCCGCGAGTCGAGCGCATCGTCCTGATAGAACTCGAAAAACGATCCATGCAGCGTGTTGGTGCCGCTCTTGGTGACGACGTTGATGTGGACGCCGAGGTACGAGCCGTACTCCGCCGATGTGCTGCCGGTCTGCACCTGAATCTCCGTCACCGCATCGGCGATCGGCCGCATGCTGGTCGCCGCCAGCAGGTTGGACGATGAATTGATGCCGTCGAGCGAGAGGCTGTTCTGAATCTCGCGCTGGCCGGCGCCGCGAAAGCTGAGGCCGATGTCGCTGTTCAGGCCGCCGAGGACGCCTGGCGTCGTGCTGGCGAGGCTCCAGACGTTTCGGCCGCTCAGCGGCAGTTCGACGATCGCGCGTGTGCCGATCGTCTCCGAGACCGTCGCGCGATCCGTGTCGAGCACCTGCGCATCGGCCGACACGTTCACCGATTCGGTCACGCCGCCGACCGGCATGACCGCGTTCGTGCGGACGACCTGGTTGCTCGACACTTCGACGCCGGTCGCCTTGACCGTCTGGAAGCCGGTCAACGTCACCGTCACGTCATACCGGCCGGGCCGGACGAACGGGATGTGGTAGTAGCCTTCGGCGTTCGTCGTCGCCTCGTAGGTGTCTTTCGTGCCGGCGTTGACCGCGATCACTTGCGCGCCGGGGACGACGAGCCCGGCGCTGTCAGTGACCGTCCCGACGAGCGCGGTTTGCGACGCGAGTTGCGCCCAGGCACTCGTCGCGAGGAGCAGGCAGAGACTCAGGGACACGCAGACGCGCCTTGTCATCGAACCCTCCTGGTTGTTCCGTCGTGGTTACGGTTCCTCCCCGGTGTCGGGACTCTCGGTCCACATTGATTTCGAGATGCCGTTCAAATCCCAGACGACTTGCCCGCCCTTGATCGTCAGCTCGCACTCGAGTTTCTGGTTGCCCTGGAGCTTGCCGCCACCGCTGTCGATGAAGCCAAACGTGCCGCGGCGCAGGCTGAACACCGCGATATCGGCTTCGGCCCCGCGCTCAACTGCCCGAGATCCGGCCGCTTGATCACCGAGGCCGCCCTCGACGTGTTGGCTTTGATGACGTCTGGTAGCGTCATGCCGAGGTTCAGGAGCTTCGACATGACGTTGAGGATGTCCTTCATGCCGGCGTTCATGCTGCCCGTGTGCAGGTCGGTGCTGATCACGTCGGGAGCGAACCCCTGCTGCAACGCCGGCACCGCTTGCCGGAAGAGAAAGCTGCCGCCGCCATGGCCGACGTCGAAGATGATGCCGCGCTTGCGCGCCGCCCAGACGAACGGCCGCACCTTTCCGCCGTCGTCGACGATCGGCGATCCTGCCCGCGACGTGCGCGTAGGTGTGCGTCAGGATGTCGCCGGGCCTGAGATGCTCGAGCAGGAGCGCCTCGAGCGACAGCGGCGGCGTGTGGTTCCCGAAGTCGACCATCACCGGCACGCTGGTCTCCTGCCCTGCGGCAACCGCCCGCGTCACCGGGTCCCACTCCGCGCCGCCGTAGTGGGCGACTTTGATCCCGACGATCACGCCCGGATGCTGCTGATGCGCATCGCGGTCAGCCTGCGCGTCCATGTCGGCGAGGTTCTGCTCGACCGGCCCGCCCTTCATGCCGGCGCCGACGATGTTGATGAACGACAGGACGCGCGTGCGCGCGCGATCGATCACCTGCTCCTTGAACTGGAGGAAGTTGCGCCATCCGGCGCCGCCGACATCGACGAGCGTCGTCTGGCCGCTGCGGAACGAGTGGGTGTCGGGCTGGACCGCGGTATCGGTGTTGCTGAGATATGCGTCCTTCTCCGTGCCGAAGAACACGTGGGCGTGGATGTCGATGAGGCCGGGCACGACGTGGAGACCTGTCGCGTCGACGACGCGCCGAGCCTGGGCGGGATCGATGTTGGCGGCGACGCGGGCGATCTTCGTTCCAACGACGGCGACATCCATGACGGCGTCGACGCCGTTTGCCGGATCGATGACGTGGCCGTTCTTGATCAACAGGTCGAATTGCGCGGTCTGCTGCCAGCCATGCACAGCCGGCCTCGAGTTCACCGCCAGCGCGCCCGGCGATGCCCAGCACGACGAGCGCGCAGCCGCGAGCAAGTGATCGTCTCATCACACGTTGACCTCCTGCCGTACGGCTATTTCTTCTCGAGGATCTGCCGGAGCCGCTTCGCCACGATCTTGTCCTCACCAGGACGCATCATCCAGACGCCGATGACGAGCGCCGGTCCTTCCGAGCGGATGGCGATCGAGGGTTCCCCGTCGCGCATCGCCGACACGACTGCCGCCGGCGTCGGGGCTTTCTCGGCGGCATCCCAGGTGACGCGAACGTGCGGCACGTGGTTGGCGACTTCCGGCGTGAACACTTCGGCCTTCACGCCGGCGACGGCCGCGGCACTGCTCCGGATCGTCTCGGCTCGCCGCTCGAAGTCCTGCTGCTCGCGGGCGTGATCCTTCTTGAGATAGAGCTCGAGCGCCGCCAGCATGCCGACGATCTCCTCCTTGTTCACCTTCATCCCGCGGCCGACCGTGTTGCCGTTGGGAGGAGCGTTGAGGCGAGCCGCGGCAATCAGGTCTTTCCTGCCGAGCAGCAGGCCAGCGCTTTGCGGCCCGCGAATCCCTTTACCGCCGGAGAACGCCACGAGGTCGAAACCCATCTTCGTGTACCTCCACAGGTTCTCGACCGGCGGGACATCGGCGGCGGCATCGTTCAGCGTCGGTACACCGTGCTTCTTTCCGAGCTGCACGAATTCCTCGTCCTGGATCCGTCCTTCTTTATTGTTGTTGTTGTAGAAGAGCATCATCGCGGTCTTCGGGTTGACCGCGCGTTCGAGATCCTCGCGCGTCTCGACCTCCACCATGCGCACGCCACAGTTGCGAACCGCATGGTCGTAGCCGAAGCGATGGCTCTTCTGGATGATGACTTCGCTCTTCATGTTCGTCAGGTCGGGGAGAGCCGACCATCTTCTGCTGATCGGTCCCGGTCAGAACTGCGGCCGTGCCAAGCGTCAGTGCCGATGCGGCTCCGGACGTCACCAGCGCCGCCTCCGCGTGAACCAGCGTCGCGATCCGCTCGCCAACCTTGAGCTGGAGCTCCTCGAGCATCACGTAGTGCTTGGACGCGTAGTTGATCGCGTCCATGACCTCCGTCGGCATGAGCGACGCGGTCATCGCCGTGTAGGTGCCCGACGCGTTGATGAACGGGCGTACGCCTAGTTCTCTGAAGTAGTCGGGCGCGCCGCCTGCCGCTGCTTCGGCGCGCAGCGAGGTCGCACCGCTACCGTTCAGCACAGAGGCGCCAATGCTGCCAAGAAATGGCAGCCCTGACACGGCCTCGAGGAAGCGTCTGCGGTTCCACATCCTGCACCTCCGCCCGGACAGCCTTCGGGTTGGCGTTCGTCTATTGATTCGGGAGAGGATACAGCACGGACTGGTACCGGCAAGCAGAGATTGCGAAGGGTAACGCCAAGCCCCGATACAGATGGATCATCAGCGGATGCGGCAGACGAGTGCCGAGCTCACGGCGCGCGTCGCGGCAGAGCAGCTTGCGCGTGGCGCACCTCGTCCTCGGTGTAGACCGCGGCGAACATTCCCTGCGATTCGAGGAACGTCGCCACGTCCTTCAACGCGACGCCCAGCGATTTGAGCTTCGTCGTGTCGAGATAGATCTCGTTGTTGGCCGCGTCAGCGTAGTACTGGACCACGGTCCCGCCGGAGGGTGAGAAGCGCTTGTCGATGAGCGCGCTGATATCGTCGATGTAGTGGCGCCCGCCCGCGCGCGGCTCGCCGGGCATGCCGTGGTCGGCCGTGAACGCCGCGACGACGCGGCCCTCGCCTGCCTTGCGCGCGATGATCGCCAGAGCGCGCGACAGCTGGCGGTCCAGCTCTGCCAGCTCTTCTTTGATCTCTGCGGACGCGGGTCCGTAGGCGTGCCCGACGTAGTCGGGCCCCTTCAGGTTGACGAACACGAGATCGGTCACGTCGTCCGCGCCGATGGCCTCGTGCTCGAGGACGGCGGCGAGGGCGTCTCCTTCGAAGCGCTGGAAGACCGCGGAGTGGCGGAACTTCGTTGCGTCGGAGATGTCGTGCCCCATCCACGGGCCAGCCCTTCCCAATACTTGCGCGCGTTGAAAGGCTTGAGCGCATCCGACATCGCGTAGCACGTCGGATTGGTCTCCCAGCCGGCATCGCGCGTGCTGTAGCTGGCCGCGAGAACGCGGCGTCCGTTCAGCACGCATGCGCCGTGGCCGATGAGCCCGGCGGTGGCGCGGATGGCACCGCCCTGACCGATGATGATTGCCCGGCCCTCCGTCTCGATGTTCCACGCATCGGCGAGCGTGAGCGCCATCATCTCGCCCGGGTTCAACCCGTCGTAGGCCTCCTGGAACTTGCCGCTGACGCGATTGAACAGCTTGTTGACGACCAGGCCATGGACGCGGGGCTCCGCACCCGTTCCGATATTCGCGTGGCCGACGGCGGTGAGCGTTGGCACCGACGTCACACGGGCGTTGCTGAACCATGCGCCTTCCCGCCGCAGTCGCGAGAGCGTCGGCAGCACGTCGGCGTAGGTATCGAAGTAGTCTGCCCGCGTGCCATCGAGAACGAACAGCGCCAGCACGCGCGGCCGTGTCTTCGTCTCGGCGAGCGCCTGGCGCAACGGCTGGCTGAGAGCCGTCGCCGGCGGAACCGTGCCGAGGAGCGCCGCGAGCGTCGGCACGATGTCCTGCTGCGTCACCAGAGCGTGCGACACTCCCTGTTTGACGAATGGCGCTCCATGGAAGAGCAGCGGGACGTGGGTGTCGTACTCCCACGGCGAGCCGTGCATGAACGCATACAGCGGGTCGCGATCGACGACGAAGTCTCCCTCGCGCGGGATGAGGAAGAGTTGGCCGCTGCGGCCGGCGAAAGTATCCGCGGGCGAACTGATCGAGCCAGGCTTGCCGGTTGACCGGCGCCGGCTTCGGACTGGTTGAACTGGTCGAGGCGACGGACGTCGCGTGACAGGCGGCGGCGGTCAGACTCAGGAGCAAGAGGACGAAACGCATGGGGTGCACGGTGCAGTTTATTCCAGTCCGCATGCTGAACAAGATACGCGTGGAATGGCTCAGACGCCCGCGTTCCGCTGCCGTTCGGTTGTCCGGAATCACGACACACATGTCACTCCCAGGCCCTCGCGAGGCGGCGTTACAACTGCTTCATGACGATCACACAACACATCAGGTGGTACGGAACGAACCATGAATGAAAGTCCAGAACGCACACTGTGATCGTCATAAGTAGAGCGGCAGCGTGAACTGCCAGAATCAGGAGAGGGACATGGATAAGCCGAAAGTCAGATCTTCCAACGAGCACCCCACCCGTTGTGTCGTCGAAGGAGTGGGAGTCTGCGCGCCAGCAGCTGCTCGTCAAGGAGAAAGCCGTGACGCGCGCCCGTGACGCGCTGGCCGCTGAACGGCGGCGGATGCCGTGGGTGGCGGTGGAGAAGAACTACAAGTTCCAGGGACCTGCGGGCGAGGCCAACCTGCTCGACCTTTTCGAAGGACGACGCCAGCTGATCGTCTACCGCGCCTTCTTCGAGCCCGGCGTGCATGGCTGGCCGGAGCACGCGTGCCAGGGCTGCTCGTTCCTTGCCGATCAGGTGGCGCACATCGCGCATCTCAACGCACGCGACACGACGCTCGCGTTCGCTTCGCGCGCACCGCAATCCGACATCGAACGTCTGAAGCGGCGAATGGACTGGAAGATGCCGTGGTACACGATCACCGATAGCTTCGACGCCGACTTCGGCGTCGACGAATGGCACGGGACGAACGCGTTCATTCGCGCGGGTGACGACGTGTTCCGCACCTACTTCATCAACAACCGTGGCGACGAGCAGATGGGGAGCACGTGGAACTATCTCGACCTCACGGCGCTCGGCCGTCAGGAGGAGTGGGAGGACTCACCGGAGGGCTATCCGCAGACCCCGCCCTACAAGTGGTGGAACTGGCACGATGCCTACGAGGACAACCGGTCGCTACTCACCGTCGTCGATCGCGTGCTGGCTCTTCAAGGGCAGAAGGACCGAGAGTCCTGACGATAGCTCACGCTCGCACGGCCGCGACGAGCTCGGCTGGTTCGGTGGACATCGCTTCGAGGAGCAGCTCTGTGGCGATGCTGGCCGATCGAAGCACGCCATTTAAGGTCGAATCGAAGAGATAGTCGCCGACGACGGCGAGGCCCGGATGCTCGACTGGCTCGGGCTGATGTGCCTCGCGCGGGGGACGGACGCGGAATCCGCCCGGCTGCCCACTCACGGCGCCCGCCCACCTGTGTACTTTTGCTTCGACCAGGCGCGAGCATGCCTCGTCGTACAGCGCATCGGGCAGAGAGTCGAGGACGCGGGCGGTAAGCGTTCGATCATCGGCGTTACAGAGTCGCAGCGCGTCAGCGCCGGCGAGAAGCCAGCCCAGCACGCCGTATCCGCCCTGGTCGCGTCCCGCTGTTTCGTCGTAAACGCAGCAGCCGCCAAACGCGTCCATCATGATCCAGGAGCCGGTGAACAGCCGGCGCCAGAACGGGCGATCAAAGAGTACCGAGACGCGCAGGTAGTGGCCCGGTGAGTCGTAGTGAGCGAGATGCGCGGCCATCGCGCGCCGCAGCCGTTCGCCGGTCATCTCGATGGCTTGGAGGTGGTTGTAGGGCACCGCGAGAACGACCGCATCGAAGTCCTCTTCGATAGCCGTCCTGCCGCGCCGGAATCGGACCGTGTAGCGCCCGTTGCGCTGTCGCGAGAGTGCTGTGACGACGGCCTCGAGTTCGAATCGGGTGGACGTCAGCCTGTCGGCAAGCCGTTGCGCCAGTCTCTCCATGCCGCCCTCAATCGAATACTGCGCGCCGTACCCAGGCACGGACTTCAAGAAGTTCCGCAGCCCGATGAGCCCATTCGCGAGATGCGGCTCCGTGGCCATGTCGCTATGGGCGCCGATCTTCAGATACGTCCGCGCGACCGGATCCACAACATCGTCGAGCACCTGCTGGCAGGTGCGGCGTGCCCACGGATGCTGGTTGTCCGCCTCGACGAAGCCCCGATACCAGTTGGCGAGCGGCAGCATGTCGGCAGCGGCGCTTCTGAAATTCGTGAACGCTTTGAGGGTCCCGCTTCCGAAATGAGTGCCGAGGTCGATGTCGTCCCTCAGCAACCTGCCGTTCAGTACCGACAGCGGTGCTGTGAGTCGGGAACGTGTTCAGTTCCAGATCGTCGACGAGTTGCCGGAGCGGATCGTGGCCGAGGGTTTCGTAGTTGTAACACTCGGCGACGCCAGCCTCGTACGCCACCGGAGCGGAGTCGAACCTGCGCGTCTGCAATTTGCCGCCGAGACGAGCACTCGCCTCCAATATCGTCGTCGTGATCGCCGTGCCGGCGCGGCGTTGCAGGCTATACGCTGTCATCAATCCGCCCGGCCCGCCGCCAATGATGGCCACGGTCCTCATACACACCTGACGAGTGCGCCGGCGTCCCCGGCAGCACGATAGTTGCCGTGCTCGGGCACCTCGACATACCGCCCCTCGTACTGGTTCTGCGCAATCCGTTGCAGCATCGCAATCAGATCGTCGATGTCCTCGCGGACGTTGTAGGCGCCCAGACTGATGCGAACCATGCCGGGTTTCTGCGATCGATCGCCGGCGAGGTACTCGCGAAGCCGGCGGGCTTGATCTGATGGCGTCATCTGCAGGAGCCGCATCACGTAGGGCTGCGCGCAGAAGCAACCGCTTCGTACCCCGATCCCGGCCTCGTAGGCGAGAATCGCCGCCACCAGCGCGTGATGTACTCCCCGCAGATTGAACGCGATGACCCCGACCCTGTCGCTGTCGCCAGGATCGTTCGGGCCGTAGACGGTGACCGCTGGAAGCGACCGCAGCCGGTCGAGTGCGTACGCGGTCAGGGCGCCTTCATGTCGCGTGATGCCGTCCATGTCCGCAGCCATCAGCGCCTTTGCCGCCGCCGCCATCGCGACGGCGCCTATGACGTTCGGGGTACCGGCTTCTTCACGATCCGGCAGCTCCGCCCAGTGCACGTCATCAGCGGTCACGATCTCGACCGTGCCGCCGCCCTGGTATTCCGGCACGCCGTTCAGGAACGTGTCCCGATCGCCAATCAGCGCGCCGGTGCCGAACGGTGCGTACATCTTGTGGGCTGACATCGCCACGTAGTCCAGGTGCTCGGGATCGTCGTCCGGCTTGACGTCGATCCGCCGGTGCGGCGCCAGCTGCGCGGCATCGACCAGGATCTTGGCGCCGACCGCGTGCGCCTTCCGGGCCAGGCGATGAATTGGCTGGACGAGACCGGTGACATTCGATGCTCCGCGATACTGTCAGCAGCGCTACCCGTCGGCCGTACGCGGCGAGCAGGCGGTCGACGTCGTCTTCGTCGAGCAGGCCGGCGTCTGTGACGCGCGCCCGGACGACTCGCGCGCGGGCACGCCAGGGCAGATCGTTCGAGTGATGCTCCATCTCGGTCGAGAGGACGACACTCGTATCCGCTACAGGGAATCGATAGGCGAGCTTGTTGATCGCCTCGGTCGTGTTCTTGCCGAAGATGACGGTGTTGCGTCTCCGGTCCGCGCCAACGAAATCGGCGATCGTGTCGTGCGCCTCGTCGTATGCCGCTGTGCTGACACGCGACTTGAACCCGGCCCCGCGGTGCACGCTCGAGTAGTAGGGAAGAAAGCTGTTGACGGCCTCCACGACGCTTCGCAGCGGCGGCGTGCTGGCGGCATTGTCGAGGTTGATGTAGGGGAGCATGCGGCCGTTGAGTACCGGCATCGCGCTCTTCGAGCCCGACGATCCGAGCTCCGCCATGGGTTCGTCTCGTCAGGACAACCAACTGTGTCAGAATCGCTGCCCGACGGAAGTGGTGGCACTGTGACTCCATGTGTTGCGTGCATTCACCTCTACATAGAAGAATCGGGGACGAAACGGCTCATCGCCCTAGCGCGCTGTCGGCAGCACCGGCGCTGCCGACGCCCCACGAAGCTCGACCATTGCCAGCAGATTGCGGAAGCCGACGTCGAGAAATGCGTGCAGCAGATGGATCGTGACGATGTCTCCAGGCTCCTCGACGAAGTGAGAGCCGGGGACAGCCGCGCGTTCGAGTCGCTCATCTCGCTCGTCTACGACGAGCTCAGGCGGATCGCGGCGTCGCTCATGCACGGGCGTGCGAATGGCCACCTCCTGCAGCCGACCGCCGTCGTGAACGAAGCCTACCTGCGCCTGGTCAGCGGCCCGAATATCGTGGGACAACAGAGCGCACTTCTTTGGTGCTGCCGCTCGCGCGATGCGTCAGGTCCTCATGGCCGAAGCGACGCGCCGATCGGCGCAGAAGCGAGAAGGTGCTTTGAAGCGGGTCACCTTTTCCGATCTCAACGTCGCGACAGACGCCCCCGAGGTCGACCTGCTGGCGCTCGAAGAAGCGATGACGGCGCTCGGCCGCATCGACGAGCGCTTCACGCGCGTCATCGAGTTGCGATACTTCGCCGGATGCAGCCTGGAGGAGATCGCGGAGCTCACCGGGCGGTCGCTCGCCACGGTGAAGCGTGACTGGGCGTATGCGCGCGCCTGGCTGTTCGAGCGCATGACCGCCTGACTCGCCCGCAGCCGGCGGGACGTGGCGCCGCGGAGGAAACACTGTGGGCGAAGCAGACGACCAGGATCGCGAGCAGAACCTCTTTCATGCGTGCCTCGACCTGCCGCCGGCACGCTGGGCCGAGTATCTCGAACAGGCGTGCGGCGCTGACGTTCGACTCAAGGCGCGGACCGCACGACTCCTGGCGGCGCATGCACAAGCCGAGCAGGAAACGCTCAGCCCGCCCTTGCATGCGCTGATTCCTGAAGATCTGACCGATCGCCTCGGCCCGTACCGGCTCGTCGGCGTGCTGGGCGAAGGAGGCATGGGTACCGTCTACGAGGCCGAGCAGCTGGAGCCGGTGCGCCGGCGCGTCGCGCTCAAGATCGTGAAGCTCGGCATGGACACGCAGGAAGTCGTGGCGCGGTTCATGACTGAACGGCAGGCGCTCGCGGCCATCGATCATCCGTTTGTCGCCAAGGTCTTCGACGCGGGACAAACGGCCGCCGGCCGGCCCTACTTCGTCATGGAGCTGGTCGAGGGCGTACCGCTGCTCGAGCACTGCGATTCGCAGCGGCTCTCGCTCGACGCGCGAGTCGAATTGTTCATCTCGATCTGCCACGCCGTGCAGCACGCGCACCTGAAGGGTGTGGTGCACCGCGATCTCAAGCCATCCAACGTCCTGGTGACCTCCAGCCGCGCAGGACCCGTCGCCGAAGATCATCGATTTCGGCATCGCCAAGGCCGTCGGCAGCGATTGGCCCGGCGGGCATCGCTGGAGTAACACGCACGAATCAGCCCGTTGGCACACCTGCCTACATGAGCCCCGAACAGGCAGGGTTCAACCGTCTCGATGTCGATACCCGGACAGACGTCTACGCCCTGGGCGTGATCCTGTACGAGTTGCTGGCCGGGTGCCTGCCGGCCGATCCCGCGGCGACTGGTTATGCCGAGTTTCTGTCGTCGCTCGCGAAGGGCGAGGTGCAGACACCGCGGCCAAGCACGCGAGTACGTTCGCTATCAGCGTCAAGGGATCTTGCCGCGGCCAGATCGACAACGCCCGCCGGCCTCGAGCGCCAGCTTGCCGGCGATCTCGACTGGATCGTGATGAAGGCGCTGGAAGTCGATCGTGGCCGCCGCTACGCGACCGCCCTGGCATTGGCCGACGATCTGCAGCGCTACTTGCGGCAGGAGCCCGTGACCGCGCGTCCGCCGACACTCCAATATCAGTTCTCGAAATTCGTTCGCCGGCACCGAGTGCAGGCCGTCGCGGCATCGGTTGCCATCCTGGCCCTGGTTGTGGGTGCCATCGCCGCGGGCGTCGGCATGGTTCGCGCGACGCGGGCGGAAGCAACGGCACGACAGGAGGCTGCGACATCCAAACAGGTGTCCGATTTTCTGGTGCGGCTGTTCACGCTCTCGAATCCAGATGAAGCGCCCGGCAAGCCGACGACCGTGCGCGAGCTGCTGGAGCGCGGCGCCGGCGGCATCGAGACGGACCTCAAGGGGCAGCCAGTCGTACAGGCGAACCTGTTCGGGACGATCAGCAAAGTGTACGAAGCCCTCGGCCAGTACCCCGAATCCAAACGGTTTGCAGAGAAGGCCCTGGCGTTGCCCCACGCCAGCGGCGCAGACGGCGAGCTGCAGACGGCGGCTGTGCTGCTGCAACTGGGCCGGGCCCACCAGCGGCTCGGCGACATGGAGAAGACGCGGACGTCATACGAACAGGCGCTCGCGGTGCGCATACGCGTGCTCGGCGAGAACCATCTGGATGTCGCCAGAGTGCTGAACAACCTGGGGGCGCTGCACGGGCAGATGGAACGCTACGACGAAGCGATTGCGGCCCACGAGCGGGCCCTGGCGATTCAGCGACGGGTCGGAGGAGCCACTCACGCGGATGTGGGTCACAGCCTGCGCGGTCTGGCGATCGTGGAGGACCGCAGGGGCAACATCGAGGCCGGGTTGAGTCTGTTCCGGCAGGCGCAGGAGATCTTCGAGGCCCGCTATGGTCCCGAGCATTCGTTCGCCGCCAGCGGCTTGCAGGACATCGCGGTGTCGCTGCGGACGCTAAAGCGGCCGGCCGAGGCCAGGCAACTCCTCGAGCGGTCGCTCGCCATTCTCAGGCGCGTGCATGGTCCCGACCATCCCAACATATCGTTCACCGAGCACAGCCTTGGGGTGGTCCTCGTCGCCCTGGGCGATCTGAAAGCGGCACTGCCAATCCTCGAAGATGGGTTTCGCATCCGGATGGCGACCATGGGCGCCCACAACCCGCGCACGGCGGATATCGCGAACAGCCTCGCGCTCGTCAAGGTGGATCTCGGCGATGTCGAGAATGGCGTGGCACTGCTCGAGCAGGCGCTGCAAGGCCATGAGAAAGCGTATGGCCGCGACCACACGTCAACGCTTGAAACTCGCGGTCACCTGGCTCGCTCGCTCGTGAAAGCGAAGCGGTACGACGATGCCATGCCGCATCTCGAAGCGATGGTCCTGCGTGACGTCCCGGAAGGCCTTCGTATCGACCTGCAGGATCCGTTGTTCGATCGAATGAGATCGATGCCCGCGTTCCGAGCGCTCGAAGCTGCGGCGAGCCGGCGGTAGCAGTCAGGGACTCGGACTATCGCTTCCCGTACTCCGTGAAAACGTAATCCTTGTCTTTCACAACCGAGTGGCACGCGAATCCACACCTGGCGTCGTTGCCTTGTGGCGGGGTGCCAGCCGACGTGCCCGGCGTGAACGTCTCGGACGCGGCGTTGTAATCGAACACGGCATATCCCCAGCCACCGCTGTCCGCGAACCGCTTGCTGTCCTTCACCATGAAGTCCACGTTGACCAGTTCACCTGGCACCGTTGCATCCGCGAAGAACTGGTTCTGTTTCGGCTTCCAGTGAATCTTGGCCATCCTGGCCCCGTCTGGAACAGGCTTGCCGTTGGCGGGAATGCCGGCCTGGTAGGCGTCGATCATCGCGGGATTGCCGACGATCACGGCGACCAGCCGCTCGTTCCGGCTGATGGAGATCGCCTGCCAGCCCTCATATCCTTTGAACTCGGCGAACGCGAGCCCGCCGGGCACCTTGACGGTGTACTTGTCCTGCGCGGAAATGAATCCGCCCAGGGCGACGAGCCAGACCGCTGCCACGCCCATCGTCCACATACTCGTACGATTCATCCCAGCATCTCCTGTGTGCTGTGTCGTTGCGCTTGCGCTCGGTCGTCCGCATTTCCCTTGCGGGGACATCGGCTCGAGCCACGGTGACGTGACGCATTAGACAGGAGGGCCGGAGGCGAGTCTATTGGACAAAGGTATCGGTCACGTCCGCTCGCTACCGCGCCGCTGGCGGATTCACCCCACCGTCGGCAATGAACTGTGTCATCCGCTGCTCGAGGACCGGCAGCGGCACTGAGCCAATCGCCAGGATCGCGTCGTGGAAGAGCCGCTGGTCGAACTTGGCGCCCAGCTTCTGCTCGGCCTCGCGCCGGTGCCGGCGGATTTGCAGTTCGCCCAGCTTGTACGCCAGCGCCTGTCCCGGCCACGCGATGTAGCGTTCGACTTCGGTCGTGATCTCGTGCTCGGAGAGTGCCGCGCGCGTGCGCAGGTAGTCCATCGCCTGCTCGCGGCTCCAGCCGAACTCGTGGATGCCCGTGTCGATGACGAGCCGGCACGCGCGCCACATCTCGTATGTCAGGCGGCCGAAGTCTTCGTAGGGCGTCTCGTAGACGCCCATGACGGTCCCCAGCCATTCGGTGTACAGGCCCCACCCTTCTCCGTATCCGGAGAACGACGTGCCGCGACGGAAGGGCGGGCGTTCGGGGCCCTCGAGCGCCAGAGCCGCCTGAAAGCTGTGCCCCGGCGTGCACTCGTGCAGCGTGAGCGCTGCGAGCGTGTAGAGCGGGCGCGCGGGCAGGTTGTACGTGTTCATCAGGCACGCTTCGAGCCCGCCGCGTCCGCCGGTGTAGATCGGGGCGAGTGCTTCGGGAACAGGCCGGATGCCGTGCCGGCGCCGCGGCAGGAAGCCGATCGTCTCGCCCAGTTTCCAGTCGGCCTTCTTCGACACATAGGCGGAGTACGAGAGCAGCTCGCGCGGCGTCTTCGCGTAGAACTGCGGATCGGTGCGCAGGAACTGGAAGAACTCCGGCATGGTGCCCGTGAACTTCGCGCGCTCCTTGGTCACCTGCATTTCCGCTTCGATGCGGGCGACTTCCTTCAGGCCGATCTCATGGATCTCTTTGGGCGTCAGGGTCAGCGTCGTGAACTTCTCGATCATCGCCTGGTAGTAAGCCGCGCCGTCCGGCATCGCGGTCGCCGCCAGCGTCGTCCTTGCTTTGGGGAGATATTCGTCGCGCATCATCGTAAGCAGCCTGGCGTAGGCCGGCGCGACGACGTCCCGGATCACCGCCGCCGCTTCGGCGCGGAGCACGTCCTGTTCTCTCGCGGCGATGGTCGAGGGCATCTGCGTGAAGGGCGCGAACAATGGGTTGGTCGAGTCTCCTTTCACGTACGGCTCGATCGTCTTGTCGCGGCCGGTGACCGACACGCGCGGCACGGTGAAGCCGCGCGCCAGGCCCGCACGCATGTTGGCGATCTGCTCGTCGAAGTAGCGCGGCACGTCGCGGAGACGCCCCAGATAGGCCCGGTAGGCGTCGACCGTCGTAAAGCCCTGACGCGGAGTGAACTCGGTCCAGAAGAAGGTGTCGCTGTTGAACGGCGCTTCGTAGGTCCTGAACTTCACGTCGTTGGCGAGCGCGCGAATGGACGCGCGGAAGACCTGGGCGTTGACTTTCTCCTCGGCTGAGAGCTGATCGAACGGGATCGCGTCCAGGGCCGTCAGCGTCCGCGTCCAGTACGCGAGTCGCGCCTGCTGGGATGCCGGATCGACCCTGGGAAACCGGTCGCTCGCGCCGGCGAGGGCGTACTGGTCGCTGCCCGCGACCTCCTGCTGCCGCCATTTCCACTCCTCGGTGTACAGTGCGCGAAGCCGTGCGTCGGCGGAGGTCTGGGCGCGTGGCGTCTCGGCCGCGGGCGACCAGAGCACGAACAGAGCGCACATCACGAGGCAGATGTGCGGGTGACGATCGACTGATTTCGGCATGCGGACCTCTCCTGGCGACACGGCCGACGATTATCATACGGCCTGACCCGCGTGACAGTCAGACCGGCTTTTGCCAGCGTCCGTCGGAGAAAGGAACCTGTGGGTCACCGAAACCAGCAACTCGGCGGTGCTCGTCACCGTCGCGCACGACGGCGAACTCCTGGACCGTCGCCGCATCGAACTGACGGACCGCGGTATGCCGACGCATCCGCATCACCATGAAGGGTCGTGGGCGGTGGGCCGGTACCTGAAGACGCCGGGCGCGCGCTCACTGTCGCTCGCGGAAGCCGTGGCGCTCGTCGCGCGCGTGCGCGCGTCTGCCGCGCGCGGCGCGCGTGAGGCTCTCGACGCGCTCGCTGTCGCAGTGCCCGTGTCGATTACGGGAATTGCGATCCGTGCCTGCCCGGAACTTCCACCGACAATCGAGGAGCGGATAACCGACAATCGCGCGCAGACCGTCGCCGACTCGGTCATGTATCGCGAGGCCCTCGCGACGGCAGCGGCGGCGCGCGGTTGGACCGTGCATTGGTACGACCGCGAGCGTGTGTTTCGCGAAGCGGCCGAGGCGCTCGGCCGTCAGGACATCGACGCCTTTCTGTCGGGCATGGGCCGCCCGGTCGGCCCGCCCGTGGCAGGCGAAGCACAAGCTGGCGGCTGCCGCGGCGCTGGCTGCCACGCGCGCCCGCACGGCGCTCCCGGTAGCCGGGCGCCAGCCTACTGCTTCAACGCCGCGACGCGATTCTCGAGGCGGCCGGCGTTGTGGCAGTTCTTGCACGTGAGGTTCGTCGTCGCGACGCTCGCCGGATCCGACTTCCACTGCCTGGCCGTCGCCTCGTACTGCGTGTCGGCCAGCACCGTCAGCATCTTGTCGAGGTACTGCGCGGCTTGCTCGGTATGGCCGGTTCGCTGCGCCGACTGCGTCAACCCGGCCAGCAGTTCGCCCTTGTGATGCAGCGGAAGCTTGTCGAGCGCTGCGCCCTGTTGTTTCCACAGCAGCGAGTAGTTGTCGTAGGCCATCGACCATGCAGCGGCGCGGTGTTTCTCCGGCAGCCGGTCCGCAAAGACCGCCATCGTCCCACCGGTGATCGCTGGGACGCCCTCGTTGCCGCTCTCCAATTTGGCCGCCGCGGCGAAGCCGTCGAGCGCCGCCGCGTAGCGGCGTCCAAACTCTTCTGCCTGTCCAGACTCGTGAGCTCGCACGGCTCGATACGTCGACGCACCGGCCTTCCACGCCAGCAGGTTCGCACGCTGGTCGGGACGCGCCTTCAACAGGATGTCGATGTTCTGCTCACCCTTGGAGAACCGGTCCATGTTGTTGGTCCTGAATCCTGAGAAGATGTCCTCGCGAAGCAGAGTATGGACGCTCAGGCGCGTGTCGAGCAGCAAGGGATCGGCCGATTGCGCGGCGGCGACGCCGACGACGATGAAGACGAGAAGAGCAGTGTGCAGTGGACGCATGACCAGCCTCCTTCGCGGCTGAGCTAGGCTATCATTCGGTCCGGAAGGAGTCACGAAAATGTCGACGCGCATAGCTGCTACGACGTTGGCCGCCTGCCTGTTGTTCCCGCCAGCCATCGCCGGCCAGCAGGATGTATTCGATCGGGTGACGCATGGAGCCGCCGTGTCGGAGGGCGGCGTGAAGATTCACTATGCGACGCTCGGCAGCGGACCGCTGGTCGTCATGATTCATGGCTTTCCCGACTTCTGGTACACCTGGCGAGACCAGATGGCGGCGCTGTCAGACGCGTTTCAGGTTGTGGCGATCGACCAGCGCGGATACAACCTGAGCGACAAGCCAAAGGGCGTCGAGAGCTACGACATGCGCCTGCTCGTGGCGGACGTCGCCGCGGTTGTCCGCCACCTCGGGCGCGACAAGGCGACGATCGTGGGGCACGACTGGGGCGGCATGGTCGCCTGGCAGTTCGCGATGAATCTGCCGCAGATGACCGAGCGCCTGATCGTCCTCAACCTGCCGCATCCGAACGGACTGTTGCGCGAGCTCAAGTCCAACCCCGAGCAGATCGCGAACAGCGAATACGCGCGCACCTTCCAGCGCGGATCGCCCAAGGATCCCAAGGTCTTCTTTGGTATGCCGATGACGCCGCAGACCCTTTCGGGATGGGTCACCGACGCGGCTGCGCGCAAGCGCTACGTCGAGGCCTTCGAGCGCTCCGACTTCGACGCGATGCTGAATTACTACAAGGCCAACTATCCGAAGGGATCCGGCGCGGACGCGCCTGTGCCTCAGTTCCCGAAGGTCACCGTGCCGGTCCTGATGTTCCACGGCCTCGATGACCGCTACCTGGATCGCAACGGCCTTTCCGGTACGTGGGACTGGCTTGCCAAGGACCTCACCCTCGTGACGGTTCCAGGCGTCGGGCACTTCGTCCAGCAGGACGCCTCGCCACTCGTGTCGTCGACTATGAAATGGTGGTTGACGATGAGGACCCGCTGACGGGCTGCGCGTCAGGCGCGGCCGGCGTCACCTGGGATGAACTCGCTCCCATGCGGTTCCGGTGAATTCCCACGTATCGCCGAACATCTCGCCGTTGCGGCCCGGCATGAAGCCCGCGTGGCCACCGAACATGACGACGCGCTTCCGCCGCGTGTCGTAAGCCATGGCGTGGCTTACCCGTTGTGGCGTCGGCGGGGCGGCATCGCTGCGCAGCCAACGGCCACCTCGCCACAGCCACGTGATCGCGACATTGCCTTTGTGCATCGCGCCGTCGAGTATCAGCAGTCCGTTCGGACCCTGGCGACAACGGTTGCGACGGACTGAGCGACGGTTCGCCGAACGCGGCGCTGGCGCTCGTCCACTCGTGTCCCGTCCCAGGCCCACATCGCTGATGGCCGCTCCCCGTCGGGCGGTGTCGTCGCGTCGACAGCGATCACGACGACCTGCCCGCGCGCTTCGTCATAGGCGATCGAGCTCGGAAACGCGGCGAACCCCTCTGTGTCTTTCCTGGTCCAGGTCGCGCCATCCCACTCCCAGGTGTCCGTCAACCGCTCGACTGTCTTGTCGATTGGCTTCAAGCCGCCGTAGAGGACAAGACGTCCGCGCCTCGCGTCGAAGGCGGCAAAGTGATGGAGACGGATGCCCGGCCCGGACACTTTCTGTTCGTGCCACATCGTGCCGTCCCATTCCCACGTGTCGTCTACCAGCGCGCCGAGGGACCGGCCGCCGACGACGATCGCCCGGTTCCGCTTCGAGTCGTAGGCGAACGCCGCCGAGTCGCGCGGCGACGGCCGGAATCGGCGAGCCGTTGCCAGCGCTCGCCGTTCCATGCCCAGAGATCGTTGAACGACTGCTGGCGGCTACCGCCGCCAAACATCAGCGCCAGCCCCTGATGGCTGTCGTAAGTCATCGCGTGCCCGCCACGCGCCGCCGGCGCATCGGGTGGTGGCTGCGGCGCCAGCCCGGAAACGAAGAGTGTCGCGCCGAGCAGCATCGGCATGATCAGGCGCATGGTCGGATCTCCTCGGCACAGCGTAGCGGCGAGTACGCCTCAGAGGCAGGGAATGTGACCGATGGTGCGACGGGAGTGGCGGATGGCTGGTCAGAGTGCGCTGCTGCAGCAGCCTCGGCCCGCGGCATCGGTGTTAGCATCACGTTCCGACACGCGATGGTCACCGACTGCCTCAACTGCGGCACGGCGCTGCACGGATCGTTTTGTTCGGCTTGTGGCCAGCGGTCGGTCCCGCCGGATCCGAGCATCACCGAGATCGCCGGTGATGCCTGGCAGGAACTGTCTGGCTACGATGGCCGCATCGCCGCCACGATTCGTGGCCTGCTGCGCCCTGGTTTCTTGACCCGTGAATACGTCGCCGGCCACCGCGCCCGCTATTTGTCGCCCGTGCGGCTCTACCTGATCGTCAGCGTGATCTACTTTGTTACGGCTTCAGCGACGCCAGCCTCGATGTCCACTCGCTCAGGGCAGGTCGAGGCGCCTGGCGGTCTTCAAATCGGCATCTCCGGCCGGACCAGCGGTGCCGATCTCAGCCCTGAAGAACGCGCGGAGCTGCTCGCCAGCGCTGACAAAGCTCCGGCCTTTCTCAGGCCGCTTTTCCGGGCTGTCGCATCGGATCCGGTTGGATTTCGCGCGCGCGTCCTGACGATCATGCCGCGCGTATTCTTTGCGCTGTTGCCGGTCTTTGCCGTGATTGTCGCGCTCTTCTATCGCGGCCGGCGCTTTCCGACGTCGCTGGTATTCGCCGTGCACCTGCACGCGTTCGCGTTCACGGTGTTCACGTTGTCCGAAGCGGCGAAGCTCCCGGGCTCGATTGGCTTTGCGGTGGCCGTCAGCGGCGTCATGGCCGTCGCCTTCGCGGCCTATGCGCTGCTGGCCCTGCGGGCTGTGTTCGGCGGCAGCTGGCCGGCCACCGTCATGAAGGCGGCCGCGATCGGTGCCGTCTACATGATCGCGTCCCTGCCGGCCTTCGCGATCATCCTGGCGTGGGCGTCGCTGTCGTAGCTCGGCGCGCGCGCCCGCTACGCTGTCTCTGATACCTGCGGACTGGATCGCCACGACACACGCCAGCCCGCCTGACGGGCCGTCAGCATCTGCAGCACGGTTGCGACGCTCATGGCGACGACGGCGAGCAGCAGAAAGCCGGCACCAAAGCCGCCGCCATACTGCCGTACGAGACCGAGCAGGATCGGAAGGCAGAAACCGCCGATGCCCCCGACGGCTCCGATGATTCCGGTGACCATTCCGATTTCGGCACGGAAGCGCAGCGGGACGAGTTGAAAGACCGCGCCGTTGCCGAGTCCGCAACAGGCCATGGCCGCGATCACGAGCGCGGTCAGCGGTGGCAGCGACGGACCGCTCGCGACGAGGGCGTAGGTGACGCCGAGCCCCGCGAGTGCGACGGTCAGGAGCCGTCGGCCGCCGAGCCGATCTGCCAGCCAGCCGCCGAGCGGACGGGCGCCGCTGCCGACGAACGCCGCGGCCGCGGTCAGCATTCCGGCGCTCGAGGCTGCGAGTCCCTGCTGATCGCGAAGGAAGAGCGGCAGGAAGCTGCTCAACCCGACGTAGCCGCCGAAGGTCACGCTGTAGAAGAGGCAGAACCACCACAAATCGGCTTCGCGCAGCACTTCGCGGATCGGCCGGGCGGCGTGCAGTTTCGGCGGGGCTTCGCGTGCGAGCAACAGGAACGTGGCCAGTACGATCGCGAGCGGGACCATCGCGATGCCAAAGACGCCCTGCCAGCCGAATTGTTCCGCCAGTCTCGGCGCGATGAGATTGGTAATGACCGTGCCGCTGTT
The DNA here is from genome assembly GCA_963830815.1 of uncultured Acidobacteriota bacterium. Classification (GTDB taxonomy): domain Bacteria; phylum Acidobacteriota; class Vicinamibacteria; order Vicinamibacterales; family 2-12-FULL-66-21; genus DATBJJ01. The sequence goes on along the minus strand of CAWHNN010000014.1, from coordinate 48,430 downwards.
GCCGGCGGCGGCGATCCCCATCACCAGCCCCTGACGTTTCGCCGGGTACCAGGCGCTCGCGAGCGGCAGCGCGACCGCGAACGAGGCGCCCGCAGTGCCCAGCATCAAGCCGACCGCCATCATCGTCGGCCAGGAGCCAGCCGCCAAGCCAGCCGACCGTCAGCGGCACGAACAGGAAGGCCAGCATCGTGCCGCCGACACGCCGGGCGCCCCAGCGGTCGCTCAAGAGACCGAGCGGAATGCGCAGAAGAGACCCGCTCAGAATCGGCAGGGCCACGAGCACGCCGCGCTGGCCGGCCGAGAGTTGCAGGTCTTCGGCGATCACGATGCCCAGCGCGCCAATCAGCACCCACAGCATGAAGCTGAGGTCGAAGTGCAGGAAGCAGGCGAGGAGCGTCGGCAGATGTCCCTGTCGTTGATCATTCATGATTGGTCGTTTGGTGATTCCCGGCTCGGGCTCTGGCCGTCGGCGATCGCAACGAGCATCGGCGCCAGCTTTGGTTGCTGAGGAACGACGACATCTTCGATGCCCGCTTCGTGGCAGGCGGCGGCGCAGGTCGGACCCACGGCCCCGACGAGAACGCGCGTGTTGAGGGCGTCGAGCAGCGGCCTGCGCGCAGGGGCCCGGCGACGAAGAGCAGATGCCGCAGTTGAATCTGACTGGTGAGCGCCAGGATCGGCACGTCACCCTTGATGATCGAGTCGATTGCCGCGACGAGTGGCGCGACATCGAGCGGCACCTGCCACTCGTAGACGATGAGCTCGCGGACCACGGCGCCGCGGGCGCCGAGCGCCGACACGATGGGCTCGTTGCGCTCGCCGTAGTGGACGACAGTCGCCTCGCGGCCGGCCACCGGCAGCGCGCCGAGCGCCGCCAGCACGTCCGCCGTCGTGAACGGCGAGGCAACGGCGATCGCGCGCGTCACCCCGCGCCTGACCAGCGCTCCGGCCGGTTTTGGCCCGCGCGCGACGATGGTGGCGCGCCGCAAGCCGTCCTGCAGCAGGCGTCGCGAGCTCGAGACGTTCGGCGATCGCGAAGACACGGGTGACAGCAGCGCCCGTGAGGAACGTCACCAGATGGTCGCCCGGCTGTTGGCAGGCGCTCGATGAACTCGCAGGACGGCGCTGTCGGCATCGATCTGCGCTTCGATTACGGCCGGTGCGCTGATCGGCTCGCCGCCCAACTTTCGCACCATCGCCGCGGTTTCGGCCGCGAGCCTCGATTCGAGCAACAGCACGCGGGCGCCGCCGAAGCTCGGCGGCGTGGCGTTGCCGCTCACGCCGAGTTCCAGCGTCAGCTCGCCAGCCGACGTGATGCTGACGCGGTGCGTCGCCAGCCGGCCGCACTCGCGGCCCACCGCCTCGCCAGTCCGGAGATCGAAAGCGAAGCCATGCATCGGACAGATCACGGTCTCGTCCGCCGACCAGGCCGTCGGCCAGCGGTCCGCCGCGATGCGGGCATTCGCGCGCTGGTCGCGAATACGTTGCCGCTCCGGCAGCGAAACACGGCGATATCCTTGCCGTCGACGCGATACACGCGCGCCTCGCCGAGTGGAATCCTGTCAATCGGACCGAGTTGGTGCAGGCTTGTGGCGATGCTCATGCGATCGGCTCCGCGGCGGATGGCTGCCGGCGTGGGTATGGAACTGCAGCGGGTGAATGGGCGTGTTGCCCTCGAGCCATGGATCGACGAATGCGTCGACCGCTGTCTGGACGGCGGCATCGAGCGCGCGCGCAGATGCCCTCGGAGTCCTCGATCAGCAGCGCGCTTGAGATAGTCGATGCCCAGGCGCTCGACGAAGTCGTACGTCCGTTCGAGGTAGCGCGCGTGCTCGCGGTAATACTGCATGAAGCGGCCCATGACCTGGAGCACCTCGTCATGACTGGACACGGTGCAGAGCACGTCACCCTTCCTGACCTTGGATCCGGCGCCGCCGCCGACGTAGATCTCCCAGCGTCCTCCCTCGATCGCCACGGCACCGACATCTTTGGTCGTTGCTTCCGAACAGTTGCGCGGACAGCCCGCGGTTGCGAGCTTCATCTTGTGCGGCGACTCCAGTCCCTGGAACCGCTTCTCAATCGCGATGCCGAGTCCGGTGCTGTCGCCGACGCCGTAGCGGCAGAACTCGGTGCCGACGCACGTCTTGCAGGTGCGAAACGCCTTCGCATAGGCATGGCCCGATGGCATGCCGAGGTCCCGCCAGACGTCGGGCAGCTTGTCCTTGGGGATGCCGAGCAGATCGATGCGCTGGCCGCCCGTGATCTTGACCATCGGCACCTGATGCCTGTCGGCGACGTCGGCAATTCGCCGCAGTTGCGCCGCCGATGTCACGCCGCCGTAGATTCGCGGAATCACGCTGAAGGTCCCGTCGCGCTGAATGTTGGCGTGGACGCGATCGTTGATGAACCGGGCGTCGCGCTCGTCCTCGGTACTCGCCCGCCCAGATTGTCTTGAGCAGCGACGCCAGGCCGGCCTTGCTCTTCGCATCTTCGCGGCCGTCGGCGAGCGCGGAGATCACGGCCGAGACGCTGCGTAGATTCCGCCGGCGAATCTCGGCTACCAGTTCGGGCTTACGCCACGGGAACGCCCGGAACGTAATAGTGCGCTGCGGGATCCTCCGCCACGCTGTCGCCCGCGTACGCCTCGAGCACCTGCTGAATCTGCGGCTTGCACGAGCCGCAGCCGGTTCCGGCTCTGGTAGCGTCGCAGAGCGCCCGCAGGCTCCGGCACCCGCCGGCGATTGCCGTCGTCAGCGCGCCCTTCGCAACGCCGTTGCAGTTACAGATCTGGGCGTCGTCTGGGAGCGCCGCCGCGGAGACCGGTGCGTCGCTGCGCATCGATGGGAAGAGCAGCTCAGCGCGGTTGTCGGGAAGGGGTGCAGAGCGGTCGTAGGCCTGCTGCAGCGTCGGCGCGCCATCGGGATCGCCGAGCAGGATCGCGCCCGACCAGCTTGCCGTCGCGCACCACCATCTTCTTGTAGATGCCTCGCGACGGCTCGGAGTAGTGGACGACCTCATCGCCAGTGGTTGGCTCCTTGTCGCCCATGACGGCGAGATCGATGCCCATCACCTTGAGCTTGGTGGACACCCGGGATCCCCGATACTCGGCGTGCGCGTTGACGTCGGTCAGTCGATCGGCGAGCACCTGCGCCTGCTCCCAGAGCGGCGCGACCAGACCGTAGACCTGTCCGCGATGCTGCGCGCACTCGCCGATCGCGAACACGTGCGGATCGTTCGCCGACCGCAGGTCGTCGCCAACGACGATGCCGCGCTCGACGGTCAGGCCGGCATCGCGCGCAAGCGCGACGTTGGGACGGATACCGGCCGACACGACGACCATCTCGCAATCGAGCCGTGATCCGTCGTCGAACGTCAGCCCCGAGACAGACGCGTCGCCGAGAACGGCGGTCGTTCGCCGCGACAGGTGAGTGGTCACGCCGAGGCGCTCCATTGCCGCGCGCAGCATCTCGCCAGCGATCTCGTCGAGTTGAACGTCCATGAGATGCCGCATCAAGTGGACGACGTGCACCTCGACGTCGAGTTGGCGAAGCCCGCGCGCTGCTTCGAGTCCGAGCAGGCCGCCGCCAATGACCGCCGCGCGCGCCGCGCCCCCGGCGTAGTTGCGTATGGCCGCGCAATCATCGAGCGTGCGAAAGACGAAAACCCCATCACGGTAGCCTCCGCTGTCGTTCCGCAGGCCGTCGAGTGGCGGGACAAATGCGGTGCTGCCGGTAGCGATGACCAGCTCGTCGTAGGGTTCGACCCGTGCCGTCGGTGCCGATGACCTGCCGCTCGGCACGATCGATTCGCGCGGCGCCGACGCCGGCGTGCAGCTTGACGCTTGCGTGCTCGTACCACGCCAGCGGGTTGATGAAGATGTCCTTCGGATCGTGGGTGCCGGCGAGCACACCCGAGAGCAGAATCCGATTGTAGTTACCGTAGGGTTCGTCGCCGAACATGATGATGTCGAATGCGCCGGGGTCGCGGGCGATGACATCCTCCACGAGGCGGGCACCCGCCATCCCGTTGCCGATGACGACCAGCCGTTTGCGCGTTCTCATCTGTTGTCTCTGCCTCCTGCAGCCGCGGCGATCCGGGCGGCGCACACTTTGAACTCCGGCATCCGGCTGATCGGATCGAGTGCGTCGTTGGTCAGGCGGTTGGCCGATTGCTCGTCCGGCCAGTGGAAGGGAACGAAAATCGTGTCCTCGCGGATGGCTGCCGTTGTCTTCAGGCGAAACGAGGCGCGGCCGCGACGTGTCTCGATCGTGATCTCCGTGCCGTTGGCGAGGCCGGCTCGCTTTGCCGCATGCGGGTGCATCTCAGCCTGCGCGGCCCCGGCAGCGGTGCGCAGCCGGCGCACGCGGCGGGTCTGCGTTCCCGACTGGTACTGCGCGAGCACGCGGCCGGTCGTGAGAAAAAACGGGTACTCCTCATCCGGACGCTCGGCGGAACCGAACGTATGGATGCGGTGGAAGCGCGCTCGTCCGTTCGGCGTAGGAAAGCGCTCTGCGAAGAGGCGCGGCGTGCCATCGTGGGCGCCGGGACCGCACGGCCAGAAAACGCCGCGCTCGCGATCGATACGCCCTGTCGTGATACCCGAGTAGTCGGCTGGGGCGCCCGCCGTAGCCTGTCGCAGCTCGGCGAATGCGGCGCGAGCCGATACTGGAAAGCCGCGCGGCGAGCCGAGCGCCTCGGCCAGGCCCTGGATGATTCTCGAGATCTGTACGAACGCCTTCCGGTGGCGGCTACGACCTGCCGCCGCCGCAGCACGCGTCCTTCCAGGTTCGTCATCGTTCCATCCTCCTCGGCCCACTGTGCCGACGGCAGAACGACGTCGGCCAACCGCGCGGTTTCGGAGAGGAAGAAGTCGCAGACGGCAAGGAAGTCGAGCGAGGCGAGCCGTTCTTCTATGTGCGTGGCATTCGGAGCAGAGACCACCGGATTCGAGCCCATGACGAGAAGCCCGCGTACTCCGCCGTCGCGGCCGAGCGTATCGAGAAGCTCGTACGCGGAGCGGCCGGGACCCGGCAGATCCTCAGGCGACATTCCCCACAAGCGCGCAATCTCCTCGCGCGCCTGCGCGTCGTCGAGCCGCCGGTAGCCGGGTAGCTGGTCGGATTTCTGGCCGTGCTCCCGCCCTCCCTGGCCGTTGCCCTGACCCGTGAGGCAGCCATAGCCGTTGTACGGCCGTCCGACCCTGCCCATGGCGAGGGCGAGGTTGATGAACGACAGCACGTTGGCCACGCCCTGTGATTGCTGCTCGGCGCCGCGCGCGGTGAGGACGATCGCGTTGCCGGCAAGCCCCAGCGTTCGCGCCGTGCTGATGATGTCTCGCTGCGGCACGCCGGTCAGCCGTTCGACGCGTTCCGGCCAGTAACTGGCGGCGTGGGCTCTGACGGCTTCAAATCCTTCGGTGCGCTCGCGGATGTAGCCTTCGTCGATGAGCCGCTCGTGGATGAGCACGTGCAGCAGGCCGTGCGCCAGTACCGCGTCGGTTCCCGGGATCAGCCGCAAGTGCATCGTCGCGTGTTCGGCGGTCGCCGTCCGTCGCGGGTCGACGACGATCAACTGTCCGCCGGCGCGGCGCTGCGCCTCGAAGTACTGCATGATCGGCGGCATCGTCTCGCTGACGTTCGCGCCGACGAGCAGGATGGCGTCGGCCATCGCAATGTCCGACACCGGAAAGGGCAGGCCTCGATCGAGCCCGAACGCTCGCAGCCCGGCGGCTGCTGCCGACGACATGCAGAAACGGCCGTTGTAGTCGATGTGCGGCGTGCGGAGAACGGCGCGGGCGAATTTGCCGAGCAGATAGACTTTTTCGTTGGTGAGCGAGCCGCCACCAAAGACACCGATCGCGTCACGCCCATACTTTCGCTGCAGCAGCCGGAATCCTGCGGCGATTCGTTCGATCGCTTCATCCCAGCTGACAGGCACCAGGTTGCCGGCTGCGTTGCGCGCGAGCGGCGTCGTCAGGCGATCGGGATGCGCGAGCGTTTCACCGGCGGTGTAGCCCTTGAGACAGAGAGCGCCGGCGTTCACGGGAAAGTCGGCGTCGCCGGCGATCGACATCGTGCCGTCTCCATCCGGCGTCACGAGGAGCCCGCATTGGAAAGCACAGTACGGACAGTGCGTGCGCACTGTCTCTGCCGTGGTGGCCGTGGGGCGCTGACGTTCCGTAGCGATCATGGTTCGCGAGAACGAGCCAGCGAGATGTGCTCGCCCCGCCGTTCGCAAATGACCGTGCAACGGTCATTCCGCGCCGCCACGGTGGGCGCAGGCGACGGAAGCCAAGCAATGATGCGGGAAGTGGCGACGGCCGCCTCGGCCGTGCTGCTACAAAAATGTAGCTAGGTCGTTGGAATGAACAGCGTTGTGCACCGGCCTCGGCCGTCCCGTCGGTGTTCCGGGCCAGCCGGCTCCTCAAACGCACGACATCTCCGATCACCAGAACCGCTGGTGCGCCGACACCGGCGCGCGCAATCGCATCAGGGAGGTCATCCAGTGTGGCCGTTATCACGCGTTGTCGCGCCCACGTGCCCCACTCGATGACCGCGCTTGGAGTACGGGGATCGAGGCCGGTTGCGACGAGTTGATCGCGAATGACGGCGGCGTTCGCCACGCCCATCAAGACGACGATGGTATCGGCGGCGGGAATCGATGCCGGGCCGCCGCTGATCGAGTGGCCGGTGACGATCGCGACTGACGTGGCCTGTCCCCTGGCCGTCAGGGGAATCCCCGCGCAGGCCGGGACCGCGAGCGCCGAGGAGACACCCGGAACGATCTCGAAGGGAATGCCTGCGGCGTCGAGCTCGAGCGCCTCCTCCGCGCCGCGGCCGAAGAGCAGCGGGTCGCCACCCTTGAGTCGCACGACGCGATGACCGGCTCGGGCAGACGCCACAAGCTGGCCGCTGATCACATCTTGCGCGGTTTGCGGACCGTGGCCCGTTTTGCCGACGTCGATGAGCCTGGCCTGGGGGTTACAGTGCGCAAGCACACCATCGCTGACCAGATAGTCGTGGTAGACCTCGGTCGCGCCTGCGAGCAGCGATGCGGCTCGTAGCGTCAGCAGTCCCGGATCGCCCGGGTCCGGCTCCCACCAGGTAGACCGTTCCCGCCCGGGGACCGTCAGCAAATGTAGCGGGTGATGACATTGCCGCGCCACCAGCAAGAACGCGGCCTGCTTCCTCGAGGCATTCAGCCTCATTACTTCAGCGTTGCCCGCTGGCAAACATCGGCAATCAAGCCATGATTGCCTACAACTTTGATGACGCGACCGGGATGTCCTACGGAAGTGTCCGTCGTGAATCCGCCCCCGTCACCGACAGCGCCACCACGACTATCGCGATCACTGCCCGGCGCCATGGTGTTCGTCACGAGGACAACATTAACTTATTGCGGCGAGACTGCTCTGTCGGAGCCCTGTGACTCGTCACGACGAAATGCCCGAAAGCCATTCACTACAGAGAGCGCAGGGAACGCAGAGAGGTCAAGCCGGCGAGGTCAGTCCGGGCCACGGAAAACACAGACAACACGGATCCCCGGAGTGTGTGGACGTCAGCGGGGTATCCGCGCGTAGCGCGGTTGGATCACCGAGAGCGCGAGCCACGAAAGCACTCATGGCTCTGTCCAGTGCTCTCGTGGCTCGTGCCCCTCGGTGATCCTGACGCCGGCTTCGCCGGCGTGCCTGCTGGCTGTCGCAGAGCGCTTTAAGCCTCCGCGACTCCGTTTCTCCGTTGTGATCCCGTTATCTCCGTCCCCTCAAGTTCTCAAAACCCAGAACCCTCTGTGTCCTCTGTGTTCTCTGTGGTTGATTCCCAGACGGGCCCAACACGCGCATCAAAGTCGAGCGGTCGATATTGCCCCCGCTCATCACACAGACGACGCGTTTTCCCCGCAGCCGATCCTTGAGCTTGACCGCCGCCGCGAGTGAGGCCGCCCCTGCCCCCGGCCAGGTGGTGCGCCGCATCCAGCGCGAGCCGGACACCTTCTGCGAGCTCCTCTCCGTCAGCGTCACTATGTCCTTGAGCTCGCGCTGCAGGATGATTGGCCGCAGCCAAACCCGTGCGATTCAACGATGTCACAATGGCGCCCAGCATGAGGTTCCGTGTTGCTCCTGGCCTTGTCGCCAGCGCACTGGTCGCGCTCGTCGCGTGCCACTCCGTACAGCCGCGATCACCGAAAGCTGCCGAGGACTGGTCGAGTTTCGGCAATCTCGAGAACGTCCTCAGATGGACACCCGAGCAGCAGTTGCGAGGCTATCGAAACATCGACCGCATCTACCCGACACGACCCGTCACCGCCAGCCCGCATCCTTTTCCCCTTCCAGACCAGCTGGCTGATTTCGCGGGGCTTCGCTACACGGCCGGCACCGGCACGTTCGACATCAACGCCTTCGTCTCGCACAACCACATCGTCGGGCTGCTGGCCATCCGCGACGGCAATGTCGTGCTCGAGCGATACGCGCAGGGCAACACACGCGACACACGCTGGTACTCCTTCTCCGTCGCCAAGTCAGTGGTGTCGATGCTGGTCGGCGCGGCGATGAAAGATGGATTCATTTCGTCGATTGACGTGCCGGTCAGTAATTTTCTGCCGGTGCTCCGCGGCTCGGCCTACGACGATGTCACGCTGCGGCAGGCGATGACGATGTCGTCGGGAGTGGCGTGGGACGAGGACTACGCCGACCCGAAGTCGGATATCGCGCAGACAGGCGGCTCGGCACTGGATCGTCTGCGCTATCTGCTGCGCAAGCAGAGGGTGGCGGCGCCTGGCAGCACGTTCAACTACAACACCGAGGAGACCAACCTCGTGGGCGCCGTCCTGCGCGCGGCGATTGGCAACAACCTCGCGACTTACCTCGAGGACAAGATCTGGCGCCGGTTCGGCATGGAGCACGACGCCAACTGGCTGCTCCTCTCCGAGTCTGGCGCCGAGCACGGCGGCTGCTGCCTGAGCGCGACGCTGCGCGACTACGGGCGGCTTGGACTCTTTGCCCTGCGCAACGGCCGGCTCACCGACGGATCGTCCGTCCTGCCCGAGGGCTGGATGGCAGCGTCCACCACCGCATCAGCCGCCAACGACCGCTACGGACTGCTCTGGTGGCTGCGGCCGGATCATGCGTTTGCCGCCGTAGGCATCTACGGACAGGCCATTTACGTCAATCCATCCTGCCGCCTGGTGGTCGTCACGCACAGCGTGTGGCCGCGCGCGACCGATCCCGATTTTTCGGCGCATCGAGAGGCGTTCTTCAGCGAGATGGCCAAGTGGGCGGCAGCGAGGGATGGCGGGAGCTGCGCCCCCTCTTCTCTTTGTGTATCCCGACCCCCCCCCTTAATCACCATATCTCCCACTTCTACCAACATTAACTCCTTTACCTCCCTACACTCTAGTACTACGCTTATAACTCGTGAAACCCCAGCTGCGAGATCACCGATCGCTACCTGCTGAGACTTTCCGATACTACTTCGATCAAACTATACCCCCTAACTGCACTAAAACTAGCATAGTCGTACCTCGCAGAGCGCTAGCACCGCCGTTATTCGTGAATCTCAGCGTCGATACAATCTGCTCTAAACCCAAGACTGCCGCGCCCTGCGATGCTGACTGCGATGCGCGTTTACCACTAACTACGATAACTCTACACGTAGCAACGCCAGCATTGCCGCTCTTGTCAACGAAGCGTAACGTACCGTAGTCGTGCCCACCGAAAGACCGTGTATAGTGTTGCCTAAGCTCCGCCAATCACGCTCCGTCAACGAGATCCAGAGCTGTTGCGCCGCAAGCCACTGCGCGAGCGCGCGACACGAACCGTGCGCCACTCTACTGCGTTGCCTCAACTGTGATTGCTGCGCGCCGTCACACGCGAGTCTTATCGACACGCAATAGAGAAGCTCGCTGTTTCTGCTGTTCCCGAGCGTCCGCCGCCGAACAGCACATCGTCGTGCCGAGCGCAAAGCGTACCCGACACCGCGTGCAGTTCACGGATGTTGCCGTCTTCCGCGTCACAGCCGCCGCTGTGTAGTTACAGTGCTGCCCACGCGCTCGCCGCTTCACGTGAGACTCACAGCAAAGCTCCGCGTAGCGTTGACGACAAACTGCGAGAGAGAAGAGACCCAGCCGCAGATCTTCTGATTCGCCATACACCGAATGTGATGTCTTCCCACTGTCCTGTCGCCGCGTTGTAGTGCCAGAGTGTCTCTCCCATAGACGTGCGAAGCACACTTTGATGCGCCCCTGACTGCGCCGTGTCGAGATGTCGCACGCTATCGTGTAGACGAGCCAAGCATATAGGTACTGGCAACTGCGCAATCCTTGCGTTCCGTCCGCAGCGTTCCGCACTCGATGATTGGCGGTCCACATCAAAGAGAAGTCGCGCCGTCGTGTGGCCTGTTTCTCTGCAGACGCACCACAGTACCCGCACCGTACCCCGCCTTCAACTCGAGCTACGCCCGTTGGCAAACCCGTGAACCCAGTGCAGAACAGGCTGCTCTATCCCGCTGTGCACCGTTCCGTACACGTGCACCAGCGCCATTGCCACCCATGTTGCCGCCGCCGTCGCAAGCAAAAACGCGTTCACGTTGGTGCCGAGCGAAACCGTGCCGCGTCACATCGATCGACCAACGCGTTTGTCTGCAGCTGCGCAACTCTGTCTGCAGCTAACCGCTGACTCAATCGTCGTCGCGTTGCACCGCGAAACCCTGCCAGCGTAGCAGCGCGTGCCGATGTACGTAGACAGCGTTTCCGTCGCGCCTGTCGCTTGAGTCGCGAGACGCTGATGTCTCTGCGCGCCGTACACCGCGCGTGTGTCTACTACGTAAGCCTCTACGTCTATCGTCACCACGCCAATGCGCTGTGTAGTTAACAGAATCGTTTAAGTGAACGCACTATGAGCTGCTGTTGTTGCCTATCGTAGAAACGTACCGATGTCTCGCATGTAGACAACGTGCCGCACATTCGCCGTGCATTGAGCTGTGTTGCCGAGAGCGCGTGAATTGAAGATATGTGCCGCGTGTTCCAGTACTATCACGCGCCTGCTATACCATTAACGCGCTTACGTCTGCCGTTGAGTAGTTTATATTCACTAACGAGCACACGTATACAGCCCGCGTTAGTCGCGCGTCGTGAGCCGCTGTAAGTACTGTGAGACGCCTGTCTGCATGCCTCTATTAAGTCGTAGTACGTAGTCGCTTTCGCGTGCCGTCTGTACGCGAATTGCAGCGTCCGAGCGTCAGTTTAGCTGAACTTTTGTGCCCTTCTGCGGCAACCATCGCCGATACCGTCGCCGTCTGTATCGATCTGCGCAGTATTGGCGCGTGAACAATTGTCGACCATCGCGCACGCCGTCGCCGTCGCGTCGACTCGCAGCAAAGAGTATGCCGCTCCGTTCAAACCACCGTACCGTTGTGCCATAGAAAACCGTCATCGCATCGTCATTCCATCGGCCCAACCCTCCGAGAAGCCGAACTGTGCAGCAGCTTGATGTGCCGTTCGCGTGATTCCAAATCGTGCCACCGAAGTCCGTGAACCACCGAACCAAGTCATGCCATACACCCAGCCGCCTGCACCCTTGACGAATCTGTATTGACCAGCCAAACAACTCAGCAGCAAACTCAAAGATCTGAGCACTACCACTGTTGGAGGCACGTGCTGACATCGAGCTTGTAGACAGTGCCGTGCCAAAGAGCCCGCCGCCGCGTTGTTCCCATAACACGCTCGCCCGCTTGCACCAATGCCTATTGAGCCCCGCAGCGTCGAACTGTTCACTGTCGAAGCATGAAGACTTCAATGCGCCGCCCATGTGTCCAGCGAAACGCCGTTCCGCCGTTGTGCTGCCTCCGCGCTCGTCGTTCCGTAGACGAGCCGTCGCTACCTTGCGTAAGCCCACCGATTAGTCCTACTCCGTCTATAGCAGTCGAACTGATGCACAGCGAGAACGCACCACTGCTGTCGATGCAATACCGCACCGCCGCTATGTGAGCCGCCGCCCTGTAGGTTCCAAGAGGCACCATTGATTCCCAGCAGCCGCCCACTCGCGTGTACGCATCGCCTGCGTTTGACCTGAACGATTTGAGATCGTGAAGTTCGCGCCGTTAGCGTCAATGCGTAGACCATCCCGCATCTTGAGTCGTGCAGCCACTCCGCACGTGCGAGCCACCGACAGCTGCTGTCCCGTACACCCGTCCGTCGCTGCCACAATCACTCCGCCATAGTAGCCGCCCTCCACTAGTGTATCGAACTAATACATCACTGTCACGCTACCCGTCAAGTTCCCACTTGAAGACGTCCCGCCACGAGTGGCCCCCGCCTCTAAGCGCCGATGAAAGAGGCCCGACTTCTATCGGTCCCCCGCTCGCTGGTACGTCCCGTCGTCCGAAGCGTGCAGACCGTCGTTGTTCCGCTGCCTGTATCGAAGCTGAAGATTGTTCCGTTGAAACCTAAGCCACGCTCCACGCTGTTCCGTACAACAGGCCTCCACGTCGACGAGACCCGCGACCCAACGCCTGCCCGTCACGTCGCGAACGAAGCTGTGTTTGATGACGAGCGACGTGTATTGTCGTGACGTTGAGCTCTAAAATCGTTCCGTTCCCGTTCGCGCCGCCCGCCTCAGTGGTGCCGTAGATGAGGCCATTTGACGCTCGCAGCAGAGCGCAGCGGTACAGCGCACCGTATCCCTCGACGTTCTCGACGAACTCGAACTGTCCCGCGTCGTGTCTAACTTGAAAATGCTGCCATAGCCACGTCGTGCCATACAGATCTGTTCCGACTTTGAGAAGGCCTGCGTGGTGGCCATTGAGATCGCGAGATGCTCGAAGAGCAGTCCCAGCAGTCGATACAACAACTTACCCTCGTCGTGCTGCGATAGAGTGCCCGCGTTGTTTTGACCGCCACGCTGGTCGTGCCGTACAGGAGCCGTTGACTTCGACCAGTGTCCCGACGCCATTTGCCGGCCGCCTCGTCGAAGGAGTGAAGAATGAAGAAGCTGTTCGCGTTGGCTCGAAACCAACACTATCCCCTAGCCGTGCGCGCTCACCGCCCTGAGTCAAGCCGTAGAGCGTGCCATTCACCTCGAGCAACCCGCCGCGTAGGCGCCGTTCATGTGCCGCGTTGAACGTGTGTAAGACCTCCAGCTGCGATGGATTTGCGAGCTCGATGCGTAAATGACTCCGTAGAGCAGATTCGTAAGGCCTGCCTCCTGGTCATGCCGATAAAGGCGCCCGCAAATTCAATCAGTTCGCCAGCGGTAGGCGCCATCGACCGCGAGAATGAATGGACCGTCTCGAACCCGTGCCGTTGGACGCATCCAACACCGAACCGAGGCCGTACTCGCCTCCGCGAAGTGTTCCATAGAGATATCCGTCACTCGCATGCAGGAGGTTCGCCTGTGGCATGCCCACGTCAGGCTTGAAGTTCGCCAGCACTTCGAATGTTTGCGAGGCCGCCGGCGCGACGCTCGCGAGGCGAGGCGAAAGCGAGTGTCAGATTCGTTATCGTTCGCATAGTGACCCTTCCCCGTAGAGGAAGAAACCGAGACTGGTTCTATACGCGCCGCCGTTCGAAAACAGGCTCCAGAAGGCATCGGCAAGAACCTGGCGCCTTTGAAGCCGCAGGTAACAACGGCTTTTCCTTTGTGTCGAGGGCGTGGACGGGTCATAATCACGGCTTCAACCAGGAACGAGCTCTTCTTGATGAACTGCCCGAGCTGCGGCGGGCGTGCCACAATTTCCAACGGACCATGTACGGCTTGCGGCGTGCTGCCACGCACCGCCGCACGAGAAGACGTGTGGACGCGGGCAATCGATTCCGTCACGGCGGCGGGATTGACAGGCGCCGCCTACAGTGGGTCCGCAGCTCCGCCTGATGCTCCGACGGATGCTGGCTATGGCCCCAACGCACCCACCGGCTCCGGCTTCTTTTCTGCCGACACCGTAACGCGGCCAGCGCTGGACCTCGACGCCGCCACTACGCTCTCCAACGGCACGCGCACCAGTCGCGCCGCCCACGAGCCATCGCCCACCGGCCCTCTTTCTCCCGGACAGCCATTCGGCGCGCGCTATCACATCGTCCGCCTGCTCGGCATCGGCGGCATGGGCGCTGTGTACCAGGCGTGGGACGCCGAGCTCGGCGTCATCGTCGCGCTCAAGGTGATCCGGCCGGAGGTCGCCGCGGACCCTGCGGCGGCCGCGATGCTCGAGCGCCGCTTCAAGCAGGAACTCCTGCTGGCGCGCCAGGTCACGCACAAGAACGTCGTGCGCATTCACGAGCTCGGCGAGCTCGACGGCATCAAGTTCATCACCATGTCCGTTCATCGAGGGCGACGAGCTTGGCCCCGATCCTCCGCCGGACAGGACAAGCTGCCGATCGAGCGGGTCATGCAAATCGCGCGCGGGATCGCCACGGGTCTCGAGGCCGCGCATGCCGCCGGCGTCGTGCACCGCGATCTCAAGCCCGCGAACATCATGGTCGACAAGAACGACGACGCCCTGATCATGGACTTCGGGATCGCGCGATCGACCGGCGGCCCGCGCGGTGCTGGCCGACGTCGCCCGCTGCCCTCCGGCCGAATGCCTGCGGCTCGGAGGTCAGACGATGGCCGGCGCCGTCGTCGGCACCGTCCAGTACATGGCGCCCGAGCAGGCACGGGCGAAGCCGCTCGACCAGCGTGCGGACATCTACGCGTTCGGCTTGATTGTCTACGACATGCTGCTCAACCGGCAGCGGGCCCGTGGCGCCGACACCGCGATCGAGGAGTTGACGCAGCGCATGCAGGTGGCGCCGCCGCCGCCGCGCTCGTCGACCCGACGTTCCCGAGCCGCTCGACCGAATCGTGGCGCAGTGCATCGAACCCGACGCCGCGCAGCGCTTCCAGACGACGCCGCAGCTCGTCGCCGCGCTGGCGCGACTCGATGACTCGCGGGCACCTGCTGCCGGTCGCCCGCCGCGTGACGCGTCGCCTCGTCGCCGCCGTCGGGCTGGCGTTCGTCGCTTGCTCGGGCGTGACCTGGTGGCTTGCGCGTGGACCCGCGGTGCCGGTCGAGCACGAGCCCGTGTCGGTGCTGATCGCCGACTTCCAGAACGCCACGGGCGACGCAGCTTCGACCGCACGCTCGAGCCGATCCTGAAGCTGGCGCTCGAAGGCGCCAGGTTCATCAGCGCGTACGATCGCAACGGCATCCGGCGAGCCTGGGCGTTCGGCCGCCCGAGACGCTCGACGAGCAGGCGGCGCTCGCAGCTCGCCGTCAAGCAGGGCGTCAACGTCGTGCTCGTCCGGCACGGTCGAGCGGCAGGGCAACCGCTACACCGTGTCGGTCAAAGCCATTCAGGCGGTCACGGGCAACGTCATCGCCGACGCGCATCCGACCGCGCGTCGCAGACAAGGATCAGGTGCTGGCCGTGGCGACGTCGCTCGCCGACACACGTGCGCGAGGCGCTCGGCGACGACACGTCCGACTCGGCGCAGCGATTCGCCATGGAAACGCTCACGGCGACGTCGCTCGACGCCGTTCGCGAGTACGCGCGCGGCATGGAAGCCATGTCCGGCGAGCAAGTTCGACGAGGCGCTCCAGAGCTTCTCGAAGGCCGTCGCGCTCGACCCGAAGTTCGGCATCGCCTACGGCGCGATGGCGGCGACGTCGCGCAACCTCGAGCGCCAGCAGGACGCGGAGAAGTACGCGAAGGAAGCGATGCAGCCACCTCGACAGCATGACCGAGCGCGAGCGGTATCCGCACGCGCGGCTTCTACTACTCGATCACCAACGACTATCAGGCCTGCGTCAAGGAGTACGGCGACCTGATCGCGCGCTATCGCGGCCGACGCGGCGGCGCGCAACAACCGCGCGCTGTGCCTGACGCAGCTGCGCAACATGCCGCAGGCGGTCGAGGAGATGCGGCAGGTCGTGAAGATCCTGCCCAACCGCGCGCTCTACCGCGAGAATCTGGCGCTCTACGCCGACTACAGCGGCGATTTCCAGGCCGCCGAGCAGGAAGTCGCGGCATGCCGGAGCCGGGCCTCTTCGCGCTGCTGGCGCTGGCGTTCGCGCAGGTCGGGCAGGGGCAGGTGGCTGCAGCGACAGGAGACCTACAGCGCGCTCGGGCAGGTCGATGCCGAGGGCGCACTCCTACACGGCGTCCGGCCTCGGCGATCTCGCGATGTACGAAGGCCGGTTCTGCGGACGCGGAGCGGATTCTCGCGGCACGGCGCCGCCGCGGATCTGGAAGCGAAGGTTCCAGACAAGGCGGCCAGCAAGTTCGCGGCGCTGGCCGAGCGTCCGGCTGCTGCGGCAGCAGAAGGCCGGCGGCGATCAGGCCGCGAGCGAGCAGGCGCTCGCGCAACAGTCAGGCCGTGAAGATCCGGTTCCTCGCGGCGCGGGTGTTCGCTCGAGGCTGGCGCGGCTGGAGAAGGCGCGAGCGCTGTGCGGACGGCCTTGCCGCCGAGCTGCAGGCCGAGCCGCAGGCCTACGCGGCGATCATCGACGGCCTCGATCGCGCTGAACAGGAAGCGATGCGCGGCAGGCGATCAAGTCGCTGACGGCGGCGAACGACCTGCTCGACACGTGGATCGGCCACTTCATCTCGGCCGGGCGTATCTCGAGGCCGGCGTCGTTCCCGCAGGCCGACTCCGAATTCGACCGCTGCCTCAAGCGGCGCGGCGAGGCGCTGGCGCTGTTCCTCGACGAGGAGCCGACCTTCGGCTACTTCCCGCCCGGTCTACTACTACCAGGGCCGCGTCCGCGAAGGCCTGAAGAGCACGAAGTTCGCCGACTCCTACCGCGCCTATCTCGCCATTCGCGGCAAGCTCGACGGAAGACCCGCTCGTCGCCGACATCACGCCGCCGCGCCTGCCAGGCGGCGCCGTCTCCGGCGCCGCCGCGCTAATCGACGCTCACCTTCCCTACTTCACCAGGCTGCAACCGGAACGTCGGGACTCGGCAGGTAGCCCGGCGTCGTCGGCACGATCGTCACGTCGTAGAGCGCCGACCGGGTAGGCCTGCCCGTTCGCTTCCTTGGTCTGCAGGTTGAACTGCCACGTCTTCGACGCCGTGTCGTACCTGAACGAGCTGCTGCCCGGATCCGTGTTGCTGATGATGCGAATCGGCTCCGGACGGCAGCGGTCCGCGCACGGTCACGACGTGTGTGACCTGGCCGCTGTCGACGACCGTCGCGCCTTCTTGAACAGCCACTTCATCGGCACGGCGCTGCCGGCCTTGAACGTCTTGCCCGCCGGCGGTCGGCACGTTCTGCACCCCGACCAGCGTGTATCCGCCCGGCCGCACCGTCAGCACGAAGCTCGTCGCTGGCGGCGCCGCCGGCGCAGTCCGTGGCGATGACCGTGATGGTTGCGGACCGCTCTGGTTCGCAGCCGGCGTGACCGTCACCGTCCGGCTCGAGCCGCTGCCGCCGAACACGATGTTCGCCAGCGGCACGAGCGACGCGTTGCTGGTCGTCGCCGAGAGCACGACGCCCGCGAGTCGTTGTCGCCGATCGGTGAAGGCGATCGCGCCGGTGCGTGGTGTTCGCGTCGATGGCGCGGTCGGCGATGTTGCTGATCGTCGGCGCCATCGTTCGCCGAGGTGACGGTGATGGTGACCGTCGCGACGTTGCTCGACACGACGCCGTCCGCTCGCCCGGTAGGTGAACGAATCCGTGCCGCTGAAGCTGGCCGCGGGCGTATACGTGAACGAGCCCGTTCGCGCTCAGCGCCACCGTGCCGTGCGACGGGTTGCTGACGAGCGCCGCGCGTCAGCGGGCTGGGCGTATCCGGGTCCGCGTCGTTGGCCAGCACGCCCGGCGCGGCCTGGTCGAGATCGTGTCCTCGACAATCGAGTAGCTGTCGTTCCCGGCCGCCGGCGGATCGTTGACCGCGGCGATCGTGACGAGGTTGGACGGGTCGCTCTGGATGCCATCGCCGTAGATCGCGACCATGAAGTAGGTGTAGGCGGCGCCGTTCACGAGCGCGCTGCCGTCGATGATCGTGTACCTCGTGCTGGCCGGGGGTCGGGATCGTCGTCACCGGCGTCCACACCTGCCCCGGGAGCAGCTCGTCGCCGTCGACGCGATAGACCACGTACTGGCCGACGCCGCCGACGTTGCTGGCCGTCCAGCGCAGCGAGCACGTCGTGGCTCGGCGAGACGACGCCGGTGCAGTCACGCCGATGACGCAGGCGCTGAACTCGTTCGGCGGCGTCTTCGCGAGATCGGCGGCCGTTTCGAAGTCGAGCTCGCCGCCGGTGTTGTTCGGGTCGTTCGACGAACATGTCGCCGCCGCCGAGATAGCCTCGGGCATCGTCGCCGCGTCCCGAGGTCGGCTGGCCGAAGTCCCAGCGGCCGAAATCCCAGCGCCCGAAGTCCCAGCGGCCGTAGTCGCCCTGCGCGAGGTCGCCGCGGCTGGCGTCGCCGTTGCCGAAGTCCCATCGCCCGAGGTCGGCCGAGGCGAAGTCCCAGCGGCCGAAGTCCCAGCGCCCGAGCGAGAGGGACAGCGGCCCGAGCACCTGGCGGCCGTTCGTGTCGAAGAACGGGCCGCCGACGTTGCGCCGCGCGCCGATCTGGTTCATTCGGATGTTGGACCAGTCGTCGAAGCCCCTGAGGAGCTCGGCCGCGTTGCCGTCGGCGTCGCGGTCGTGCGGCCGTTGAAGTTGATGTCGTGCGTGAAGCCGGTGTCGCCGTGATGCCGTTGCCCTTCCAGTCGATCGGCCCGGCCGCGGTCCGGGCGTCGATGCGCACCATCGGCACGTCGGTCTCGAGCATGAGGGAGCCGTCGCAGTGCTTCGCCGCCGCCGTCGCTTGCCGTCGAGATAGCTGTCGAGCAGCGGCGCGTACCAGCCGATCCGGTACGGCACGGCCGACGCCGTCGGCGAGACCCGTCTCGTCGACGCTTGGCGCAATGACGCCGCGCGAGAAATCCAGGTGCGGCCGGCCCGCGTCGTCGAGCAGCCCGCGCAGCTGGTAGAGGTAGTTCATCACGCTGACGTAGGTGGGCTTGCAGTTCGGATCGCCGGCGCCGCCGCCGTGCGTCAGCTCAGCGTTGTGTCCCCACTCGTGCATGAACGTGCCCGCCTGCATGAACGGGCTGCCGACAGGCTTGCCGTCCGTTCCGCGAACGCGCCGAGCGTGACGCAGGATGTCGCCGCCGGGGAAGTCCGCGACGCCCGTGTTCGTGCGCGGGGCGTGGAACTCGCGGGTTGCTGCTAGGGCGCGTCGCAGCGATCCGTCGTCGACGTTGGCCGCGACCGGCGTCCCCGGCGTCTCGAGGCACGGCTTGTCGGACTTCGGCAGTCCGATGGCGTGGCCGAAGAGCGCGTAGTGGAAGATGTCGTGCGGATCGCGATCGAACCGCCTGACGCAGCTGCTTCCCGGGCTGATCGCACGGGTCGTCCGCGCCCGGCACGACAGCCGGTCCGCCCAGCACCTCGTCGCGGAGGAACCGGAAACCCGTCTTCCACCCGACCGTGCCGGGATATGCCGAGAACTGGCAGACCGACGGCGGATCGTTCGGCCGCGCGCGTGCACACCGTTGCCAGTTCGTTGATCGCGTTCGCCGCCGCGCGCGAGGCCGGCGCCGCGGATCATGTACGGATCCGCCTCGCCAGTCGGATAGTCGTTGCCGCCGTCGAAGTGCACCGCGATGCCGGTCGTCCGTCGGATTGCTCACCGGCGCCGCCGCGAACGCGTCGCCGACCATCTTCAACGCTGCGGGCGGCGGCTGGTGGCTGTGCGCCTGCTTCGTCACACCGCCGTATGTCGGCAGCAGTCCTCGGATCATACATGTAGCCGAGCTCGACGAAGAAATCCTTGTGGTCGGGCTCCGCGCCCATCGCCTTGAGGTTCGGCAGCGTCTGCCCGTCGGATCGACGGCGGGGTCGTCGAGGATTCCCAGATTCGAGCAGCCCGTCGCCGTCGCGGTCTTTCACCGGCGTGCTGTAGACGATGGCGGCCCAGGTGAGGCAGTCGAAGGTGCTGAAGCCCTGGTGATCCACCGAGGTCGTGACTTCCGTCAGGGTGGGAAGTTCGGGAACTTCGACGGCGTCAGGTCGAATGTCGGGTTGTCCCAGTTCAGGCCCTGGACCGCCGCGAAGGGATTCGTCGCCACCTCCGTGCCGTTGACGCGCAGGTTCTCCGACTTGTTGGCCTGGCCGCTGCCGACGATGTGCGTGAGCTTCGCGGAGTAGCCGCCGTCGTAGAACCCGCGATCCTCTGGGCATTCCCTCCGTCGCCTGGTCCATCGTGTAGGCGCCGTCGTAGATGACGATGGCCTTGAGCGGCGCCGGTCCGGATCGCGGTAGATGACGACCGCGCTGGCGCCGAGCGCAATCGTCCCTTGCCATCCGGCAGTTGCACTTGTGGCGCCGTTGATCTGGTACTTGCCCGTCAGCCGGGTCGATGTCGAAGTAGCGCAGCCCATCTGCGCGATAGGTGCGGGTCTTGTTCGTGCCGCCCGACGAGCATCCCGTGCCGCCGCCTGAGCTCCAGCAGGGAGGTGTGCCGCTGCCGAGCACCTTGGCAAACGGCTCAGCGCCCGCTGCGCTCAGCGGATAACCGCGAAACGTCGCGCCGATGCCGCCGGCATCCTGCCGCGTCGCCCTTCGTGACCACCTGCCAGTACAGGAAGGCCGCGAGCACATCCGCGCTTCTGCGGCACTCCCTGAATTGCAATCGATCCCGTGGCGATGCCGTTGACCCCCTGCCCGCGCAGTCCCACGCCGCCGACGACGTAGTCGCCGGTGATGAAGTAGTTTTTGAAGAACCTGAGGGCGTCGGGAGTTTGAGCGCGGGTGGATGAGCCGGCCTGGGTCAACAGCGCCAGGCTGGTGGCGAACAGCAGAATTCGTTTCATGTGTACCTTGAATCCGTGGTGAATGCGTCGACCGCGGCGGTCGAAGCCGCCGGTGGTGTACGGCCGAGGTAGCCGATTATGACCGAAGGATGGGAACTAAGCCTCGGACTTGCGAAGTCTGCCGCGTGGGTACTTTCCGGGTTCCGCGCTCTTGAACTATTTCATCTGGCAGGAGCTGGTCGTCCCACTAAGATAAGCGCGACCCAGATGACATCGGATCGGTCTGCGGACCGTCTCCAGAGCGGCGCGCTGCTCTCGCACTATCGCATCACCGATACGCTCGGCGCCGGTGGCATGGGCGTCGTGTATCGCGCCGTCGACACGCGACTGAACCGGACGGTAGCGCTCAAAGTCATCGGCATCGATGGCGGACCCGGTGATCGGCGGCTGCGGTTCATCAAGGAAGCGCGCGCAGCATCCGCCTTCAACCATCCAAACATCGTCACGATTCACGAAGTCGACGAGGCTGACGACATCGACTTCATCGTGATGGAGATGGTGTCGGGGACCTCCCTCGAGAAGCGCATTCAAGCGGGCGGCCTGCCTATCGATGAGGCCGTTACCGTGGCCGAGCAGGTCGCGGCCGCCCTCGACGCGGCACATGCGGCGGACATCGTGCACCGCGACATCAAGCCCGCCAACATCATGGTCACCGACACCGGCCACGTGAAGGTGCTCGATTTCGGCCTCGCCAAGCAGCTCGTGCCCGCTCAGCCCGACGCCTCGACTCTGACCGCGATGGTGACGACGCCGGGCACAGTGCTGGGGTCGCTCGCCTACATGTCTCCCGAGCAGGCGCAGGGCCACCCGGTCGACGGTCGATCTGACATCTTTTCGTTCGGCGTCCTGCTCTACGAGATGCTGAGCGGTCAACGCCCGTTTGGTGGCAGGACTCAAGTCGAGACGATCGCGAAGATCCTCGAGACCGACCCGCCACTCATCGCAACGCTGCGGCCGGACGTGCCGCCGGCTCTGGGCGCACTCGTCTCCGCCTGCCTGAAGAAGGACCGCAACCTGCGGCCGACTGCGCGCCAGGTCCACGAGCAGTTGTCGGCGCTGCGTCTTCACGTGCGACGCCGTCTGCGAGCCTGGGCGACATCCTGCGCCGCCGTGCAGTGCTGGTTCCGGCGGCGATTGTGGCGGTCGCGATCGTGGGCGGTGGGCTGTGGTGGTGGAGATCGGGACGAGACGAGCGTGACGCACGCCGGCGCCTGCCGGCAATCCTGGCGCTCGCCGAACGCGGCGATGCCGCCGCCTTCTATCGTGACGCGCGCACGGTCGTGGCGCGCCTGCCCGACGAACCGCGGCTGCAGCAGCGCTGGACCGATCTGACGATACCTGTCTCGATCAGCAGCCAGCCCGAGGGCGCTGATGTCAGCGTCAAAGGCTACTCGGATGCGGAGGACGGGTGGATTTCGATTGGTCGCACCCCTCTGACTCAGGCGAGGCTGCCGGTGGGAACGACGCGGATCAGAGTCTCGAAAGAGGGATATGCGCCGTTCGACGGGACCGTCCTCGGTGTGGCGATGACGTTCGCGCTCGACCCGGTAGCAACCGTCCCGGAGGGGATGATCCACATGCCGGGAGGCACGACTTCGATCGAAGGCGTGAGCGGAACCTTCAGCGACTTCTGGATGGATCGGTTTGAGATCAGCAACAAGCAATTCAAGGCGTTCGTCGACGCCGGCGGCTACAAGAGCCGTGAATATTGGAAGGAGCCCTTCGTTGAGGATGGCCGGCCGGTCACATGGGAGCAAGCGCTGACGCAGTTTCGCGATGCGACGGGGCGCCCCGGCCCCTCCACGTGGGAGCTCGGCACGTTTCCCCAGGGGCAAGCCGACCACCCGGTGTCGGGCGTCAGCTGGTATGAGGCGGCCGCGTTTGCCGTCTTTGCCGGGAAGTCCTTGCCGACGGCATTCCAGTGGCGCGCTGCCACCGGGTTCCTTGGACCGAGCGGACTGTTCGGCGAGATTTTGCAGCACAGCAACTTTGGGACGAAGGGCTCAGCACCGATTGGCACCTACCGCGGGATCGCGCCGTTCGGCACCTACGACATGGCGGGCAACGTCAAGGAGTGGTGCTGGAACGAGTCTCGCGGCGGCCGCATGATTCTCGGCGGTGGCTGGAACGAGCCAACCTATATGTACGAGGATCGCGACGCGCAGCCGCCGCTCAAGCGTCAGCCGACCTATGGATTCCGGCTGGTGAAGAACCGCGAGCCACAGCCGGCTGAGTCGCTGGCCTATCTCCCCCCGTATGCGCGCGACTACTCGATCGAGAAGCCGATCGACGATGCGGCTTATTCGGTGGCGCGAAGCGTCTATCGCTACGATCCGCGGCCGCTCGACGCGCGCCTCGAGCGATCTGAGGATGCGCCGGACTGGCGCCGCGAGACCGTGACCTTCGACGCGGCGTACGGCAAGGAGCGCGTGATCGCGTACCTGTATCTCCCGAAGTCGGCGGCGCCGCCATATCAGACCATCGTCTATTTTCCTGGTGGTGACGCGCCCCTGCTCCGCTCGAGCCGGCAGCTGAACCTGACCAATGTCGAGTTCGTCATCCGTAGCGGACGGGCCCTCGGTGTTTCCGGTTTACCAGGGCACCTACGAACGCGGTCCCGCGCAGGCTGGCCCGAACGCGTTTCGCGACGTCACAATCGCCCGCGTCAAGGATTTCGGGCGGGTCATCGACTACATCGAGACGCGACAGGATCTCGATCGCGAGCGGATCGGGTATTACGGCGTCAGCCTGGGTGCCTTCACCGGTGTGATGATCAGCGCGATCGAGCCGCGCTTGAAGGCGACCGTGTTTCTCGGTGGCGGACTGCTCCGAGTACGCACGTCCCAGGAGATAGATCCGCTGAATTTTGCGTCGCGGGTGCACGTGCCGACGCTCATGGTGAGCGGCAAGGGAGATTTTCAGTTCCCGCTCGAGACCTCGCAGCGACCGCTCTTCGCACTGCTTGGCGTGGAAGCCGATCGCAAGAGGCATGCCCAGTTCGAGGGCGGTCACATGCCACTGGACATCCACGACGTCATGCGCGAGATGCTGGACTGGTTCGATCGTTTTCTCGGGCCCGTCAACGCCATTCCGCACTGATCAGCCAGAAGCCCGTCAAGCCGAGCGCCGCAATCCAGATACAAACAATCGCCACGATTCCTGCCCCGCTTGCCGGTCGTTCGCGTCGAGACGCTTCCGAACGAAACTCGGACATGAGCGGCGCTGGAATCATGCGCACCGCCAGGATGATGCCAGCCGGAACGATCACGAGATCGTCCAGGTAGCCGAGCACCGGGATGAAGTCCGGAATCAGGTCGATAGGGCTCAGCGCATAGGCCGCAACGGCTCCTGCCATCGCTTTCGCGTACCACGGGACGCGCGGGTCTCTCGCGGCGAGCCACAACGCGACGACGTCGCGCTTGATGGTGCGCGCCCACCGTTGTGCACGCTGGAACACACGGTCATTCTACGCCTCCAGCTGCTATCTCTTGACGGTCGACACTCGTGCACAACCACTCCGGGCCGGAGGCTTGGTGTGTGGTTTACGCGATGACTGAACGCGTGGAACTGCGCCGTTCGCGGCGGGTGTAGGATCTCTGTTGGAGGTTCTGAACATGGAGGCTGCTGTCGCCGTCGTCGTGATCGTCGCGTCCATTGCCGCGTGGAACCTCTTTCTGTATAAGCAGTCTGGCGGTCGCATGTGGAATCCGTTCTCGATGGCACTAACCGCCACCGCGACAGCGATCTTGTTCGTAGTATCCGGTAGCATCGGCTACACACTCAGCAGGCATGACCGTTTCGTTGCGCAGACCCCGTGGACGGACGGCGTCATTTGGCCGCAGCTCTGGGTGGGCTTTGCCGTCGGCACACTCGCCGTCCTGCTGTGGCGCCGGGCGCTTCGTTCTATTCGGTCTGGCAACCCGACCGCCTCGGTCTGATTAGCGGAGACGTCGTCTATTCAGTCCAACGCAGAGACGACGAGATAGAGTCCCAGGTGCGCGTTGCTTTCTCGTACGCGACAAGCACAATTCGTCGGGGCTCCCATCGCCGCTGAGTGCTTGCGGCCTGCATTTGACGACATCGCCGAATGCGAAGGCCCAGGTTTCGCCGTCCGGTGGTTGTCCTGTCAGCCGGTAGAGATCGCCGCCGACGTGTTCCGCTTGAACAGGACGCCACACGTTCACGCCCTCGTCTGTAAGTGGGATGTAGACGGTCGCCATGTGGTTCATCCTCCGTTGTACGTCACTGTCAAGCCTTTTCCGCTGGCTACAGGTCGTCGCGCGGAAACCTTACGATGGAAGGAACACGAGCGCCAGGACGACGCTTAACGCCAGCATTCCTGGCAGTCTAGGACCTTTTAGAGCGGACGGGCCAGCAACCAGTCGGTCTGTGCGTCTGAGCCGAGAACAAACGTGTGCTCGCCGACGCGTGCGAAACCGTACTTGTTGTAGAACGCGACTGCCCGCAGGTTTCGTTCCCACACGCCGAGCCAGAGAGTCTTTGCACCACGCTCCCGCGCGGCGCCGAGTGCAGCGTCCATGAGTGCTTGCGCGACCCCTTTCCCCTGCCAGGAGCGCGTCACATAGAGGCGCTTGAGTTCCATCGGCGCGAGGCCCTTGATTGCGGGAGGCGCGGCAGCTGAGACCAGGTGCGCGTAGCCAACCAGTTTCTCCGTCCCGGGCGCGTCTGGGCGCTCCGCGAGCAACACGACACCGGAGGAGTCGCTGATCTCGGCCGCCTGCCGATCCGGCGTGAACGCCTCCGCTAAGTAGCTCGCCATGTCGTCGGGCGTGTTCTCATCTTCGAAGGTCTCACGGAAAGTGCTTGCTCCGAGCTGGGCGAGGCGCGTGGCATCCGCAATGGTCGCCGTTCGGACAAGAGTCGTCATGTCAGAGCGGTCCTACCGGTCAGCGTGATGAATCGGCGCGGGAAACGGACTCCACGTATGCGGTCCGTTGCCGTGCGGCAATGATTCCAAATACAACCGCGATCGAAAAATCGATGCCGCGGTTGGCCGGTTGCTGCCACCCCGCGACCACGAATAGCAGGCACGCCAGGAACCACAGCCGCCAACCCCAAGGGCTCCGCACGGGCGCGCGTTCGCTGACGACATCCATAGTGGGAAGTGTTGCGCGGACCGCCAAACCCGTCAAACCGCGCCGTCGGTTGTAGGCTGGTGGATCAACCCTGCATCGCCCTTGAGGATCGCCAACATCTCGGCGACGAGAAGGGCTGCGTGCATGTCTCTTCGTCGGATTCTACCCGGCCTGGTGACCCCTTCAGCGCGGCGTGCCGGCGAGCGTGCCGTTGCGAATCAGCCCTGACGCCTCCTCGGCGATGACCTCGATTGTGCGATCGGGCAAGAACTTGATCGCGAGCGTGTAGTGATTGATGTTCGCGATGAAGTTCACGTCGAGCAGGAATTCCGCTTGCGAGCGCCACGTCCCCGTGGCCCCGGCCGGCAGGCCAAAGGGACCGTGCGGACCGATGCGATATACACCGTCCAACCCGATCGGAATCCGCAGTGGATCGCCGTAGTAGGCGAGTTCAACCGTCGCGGTACCGTCCTTCGCGAACATCAGCGAGAGCGAGTCGATCCGCGAAGGGTTGATCGGAAACTGATAGACCTGGCCCGAGATTGCGGCCGCTGTTGGCGGCAGCGCCGGCACCGGACTCGCGGCGGGCGGCCTGGTGGCCGCGACGATCGCGTCGCGCAACTGGGCGTTTCCGGGCTCATTCGGAGGAAGAGGCTGATCGCTTTTCACCGCCGCCCTGACCAACGCCGTCAGTTGCCCAGCGTTACCGCCGGCGGTGCTGACGACGACCATGTCGAGCTCGGGCCAGACGATCAGGGACTGGCCGCCGCGACCAGTGCCGCCGTATTGCCGGCCGTTCGGTCCGTTCGTCGCGTTCCACTCGAGGCCGAATCCACCGGGCTCGGAGCGCGGCCCCGTCGCCGGCGTCGTCGACATCGTCACCCAGTCACGCGGCACGATCTGCTGGCCTTTCCATTCGCCGCCGTGCAGGTACAGGTATCCGAGCTTCGCGATGTCGCGCGGATAGAAGTGGCTGTCGCCCCATCCGTGGCTGCGGCCCTGCGGGTCATCGCCCCACACGACGTCTTTGATCTCGAGTGGATCGAACAGGTACTTGCGGCCGAAGTCGAGCTCGCTGGTCTTCGCCGCCGCCCCGATCACGGAGCCGAGCAGGTGATAGCCCGGACTGCAGTACGCACGGCCTGGTGCCGCGCTCGTACTTCATCGGCAGCGCCAGGGTGAACGCCACCCAATTGGCCGATCGCTTCATCCTCTCCAGTTCCTGCTCGCCGGGCAGGAACCCGCAGTCCAGTCCCGACTCCATGCGCAGCAGATTCTCAACCGTGATCGCGCGCTTGCGCTCGTCGGCCTCGGCCGGGCCCTCCTTCGGAAAGAACGGCAGCACGGGCTGGTCGAGGCGAAGAATCCCATGGCCGACCGCCACACCAGTCAGCGTCGAGGTGATGGTCTTCGTCACCGACGCGACGTCGTGCGGTGCGGTCGATCGATACGGATAGAAGTCCGCGTCGGCGACGACGAATCCGTGACGAATGACGAGCAGGCTGTGGGTGCCCCATTGCTTCTCGCGGACCTGCGCGATTGCCGAAGCCAGAGCCTGTGAGTCGAGCCCCTGCGATTCCGGAGTCGCCGTCCGCCACTCCACTCCCGGCCAGTAGGTCGTGGGTGCTGGCGATTGCGCCGATATGCCGGCGATCGTGGCGCAGATGCTCACGGCCACCTGGAAGAGAGTTGGTCGCATGGCGAGATTATGGCGCGATCGAGGTGTCGGGAAGCACGTGCGCCTGCGGGCAGTTTACAGCCGCGCACAACGATCCGTCCGCTCCGGACGGCTGAGATCAGTGACGGGACCAGCGGCCGAGCGCCCGGCCGCCACCGGCTCGCGCGAACCATCCCGCGGGGCTGGTCGCATCATCAGAAGCAGACAACGGCAAGTGGATCTTCAGCGTCATGTTTCCGGGCGGTTCGGCGGTGACCCACAGGTGGCCCCCGCAATCGCCGAGAAGCTGCAGCAGGGCCGAGAGGTCCACCCCGGGCTTTTCACCCGCTGACGTCGTGGAATCGTCGGCCGACGGCGCCGGCCAGGGGACCGGCAGGCCGGTCAGCGTTGTGCGTCGTTCTTCGGTGACGGTGGCGATCACGTGAGGCCCCGGTCGAACGTTGGGGTATTTGTCCAGGAACGCGCGGTCGACCACCGCGGAGGCGAGAGCGATCTTCAGGCGGCCTCCGTGCGGCATGCGCTCGCGTGCGTAACTCGCCACGTTGACGAGCACGCGCTCGACGCGTGTTCTCTCGACGTCGACGGAGAACGGACGGATGTGCTTCGGCAGCACGACTTGGATGTCGTCTCCGGCCACGCGTTTCAACACCGGCTCGAGGTTGCGCAGGACGCGCTGCAGGTTGACCGGCTGGAGCGCGTCGGTCTGTTCGTTGCTGTAGGCCGCCAACCGTTGCAGGAGGCTGGTCGCGTGAGCGACATCGCCAAGGAGCTGCTCGCCCTGGCGACGAAGCCCGAGATCGCCGCCGATCGCCGCCAGCCAGTACTGGCCACCATGACTGACGCCGCGGAGCAGGGTATCGCACGTCACCGCCACTTCCGACGCGAGCCGGCCCACCGCTTCCATGCGTCGCGCCTGCCGGAGATTCTCTTCCGTCGTCCGGAGCAGGGTGATGTCCTCTGCGGCGACTTCGAGCCATTCCTCTTTCGTGCGCACGACCTGCAGCCGGACAGAGAGACGCGTGCGGTCCTTTTTCATCCAAACTGTCTCGATCGTCGCCAGCGCGCCGCCGCCTGCCGCGCGCTCGATCAACCAGCGCAGGTCCGCGGGGGCTTCGAACACGGCGGTCGCCAAATCCGGCTTGCCCAGGTCATCCGTCGAGCGATAGCCGAGGACTCTCGCGAAGGCCTGATTCGTCGCAAGGAGAGCGCCGTCGCGCGTCAGGCGGCACATGGCGTGCGGCGCGTGCTCGAATTGCTGCCAGTTCTCCGCCTCGCCATCTAACCTCGCACGCTCCATGTCGTGACGGAGCGATTCGAGTTCACGTTCCAGCCCGCCAATCTCGTTGTTTTTGCGTTCGACGGTCTGGCGCAGCATATCCTCGGCCTGGCGGAGCGCCTCTTTTCCAGCCTGATCCGCGGACAAATGGGCCGCTTCCTGTGCGCTGATTCGCGCGTCGCGATCGATGACGACGCTTTCGAGCCTGGCGCGTTCGATTGCATGCTCGCTCGACACACGTTCGAGCGTGTTGAACGCGTCGCGGAGATGATCGAGCGAGTGCCGAGCCATGTCGTATTCGGCGGCCAACCCCTGGAGTTTCGATTCGTTGGTCGATTGCGCCCGCTTGAACTCGATCCTCTCGTTGTCGTAGCTGTCGCTCAGCGCCTGGAGCTCGCCGCGCGCCGCGTCGAGGGACTGCCGGAGCGTGTCACGTTCCGCTTCGACTTGCCGGATCGTTTCCTCCCGCGCGCCGAGGCGACGTTCGTGATCGGATCGCTCCTGGGCGAAGTGCGCCTCCCTCTGCGTTCTGCGCTCGGCTGTCCGCCGGCGGAGAGCCGAAGCCGCCGTGAGCAGACGACGGCGCGCGCGCGAGAATTCGGCACGTGCCTCGCTGAGATCGTGTTCGACGTTGGTGCGCAGTTCGACCTCGCGAGCGAGATCGTCCTGGATCGACTGCTCACGGGCGCTGGCGGACATCCGTTCGGTTTCGGCGAGCTGCTCGGCGTGCTGCAGCGCGAGTTGGACTTCGTCAAGCCGGGCTTCGAGCACGCTGCGAGTCGCCGCACCGTCGGTGATGATGGTGCCGAGTTCCGCTTCGCGTTCCACGAGCCGTTGTGCCGCCGCGACCGCGTCTGCTGCACGGTGCTCCTCGGCGCGCTCGAGTGCCGCGGCAGCGTCGCTCAGCTGTCGCTCGAACGCCTCGCGCGTCGTCGCTGCCTGCGCCACCGCCTCCTCGAACTGCCTTTGGAGGGCATGCCGCTCGGATGCCGCGGCAGCGAGCTCCAGCGCATAGCGCTCGTCAGCCTCGCGGTGCGTCCGCGCCGCCTGCTCCATGCTCCGTTCGAGCGTGGCCCGGCTGTCCGCCTCTTGCGCGAGCTGCCCCAAAAGCTCTGCTTCGCGCAGCGTGAGACGTTCGACGGCAGCCCCCTCGAGCGCCAGTTGTTTCTGGGAGGTCTTCGAGCGCGGCGGACGAGGCATTCAGCTGCCCTGCCAGCGCGTCACGCTGCTCGGAGATCTGCGCGAGGTTCGCAGCGACCGCCGCGTCGTGCGCGGCGCGACGCTCCGCATCGGCGGCGCCTTCCGATGCGCGGCGCGCCTCAGCCTGCTGGATGTCAGCCTGAAGGCTCTCGAGCTGTTCTTCCACCGCGCCACGCGCAGCTGCGGCTGCCGCGAGCGTGGCCTCGAATTCTGCCTGGCGCTCCTCGAGGTGTTGTGCCGCCGCAACCGCGTCTGCGGCGCGGTGCTCCTCGGCGCGCTCGAGTGCCACAGCCGCGTCGCTCAGCTGCCGTTCGAACGCCTCACGCGTCGCCGCAGCCTGCGCCACGGTCTGCTCGAGCGTTGCCCGGGCGTCCGCCGCCTCCAGCGCTCGCTGTTTCTGAGATGCCTCGAGCGCGGCCGACGAGGTACTCAGCTGCCGTGCCAGCGCATCACGCTGATCGGAGAGCTGGGCGACGCTTGCAGCAGCCGCCGCGTCGTGAGCGGCGCGGCGTTCCGCATCGGCGGCGCGCTCCGAGGCATGCCGCGCCTCGGCCTGTTGGATGTCAGCTTGAAGGCTCTCGAGCTGTTGTTCCGCTGCGGCACGCGCACTCGCCGCCGCGGCGAGCGCGCCCTCGAACTCCGCCTTGCGCTCCTCGAGCTGTTGGGCCGCCGCAGCCGCGTCTGCCACGCGGTGCTCCTCGGCCCGCTCGAGCGCCGCAGCCGCGTCACTCAGCTGCCGTTCGAAGGCCGCGCGCGTCGCCGTAGCCTGCGCCACCGCCTCCTCGAACTGATTGTGGAGGGCATGCCGCTCGGATGCCGCGGCGGTTAGTTCCTGGGCATGGCGCTCATCAGCCTTGCGCTGCGTGCGCGCCGCCTGCTCCACCATCTGGTCGAGCGTTGCCCGGGCGTTGGCCTCTTCAACTGCTCGTTGTTTCTGGGATGCGTCGAGCGCGGCCGACGAGGCACTCAGCTGCCGTGCCAGGGCGTCACGCTGATCCGAGAGCTGGGCCACGCTTGCGGCGACCGCCGCGTCGTGAGCGGCGAGACGATCCGCATCGGCGGCGCGCTCTGAGGCATGCCGCGCCTCGGCCTGCTGGATGTCGGCACGAAGGCTCTCGAGCTGTTGTTCCGCTGCGGCACGTGCACCCGTCGCCGCAGCGAGCGCGCCCTCGAACTCCGCTTGATGCCTGCGGAGGGCTTCGTCGGCGGCAATTCCGTCGGCCTCGCGGGCCTGCCGAACCTGCTCCAGCGTCGCCCGCGCCAGGTCCAGGCGGCGGGCGAGCGTGTCGCGCGCCCGCGCGCCTTCTGCGAGGCTGGCCGTGAATTCAGCGTGACGCCTGGTTAGACGATCGACTGCCGCCTCGGACTCCGCTGCACGCTGTTGCTCGGTTTGACGCAGCGCCGCCTCGAGCTCGAGCAGGCGCTCCTGGAGCGCCAGGCAGATTTTGGTGGTCCGTGCCGATGCCTGTTGCTCTCGAGCGCTCTGGAGGCGCGCCGCGACGAGCTGCTGGCGCGCCTGCTCCAGTGCGGCCAACTTCGCTTGCAGCATCTCCCGCCACGTGCGCTCGTGATCGAGCGCCGCCAGCAGGCGGGCCTCCTGACTGGGCTTCACCTTGATGCTATCGGCCGGAAGGGATCAGAAATCCAGCGCCAGGCTTCGAGCCCGCAATCGTGCACGAACGCTCGAATAGTTCCTCTGTCACTGAGCGCACCGATGACTGTCCTCAGTAGGCCGCCTCGTGAGCCGTTACTCCGACAAGCAGCCGCCACGACAGGCTCCCGTGCGTCGCCCGGCGCGGCGCTCTTTCCGTGAGCAATCGCCGGCGCACACACCGGGCCATCCAATATACTGTCGCGGCGTGTGACCGGCCTGCATGGACGCAACATCGGCGGCTTCACCGTCGTCTCGCTGTTGGGACGCGGCGGCATGGGTGAGGTCTATCGCGCGCACGACCCCAGGCTGGGCCGCGATGTCGCCATCAAATCCTCCCTCCCGAGATTGCCGACAGCGCGGATTGGGCCGCGCGGTTCGAGCGCGAGGCGCGGCTGCTGGCGGCGCTGAGCCATGCCCACATCGCGGCGATATACGGTTTGGTCGAGGACGCTGGAGTCCGCGGACTCGTTCTGGAGCTCATCGAGGGCGAGACACTCGGCGATCGCATCGCCAGCGGCCTGTCGCAAGACGAGGCGCTCAGGCTTGCCGAGCAGATAGCCGAGGCGCTCGACTTCGCCCACGAGCGCGGCATCATTCACCGTGATCTGAAGCCTGAGAACATCAAGATTACGCCCGAAGGTGAGGTCAAGGTCCTCGACTTCGGGATCGCCAAGGTACGTTCGGACAGCCAGGCCGCCAACTCGCCGGGAACGACGCTTTTGCTCGACACGAGGAATGGCGTCGTGCTCGGCACGACGGCCTTCATGAGCCCCGAACAGCAGCGGGGAGCGGCCGTCGACAAACGCACCGACATCTGGGCATTCGGCTGCGTCCTGTACCAGATGGTGACCGCGCGCCAGGCGTTCGCGGGCGCGACGGTCTCGGACACCATCGCGGCGGTGCTCGAGCACGAGCCGGACTGGTCGGCGCTTCCGGCCGGCACGCCGCCGTCGATCAGGCGTTTGCTGCGGCGTTGCCTCGAAAAGGATCCGCGGCGGCGCCTCCGTGACATCGGCGATGCGCGCGGCGAGATCGTCGACGCGCGCTCCAACAGACTGGACGGCACGGCCGGGACCGTCGCGTCTCCGCGACGGTTGCGACGGATGCTCGCGCCGGCACTCCTCGCAGCCGTCGGCCTGGCGGCACTCGCATCGGCGGCGTGGCTCGAGTGGCGCGATCGCGGCGCCGCGCCTTCAGCGGCGTCAACCGCTCCACGACTCGCGAAAACGGTGCGGCTGACCAACACGCCAGAACGCGAGTTTGGTCCGGCGATTTCTCCCGACGGCAAATGGGTCGCGTATTACTCCGACGCGCGCGGTCCCACCGACATCTGGGTGAAATATGTGGACAGCGGGGCGACGCTCAATCTCACCGCGGAGCTTGCGATGCGCCTGCCAGTGCGGACCAACATCAGCGGGCTCGCCATCTCTCCGGACGGTGCGAGCCTGGCGTTCTTCGGCACACGCGACGCGACGCAGAATACCTACGATACCTGGGTGATGCCCGCGCCGCTCGGCGGCAGGCCGCGGAAGCTGCTCGAAGGCATGCAGGGCGCCCAGTGGTCGCCTGATGGCGCGCGCCTCGCGTACATCCTGCCGGGCTCCTCGCTTGGAGATGCGCTGATCGTCGCCGACGCAGACGGCAGCAACCCGCGCGAGATCCTTCCGGCTGGCGGAGGCCATCACATCCACTGGCCGACCTGGTCGCGGGATGGGCAGAGCATCTACTTCATCTACACCTATCAGCCGTGGCACACGGAGCAGTCCGAGATCTACCGGGTGCCCGCATCCGGCGGCGCCCCGGAAGCCGTGGTTCGAAGCATCAGACGCGCGGTGTACCCCGTCCCATTGCCAGGCGGGGATCTGCTGTTCTCCGGCAACCCCGAGAGCGTGGACCTTGGCTTGTGGTGGCAGCCGGCGAGCGGCGGACCTGCGACACCGCTCACGGTCGGCGTCGGCGAGTACACCGAAGCGCGTGTCTCGAGTGACGGAAGGCGGCTCGTGTCGATGGTTCTCGACGAGCGACAATCGCTCGTGGCCATCGACCTCACGGGGCCCAGGCCGACCGTGCGACCGCTTACCGACGGTCGCGGTGGAGATCTCGACCCGTCCCACGATCCGACGAGCGACCGCATCGTCTTCAGCTCGATCCGTTCGGGGCATCGCAACTTGTGGACCGCGCGTGAGGATGCGACTGATGCCCGTCCGCTCACCTCGGGAACGGCCAGCGATCATCATCCGGTCTTCTCGCCCGACGGACGCCGGATTGCGTTCGTATCGGACCGCGGCGGTCGCTGGGGAATCTGGCTGGTGAATGCCGACGGCGGGGCGCCGAAGCTCGTTGCGCCGGCGACGGTCCTCGATTCGATCAGCTGGTCTCCCGACGGGACGCGAATCCTGTTCTCTACGCCGTCGGGCGCTGGATCGACCGTGCTCTCTACTGTGTCGGTGGGCGATGGCAAGGTGCAGCGCTTCCCGACGCCATCGGCGGCGAACGCGCCGAGCTGGTCGTACGCCACCGACACGATTGCATATCTCGAGGCGACCATGAACCAGCAGGTGGCGACGTCGAACACGCCGGTCGCGCGTATTCTGCTGCGATTCGTCGACGGCCTTGGCCGCCAGTTGTTTCCCAGTCTGCCCGAGCAGCCCCTCTTCAACGGCGTCGTTGCCTGGGCGCCGGACGGCAAGCGACTCGCCGTCGTAACGGTTCCGGCGAACGCCCCCTCGGTTATCTGGATCGTCGAGCCCGCCGCGTCGACGCCGTTTCGACGACTGCTCGAGCTCCAGCCGACTGTCCGGCCTCGCGGTCTCTGCTGGACGCGTGATGGCTCACGGCTCATCATGTCCAGTCAGGAGTCGCTGAGCGATCTCGTGTTGTACGAACTGGCACGCTGAGCGACGCTGTGCACGAAGGCAAAGTGATGTCACCGATCACTCGAAGGGCTTTTCTCCAATCGGCCGCAAGCGGCGTCGCTGCCATCCCGTTCATGACGCCCGCCCACGCGTCCGGCGTTGCCCGGACGCCACAAGCGACCACGTCCGTCGCCCAGCGGCGCGCCAACATCGGGAAAGCGCCGATCGTGACGACCAGGCTCACCGACACGCTGCAGATGCTTTCCGGGCCCGGCGGCAACGTCCTCGTGCTGTCCGGCTCCGAGGGCAAAGTTGTCGTCGATACGTTCGTGCAGCCGGCGTGGACCGAGCTGAAACGCGTGCTGGACGAGATGGGTCAGGCGCCGGTACGCACCGTCATCGACACGCACTGGCATTTCGATCACGCCGACAACAACGATAGCTTCCGCAAGGCCGGCGCCGAGGTCCTGGCGCACGCCAACACGCCGAAGCGCATGTCGGAGACGCATGTGGTGATGGGCATGCAGGTGACGCCGGTCGCGAAGGAATACCTGCCGACACAGACCTTCACCGCCAGCCACACCCTCAACGTGTCGGGAGAACGGATCGAGGCGCGGTACATTCCGCCGGCCCACACCGACACGGATATCAGCGTCCATTTCACGCGGGCGAACGTCCTGCACCTGGGCGACGTGTACTTCAACGGCGGCTATCCATTCATCGACACGTCGACGGGCGGCAACATCGACGGGCAGATCGAAGCGGCGAGCCAGGCACTGAAAACCGTCGATGGTTCGACGAAGATTGTTCCCGGACACGGCCCCGTGAGCGACGGTCCCACGCTCCTGAAGTATCGCGACATGCTCGTGACCGTCAGGGAGCGCGTGCAGAAGCTGAAGGCGAGTGGCCGAACCCTCGACGAGGTGATCGCCGCGCAGCCGACCGCCGACCTCGACGCGGGATGGCCCGCGTTCATGAGGCCGGCGTTCTTCATCGGCACGGTCTACGCGACCGTCAAATAGCAAGGGGGGAGACATGGTCGTGCAGTTCGGTGCCTTCGCCCTCGACCTCGATCGACGGCACTTGATCCGCGGCTCCACGCCGGTCCACGTCACGCCGAAGGCCTTCGACCTCCTTCAGTATCCTTCATCGACGAAGCACCGCGCGTCGTCGACAAGCGCGAGCTGCATGAACGAATCTGGCGCGGGAGCTTCGTGTCGGATGCCACGCTGGTGGGCTTGGTGAAGGAGCTGCGGCGGGCGCTGGATGACCGTGACCCTGATGCGCCCATCATTCGCACGGCGCATCGTGTCGGCTACGCGTTCTGCCCTGACGTGGCGAAGAGCGCGCATCGACGATCGATGCCGGCGGCGGCGACTGGCTCGTCCTGCACGGACGTCGCGTCGCGCTCCAGGAGGGTGAGAATCTGATCGGACGCAACCCCGCGTCCCACATCGTTCTCGATGCCCCCGGCGTCTCGCGCAGCCACGCCCGCATGGTTGTCGACGGCCACACCGTGCACTTGACCGACCTGGGAAGCAAGAACGGCACGACCGTCAACGATCAGCCGGCGCTGGCGGAGGTGCGGCTCAATGATGCCGATCGCCTTGGATTCGGGTCGGCAAGTGGCGTCTATCGGTCGTCGGCCGCTGGCATGTCCACGGTGACCCACGCCAGGCCCAGCTCTGGTGACAAGAGCGGCGTCGATTCGGACGGCTGAGACCCAATTCGGGCCGGCGGCGCTCACCCCGCGAATTCCCTCTTTTCTCCCCGCTCTCTCCCACGACTTAGCAACTGCCTCTCCGGCACACTGCCGACACTCGCGTTGACGTTTCGCCATCCGGCGCGAGCGCTGGTGACCGTCGGCTTCGTGACGGTGGGTAGAACGGCGAGAAATGCAGCGTATTTCGCTTGCACTCCGTTCGAGCTCATCGTTAGAATCTCCGCCCCGAAACACTTCAGCTGAACGACTGCGCTGGGCCGACCGAGTCGGCCACGTGCGGGCTCGTCGTGACGTGTCCGGGTGCTGATAGGGCCCTTGGACCGTCCTCCATGGCCAACTCAATCGAAAGGAGTGCTCGCTATGCACCGCCAGTCAGGGACCGCCGCACTCGTCCTGTGGACCACACTCGCCATTGCCACGCCGGCCACGGCCGACGTGGTCGCCGACTGGAACGTCTGTGCCCCGCCCATTATTGCAGCGGGAAGGGCGACGATTCAGTTCGGAGCCGGCCCCGGCGACCCAACTCGATCTGGCGGTCGTGCACCTGGCCATGCACGATGCGATTCAGGCCTACGATCAGCGCTACGAGCCGTACGCCGGAGCAATCGCCGCCGGTGAGGGATCTGCGATCGCGGCCGCGGCCAGAGCCGCTCACACTGTGCTCCTGACGAAGTTCCCCTTGCAGGGGATCGCTATCGACGCCTGCTATGCGGCCTCGATGGCAGGCGTGATGATCACGCCTGCGGACTTGATCGCCAGCAATGCCGTGGGCAGCATGGCGGCGGGGAACGTGCTTATGTCCCGCGATGGCGACGGCAGCTTTCCAACCGGTCCCATCGCGCCCTTCACGGGCGGTTCGGCTCCCGGTCAATGGCGTCTAAACCCCGATACGATGAGCATGGTCGCGCCGTGGCTCGGCGACGTGCGGCCGTTCGCGATCGGGACCGTGCAACGGTGCCAACCGGACGATCTGCCGGCCCTGACGAGCTTCGATTACGCGGAGGCTTATAACGAGGTCAAGGCGGTCGGATCGATGAGCAGTACGACGCGCACGCCGGACCAGGGACACATGGCGCGGACGTTTTCAGGCAACTTCTCGGGCCAGTTCAATCGCCTCCTGCGCGAGCTGGCGTCCGCCTACATCGGGGGGACGGACCTGGCGAGCCTCGGCGACCGCGCGCGCCTGTTCGCTCTCGCCAACACGTCGGCAGCCGATGCGGTCATCTGCTCGTGGAACTCGAAGAAGGCGTTCAACTTCTGGCGGCCGTATCCAGGCGATCCGCAACGGTGGTTCCGACGGCAATACCCTGACTGAAGAAGAGACGACCTGGACCCCGTATATGTCGACGCCGAACTATCCGGATTACACGTCCGGCGCGAACAATTTCGGCGGATCGATGACACGCGCCCTCGAGCTGTTCTTCGGAAGCGACAAGCCGTTCGACACCCCATTCCGTATCTACGCGCTCGGCGGAGCCGTGGCGCTTCTCCCCACTGACGCTCTCTACCGCGAGTACTCGAAGTTCTCGGACATCGCGAAGGAGATCGTGGTCGCGCGGATCTACCTCGGCATTCACTTCCGTTTCGCCGACACCGAGGCGCGCAGCCAGGGACGGCGCGCCGCGAACCACACGTTCCAGAACATCCTGCAGCCCGTCGGCAAGAAGAACAAGTAAGCCTCTATCCTTCCGGCTTCCTCCGGCGCCGATCGTTCGCAACGATCGGCGCTGGAGCCATGCTGAGATCACCCGCCTCGATCAGGACATGCGATTCTTCGAACAGACCCATCGAGGGTTTAGCGAATGCGGTCCGGCGCTCAGCGTTCCTGCGCCGGCCGTGTTCCCGCCTTTCGCTGTGCCCAACTCGAACGCCGTCGCATCCGACGCCGCGACGCTGATCCACGAGATGATCCATACCGCGGACAGCACTGGGGTGGACCACGTCGACGAAGCGACCAGCGTGTTTTTCGGTGAGTGCAAACCCGGCCAGGGTGGTGTGGAACGAACGACGCTCAGGCCAGATCGCGCACTCACACTCTCGAAGGCGGCACGTTTCAACTAGTTGGCGCCGTTCGAGGGTATGTCGTGAGCGACGCGCAATGCCTGGAGACGCCGCCACCGGCTTCAAGGTTTTGACGCGCGCGTGAGAGCGGTCGGGACC
Organism: uncultured Acidobacteriota bacterium; assembly: GCA_963830815.1. Lineage (GTDB taxonomy): Bacteria > Acidobacteriota > Vicinamibacteria > Vicinamibacterales > 2-12-FULL-66-21 > DATBJJ01. The sequence continues at coordinate 9,958 of CAWHNN010000014.1, read as the reverse complement.
GGGCCCCCAATGCGCCTGTCCAGCGTCGGTGCGGAGGCACGCCGCTCGGTGCTGCTCGTTCTTCATGACACGGCTCAGCCCTGGATGACCAGTAACCGTGACTGGAATCCGAAGGTCTGTGTCCGCAATAGAAGCACGCCCACTGTTCACGTCCTACATGGTTCGAAAATCTATCTCACGTTCCGCACCCAGAGGGCGTGAGCATCTGCCCGTTCCACGCCGCCCGCGCCCTTGTTGCTCATCGGAGCGATGGCTTCGAAGACTCCATTGCGGCCGCCCTCGGTGATCTTGAGCACGCCGACGCCGGGTGTTGCCCCCGTGCTGACATGCGGGTCGCCTGACAACGGATTCGGCCCGCGAAACGTCAGGAACATGTGCGTACCCTCAGGCGACAGGACAAGGAGATCGGGAGTCGGGTCCGGAGAAAAATGCCCGCAATGCCCGGCCTTCTGCAGCATCTCCGCCGTGGGAACCACCGGCTTCCGTGCCTGACAGATTCAGCCACGGCGCCAGGTTGATCACGTTGACGACCACGTCTGTCGCGGTGTCCACGACCCAGATGAGGTTGCGTCCACGATCCGCCACCCACAAGTACGAACCGTGCTTGGTCAGCGCCGCCCCGTGAGAGTCCGCTCCTTCGACATCTTCACTGAAGACCACTTTCGGCAACGGAGTGTTGACGCCATTGAACTGCGAGTACAGGCCCGGGCCGAGCGGGAATGCGTACAAATCCGCCTCATAGAGATTGGCAGCGGTCCCGCCGCCCGAATCGACGTACATCTTGTTTCCGACCTGAGCCCCAAGGCAGCCGTTGGGATGGATCGTGCTCTTGTCGTACTCAGCAACGATGCGCATGGGGGTCGCCTTGGCGTCGATGACGAACAATCCTCCGCCGCGAAGGGTCACGAAATTCAACACGCCGGTGGACTCGATAATCGGGCAGATCGGCGCATTGTCCGGACGGAGGTCGGCATGCTGGCAGGGGAAGCCGTTGGGAGTCGTGCAGGTGGCCAGGTCGATTCTGGCGGCGTGATCCAGGACGAATGTATTGGTCGCGTAGTCGGTGTTGATTCGCTCATAGAGCTTGCCGTTCTGGTTTGCGACGGCAACGTAGGTTTCATCCGGCGAGGGAAAAGACTGATGCACTTGACGGACGCCCGTGGAGCCGACGGACGTGCGAATACACGTGATCGGCTGGCGCGTACGGGCATCCATGAACAGAACGTGGCCACTGGCCACGAACGAGACGATGGCGTGCGTGCTGGCCTTGTTCATCGTCAACATGTGCGGCCGCACCGGGTTGGCCCCAGTCTGCGCCATGCACAGCGCCGCGGCAGCCCCTCCCAGGTCCACCTTCTCCGCCACCGCGTTCTTGTTGACCTTTTCCAGATCCTTCGCGTCCCAGATGTAAATCGTGCCGCCGTAGTTCTTGCCGGCCGAATCGGACTGATCAATCGACCAGACCTCGCTCTTGGTGTTGCCGGGGGCAAGAGCCAGGGAAAAAGGCAGCAGGAGCGCCAGGAAGGGAACCACCGTCATCTTCGTCATCATGGGCCTCCGAGGGCTGGCTGTGAGAAGGGAATGGCGCGGACTGGCGTCTCAATTGGCGCTGTCCCCCGGGGAACGCGCCAATTATGTCGCCAACCACATCGGTGTCAAGCCGTCTAGCCACTTCGGAGACGCGTTGTGGTGGGCGTTACGACGGTGACCACCGTCGGATGCGGGAGGCCGGAGCCGTGGCGAGAGAGGTTACGGAAGGCAGTGATATGACGATGTACAGGGGTCGAAGGCTCCGCCCGCACAACTGGCGCGGGAACTTGGCGTTGGCGCGCTCATCTATGGCCGGCTCGTCAAGCAAGGGGCTGACGTTACACTCATCGTGTCGCTCGTCGACGCTGCGAGCGGCAACCAGTTGTGGTGCATCCGGACCCAGGTCCATTGTCGGGAATGGGTCAAGTCCAGCGCGACCTGCTCGCCCCGGCGTCGAGCGCGCGCTGCGAACGGGAGTATCACCTGGCGAGCGCGGCAGGCTCGCCGCCGGCTACACGGTTGACGGCGATGCCTACCTTCTGTACCTGCGAGGCCGTTACCATTCTGTACGCAACCACCGAAACCGGAATGCGGCGAGCGATCGACTACTACCAGCAGGCGATCCGGATAGATCCGAACTTCGCACAAGCGTATGCGGGCACGGCGGAGGTGTACCGCGCGCTCGCGATCGTGGCGCAGGTGCCGTCGATGGAGGCCTTTCCGAAGGCGCGTGCCGCGGCGACCCACGCTCTTGAACTGGATGCTCGGCTGCCCGAGGCGCACGTAGCGCTCGCGTGGATCATGTTCTCGTTCGACTGGGATGGCGCTCGCGCAGAGCAACAGTTGAAGCACGCCATCGCGCTCAATCCGCAGAGCCCCGACGCGCACCGCGCGTATGCGCACCTCCTCGAACCAGGGCCGCCACGACGAGGCGCTCGTGGAGATTGGCCGCGCCCGGAGAGCTCGACCCGCGCTCGGCGATCATCAACGTCATGGAAGCACAGATGCTGTTCTACGCGGGCCGGTTCGATGCCGCGGAGACGCGCTACCAGAAGACGCTCGAGATAGCCCCTGACTTCTCTGGCCGGCGCACCTGGGAATCGCGCGTGTCCAGATCGCGCGTGACGCACTCGTCGATGCGCTCAAAACGTTGCGCCGCTCAGTAACGTTGTCATCGAACGCCGTCGAACCCCTGACGCAGCTCGGATACGCGCTCGCGGGAAGCGGGGACCGGGATGGGGCGCGTGCGTTGATCCGACAGCTCGAGATGCGCGCGGCCACTTCCTACTTATCGGCCTACGCCTTCGCCATGATTCACAACGCGCTCGCGGACGGCCCCACGCGTCCGTTACCTCGAACGTGCTGTCGCGCAGCGAGAGGTCCAGGCGACCTTCATCAAGATCGACACGCGCTGGGATGGCCTGCGTTCACAGGGCCGCTTCGCCACGCTCCTGAAGCAGCTGCGCCTCGACTGATTGAGACGTCGCCTCACCGCACCACAGACCGCGGGTGGTTGCGACAGATCGACGCGTTTGCAATGCGCCGATTGACCGGCAGTGGCACACCCCCGGCCTGATTCCTCGACATATCGTCCAAACGGACCGCCGGCTCGCGCGAACCAACCCGCGCGCCGGTCGCATCATCAGAAGCAGACAACGGCAAGTGGAGGAGAGACAAGGCCTGCTTCGCCGACGTTCGATCGACGCGTCCTATGCCCCCGTCGCGTACCTCCGCTCGCGGGCGCCCTCGAGGTGCGGTGCGATGTCGACCACGCCGAGCGTGGGCGGCGCCTTGCGCTGCGCCTTGTCGCGATACATGCGCCGATCCGCGCGCGCCAGCAGGCGCTCGTACGTCTCGCCATCGTCGGGATACACGGCGGCTCCGGCGCTCACGTTCAGCGGCACGAGCGCCCCCGTGACGGTCTCGAACCGGATCGCGCTCACGGCGTCCTGCAGGCGGCGGCGCTGCTGCTCGGCCTCCGCGCGCCCGCTCGACGCGAGCAGGACGACGAACTCGTCGCCGCCGTAGCGCACGCAGACGTCGTAGGGACGTGTCGCCTCGCGCAGCGCGTTGGCAACCTCCTGCAGCGCACGATCGCCGGAGAGGTGGCCGTGCTCGTCATTGATCCCCTTGAACTCGTCGAGATCGAGCAGCACGAGCGAGAACTGCGACCCGGCGCGGCGGGCGCGATCGAGCTCCCGTGTGACGTGCGACTGCAGCGCGCGCGTGTTGGCCAGCCCGGTCAGCGTGTCCCGCATCGCGTTGTCGCACGCCTGCTCGAAGACGAGCGCGTTCTGTACCACAGCCGCCGCCTGACGTGAGATCTCCTCGAGCACGCGGCGGTGATCCTCGGTGTAGCAGCCTGCTTCGACGTGGTAGACCGCGATCGTGCCGATCACCTCGTCGCCGACAGACAACGGGCAGACCAGCGCTGACTCCAGCTCGGTCTCGACGGCCGCGTGCCCCGCGGCGTGGAGCTCGACGCTGGCGATGCCGTTGACGAGCGGCCGCCCGTGCCGCATCACCCAGCCGCTCAGCCCGAGCCCCTCCTTCATGATCGCGCTCTCCAGCAGCTGCGAGCCGAGGCCCGATGCATAGCGGCACCGAATCGTGTCGCCGTCGCCGCGGACGAATAGCGCGCACGACGAGAGAGGAACCAGCGTGCTCAGCCTGGAACCGATGAGCGCCATCGTCTCGCTCACGCTGATGCTGCGGCCCATCGCTTGCGCGATCTCGTAGAGCGTGTAGCTCTCGCGGTTCGCCTGCGCGATCTCCGCGAACGCGTTGGCCGTCGTCCGGCGGCCGCGATCCTCGTGCCGATCCTCGGCGGCTGCATCGGCCCGTCCGGTCCTGCGCGCGGTGTCTTCCTCGCCCGTCGGGGTCAAGTGCGGGAGGATCTCCGCGAAATGCTTGACGAGCGTGGGGTCGAGCCCGCGGCCGGCCTCGCGCTCGAGGATCTCGAGCGCGGCTTCCTGCGACACCGATCGCCGATACGGCCGGTCCGACGTAACCGCATCGAACGTGTCGACCACGGCGAGGATGCGCGCGCCAATCGGGATGTCGTCGCCGCGCAGACCGGCGGGGTAGCCGGTTCCGTCCCAGCGCTCGTGATGGCTCCTGATGAGCGGCGCGACCGGGCAGGGAAACGCGACCGCGTCGACGATCTCGGCGCCCACCTGCGCGTGGATCTGCATCTTCTTGCGCTCGTGCGCGCTGAGCGGTCCCGGCTTCGAGAGGATGTGCTCGGGCACCGCGAGCTTGCCGATGTCGTGGAGGAGCGCGGCCGTCTCGACCGCGTGCGTGTCACGCTCCGACAGCTCGAGGCGGCGCGCGAGGCTGACGGCGTAGTACTGCACGCGCTCGATGTGCGTACTGCCCGCGGCGTCCTTGGCTTGAATCGCGCGCGCCAGCACCTCGGTGCTTTCACGATGGAGCTGCGTCCACTCGGCAACGCGCCGCTGTTCGTCGGCGATGCGATCGAGGTAGATGCGGTACGTGCGGTACGTCAGGCACAGAGGCAGGAGGGCGAGGCTCGCTTCCCATTGCCCGATCCTCTGCCACACTTCGACGGCGATCCCCGCGGCCACGGCCCCCACGACGTAGCTCGTGATGCTCCAGAGGAAGTTGTCGTGCCAGACCTCGAACACAGGCCGCCGGTTCGCGAGCGCAAACGCCGCCGCGACCGCCGCCGAGTTCACGAGGAAGTAGGCCATCGCCGCGCCCATCAGCGCCTGCAGCGACGCCAGCTGACCGTAGGTCCCGCCCAGAAGCGAATACACGCGCGCGGTTGCGGCAACGGTGACCGCCAGGCACGCCATGCTGAAGATGGTTTTGTAGGCCGGGTTGCGCTGCTTCATCCGGAACGTGCACTGCGACCAGGCGCTCGCGCTCGCGATGAGCACCGTCGGCGCCGGCCCGAGCAGCAGGAGCGCGGTGAAGTCGACGGCGTAGGAAAGCGAGATGCAGGAGCTGCCCACACCGACAGGCAAGTCCACCTTCAGCGCTGAACTGATCACCGAGAGCGCGAGCAGCCCGGCGAACAGACTGGGGTGTGGAAACTGCAGCGACGGGAGGAGACCGGCGACGATCGCCGCGCCGAGCGCGATCACGGCGCCGACATACACGCGAGCGGCAAGAGGAAGGTGCGTCACGGATCACCTCCACCATTCCGGCAGCAGGCCGGTTTCGTCCTGCAGACTCTTCCACACCGTCGCGCCCGAATCGCCGGTGACGACCCCCCAGGCGACAGTCGTGCCGTCCGTCGTGCCGACGAGCCCGTTCCCCCAGACGATGTTATTGCCCCAGACGATGTTATTGCCCCAGACGATGTTGTTGCCCCAGACGATGTTGTTGCCCCAGACGATGTTGTTGCCCCAGACGATGTTCTGGGACCAGGCCGGTTCGTTCGTGTACAGAATCGGTCCGGATCCCATCGCGTTGCCCCACACGATGTTGTCGGCCCAGGAATAGGTCTCCCCGTCAATCGTCGTCGTCGGTGTGACCCCGGCGGTCAGCCACCACGACGACACTGGCGGCCGACGTGTCGATCTTCGATGCGAGGTCGATCGCGCCGGCGGGGTTGACCGAGCCCGCGCCTTGCGTGAGCGCGTCGTACTCGGCCCCGAGCTCGTCGTGCACCTTCAACGCCGTGAACTGCAGCAGAGCCTTGGCTGCGTTCGGCGTGAGAGGAGGCGCGCCGGCAAACGCGGTACGGTTCGCTTCGATCACGAGCGCGAGCGTTCCGCTCACGACGCCCGCCGCCATGCTCGTACCGCTCAATCGCATGTAGGACTCGTCCGACCCGCAAATCGGGGTTGTTCAAATAGATCGAGCTGGATCGCGCCGCGACCGAAACCATCGCGTGTTCCAGGCGCGACGAGATCGGGTTTGGCCGTCCCGTCGTACCACGAAGGTCCGCGCGAGCTGTAGCGCGCAACTCGATCGTCACTACGTACGTTGGTGTCCACCGTCGTCTCGGCGCCCACGGCTATGGCGGATGGCGCGTTCGCGGGTGAAACGATTCCGGCGTAGCCCGGTTCCGACGTCTCGGGGTTCAGCCCGTGATTGCCGGCGGACGCGACGACGTGGATGCCGGCGCGAGCGGCGGCTTCGACCGCCTGCACGAGGGGATCGGTGTCGGCGGGCTCGTAAATCGGATGGCCGAGCGACAGGTTGATGATCTCGATGCCGAGCCGGTCTTTGTTTGCGGTGGCGTACTCGATCGCGCTGATGACGTTGCTGGTAAGTCCCTGCCCGTTTCCGTCGAGCACCTTCAGCACGATCAAGCGCGCTTTGGGGGCGAGGCCACGGTATCGCTTCTGACTCTGCGTGCCGTCGCCGGCGATGAGGCCGGCGACGTGCGTGCCGTGGCCGTACGCGTCGCTCGCGGGCAGCGCGATGCCCCCCTGCGTGAAGTCGTAGAAGGCGACGATGCGGTCGCCGAACTCGGGTCCGGGCTCGACGCCGGAGTCGATCACCGCGACGCCGATGCGATTGCCGCCCGGCGACTGAACCGGCAGGCCCAGAGTGCCGCGCAGCGTATATGTAGAGGTCGTCGTCTGGTCGGCGATGACTACGGCGTCGGTCGAGATCGACACCACGGAGTCGTGTTCGGTCAACGCGCGGATCTGGTTGACCGTCAGCGATGCCGCGATCGCCCCGATGCCGTGGTGCACGCGGCCGACGGTGTGACCTTGCGCCCGCAGCGTCGCCGCGAGCGCCGCAGGATTCCCGTCCTTGACGCGAATAATGACGTTCTGACGAGGGGCGTCTTTGAGCCGCACGCGCGCGGTCAGCGCGCTGTCAAGTTTGGGAAGCCGCTCGAGAGGTTGTGCGGTTGCGGGCCACGCGATGCTGAGCCACGCGAACGCGACCAGGAACGCGGAGATCGGGCCGGAGAGCTTAGGGAGCATGCCCGAAGCGCCAAGCAATTGACGCACCGAGCGGCGGCCGACATGCGATCCGTTTTTCGCAGCCAGCTACGCCGTTGCAGGACAGGTACTTATATGCGCGATTGCCCTGACGCTATTGCGATCGCGCCCGCGGAACTGTCATTGTCGATCGCGATTGTGTAAGCGATCTTACGGTATTGAAATCGACCGAGCCCAGCAATAACGATCCTGCCAGAGCTGTGGCATCAGTGCGCCTTGCTCGCTCCGCTCAGCCTCGCCTCGGCCTCAGAGCCGCGCGTCAGGTAATACAGGGCTTCGTCGAAGAACTCGCCCACTCTCGTGTTCAGATCCTGCAGGCCGTGCAGGTGCATCGGCAGCACGTAATCGCCTTCCGTGCGGGGAAACGCGGCGTCCACCAGCCCATTGTCGCTAATGTACCGGCGCAGGTGCTGCTTCAGGATGATGATCGTGTACACGATCTCGCTGAGCGGGATGCCCTGGCCGAAGCGGCGGCGTCCCCACTCGCTGAATTCGGCTTCGACTTTTTCGGACTTCGGACTGCCGATCCAGTTGCCGAGGTGATGGAGCAGTTGAAAAACGCGTTCCTCGAGTTCCTCCCCGCGAACTGCTCGAAACCCGGGCGTCCGCGGGTTGGTGGAGAGGTCCTGGGTCACGTCCTTCGTGAGGCTGTTGGCGTGGATTTCGATCAGTTCGATCAGCTTTGCGGAGATCATGACGGCTCCGACTGCGCGTTCGCGTCGTGGCGGGCCTGCCACACGGCGACCTGTAACTGCTGGACTATTGCACAAACGCGCGACGCAGTTCTAGAAGGGCATGCTGTCCGCTAGGTGCTGTCCGAGCGGCCGCCTGAGAGGGGCAGCGACTTGGCGAATGGCGCCAATCCGCCATACCGTATGCGGCGAGCGCCGCCGTGACACAGACACCATCCGCGAGCACTGCACCGCTGCCCGGGCTGGCCCCGAGGCTCCTTAGCCTCGACGTCGCCCGTGGGATCACGATCGCCTTCATGATCATGGTCAACAACAATGGCGGCGACGGGTCGTGGGGCTTCATGAAACACGCCGACTGGAATGGCCTGACCGCTACCGACCTCGTCTTCCCGACCTTCGTCTTCGTGATGGGGGTATCGACGGTGTTCGCGATTGAAAGCAGGCTCGCTCGCGGGGCGACGCGCGGGCAGATCGTAGGCCACACGATGCAGCGGGCCGCGATCCTCTGCGTCCTCGGCATCATCGTCAACAGCTTCCCGTTCTTCGCACTCGAGCACATGCGCTTCTACGGCGTGCTGCAGCGCATCGCGGTCTGCTATCTTGCCGTCTCGCTACTCTATTTGTGGAAGCCTCGCGCGTGGGCGATGGCAGCAGTGCTCGTGATCGCACTGGCCGGCTACTGGGTGCTGCTGCGATGGATACCCGTGCCCGGTGCGGGTCTGCCGGGCCGGGACTTACCGTTCATGGACGTGAGCCAGAACCTGGTCTCGTGGCTCGATCGGCAACTGTTCCCCAATCACTTGTATCGCGACGTGCCGGACCACAACCTGCGCGATCCGGAAGGTCTGCTCAGCGATCTCCCGGCGATTGGCACCGCGGTGATGGGCATGTTGACCGGCCTCTGGCTGCGGACGCGCCGATCGATTCCCGCGCACGCGACCGGGTTGGCGGCTGCGGCCGTCGCGAGCCTTGCGCTCGGCTATTCGTGGGCGCTCTGGTTTCCGCTGAACAAGAACTTGTGGACCAGCTCGTATGTGTTGGTCGCAGGGGGCTATTCGCTGGCGCTGCTGACGGTGGTGTTCTGGGCAGTGGAACAGAAAGGCTGGCGTACGGGCTGGACCTGGGTCTGGCTGGTCTTCGGGTCGAATGCGATCGCAGCCTATATGTTCAGCGAGCTGCTTTGGGGAGTGTTGGTCAACGTCCACTTCACATCAGCCGGGACGCGGACCGACGTGATCACCTTTCTCGGCGAGCACGTCTTCGCGCGCATTCCTGACCGAGGCTGGGCCGCGTTTGCCTATTCGATCAGCTTCACCGCGGTCTGCTTCGTTCCGGTGTGGCTGCTATACCGCAAGCGCATCTTCCTGAAAGTGTGAAAAGGCGCGTAGGGAAAGGATTTGACCTAACTTTCGCGAGTTGGAACCGCGTCGGCGCCTCGCCTCAAGCAAATCGACTACGTCGTGACGGTCGTATTTGAACTCGCGTAGAGGAATGTATTCGTGGCCCGCCGCAACGGCCGAGTGGGACCACTATCAAGTCCTATTTGCGATTTCCCAGCCAAGGCCACCCTGAAGCGTGACGATCGTCGGATCCCGACCTAATTGAACGTCACAGTGTGCGTGTGCGCGTTGTCGGTCGACGACGTCTTTTGCACGCGTGTCCCGCGCTGATTTGCGCGAGTTCGGGCTGAGAGAGGGTTGCCGTGTGGTATGTCCGCTTCCCACAAGGGTCAAAGTAATCGCATTTCCAGCGGCCAACTGAGCCGCCGTGACGACCGCGCCAGTATGGGAGTGACCGGCGTCGGTG